>CAWHYW010000012.1:0-169777 GCA_963833675.1 Bryobacteraceae bacterium | reverse complement strand
TCTCGAGAGTATTGCCGTGTGCAAGATCGGTTGGCTTACCCATACACCTAGATTATCAACAATTGTTGACGATCAGAGTAGTGGCCGTTGCGCAACCGAATGCCCGTTCCCACTCAAGAAGATCAGAATGCGCTCAGGGTGTCCAGATGCTCCCCCCGATGTAGTAGCGGCCGAGCAGATTGTAATAGTAGATCGTCAACACTCGTCCATCGGGTAACTGGCGCGATTCGGGATAGCCGATATCCCAATTCAATAGATCCTGGCGGATGTGTACGTCACTGTCGAGGTCCCACGTCTCACCTTCATCCCTGCTGAAGCTAGCCCGGATTCCTCCAGGCGTGCCGTGATGCGGTTCGCGCATACCGTACGTGCACACCACGCGGCCGTCGGCGAGCTGAATCAGGTCGGCGGGGTGTCCGGTCATGGCGGAGCGCTTCGGCTTGCTCCAGGTCAATCCATTGTCTTTCGACTTCGCGGTCCAGATATAGCCCGTCGTATTGCGCATGGCTGCCAAAAGATCGCCGGACTTCAATCGCAGCACGCCGGGCTCGTCGAAATGTCCCAGTTTTCCGCCTGGATCATCCGCGATGGTTGAAATATAGGCCCATGTGGTTCCATTGTCGATCGACTTCAGCAGCACGGACGCGTGATCCGTCTTATCTCCGTGCATGTTGTAACCAATTAGCGAAAGCAACAGCGACCCATCGGGCATCAACAGTGGAGCGTCCGCGGGCCCTTCCGTGTCAGAAAAACGGCATCCCTTCTGTCGAGATGAAATGCGGCTTGCTCCACGTTGTCCCGCGGTCTTTCGAGGTAATTACGTAGAAACCCGAGGTATTGCTTGCCCGCTCCGAGGTTGACCGTGCTCTTCCACTTTTGCTCGTATTCTCCATCCTGGCGATAAAGCGCGTTGTAAAACACGGCCAGAAGAATCGTGCCGTCCGGCAGTTGAACGCCACAAGCTTCGCGCTCGTCCAAATCAGGGACGCCGAATCGCGATGCTTTTGTCCATTTGCGGACATTATTTTCTGAGCGGAGTACTACAATGTCTCCGTCCCGGGCGACATGCTCGGTTGCCTCGCGAGCGGTCAGCAAGACAGAGCCATCTTTCAGCGGGATCATGTCTGCCGGATGCAGGTGACGGTATCCATCCGTGTAGATCGGAAAGTGCTCGAACTTCTCCTGGCCCGAGAGCTCCGGATACTGCCGTGTCATAAGAACGTGAACGAGTTCACTAGACGGTTCACGTCGGTGTGTAACTGGTCGACCTCCTGTCGCAGTTCTTCCGGACTCTTGTCCAGAGCATCGCGACGGTCCTTAACCATGAACCAGCCGTTGGGCCATCTCGGGTGCGGCTGCATGACCACCGTCACGCGCACCGGTTGGCCTTCCGTAACCTGTGCGGCCGGGACGACAAGTTCGTAAATTCCGCTGTTGCCTTCGAGTTCGAATTGCCGCTGCCGGCCCCATGACGTCCATTCATTTCTCACCGGCCGATATCGCATACGCACGGAACTGCCGCGCCACTCCCATTCACGCTGGAGTCCGATCGAAAATGTCAGAGCATACTCTCCGTTCACATATAGCTTCACTTCCGGACCGCGCGCGATCGCAGGCGGAAGCGGCGAAGATGCTCCAACAAACGTGAATACCGTATCCTTTTTTGCTGGAGGAGCCGCTGTCTCCCATTCAAGGCGGTTATCCTTCACTTGACCTGGCGCCACGACGCTCCGGTCATGTAAGCTCGCGAGGTTCCACGAAAGTCACGCGCATTCTGGCACGGTGGCAGAAGCGTGATCGTTATGTGCGAAGAGCACGCGCGCAAACCTTCTACGTGCTGCGCATCGCCGGCCCCGTGGCACATCGCGGCTCCCGTCAGGATCACGCAAAGAGTTTGTTTTATCATTTTGATTCACGGCGCAAGCGATTGCCAGTACAATTTCAGCCCGAGCTGTTGGATGCGCGGACCGCCATTCAGCGAGAACGCACGCCCGAAATTGGCGCTGCTCGGATCGAACTGATTGATGTAGTAATTCGGATGATTCAGGGTGTTGAACGTCTCCCAGCGAAACTCCAGACGGGCCCGTTCGTGCAGTTTCCAGTTCTTTGCCAGAGACATGTCCCAGAAGAAAGAGCCCGGATTCTCCATATATTGATCCCGGCATTTCCCAGTCTCTGCGGTTGCGACGGGTGAACTCTGGTGTTGAGTGGGAAATCAAAAGCATCGCGATTGAAGCGGGGGTGTCCCGTCCGTTTCCGCCGAGGAAGAAGGCGCAATCATGTCGGGGCGGCAGGAATTACTGAAACCGTTGTTGCAATTCCCGGTACTGATGCCGGGAGTGTACGGCAAACCCGTCTGCGCAGTTACAATGCCGCTGAGCGAGATGTCTCCGACGATAGCGTGCAAAACCGCAGACATCGATGAGCCGAACTGCCGGCCCCGACCGACGGGCAGTTCCCAGTTGTAACTAGCGACAAAACGCTGCGTGACATCGTCGGTTGTGCGCCCGGTCTCCAGGCTTAGGTTGCGCGAGAACTGCGGAACGGAAACATTGCCTTGTGCGGCCCGTGAGTTGTTGCCGCCCATTGCCTTGCCGTAGGTATAAGAACCACGGAAGCTGAGCCCGTCAGAGAAGCGCTTTTCCGCGTTCAGGATGAGAGCATTGTAATTCGCCGTCGCGCCGCTCGAGAAACCGAGGACCCGGTTCCACTTGGGGAAATGTACGCGGCTCGCAACCGACGTGGATCCTGGTCCGTCAGTGTCGTTGTATTCGTTCACATGTTCCAAGTGTGTGGACTTCGATCCCAGGTACTGCGCCTCGAATACCAGGTTGCTGCCGATGGTGCGGGCGACACTCATGCTCCACTGTTGGGTGTAGCCGTCGAGCATCTGGCCTTCGAGACTTGTGATCACGCCGATCGGAGCCGTCGAAACGCTTGGAGTCAGCGGCTGGCCGACGATGCCGTCATATTTCAGGTCGGGATTCTTGACGTCTGAAGTGCGCAGGTCCGAGGTAATCTGCGCCGGAGGCGCAGTGGTCGAGTTCTGGGCCAGGTTGTTCCACTGCGCGGACGAGTAATACCAACCGTAGCCTCCGCGCACCACTAGCTTCGATCCCGGGCGCCACGCAAAACCGAATCTGGGGGCGAATTTGTTCTTGTCCGGCAGCGAGAAAGTCTCCCGGTCCAGTAGTGCAACGGCCAGGTCTGGCCGGTACTGCTGATAAAACGGAACAGCCTCTGTGTTCTGAGCGGCGTACCGGAGTCCACCTGCTCCACCGCCTAGAGTGGGATCGAACTGCGTGGTGCGGCCGTCTAGTTCACGCGGAGGCGAATTGTACTCGTACCGCAGGCCAATATTGATCGTTAGGTTCGCGCTCACCTTCCAGTCGTCGAGGACGTAGAAGCCGAACATGTTCCGCCGGAACCTAGATTCCAGGTTCGGCCGAATCTGAGTCCGGCTCGATAGCGGAGTACCCGAGGAGAAAATCACCGAAGCCGTCACCCGTGATGTCGCCGGAGAAGGTGTAGTTCCATTCGCGTTTATCGCGCCGATTACATCCGACGCGATTCGCTTGAAATCACCCCCGAATTTTCCAGTTGTGCGTTCCCCGGATCAGCGTGACGGAGTCATAGAACTGCCGGGTCTCATTCGTGAAGCGCTGGATCTGGGATTCGACGATATTCCCTATGGTCGTGCGCTGGAATGCGATGGTCGAAGGAGCGCCGGCGAGTTCACCATCTTTGTATGCGAACGGGACTCCCGCGTCGTATGCCAGAGGATTACCGGCATTCTGCCCGGCGAAGCGGTTTTCGATAAAGGAGTAGCCGAACCGGAATTCGTTAACTAGCGCCGGCGATAACGTACTTGTCAACGAACATGCGACGCCTCGAATCGTAGGTTCCGCGATGCCGCCACCGAAGGTTGAGACCGCGCCGGGACTGAAGCTGTACAGTTTCTGGTCAGCATATCGCGCCATGAAATCGTGTCCGTTTGGATTCGGTGGTCTCCTCGCAGCAGCCATGTGTCCTGGTCTGACTGCCCGGAGAAATTATTGGAATAGTTCTGCGGACCGCCTCCACTGTTCGGTAGCGGAAACCACTGCACCACTTTCGTGCTGATCGGATCGATGCGGCTGGGCGGTATCGTGTTGTTCGGAAACGGATTGCCGGCATTGAAAGGGTCAATAATCTGGTTCAGGCCGGTGAGATTGCCGGCCCTTTGCGCTTCTGTAGGGACAACGCTGCAGCGAAGGGAAGCCGTCCGTTGCCGGACCAGGTCGAAGTTGCCGAAGATGAACGTGCGGTCCTTTCCGTTATACAGCTTTGGAATCACCACCGGTCCACCTACCGAGACACCGAATTGATTGCGCCGCAGCGCATTGATCGTTTGAGACGCGTGTCAGGAATGTGTTGCGCGCATCGAACATGTCGTTGCGCACGAACTCGAACGCCGTTCCGTGAAAGTCGTTCGTTCCCCCGCGCGTGACCACATTGATCACTGCGCCTCCGCCCGCGCCGTATTCGGCGGAATACTGGCCTACCTGGATTTTAAATTCGCGTACCGCATCCACACTCAGCAGCCAGCCCTCGTGAGCTACCGGCCAAAGTTGTGTTCTTCGATGTCGAATTCTTACCGGTATTCGTCGCGCCCGAGAGTGGTGTTCTTCCAGCTTCACGGTCGGCTGCGATTCGCGTTTCGGCCGTAGATGCCCTGCGTAATGCACTGCTGGAAGGCAGCTTTCAGCCGGGTGAGAGCCTGTCTGAGCCGTCGCTCGCCGCCCAGATGGGAGTAAGCCGTGGTCCCGTTCGAGAGGCTTTGTTGGTTTTGGAGCAAGAAGGCTTGGTCGTCCATAACCAAAACAGGGGCTTTGCTGTTCTAACACTCGGACCGGAGGACCGGTGTGCCATGGTCAAGGTTCGAGTCCCTCTGGAGGCATTAGCCCTAGAGTTGGCCAAAACGAAGGCCACCGCCTCCGACATTTCGGAACTCGAGGCCTCCGCCGAACGTCTGATCGCAACCTATAACGCAGACCTCCGGACCAGCGCTCGCGAGGATCTTGCTTTTCACCAAAAGCTGTGGGAGGTTTCCGCCAACACATGGCTGATAGTTGCCCTTAAGCGGATTGCCGTGCCTTTCTTCCTGTTTACGATCATGTACCGCGCGAAGACGGACCATCTCGATGATGCCACTCTCGACGATCAGCATCGCTCGTATATAGACTATTTAAAGGGCGCTACGTCGCTGAGTGCCGAAGAGTGCGTCCGCAAGCACTTGCGCACGTAGAGACTGTATGAGTTCCAGCGGGTTGGTTGTGCCGGCACGCATGCGCGAATGTGTATGCGTATAGTGCTTAGAGTAATGTGCCGCGCAGGATAATGCCTGCAACACCGAAGTAGATAATCAAACCACTTACGTCCACCAGCGTGGCGACGAATGGCGCCGATGCACTGGCCGGGTCCAGTCCACTCGCGCGCAAGACAAACGGGAGCAGAGCCCCTGACAAACTCCCCCACAGGACCACCCCGACGAGGCTCACTCCGATGGTAACGGCAAGTTCAACCGCATACTGCTCGTACGCGCCCGATAATGCATGCCACATAATAATCCGGACGACGCCAATCATCGCCAACACTATCCCCAGCGCAAATCCGGCCTGAACTTCTCGGCGCATAACGCGCCACCAATCCGACAGGCGTATCTCTCCGAGGGCCATGGCACGTATAACCAGCGTTGCGGACTGCGATCCAGCGTTCCCGCCGCTGCTGATGATAAGAGGTACAAACACAGCCAGCACTACCGCTCGGGCGATATACTGTTCGTACCTCGCCATTGCCGTTGCGGTAAGCAACTCTCCGACGAACAATATCGCCAACCATCCAGCGCGCTTGCGAATCATGGACCAGAGTCCGGTTTCCAGGTATGGCGGCGAGAGCTTGAGTGCCCCCAAGTCTGTGAATATCTTCGGAGGCTTCCTCGGCAACAACGTGAACAATATCGTCGACCGTGATAATGCCCTTCATATGGCCTGCCTCATCGACCACCGGGATTGCGAGCAGGTTCGAATCCGCGAACATTTTCGCCACTACCTCCTGATCATCTTCCTCGGAGACACTCAGATAGTCCTGGCGCATGACCGTTCGGATGGCATGCTCTCTAGGACAATTGAACAGGTCGCGAAATGAAAGTACACCTAGCAATCGTCGTTCCTGATCGAGCACGTAAACGTAATAGATCGTTTCGACATCGCTCGCTTGCAAGCGCACATGTCCAATCGCTTCGTCGGCAGTCACTTCTGGCGGTACCTGGGCGAAGTGCGGATTCATGAGGCCGCCGGCCCGATCTTCCTTGTAGGCCATCAAGGCAGTGACTTCACCGCGGCAGACGACGTCCAGGAAACCGAGGAGACTATCCCGCAACTCCTGCCCGCTAGCTGCTTGAATCAGGTCCGCCGCATCGTCCGGCGGAAGGAGACGAAGCAAGCTACTACGTTCAGCTGCGGGTAAGTGCAGCAGAACATCGAGTTGATAACGTGTGCTGAGCCGAACGAAAAGGTGGTCGGCATCCCTTTTGGAAAGTTCGCGGAAAACTGCCACTCGCGCAGCAACGGTCAAGTCAGGCCATCGTTGCTCTAAAGTTTCGGACCGCTTTCCAGTCGCACTGTTCATCAGTCCAGAATAGGCCTGGAATCAGCACTCTGCACGCCTGTCATCTTGAGCTCCGATGGATCCAGTAGAGTTCGTGGAGCCCGATAGATGGTATCGTTCAAAAAATAAATCCCGGCATCCAGCGCTGATGCACATCTGCGCCCTTTGAATCCGCGGACTCGATCAACCTGGGTCAATACGAATCCCGACTGCGGATACATGGCTCGGAGTTCTTCCCATATCCGCACGAGCCGTCCGGTTGCTGAATCGCACGCCTTCGAATTCGAGCCCGGCCGCGTAACTTCGAGTTCGCTCGAGTACTTCGATGGCTTCGAAATTGGCGCTCAGGACAGCATTCGTTTGCTCTGGAAGCAGCGCCAATTGTTTCTGGGCTGCACTCAGAGCTTCCCTTGCTTGTCCGCTTGCATTTAAAACGACTGCCTCGGATCTGAGCACGGACTTCTCGTCGGCCTTGATGCCTGCCTCTTTCATCTTGTGTAGCAACGCACGCGCCTCAGATACCTGCGACCGCGCGCGTTCGAGGTAGCCCAACTTCACTAGTGGTACAACCGAGCTAGTCATGTATTGGAGGCGGGTTTCGAGTCCGAAATGGTTCTGCTCAGACGTTTGCAGAACTAGCGAATGCGAATGGTCGAGCAGAGCCAACGAATTTACGGGCTTTGACGCGGCGAGGGCAATTCCTTCTCTGCTGAATGTCCTCGCCAAGTCCAGCTTTGCCATTTCATTAGCCGGATCAGCCGTTACCAGCTTCTCTGCAATTTTCCGTGCCTGCTGATACTGGTCTACCGCATCCCTAGTCCGGTCCATGTTGAATCGCATGGGAGATCCGAAAACATCGCCGAGTGTGATGTGACTCCAGTACAACTGGCGAGCACTCTTGGCGAGATGCGGATCTGACGATGTTCTGTCCTCGGCACGTCGGATAGCTTCCTTCAAAATGGCCACGGCAGTGGCAAAGTCTCCCGTCAGGCCTTGCGCCCGTCCATAGTCCGCCAAAGTGCTGATCAGTTGCGAGTCTGTCCCCGCCGGCTTCGACGGGCTCGCCGAGAGTGTGCGCAAGATGGAGAGGGCACGCCCCAACTCCTCCCCCGCCTCTTTCGGGGACCCGTTCTCGTGCGAATATCGCGCCAATTCCTTCAAAGCTTGCGCCTGGCGCAGGGGGTCAAGTCCGGGAGCGAGCCGCAGGATCCGGCTTACTGCCTCGCGATGCTCTTTGGGGTAGCCGGCGTCTAAAAAAATGGCGGCCAAACCCGCATATATCTCGAATAGACGATCCCGCCGTTCGTTGTCGAGAGAGCCGGCTTCCACGATGGCTCCGAGTTCGAGTGCTTTGATCGCAAGGTGCGAGCCGCTATTGCTGTCACCGAAACTCGATGCAGCGCCGCCGCGATTTTGCGCAAGCCTGGCGTAAGCATTCAGGAGTTCCCAGACCAGTTCGGGATTATGTGCATCATGTCGCGCGAGATCCTCGAGGTACTGAACGGCGAGAGCACTGAGCTTCTCACGAGCCTTTGTGCCTCCTAGCATGCCGCCAATCTCATCATGAACTTCAAACAGGAGCTTTCCGGCGAGTCGGCGCGTCTCCTGGGCACGGCGCGAGGCCTGCTCGCTCTGTCGCACGGAAAGTACCGTCGTGCCAGCCAAAGACAGGACCAGCATCGCTGTAGCCGCCAGAGGAGCCCAGTGCCGTTGCACAAAGCATCTGGCCCGGTACAAAGCCGAATCTGGTGAAGCACGCACAGGCCGGCGCGCAAGGAAGCGGTTCAGATCGTCAGCCAATTCGGGGACCGAGCCGTAGCGGCGGTGAGGATCGCGCTGTAGCGCTTTCAAAAGGATGTTCTCGAGATCGCCTTTCAGTTCGGGGTTGATTGTCGAAGGCCGCACGAGGTCTTCTTCCGAGATCCGGCGAAGCACGTATTCGAGAGTCCGGCTTTTCACCTCCCGCGGCGGCGCCCCCGTCAGAAGGCGATAGAGCAAGGCGCCGAGGCCGTACACGTCGGTTGTTACGGTGGCCGCATGTCCCTGCAACTGTTCAGGGCTGGCGTAGCCAGGGGTAAAGGCACGCATCACAGTCAGGTTTTCACCGTCTCCAAGATCGCTGGCGATCCCGAAATCAATAAGTTTTGGAATCCCGTCGGCGGTGACCAGCACGTTCTCGGGCTTGATGTCGCTGTGTACGATCAGGTTGCGATGCGCAAACTGAAGCGCGTCGCAGAGTTTGAGAACCAGACGCAGGCGGTCCGCCCGGTCCGGAAGTGAGGCGTCGCAATAGGCATCGATCGGCACGCCATCTATCTGCTCGATCACTGCGTAAGGGATGCCATCGCCGGTGGTACCGGCATCGATCAGGCTTGCGATGTATGGATGACGCAGTGACGCAAGCATCTGACGCTCGCGGCAAAAGCGCCGGTGTGCGCTCTCGCGAAGCTTTTCATTCCCTGCCGGCGCCTGCGCGAACTTGACCGCTACGCGCTGTCGAACTTCCCCATCGACGCGGTGCGCTTCATACACCGAACCCATCCCACCCGATCCGAGCAGCCGTCCCAATTCGAACTGACCGACACGCTGCACGGGCGAGATTGCCCGGTCTTTGCTTAAGGCCGATCCGATCGCCTCTTTGATCGCCTCCCTGATTCCTTGCGGGAGGGCCATATCAAGCGAGGACCCTGAATCATCGATATCGTGCTCCAGAAGAGACAAGACTTCGGCACGTACGGATTCATCCTCGCAGTTAGCCTCGAGGAAAGCGAGGCGGCTATCCGCGGGGAGGTCCGCCGCATTTTCGAACCAGTACTGGACTTCTTCGCTTATCACAGACATAGGATCGAAAGCGCCTCACACCGATGCCATCGCCGGAATCTGCTAAGAATAGAAGGCGCAAAAAACGCACGCCGTGGATCGCAGCGTCCAAAAAAATCCGGATCAGCAGATTTCGGCCGAAAACCTTAAGCAAAGTCACACTGGCGGGAGGCCAAACCAAGCGCTGTAGAACGGTGCAATGACAGTAGCGCTACACTGAGTTCGATTCGCATATGAGTTTGCCATCTTCGCCAGAGGTAACGGCGCTTCTTCGATCGTGGAGCCAGGGCGACGAACGCGCGCTGGAACAACTCGTTCCCCTTGTGCATGCGGAACTTCACCGTCTCGCTCACGCGTACATGAGCCGGGAGCGTTCCGGTCATACCCTTCAGACTACCGCGCTCATAAACGAAGCCTTTATTCGATTAGCGAAGTCCGGGAACACCCAATGGCAGGACCGCGCGCACTTCTTCGGTATTTCCGCGAGCATCATGCGGCGCATTCTGGTCGATTTCGCCCGATCGCGGCTTAATAAAAAGCGGGGCGCAGGAGCGCGCCGCCTCGCCCTTGAAGACGTGGTGGTTGCTGATGTGGAGAATCCGGATGTGGTTGCGCTCGATGACGCCCTATCTGCGTTGGCGCGCCTCGACGAAAGAAAAGCTAAAATTGTCGAGCTTCGGTTTTTCGGCGGCCTGACCACAGAGGAAACCGCCGAAGTTTTGCACATCTCTACTGCCACGGTCACGCGGGACTGGAGCCTTGCGAGGGTCTGGCTTTTGCGTGAACTCAAGGCCACCGGCGACCCCCCATGAGTCCGGAGAGATTCAAAACGCTCGACCGTCTCTATCATGATGCTTTGGAGGTAGAGCCCGAACAGCGGGCAGACTTTCTTCAAAGGGCATGTGATGGCGACGTAGCGCTGCAGCGCGAGATCGAATCTCTGCTGGCGCTCACGGAAGACGCGGGGGACTTTATTCAAAAACCCGCGATGGACATCGTGGCGCAGTCTCTCGTTCGAGACCTCGAAGGCATGGTTGATCTGGCGAATGGCGCAAAGCGCCGTTTGCAGCCGTCGCAACTTGTGGCCGGCCGTTTCGAAATCATCGAGTTTATCGGCCACGGCGGCATGGGCGATGTGTACGAAGCCAAAGATATCCACCTTGGCGGACGGATTGCACTGAAAACAATCCGTTCCGAATTCGCTTCTGACGAACGGATGATCGCTCGGTTCAAGCACGAGATCCTGTTAGCAAAGCGAGTGACCCATCCCAACGTGTGCCGGATTTATGACGTGGTTTTCGAAGGCATCGCAACAGGAGAGCAACACACTCCATCCGATCTAAACAGTGCTGGTCGGGCGATGTTCCTGACCATGGAACTTCTGCGAGGAGAAACGCTTTCATCGCGACTGCAACGCGGACGTATGACTCGAGCAGAAGCGCTTCCGCTCATCGAGCAGATGGCGGCAGGTCTGAATGCGGCTCATCAGGCCGGCGTCGTGCACCGTGATTTCAAAAGCGCCAACGTGATGCTCGTAGGTGGAGAACATGAGACAACGCGCGTGGTCATTACAGATTTCGGTCTCGCGCGCAAAGTTCAGATCCGCCCGGACGAAACGCTCACCACTGCCATAACAGAGCAGGGGCAGGTCGCAGGGACGCCAGACTATATGGCGCCCGAGCAGATCCTTGGCGCCGAGCCCACGCCAGCGGTGGACATTTACGCTTTAGGCGTTGTCATGTACAAAATGCTCACGGGTAAGCGGCCGTTCGAAGCAGATACGCCGCTCGCAATCGCGGCGAAGCATCTGCACGAAGATCCTCTCCCGCCTCGTCAACACACGGCGGATATGGATCGGACATGGGAATCCGTTATCCTGCGATGCCTGGAGCGAGAGCCTTCACGACGCTTCGGCTCTGCCGCGGAAGTGGTCCCGGCACTGAAAGGTCGGCAGACGGCCCCGTGGCCGGTATACAGGTCATTTACACGCAGAAAGGCGCTTTACGCGGGAGTGGCGGCGGCAGGCTCGATCGCCGGCTCAGTTGCAATCTGGCGTCTGTTCCAGGAGGAAGCAAATTCCCTTGCAGTTCTGCCCTTTACCACTACGAATGCCGACTTGGAATATCTAAGCGACGGCGTCACCGAAGATCTCATCAATGCTCTCGGGCAGGCGCCGCGTTTGCGAGTGATGTCGAGGGCAGCAGTTTACCGGTATCGAGGAATTAACCCGGTTTTGCCGGACGTGGGTTCAGCATTGAAGGTCCGGTACGTCCTGACAGGCCGAGTGGCCAAGGCGGGCGACTATACAGCCATCAAAGTCGAACTGACGGATGCCCGAACCGGAGTACATGTCTGGGGACAGCAGTACGAGCGCCGGATCTCGGAGATATCCGCAGTGGAAGAGGACATCTCCAAAGAAGTGCTGCGAAAGTTGCAATTGCCTCTTGGTTCTCAAGACGTGAAATCGTTTGCCTTCAGACGCGGTGTTAGCCCCGAAGCAAACGAGTTCTACTGGAAGGGACGTTTCTTCTGGAATAAGCGGACACAGGAAGGGTTCCGCAAGGGCATCGAATACTTTACGATGGCCATAGAGAAGGATCCCGAATTTGCGCTCGCGTACACCGGACTGGCGGATTGTTACGCGATGCAGAGCGGTATTATGCCTCCGATGGAGGTCTTCCCCAAGGCAAAGGCCGCCGCCGAACGAGCGCTCCATCTGGATGAGACACTCGCAGAAGCTCATGCTTCCGTCGGCTTCATCAGACTGTTTTTCGACTGGGATTGGCTGCAAACAGAAAAGGAATACAAGCGCGCCATTCAGTTAAACCTGAACTATGCATCCGCGCACTCGAACTATGCCATGTACCTGCTGGTTATGAAGCGATTCAAGGAATCTCTAGCGGAAATGAAGCGTGCTCTGGAGCTAGACCCTGCCTCGCTCGCCATCAATACTGGTGTAGGTCGGGTCATCTTCTTTTCGCGCCGATACCGGGAAGCAGCGGACCAATACACCAAAACGTTGGAGATGAATTCAGAGTTTTCAGAAGCTCTCTTGGATTTGGGAAGAACACGGGCGTTTCAGGGCAACTACGATTCCGCGATTGCCCTCCTCGAGCGAGGAATCGGAACTGCGCACGAGAATGCCGGCGCACTCGCGGACATCGCCTACACACATCGCCGCGCCGGCCGGCACGCTGAGGCTGAACGTGCAGTCCGATCACTCGAAGCTCTTTCAAACAAGCGATACGTATCGCGTTACTTCTTCGCGGTAGCTTACTCCGGCGCGCGGGATAACCTCGCGCTCGACTTCCTCGAAGAAGCGTTCCGCGAGCGGGCCTTCTCGATGATTTATCTTGATGTCGATCCCCGCTTTGATAACTTGCGGAACCACCCGAGGTACACGAGCCTGCTTAAGCGTATGGGATTTACCGGCTAGGCCTCCCACGCTTATATCGCATCGAAAAAGCTAGGAGCAACGCAGTGCCGGTTAGGAGGAGTGTCGCCGGCTCAGGGACAGGCGTCGCTACCACTTCGAGATTGAGCATCCGGCTCGCGCCTTCCAGAGAGCCTCCAGTGGATGGATCCAGCGTTGCTTTGCGGTCGGTAATGAAGAATGTGAACCTGGCGGTATCGCCGGCCGCAAGATTGACGCCGCTAAACCGTAAGAGATCGCCAAACGTCGAGTCCGGGCCTGCGCTCGGCGTAATATCGATAGGGTTCAGCACGCCGGGACCCGTTGGCTTCATCAGCAAATCGATGTGGTTGGCACAATTTCTTGGCTCCGCGAGGCCCGTATTGCACCACACTCCGAAGCTGATCCCGTCTGGTTGAACGGGAAACGGACCGACCACTTCTACCTGCGGTATCTCCAAGTAAAACGTCACACCGGCAACCGCATTACCCGTGTTGTTTGTTATGTCCATTGCGATCGGCTGACCTGAAACCGGTATCCGCGAATCCCGATTGCTCTCCGGGTTGTATTTGGGATTCAGGCCTAGCGGCCCGAAAACCGTACCTCCTCCCGAGAAGGTCAGAAACAGTGGACTGGTTGTCAGCGAAACCTGAAGTTCCGGCATTGCGCCGGATAGCGACCCGGTGATCAAATTCGCTGGCGTGGATGTTACGGTTCCGCGGGAGTCGGGGCAAGCCGGAGGCAGGCATCGCAAGTTGCCTTCGCCGGGAATGTCAGAGAAGGCAGCCGCCCTGAGACCATACGGCATCGCGAAAGCGATCAGGGCAGCAGAACCTTTGAGCAAGAGTCTAAAAAACATTGTGACCTCCATAGGACGGCAGCCGCCACAATCCTCACAATTTTAGGCGCGCTGCACCACTGTGTCAATGCACTAGGCGTGAACTGTAGACCGCTTCACTGATCATCGGACTCTACCTCGGCCGGCGACCTGCCACGAAACCTCAACCGTGCCATCGCGATGGAAATAGAGCGAATCGTGCATGTTCACGCATGCGCAGACATGATTCGGAATAATCGACAGCCGGTCTCCTATCTTGGGCGCATAACCGGATTGGGCGAGATCCAAGTTGCCGTGCTCTTCTGACATCGACGCGAACTCGATTCGGGGATGCTCAACGACATGCCCGAATCCGGTCTTGTCGCCAGATAGCCAGCGATCTCCGGAGAAGGTCTTCGATCCCCCGTCCACGATCGCTCGGCCCTTCACCGCAGTGCTTACCACGGTGACCAGAACTCGAAGCGCGCAATCCTCCAGAGCGCATGCGCCTACACCCACGGTATTGCGATCATTGAATACATAGGTGCCCGGCCGCATTTCGGTCAAGCCGTCGACCAGATGACTCGTTTTGGCTGCGGGCGTGCTTCCTGCGCTCACAACTTCACACGCTATTCCGCTTGCCGCCAATTGACTCTTGATTTCTCCGATCAACGAAGAGAGTTCTTCCATTGGGCCGCCCTGCTTGTCTGGCTCCGCCCAAATATGTCCTGGATAGGTGCTGATCCCTGAAAATCGAACATTCGGGAGACGAGAAATAGCTTCGGCGAGAGCTTTGACTTCTTCAGGGGACGACACACCGCATCTCCGCATACCCGAATCGAATTCTGCCAGCAATCCGATGCTTGATCCATTCGGGATTGCACTCGAGATCGCTTCTGCCGTAACCTTTGAGTCAACCGCAACCAGGATCTTCCGCTTTGGTGCCAGCGCAGCGAGCCGCGCCAGTTTGGTTTGTCCAAATATCGGATAGTGCACGAGAATGTCTTCGATTCCCGCGCCCGACATCACCTCCGCTTCGCCTACTTTGGCCACCGTCACTCCGCGAGCGCCCGCATTGAGCTGCATTCGCGCAATCTCCGGCGTCTTGTGGGTCTTTGTGTGCGGCCTGAGATTCAAGTTGTGATCGCGGCTATACTCTGCCATTGAGCGAATATTATTTTCCATCACATCCAGATCAACAACAATCGCCGGTGTTTCTAGTTCTTCGATTCGCATACGAAAAAATTGGCCTCATGCAGTGGAGATGAAGTACCGTCAGTCATGAACGCTTTTTCCTGGATCGCGCTCTTCTCTGTTTCAGTTGTAGCTCAAGCTCAGGATATCGCCTCATTCTGGCGATCCACTCTTTTGCGTCTCGCGTCAGAGCCGATCGAGGCCACCGTCCAAGACACTCGCGAGCCGCTGCCGTACAAGAAATATCGCATCGAGTACCGGTCCCTTGACGGCGTACATGTCCGAGCGTATCTGGCTCTTCCTATTCGTGGCGGAGAACGGACACGTCCGTTCCCGGCAGTTGTCACCGCTCCCGGTTATGGCGGCTCCCAGCAGGGGCTCATGCTCGATGAGTGCCAGCGCGGATATGCCATCTTGCAGGTTTTTCCCAGATCGCAAGGTCCTTCCGCCGAGCTCTGGAAGATCGATGGACCCGAAAAGCTGACATGGAACTTGAAGCAGCCGCGCGGAGCTTACTACGAGGGAGCTTATGCAGACGTGATCCGCGGCATCGACTACCTCGTATCTCGGCCTGATATCGATCGGCAGCGCATAGCCATAGCGGGAACGAGTCAGGGCGGCGGGATCGCGCTTGCTGTCGCCTCCCTCGACCAAAGGGTCAAAGCTGTTGTGGCTCACGTGCCGTTCCTGTGCGACATGCGTAGCGCGGCGCGCACGGAAGGCTCGTTGATAAAGCAATTGCTCGACAAGGCTCAGATGAACGATGAGCAGCACCTCACAGTCCTGGATCACTTCGATCCTCTGAAGCTCGCGCCAGGACTCAAAGCTCCGGCGCTTATCAGCTCGGGTGGGAAAGACACGGTTTGTCCGGCCGAAACGATCCGTGCTGTGTTCGACTCCGTGGCGGGTACGAAATCACTCTTTCACGATACCGAGTTGCCTCACACTTCTTCGGAACGCTTCTACCGGATGACTTGGGATTGGCTCGATACCTACATTCAGAGAGCGCAGGTTAACTAGCTCGGGCGTCTCTTGGGTCGACGGCGGAAACTGACTTCGGCGGTTCATTTCTTCGGAAGAGCCCACACAACAGCGCGCGAAGACGAGGTCGCGAGCGCATTCTTCGGATCGTCTACCTGGTAATACAACGTGACGATTTTTCCCCCGCTCATCTCGACAGAGCTTGGATAGCCACAGTCGCCGACCGGAGCGTCATCGGCGAGCAGGATGGGCTTCGAGTTATCCCACGTTCGACCATCGGCGCTGAGGATGGCATGGACTCCGCGCGGTGCATTGCGCTCGCCATAAGTTAGGAGAAGGCGTCCGTCCCGCATTTGAATCAGGTCGCCAGGATGCTCC
Source organism: Bryobacteraceae bacterium (assembly GCA_963833675.1). Lineage (GTDB taxonomy): Bacteria > Acidobacteriota > Terriglobia > Bryobacterales > Bryobacteraceae > DASQDN01. The sequence continues at coordinate 153,527 of CAWHYW010000012.1, read as the reverse complement.
GAATCTTTCGTGACTTGGACAGGAGCGCTCCACGTCTTTCCCTGGTCCGTCGATTCAGAAATCGCAAGATGGCCGCCTTTTTCTGAACGAAGAGCGGCCAGTACACGTCCGTCCCGAAGCACGGCGATCCCGGTTTCGTTGTAATGCTTGCCCATTAGGACGGGCTCGCCCCAAGTCTTACCGTTGTCTTTAGAACGAAATAACCAACTCTCGTTATGACGCTCATCGAAAAACTCGAAGTAGACGGCCATCAGGACAGTTCCGTCGCGCAATTGGATGATCTTGCCGTACGGTGAAACAAGCCCCTGCCCTTCGTAGAACTTCTTGATCGTTGCATCTCGAACCGGCTTGCTCCAAGTCTGTCCGTTGTCCTTAGAGTAGATGAGGTAAACGCCGTCGAACACACGGTCCTTACGTCCGCCCTTGAACCGCTCACCGCTTTCGTCGTAACCGCCGGCGATTGCGTAGGCGAGCACAATCGTTCCATTCTTTAATTGCCCAAGCGCCGGATTGCGATCGTCCTGGGTTTCATCGATGGCGGTCCAAGGCTTCGACCAAGTCCTGCCGCCATCACTGGACCGGACCAGATCCAGACGTCCTTTCACTTCACTCCAATATGCGGAGCGCCTCCCCGGATCACCGCGAGGATGTCGCCGTTCTTGGTCCGAATTGCGACTGGGAAATAGCCGAGACCCTGGGTTACCGTCTGATGTGTGAAATCGGCTGCAGTGCCAACAAACACAGCCAGTGAGCACAACAGGATGCTTAGCTTCATTGCGTTTTCCTGAAATTCTCCAAGGCTTCTCTGGCCTTTTCTTCCTGACCGCCTCGCCTGTAGCTCAGACTGAGCTGATACCACGCTGCATTAAACGTAGGCTGCGATGTGACCGCGTGTTCGTAGTGCAGGATCGCGGCGGAATTGTCGCCTTTCGCGAACGCCAGCTTACCGAGCTGAAAATGCGCTTCCGCATCGCTCGAATCGATCTCAATCGCTTTTTGAAAGGCGGATTCCGCCTCCGCTGCGCGTTGGAGCTTGAGCAGGTTACGTCCAGCCTTCACGCGATACTCCGCTGATGCGGGCGCCAGATGAATGGCTCGGGAATAAGCCTTCTCGGCCTGCTGTGAGTTGTCAGTTGCTGCATACACGTCGCCGAGAGCGGCCCACAAGTCCGCTGCACCTGGCTCGAGATTTGTCGCCGTGACGTATTCCTTCGCCGCTTCGACGTTTTGACCGTTATGATACGCAAGAACTCCTGCTGCGGCATGAATCTTCGCCGATTTCGGAAAGCGATCCAGCGCCTTTCTCAGCAGACGCGAGGCCTCTTCAGACTGTTCGAGCTTTAACAGCGCAATTGCAAAATCATAGGCATAGTCCTGACTGTTCGGGGCCAGTTCATACGCGCGACGGAATGCGGGCAGGGCGTCGGAACTACGTCCCAAAGCGTTCAACACCGCGCCTCGCACAGCATAATGGTCGGCCTTTGAACTGGGGTGTTTGTCAAGGATGCCCAGAGCTTCCGCCGGCCGATCGCGTGTCAGCAATGCCAAGGCAAGATTCTGGGCCGCATCCGTGTATTTCGGATCGAGTTGGAGTGCCTTGCGGAAGTGCTCCAGCGACTCCTCAAATCGGCCTTGCTGCTGAAGCGCAATCGCGTATGCATTCTGGAGCCGGGAGTCGTTGGGCCTCTCTTGTACGGCGCGGGTCAGGTCCGGGTTGCGCTGCGCGCGAGTTTGTGGACACACCATCCAAAGTGCGCCGCTTGCAAAGCAGGTAATCCATGCGCCCCTCAAGCACATTGCTGAAACTCTACGTCACCTCAGGGAAGATTGCCGGACCCTTCATTCGAGAAGGATCGATCAACCGGACCTGCGGCGACATATACACGTAGACAAGGCCGCGGCGTGCACGATCGCTCAGATTTGGCTCGCTATAGTGCACTGTTAACGAGTGATGAAGCACAACCGATCCTCGCCTCACTTCAATCGCGTGCTCAGGCAAAGCACTCAGATCCGGATGATCCATCACTCCCAAGGAGTTCCCGGGCACGTTTGAAGGGCTATGCGGCAGCATACCGAGCTTATGAGATCCCGCAAAGAACCGTACGCATCCGTTTTCCTTCGTCGAGTCGTCCAATGCTACCCAAGCTGTAATAAGTTCAGGCGGATCGAAGGGCCAGTACGGCATGTCCTGATGCTTCGGCACGACCGTGCCAACACGCGCCGGTTTCGCAAACAACTGGCTCCCATAAAGCCGCAGAGGATTTCCGAGCAGCTCAGAAAGAATACCCGTCAACTTCGGCGACTTCGCGAAGTCCAGAAACAACGGATTGTAAAGTGCGAGGCGAAAGGCATTTCGAAGTTGCCGTGTGGTCTGGTCCGGCTCCCACACCAGGTCGCGCTCAGGTATATACGTGCACTCTCCTGCGATGATAGCGTCGATTTCATCAGATACGGGCGCAATCTCGGCTTCTGAGAAGGCACGATCGAGGATCAGATATCCATCCTGCTCGAAACGGGCAGCGGCTTCGGAAACCACGCAGTTGTTCATCGTCCACCAGTGAACTGTCCCAGAATACTTGAATGGGCGCTCAATGCCAGCGCCACATCCAACGCTTTGGATCGTATTTACGATTGTTGGAGTCCAGCAGACAGGACACTCTGAGTCAGCTTCGTACGACTGCGTTATCCTTGCATTCGTGATAGTCGACGTCCATAGCCACTTCTGGGAATACCCCAAGCATTTCAACGACGATTTCATGAGGCAGGCGAAACGATCTCGCGGCGATGTCGAAGTCGATCTTACAGTTCGTTGGGACGATTACCGCGCTACGGCATTAAATTGCCACAAAACAATTGTCTTCGGCGGCAAAGCGAAGCTCTCCGGCGTGTGGGTTCCGGACCGGGATGTCGCCGAGTATGTTGCACAGCATCCGAACGAGTTGATCGGCTTCCTTTCCGTCGATCCTACTCAGCCTGGCTGGCAAGAAGAGCTCATCGAAGGACATCAGAACCTAAAAATGAGCGGCATAAAGCTGCTATCGATGTATGCAGGCTTTTCGCCCAACGACCCGAAGCTCGATTACTTGTGGGAGTACGCCACCCGCCACGGTTTGCCGGTTCTGCTTCACACGGGTACAACATTCGTCGCGCAAGCCCCGCTCGCCTGCACGTTGCCGCGTCTACTTGACGACGTAGCCACGCGTTTTCCCGACGTAAAGATCATCCTGGCCCATCTCAGCCATCCCTACGAGGGGGAATGTGTCGTGACAATTCGCAAGCACCCGAACGTTTACGCTGACTGCTCGGCCCTCCACTATCGTCCATTCCAGCTTTATCATTCGTTGATGCTGGTCCAGGAGTACGGTGTCTGGCACAAAGTGCTCTTCGGCACCGATTACCCCTTCACGACCGTTGAAGCGAGCGTGCACGGCATGCGCAACCTGAATAATATGCTGGAAGGGACTGCGCTTCCGCGACTCAATATGCAAAAAATGGAAGAGATGTTCGAGCGCGATACGTTGAAAATTCTTGGAATAAATTCCGAGTCGGCCGCTACAATCGCTTGAGCTTCACCGTCTGCTTCGAGTTCTGGCGCTTGTCGCCTTCCTCCTTGTCCCGCTCCGCGCGCTCGCGATTCAACTCGATTTCGTCGCCCCGAATTGTTCCCGTGTAGATGAATTTCGTTTTGTTGCCGTTGTAATAGTTCGTGGTTGTGATCGTGAATTTAATTTGATCGCCCGTCGTTGATCCCTCCTCAATCGGAAGATCGAATTCATCGCCGAACATCTTGCCGGTGAGAGTGTTCCCGTTGAGTCGGAATTGAAACGAGATGTCTTGGACTTCACCGTTACGACCCGGCGTCTGACCGGTCCAGATGCCATCCACCCCGGCTGCATACATACGGGCGGTAACGATTAACAATAAGAGGATTCTTATCGTAAAACCAATCATCTGTCGCGATATTACCATCTCTGTATTGAAGAGAGTGATTCCCTCGCGACAGCTGTAGTAGTGATAACCTAAAAGAAGCACATGAGTTGCTGTCTCCAGACGCGTTTCATTTTGGTAGGACTACGCCTCCAGCTGGCTCTCGTGCTTGCCGCTGGCATTTCTGCCGGAGAAGACGCAAAGTACTCATTCGATTCAGGCCAACGGTTCATCAAGACCTATTGCGCGGCATGTCACATAGGCAAAACTCCTGCTGGTGGATTTAATGTCGCAGCTCTAAATACTCAGACCAGTTTTCACGAAAGGCCGGAAGCCTGGACCTCATTGCTGACGCGTCTCCGGAACGGTGAGATGCCTCCCAAAGGTGCCCCGGCTCCAACCATGGACGTCAGGGAAGCGGTCGTGAGCTGGGTCCAGGAAAGTCTCCGAGCGGAAGCGTGCTCGGCCGGCATTTCTCCTGGTCGTGCGCCGATACGCCGATTGAGTCGAGCGCAATATGCCGCCACGGTTCGCGACCTGCTGAACCTGCACGTTGATGTGGCCGGCGGCTTGCCTGCCGATGGAGCCGGAGGCGAAGGCTTCGACAACGCGGCTGAAACGTTGTTTCTTTCTCCCATTCACGCAGAAAAATATCTTGATGCAGCGAAATTGGCCTTGACTTATGCCGCGAAAGACCCCAGATCGCGAGCCAAATTTCTGATCGCGAAACCCGAGCCAGGAGTGACTCCGGAAACGGCAGTGCGCACGATTTTGAAGGATTTTCTTCCGAGGGCCTTCAGAAGACCCGTTACCGACTCCGACTTAGGCTTCTATCTCGACCTGTTCCGATCAGCCCAAAAGCGACACGAGTCTTTCGAGGACTCCGTGCTTTATTCCCTCCGCGGAGTTCTGGTATCGCCGGAGTTTCTGTTCCGATCGGAGGCCCCGAATACAAGCTCCGAAATGAAACCGCTGGACGACTTCGCTTTGGCATCGCGTCTGTCCTATTTCCTTTGGGGAACCATGCCAGACGGTCTTCTGTTCGCCTTGGCTGAAGAAGGCAAACTGCACGACCCCGAGATTCTCAAAGGCCAGGTCGTGCGCATGCTTCGCAACCAGAAATCTTTCGATTTCGTGGAGAGCTTTGTCGAGCAGTGGCTTCGCACGCGCGATCTGGGACGAAGTTTTCGGCCGGATGCCGAGTTGTTCCCGATGTGGAATGACGCCGAACTGCAGGGCGATATTCGCTATCAACCCGTCCTCTTTTTCCGGGAAATTCTAGCGAATGATCTCTCATTGCTGAATTTGTTGGATTCGAAATTCACCATCGCCACGCGCAAGCTTCAGAAGCTCTACGGGTTGAATGTGAAGCCGCCGCGTCCGGACCACCAACAGCAGCCGCAAAGGATCGAGTTGCCGGAAGGAAGCAATCGAGGCGGACTCCTCGGAATGGCCGCCGTTCTCGCAATTTCATCGCATCCCCAACGGACCAGTCCTGTCCTCCGCGGCAAATGGTTGCTCGATTCCATTCTGGGAACGCCTCCTCCACCACCTCCACCCAATGTGCCGGCACTTGAGGAAGGGCCGGCAGCGACGGCACACACTCTTAGAGAGCGCCTCTCCCAACACCGCGCCAACCCCGCATGCGCAAGCTGCCACAACCGAATCGATCCTCTTGGATTTGCGCTCGAGAACTACGACGTGATCGGACGATGGCGCACCGAGGAGGCAGGGAAGCCGATCGATGCAAAAGGGGAGTTGCCCGACGGAACCACTTTTGAAGGCCCCGAGCAGCTCAAGGCTGTGTTGCTCGAAAAGAAAGGCCTGTTCATCCGCAATCTCACGAACAAGATGCTCGGTTACGCTCTGGGTCGAGGCCTCACTCTACAGGACTCGTGTACCGTTGACAGTATCATTGCAGAAGTGGAGCATAGTGGTTACAGCGCGTACGCTCTTATTGACGCCGTGGTGACGAGCACTCCATTTCGCTTCCAAATGGCAACCGGTACATCGACATCGTCATCAAAGCTGAAAGAGACTGCAAATAACACGGAAAACAAGGCGGAAAGCGAACGTAAAAAGCTATGAACATGTTGCGCCAAAAACCAATATCTCGAAGAACCGTGCTTCGCGGAGCGGGCGTCGCTTTAGGATTGCCTTGGTTGGAGGCGATGGCGCCGGCGGCAGCATTCGGCGCATCGAAGTTGGCCGCTGCCCCCATCCGCATGGCTGTTCTCTACATGGCCAATGGCGTGAACACCGAGAAGTGGGCGCCTGAAGGGCAAGGAAAGGACTTTAAATTTTCCCCGACACTCGAACCGCTCCAGGATCTGAAAGATCAAACATTGGTCATCAGCAATCTTTGGAACGCTGCGGCGAACACGGGCGACGGACATTACGTCAAGGAGTCGAGTCTCCTCACCTGCACGACCATCAGCAAAACACTCGGCATCGATATCAACATGCACGGCGTATCGATGGACCAGGTAGCCGCGCAGCGTGTTGGCGAGCAAACCCCGCTTGCATCGCTCGAGCTCGGCATCGAGCCGGAATCGACAGGGGTCGATACTAATGTCGGTTACACCCGCGTGTACGGATGCCACATCGCCTGGAGTAATCCCACAACACCCCTCGCGCGTGAGATAAATCCGCTTTCCGTCTATGAGCGCATTTTTCGAGCTGCCGGACCGCAAGGCAACGCCGTAAAACAAGACACGCTGCTCCTCGATCGCGTCCTGGGACACGCCAAACAGATGCGCGCTCGGGTCGGCTCGGCGGACCAGGCGCGGCTCGATGAGTATCTCTCGATCGTGCGGTCCCTCGAAGCCCGAATGACCCGTGCGAGCGACCCTAAGCGCAACACCTGGAAACCTCGAATCTCACTGAACGGCGTGCCGAAGCCGACAGACAATCCGCAGAGCCATGCGGAACACGTTCGGCTTATGCTCGACCTGATCGCTTTGGCCTTCCAAAGCGACACTACACGCATCAGCACATTCATGTTCGGCAATGCCGTCAGTGGAGTAAACTTCCGCTTCCTCGAAGGCGTTACCGACTCGCACCACGAGGTCTCGCATCATTCCAAGGACCCCGGGAAACTCAAGCAGTATTACTTGATTAACCGCTGGCACGTCGAGCAGTACGCCTATCTCCTCCGCAAGCTTCGAGACATGAAGGAAGGCGAAGGATCGGTCCTCGACAACTCGATGATCATGTTCGGTTCCGCATTGAGCGACGGCAATTCGCATAATCCCCACAAGCTGCCGATCGTCCTGGCCGGACGCGCTGGCGGTCGGATCGCGACCGGACAGCATATTGTGAACCCCGACGATACGCCCGCGGCGAATTTGTATATGTCAATGCTGGAGGCTTTCGGCACACCTGTCGAGCGCTTTGCTGATAGCACCGGCCGCTTGCCCGGAGTGCTCGCGTGAAGTTGCGACTACTCATCCCGTGTCTCCTTACCGGAGTTATCACCGCCCAGACGTCCGCGCAACCGTCCTTCGCGAAGACGGTTGTGCCCGTTCTTCGCAAAGCCGGATGCCCAGCATGTCACAACCACGACGGAGTCGCATCTGGAACACGAGTGCTGTTCCCCGAAGCAGATGCTTCAGAAGCCGAGTGGGACCGTTTCGGGCTGTCGTTGCAAGCGGTCGTCGACCGCTCCGCTCCCGAGAAATCGCTCCTGTTATTGAAGCCGACCAAGCGCATCCCTCACGCCGGCGGTTTGCGAATCAAGCCGGGCAGCCCTGAAGAGACCGCTGTCACAAACTGGATCACGTATCTGGCGAAGATCCCGCCCATAACGCAGCAAGCCAAAGCGGAAGGGCCCGTTCAGAAACAGAAGCCCATTTTGCGAAGACTTACCCATTCGCAATACAACAACACGATTCGCGACCTGCTCGGCAATGACAGCCGCCTCGCCGACCAGTTCCCGCCCGAAGATTTCGTCAACGGCTTTAAGAACCAATTTCAATCGCAGAGCATTTCGCCGCTTTTAGCCGAATCGTACAGCATCGCGGCCGAAAAGCTCGCCCGCTACGCTTTCCTCGGCGGCGATACGCACAAGCTCATCCCATGCAAGCCGGCCGGAGTCTCCGACCGCGCCTGCATGGAATCTTTCATCAAAGGCTTCGGCGCGAAAGCGTTTCGCCGGCCATTGTCAACCCCCGAAATTGCTCGCTACTCGAAGCTCTTCACGAAGCAGTCTGCCGCCTCGCAAAACTTCATCGCCGGAGCGCAGCTCGTGATCGAAGCCATGCTGCAATCCCCCAACTTCCTCCTCAGAACCGAAAACGGAGCCGATCCGAAATGGCGGCCTTATGAGACTGCAAGCCGGCTTTCCTATTTCCTCTGGAACACCATGCCGGATGAGGCTCTCTTCCGCGCCGCAGCATCGGGAGAATTGGGAACTCCGGAGGGCGTAGAGCGCCAGGCCCGCCGCCTGCTTGCCGAATCGAAAGCGCGTGATTCAGTGAACGAGTTCGTGGAACAATGGCTTCGTTTTGACCGGCTGATGAACGCCGTTAAAGACCGTCGAACTTTCCCGCAGTACTCGCCCGAACTGGCTCTGGCCATGACCGAGGAGCCTCGCCGCCTCGCTTCCAATCTGATTTGGCAGAACGGCAATTTCATGGACTTCTTCTCGGCCGACTACGCATACTTGAGTTCCAGCCTGGCAGCCCTCTACAAAGTCGAGGCGCCTAAAAGCGAGTTCGATAAAGTGACCCTGCCGCCTGAGACCGAGAGAGCCGGCGTGCTCGGACAGGCTGTCTTTCTGGCCCTCACGAGCAAACCGACCGACACATCTCCCACGGCGCGCGGACTATTTGTGCGTGAGCAGTTCCTTTGCCAGGAGGTACCGCAGCCTCCCCCAGGCGTCAGCACGAATCTTCCGAATCTCACGAAGGAGAAGCCGCAAACCAACCGCGAGCGTCTGGCGATCCATCTCAATAACGAGAGCTGCTCGAGCTGCCACTCCTTAATCGATCCCATCGGTTTCGGATTCGAAAAGTTCGACGCCATCGGGCAGCATCGCGAAAAGCTTAAGCTAACTTTCACGGGCGATCGGCATGACAAAGAACAGAAAGCTGTCACGGTCGAACTCCCTCTAGCCACGGACGGAAATGTCGCCGGTATCCGTGACAGCAACTTCTCTTCTCCCCGCGGTCTTGGTAAGATCTTGGCAGGCAGCGACCGGTGCCAGGAGTGCGTCGTGAAGCAGTTGTTCCGGTACGCGTCCGGGAGGAAGGAAACGGCGTCGGATCGGCCGATTATCCAGCGCTCCTACGAAGCGTTTCGCGACTCCAAATTCCGGTTTCAGGAATTAATGGTGGCGTTAGTGAAGTCGATTGAATTTCCAGCAGGCGTAGCGGAGGAAACAAATGTCAGTGGTACACACTAAATCTCGCGCGATTTCCCGTCGCTTTTTCCTGAAAGGCGCCACCGCGCTAACGCATTCTCCCGTATTGATCGGATTGCCGCCGCTCGCGGCGATGTTCAATAGCGCCGGCACCGCATACGCCGCCGAAGCCAAAGCAACTACAATTCCCACTCGTTTCGTGCTCTGGTTTAACGGAAATGGAATTTCCGAGAAGTACTGGATTCCGCGCGAAACGGGCGAAAATTTCACCTTCACTCCGTGCCTGGATCCTTTGGCGGCGTACCGCGACGATATCCACGTAGTCACCGGACTCGATAATCCGGCCGCTCGTTTACCCGGACCCGGCAACGATCACCATCGCTCGATGAGCGCCCTCATGACCGGCACTCAGTTCACCGGGCGCGGCGCTGGAGGGCCTTCCATCGATCAGGTCGTTGCATCAAAGATCGGCGGCGATTCGCGATTCCGATCTATGCAAATCGGCGTTTCGCAGGAGTCCTTCGGCGAAAGCATTCAGCGCAATATGAGCTGGGCCGGTTACGACCGTGCTCTCCCGCCTGAGATGCTGCCCAACCGCCTCTTTGACCGGCTCTTCGGGTCTCGCGATGCCGGCTGGATCAATCGCAAGCGCAGCGTGCTCGACGCCGTTCAGGAAGACGCCGCCGGATTGCGGGCCGCTCTCGGACGCGAGGACCAGACACGTCTGGACGAGCATCTTTCCTCGATTCGCGATCTGGAGCGCGCAATCGCAACCTTGCCGCCCCAGTATCGCCGAGTCGATCCGCCCGAAACCGACGGCGATATGAAGGACTGGCCGAAGATCGCCCGCCTGCAAAGCGATTTGCTCGTTCACGCGCTTGCCTCCGGTCAGACGCGCGTAGCATCCTACATGCTCACGAAGTGCCAGGGACTTACCCGTTTCCCATGGCTGGGTTACACCGCCGCTCGTCACCACGACTATACTCACCGCGATGGCAAAGCGCCAGGAGCGGACGGACCGGACGGTCAGCGGATTATGCGAGACATCTGCCGCTGGCACGTCGAAGAGTTCGCGTATCTCGTTGGTCGCATGAAGGCGACACCCGAAGGTGCGGGCAACCTGCTCGACAACACCTGCTGCATATTTGTCCATGAGCACGCCGAAGCGAACGACCACAAGAACAACGGTTTGTCAGTGATCGTCGCAGGACACGCCAGCAAGCTCAGAACGGGCATGCACACCCGAACCACAGGCACCATTGCCGACCTCTATACTGCGGTGGCCAACAAAGCCGTGGGTGCAGGGATACGCACTTTCCCGAGCGGTAGCCGGGAACTTACTGAGATATTTTCGTAGCCACCACGATCAGGGCCGGATTACCGGCCCGAAGTTGCTCCACGCCTTGCGGAGTAATCTTCGTGTCTGTAATATCCAGCCAGCGCAAACTCTTGATCGCCGCCAGTATCGGGATTGCAGCGTCATCCAACCGCGATGAATCGGAGAGGCTCAACTTCTCGAGTTTTCCGAATTGCGTGAGAAACTCCAGCCCTTTCGCCGAAAGCTGTGTCGAGCCGAGATCGAGTTCGCGCAGCTCTCGCAATGTCCGAAGCTGACCCGCTCCCGCATCCGTGATCTTAGAGCCGCGCAAATTCAATCGCTCCAGCTTCGGTAAATGCGCCAGCGAATCCAGCCCGCGATCGGTGACCGCCGCGGCCCACAAACCCGAGTCGGTGCGTTGCGCCCCGCTCAGATCGATGGATGTCAGATTGGTCATCGTCCGCAGAGTGTTCAGTCCGACGTCAGTTACCTTGTTGCCACCGACAGCGATGCTGGTTAGTTTGGGTAGCGCAGCCAGCGCCTCGAACCCGCCGTCCGTAAACAGCGAGTAACCGACATCGATCGATTCAATCGGTAGACCCGCAAGATTCACCAGTCCCGCATCCGTAATCTTCGTTCCCCGAGCGTTCAAAACCTTGAGGTTCTTCCACGTCTTCATCGCCGCCAAGGCTTCATCGCCAAGGAGTTCCGCGTAATACAGATTCACCTCGGTAACATTCGGGAGCTTTTTCAAATGCTGAAAACCGGCGTCCGTAATTCTGGTATGCGCGAGATCGACCTTTGTTATCGTCGGAATCCGGCCCAATTCCAGCAGGTCCGAATCCATAATCCAGCTTTCTCGCAAGCTTACTTCCGTAATGCGCCCTTGTGCGTCACGCTTTACGCCGCCGCTTTCATCCAGCCAGTGCGCGCCGTAGACGAGCACCGAAAACAGGAAAATTAGACCCACCGCACGCATCAGCTTCTCCTCCGGGTGGGCAGCGACGACTCCCGATCGTAGACGATCTCGCACGACGGGAGCGCAGTCTTCAGTATCTGCAACCCCTTGTCTGTAACCAGCGTGTGATAGAGATTCAAATATTTCAAGTTCTTCATCGTTGCCAACTGCGCAGCGCCTTCGTCAGTCACCGCTGCGCTATCCAGACTCAACCTCGTGAGCGCGGGCAACGCTTGCAGCTTCGGAATCCCCTTATCCGAAACGGAGGTGTAATCGAGATTCAACCGCTGCAGCTTCGTCATCCCGCTCAGAGCGTCCAGCCCCGCGTCCGTAACACGAGTCCTCGCCATATCCAGCCGCTCCAGGCCGGTTAAGGTAGCGATTTCCGCGAGCCCCTTATCAGTGAAGCCGTCATAGCTGATCATTAGTTCACGAAGCTGGGTCAAGCCTTTCAAATGCGCCATCCCTGCATCGCCGATATCGGTAGATGTCAGGTCAAGTCGCAAAAGACCGTCAGTCGCGGCGATATTTGCCAGACCGGCGTTCGAGATATTGGTATATGCAAGTTCGAGAGTACGAATCGACTTCGATTTCCCGAGATGCTGAAGCCCCTCATCGATCAGGGGCGCATCGTTCAGCACCACTGTATGCAGGCCCGGCAAACCCGCAATGTGCGTCAATCCCGGTCCCTTCACGAGCGAACCGTTCAGTGACAGCTTCTCCAGTTTGGCGAGATTCCGCAGTTGATCGAGCCCGGCATCCGAAGTCATCGTGTGACTCAGATTCAATTCTTTCAGGCTCGCAAGCTTCCCAATCGAGCTACATCCCACGTCGCCGATCTCGGTAGTATTTAAATCGAGAACTTCGAGATCCTTCAAAGGAAGCAGATGCTGCAGTTGAGCATCGGTGATCCGGCTCCGCGCCAGCCTGACGCTTCGAACCGATCCCGAGATCACGCTGGCCGTACCTCCGATCTGCTCGATCCACTTCGCAACCGCGGGCTGGGTAGCAGCCGCTGGCTTGCTCGTCCGCGCTGCTGCGTCCAGAGGCGCGGGAGCTGCATCCTGGAAAAGAATTCGCGCCTCCGGCAACGCCCTGCGCATCGCCTCCACGCCGCTTCCGGTCGCGCGCGTGTAACGCAAATCGAGATCCGTAAGTTTCTTCAAGCGCTGTAACTTCGCAAGCCCTGCATTAGTGATTTGTGAGCGGTATAGATTCAGTTCCTGAAGTTCGCTCATCCCAGCCAGCGCATCCAGACCCTGGTCTGTAATGGAGGCGCCCAACACGTTCAACTTCTGCAGATGAGTCAGATTGCAAAGCTGCTTGAGTCCGGCGTCGGTCACCTTCGCGCCGTACAAATCCAACACTTCCAACTTTGTCAGCCCTGCAATATGCTTCAAACCTTCGTCGGTTACCAGCGTGTCGCGCAGTGCCAGATGCTTCAGTTGCTTCAGCCCGCTCAGGTAACGCATTCCTTCGTCATCGAATGGGCTGTAGCTAAGATCCAAGTCTTCCAGATTCACGAAAGGAGCTAGACTCGGGCCTTTTACCTTCGTTTGCGCCAGGCGCAATTCTTTAATCTGTGTCAGGCCGGATAAATATTGGAGACCTTTATCCTGAACGTTGATATTCGTGAGAAAGTGCAGGCTAAAATGCAGCTTCTCAAGCGATGATAACGACGCGAGCGCTTTAATCTGCTCGTTTGCGTCGAGCTTGCTTCCGGCAGCGGGATTGAAACTCGGTCCCGGAAGCAGCAGGGTACGAAGATTTTTCAACCCGCTCAGCTTTACGAGATCTTTCGGGTCGAGCTTCGTTTCCACCAGATCTACTCCGGTGACGACTACTTGCGCGGGCAGATCAGGCAAATCGCGAATCTCCTCTGCTCGACCCTCGATGGTGACGTTGCCGCCCTGCCGGATTACCCAATCCGCCACATCTCGATCGCTGCCGAGCAGCAGATTCGCAAAAGCCAAAACGATGCCGATTCTGCGCATTTGTCTCTATTCTCAGGATTGCACATTACCAGCTTTTGCCCGATGTGTGGTTTAATCTTCAAAACGGATTCAGTCGCGCATACCCAAAAAATCAGGAGATCTTTCATGAAATGGACACAATTCGTCCGTACGATCTGCCTGTTAACTGTGAGTTGTTGTACTCTGCTGGCGCAGGGCGACCGCGGCGCAGTTACAGGTGTTGTTGTCGATAGCTCCGGGTCGGCAGTTCCCGATGTCACGCTAGAAATAGTAAACACTGGGACCAATGCTCGATTCGACACGGTAAGTACTGGCACAGGCGCCTATCGCCTGGTTAGCCTTCCTGTTGGGGTCTACGATCTGACAGCTAAAGCAAATGGCTTCAGCACGTTCATTCAACGCGGTATTCAGATTCAGACGAACCAGACCGCAACCATCAACATCACTCTCGCGGTCGGAGCCGTTACCGAGAGCGTAACCGTACAAGGTGGCGTTCCGCTGATCCAGACGGAATCGGCCGACGTCGGCATGGTTGTCGAATCCAAGCAGTTCCTCGACATGCCTCTAACCCTTGGAGGCGGCATTCGCAACCCGTCGAACTTCATCAAGCTCGCGCCTGGCGTCAGCCCAACGGGTACCTGGACGAAGTCGATTTCAGGCGGCGGCGGATTCCAGGACCAGATCTACTACGACGGCATCGCGCTAAGCCGCGGCGATCTTTCGAATGATGCCGAAGTAAATCCATCCGTCGACGCAATCGCCGAATTCAAACTGATCACCAACAATTATTCGGCCGAGTACGCGCATGCCATGGGCGGCGTCACCAGCTTCACGATGAAGAGCGGAACCAATCAGCTCCACGGCACCGGCTTCGAGTTCCTGCGAAATGAAAAGCTGGACGCTCGCGGATTTTTCCCCGCGACCCGTGCTCCTTCCAAACAAAATGAATGGGGCGGCACCATCGGCGGACCCGTTGTGCTTCCGAAACTTTACAACGGCAGAGACAAGACCTTTTGGTTCTTCTCCTTCGATCAGTTCTATCGTCGAGGCGGCGCCCTCGCAGGTCTGAACACGCTGCCTACGGCCCGCATGGTCCAAGGCGATTTCAGCGAGATTCCGCGGACGATCTATGATCCCGAGAGTTCGACCGATCCTGCGCTTCGCACTCCCTTTCCGGGAAATCGAATTCCGGCCAATCGCATCAGCTCGGTATCCGCTAAGATGCTGCCTTACTTGCCGACGCCTGAACTGCCGGGCATCGTAAACAATTCGATTGCGCCTCTCGGCAGTCCTCGCGCGGACGAGCGTACGTTGGGCTTCAAGATCGACCACCAGATCAGCACGAATCACCGCATCAGCGGGATGTACAACGACACCTACCGTCCTTCGGTGAAGAGCCCCGGCAGCAGCCGCCTGATACCGGTGGGTGGCGAGAGTGTCACCGCTCTGCTGAACTACAACCTGCAGAAGGTTCGGACGAACGTAGTTCACCTGAATATCGATTCCAATCTGTCGCCGACCACTTTGAATCACATCGGCCTCGGATATTCGCGGTTCCGGAATCCCAACTTCTCGCTTGGCTTCGATGAGGGCTGGACGCAGCCTAACGGAGGCAAACTTGGTCTCAGTGGACTGCAGTTCGACCTCTTCCCGACGGTCAACTTCAATACGGAAGGATACACGCGCTTCGGCGACGATATCGCCAGCGACAACTACTTCCATACCTTCACGGCGCTTGACACCGTCACTCTAATCCGTGGCAATCACACCTTCAAAGTTGGCGGCGAGGTGCAGCAGCATCGTGATAACTACCGCAACTATGGTAATGGCGGTGGAACTTTCGGATTTACGCGTTTAACCACCGGCTTGCCTGGGAACAACAACACTGGTGACTCCTTCGCCAGCTTCCTTCTCGGCCAGACGCAAACGGGAACCGCGTATTTCCGCGATTCGATTCCCGGAGGTCGCTATACGGTCTTCGGATTCTTCGTCGATGATACGTGGAAGCTTACCAACAAGCTGACCTTGACGATGGGATTGCGTTGGGAGCCTGTGATTCCGCACAGCGACCCGCTAGGCCGCATCTCCTACATGGACATCAACGCTCCTAATGCGGCGGCAGGGAATCTCCCCGGCGCGATCCACTATGGTGGCAGCCCGGACAACGGCAATCGAATTCTGGATAATTCGTTGACCAACTTCGCTCCGCGCATCGGGGTGGCATATCGTGTGACGGACCGGACTGTGATTCGTGGTGGCTTCGGTATCTTCAACTCGAACTACATCAATCAGGGTTTGACTCCGCCCGCATTCGGATATTCAACAACGGCATCGTTCGCATCCGCGGACAACGGGACCACTCCAGCGTTCAATTGGGACGCCGGTTTCCCGCAGAACTTCCGTCGTCCGCCGGTCATTGACCCAACCGCGGCAAACCGCCAGAGTGCGACCGCTGTCCTGCCTGACCAGTACCATCTGCCATATAAACTGCAGTGGAATTTCCTGGTCGAGCACCAGTTCGCCTCCGACATCTCAATGAGTTTTGCGTATGTTGCCAATGCCGGCCGGCACTTGTATGCGTCGCAGAACATCAATCAGTTGCCGCAGCCCTATGAGACCCTGCCGCTTTCTCTTCTTACCTCGCGAGTGGATTCACCTGCCGCGCAAGCCGCCGGTTATCGTGAACCGTTCCCGGGCTTCATGCAGTTGTGGGGAGCGCAAGGCACTGTAGCCCAGGCATTGCGTCCATTCCCGCAATACGCCGGAGTCTCCATCTACGGTTCGACTTACGGCAACTCGAATTACCAGTCGTTCCAATACAAGCTGGACAAGCGCTATCGTGGCGGTTTGACCGGAACGGTTGCCTACACATGGTCGAAGTTCCTCACGGATGCGGCGATGTTCGACGACAACCCGGCCCAGCAGACGGCGTTCAAGCGCGAAAAGTCCTATCATCCGTCGGACTACCCGCACGTGTTTACCTTCTCATTGGTGTGGGATGTTCCGTTCGGATCGGGACGGAAATGGAAGTCGGACAACGGCCTGGTGAATGGAGTACTCGGTGGCTGGCAGCTCGCCACAGTGAACTCTTACACGACGGGCAGCCGTCTCTTCGTGACGACGAACAATACGCTGCCGTTCTTCAACATCGGCTTGCGTCCGGATCTGGCCAGCTCGGACATTCGCTCGGACATCTCGATGAGCGATTATGATCCGAACGATCCAGCGCGGAATACTTACCTGAATCGCTCGGCCTTTGCCACTCCCCAACCGGGAAAATATGGCAATGCGCCTCGCGCCCTCGAAACGCGTGGACCGATGCGTCTGGATGAAAGCTTCGCGCTGATGAAGCAGACGAAAATTGCCGAGCGCGTCACGCTGCAAATCCGCATGGAGATGCAGAACCCGCTGAATCGGGTCGTCTTCGGTAACCCGACAGTCGACTTTACTTCAGCGGCGTTCGGCAGAATCAGCTCCACGCAAATCGGCCCCAGAAACATTCAACTCGGTATGAAGTTGATGTTCTGATTTCTGACACGATGACGATCGATTCGCCTCAAAACGACGAATCGATCGTCATCGGTTTGCGTCAGAATTTGCCCTAAGATAGAAGATATGGAAAAGGTCGTTCGCATCTTTCACAGCTTCGAGGCAGCCGACGAAGCAGCTATTCGCGAGCGCCAATCCATGACCCCCGAAGAGCGAGTCGAAATCTTTCTCGCGCTCCAACAACGGGCCTTCCGAAATGCCGCTGACGAAAGACTCGCGCGAGTTTGTCGAGTGCTTACGCTCGAACAAAGTTGAGTTTCTAATAGTCGGAGCACTCGCAGTCTCCTGGCACGGTTTCCCTCGGTACTCCGGTGATATCGACTTGTTCGTGCGGCCTACGCGCGATAATGCGGCTCGCTTGATGCTCGCGCTCCAGCAGTTCGGATTCAGCGCTCTCGGTATCAGTTTGGACGACCTCAGCACGGAGAACCGCGTTATCCAACTCGGCGTGGAACCGAACCGAATTGACCTGATGACTTCAATCTCAGGTATTACTTTCGAAGAGGCTTGGAATTCGCGTGTTCCCGCAACGCTCGAAGGAATCGAAGTCGACTTTATTAGTCGCGAGGCGCTGATCCGCAACAAACGTGCCTCAGGCCGATCCAAAGATCTGATCGACATCGATGCATTGACCAAGCTGACGTATTGAGTGAAGTTACAACCCGTCGGACAATTCTCAAATTCCGCAAACACAGGAGGAGAGAAAGGGTTGCGTGCGCCTACGATTTTGTTGTGGGGCGCCAATTTATGAACGAGATCGCCACTGCAAACTAAGGCGCGAATATACTTGACTCATCAGGCTTGCCCTGTCACCATGCTAACAGCGAAAAGCGGACCTACGGTGGTAGTAAGTCTGGCTTGCCGTCGTTTGCAAGGGGGAAGATAGCGTTGTTCGAAGCATATCTAGACGAGAGTGGCACGCATGATAAGAGACTGATGGTGGTTGGCGGGTTTGTTTCGGACGCTGACCGATGGAGAACGTTCGCTCGTGAGTGCGATCAGATTAAGGAGTTCTTTCGCATTGACTATATCCATACGGGAAACTCCGAAGCTTCAACCGCAAGCTATACGGACACCTAGGTAGCAACGGGTGCAGGGACTTACTAGGAACGCTGCTGCATGCGGTTAGGGAGCACACGGACTGCGGAATTTTTTCTGTAGTGTTTCCGTCTGAATATGAGGCACTCACGACACCAGCATTTCGATCTCGTCACGGAAGTTCGTATTCGCTATGTATTGGCGGCTGCATCCTTGGTCTCTGGGAGAAACTCACTCAAACTGGATCTCGTTCAGCAACAGTCAGTATTTTTATCGAAAGTGGGCACAACAACTCAGTAGAGGGACTTGAGACAATCGCCAACTTCAAGAAGGCGACGGACAGCGTTGATATCGATGATGATGTAGTGCTCATAGGAAGCGAAAGCAGCCTACCGGCCACAGAAATCGGTCTCAAGATATCAGCTTACGGAGAGGCATCCAAGAGGGACACGAGTCCGCTTTGGGCGGCAGATCTTCTCAGTTATTGCATTCATGGGCAGATCAAGAATCCGAACGATGAATTCTGCGCCAATGTAATGAATGCCATTGAAGAAAAAGTGGAGTGCCCAGGAGTACCGTGGGATACCGAGAGAATACAGGAATTCATTTCAACGGCAAGCACGGTAAGGGAAGAACGCAGAAAGTGGGATTCAGATCGGCACGCTATTAGTCGATATCTGGGTCGCTATGGCATCAAGGTGCGTCGCCATGAACTAGGAGCCATTGTCGATACTTCGGAAGCTTCAGAAGATCAAATGAAGAACTTTCTTCGTGATCGTTGCGAGGGTAAAGAATGAAGAAACCTCAGTGCTGCAATCGTGACACCGAAGAATCCTCTGAAGCCGGAAACATAACCACTCGATCAAGAGAGTGTGTCCATATGTTAACGGACTCGACCGATTGGTGCTCATCGAGTAATTTATCAATTCTGTCTGGAGTCGAACCAAACCCAGGAGGACCGACCTCAGCGCCAACAAATGAAAGTTATAGATGCGCGTCTTCACCTACGAATACAACCAACTCGTCGGATACTTGCGCGATGCGGCCTTTCATAGTGAAGGTCGTTACCGTGTCTACGTCGGAAAAGAAGACGATAATCTGCCGCGATTGCTTCATCCAGTTACTCATAACCAAGAGGGCTTCGTCCCAGGATGAAATGCTTTTTTTATCCACGTGCTTCTACCACAGTATTGAATTCGCGGCTAAGTTGTCGGGGCGACTTGGTTTGGATACGTCCAGGATCGCCAGTGAAATCAAGGGCTATTGCCAGCATGAGGTCGCGTGAGGGCATGAAAGGAATCAATGATATACCATCAAGACATGAAGTCCGAACCGCGAACGAATCCCGAGTTCGAATCCTTCACGACCGTAGTGGATCGCGTCCTATCGATATCGCACGAAGAGATGAAGCGACGCGAAGCCGAGTACAAGAAACAATCCAACGCGAACCCGCGCAAGCGGGGACCGAAGCGAAAGGTCAATCCTTCTGCTTCCCACGGCCCTGCCGCTTAGTTGATCGTTTCTCCAGCCTTCGTGTTTGGTGTGCCGATGAGTTCCTTGTAGGTGACTCGACGGCCAACAATTTGAGCAGTGATCGCATCGAACCGCGCCGAGTCGTCCATGTCTTTCCGGTTGTTATAGCGAAACGCCTGCTCGTCCAAATAGCGGAACAGATGAAACGGCTCCACGCTGATATAGGTTCCGTGCAAACCGCGCTTCAGCAGACTCCAGAAGTTTTCCATCGTGTTGGTGTGAACGTTACCGTTCGCGTATTCAACCGCATGGTTGATAACTGCATGTTGATAGTCGGCGGCGAGTCCGTCGTAAGATTTCAACTCGTCGCTGAAGATTGCGGAGCCCGCCTCTACATG
The DNA here is from genome assembly GCA_963833675.1 of Bryobacteraceae bacterium. Classification (GTDB taxonomy): domain Bacteria; phylum Acidobacteriota; class Terriglobia; order Bryobacterales; family Bryobacteraceae; genus DASQDN01. Next base: position 133,531 of record CAWHYW010000012.1, on the reverse strand, counting down.
ATCGCGAACGCTGGATTGAAGTGCGTGCTTGCGGCGATTATCAACGGTCATAGTGCGAACCTTACCGCCTCGTTCAACCATTCCGAGAACCATCGCCTTATCCTTGCCACCGGTGCCAGTGATCACACGCTTACGTTTCTCGATATGCATATTACGAGCTTTACCACCGATGAAGGTCTCATCGACTTCAACTTCGCCTCCGAGTTTGTTGCTGGTCTCATCCTGCATTGCAAGGCGAATGCGGTGAAGCATAAACCATGCAGTCTTTTGAGTCACTCCGATGTCCTTCGCAACCTCATAACTGCTGATACCGTTCTTGCAGTTGCCAAGAAGCCACATCACCGGAAGCCACTTGTCAAGACCGATCGGAGAGTCTTCCATGATCGTGCCGACTTTAATACTGAACTGAGCTTTCGGATGCCTAGTCTTGCACTGCCATACGCGGCGGGACGGCACGAAACTAACGCTCTGCGATCCGCATGTAGGGCAAACAACTCCGTTCGGCCACCGACGCGTTACGAGGTAATTAATGCAATTCTCGATGTCCGAAAAGTAAACGATTGCTTCTTGAAGAGTGCGAGGCCCGTTTGCCATGAATCGAGTATAAGGGTGGCGGCTTGATGAGTCAAGTATATTCTTGCCCAAACTAAACCCCAAAGACAGTTAGTCCCATGCTCCAGACACCCAGAACGTCAACATCGCGCATCGGCCAACATTACGTGGCGCTTACGGAAAATGAGCTGATCCTTGAGCATCTGAAAGAAAGTCAAGAGTCCATCCGACACAAGTTCTTGCAAGGTCAAGTCTCGACATTTACAAATAACCATTTTCAGAAACCCCGATTTCGCAGCCTCGCTAAGCTCATTCAGCCTCCCGCACCACAAGAGTCTGCCCAGCCTTCACATCCCTCACCGCCTGACTCTTTCCGCCGGGCCATTGGACTTCAACTTCCGGAACGTCCGTCAGCGATCCCAAGCCGAAATGAAGCACGTCCACATTCGAAGATGCGTATCCCACCGCCGCAGTCCTTTCCTGCCACTGGGAGCCCACCCGCACCCGAGCACCGATCGAGTGCCCCACCAGCTTCACCCGCAACCAGTTCCCGGCATTAGTTTCGTTTCTCCAAAGCTCCGGCGGAGCTCCCAACACCGTAATCACGGCGTCCAAACGTCCATCGTTATCGAGATCGGCAACCACGAGCCCCCGATGCGCTGCTGCGGGGCCTATCTCTTGCGCCGCGCCAAACTGTCCACTGCCATTGAGGAACACGGTGCTCGGCTCGCGATACCGTTCACTCCGAATTTGTTCGATGTTGTCCGTCACATGGGAATTTGCCGTGAATACGTCTTTCCAGCCGTCATTATTTAAGTCGGCTAGCGCCACACCCCATCCGCTCCGTCGAGCCGCCGACAACCCCAACCGGCTCGGATACGTGACGTCTTTGAAGGAACTCTTTCCCGTGTTCCGAAACAGAGGAAAAGTCTCTCCCACCAGAGCCGTCACCATCAGGTCCGGAAGTCCATCGTTGTTATAGTCGCGAGCATCCACGCCCATGCTTGAAACCGCCGTGCCCTGCTCGTTGAAAGCTACTCCGAATTCGAGCGCGGCTTCTTCGAAGGTACCGTCTCCCCGATTTCGAAATAGAAAATTCGCCATGCTGTCATTGGTGACGAAGATGTCGGGCCGGCCATCGTTGTCCGCATCCAGAATCGCGGCACTCATGCCTTTTCCTATATGCTTCCCAATACCTGAAGCTGTCGAAACATCCTCAAACGTCCCATCGCCTTGGTTATGGTAGAGGCGGTTCGGCAAGCCTGAGTATTCGCGCGGGTGGCAATAGACACGCACGCCCTTAGCGCGATCGCCGCAGTACTTCTCCGATTCAACCTTCCAATCAAGATAGTTGACGATAAAAAGATCCAGCAAACCGTCGCGGTCATAGTCAATCCATGCTGCCGCTACAGACCAGAGATCGTCACCGATGCCGGCCCTCATCGCAATTTCGACGAAGCCATTCGGAGTATTGCGGTAGAGCAGATTTCGCCGCACGCCAGGAACGAAAAGATCGATGCGCCCGTCACCGTCAAAATCGCCCGCGACCGCGCCCATGGAAAATCCCTCGCCTTGTAACCCTTGAGCCTCGGTGACATCCTCAAAGCGCCAGTTCCCAAGGTTGCGATACATTCGATTCCAGAATCGCGGACCTGTCTTCTTCAGAGAAGGAATCTCTGCGCCGTTCGCAAAGAACAGATCCTGCAGACCGTCATCATCGAAATCGAATACAGCTAGTCCTCCTGCCATGGTCGAGATCAGGTGCTTTTCGGGTGTTGGAAAATGTTCCAGCCGGAAATCGATTCCTGTTTTGGCCACGAAACGCACAGGCTCAGGCATCTCCTGCGGTCGGAGCGGAATCGCCTGCTTCACCTGTTTCAGGATTCGTTGCGCTTCTTCGTTCGTGCTCTCCAGCTTCAGCGCAACTTCTGCTGACGAGCGCGCTTCATCGTAACGGCCCAGTTTATAAAGCACGGATGATTCGCCGGATAAGGCTTGGGCCATTTTCCGATCAGCGGCGATGGCGCTTCTGTACTCTTCCAGTGCCGGCGCCAACTGACCGCGCTCTTCCAAGATGCGACCTCTCAAGTGATGAACATTGGCGGGCGGCTCGCCCAACGCGCTCGCCTCATTGAGTGCGCCATTCGCATCCTCGAAGCGCCCCATCAGGAACCACAACCGGGCCAGCGCATATCCAGGTTTCGCATTCTCGGGTTGCAGCTTCGCTGCCGAGAGAAAGCTTGCTTCCGCCTTCCCGTACTCCCCTACCTGCTGACGGCAAAGACCAAGGAGCATCTGTGCGGCGAAGTCATCCGGATGGCTACGGACTGCTGTCTCCAATATTCTGGCTGCATCGGCATATCGACGCTCCCGGAACATACGATCTGCATCCTGCCGCCAGGACTGCGCCAACAGCAGCACTACGCCCGCGACTGCCAGCAGCGATCGCTTCAAGGCAGTCTCCGCTGCGGAACCAACTCCAAATAGCGCTGCTTCCAATAGCTGGCGCGTGTCGGTTCGATCTCAGCAAGCAGCGCGTATGCGTCTTCAAGGAGTGGTTCAAGCGCAATAGCATTCACGGAATTTCGCTTCGCCTCCGATCGCTCTCCTACGGCCAGCAGGGCAGCCGCGAGATTCAGCCGTAGCGTCGAGTCGTTCGGCTTTTCCTCCACCGCATGTCGGAATGCCTGAACCGCTTCTTGCGATCGTCCGGTTTTGAGCAGCACCCATCCTCGTGCCGTCTCCACTGCCCCGTCCTCAGGCGCCGAATCGAGAAGTTGAAATCCCTTAGATACCTGACGCGCGTCGCCATTCTTCGAACCGGCTCCTATATACGCAAGTCCCAGGTTGCGATTGCGAAACTTGCTGTCTCTCCAAGGCCGTAACGCAAAACCTTCGGCGGCACGCTCGGTTTCGGGCTTCGCGCGGATGAAGTGATCGTGAAACGCTGTATGCCCGCCGTCATAGGCGTGCGTGGCGGGCATGTGACATCGTGCGCAGTCGCCGCCTTTCTTTCCATCGTGAGGGTCTGCGTGACATCCAAGGCACTTGGCGCGATACCAACCCACCTTATCTGGTGGCTCCTGATGCGGATCGTGACAAGTTCCGCACCACATCCCCCGCTTGCTCTCGAGGAAACAGCGGCTTCGTGCCATTTGTTCGGAGTGGCTTACCACCTTGAAGCCGGAGCTGTCTTTCACGTACACGCTGAAAACATCTTCCAGTCGCATGCCCGGACGGAAATCAGGGAATGCCTTGCCCGGATTCGGTATCCGAGCCTCACCCGAAAGGTGGCATTGCTCGCAAATTGCATCGCGTCGCCCCGGTTCCAACCGGGAGGGGTTCACGATGGTCTGCTTGCTCGGGTTGCTTAGATGGGCCACTGGATCGCCGTGACAACGATCGCAATCGATTGCCGCCGGCTCGAATGGCGGATCCTGATAGCGGTTGAGCGTTCCCTCGCGCGGCTTGGCATCTCCGGTATGGCAAAACAAACATTCGGACGTAACCGGACGGAAGAAATCGGGATTCGGGCCTTGCTGATACCCCGGCGACAGATCCCAGGCCCCCCGAGTCGTATACCAGGAAATCGGAGACTGAAACAGGGCGTCTTTGATCGCGATCAGATAGCTCTTCCCCTGATTCCCCGACCCGACCGCCCAAGCCACCGGATAGGAAGCCGAGTGCCCCCCGCTGGTCATCGTGTGAACCAGTTGGCCGGACCGCCAACTCACCTTGAACCGTCCGAACTGTTGTTCTACTTCACCCGCCGGCTTAGAGATGGAGCGCCCCATTCCGGTCTGAGCGTACGATCGGACCTGCCGGGCATGACAAGGCAGACATCGCGGATCCGCCCCGAGCATTACGGGAACCAGCAAAATCAGCGTTCCCAGCCTCGTCGCATATCTATCTCCCCGCATTTCCAATACTTACGCTCACTGCCCCCGGATATCAGCCGATGTGCGTGTTACAACCAAACTATGGTGGGATCGTCTCACATCGCAAAAATGGCTTCGTTTCGAAATCTGGGCGCTATTGATTCTCCTTCTCACTCTAACGGGTTCGTTCTACCAGCAGTGAGTTGGCTTCGTTTCGTAAAAATGGTCAGCGCATGAGCTTCCGCAAAGTCCTGGTTGCCAATCGCGGCGAGATCGCTGTCCGGGTCATCCGTGCCCTTCGCGAGGCGGGCATTAAAAGTGTCGCTGTCTATTCCGATGCCGACCGCGCCTCCCTCCACGTCCGTATGGCAGATGAAGCTGCGCATATCGGACCGGCTCCGTCCAGCGAGAGCTATCTGAAAATCGAAAACATCCTCAACGCGGCGCGGGATCACGGCGCGGAGGCGATTCACCCCGGATACGGCTTCCTGAGCGAGAACGCCGAATTTGCGCAGACCTGCGAGAATGCCCGCATCCTATTTATAGGACCGTCCGCCGAAAGCATCCGTCGTGTTGGCTCCAAAACTCGGGCGCGCGAGTTGGCGATCGCCGCCGGTGTTCCGGTGGTGCCGGGTTCCTCGAGTGTCGACGGCGCTGGACAGATCGCCAAAGAGATCGGCTTTCCAGTGATGATAAAAGCGGCTGCTGGCGGCGGCGGCAAAGGCATGCGCCGCGTCGATTCGCCCACAGAACTCGCGGCCGCCTTCCGCGATGCATCGAGCGAAGCCCTGCGTGCATTCGGCAACGGAGAAGTCTACGTCGAAAAACTAATCGAGAAACCCCGGCATATCGAGATTCAAATCCTCGGGGATCTGCACAGCAACCTGATTCATCTCGGGGAACGCGAGTGCTCGTTGCAGCGCAGGCATCAAAAAGTCGTGGAAGAATGCCCGTCGCCATTCGTGATGCAGAATCCCAGTCTCCGGGAAGAAATGGGGCGCGCTGCCGTGGCGGTTGCGCGCGCAGCGGGATATTACAACGCGGGCACAGTCGAGTTTCTGGTCGATTCGATTCGAGGTTCATATTACTTCCTCGAAATGAACACCCGGCTTCAGGTCGAGCACCCCGTGACAGAGTTGGTAACCGGCCTCGATCTTGTACAGTGGCAACTCAGGATTGCGGCGGGTGAGCGGCTAAGCCTCCGCCAGGACCAAATAACATGGAAAGGGTCGGCAATCGAGTGCCGGCTCGGTGCGGAGGACCCGGATAATCAGTTCTTTCCCTCACCTGGTCTGATAACCGAGATGACCATGCCTTCCGGTCCTGGAATACGGCTCGATAACGGTGTCTATCAGGGCTGGACGGTTCCGATGGAATACGATCCCCTTTTGGCGAAGCTCGCGGTTTGGGCTCCCTCGCGACCGGATGCCATTTCCAGAATGGCGCGCGCTCTCGACGAGTGCCACATAGGGGGAATCAGGAACAATATCGGATTCTTCGCGTCGTTGATGCGCGACCCGGGCTTCGCCGCAGGAGCTATTCACACGGGGTTCATTCAGGAGTTTCTGGATCGCAGGTCGATACCTGAGGCGCTTCCCGACGCGGAGTTGGCTCGAATTGTCGGGGCGATAGCAGCATCGCAGAAAACGAAAACGGCGGCCGGTACGCGGGCCGCCTCTTCGAACTGGTTGCGCGAGGGTCGCTCGCAGCTTCTTCGGTAATTTATTCAACCTCGCGCGGAGCGGTGTAGCCCTGTTTCGCGATTATCATGTATTTGATCGGTTTGCCCTTCTGGTCCACCACACGCAACGGCTCGTTCGTTGCCGGATTGACCAGTTCCACCTTGATCTTGCGGAACTTTCCGTCGCGAGTCTGATTGCTCGGATTGTATGTCATCGTGTATTGATTTCGCAGTGAATCCGAGATCGCGCGGAAAATACCGGGGAACTCTCCGTAGAAGCGGGGAAAGAACGCCATGCCGCCGGTCTCCTTGGAGAAGGTTCGCATCTGATTGTCTGCCTGGAGGAAATCCAGCCTGGCAAGCGGGCCCATATAGCCATAGGCGTCCATTAGCTCGCGCATCGTCTGCATCAGGCCAATGCCGTAGATCGGCACGCCGGCGTTTTGCAAGGCCTTGCGGGTTTTGTCGAACGTCAGTTTGCTGAACGTATCGACCCCGGTCGAAAGCAGAACGATCGCTTTTCGGCCTTCGATTTCGTTCATGCGCTCCGCCGTGTCTACCAGCGCATCGTAGAGATTTGACTCCGAAAAACCCGGAATCCGGAGCCGCTGCATTGCTTCGTAGGCTTTCTGCTTGTTCTGAGAGAAGTCGGAGAGAATCTCCGGACGTAAGTCGTAAGCGACCACGGCGACGTAATCTTCCGGTTTGAGCGTCTCCAGGAATCCGTAAGATGCGGTTAGCGTCTGGTACCAGGTTTCGGTCCAGTAGCGTTGGTAGAGATTGCTGAATTCGATGACCATGCAAACGGTCATGGGACCTTCACCGATACCAAAACTGCCGACGGTTTGTGGAACGCCGTCTTCCAGGACGCGAAAGCTCTCCTTGGGAATTCTGGGGATGAAGTTGCCTTTGTTGTCAACGACGGCAACGTCGAGGTTCACGGTGTTGACATCGCTTCGGAAGCTCGGACCTTCGGGGATCCCGCCTTCCTTGCGGCCGAACTTGCTCGGGATCTTTGGTTGCTCCTGCTCGGCGGGGGCAGGCTGGCCTTCTTTCGTCGTTGCCGGTCGGCGGGGCTTGGCGACGGTTTCGGTGCTCTCTTTGCTGGGGCCGCCCTGGTAATAAGCAGGAGCGATTATGGCCGTGAGCCCTAGAGCTAGAAAAAGCGATAGCTGTCTCATGAGAACGGAAATCACCTCACCTTGAGGCGACTATAACAGAAGACGTAGCCCGGAGGGTGCCAGTTTCCGTTAGTGGACGAAGCGATCCCGGTCACGTTCCCGTTCCCGTTCGCGCATGTAGACCTCGAACTTACGTTTGGCGCGCTGGATCTTCCATTCTTTGTATCGAGTACGGAGGGAATCGGCGAAGCCCGCGCGCGCATAGGCGGGTCGTCTGAAGCCCCGCTGGCTGCGAAGGTAGAAGTATCCGATCACCATGCCGCCGAGGTGGGCGACGTGGCTGACGCCGCCGCCGCTTCCACCGAACGAACTCAGGAAGGCAATCGCGCCGATGATCATTACGAAATATTTTGCCTTGATCGGGAACAGGAAGCTGAACAGGATTTCGCGATCCGGGTAGAGATAGCCGAAGGCGAAGAGCAACCCATAGATCGCGCCCGATGCGCCGATCGTGCGCGTATTCCAGCTATTGGAAAACAGGAGGTTCGCAACAACAACGCAGATTCCGGCACCGATGCCGCAAAGGAAGTAGTACTTCAGGAACGCTCGCCGCCCCCACGTCCGCTCCAGATCCGCTCCAAACATCCAGAGCGTAAGCATGTTGAACAGGATGTGGCCGAACCCGAACGGGTCATGCAGAAACATATATGTGACGAGTTGCCACAGTGCTACGTGGCGAATGACGTCACCGGGGATGAGCCCGAAAGGTTCCCAAACCCAACCGTAACCGAACTGAACGCAGAAGAAGTAAACGAGAAACAGGGCGATATTACTGATCAACAGCCACTTTACGCCCTGTGGGAAGAAGCCGTATGACCGTGGAGAGAAACTGCGAATTCCGTTTGCCATCTCGATCGGCGAGCCGGACCATTCCAGGATATCAGAGACGTGAATCCCCGCCTAGGATGGCATGCCGTCGCCGGCCTCACCGATCCGATTTAGTTGATTCGCGACAAGATGGGTAGCAATCGCGATTGCCAGCCAAACCTGCCACCGCGAAAGGATACCTTGATGGATGAAGAACTCGTCGAGCCAGTTGAGGTCCGCCCCCAGCCGCCATAAAGCGAGTACGTAACTTACCAGCGCCATGGGAATCAAAAAATATCCGACGGCCGGGCGCGAATCTCCGCTGTTTCAAGATCGCTTCCTTGACCCGGACTGTCGGAACCGTCATTTGCACAAGACCCGCCAACATTGCTCCGTTCCTCGCGAAGTTAGATGCAAGACAATGGCCACGAGTTTCTGGAGAGTAGCACTCAGGAAAGCGCGGCGTCGTCGTCGCCGTATCCTTCGCCGCGACCGTAGCGGTGAAGGAAAAATGCGGCGAACTGCACTGCGATTGCGACTGCAATCCAGACTTGCCAGTGGGAGAAAAATCCTGTCGAAATGGCGAAGGCGCCCGCCCACTTCAGATCGGCGGCGATGCGCCACCCGCCGAGCGTCCAAGCCAAAAACGCGAGCGGCGTCATCAGCGACGAGATCACCAGTGCGGCCTGTCGATTCGCCGCCGCCGTTTTCCGCATTGCGGAACCGTAACTTAATCGAATCCGAACGACCATCGGTAAGACCGAGAACAACAGTTTAACAGGGGAATTCCGCGATGATACATTGAATCCGAAACAATTATGCGCAAAATCAAGACCGCAGTTGTGGGTACCGGCTTTATGGGTAAGGTCCACTCCGAAGCGATCCGGCGTCTCGGCAACGTTGAGATCGCCGCCGTCGTGGGCTCGAACGCCAAGACCGCTGCGGCGTTCGGTGAAGCGATCGGCGTCGAACGGACCACGGGCGACTACAAGGAACTTCTGAACGACCGTGAAATCGAAGCAGTCCACATTTGTACCCCGAACGCGCAGCATTACCCGATGTCGAAGGCCTTCTTCGAAGCGGGCAAGGCGGTACTGTGCGAGAAGCCTTTGAGCATGACGGCTGCGGAAGCCGAAGACATGGTGAAACTCGCGGAAAGCAGGAAGCTGCCGAATTGCGTTAACCACAATCTCCGATACTACCCGGTGGTGCAGCAGATTCGCGCGATGATCGATGCTGGCGACCTTGGAGACATTCTCGTGGTTCAGGGCGGCTACTCGCAGGACTGGCTGCTCTACGACACCGACTACAACTGGCGTATCGAGCGTGCCGCGAACGGCGCTCTTCGGGTTGTCGGCGACATCGGTTCCCATTGGATGGATCTTGCGCAACATCTCACCGGCCAGAAGATCACGGCTCTCTGTGCCGACCTTCAGATCTTCCATAAAACGCGCAAAAAACCGAAGAAAGCGATCGAGACGTTCGCCGGAAAAAAACTTGCGCCGGAAGACTACGACCAAGTGCCTATCGATACGGAAGACTTCGGAGCCGTCCTGGTGCATCTCGGTGAGCGCGCGCGGGGGGCTTATACGGTCAGTCAGGTGAGCGCTGGATGCAAGAACCGATTCGTGATGGAGATCTTCGGGACCAAGTGCGGCGTTAGCTGGAATCAGGAGCGCCCCGACGAACTCTGGATCGGAAATCGCAACTCCTCGAATCAGGTCATTGTTAAGGATCCGTCTCTGCTGTATCCTGCTGCTGCCGCATACGCCGACCTCCCGGGCGGACACGGCGAGGGGTACGATGATACCCACAAGCAGGTTTTCAAACGCTTCTACCGCAAGATTGCCGATCCGTCGGCGCCGATTGAGTACCCGACATTCGCAGACGGTCTACACGGGATGCGTCTCCTGGAAAAGGTGATCGAAAGCAACAAGAAGCACGGCTGGGTCGACACCCATTGATGTCCGAAAACGGCTAGCCGGATCAGCCGGCATTCGGTATCGTTGGGTTGTATGCAACTTGACCGTGAGTCCTGTGAGAGAGCACGACGGGCTCGCGATCCGCGCTTTGACGGGATGTTCTTCATCGCGGTCAAGACGACGAAGATCTACTGCCGTCCGATCTGCCCGGCTCCCTCTCCGAAGGAACAGAACGTCGATTATTACCCGTCGGCAGCGGCGGCGGCCGAGGCTGGGTTCCGTCCGTGTCTTCGCTGCCGCCCCGAGGCATCACCCGGCACACCGGCGTGGCTCGGGACGTCGGCGACTGTGTCTCGGGCGCTGCGCCTGATCGGCGAAAGCGCGCTGGACGATGGTGGTGTCGAGACTCTGGCGGCGAGGTTGGGGGTGGGCGCCAGGCATCTACGCCGGCTCTTTCTGGAGCACCTGGGAGCCCCGCCCGTAGGAGTAGCGCAGACGCGCCGGCTTCACTTTGCAAAGAAGCTGATCGATGAAACGGACTTGCCATTTACGGAAGTCGCGATGGCCTCCGGATTTGGAAGTATCCGTCGGTTCAATTTCGTGTTTCAGAACCTGTACGGCCGTACACCTACGGACCTGCGACGGCTTACTCGAAAGCGATCCGGCTGCGCTCCTGGATCGTATCGTCTGCGCCTGCCATTCCGACCTCCATACGATTGGGAGGCAATGCTCGGATTTTTGGCGACGCGCGCCATCCCGGGTATCGAAACGGTCACGGAAGATTCGTACAAGCGAAGCATCGAACTCAACGGTTCCTGCGGGGAAATTGAGGTCCGTCCAGGTAACGATGCTCTCGAACTGCGAATCGACTTTCCCGATGCCAAATCGCTGTTCCTGATTGTCGAGCGAGTGCGCCGCCTGTTCGATCTTGCGGCGGATCCGGCTAAGATCGCGCAGCAACTCGGGAGCGATCCGCTGCTTGCGAAGCGTGTAAAAGAGCGCCCTGGATTGCGAGTTCCCGGCGCGTGGAGCGGATTCGAATTGGCCGTGCGAGCCATTCTCGGACAGCAAATCTCGGTAAGAGCCGCGTCCACCTTGGCCGGCCGCATCGTGCGCGCATACGGCGACGGCCGGGAATTCCCTTCCGCCTCTGTCCTGGCAACCGCCCGGCTTGAGGAGTGCGGCATAACCACTGCCCGTGCGACTACGATCCGCGCGCTCGCTGCAAGCGACTTGCGGTGGGAAGGCGTCGGAAATTCGGAAGGCTTCCTCGAGCAGCTGCAGACACTGCCGGGGATCGGATCCTGGACGGCGCAATATATCGCCATGCGGGCGTTTGGCGAACCAGACGCGTTTCCGGCAGGCGACCTCGTTCTGCAACGTGCGGCTGCGTGCCGCACGGCACGGGCACTCGAAGCACGAGCGGAGGCGTGGAGACCCTGGCGAGCCTATGCAGTTCTTCATCTATGGCAAGGAGTGAAAGATGACGCAAGCTTACAGTGAGATCGAAAGCCCGGTTGGACCTCTTCTGCTCGCAGGAGAACCCGGATGCCTGCGTGTCTTGAGTTTCGGAGGCCAACCCAAAGAGACTTGGCGGCAGGACGCGGCGCCATTTCGGCATGTGATTGAGCAACTGAACGCCTACTTCGCCGGTGAGCTGTGCGAGTTCTCGATAACGCTCGATCCCGAGGGTACTCCGTTTCAAACGCGGGTTTGGCGCGAGTTGGAGCGTATTCCGTACGGCGAGACAATCTCATACGGACAACTCGCGCAACGAATCGGCAACTCCAAGGCGTCGAGAGCGGTCGGTTTAGCGAACGGCTCGAATCCGATTCCGATCATCGTGCCGTGCCATCGGGTGATCGGGTCAAATGGCAAGCTCACGGGCTACGGCGGCGGTCTGCCGATCAAGCAGCACTTGCTTGCGCTGGAGCGTCGTCAACGATCGCTGCTTTAGATGGTGAGTAAGTAGTAAACTACTGCGCCGCCAACGATAGAGAGAACGACGGCTACCGCGATCGCAAGCCGGGAAGGATGATTTAACGGGTCGCCTTCACGTAACCTTCGAATCAGGTAGACGTAACGAATGGCCGATGCGGCATTCACCAGCACTCCAAGCAGCACCAGGGAGATACCGAACCGGGTGGAGAGACCTGTCTGATTTTGAGGATGCGCGATGTTCGCCGCAGATAATTCCCGCAGAAACAAGCCGAACCTGGCGACTACAAATCCGAAGCCCATCATCGAAAGGCCAGTTCGAATCCAAGAGAGAAACGTTCGCTCAGCGGCGAGGTAAATGTTCGGGTCCTTGACGTCCATTGGGCGCGATACGATACTTATTTACCGTACTCCGTTCCATCCCATGATTCAGACTGACACCAAGCTCACCGAGATCGGACTGCGTAACAAGATCGACAAGTTGTTCTCTTTGTCGGCTCAGAAGATCCGCTCGCTTTCCGCGAGTTGGAATCCCGAGCAAGGCTCTCCAGTGTTTACCGTCAACGGCCAATACACGAGCCGCGGTTGGACGGAGTGGACGCAAGGGTTTCAGTTTGGTTCGGCAATTCTGCAATTCGACGCGACCGGCGATAAAGCATTTCTCGATAGCGGACGAACGAACACGCTGAATTTGATGGCTCCGCACGTCACGCATGTGGGCGTACACGATCACGGGTTCAACAATGTGAGTACGTACGGAAATCTGCTGCGGCTCATGAACGAGGGATCGATCGCCAACGACGCGTGGGAACAGCACTTTTATGAGCTTGCCTTGAAATGCTCGGGCGCCGTCCAGGCGGCGCGCTGGACGCGGATTGCGGACGGCGGCGGTTTCATCTACTCCTTCAATGGCCCGCATTCGCTGTTTGTAGATACGATCCGATCCTTACGCGCGCTGGCGGTATCGCATCAGTTGGGTCATGTGCTGATGGCTGAGAATGACCAGCGCGTGTCATTGCTGGGACGCCTGATCGATCACGCTAAAGCGACGGCACGCTATTCGGTGTTTTACGGCACCGGAAGAGACGCGTACGATGTTCGCGGCCGGGTGGCTCACGAAAGCGTCTTCAATACGAGTGACGGGAACTTTCGCTGCCCGAACTCCCAACAAGGCTATTCGCCGTTCAGTACCTGGACGAGAGGTCTCGCGTGGGCGATGTGCGGGTTTGCCGAACAATTGGAATTCTTCGCGACATTGCCGGATAGCGAATTCGAGGACTTCGGCGGCCGCGACGGGATTGTCCCCACGATGCAAGCCGCCGCGCAGGCCACATGCGATTTTTATATCGAAAATACTCCTCCGGATGGGATTCCCTACTGGGATACAGGCGCGCCCGGACTCGCGAATCTAGGCGATTGGAGATCTACGCCGGCCGATCCATACAATTCGTATGAGCCGGTCGATAGCTCGGCTGCAGTGATCGCAGCCCAAGGCTTGCTGCGGTTGGGACGCTATCTGGGCGAGGAGCGCTACCGGCAGGCGGGCCTGACGATTGCAGATACGTTGTTCGATGAAAAGTATCTGAGTTCCAATCCAAAGCATCAAGGGTTGATTCTTCACGCCGTTTACCACCGGCCCAATAATTGGGATGCGATTCCGAAGGGCAGGAAGGTCCCTGCGGATGAATCATGCATGTGGGGCGATTATCATGCGCTCGAATTGGGAGTGTACCTGCTGCGCCTTATCGAAGCCAAGCCCTATTTAACTTTCTGGAGTGAAGCCAAGTGACGATTGCCGATCTCAACAATATCCCGGGACGGACATATCCGGCGCGCCGTCGCACACAGAATCTCGTGGGAGGGGCCAGTCCAATCCAGGCGACATCGTTCTCGATGGGCCACGTTACGCTCGAGCCGAACGGAGGCCAAGTGCCCTGGCATAACCAGGAGCAGGAAGAAATCTACTTCGTGATCGAAGGCGAAGGTGAGATGTGCCTCGGCGAAGAAAGAACCCGGCTGTCCACGGGCCAAGCCGTGTACATCCCATCGAAGGTCTTCCATCAGCTCACAAACGTTGGCTCGACACCGCTGCGGATGATGTATTGCTATGGACCGGCGGGAGACGTCGCCCATTGGCGTCAGGAATTAGAAGGCACACTTCCGAAGGCGGGAGTGGATGCTCCGCCGCTGCCCGAAGGCGCGAGGCCGCAGTGTACCGATAAACCGAAGTCCTAAAAAGATTCCATGAACAATCGAACTGTACACACAGTAGGCATCATCATGAACGGCGTCACCGGACGCATGGGCTTCAATCAGCACCTGAAACGCTCGATTCTCGCGATCATGCAGCAGGGCGGAGTTCGTCTGAGCGAGTGCGAATTCATCATGCCGAAGCCCCTGCTGGTGGGTCGCAATGCTGCCAAGTTGGAGTCGATTTCACAGGAGAGTGGCGGACTGGAGTGGAGCACGGATGTAAAGAAGGCGCTGAACGATCCACAGTATTCCGTATATTTCGACGCGCAGACGACCGACCGTCGCGCCGATTCCGTGAAGGCTGCTATCAAAGCCGGCAAGAACATCTATTGCGAGAAACCGACGGCCGAAAGTCTGGATGCGGCATACGAGTTGTACGAGATTGCGAAGAAAGCCGGCGTCAAGCACGGTGTCGTGCAGGATAAGTTGTGGCTGCCCGGTCTGCTGAAGTTGAAGACCCTGCGAGATACCGGCTTCTTCGGGGAGATCCTCTCCGTGCGCGGGGAGTTCGGCTACTGGGTATTTGAAGGGAGCACGGTCCCCGCGCAGCGTCCCTCGTGGAACTACCGAAAGGAGGATGGAGGTGGCCTCATCATCGACATGCTTTGCCACTGGCGCTACGTGCTCGACAACCTCTTTGGAGAAGTGAAAGCTGTATCGTGCCTCGGCGCTACGCACATCAAGCAGCGCTGGAACGAAGCGGGCCAACCCTATGCCTGCACCGCGGACGATTCAGCCTATTCAACTTTTGAGTTGGCCGGCGGGATAATCGCGCATTTCAACTCGTCCTGGTGTGTCCGCGTGCGGCGTGACGATTTGTTGACGCTTCAGGTGGATGGCACGCGCGGATCGGCGGTTGCCGGGCTGCGGGAATGCTGGGTACAGCCGTATGGCGCAACGCCCCGCCCGACATGGAATCCCGATGTTGAAAGCCCGTTCGAGTATTTCGACGACTGGCAAAAGGTCCCCGCGCAAGAGAACTACGAGAATGCCTTCAAGCGACAGTGGGAACTCTATTTGCGTCACATCGTGAAGGGCGATGCGTTTCCGTGGGATTTGCGGGAGGGCGCAAAGGGCGTTCAGCTTGCGGAAAAGGGCATCGACTCCTGGCACAAGCGCGCGTGGGTGGATGTGCCTGCCCTGAAAAGCTAGTCCAGGTCACGTCGCGCAGATTTCGAGGACAGTGCTTTCGGTCGGAAGAATTTCGCGCCAGGCGCTGATCAATTTCTTATAGGCATGGCCTACCGGCCGGATGTTGCGATCGAGATCGACCAGGCCGAGTGGATTCACATTGCCGTTATCTTCGAGCAGCGTAGTGTCCCAATCCACCTGATCGGTGAGACTGTACCAGGTGAAGCCTACGACAGGCACACCGTCGCGCTTGAGTTGATGAACGTTGGCCCATTCCTTCCGAAGCCAACAAGGAGCTTTTTCCGCATCGCCCAAGTTGGTCTCCGTGTGCATCACGGGCAGCCGGTAGCGCGAGAAGTATTGGTGCGTGATCACGTAGTAACCGAAGATCTCTCCCGATGGCGCTATCTCTCCGCGCTCATCGACGAGATGCTCGTTCGTGACGTAGTAGTCGTTTCCCATGATGCAATACTGCTTGCGGTGACTCCGCCGGAACCACTCATACTCCTCGCGAGTCATGCCGTTGTCGAGCAGATATTCGAACATGGTCACGTTGATCGGGTAACCATACGTCAGATCGAGAGATAGAAATCGCTTCTCGTTGTAAATGCGGGCGAATTCTTCACAACTTGGACCTTCCGGATGGAAATACTCAGAGGATTCGCTTTGTACGAATACGGCTTGCGGGCGCACTTCAAGAATGCTGTGCATCGCAAGGACGTTGGCCTGACAGAGGTGCTTCAGCGCGCGAACGAAGGCGCGATCGCTCTTGAGCCGTTCGTTCCATAAGCCCCATTGCGCGGAGAACGTCGATGCGACGAAGATCTCATTCACGGGCGTGTAGAAGCGAACCCAGGGGAACCGCTCCGCAAATGCGCGCGCGTACTGAGCGAACAGCTTAGGCCAATCCGGGTTTTGAAAATCTCCAATCCAATCCGGCACGCCAAAATGGCAGAGATCGACAATAGGGGTCACACCCTGATTCAGCAAGACGGGGAAAGTCTCGTCGGCGAACGACCAGTCGTATTTGCCGGGTCCCTTGTGAGTTGAGAAATATGGTGGACCGCAGCGCAGGTAGTCAATACCCAACTCCTTTAGGAGTTGGAAATCATCGCGCCAGCGCTGATAATGCCTCGTCTTCTCTAATTCGTCTACGCGCTTGGTCTGTCCGTTGGGAAGCTGGATAGTGGGACAGCTATTTTCTATCCCGGTCGCAAACATGAATTGAGCCATAGAGCGTCACGCGGTTTAGCGTGCAGTCCATGGGATGCCGTTCCGATGTTTCGGTTACGAATAGAAGCTAAACATTCAATGACTCAATTCCGCAAGTTTCTGGTCAAGATGTTTCAACGCCGATCTCAATTGCTCGCGATAGCGCTCGTGTGTCACGGTTTCGAGATCTCGTAAGACGCGAGTCCGCGACATCTCGAGACTTTCGCGTTGTTGCTGGTTACGAATTTGCTCGTCGGTAGGCGGCGCATGTCGAACTGCTGCTCGCCTCGACTCAGCGGACTGTATCTGGGATTCAATTTCCTTACTTTCCCATCCGCGTGCCATGAATCTATTGTGACACTTCGCGGCTAGCCTGGGAACTCACGGTTTAATGGCTTCGGCTGAAAAGGTGACAAGCGGGAACGCCTCCGGGATGTGGGAATCGTAGTGACCGTGACGGTTCCAGGTCCAGCCCGCGCACGGGTCAAGCGCTTCACCGTCGCGGCCAATCTTCTGAAAGCGTGAGCAGTCGATTCGCCAGATATCGCCGGCGCGCGGCGGCAGGGACCGGCCGTCGGCGAGCAGAGCCAGACTTGTCCAGGGAATCCCGATCTCGGCCGACCAGCCGCGATCGATATCCGTGCGATCGTTTAAAGTTCCGTCGACCGAGACAGCGTGTTGAAGGCCGGGGCAGTCCCAATCCAGAAATCCCCACCGCTCACCTCTCGGATGCTTGTGTCCGCCAACACCATCGAGGACCAGAGTTCGCTGTGTCGCCGGGTCGAATTCGACTCTGCCCCAGTAGGGACCACCGGGTTGGTGGATATCCTTCCAGATCCAGAACGCCTCGTAGATGACGTTGCAAGCGCTGATTTCGAATTCGTAATATGCGTCGCGGGCGCCGATGAAGATTTCGAGATCATTCTCCTCGTAAATCTTCGAATCGCGCTCGGTTAGCGTCCCCCAGACATCCGTTTCCTCGGCAGTGAATCCGAAATAGAGATATTGGTCATCCCAGAGCATCCGAACGCGCGTGTCAAACCAGGCCGGAGCGCCGGTGACGATATCAACGAAGGGGCTCGAGCCGGGCGCTGCATGCCATTCCGGCTCATTCAATCTGCCGTCGATCACAAGCGGAGTGTTTGTTCGATAACACGTGTATCGCGCGACATCAGAATGGAAAGGCATCAGATCCGAAACACTTTTTTGAACTTGCGATCATTATCGAACGTATAACTTGTCAGGGAAACATGTTCACTTTTCTGCTGTGGCTCCTATTGTTCTGCATCTCGTGGCCGCTGGCCCTGATTGCACTTGTGTTGTACCCAATCGTGTGGGTCTTGCTGCTGCCATTCCGAATTGTCGGCATCGCCGTAGGAGGAGTGCTCAATCTTCTCTGGACGATTCTGACTTTGCCGGGTAGATTGCTTCGGCCGCGCGCCGCGTAGAGCCTAGAGTACGGTTTCGAGCCACTGCAACATGGCGCGCTGCATGCCGGCGTTGCCATGCGCCGCCTCGATGTTCACATATCGAATGTTGCGCGTCGCGCAGAGACGTGAGAGCGAGCCGTCATCCTGCGGAGGCGCGGTGTGCTGCAACAGAACGTTGTACGGCCCTTTCGCCAGCTTTTCGAAATCCGATCGCATCGTGCAAAGCATGAACTCATCCGGATGCGCTTGATCGTTCAGAGCGGTTGCGTCACTGATGGCGACCTCGTCCTGGACCGAATAGGCTGGGCCGTTGTTGTGCAAGGCGACAATCAGGCCATCCGGCGTAGGCGGCAGCAGCTTCGAGAGAAACCGGTCGCGGTCATGATCCAGACGGTCCAGCGCGTTGCTGATTCGGGCCGCGTCCCACGATGGATTCTGAGATCGGAGATTCTTTTCCGCGCCGACCCGCGAAAACATCCGGTTGGGGTCCAGCAATCCGCCATCGATTCTAACGTTTCGCACATGGTTTTCCACGAGGAAGGCGCGGCCGTCATAGTGCCTGATGTGTTCGCGGAGAACGTCGTGCGCAGTCCGCTCGTCGCCGTGAATCCACAGATAGCGCCCCCGGTCGACGCCATGACGGTACTCTCGGAAGGTTGCTTCCGCCAAACGAATGCGATGTGCAAACCAGTTGGGCGGCCAAAGCCAGCCGAGACCGAAACCAAGAATGAATTCGCGACGGCTCGGAGCATGGCGCATGGATTTATTATCGAAGGGCATTGGATAATGTATGCGGGATGGAAATCAAATGAGCGTTGCAGTGGACCACGCAGTGGACCAGGAACTCAATCCGTGGCTTTCGGCTGAGGCCCGATTCAATGAAGCCGCGAGCCGGCTGCAGCTCGATGAAGGCATTCAGAAAGTTCTCCGAACCCCCGCGCGCGAGATTACGGTGGCGATTCCCGTTCAACTGGACGATGGACGGCTGGAAGTGTTCACCGGCTATCGCGTGCAGCACTCCATTGCCAGAGGTCCGGGAAAGGGTGGTGTTCGATTTGCCCCCGATGTGACGCTGGACGAGGTTCGCGCCCTAGCTTCGTGGATGACCTGGAAATGCGCTGTCGTGAATATTCCGCTCGGTGGAGCGAAGGGCGGAGTTATCTGCGATCCGAGGGTCCTTTCACAATTTGAACTCGAACGTATCACCAGACGCTATACGGCGGAAATATTCGAATTTATTGGTCCGGACAAGGACATCCCGGCGCCGGACATGAATACGAATGAGCAAACCATGGCATGGATCATGGACACGTTCTCCATGCACAGCCGGCACACAGTAACTGCCGTAGTCACGGGTAAACCTCTGGACCTCGGGGGGTCGCGAGGAAGATCGGAAGCCACCGGCCGGGGCTGCATGCTGGTGACCCGAGAGGCGTTGAAGTTAATGGAGAAGGCGCCATCTGACACTTCCGTTGTGATCCAAGGGTTCGGGAATGTGGGTGGAATGGCAGCGCGCCTGATGGCAAAGGCGGGATTCCGAATCATCTCCATCATCGAATGGGACGGCGCTGTTTACAACAAGCACGGGCTCGATATTGAGAAACTTCTTGAACATCGACGTGAAACCGGCTCTATCCTGGACTTTCCCGAGGCGGAGAATTACGACCGGGATGAAGCGATGTTTGTGGATTGCGACGTGCTGCTTCCGGCCGCGAAAGAAAACGTCATCACCTCTCATAATGCGGACAGGGTAAGAGCGCGTATCCTGTGCGAAGGCGCAAATGGTCCCACTACATCCGTTGCGGATTCGATTCTCCGGGAGAAGAATATTTTTGTGATCCCCGATATTCTGGCGAACGCCGGCGGCGTAACTGTGTCTTACTTTGAGTGGGTGCAAGACCGGCAAGGGTTCTTCTGGAATGAAAAAATGGTCAACTCGCAATTGGAGGAGATCATGGTGAACAGCTTCGCCGAAGTCGTGAAGTACGCCAAGATGCACGAGGTTCACAACCGCACTGCCGCTTATATGGTCGCGCTGGATCGCGTAGCATTCGCGATTAAGCTTCGCGGCATTTACGCCTGATGCAGAGTGAGCCCACTACGCCGCTGATGCGGCAGTATCATGCGCTGAAACAGCAGGTCCCGCACGCGCTCCTGATGTTCCGCCTGGGGGATTTCTACGAGCTGTTCTACGATGATGCGATCACCGCTGCGCGCGAACTCGAAATCACTTTGACTTCGCGCAGCAAGGACAAGGGCCAGGGTGTCCCGATGTGCGGTGTGCCCCACCACGCATCGGAAGGCTACATCGCCAAGCTGATTCAGCGAGGTTATCGGGTGGCGGTTTGCGAGCAGATGGAAGACCCGCGCTTCACCAAGAAGCTGGTCAAACGAGAAATCGCTCGCATTATCACTCCTGGTACAGCGACGGAATCGAATCTGCTGCGTTCCCACGAGAACAACTATCTGGCGTCGGTTGTCATTAAGAACGGGACGCGCGAGCGCTTGCCCATGTCGATGTATCTACCGGCGAGTTTCGTGTGACAGAGCTGGATCGGGAGGAAGTAGGGCCGGCCATTGAGACATTGAACGCTCGGGAGGTTCTCCACGACGAGTCTACGCCGGTTTTCGTAGAGTGCCTAAGTACAAAGCTTGAGAGCTGGATCTTCGACGCTGACTACTCTGAGCGCGCGCTGCGGGAGCACTTCAAGCTGCTGAGCCTTGACGGATGCGGCCTGGCCGGGAGGCCGCTGGCGATTGGCGCGGCCGGCGCGATTCTGCATTATCTTCGCGACACGCAGAAGAGCGCGTTGGATCATCTCGATAGGCCTTCGTATTACGACCGCGCCGAGCGCCATGGTCCTGGACGCAGTGTCGATTCGGAACCTTGAACTCGTGGACCCTCTGTTTGCGGGGGAGAGCAGGGAATCGACATTGGTCAGTGTCTTAGACCAGACGTGCACAGGTATGGGCGGCCGGCTTCTGCGGTCGCGATTGCTGCGGCCTTCGACCGATACTTCAGAGATCGATGCCCGATTGGATGCAGTGGCGCAGATGGTTGCGCAGACGATCGAGCGGACGGAGATACGGAAGACGCTCGGGTCGATGCTGGATATCGAGCGTTTGCTGGCGAAAGTAACGATCGGTACTGCCGGTCCCAGGGATCTGCTTGCGCTTGGGCGCTCGCTGGCGCTGATTCCATCGCTGCGCTTTACGTCCGGCGGCTCGACGGCACTGATCGATATCGCTGCCCGGCTCGATCCTGTTGACGACGTTACGAAGCGGGTTTTACAGGCGATTTCGGAAGAGCCACCGCTGAATTTGGCCGATGGCGGCACGATTCGCGACGGATTTCATTCGGAACTCGATGAATTGCGCGATATTAGCCGAAATAGCCGACAATATATCGCGCAGATTGAAGCGAGGGAGCGAACTCGAACCGGCATCGGATCGCTCAAGGTCCGCTTTAACAATGTGTTTGGGTATTACATCGAGATCTCAAAGGCGAACCTGCAGAATGCTCCGGCGGATTACGAGCGCAAGCAGACGCTGGTGAATGCGGAACGCTTTAGCACACCGGAGTTGAAGGAACTCGAAGCGAAGGTGCTTTCGGCAGAAGAGAAGATCCTCGAGTTGGAGCGGCAGATCTTCACGGACATCCGTACGTTCGCGGCGCAGCATGCGTTGCGGATCAGATCCACTGCCGGGGCAGTCGCGGAGCTCGATTTCACGGTAGCTCTCGCGCAGCTTGCGGTAGAGAATCGCTATGTGCGGCCGACGTTCTCGGAAGACGGTGAAATGCGCGTAGTCGGAGGACGTCATCCGGTAATCGAGAAGCTCACGGAGAAGCAGGCGGCGCGGTTCATTCCAAACGATGCGTATCTCGACGATAAGCAGTTCCTGGCGGTCATCACCGGCCCGAATATGGGCGGCAAGTCGACTTATCTGCGACAGGCCGCGCTGATGAGTATTCTGGCCCAAATGGGTTCGTTTGTTCCTGCCGAGGAAGCGGTTCTGCCGGTGATCGACCGCGTGTTTACGCGAATAGGAGCTGCCGATAACCTGGCGCGCGGGCGGTCGACGTTCATGGTGGAAATGACGGAGACCGCCGTCATATTGAACACTGCTACGTCGCGCAGCCTGATTGTGCTGGACGAGATCGGACGCGGCACGTCAACGTATGACGGACTCGCGCTGGCCTGGGCCGTGCTCGAGTACATTCATGAAAATATTCGGGCAAAGACTCTGTTCGCGACACATTATCATGAGCTAACTGAGCTGGAACAACAGTTCGAGGGAATACGCAACCTGCATGTATCAGTGAAGGAAGCGGGCGATCAGATTTTGTTTTTGCGAAGAGTGGAACCCGGCGCCGCCGACCGCAGCTATGGAATCGAGGTCGCGCGCCTGGCCGCTTTGCCGATCAGCGTGATCGACAGGGCACAGCAGATCCTGGCGTTGCATGAGCGGACAGAACACAAGATGACGGAAGAACTCACTCCGCGGCCATCAGGGCCAATGCAGATCCAATTGTTCGAGCCGGTGAACTACCACATTGCAGACCGCATCCGTCGAATCAACGTGGATGAGTTACGTCCCATTGAGGCGCTGAAGCTGCTGGCCGAATTGCAACAGGAGTTGCGCAGGCAATGAGAGTGGCCGGCATCATGAGCGGCACTTCGCTGGACGGCATCGATATTGCCGTAGTCGACATCGAGGACCGGCGGATCGAGGTTGTCGCGTATTGTTCCATGCCATATCCGAATGAGGTGCGCGACCAGATTCTCGCGGTATCGAATGCAAATACGCATACGGCTGCGATTTCGCGATTGAATTTCACGCTGGCCGATCTTTATGCCAAGGCGGTCAAAAAGTGTGGGCCTCCACTCAGCACAATCGATTTGGTGGGATGTCACGGGCAAACCGTTTATCACGAGCTGCGGAGCACTCTGCAACTGGGTGACGGATCCGTTCTGGCGGAAAAGTTGGGGAAGCCAGTCGTTTCCGATTTTCGGACCCGCGACATGGCCGCGGGCGGGCGAGGCGCGCCCCTCGTGCCGTTTGTCGATGTGATCCTTTACGCCGATCCGAAACTCGGACGGATCGCGCTGAATATTGGCGGTATCGCCAATATCACCGCGATTCCGCCGGGCGGCGACACGAACGAGGTAATTGCGTTCGACACAGGTCCCGGGAATATGGTGATCGACCAATTGGTCGCCATTCATACGCGGAACCGCAGGAAATATGACACCGGGGGGCAGCTTGGGGCCAAAGGCAAGGTGAATCGGGAGCTGTTGGATAGCCTGTTGCGGCGCTCTTATTATCGTCAGGCCCCGCCGAAGACAGCGGGCCGTGAACAGTACGGGGATGAATTCGTAAGGGATTTGATCCGAACGGAGTTGCCGATGCTGGATCTGATTGCCACCGCGACGGTTCTCACTCCGGCGACGATCGCGTTTGGAATCCGGCGGTTTGTCAAACACGACGTGCACGAGATCATCGCCTCGGGAGGCGGAGTCCACAACCGAACGATGATGAAGTACCTTCAGGCGTTTTTGCCTGAAGCGCGAATTCGTTTGTCGAACGAGTTCGGATTTGACAGCGATGCGAAAGAAGCGATCGCGTTCGCGATTCTGGCTTACGAAACGTGGCACCGGAGACCCTCGAATCTGCCTTCCGCCACCGGCGCCCGGCGACCCGTGGTGTTGGGCAAGGTAAGCTACTGATCGGAACATTCGGGCGGTCCATCTCGTACTTCCTGATGAGGACAACGTGATGTTCTGTACCAGATGCGGCAAGGAATTAGAAGACCGGGACCGCTTTTGTTTTGAATGCGGCACACCAACCAGTAAGGGACCGTCTCCAGTCCACCGGAGACTCACGCGCACGAGTGCAGGAAAGAAGATTGCGGGAGTCTGCAGCGGGATTGCGGAATATCTCGGCGCGGATCCCACGATGGTACGGCGTTATCTGGTTGATTCTGACGTTCGCGCTTCCGCCGGCCGGGATCATCGGCTATATCGCGGCCTGGATTGTCATGCCTAAAGAGTCCGATGTGGTGGCGCTAGCGCCGGCTGCTGTCGATCTCTAATTCTCTCCGAGCATTTGATCGGATTCCTGGGCTCCTTCGGCTGCGCGCTTCGCCTGAGCGCGCAGTTGTGGAGACTGCAGTAATCCTTCGCTCAAAAGAGCCGAATAGAGGGCGTCTGCGCGGCGGAAATACTTGGCTGATTCGCGCCAGTATGACTGGCTTCTCGCCCCAGTGCTCCTCCTCGCCAGTGTCGCATTCGCCGCGGCAAGGCGACATTGGAAGTCCGCCATAGCGATGCGTGTCGGCGTGCCTTTGGGATCCACCTCGATTAAGGAGGTCTGGTATTCGACGGCCTTGTGCATATCGCGCAGGGCTTCCGGGATCTGACCGGCATCGAAAAAGGTTGTTCCGCGTTCGGCGTAGTTGCCGGCCACCAACGATCGGGAGCGAGCGTTTTGAGCATCGCGAGAAAGGCTCTGCTCGCGAATAGCGATCGCGTTGTTGAAAGCCTCCAACGCTTCGTGGAGATTTCCCTGGCCCCTTAACGCGACACCGAGAAAGTGATAGCTTGCCGCGGCTTCAGAGGTGATAGCTTCATCGTTAGGGTTAGCGGCGCTGATCGGGCGCTGGATTTCGAGCGCCTGACGAAGATATCCCACCGCTTCGGCGGATTGGCCCGCCTGGGCATATCCCGCTCCGAGACGGTAATGGATGCGTGCGAGATCGCGCTGCGCCTTGACAGAATTCTTGGCGGAACTCAGGGTGTTTGTACGAAGTGTGAGGGCGCGCTGGAAGTGCTTGCGCGACTCCTCCCACCGGTCGTAGAACATGAGCGCATAGGCAAAGCTGGTGTGGCTTCGCGCCAGCAGGTCCTGATAATCGGGATTTTTGGCATCAACCGCGTAAAGCCGTTCCGCGATCGCCAGCGCTTTCTGATCGTATTGCAAACGCTCATCCGCGCTCGCGGCGCGGCCGACGAGAAAGGCGGTGAGCAGATAGTTCTCAGAGAGCTCAAATTGGGCCTTGAGATCTCGCGGATCCTTGGCGAGCATCTCGCGGATACGCTGCGCCTTTTTAACTGTTTCCAATGCGTCATACGATTTGCCCAGACCGGCGCCTATCGTTCCGGCCTGCAGTTCGGCGAATTTCTCGTAAGCAGTCGCCAGCGCGCGATGTAAAGCGGGATCTTCGCCTGCATCCCTGGTCAGACCGTTGAGATAGTCGAGCGACTTGCGCAGGAGCTTTTCGCGAGCGGGAGTCGCGCCAGGCAGGCGAGCGATGGCATCGTGGACTTCCACGAGGAAGGTGCTGGCCAGTTGATGATCTTCCGCCATTCTGCGCGACAACCGACGCGCCTCCCAGGACGCATACGCGGAAAGCACACAAAGCAGCACGACGGCAAGGATCGCGAGCCCCAATCCGGCGGGATGGCGGGAAGCGAACTTTGTGACGCGATAAGCGGCCGAGTCCTTGCGGGCATGGATCGTACGCCCGTTCAGATATCGGTCGAGGTCATCGCTCAACTGGTCAACCGAGGCATAGCGACGTTCGGGCTCCTTGCGAAGGGCAACCGACACAACGGTGTCAAGGTCCCCGCGCAGGTGACGGCGTAAGCCATCGATGGTAGTTCGGCGGAGGTCCGATATCTCGCCGGGATCGACGGTTATGGTCGCCCCTTCGCCCTCTTCGACTTTTTCACGGATTCCGACAACTGTACTGGCTCGAGTCGGTTCGCGCTCGCAGATGACGCGGGCCAGTTCCTCGGAATCGCGCATGGGCAGCCTGTACGGGCGGTGGCCGGTTAGCAGCTCGTACAGAATGACGCCCAGCGAATAGATATCGGAAGCAACTCCGATCGGGCCGCCGCGAATCTGTTCGGGACTCGCGTAGGCAGGTGTTGCCATCGCCGCGCCAGTGAGGGTTGGATTGTCGTCCGTCCCGGTGACGATCTTTGCGATGCCGAAGTCGAGCAGTTTCGGCGTACCCTGGCTGGTAACGAGGATGTTACCGGGCTTCAGGTCGCGATGGATCACATAATTCCGATGGGCGTAGGCAACGGCATCGCAGACCTTGCGAAAAAGCTGAAGCCTCTGAGTGACGGTGAGCCGGTGCTCATCGCAATATCGCGTCAACGGCAGTCCATCCACGAACTCCATCACAAAGTAAGGCAGTCCGGACGGGGTGCTCCCGCCATCTAGGATCCTCGCTATGTTCGGATGGTCAAGCGAAGCAAGGATCTGACGTTCCGTTCGGAACCGGCGGAGCACCATGTCAGTATCCATGCCTCGGCTGACGATCTTGATGGCGACGACCATCTGAAACTCGTCGTCATCGCGAACGGCGCGATACACGGTACCCATTCCGCCACGGCCGACTTCTTCGACGAGGCGGTAGGCCCCGATGCGGTGTCCGGCTAATGCGCTCGAATGAAAGGCAGAAAGGAAGTGGCCCTGGGCGGGTCCGGCTTCTTCGAGGAAATCTGTGGCATCGTCATGAGCGGCGAGTAGGGAGACTACTTCCGCACGAACCTGTGCGTCGGGGCAGGCCTTCTCGAGGAAGGCGACGCGTTCAGCGGAAGGACGCTCGAGGCAATCCTCAAGCAGGCCCTTCACGGTGGCCCAATTTGAAAGCATGTTCGATGCAGTACAATCGTAACCCGTTGCCATGGGTCACCGCCACCTGGACCCCCGCCGGGCGGGGCAATATCCGCAAAGGCGGGAGCCGATTCCACCGCCCCATACTTGGGTGTTTTTCACGACGGCGTTCACACCTCTTTACGCGCAAAACTTGGCGCTTTTATCTCTGATTCTGGAACAGGCTGAAAAGACGTCTGTTACAATCGCGACGATGTTCCACGTTCGATGCATCTTTCCGGAACAAGGACGCATTGAGGCGAACAGCTTCGAATTAAAACCCACCAATTCACAAGGCGAGGCCGTCTGCGATCTATTTCATCGCTTTTTGGCGGACCGTCCTCCCGAGTTCAGAGACCGACTGCCATTTTTGAGACGCGGCGATATCGAGCTTGACTGGTCCGCAGCGGCCGGCGGTGTCGCGCTTGCATCGCTTTTCTGTTCCGGCGGCCCGGCGGCGATCAGTGTTCTGTTGAGCGGTATCGACGAGCAGGCCGACGCAATGATGTCCGAAGTTTTTCGAGAAAACGTTCTGGAAGTACTCTTCTCAGGTCAGTTCGAGGAGGCCTTGGAGGTTCCGGATCGGCCGCTGGTAATTCAGGTTCTCTTTCCAACCGATCCCGAGTGGATGCCGGCTATCCAACTGCTTTCGGCCGCTCTGGCGTCGGTTTATTTTCGGAGTTTGCTGGAAGATCAGTGAGCGATGGTATTGAGAATTATGGAGTTGTGAAATAAAGCACGAGCGCGCGCCTCGCACAGCGTTCCGGCGCTGCGCCCATGCCAAAGAGAGAGAACTGAACGGAGTGTACAACCATATGGTGCGGGTCCGGGGCAGTTAATCTCATCTGCCGGCCCAAAAAGCCGAATCTTTTCAGTCCGTAATCTCGCCCGCGCCGGCCGCGGGCTCGCAACGATAGATTTTTGGCTTCTTGTCGTACGCTCGAAGGTACGCCTCGGAGATATGCGCTTCGAAGGCCTCGATACGGTCGGGCGCTACAAGATTGACGGTGCATCCGCCGAACCCACCACCAGTCATGCGAGCACCGAATACTCCGGAGAAATCGGATGCGGTCTCGACTAAAAAGTCCAGTTCTTCGGCGCTGACCTCGTAGTCGTGCTGAAGACTTCGGTGCGAGGCCAAAAATAGCCGGCCCATGCGCATCAAATCGCCCTCCGAAGCCGCCGTCATGAACTGCTCAACGCGTTCATCTTCGGTGGTTACATGACGAGCCCTGCGGAATACAACCTCTGGCATCGAATTCTGGACGGTGTCGAGCATGCGGCTCGAGACATCTCTAAGGCTTTGAACTTCGGGGTGAGTCTGTTGAATCGCCTTCACGGCTTCGGCGCATTCCCGTACGCGAGTTTTATACGCCGAATCCCCGAGCTCGTGCTTGACCATGGAATTGACGACAATAATCGATGCCTCGCGGGGAAGGCGGGCCGTCTCGTGAGTCAGGGAGCGGCAGTCGATTTTGATGGCTCGATCCTGCTCGCCAAACACGGAGACATACTGGTCCATGATGCCGACCGGGACGCCGACGAAATTATTTTCGGCCCGCCGGCAGAGCTTAGCCAATTCCGTCTTATCGATGGAAACACCGAACAACAGGGAGAGAGCAGAGCAGACCTCAATCGCTGCCGATGAGCTAAGTCCGGAGCCGACGGGCACCGTGCTGTAAATCGCAACATCGAGCGATGGAATGGATTTTCCGAACTGAATGAGTTCCTGGGCGACTCCGATGACATAGTCGCCCCAATTTCGGGCCGGTCGAAGGGAGGCGATGCCGTTTACCGGCCATTCAAGCTGATTGTCGAGATTTTGAGAATAGACGCGAAGATTCCCGCTCTCGGATGGCTTGACGGCAGCGAAGCAGGCCAGGTCGATTGCGATGGGACAGACAAAGCCAAGATTGTAATCGGTATGTTCACCAATGAGGTTCACGCGGCCGGGCGCGCGATATATCCGAGCGGGGCTCTCGCTGAACGCCTTATGGAAGGCTTGCTTTACGACGTTCGTTTCGCCAACCACAGCATCCATCCTCCAAAGATAGCCATCGCCAGACCCGCATACAAATTGACGTTATGGGTCGTGAGCGGGGCAGAGCTGCCGGAGAGCGCGCCCATTACGATCAGAATGGCTCCAAGCAGAAGAAAAAACCAACCCGAAGGTACACGAAGGTCCATTGCGTTACCAGAACAGGAAATTGAGCGCGATTACCATCACACTGACAACAATGGCCAGTGGGCCGGGCCGCTTGTACCAGACTACGCCCTGTTCGCTCGGGAGTTCGGTGAGTCCGTACACGAGGTTCCGGAGCTCCGAATCGGCTTTCGGAGGAGTGGCGAGGCTAACGAGGATCGTCACGACAAAACAAGTGGTCCAGGCAAAGATTGCTATCCAGAAGTTCTGCGCCATCGTAGACGGGAATTCCTGAAGGGATAGCAGCCACCCGCCTTTGCCTTCGGCAAGTGTCATTCCATGGGTTAATGCGGCCGCCAGGGTTCCGCTCAAGAGTCCGAAGAACGCTCCGTGACCGGTTGTCCGACGCCAAAACATACCGAGTAAGAAAGTGGCGAAAAGCGGCGCATTGACGAATCCGAAGACCAGTTGCAACAGATCCATGATGTTGTTGTATTGGTGCGCGAGGTATGCCGTCGCGACGGAGAGCGAGATGCCGATTACCGTGGTGAGGCGTCCTACCAGGAGGTAGTGCGCATCGGGGGCATTGCGGCGAATGTAGCTCTGATAGATGTCGTACGTCCAGACAGTATTAAAGGCCGTTACATTGCCCGCCATTCCAGACATGAAGGATGCCATCAAGGCGGTGAGTCCCACGCCTAGCATCCCTGACGGGTAGAACTGCGCCATCAGAGTGGTGAGGGCCTGGTCGTAATCGTAGCCGGCGCCCTTGGGTGGCAGCGTGTAGCCGACGTTCATGTTGCCAAGCGCGACCGCGGCGATTCCGGGGAGAATGACGATGAACGGCATGAACATCTTCGGAAAGGCCGCGATTACGGGGGTCTGACGGGCAGCCGACATCGAATTGGCAGCCATCGCCCGCTGGACTACGAGAAAGTCAGTGCACCAATAGCCGAACGACAAAACGAACCCGAGTCCCGCGACCATTCCGAAAATATCGACGCCCATAGGATTCTGCGCCGGGTCGCCCATGTACTTCCACGAGTGGGTCATCACTGGGGGGATATGCGAGGCCATCCCAGACCAGCCGCCCGCGCGCGCTACGGCGAGGATCGCGAGCGGTGAGAAACCTAGCACAATCAGAAAGAATTGCAGTACTTCGTTATAGATAGCGCTGGTGAGACCGCCGAGTAGGGTGTATACCAGCACGATGACTGCAGACAGCAAAACCGACGCGGTGAAGCTCCATCCCAGGACGAGCTGGAAAAGCAGACCCAGCGCGTACATGGATATGCCGGACGAAAACACCGTCATCACGGCGAAGGTCACGGCGTTAAAAGTTCGAGTTTTCTCATCGAAGCGAAGCTTGAGATACTCGGGTACGCTCCGGGCGCGGCTGCCGTAGTAGAACGGCATCATGAACACGCCCACGAAAAGCATTGCCGGGATGGCGCCGAGCCAATAAAAATGAGCCGTCATGATCCCGTATTTGGCGCCGGACGCGCACATCCCGATTACCTCCTGGGCTCCGAGGTTTGCGGCAATGAAGGCCAAGCTGGTGATCCAGACGGGAACGGACCGGCCGGAGGTGAGGAAATCCTCGCTCGTCTCAACGCGCTGCTTCACTACCCAGCCGATTCCCAGCACGAAGGCGAAATATACAGCGAGAATCGCGTAGTCGACGAATGTAAGTGCCACGGGATGTTCGCCAATAGTGTATATCACCATAGGTTACGGGAACTTGCGATGTGCCAACGGTGTCGAATCGTATAGAATCGCAAGTGAGAAGGCTGTGGCCGATTTCACTCTAAGTCTCGAATTTGAAGCAACGGCGGGAAGCAGCGCTACGGACGTCTCTCGTGAAGACGAGCGTCTGATCGAAGCGCTTCGCGCCGGAAACCCACAGGCATACGAAAAGTTGATTGATACTTATCAGCAGCCTGTCTACAACCTGATTTACAGATTGATGGACGATGCTTCCGAAACGCCCGACGTGGTGCAGGAGGTGTTTCTTAAGGTGTTCCGCAACGTCGGTTCCTTCCGAGGCAACAGTAGTCTGAAGACCTGGATCTACCGAATTTCTTTCAACGAGGCGTATAACCACCGGCGGTGGTTTACTCGTCATAGAAAGCAAGAGATCGGATTAGAGAAGGATGACGACGAGTCACTGGGCTTCAGAGACGTGCTTCCCGATCCAGGGCGTTCGGCATTCGATATGGTCTCCGATTTGGAGACGCACGCGTTGATCGAAGAGGCATTGGCAGGGTTGAATCCGGTATTTCGAGCCGCGGTGATATTGCGCGACATCGAAGATCTTAGCTACGAGGAGATAGCGGAGGTATTGCAGGTCTCGCTCGGTACTGTGAAGTCCCGCATATTGCGAGGGCGTGAAGCTTTGAAAAGGGCGTTAGCGAGCAGACTCCGGCCGGAACCTGCTCTTAGCTTTACGCCAGAACCGGCCAGGTGATTAATCATGGGTCCAAAAAACGAGATAGATTCTGAGTTGCGGCGATCTGAACAATCGCCGGAAATTCGTGAATTGCGCCGTACCCTGAGGTCCCTGCCGCAGCGACGTCTATCGGAAGACTTGGGTATGCGCTTGCGCGTGCTCGCGTCCAAAGAAAGCAGTCGCCGAAAGTCCCGGGCTTCGTTAGCCGACCTGTGCAATACCTGGATGAGCGATTTCCGGCTTTGGGCGAACAATCTGATGCGTCCGTTAGCGATTCCAACGGCGGGTGGTTTCGCATCGGCGTTGTTGTTGTTCGGTGTTCTCGCTCCGTCGCTTGCGATGAGGGGCGCGGTTGTCACTACGGAGGATGTTCCTACAGTGCTCTACACCGAGGCTTCGGTTCGGAGCTTCATGCCCTTGGGCTTCCACGATGAGGACATCACCATAGAAGTCACCATCGATGGCGATGGGAGAGTGATCGATTATTCGCTCCCGAGTGAGCATCCGAAAAACCACGCGCTGCATCGGAGTATCGAGAATTACCTTCTGTTTACACAGTTCACGCCGGTACGAAATTTCGGGCAACCTGTCAACGCCAAGGTTCGTATCTCCTTCCAGAGCAGCCGCATAGAAGTTAAGGGTTGAGTCGCCGCCTCGGTCAGCATTTTCTTGCCCGTAGATCTGTACTTGAACGTATTGCTACCGCCGCTTGCCGCTTTCCCGATCGACCTGTTGTGGAGATCGGTCCGGGTAAAGGAGCGTTAACCGAATATATCGTCGAGAAGGCGATCCACGTCCATGCGATTGAAGTGGACCAGGTTCTCGTTCATTATCTTCAAGAAAAATTTCGCGGCAATTCCCGATTCACTGTTCAACATGCCGACGTTTTGAAAGCGGACCTTTCGCGTTGGGGACCTGTCCAGGTCGCCGGCAATCTGCCCTATTACATAACGTCGCCTATTATCGAACGAGTGTTGTCATTGGGCTCGGACTTGCTTCACGCGGTTTTTCTGATACAGAAGGAAGTCGCGGAGCGAATCGTGGCCAGTCCCGGAAGCCGCGACTATGGCTTCCTCTCGGTTCAAGTGCAGATCTTCGCAGAGCCGAAGTACCTGTTTACAGTTCCACCAGACGCATTTCGGCCGCCTCCGCAGGTTGATTCTGCCGTGATCGAGCTTACTCCGCGGTCGATTCCCGTAACGGACGATCCCGGCGGACTGGTTCAGTTTGCCAGTTTATGCTTTCGACAGAAGCGAAAGATGCTCCGAAACAACCTGGCCGGCGCATTCGCAAGCGAGGCAGTCAATGCTCAGCCCGAAGCCAGGTTGCGAGCAGAGCAACTCTCCGTAGCGCAGTTCGCAGACCTTAGGGATCGTATACTGAAGTATTCATGAGAGTTCGCTTCGCTCCGTCCCCTACCGGTTATCTTCATATCGGCAGCGCGCGTACATTCATCTTCAACTGGTTGTACGCGCGGCATAACAAGGGAACGGTCGTATTGCGGATCGACGATACGGACCTCGAACGAAATACTGAAGCATCTTTAAACTCGATATTCGAGGGCTTGAGCTGGCTGGATTTGGGGTGGGACGAGCTTTACCGGCAATCGGAACGGCTGGAATTGCACCGCAAAGGTGCAGAAGAACTTTTGGCGAAGGGTTTCGCGTACCGCGACTTCACTCCGGCGCACTCTGGTGACGAAGAGGGTAGTTCCCGTGAGGGCGCCTGGTTGTTTAACGCAGGTATGCGCGAGCTTTCACGGGAGGAGAGTGACCGGCGGGCGTCTACGGGTGAGCCGTTTGTCATTCGATTTCGGGTGCCGCGCGATGCCGACCGAGCGGTTAGTTTCGAGGATCAGGTTTTTGGTCTGCAGTCGAAAATGACGGCGGATATCGAAGATTTCGCGCTACTCCGAAGCAACGGTATGCCGACTTATCACATGGCTTCGTGCGCGGATGATCTTGATCTGAATATCACGCACATTATTCGAGGTCAGGACCACTTGACCAATACGTTTAAGCATGTGCTGATCTTTGAGGCTCTGGGCAGCGCTCCTCCGATGTTCGCGCACTTACCCTTGTTGATCGCTCCCGACGGCGCTAAGTTATCTAAACGCAAGCACGGTCCTGTTGTCAGTGTGACCACGTACCGTGATGCCGGCTTTCTGCCGCAGGCGTACGTGAATTTCCTATGTCTTCTCGGCTGGAGTCCGAAGAACGATCTGGAAGTAATGTCGCGCGATGAGTTGGTAAACCTGTTTCGCCTCGAGGGTGTCAACCGCAGTAACGCGGTCGTCAACTTCTCGGAGGAAGATCCGATCGATCCGAAGGCGCTTTGGTTGAACTCGCAGCATATCTTCTGCGATGCCGGTTGATGAACTCGCCGCGACTCTTGCTTCCAGTGTTTCGCGCTGCCGGTTATGAGGCCGGATGAAGAAAAGGTCCGTAAGGTGACTCCGCTGATTGCGAGAACGCATTCGGACTGCTGAACGAGGCTGTCGGCGGTGGGAGATCTCTTCTTTGTCGATGAACTGCAAGCCTTACGATCCGGCAGAGCTGATTCCGCAAAAGGGAGATGTCGACGATGGCGCGACTCGTGCTTGAGCACGGTTGCATGAGCTTATCTAGGTGAGCTTCGATCATGCGTCTCTTGAAGGAGCTCTTCGTGAGGAAGCGACAAATCTGAAGCTCAAGACCGGGCAGATGTTCCTTCCGATCCGCGTTGCGGTCTGCGGCCGCAAAACCGCGCCTCCGCTGTTCGAAACCCTCGAGGTTCTCGGACGGGATACCTGCCTGAAGCGCATCGGGCAGGCGCTCGCTAATTTTCCAATAGAAAGAACGAACATTTTATGAAGATGTTGGAACCCGATAAATGGCACAAGTGCAAAACGAACCCACTGGCGGCCCATCGAACTTCATTCGCGATATCATGATCGAGGATTTGAAAACCGGAAAGGTGAGTCGCATTCAGACGCGGTTCCCCCCGGAGCCGAACGGATACCTGCATATCGGGCACGCGAAGGCTATTTGCCTCGACTTCGGCTTACCTGCCGAATTCGGCGGCGGGTGTAATCTTCGCATGGACGACACGAATCCATCTAAAGAAGAGACTGAGTACGTCGAGTCCATTCAAGAGGACGTCAGATGGCTTGGATTCGATTGGGGCGACCGGTTGTATTACGCTTCCGATTACTTCGACCAACTTTATGATTGGGCAGTGCAACTGATCAAGGCGGGTAAGGCGTATGTCTGCGATCTGACGGCGGATCAGATGCGGGAATATCGAGGGACGCTCTCCGAACCTGGAAAAGATAGTCCCTGGCGGAATCGAACCGTAGAGGAAAATCTGGATCTGTTCGAGCGCATGAAGAACGGCGAGTTCGCGGACGGAACCAGAACGCTTCGGGCCAAGATCGACATGGCATCGAAGAACTTGAACATGCGGGATCCGGTGATGTATCGAATTGCGCACAGCATCACCACCGCACTGGCGATACGTGGTGTATCTATCCGATGTACGATTACGCGCACGGTCAATCCGATTCGATCGAGGGTGTCACGCACTCCATGTGCACGCTCGAGTTCGAAGATCACCGCCCGCTGTACAACTGGTTCATCGAGCAATTGGGGATATTTCCTTCGAAGCAATCGAATTCGATCGTCTGAATCTCACGTATACGCTTCTCAGCAAGCGAAAGCTGTTGACACTCGTGCAAGACGGTCATGTGAGCGGCTGGGACGATCCGCGGATGCCGACTCTCTCCGGGATCCGGCGTCGTGGATACACGCCGGGGGCGATCCGGAACTTCTGTGCTCAACGTGGGAGTGTCGAAGACGAATGGGATTACTCAACTGGATTTGTTAGAGCACTATGTCCGCGAAGATCTGAACAAGCATGCGGCTCGGGTTATGGCCGTTTTGCGTCCGCTTCGAATAGTAATCGATAACTATCCAGACGACCTGGTCGAGGAGATGGAGGCGGTTAACAATCCAGAGGATCCTAACGCCGGGAAGCAGAAAAGTTCCATTTTCGAAAGTGCTCTACATCGAGCAGGAGGATTTTCGCGAAGATCCCCCGAAGCAGTACTTTCGTATGACGCCAGGACGCGAAGTGCGGCTGAGATACGGCTATTTCATCAAATGTACCCGTGTTGTGAAAGACGATTCAGGCAACGTCGTGGAACTTCATTGTACATACGATCCTGACGACTCGCGGCGGCAATGCCCCCGGATGGCCGGAAGGTGAAATCAACTATCCATTGGGTCTCGGCGGAGCATGCTATCGATGCCGAAGTGCGATTGTACGAGACACTGTTCACGCAAGTGAGAATCCGAACGATGCTCGACGAAGGCCAGGATTTCACGGTCAATTTGAATCCCGAATTCACTTTCAGGTGCTTGACCGATTGCAAATTAGAACCAAGCCTTCGCGACGCGAACTCCGGGCAGCCGGTATCAATTCGAGCGGCTGGGTTACTTCTGCGTGGACAAGGATTCACGCCCAGACCATCCCGTCTGCAATCGTACCGTTGGCCTTCGCGACACGTGGGCCAAGATCGAACAGCGCGGAAAATGATAGATGATCATTCTTGGGACTTGGCGGAATTCTCAGTGACGCGGCATGCGCGCTGTCTGACGCGATGAAGAACTGGTCGCGGCTGTCGAAGAAAAGAAGATCGCACGACGGCATACCGAGTGGTGAATCTGCCGCAGAGCGCGATTGCTGCTTGTCTTAAAAATCGCGGAGTATCACTCCGGATGGCGTCGATTGCATTGCTTCTGGTGCGTCCCTTCGGTCGACGCCGACACGTCCCTTCATCTGCAAGTCCGGCGCAATTTCCGAAGGCCCGATTGGTCCTGGTGGAGCATCACACGGCACACGCAGCGTCCGCGTGGTATCCATCGGGCTTCGATCAGGCGGTGGTCCTTACGCTTGACCGGCGCCGGAGATTTGCGCTGCGGCGCACGATGGTATGCGGGCGGGGATGGTCTGCGCCTCGAAAAAGAATTGTTCTACCCCGATTCGTTGGGTGACCTGTACGGTCGAGTTACCCAGCTTTTCAGGCTTTCAGGCGAATGCAGACGAGCACAAGGTACAGTGGCTCTCGACTAGCGGCGACGATCGATTCGTGCCGGTGTTCGAGCGCAGATGATCGTCTGGGACAACGATGACTGGCCTGGATCGATCGATCGTGGTTTGACGAATTCGCAGGATGAATTTTGGCGGCTTCGATGAGAAATTGTTCAAGGCGCTTGGTATCGCGGACGGATCCGGTTGTGCCTGAAAAGTTGCGGCCGCACGTTGCCGCAGGTATTCAGCGCGCGGTAGAGCAGTCGGTGCTGCAGGATTGCGGGTGACGCAAAGAAAGCTTTGCCTTGCCGGTGGACTGGCATGAACGCGCTTCTGGTCTCTGCCTTGGAACAGCGATCACGAGGTATTTGTTCAGCCGGCTGCCGGAAATGCGGGAACTGCGATAGGCGCGGTGTTACACGCGGCCGCATCCGTTTACGGACATAGGGCCACTTCAGGGTTGCGTAACTTGTGTCTGGGACCGGAATACTCGCCTGAAGAAATAAAGCAGGTGCTCGAGAACTGCAAGTTGCGATTCAACTATCTGTCTGACCAGTGACGAACTCATTGAACGCGCGGTGCAAGTTGAACGATAATCAAATCGTAGCGTGGGTTCATGGACGGATGGAGTTCGGGCCGCGCGCGCTTGGCAACCGCAGTATTCTGGCATCACCTCTGAATCCTTACTCGACAGAAAACCTGAATATCTACATCAAACATCGCGAACAGTTTCGTAAATTCGCAGCGTCAGTTCCAGCCGAGGTGGCCGACAGAATACTTTGAAGTAGGTTCTAATGCCCGCTATCTGGCAACGGTTGGCCGCGTGAAGTCACAGCATCGGAAGACATTCGAGGCTGCGATTCTCGGCGATGATTTCGTGCGTGTTCATACGGTTTCGAAGCAGGATAATCCGCTGTTCTACCGGTTGCTGCAGGAGGCCGGGAAGCGCACAGGGCTTCCGGTGTTGTATAACACGTCGTTTAACTTATTCGGTGATCCGCTGGTGTGTACGCCTCGGGATGCGGCACGAAGCTTCTATTCTTCCGGAATCGACGCAATGTTTGTGGGCAAATTCCTGTTACAGAAATAGTGAATGTCTCTCAGGCTTGAACGTTATAGCAATTTAGATAGTCCTGATTGCGGATGTAGAGTCTTCCGCCGCAGACCACCGGGATGAGCCCATGATGGGCGGCCCTGGTCTTCTATGGTGAAGCGGCCTTTCTCGCGATATCCATCCGGTGTGGCCTCAGCCAATCCCACTGTGTTGTCTTCTCCAAACAGATAGAGGTGCACCGTCTGCAACCAGTAATACTGCCTTTGCCCACCGCTCGATCACGCCACTTCGCCTTGCCCGTGATCCACTCCAGGCAAGTCAGAATTGCATTCGACGATCCGTACAAATGGCCGTTATAAAGGAGAACTCCGCCGTGATGATTCTGCATCTCCCGGCTGAAGTACATCTCCTGCGCTTTGATCTCTCCATTCGCCGGCGTTAGTGCGAGCAGCCCGCCTCCCGTACCATATGCCGATGTGTAGAAGACTTTGCCTTCATGGTAGACCGGTGTGGTGCAGTTCGCGGTGCCGTTCGAGCTTTTTCATATCTCCACATCAGCTTGCCGTCTGTAGCGCGTACACCTACACCTGCCTCAGAAGTGAGATTCATAATTGTCGGCACATCGTGAACGTTAGCAGTGATGCAGGAGGCGTAGCCCGCAGTGTCGCTGAGCTGCGATGCGCGCCAGATTTCCTTTCCAGAGGTCTTGTCCAACGCTACGATTCCCGCGCCACGGCCACCGGGAGTGATGATGATTTTCGGGCCGTCGATCAACGGCGATTCACTCATCAACCAATGGGGATTTCTACCTCCGAAATCGGAAAGGATATTGCGCTTCCAGCTAACGGATGCGTCTTTGCTGCGCAGGCAGGCGAGGTCGCCATTCTCAGTCAGCGCGAAGACAAAATCTCCGTCGACGGTCGGAGTGCCGCGTGGTCCACCACCACGGTCCT
This sequence comes from Bryobacteraceae bacterium, assembly GCA_963833675.1. Classification (GTDB taxonomy): domain Bacteria; phylum Acidobacteriota; class Terriglobia; order Bryobacterales; family Bryobacteraceae; genus DASQDN01. The sequence goes on along the minus strand of CAWHYW010000012.1, from coordinate 95,210 downwards.
GATCGAGAGACCGACCGAGAGAAGTTTTCCAAATGGGCTTTCCACTCGCCCGATCCAGCGCAAACACGACGCTCTGGCCGCCCTGCGTTCCCTGTACATAGATTCGATCGGCCTTAATGCTTATGGAACCATAGCCGTTGCCCAGACCGCGGGCGCTCCAGACGAGCTTCGGGCCGGATGACGGCCATTGCGTTAGGAGCCCGACTTCTTTCGAGATGTTGTTCCGATCCGGTCCATGCCACTGAGGCCAGTCCGGGAGGGCCGCGCTTTTTGTGGTTTGCGCGATCGCGGTGGCAGGTACGAGAGAAAGGAACTGGCGACGATCCATGCTTCGCTCCGTCTCAGCAAGGATATCGCGATTTCGACGGGGCTCGCAAACGGTTTACGAGCCTCAAAAAAATGTATTTGCCATGTTTTCAACTGCTTAAGATTTTTGTTGGTCTGCCGGTAAGAACGCATTTGATAACTTCGAATTAGAAAAGGTCACGCGGCCGAATGACATGGCGACCGCGGGCCTGCTAGTTCGAACTGGCTACTTGAGAGAGCCGGGGTTGAGAAGCCCCGGCTCTCGCTTTTTTGGAGGGGGAATGGCGAATACGAAGACGACCCGGACAAAGGATCCGGCGCGAAAATTGGCGAGCCTGTTAGCAGCGGTGGAAAAGCAATTCGGAGAAGAAGTCAAGTGCAGCGTGGGCGATTACATAAGACTGCTGCAAGCGCAGCAGGAATTTGATCGGGACACGCCGCACGATATCGAGGTTACATGGATCGACTCGTTGAAAGAAAAAAGCGAACCAGAAAAATAGCTTATTCGCCTCTTGAGTCGCAGGCGAAATTTCATCGATCGGCCGCACGATTCAAAGGATTCTCCGGTTCGATCGGATCGGGCAAAAGCGCTGCGCTTTGCCATGAAGCCATCAAGCTGACGTACTTGAATCCAGGACGAACCGGTCTGGTCGGAGCGCCTACGTATCCAATGCTTCGTGATGCGACGCTAATCGCGCTGACTCAGACTTTGGATGCAAATGACATTCCGTATGAGCTGAATAAGAGCGAATTCGTGATCACGATGAAGGACACACGATCACGAGTTCTGCTGAGATCACTGGATGAGTTCGAGCGGCTGCGAGGCACAAATCTGGCTTGGTTCGGTATTGACGAGTTGACGTACACAAGCGAGGAAGCATGGCTGAGATTGGAAGGCAGATTGCGTGATCCGCTTGCCAAGCAGTTGTGCGGGTTTGCAGTTTGGACACCTAAAGGACACGACTGGGTCTATCGCAGGTTTATCGGTAATCAGATAGAAGGGTACGACATGGTTCAGGCCAGACCTTTCGAGAACCGATTCATCCTTGACCAGATTCCGGATTTTTACGAGAGATTGCGATCGAGTTACGACGAGAAGTTTTTTCGTCAAGAGGTGCTCGGAGAGTATTTGGCCGCAGACACCGGCTTGGTGTACCACGCGTTTTCGCGGTCGGAGCATGTCGGGGAACAGCGGATCGAACTCGGTCTGCCGCTGTTATGGGCGGTTGACTTCAACGTGGATCCAATGTGCTCGATTGTGGCGCAAAGACAGGGTGAAGACATCAAGGTGCTGGATGAAATCGTTCTAAGCCGGGTGAGCACGCATCAAGCGTGTCAAACCTTCTGGGACCGATTCCAAAGGTACCTGGGAGCGGGATTGATCGTGTACGGAGACGCCTCGGGGAACAATCTGAAGACAAGCGGTTCTACCGATTATCAAATGATGCGCGACTACTTTCTGCGTACTCCGCTTCGGCAGATCGATTACCGGATTCCGAAAGCCAATCCGGCTGTGCGAGATCGAGTGCTGATGGTGAACGCGAAGTTACGAAACGCGAGCGGAGATGTACAGATGCGAATCGCTCCCAGATGTATGGAGCTGATTAAAGATTTCGAACAGGTCGTATGGAAGCCGGGTACGACTCAGATCGACAAAGATCGCGACCAGAGGCGGACGCATCTGTCTGATGCGCTCGGCTACCTTGTGTGGCAAGAGACTCGTATGCCGGTTAGTTATGGAGAACAGCCGCACAGGCTTTTCTGAAGGAGAAGAGAGTGCAAAATATCAACCTGGAGCATCCGGAATATGTATCCCGGAAGGCAATGTGGCGGAAGTACCGCGACTTATATGTTGGCGGGGAACAACTAAAGGAGAATGCATCCGAATACCTGACTCCGCGACAAAAGGAGCCTGCGGATGTTTATTCTGAGCGGCTGAGCAAGGTCTTCTACGAGAACTATGCCGGATCAATCATTGACTGGTACGCGGCGACCTTGTTTCGCCGTGAACCCGAACTACATATCGACGGTCCAGCGGTTCAAGGGAGAAAGTTCTTCAACGAGTTCGCGGACGACTGCGACCTGAGAGGATCGAACCTAAGCGATTTCTACCGAAAGCAGCTGATTGAGGCTCTGGTGTGTGGCGTTGCGTATACACTCGTGGACTTTCCAAAGTGTTCGATCCAAGTAGGTACGCGTGCGGAAGAAGACCTGATCGGAGCGTCCCGGGCATACCTTGTGGACTACCCGGCTGAGAGTCTCATCAACTGGAGTCACGATTCAAGAGGCAATTTCGATTGGGTCGTGTTACGGACTGAATACTTGAGAAAGAGCGGACCGGACGCGCCAGCCTTCGAGAAGGAAACGCTTTGGCGATTCTACGATCGCACGAATTACCGTGTGTATCGCAGGGCATCGCAGAAGGACGCGCCGGTCGAATTGATCGATGAAGGTCTGCACGCGCTTGCCGCTCAGAACCGTGTGCCGCTCTTCGATCTTCGGTTGAGCGATGGCCTCTGGTTGATGAACAAAGCCGGCCTGCTGCAGTTGGAGCATTTCAACAAATCGAATGCCCTCTCATGGGCATTGACGATGGGCTTGTATGCTACGCCCGTGATTTACAGTGAGCGCCCTTGGAACCAGATTGTGGGTGAAGCCTATTACATACAACTGGGGCCTAATGATCGTTTCGGCTGGACAGAACCGGAGGGTCACGTTTACCAAATCGCCTCGGAGAATCTTAGCCGGCTTCAGGAAGAAATTTACAGGGTCTGTTACCTGATGACGCAAGCTACCGGGACGCAAACGCCGGCGGCGGCGCAATCAGGCCTGAGTAAGTTGCGAGACTTTGCTATCACGCAGGAAGTCTTGCGCGCTTACGGCGATGCAGTCAAAGACACGATGAAGCGCGTGATGCGAGCAATTCAGATCGCGCGTTGCGACGAGTTGCAGGTGGATGTCTCGGGCCTGGATGACTTCGATATCCGCGATTTCAGTACGGACCTGGAAGACGCGGAGCGACTACTGTCCCTCGGGATCGAATCGCCGACGCTCAAGCGACAGGTGCTTAAGCGGCTGGCTTCCAAGTACCTTTGCGACGTGCGTCAGGAAGTCAAGGACCGAATTGCAACAGAGATCGATGCAAGCTTCGAACGGAATTAACCGTTCGGGAGAGGAGAATATGGACGAACTAAAGGACAGCACGTCTCAACACGATGACAAGCTCGACGTTAAGACGATCGTGCGAAATGCTCTCGAGGAGTATGTACGCATGGAACAGACTAAGTCTGAGCCAGCTTACAAGGTGGAGTTGGTGGAGGAACGCAAGCGGAGGGAGCAACTCGAACGCCGGCTGAATGAGCTGGTGGATGAGAATCGCCGAAGCCGGGCTATGGCTGAGGAGATGGAACGCTCGGCATCCATCCGCTCGGAACTGCAACGCCTTGGGGTGACGAAGGTCGACCTGGCGTACAAAGCAGTGAAGGAAGATATCCAGAGGACGACTGACGGGCGCCTTGTTGCCAAGACGGACAACGGCGAACTCGGCATGAGGGACTACCTCACGAGCTTCCTCAACGAAAACCCGGAGTTGCTTCCGGGGCGGATTCAAGGTGGATCAGGCGCGGGATCGGGGCACAAGGCGCCTATTACCGCAAGCACTGTTGACCTCGACAAGATCCGGCCGGGTATGAGCGCAGAAGAGCTCGACAAAGTCCGGCAGGAGATCGCACGGATCGCGAATCAGACGATCCGCGGCGTGTAATACCCGGCTAGATCATCCAGTACATCTCAGCTTCAGCAGGCACTTAAGCAACTGTTGAGTCCTGGCCGGAGGAGGCTTTCCACGGCGCCACGTTGTAAGTCGAGGTGTGCCCGGATGCCGGGAATGACTAAGTGAATAAAGACAGGAGAAAGAAAGATGGCCGTAATTACATCAGCCAATTTGGCGAACGCGATCGTGAAACTGGTCGCGGTAGACGCGCTTCCCGCGCTTATGGGAAATCTGGTGATGGGCAACCTGGTGAACCGGGATTTCGAACCCACGCTAGCTCAGGCCGGCGACACGGTCAACGTGCCGATTCCACCGACGCTGGTTGCGAATAACATCGCTGAAGGCGGCTCGGTAATCGCACAGAGCCCGAACGTCGGAAACGCTTCGATCGTGCTTAATACGCACGCGGAAGCGACCTTCCAGATTCCGGATGTCACGAAGATCCTCGCCGTACCCGACCTGCTCAAGCTGTACATGCAGCCGGCAGTGATCGCATTGGCGGAGAAGATCGAAACCGATCTGTTGAATCTTTACTCGCAGTTTACGGCTAATGCCGCTGTGGGTACCGGCGGGTCGGCGCTGACCGAGGCGTCGATCGATACCGCTGAGACGGCGCTGTTCAACGCGAAGGTGCCGGCAAGCCAGCCCAAGTATCTCGTCGTTGATGGCACTGCTTACTCCCAACTTCGACAGATTCCCCGGTTCAGCGAGTACCAGACAGCCGGTGATGCGGGCCTGCGCGCCCTTATCGACGGCAGCGTCGGGAAGATCAAGGACTTCTACGTATTCCGTTCGCAGTTCGTTGCGAAGACTGGCGCTGCGCCCGTCACTACGCAAAACGTTGCGTTCTCCAGGAATGCGATTGGTCTGGTTACGCGACGCTTGCCGCAACCTCTTCCGGGTACCGGCGCCATCGCCGAGTATGCCGAAATGGGCAATTTCGGGGTGCGCGTCCTGATGAGCTATGCGCCGAACACGCTTGCTCAGCAGTTCACTGTGGATGTGTTGTACGGCGCAGCGGTCCTGCGCAACAACCACGGAGTGCAGGTCCGGAGCTAGTCCGATTGGCCCCGGTGTAAAAACCGGGGCCGATTTTGTTGATGACGGTTTACTTCAAAAGGAACAAGCGAAATGGACATTCGAGTGTATTTTCAAAAAGTTCGTGAAATCGAACGGAACATTCAGGATCCCTTTGTGGTGGTTGTGAGTCTGGAAACCCCCGAGGGCGGAAAGGCGGGACGTATGACCGAGGTCAGCCGAAGTTCTGCTGCGCAGTTGATCGCCGAGGGCAAGGTCCGCCTGGCCGAAGCTCAGGAGAGCGCCGCATTCCACGAAGAAGCTAAGAGCGCTCTGGTCGTAATCGAAGAAGCGAAGATGGCGGACAGGATCCAACTTACGGTTGTATCGGAGCAAGCTAATCGAATCGTAAAAACACGATCCGAGAAGGGCTGATCCCATGCTATTCACCGACGGAAATATTCTTACGATCCAAGACTTACGTGAGCACGACAACCTGGTTCTCGATGTAGCAAGCACGGAGGCGATCGAATTGAGTTCCAAGTTAGCCGTCGCCCAGAGAGACCTCGGTTACGACTTATTGTCCTTTCTTACGGGCGCTGGAGTTGGAATTGACCTCAGCAGGGTCGTTGTCACGAATCAGCTCCGGGATTTGCTTGCAGCTCATACCTTGGCTGCTGTTTATCGTGACGCATATAACACGCACCTGAATGACCGGTATTTGGGCCGCTGGAAGGAGTTCGCCAAAATGAGCGAGCGAGGGCTGATGCGTTTACTGGCGAATGGAATCGGCATTGCAGCGGCGCCGATGCCCCGAGCAGAGGCTCCGGTGGTGGAAACGAGTGACTCGGGCGGCATGAGCGAAGGGAGCTACTCAGTTCAGATTCTCTGGCAACATCTGGCTGGGAACGTCGGCGAGAAGAGCAGTCCGGTGTTGGTGGATTTCGCAGGCGGCAGTATCGTTGTTACGCCCGCCAGAATACCTCAGAATGTCGCGGGCTGGCATGTATTTATCGGCTCACCGGATGTTGCCGACCGGCAGAATCCATCGCTGCTTTCTCCGACGGAGTTGTGGACTCAGGCCGCTTCACTGCGAAGCGATTTGGCCGGGCCTGAAGTAAGCGGCCCGGATTACTATGTCCGCAATTCGGGGAAGATCCTGAGGGGATAAGCAATGGCGCGCATCAGTACCATGGCAACTTCGGCGCTCGTTCAGCACCTAGCCGGCGAAGCTGGTCTATCTGACAAGGTGGGACAGCTGACGCTGACGAGCGCACTTCAGATTCCGCAGATTTCAGCGTCGGATATCCTCGAGCGGCATGTGGCGGCCGACGTAGCCGAGAAGACCTCGGGTGTTCGCTATCCCATCGTTTACGTCTATTGCGAAAAAGTCGTGAACGATCTTCGGGAGAAATTTCGGACCTTTTCGGGAACAGCTGAGTTGAGCGTAGACATTCGTATTTCGCACGAGCACATGGATGATCTGCAGAGCCTCTTGCAGAATTACGTGGAAGCGGTTACCGACGTATTGGACAAGCGGAGAGGACAGTGGGCGAAGGGTGTCTTTTACTCCGGCGGATACGAAATTCATTTCGGTCCTATCAAGCGCGGAGGTAGAAATTTCATACAGGCCGCAAAGGTAGACCTAACAGTCAACGTAAGCGTGGAGTAAGCAAACAATGTCTTGTTACATATCATCGAATGAGAACCGGTTTTATGCCGGATTGGAAACCAGCTACGGTCAGACGCCGACTATCGGAAGTCGAAACCGGCTGCCTGCGGTGAAGCTCTCGATAAAGCACGGATTCGAGAGGATTGATCGCCGCGACAAAATCGGAGGGCGAAGCTTTGCCGGATTGCCCACGGGTCTGCGAAACCGAACTGAGTATCAGTTGCGCAGTTATCTTACCGGCTGGACAGATACGTCGGAACAACCCGGGTATGGACCATTGTTCAGGGCAGCTATGGGCTCCGCGCCTAAACTGCACCCCGGTTTGACGATAGCTTCCGGAAGTTCCGAATCCACACTGCGATTCTCGTCGAACCACGGCTTGAGTAGCGGCCAAGGTATTGCGGTTGCGGGCGAGCTCCGGTTCGTGACGGCTATTCCGGACGCACAAAGCGCTGAGTTAAACGCGCCACTCACGCAAGCGCCGCTACAGGGCAGCGTCTCATCCCCGACGATCACATATATGTTGGGGCGATCGTTGCCTAGCGCAAGCATCTTCGATTACTGGTCACCTGCGGAAGCCATTCAAAGAATTCTTTGCGGAGCAATCGTCGACAAGATGAAGATTGTCGTCAACTCCGATTTCCATGAGTTTCACTTCTCCGGGCCCGCCCAGGATTTGATCGACAATGTTAGCTTTACTGCGAATCAGGGCGGACTAGGCGAGTTCCCCGTCGAGCCCGACGCTGACACGTTCGATTACTCGATCGTACCCGGCCACATGGGCCAGGTATGGTTAGGTGTTACTCCGGAGCGCTTCTACACGTTAACGTCGGCGGAGCTGTCCTTGGATAACAATGTGGACGTTCGGAATCGCGAGTTCGGTTCGAACAGCATTCGGTGCTTCGCAGGGGGGCAGCGAAATGTGAATCTCGATTTTGAACTGTACGGTTCGGATCAGGAAAGTTCGACAGCACTCTATCAAGCGGCAAAGCAACGATCGCCAATCGGCGCAATGTTTCAACTGGGCGAGCAAGAGGGCCAGTTGTTCGGAGCGTACCTAAAGAGCGTGATTCCTCAAACTCCGCAGTTTGACGACTCGGAGACTCGGGTACGATGGCGCTTCTCCGGCTGTCGCGCACAGGGCAGTTCGGACGACGAACTGATGATTGCTTTCGGGTGATTACGCGATGAAATACGAAAGCACAACCACAATCTCATCCGAAGCCATAGAAGGGGTACGGTTCACCGTTTCCCGGATGACTTTCGGCCGTCGCATGGAACTGATGCGCCTGGTCCGGCAACTCGCCGCGAAGTTTGAGTTCGCCCGGGCCGGAGCCAGTGTGGAGGACGCAATTCAAGCGAGTCTTCTGGGCGCCGAGATCGATGAGCTCTATCTACGGTGGGGTTTCAAAGGAATCGAAGGGCTCGAGATTGACGAACGCGCGGCTAACATTGAGTCGCTGATAGCTTCGGGTCCCGAGTCGCTCTGCCGTGAAATGATCGCCGCGATCAAGCGTGAGTGCTCACTCACGGATGAAGAACGAAAAAACTAACAATCGCCTTCCATTTCCAGTTTGCCAACCAGGCCGCGTGGAGGTGCGATGATTGCCGTTCTCAAGGCCTGGATCAGAAACGCAGATGCGCCTGGCTGGGCGCTGTCGAAGAAAAGCCTCGGACGGTTTGGGCGCGCAAGGGCGTTGCGGTCTTTGCATGCCCGAAGTCTTTGATAACGGGCGAAAGTCTCGCCTTTCTCGAGGAGTATCAGAGCAGGAAACTTTTCGGCGATTTCGCTTGGATTGGCAACTTGCCGGCCAAGAGCGTAGACGCATTTTGCTTGCTCGAACAGTTAGTGGCGAAGGAGAAAACACATGACCAGTGAAATGGAGGCATTGCTGCGCACGGCCTCTTATGCGGCCGCGAACGTAGCTTCTTTGGACGCATTGCGATCCAATGCCGTGGGCGAACGAGACTCGGGCGCCGAGTCGCCACAGACCATCACGACTTCGACGGATGCGCGGGGCTCAGGAGATGTTAGCTCGCTTGCAACGGAAATTAGCCGGTTAGTGGAGGCGACTCGGGCGGCGACTGCAGTTAATGTGGCCCCGCCCAAAACGTCGCAGGTAGTCTCTTCCGGGCCTGAATCCAGCACCGGTGAGACGATTTTGCGGACGGCCGCGATGATGACGGGGGTCGGTCCAATCGTAACGGGATTGATGAAATTATTCGGGTCAAGCGAACCGGAGCCGCTGCCGGGATTGGAAAAATTCGAAGCTCCCTCTTCCGTATCGGTGGAAGCGGGGCTATCAAGCTCCAGAGAGTTTGGTGGTATTCGGTATGGACAGGGAGGACTCGCGGATATCGCGGGGGGGTCGCGGTCTGCAACATCGCAAGCGCCGACGATTCAGGTCAACATTCAAGCGATGGATAGTCAGTCATTCCTGGACCGGCAGGAAGATATTGCCCGTGCGGTACGCGAGGCCATGCTGCACTCAAACTCATTGAATGACGTGGTGTTGGAGCTGTGATATGGCAGAGTTTCCTCTTCTCACCACGGGTGTCGTAAGCCAATACCCGTCAAGCCGCAAGACTGCTTACTCAACATCCGTGACGGCGTTTGTAGACGGAACAGAACAACGATTCCGGGAGCTAAGTAGCCCGGTGCAGAGATGGGTGATTCGTATGCACCGCTTGTCAGCCGAAGAGATCGCGGCACTCGAAACATTTTTTGAAGATTACCAAGGACAGTTCGGCTCGTTCCAGTTCACCGATCCGTGGGATGGCACAAGTTACGCCAATTGCAGCTTCGACCAAGATCAGTTCTCGACCAATGCTTTAGATGAAAGCCAATATCAAGGTTACTTAGTAATTCGGAATAACAAGCCGTGAGCACACTTTACTTTCCACAACTCGCAACCGGCAGTATCTCACAATTTCCAAGCCGGAAACACACGTTGCTACGGACGTCGGTTAACCGTACTCCGGGAAACGGTACTGTAAAGATGGCCGACCCGGAGTTCGCTTCAAAGATATGGGACCTCCAATACGATGGCCTATCAGACGCGGAACTCGCGTCCCTACAGGAATTGTTCGACGCGTGCGAAGGCCGGCTTCAAAACTTCGTTTTCCCTGATCCCTTCGGGAATCTGTTGCGCTGGAGCGAGGATTTGTCGGATTCGGTCTGGCAAGGATCCGTGCAGGCAAGCGACGGACTCGAAGATCCGTTGGGTGAAACCTCAGCGTGGCGGTTGACCAATGCGGCGCAAGCGCCGCAAGCGCTCACTCAGAATATCGATGCTCCAGGATGGTACAGATACACGTTTAGTTTATGGGCACGGTCGACCTCGACGGATAATGTGAGGCTGCGGCTGGAGAACGCGGACGGAGTGGTGGTATCGGCTCGAGGAATTTCAGCAGCTTGGGAACGCATTTGCGTTTCGGGGAATATACCGGGTACGACTGAAGAGATTCGCTGCTGTATTGAATTGCCGGCAGCTTGCACTCTGGAGGTCTTCGGCCCCCAATTGGAAGCACAGTCCGACGCCTCGGGGTATCGGCGTACGCGCGGAACATCCGGTGTGTACACGGCCAGGTTCGACCAGGATGAATTCGAATGCATTTCGAATGGCGTTGATAACCACTCGGTTCGAGTTCGAGTGATCGCGGGAACAAAGGTGACCAAATGACCATCCATGAGGCTAAACGTGGACAAATAACGGAGACGCCCCTTCTATTATTCGACTGCGAATTGGCGACGGGGTCTACGGAGCGGTGGAGCACGCACGAAGTAAATCTCGGCGGGCATGTCTATCACGGGCGGATTCTGAAACACAATGCTTTCGATATCCGCTCGGCAGCCGAGGACGGTATCGATGCCTTAGCGAAAGTTTCATTGACTCTCGCCAACGCCGATTCCTACTTCTCGCAGATCGCCAGATCAACAGGCTGGAAAGGCGCGCGCTTGAACGTACGATTCCTCTTCCTGAATGCGATCTCCGGCGAGTCCGCATCGGATGAAATGGTGATCTTTCGGGGTATCTGCAATCCACCAGATGAAATTACAGAATCGACGATACGGCTGACATTTCTCAATCGTATGAGCCTACAGCGCATTCTGCTTCCTGAAGCACGGATTCAGCGGCGATGCCCTTGGATGTTTCCTTCAACTGACCCGCAGCGGCAACTTGCGATCGATGGAGGGCATCGCGGCAAATACTCGCCCTTCTACCGCTGTGGATACTCTGCGGGTCTACCTGGCGGCGCGGGGAACCTAACCACTGGTGGACAGCCGTTCACGGATTGTGACTATACTCGCGCTGCGTGCACCGAACGAGGGATGTTCGACGTAGATGCGGCTAGTTTGACAACCCGGCGTTTCGGTGGTGTGGAGTTTGTGCCTTCGACTATCGAGGTCAAGACATACGGAGAAAAAACTCCCCATCTTAGCTCCGCCGTTGAGAATGAAGGCCGGTACAACGATTACATCCCGCTGGTTTACGGGACCGCGTGGTATCGTCCGCCTGTCGTGTTTGCGCGCAACGACGGGAATCTGACGCACATGGAAGTGTTGCTCGGCATGGGCGAGATAGACGGAGTTACGAAAGTTCTGGTCAACGACATCGAGCTTCCATCCGGAGACTCCGCGGATAAGCCGACTGCGACGGGATGGTTCAATATCGCCAGCGTTGGCTCACGAAACGGGGCCTTCAATATGGACTTTACCGACGGGGCAGGGAAACCCACCGGTGATCCTTATGGCAGTATGGCGGTGCTTTCTGTAGTGGTACCCAATCGCATCAGCGATGGGAAAGCACTACCCAAGATCGACGTCCTGATTCGTGGCATGAAGTTGGCGACATACGATGAGAATGGCGCTTTTTCGGGCGACATTTTCACCAACAATCCGGCATGGGTACTTCTCGACTTATTGCGGCGGAGTGGATGGACAAGCGATGAGTTAGACCTTGCCAGCTTTGCGCGTACGGCTTCGTACTGTGACGAGTCCGATCGACACGACGGATTTGCACGGAAACTCTCGCACGATTCCGCGCTTCCAGTGCAATCTGGTGATCAGGAAACGGCGTAGCGCGGCGGATGTTATTCGAGGCGTTCGCAACGCATCGGCCCTCTACTTGACGTATGGCGCAGGCGGCTTATTGCAACTCGGAGCTGAGTCATCCATTGCCATTCAACAGACGGACAAGCCAGACTGCTCGAACAGCACAGAGGAACTCAACGGCGGATGGCCCGCCTATGAATTCGGCGATGCGTCGTCGTCTTTCTCCGATATCGCGAGACGGGCGAATGGCGAGCCCAGTTTGCGCTTGTTTTCGCGAAGCACAGCCGAGACGCCGAATCGATACACGGTAGAGTTCCAAGATGAGTTCAACGAATATCAGCAAGATAGCCTCTCCTTAGTTGATGTGCCTGATGCTCTGGTCGCCGGACAGGAGATCAGCGCTAGCATGACCGCGCTTGGGCTTCCGAATTTCAGTCAGGCAGGGCGTGTGCTGAGATTACAGCTCGATAAGGCAATTCGGGGAAATACATACGTCGAATTCGAGACCGGAGTGCGGGGAATAGGACTTAAGCCTGGTGATCTGATAACGATTACATACGCGAAGGAAGGTTTCGATCGCCAATTGTTCCGTATTGTGCGGATGGCTCCGGGCCTGAATTATCGCTCTATCGTAATTACTGGACAGATACACAGCGACGAATGGTACGTGGGTGGCGACGGATCGCTTGGGGTGATTGGCGGGGGACGTCAGCCTTCTGTCGAGACCGGATTACCAAGGCCATTGGCGGGCACATCCTTCGATGATGAGGGATATCCGCAGTTCGATGTGGAAGAAACGCCTATCGAGACAGCAGATGGATCTTACGAAGTCTCATTGTCCGTAAAGTTTGCGAAGCCTTCAAGTCCAGCGAAGAATGCTCCGGCGATTCCACTGATGAGCCTGGCTCCGCAAGTATCTCAGGGAGCAGGGTCGCTGAACGGTGCCAGGAGCTACTACTACGCGATTAGCGCGATCGGGTCGGACGGCTCCGAAAGTCCGCTCTCCTTCATTGCGAGGGCAACGGTCGCGGCAGGAACGAATAATAATTCGGTGACCCTGCATGACCTGAGTTTCGCGCCGGGTACGACTTCCTTTAACGTATATAGAGGATTCAATCCATCGCAATTGTTGCGAATTGCGAAGGACGAAGCAGTCACCACTCAGTGGATCGATGCCGGCGCGGATGAGGAATTGGCGGCTCCGCCCGATGCGAATTATCATCATGCGAATTTCTATTGGCGGATGGAACTCCTACCGCTAACTGCGGCCGAGACACAGTCGGGAACAACTATCGGAAATGTGCAGTTGCGTATGCTCCCGAATGAGTTTCGAGGAAAGCTTGTTCGCATTTGTGCGGGCAAAGGCCGCGGGCAGGAACGCACAATTCTTTCGAATACGGAGACCGTGCTCACGGTGGGAACGCAATGGACGATTGATCCGGACGCAACCAGCAGTTTCGTGGTCATCGAACCCACATGGAATTTTGCCGCCCTAACGGAGGCGAGTCCAGTGGTGTTTCGCGTGCCTAATCGCGAGAATGCGGTTGTGCATATTTCGGGTCGAGCCGCCAATGTGCACGATCGAGAATGCTCCTACGAGTTATCGCCGTTGACTCGGTGGACTATCGGCGGAGCCGCTGGTGACAAAGATGTTCCGGACACTCCCATTTTCGGATTGAACTCGCCGGGGCAGGGTACATGCGAGGTAAGCGGGATCGGGTTCCGTAGTCTGGAGAATACCCGCACGGTCTCCGCCGGAAGTTTGACGCTGCATTATTGGAATGAACTATCGGGGACGACGACGTTCGTTGTTGCTGAGCCAATGAACGTCGATTCGGATGTACTGAGGTTGTCTGCTGCTGGGCCCTTTCAAGTAGGCTCGGTTGTGCAGATTGGGGCGGAACTGGTCTCCGTGAATGAAGTCTCAGAAGACGGGCTGCTATTGACTATTCAGCGGGGGCGGCTCGGCAGCAATCCCGGGGAACACATCGCAGGAGAGAAGGTCTGGCTGCTTGATCGTAAAGCTTTTGTTCTTCCGTTTTTGCGGGGAATTTTCGGAACACCTGCGAGCGGCAGCTATAGTCAGGTTCTGGTGATTCCGGATATTCGGATCATTGCGGCCGAGATGTATGTGACAAATGTCAAAGGAAACAGTCAAGTAGGTGTCGCGTGCTACAGCGGGCTGATTGATGCCGGAATTCGTACCTTGTCGGGAGGTCAGATCTCTTTACAGGTGGATGGACCTCTGGCAGTACAATCGAACGCCGTGCCGCAATTAAGTATGGAGTCGTCGCATGCAGTGCGTGACGTATTCGCGAACGTTATTGAGCCGCCAACGGGTGGACCGATGGAAGTGCGTGTCACGAGGGATGGGGAAACGTATTGCTCGTTAACTATCCCGGAAGGAGAAACACTCTCGGATCCAGTGATCGACGGTTTGAGTCTACCGCCGCTTGTTGCGGGATGGAAACTCGGGCTGGACGTAATTGGAGTTGGCGGCGATCGGCCGGGCGCAGGACTGACGGTGACCCTTCGGCTCTGAATGTTATATTCAGGCCGTGGTAGTAATCCAGAACGTATCGAAATTGTTTCGGCTGTACGACCGGCCTTCCGACCGGTTGCTTGAACTGCTGCCTTTTCGCAGCAGTCCGTTACATTCGGACTTCTGGGCCTTGCGCAACGTGAGTTTCAATGTCGACGCGGGTGAGATCCTCGGCATTGTCGGCCCGAACGGTTCGGGAAAAAGCACGTTGCTGCAGATTGCCGCTGGAATCTTGCAGCCGACGTCGGGACGCGTATCAGTTGAGGGGCGTGTCGCGGCGTTGTTAGAACTCGGGGCTGGATTCAACCCCGAGTTCTCCGGCCGAGAGAATGTTTTTCTGAACAGTGAGATTCTCGGTCTTTCGCGGAGGGAGACCGAGCGTATTTTTCCTGAGATCGAGACCTTCGCTGAAATTGGCGAATTCATCGACAGGCCGGTGAAAGAATACTCGAGTGGCATGTATGTGCGGCTTGCGTTCGCTACCGCAATTCACGTGCAGCCCGAAGTGTTGATCGTCGATGAAGCCCTTGCAGTCGGCGACGCGATTTTCGCCAATCGCTGCCTTCAAAAATTGGAAGAGCTGAAAGATCGGAAGGTCACGATCCTTTTTGTCTCCCACGACCTTGGCTTAGTCAAACGCCTGTGCCATCGAGCCATATTGATGATGAAAGGAGAGATTTTTTGCCAGGGCTCTCCTTCGGAAGTTGTCAATCGCTATGTAGCGCTCGTGCATGACAGGCAAGCTTCGAGCGCAGAGAAGAGCGAACTGACGGGCAATTATCGTCACGGTGATCGCGCGAGTACAATTACGCGCATAAGAATTCTTACTGCTGATGGGCAGGAAACGACTGCCGTTCAGGCGGGAGAGGACATCATTGTCGAGGTAGAGGCAAAGTTCAACCGGCCGGTGTCCGAACCCGATGATAGGGATGTTGATCCGCAATCGACTCGGCATCGAGGTATTTGGCACCAACACCAGGATCGAAGGAGTGGAGCTAGGAGATTTTGCGAATGGTGATTCGAGTTCTGGTTCGCTTCGGGTTCCGATGCTTTCTCACACGGCAGGAATATACTCTCACCGTGGCAAGCCAGCACTCGACCGGCGCCAGTCAGGACTGGCTCGATGACGCGCTACTCTTCACGGTGGTGGATGAGCGCGATACGGCAGGCGTAGCCAGCTTCCGCACACAGATTGATTGGAAGGTGGCGCGGGCTTCCTAAATGGCTAAAGAGTTCTTCGGGCATCCACGCGGCCTGTCCACGTTGTTCTTCACCGAAATGTGGGAGCGGTTCAGCTACTACGGAATGCGCGCCATTCTTATCCTCTTCATGACAGCAAAAGTGACGGAAGGGGGACTCGGGTTTGATACAGCCGATGCTGCCGTGATCTACGGTCTGACTACCGCAATGGTTTACATGGCGGCGCTCCCCGGTGGTTGGATTGCCGATCAGTTTCTCGGCCTTCGGAAGGCTGTGCTTCTGGGCGGAGTTCTTATCTCCGTTGGAAACTTTCTTCTTGTGATCCCCTCAATGGGATCGTTCTACACCGGCCTGGCCTTGATTGTGGCCGGGACCGGACTGTTAAAACCCAACGTCAGCGCAATTGTCGGCTTGCTATATAGCGTTAGTGATTCACGCAGAGACGCCGGCTTCTCTATCTTCTACATGGGCATTAACACAGGGGCGCTGCTTGCGCCCCTTTTGTGTGGTTGGATCGCGCAATACAACTGGCGCTACGGGTTCGGCCTCGCTGGCCTAGGCATGATGATCGGGCTCGTTCAATATGTCATGGGAAAGGAGAGCCTCGGCGACGCCGGTGTCGCCCCCGCCGGCGCCGGAGATACGAACGTATCACGGAGACGCCTGTTTTTAGGAATTTCTGTCCTAAGCGGCATTGTGGCGATGGTTGTGTCTCTTAGCCTGATGGGAATCGTCAGCGCAAAGAATATCGCCGATGGATCAGGTTTGGCTCTACTTGCCATGGTGATTGTATTCTTCATCTGGTTGTTGAGCTCCGGGCAATGGACACCAGTGGAGCGCAAGAGACTGTTCGTGATTCTCGGATTGTTCATTGCAGCCGCGATTTTCTGGTCTGTGTTCGAGCAGGCCGGCTCTACATTGAATCTGTTCGCGGAGCGAAGTACAAACAACCAGGTATTTGGCCACGCCTTTCCCGCCCCATGGTATCAATCGATAAATTCACTGTTCTTGATCTTGCTCGCTCCAGTATTTGCGTGGCTGTGGATACGCTTAGGACCAAGAGAGCCATCTAGTCCGGCCAAGTTCGCGTTTGGATTATTGCTTGTCGGGTTAGGATTTCTTGTCCTCTCGCTTGGCGCCAAGGCTGCTGCATCCGGCGTTAGAGTAAGCCCGATGTGGCTGATCGTTACATACCTCTTTCACACGATGGGCGAACTCTGTTTGAGTCCCGTCGGCCTCAGCGCCATGACGAAGCTCGCACCCATGAGCGTCACCGGTCTAATGATGGGCGTATGGTTCCTCGCCTTGTCGGTCGGTAATTACATGGGCGGGAGAATGGCAGCCCTATACGAATCCATGCCTCTACCGACGTTGTTCAGCGCCGTTGGCGCGTTCGCAATCGTTGCCGGGATCATGCTCGCTGTGTTCGTCAAACCCATGGTCCGCTTGATGGGAGGAATTCGATGAATATCGAAGCTATTCAGGACGCCTTAAAAGCCGAAGATCTTGACGGTTGGCTCTTCTTTGACCATCATCGCCGCGACGCTCTCGCCTATCGAATTCTGCAACTAGGTGACGATCTGAAGCCGACACGCCGCTGGTATTACTTCATTCCTCGCGTTGGCGAACCACGGGCATTGTGCCATCGGATTGAGTCTCACCATCTGGATGCATTGCCCGGAACAAAACGATACTACTCGCGATGGTCGGAGCAGCAAGCCGAGTTGCGCGTGCTACTAGGAAGCGCGCGCGCAATCGCGATGCAATATTCTCCAGAATGCGCTCTTCCGTACGTTGCGATGGTTGATGCCGGGACAGTTGAGCTGATTCGCTCGCTGGGCATGGAAATTCGAAGCTCCGCGAATCTCGTTCAGTTGTTCGAAGCGCGTTGGACGGAACAGCAACTTGCGGCACATCTCGAGGCCGGCCGGCGCGTCGATCGCATTCGCGCCGACGCCTTTGATCTAATTCGCGAGCGCGTCGGTAACGGCGCGGAAGTGAACGACTGGCAAGTACGCTCATTCATACTCGAGCGATTCCGGGAGCATGGCCTGCGGACGGATCATGGGCCGATTGTCGCCGTCAATGCGAACGCATCCGATCCTCATTACGAACCCACCGCAGACCGATACACGCCGATTCGTTCGAACGATCTCGTTCTAATCGATATGTGGGCGAAGCTGCAAGATCACGGATCGGTTTATTACGACATCACGTGGACAGGATTTTGCGGAGAACCGAGGGCCGAAGTAAAGCAAGTGTTCGCAGTCGTCAGCAAGGCGCGGAACTCAGCCATCGAATTTGTCCAACAGTCGACTAAGGCAAAGAAGGAGATCTGCGGCTTCGAAGTCGATGACGTTGCGCGCGGATACATTGAGAAAGAAGGCTTCGGAGAGCAGTTCATCCATCGTACCGGACATTCGATCGGCACGGACGTGCATGGCGCTGGCGCAAATATGGATAATTTCGAAACGCACGATGAGCGTCGAATTATCCCTTGGACATGCTTCTCTATCGAACCCGGCGTGTACCTGCCGGAGTTCGGAATTCGCTCCGAGGTGAATGTTTTTGTCGGCGAGGATGGCGCGCGTGTTACAGGTGAGATACAGACAGAACTACTGATTCTTTAATGTCTCTCTACGACAAGCCCAGACTGATAATCACCCGCTCGAAGTCATCCAACGCGCCCTTGAAGAAGTGATCCTCCGCTTGCACCCACAAGAGCTGCTTGGGCTCGGGCAGAGTTTCGAACATCCGCTCGAGATCGTCCATCGGCCCATGCTCATCGTGAGTACTTTGGATGAAGATCTTCCGACTACGGCAATTCTCCAGATAATCGCGGTTCTTATAAGCGGTGGGGAAGCCTACCGCTATGACACGCTGCGCAGCGGGATCGCCGCACGCCATCTGCAGCACAATTCGAGAGCCGAACGAGAAACCGGCGAGCGAGTACGGCAGGTCTGGATAACGTTCACGCAGCCACGCGAGGGACGCCCGCGCATCCTCCATTTCTCCCACTCCATGACCATATTCACCTTCGCTGAGATTAACTCCGCGATAGTTGAAGCGAAGCACCACTGCTCCCGATTTCCGAAGCCCTCGCGCAATCCGATAGACGACTTTGTTGTGCATCGTCCCACCGAACTGCGGATGAGGATGGCACACCAGGATGGCTTCGCGCGGCTCATCATGCTCGGGCTCCTCGAGCAGAGCTTCCAGCTTACCGGCAGGACCGGCGATCATGTGTGTTTCGATCCGTCGCGACATCAGTTCGATCGGTAGTTCGTGAACTGCATGTCGATGCCGAAATCCTTGCCGCGCAGCAGGGCAATGATTTCCTGCAGAACGTCCCGGTCTTTCGCGCTGACACGCACCAGGTCGCCCTGGATCGAGGCCTGAGCCTTCTTCTTGCTATCCTTGATCGCCTTCACGATCTCGCTGGCCTTTTCTTTCGTGATACCTTGCTGCAGCGTGACTTCCTGTCTCACAGTCGAGCCCGCAGCCGGCTGAATCGCGCCGTACGACAGACCCTTCAGTGGCACGTTTCGCTTTACGAGTTTGCTCTGTAGAATCTCGGTAACCGCCTTGAGCTTATACTCATCCGCGCTGGCGAGGATCAGTTTGTTGTCCTTCTCATTCAGTTCGATGCGCGACTTGGAATCCTTGAGATCGAAGCGGGTCTGGATTTCCTTTGAGGCCTGCTGAATCGCATTAGAAACTTCGGCTAAATCAATCTTAGAAACGATATCAAAGCTGTTATCCGGCATCGTTATTCCTCATCCTATCAAGCAACAAAAAGGCCGCCCGGAGAGGCGGCCTATCTTTACGATAACCAAGACTTACTTATACGACATCAACGCCCATACTTCTGCAGGTCCCTCTAACTGAGCGCATGGCTGCATCCAAGTCAAAGCAGTTAAGATCGGGCATTTTAATCTTCGCGATCTCCTCGATCTGCTTCTCCGTGATTTTGCCGACCTTGTTCTTGTTAGGTTCAGCCGAGCCCTTCGCCAGGCTGACGGCGCGCTTCACAAGCACCGGCACGGGCGGGGTCTTCGTAATGAAAGTGAAGCTGCGGTCCGAGTAGATCGTGATCACCACCGGGATGATCAGACCTTCCTGATCCTTCGCGTTCGTCTTCGCGTTGAACGCCTTGCAGAACTCCATGATATTGACACCCTGCGGACCTAGCGCGGTACCGACGGAGGTGCGGGTGTCGCCTTGCCCGCGGGGATTTGCAATTTAACTTGTCCAGTAACTTTCTTTGCCATTTTCGTTCCTTGCTCGGATCCCCTGCGGGGGCCGACTAAGTCTTCTCTACCTGCAGAAATTCGAGTTCGACCGGCGTGGCGCGGCCGAAGATTGTAACCAGGACGCGAAGCGTATTGCGTTCCGTATTGATTTCGTCCACCTTACCGGTGAAATTCGTGAAGGGTCCATCGACGATGCGTACCGTCTCGCTTTTCTCGAACGTAAGCTTCGGACGCGGCGCAACCGCGGTCGTTTCTCGATAGAGAATTTTGTTTACCTCGTCAGCGGTCAGCGGCACAGGCTCACCACCCCCACCGACGAAACCGGTAACACGAGGTGTCTCCTTAATGTAATGTCGCATCTGGTCGTCCATCCACATTTGGACGAGCACATAACCGGGATAGAGCAGCCGCTTGCTGGTGACTTTCTTCCCATTCCGCATTTCGACCACTTCTTCGGTCGGAATCAATACTTGCCCGAGTTTCTCCGTGAACGCGAATGCTTCCGATCTCGTACGTAACGACTCGGCTACTTTGTTTTCAAATCCGGAATAGGTGTGGATGATGTACCAACTCATCCCATCGTCATCGGCCGCGACGGGACCGTCGGAAACGGGAGGCTCGATGGGGGACTCTTCTGGTAAACCGGAGAAATCTTCCGTAGGCTCACCGGATTCTTCGGCGGGATATTGGAACGGATCTTTTTCGGACATGGACACCCCGCTTTATTTCGAGAATACTTCAAACAATTTGGTGATAAGCCGTCCAACTGCGGCATCGACGACGGCAAAGTAAGCGGCGAAAGCGAAGACAGCGACGATGACGACCGTGGTTGTGGCCCGGACCTGCTTCCAGGTAGGCCAGGTCACCCGGCGCATTTCCTGCTTCAGTTCCTCAAAGTAATTCTTCGTTTGCGCAGGCCACTGACCGGCGCGCTCTATCCAGCTATTCGCTTCCATGAGATTTCGCTTTGTCCTGAGATACTTGGCAGGGGCGGAGGGACTCGAACCCCCAAATGCGGTTTTGGAGACCGCTGTTTTGCCATTGAAACTACGCCCCTATTCTGGCAAGGAGCCTGTCCGGGCCCCTTAACCAGCTTACTTGATTTCCTTGTGCGGCTGATGCTTGCGGCACTTCGGACAGAATTTTTTCATTTCAAGACGCTCGGTCGTCGTCTTTTTGTTTTTCGTGTTGCTGTAGTTCCGATCTTTGCACTCAGTGCACTGGAACGTGATAATTTCACGAGGCATGGTTTACTCCTGACTTTCTAAAATTATGCAAGAATCTCAGCCACCGTGCCGGCGCCGACCGTACGGCCGCCTTCGCGAATCGCGAAGCGCAAGCCCTTGGCCATCGCCACCGGGGTGATCAGCTCTACTTCCAACTGCACGTTGTCGCCAGGCATCACCATCTCGGTGCCTTCCGGCAGCTTCGCCACACCCGTCACATCCGTCGTCCGGAAGTAAAACTGCGGCCGGTAGCCATTGAAAAACGGCGTGTGCCGCCCGCCCTCATCCTTCGACAGAACGTATACTTCACCCTTGAACTTCGTGTGCGGCTTGATCGAGCCCGGCTTGGCGATCACCTGCCCGCGCTCCACATCCGTCTTTTCAATGCCGCGCAGCAGCAGGCCCGTGTTGTCGCCCGCCCGGCCTTCGTCGAGCAGCTTCTTGAACATTTCAATTCCCGTGATCACCGTCTTGCGCGTCTCACGGAAACCGACAATCTCCATTTCCTCGCCCACTTTGCAGATGCCCGTCTCGATACGCCCCGTCACCACCGTGCCGCGGCCCTGGATCGAGAAGATGTCTTCGATCGGCATCAGGAACGGCTTGTCCGTCACACGCTCCGGCACCGGAACGTAGGCGTCTACCGCTGCCATCAGCTCTTCCACCGACTTCTGCCACTTTTCTTCCCCGTTCAACGCGCCCAGCGCGCTGACGCGAACGATCGGCAGATCGTCGCCCGGGAACTGATACTTCGACAACAGCTCGCGAACTTCCAGTTCTACCAGCTCGAGCAACTCGGGATCTTCCACCATGTCGACCTTGTTCAGAGCGACCACGATGTACGGCACACCTACCTGACGGGCGAGCAGGATGTGCTCACGCGTCTGCGGCATCGGACCATCGGTAGCGGCCACAACCAGAATCGCGCCATCCATCTGCGCCGCGCCGGTGATCATGTTTTTGATGTAATCGGCGTGACCCGGGCAGTCCACGTGCGCATAGTGCCGGTTCGGCGTCTCGTACTCGACGTGCGCAGTGGCGATTGTGATTCCACGAGCCTTTTCTTCCGGCGCGTTATCGATCGAATCGAAGTCGCGAATCTTTACCTTCGGGTTGTTCTTCGCCAGCGTCTTGGTGATCGCCGCGGTCAGCGTCGTCTTGCCGTGGTCGATATGTCCGATCGTCCCGATATTGACGTGGGGTTTGCTGCGGTCAAATTTCTCTTTCGCCATAGTGGGAGCCTCTTCTCACTCTTCTAAAACACGCCACTTCCCGTACGCCTTTTTTGCGAACGAAGCCAAATCGGTTTGCCGACTTACGATCTGATTGAATCGGGAAAACCAGACTCTCGGTGTGGCTGAAATCTGGAGCCGTTGACCGGGATTGAACCGGTGACCTCGTCCTTACCAAGGACGCGCTCTACCTACTGAGCTACAACGGCAGTAAATAAAAATTATAAACCACCGCGCGAGCGCACGACAAACTCATGTGGAAACGGCGGTCAGAGGATGGTGGACGGGGAAGGATTCGAACCTTCGTACCTCGCAAGGAGGGACAGATTTACAGTCTGTTGGCTTTAACCACTCACCCACCCGTCCAGATTTTGTGTGGAATGCGTCTGCCGAACAGCGCGTAACATGAACGATTGTAACATGCCGGCCGGGAACTTCAGCCCTGTTTTTCGTAAACCTCCGTCCAATCGCGGACCTTTCCGTCTTTCTGTTTGACATGGATCTTGCGAACCAGTGTGTTGCCCGTTACGGTCGTGACGGCATGCTCCTCCATCGTGCTGTCGGACGACCAGGATTCGACCGAGCGGGGGGATTGTCGTTTGAATTTTATTGTCCGGCCGGTCGTATTTGTCTCTTTCACCGGGTAGATCTTGTCATCGATCGCCCCATCGAATTCGAACGTATCTGGCGAGGATTCCTGGTTTCGCTGGACCGTCCCGGAATATTTCAAAGCCGGTTCATTGTGTTGAATTCGTAACTCGACGTTCAACGGCGCCGCGTTCTTTTCGAACTTCGACTTTTTCACATTCAGCTTCCAAACGCCCGACATGTTCGCCACATCGGCGGCCGCCGCCAGCGAACCAAGCAGAAATATACAGACAGCAACTTGCCGTAGCGGTCTCATCGGCAAGTTAGATGCCATCGCGCGAGAATATGTAGCGGGATACAATTCGCTCCATGAGGAAATGCAGTCTGTTACTTGTGGTTGCCGGTATTCTCAGGGCTCAAAACCTGCCCGTCAAATGGGAAGAGTTGACCGCCGGAGACTTCGCGAAGGCAATTCAGCAGTCTCGCGGAACCTGCGTATTGCCGTTCGGCATTCTTGAAAAGCATGGTCCGCACCTGCCACTTGGAAATGACCTCATCAATGCCCGCTATTCCGCGATCCACGGAGCGGAGCAGGAGTACGCGGTAGTATTTCCGGAATACTATTTCGGCCAGATTTTTGAGGCAAAGCATCAGCCGGGAACCATTGCCTACAGTCCAAGGCTCCAGCTTGAGCTCCTGCAGGAAACAACCGATGAAATGGCTCGTAACGGCTGCAAGAAGATACTGATCGTCAACGGACATGGCGGCAATAACAGCTTGTTGCCGTACTTCGCGCAATCGCAGCTCGCGTCACCCAAAGATTACGTGGTCTATGTCTTTTCCCGCGGTCCATTTCCTCCCGGAAGACCGGCGCTGAAGTCCAAAGTGGACTCGCATGCAGGTGAGTCCGAGACCTCTCATACGTTGGTTTCACGTCCTGATTTGGTCCATATGGATCGCGCCGCCAGTCAATCGGGAGCGGATCTGAACCGGCTCGATTTACCGCAAGGCGTGTACACCGGAATCTGGTGGTACGCAAAATTCCCGAATCACTACGGTGGCGAAGGCGCCGTTGCGACGAAGGAGCTTGGTGAGTTCGATATGAAGGCAAATGTGGCCAATGTCGCCAACGCGATTCGTGCCATCAAGGCAGATCAGGTCAGTCCGCGCCTGCAGCAGGAGTTCTTCAATGGAGCCAAGCAGCCCTTAGAAACGAAGCAGTAGCAACATGCGTAAAGAGAAATCGGGAGGGCGCCGCTTCCCGAACTGATTACTGAAAACTTCCGACTTCGATCGTGTGGCCCAATAGATTCTCGCGGGAATGCCGGGCCAGGATTGCGTTCCCGCGCTGCCTTATCTTTTTCGCTCCGCCTTTTCGCCCGACGGCTTCCAAATGTTCGGCGTAAAGCATAAGAATCTGGCCTGTGACCGGATGGTCAGAGCCGAGCTGCTTTTCCATAACCCCCAGCGCTTCCTGGAACAGTCGTTCGGATTGCCCCGGATCTTTTCGAGACAACATAACCGCGAGGCTGGTGAGCCCGGACGCGTACGTAGGATGTTGCAATCCCAATGATGTCTTCCAAACGAGAATCGCACGTCGGATCAACGATTCGGCCTCTGTGTCGCGCTTCTGTTTCCGTTCAATTTTCGCGAGGAGAAACAGTGCGTTCCCCATCTGCGGGTCCTGTTCGGCGTTCTTCAACAGCGACAACGCGCGTTCACTGCAACGTCTAGCGTCCTGATAACGCCCCGTTTCGAAGTAGACACCGGTCAAGCCATTGAGCACGGGCACGAGTTGCGGGGCTTCCACTCCGTAAGCCCTGAGAACGACACGCTCCGCCTCCAGGAGCAGATTCTCGGCTTCAGAGGGTTTCGCTTGTAGCAAACGTAAACTCGCGAGATTTTGCAGGGCAGTGGCCAGTTCGGGATTCGCTGACAATCGTCTCCAGCGAGCGATCGATTCCGTATATGCCCGCTCGGCATCCAGAAAGCGTCCCGAATCCTGGTAGAGCGTGCCGAGGTCGCTTAGCGCCTCGGCCAGCTCAGGGCCGCTCGCTCCTGCCTGACGAGCTAGCTGGATGCCTGACTCGAGAACTTTCTGCCGGTCGGCGCTGAGCCCCTGCCGGAGGAGGCCCACGACTCTTCTGTTCAGCCGGAGGAAGTCCGCGTTCTCCTTAGTCTGCCAGTTGTCAGCCGTCACGGTGATCGTGGTCGGCTCCGCGCTCTGGGCAATCGAAAGGGCCGACAGCACGCATGCGCAGAGCGCCATCCAGTTCAGGGCATCTTTGCAAACAACTGTCTTCATGACCCCAGCCTACGGACGAACCGCCCATTTTGCGAGGTAAAGGTGACGAGACGGACAGCAGAGTTACGAAGCGGTCTCGGATGTTGCGGGTTGGTTGTGCTCGCAGTAGTAGCAAAAGCGTAGAGAAAACCGGCGACTAGGGTTTTACCTCCTCTCCCCAATCGTTGCGAACGGGGCCCTCCCAGGGATCGCCGTGAGTGCGGGCGGCCCAGGCGTCCCACTGGGCCGCCATCCTCTTAGTCCGTTCCGGCTCCGCGGCGGCCAGATTATGTAACTCCGTGCGATCCGCATCCATGTCGTAAAGTTCCCATTCGCCCTGGTACTTCATCACCAGCTTCCACTTGCCGTCGCGCACGCCACGGTTGCCTTCGTGGAAGTAATAGATCGGCTCGCGGCGTGTCC
This sequence comes from Bryobacteraceae bacterium, assembly GCA_963833675.1. Lineage (GTDB taxonomy): Bacteria > Acidobacteriota > Terriglobia > Bryobacterales > Bryobacteraceae > DASQDN01. The sequence goes on along the minus strand of CAWHYW010000012.1, from coordinate 69,639 downwards.
ACGACTTACCCTGGAAAGCCGGCGCGAAGCTGTAACCGTCGAGCGGGTCGATGGGCTGTCCCTGGCGGCGGGCCGGGTATTTCGCGGAGGTTACCGATAAGACTGTGGGCATGACGTCCACTAAGTGGGCCGGCTGGTGAATGAACCGGCCGCGCTGCGATGCCGGGATTCCCTGTGGCCAGTGGGCGATTAGCGGCGTGGCCACGCCGCCCTCATGCGTAAAGTGTTTGTAGCGGCGGAATGGAGTATTGTTCAACGTCGCCCAGTTCATACCCAGATGGATGAAGGAACTGGCCGCTCCCACCGGCCCGCCGACAATACGGCCGTCCGGCCCGGATTCGGCGTTGCCGCCGTTGTCGGACATGAATAGGATGAGCGTGTTGTCAAGCACTCCGCGTTTCTCGAGACCCGCCACCAGGTCGCCGACGCTTTTGTCCATGCGGGAAATAATCGCGGCATAAAGAGCCATCAGATGATCGAAGCGATCCTTCTGCTCTTCAGCGAGCGACTCCCATGCAGGCGAGTCAGGCGGGCGCTCGCTCAAGGCCCATTCGGGCTTCAGCAGCCCCATCTCCTTCTGCCTCGCATGGCGTTCCCGACGAAGCTGATCCCAACCCGCTTTGTACTTGCCGCGGAATCGAGCGATGTCCTCCTGCGGGGCCATCAGCGGGAAGTGAGGCGCGTTGTGGGCCAGATAGTGAAAAAACGGCTTCTTCTCGGCGATGGCCTGATCGATGTACCTGAGCGCATACGTTGTCCACAGGTCAGGGCTGTACCAGTTATTGCCCACTTCCCCGGAATCCGTCGGAATCTCCTTTCCGTTGTGGAAAAGCTGAAGGCGCGCGTTGTTCATGCGCGGGCTGGTTTGGCCGGGAAAATAGAGTTCGCCGAACGGAGAGCAAAGCGAGCGCGCGAAGCCGCGCTGCCAGGGAGGGGTGCCGTTCTGCAAGCCCAGGTGCCACTTGCCGGTCATGCTGGTCGCATATCCCGAGTCGCCCAGCACTTCGCCCAAGGTGAGGCATCGTTCGCTCAGCCTGCCGGTGTATCCTTGCGATCCCTGCCGGATGTAAGGATCGAGGTGGCCCATGCCGGCGTGATGCGGATAGAGGCCCGTGAGCAGCGCGGCGCGAGAGGGGCTGCAGCGGGCCGTGTTGTAGAACTGCGAGAAGCGCAGGCCGCCGGCGGCCAGTTTGTCGAGGTTGGGGGTCGGGATTTCGCTGCCGTAGCAGGCGAGATCGGAAAAGCCCATGTCATCGACGAGGATGACGATGACGTTGGGCCGCGAAGCCGCGGCTCGGCCCACGGCGGCGCATGCGAACGGTAAGGTAAGGAGTGATCGGCGGCTGATACTAGCGGCTGGTGCTTTAGGCATTGCCTATCTGCATATCGCACTCGGCGGGAACGGGTCAAGAAGACCGCAGCGTTCCATTTCCTCGATCCTACTTTCCCACGGAGTTGCGGGGCTTCGGCTCAACCGACTCCGGTCTAAACCTGGTCAGGTCCGGAGCTGGAGTCCGCACACCGTCCGACGGTACGTCGAGCTTACCCGTCCACACGATCCCGTTCAAGATCAATCGCCTTAGATCTTCATTCGCCCAGTTCTTGTAAAAGTGCGGCATCACAATCGCGAAGCCTCGCCCACCATCTGTTCGCTCGACGCCCCAGGCGACTGCTTCGCGCTTCGGAGCTTCCGGAGGAAGCATCGCTGTCGCGAACAGAGTTACGTTCGCCGCCGGCTTATTTCCGTCTGGCCCGAAGTAGTTGTTGTAGTATGGCTCGTCATCCACGATGAACTCCCGCCATCCGCGAGACACGGGGTGCCCCGCTGCGGCAGGACTTATCCTCACCGACTCGAAGACCTTCGCCACCGATTTATGATGCGGAGTGCCTGTTGCAAAATAGCCTCCCAGCCAGCGCAGAAGTGGATGGGCGCCGTCCGGCTCTACATCCTGTGCCCGCAGCCCGGTCGCGTAATGAACGCATACGAGCCCGACACCGCGCTTCATCATCTCTCCGACATCGCTCAGGACCGCCGTCGGATTCGGCATCCGCTGCGGAGGAAACGTATCTCCAATAAAAACGATCGTGCTGACGGCCTCGAGAACACCATGATCCTTTGGCCATTCATAGAAGAGCTCCGCCTTCACTCCCGAAACATTGGCCATATTCTCAACGGCCCACTGCATCAGCCGGCCCCCGGCTGCGACCTCATGCGTTCCCGGAGGATGGTCGCTGGGCCCAACGACAATCGCCACCCGGGTCTCCGCTGCCGCAACTGCAGGGAAGGAGCCAACGGCCACCAAAACCGTTAAGACAATTGTTTTAAGGGATCTCATGCGCCGATGCTTACTCTAACACCGCGAGGAACATCGGAAGTCTAATCTTCGACCGTATGAAGAACCCACTTGATCCAAAAGCGCTGAAGACTGCCTTAGACAAGGTCCATCGCGCCGGGATTCCGGGAGTGTTCGCCGAGGTGCGTGACGGCGACGAGGTGTGGCGCGGAGCCTCGGGCGTCGCCGATGTCGCCTCCGGCCGTCCCGTTACCCCCGACATGCGGCATCGCGTTGGGAGTATTACCAAGACCTTCACCGCCGCGGCGGTTCTGCAGCAGGTCGAGAGCGGTCAGATCGGGCTCGACACGCCAGTTGGCCATTACCTGCCCAGGCTGGTAGCCGGACAACGCGGCAGCACGATCAGCGTCCGAATGCTGATTAACCACACCAGTGGACTCGCGGAATACCTCCCGTATGCGTACTCTTCTCTCAGGGCATTTCCTTCGGTGGCCGACACCACACCCGAGAGCCTGGACGACAACCGCTTCACGCGCTTTCACCCGACCGAATTGATCGAACTGGGAGTCAGGGCGCCTGCCGTTGGTAAGCCGGGTGAAACTCCGGGACGATATTCCAACACCAACTACCTGCTCCTCTGCCAGCTCCTCGAGCACGTGACCGGCGCCACCGCGGAGCAATGCATCACCCGGAACGTGATCGAGCGCGCTGGCCTTCGAGACACCGAGCTTCCCGCCGGACCGCACATCGGCGAGCCGCACTCTCAGATGTACGAGGCGTGGTTCGGCATGATCGACCCGCCGCGCGATTACAGTGTCTACGATATGTCCTGGGTGGGGCCTGCGGCATCGTTGATTTCAACGGTTGCCGATCTCAATCGCTTCTACGGTTTGCTGCTTGCCCGCGAGATTGTCAACGCCTCGTCGCTGGCGCAGATGCAGCTCACTGTCCCGGTCATCTCCTTTGAGGGGAAGAAGATCGAATACGGCCTCGGCCTGCACAAGATGAAGATCCCCGGCCAGGGCACGTTCTGGGGTCACGACGGGACGGTCTGGGGCGCGGGAGCAATCTCCATGACACGAGCCGACACAAAGCGACAAATGTCCGTCGCGATCAACCTCATACGATGGAACAAGCTGGATTCATCGGGGAAGCCGCAGCGCCATCCCATAGATGACGCGCTACAGGCCCTTTACCAGTTGGCGATGTTGGGGTAGCGGAAACACTCCGCCGCTTATGGCACAAGGACTTGGCGGGTAATTTGCCCGTTACTCTCCCAATAAGTCCTCTTGCTGGCCAGGAATGGGTCGTCTGGCGCTGGCTGCACGTTGCCGTCGATATCGAACGCACGCGACCGAACGGGTATGTCTGCCCGTTTTGTTCGAAAGGCAGTCACTGGCTGGAACCGCCGGTTTTCATATCATCGGTTTATTGGTTATCACTGGCTCGGCGAATTCGGATATCTCAGCGTGGATCGGAATCGAAGCCCCGTATGCCAGTCGAAACGGTATTGTGCCGTGATCGACATCTGATATCCGTGTATATTCGAACCTGCGATCTTATTGCGAAAGAAGAACAGATCCACTCTCGGAGAGATACTCAGATTGCCAACAATCGGGATGCTGATTGCATGTGTCATTACCTCGAGGTACCGCGTATCTGCGGGAGAATCGCCGCTCGCGTTGAAATACAGTGCTCCCGAGTTCTCGATCGTATAATCGAGCCGGTTCAATAACAGTGGCAGGTGAATTCTGGCGTTCAGAAATACTCCGGACTGATTGCCACGCACGGTCTGGACGGCCAGCGGTCGGCCTTCCAGGTCCCCGACGCCCGGTAACTCTTCGCCTGGCGGCGCGACGCAGGCAGCGATATCTCCAGGGGTGCATGTCAGCGCGCCCAGCGTCAGCGACGTGATTCGCGTAACCGGACCGCTCTGGATTCCTGCCTCCAGCCAGCTTTGGCGACCGTCATAACGCAGACCAGTTTTTGCGAACAACGCGTTTCTTCGCGGCAGCCGGCGAGGCAGGAAGCCGTCGGCCCCCTGAAAAGCGACGAAGGGAGAAGCAAGCTCCGTCTCAAACCGGATGGAGGTAAGCAAGCGCAAGCCAGTCGCGCTCTTCTGACGGAAAGGTATCAGATGCCACATCGCGCCACTTTCCGCCGCTACTGTATTCCGTGGCTGGCTGACTTGGAACGGTTCTCTGGATTCCGAGCCCTCCGTGGTGGATGGCGTCAGCGTCTGCCGGATTGCGCTGGCCTGATACGCTGCATCGGATTGGATGAACAAGTCTACATTTTTGCCTCGGGACGTCAGACGCATTAACCAGTCCGCCGTCGCGTCGACCCTTTCCGGCGCTGTCGGCTGCGATGCCTGAACGCCGCTGAAGTGCTGTCTCTGCTCTGCCTCGCTCAGGCTGTGACGGTCCTGCTGAAAACCAATGTCAGCTCGGTCTAGTCGAAATGACAGCACTCGCCGATGCTGCGCCGCAGCCTCCGGAGCGTCTTCAGGCTGTGCGAAGGTGGCGCGATTCTCCCAGCGTTCTCGCGCCCACTCTCGAAGACGCTCCATCACGCCCGCAGCAACAGCCTGCGAGTCAGGCTTGTGCTGTATCTGATCGAAGTAGGCCGTCGTGTCGATTGTCGCCCGGCAGAATCCGCGTCCTGCTCCGCTCCCCGGAACGCCGTGGATTAAATTGCGGCATACCAGGGCGCTGATCTCCTCGAGTTTTCCGTAGTCACGAACCCGCGTAGCTGGCGGCACCGGTATCTCCCGAAAAGCGGGGTAACTGGTATCTCCAAGGCCTACGTAGTCCGTAGTCGCAACCGAGTACAGTTCCTCATCCTGCAGAGCGGCGCCGTCGACAATCCAATCTCCGCTGAAGCTGTCTCTGAAAGTGCCGAGGCGTGCGAGAGCGCGATCGCGATCGCTCTCGCTTCCGTCATATTCATCGGATTGTGTGAGAACCTGGCGGATGACTGCGCCAGTCGCGGCACGGCAGACGAGAAAATCGCCTTTCCACAAGAGTTCATCGAGCATCGTTTGCAGTTCTGCGGCCGTCGGCTGTTGCTTCGCGAAATACTCCGGCCGGAAGAGATCGCGATGTTGCAGGAACGCAATGTCTGCGTGGCAGCTTTCACGCATGCTCCTCAGGACAGCGCTTTCAAGCTGCCCCGACAGACTCTGTTCTGCGCTCTCCGGATTGCGTACCGCGCTGGCCGCAAGCACATCGGCGAGCGATCGCTGGCCTGTGTACTCCCGCAACTGCAACGGAACGGACGCTCGATGGAAATGGCTGTCTGTGCCCGCGGTCGTGGATGTCAGATCGAGACGGGCCTGCTGCATCGTGACCTGTAATGTCGTCGGTGTACTGCGCAAGAAATGCGATGCCGGTGTAAGGACGATCGGCGCCCGTGCGTCAGGCGCTACGTTACGCTCCAATGTGAGAGTATCGCGAGTAGCGTGCGCCTCTTCTGATGCAGAGATAATCGCGTCAAACTGGCCATGTAAACGATCAGCCAGGCGCCGGGCATCTTCCGGCAACATTTGCGCCAGCAGAAGTCGTCGTGCGCCGCGACAGTCAGGATCCGCGTCGCACGTTTGCAGCAGTTGCATCAGCGCCTCACGAGGATCGGTGATTTCAACCTGCGTGTCCAGATCTTTATCCTGGTTCACCCAGGAATAATTCATCTCTCCTATCTGCGGAAGCAGCGCTGGATCGAGGATTCCAAACACCACCAGCCCTTGGTTTTTGATGCGTACATAGGAATGCGGGTTTGGATCCGAAGCATTCCCGAAGTGAAAGAACGGCTGGCGAAAGCGGAATTCAGGGCTGCAGAGCGTGTTCTTCGCTGTAATCTCCGCGGCATCGTGGACGCTGGATGCGCACACGAAGTAGTCTTTAGCGGGCTGAAGCGATCCGTGTGCGGGATAAAGTGGAAACTCAGCAGGCAGCAGAAAGCTCAAGGTTGTGCTCCCCTCAGAGGTCGAAGAAGACGCGAGAGCTTCGCATTGGCCAGGATCGAAGTCGGATCGCCGGATTCCGCCGCACAGCCAGGCGAAGTTGTACAGCGGCCCGGTGTCCCGCGATGTTCCGTTCGTGATATCAAAGCGACGCAACCACGGCAGCGGAACGCCGGGTATTCGAAAGGACGAACCGTTCTGGCCGGCCAGCGAGTAATTGCGTGGGTTCAAAACGGTGGCGTGCTCCGCATGCGGCGGCTTCGAAACGAACGTTCTAATGACGAGATTCGCCCCGAGCATCTGGACGGGCGTGCCGCCCGGCGCGTCACTTGCCAAATAGCGTGCGAGTTCGCGGAGTTTTTCCGGGCCGAAGCGGAAATCCTCGCGCCCCGGTACAACGGCATCGAACCCCGCCAACCGGAAGAAGCAGGCGACGTTGTCGAATCCTGCGGTGCCCCCACCGGCGCTTCGTGCCGAATCCAGGTCAGTGCTGGTTGCTGTATACGGTACCCAGCGATCTTGCAAGAAATCCCAGATGAGCTGATCCTTCGGTACAAGTTGCTTCGATCTTTCGTCCAGGATCATTCGCGCATTCAGCTCGGGCGAGAAATTGTCGCCCATTCCGACAAGGACTCTAGGTGGCGGCACAGCGCGAGCAGAGTTCAGGAATTCGGTCACCTGCGCGAGAGTTGCATCCCGTTCGCTACATGCGCGCGAAGAGGTGGTTTGCTGATGCGGTACTCGATAATAACCTAGTGTTCTGCCGGTATACAGAATGGTGTAACTTGCGGGTTCCTGACTTTCAGTGCCGGATGTTTGAGCCTGCTGCGCCAGCAGGGTTACATACAAAAGAGCTAGGATCTTTGGCCGTTGCATATCGAGGTTGAAACCTAAGGCCTTTCGTCAAACTGGTCCAATTCATGGTAATCGCCCGGCCGGGGCGCCGGTCGCATTCATGTCGACAGCGTTCAGCCACGCGCCAATGTTCCTGGCAAACCGCTTCATCGTGTGAAAACGACGGACTCAGCCATTGGAGTGGGCACGTAGGACTACGCCGGAACCTCGGCCGACCGTGAACTCGGCGCTTGCGACCCAAATGGGTTATGTGCCATCGCACACCTGAAACAACAGAAGACAACAGAGCCCCAGGCTACTTCAGCCCGGCCAATCCAGCGACCCGAAAGGACGGCCGCGTGGCTCGCGAAACAGGGCTACCCTGCTCGCGTAAGAGGTCCTGGCCGCACGGTCGAGATCGACCTGCCGGCCGTCAAAAAGGCCGACAACCTGTTCGCGACATGCGCAGCGGTGATCGATTCCGCTGCAGCAGGCCTGGTAGTGTTGCAATCTGAAATTGCCGTTAATTTATGCGTATGACACTAGGGCAGCATGCGCCGTTTTCCTTACGGAGCGGTCCGCGAACCTGGGTCATGGAAGTGTTGCGGTGGCGCTGGCAGGCATCGGGTGTAGCTAACCAAGCGCATGGTTCTGCCACATCCACGCACAACACCATTCCCACACTCATCTCGCAAAGAGTTATGTCCCTTGCTCGCACCGCTATCAGACTACCTGGTTGCGAGCAAATGTACGTAGGTTCACGGTTATCGCGGCTCACCCCGACGCACCGTATGCGGAGCCGCACAGCTTCGCCCGTCAGTCAGCTTGCATCGCGGCCTTGCAGTATCACGAATGCGGACGTTGTACTCTGAAACCGCAATGGCACGACAGCCCGCAGGCAAGCAGACGTTGCGCATAGAGGGTGTGGACGTGCCTGTGTCCAACCTCGATAAGCTTCTTTACCCGGTCGCCGGCGTTAACAAAGGGAATGTCATCGACTACTACATTCGGGTATCGCAATGGCTTTTGCCGCATCTACGTGACCGGCCCGTAACTTTGAAGCGATATCCGGACGGTGTACAAGGCGAGCACTTCTACGAAAAAGATGCGCCGTCCTTTACCCCGGAATGGGTTCGAACCTTTCCAGTGCCGCGGCGAACGGGCGAGTCGGATATCAACTACATCATCATCAACGACGTGGCGACCCTTGTATGGGCGGCGAATCTCGCGAATCTAGAGATCCATCCGTTCCTCCATCGCGCGCCGGCGATCGATACGCCGACGTCAATCGCGTTCGACCTGGACCCGGGCGAAGGCGCGAACATTGCAAACTGCGCCGAGGTCGCCTTCTTACTCAAGGGCATCTTCGATGACCTGAATCTCCAGTCGTTTCCGAAGGTGTCCGGGTCGAAGGGTATTCAGCTCTACATACCGCTGAACACACCAACGTCGTACGCCATCACGCAAGCATTCGCACGGGCTCTTGCGCAGCTTGTCGAAAAGCAGCACCCAAGGCTTGTAGTCAGCGAAATGGCAAAGATCGCGCGAACCAAGAAGGTGTTCATCGATTGGAGTCAAAACGCCGATTACAAAACGACTGTCGGCGTCTATTCCTTGCGCGCAAAACGCGAACGGCCTTTTGTGTCCGCGCCGGTGTCCTGGAACGAGCTGCAGCACGCCAAAGATCTGTATTTTCCGCCGGAGGAAGCTCTCGAGCGCTGCGAGAAGTTCGGCGATCTCTGGGCGCCGGTGCTAAAGCTGAAACAGAAGCTGCCCGAAACTTTCGTGTCTAGTGTCCCCAAGGCCGCGCCTGCACGAAGAGCGGCAAAAACGCTCGATGCATACCAGGCAAAACGCAATTTCACAAAAACACCGGAACCAGCGCCAGAGCCAGCGCCTCGACCGAGCAGCCAAGGAAGCCGGCGGCGGTTTGTGATCCAGAAACACGCGGCCAGTCACCTGCACTATGATTTTCGCCTCGAAATGCATGACGTCCTGAAATCTTGGGCTGTACCGAAAGGAGTGCCCTATGGACTCGAAGAGAGACGGCTTGCTGCAGCCACCGAAGATCACCCGCTCGAGTATTTCGACTTCGAAGGCATCATCCCGAAAGGTCAGTATGGCGGCGGAACGGTCATGGTGTGGGATATCGGGACGTACCAGGTGATCGAAGGCAGTTACTACAAGGGCTCTCTCCATCTGTCCCTGTCGGGCAAAAAGCTGAAAGGCGAATGGCTGCTCTCGAACGATAAAGGGCAAGAGAAGAATTGGCGCTTGACCAAGGTCGGCAAACCAATGAAGCCACCCTCTGAACGCAAGAGCGACACGTCAGCCATAACGGGCCGGACCATGGACCAGATCGCGGCCGAGCGGGATAAACAATGGCAAAGTAATCGCTCGCCGGCAGCGGTCGCACCGGTGAAGTCCAAGGCCGCTCCTGCAGTTGATTTCTCCGCGTTACCCGATGCGGACATGCGATTCATTGACCCTATGCAGGCAAAGCTTGTCGCCGAACTCCCGGCAGGAGCTCAGTGGCAATATGAGATCAAGCTCGACGGCTACCGCGCCCTGGCGATCCGCACCGGCGATCGCGTTCGCCTTCTCTCGCGTCGTAACAACTCGCTCAACGGCCGGTTTCCGACGATTGCGGCTGCCCTCGGGAAACTCGATGCCGGCACCATACTGGACGGCGAGATCGTCGCACTCGAGAACGGGCGGCCGTCGTTCAACACCTTGCAGAATCACCTCACAGCGAAGACTCCGATTTTGTACTACGTCTTTGATGTGCTCGCGAACAAAGGCAAAAGCTTGCTCGGGATCACGCTCGAGCAAAGGCGCAACGTGCTGGAAGCGATCACCGCTAAAGTTTCGGATCCGATACGGCTTTCCGGCTCGCTCCAGGCTGATCCTGCAGACCTCATCGCCGCAGGAAAGGAGCAGTCCCTGGAAGGCTTCATTGCTAAGCGGAGCACGAGTCTGTACGAACCGGGCCGGCGAACCGGCGCCTGGGCGAAGTACAAAATCCACAAAGGTCAGGAGCTCGTGATCGGCGGCTATCGTATAGGACAAAACGGGTTTGACAATCTCGCGGTCGGTTACTACGAAGGCTCGAAGCTCATGTTCATCGCAAAGGTGCGGAACGGCTTCACTCCCGAGCTCCGGCGCAAAGTGGCTGCGAGATTTAAAGGGCTCGAAACAGCTGTTTGTCCGTTTGCGAACCTACCGGAACCGAAGAACGCCCGTCGCGGCGAAGCGCTCACCACAGAGGCTATGAAGGCGTACAGATGGCTAAAGCCTCGTCTGGTAGCGGAGATCGATTTCGCGGACTGGACCGATGCGAATCACTTGCGGCATTCGCGCTTTGTCGGATTGAGAGACGATAAGGATCCGAAGGAAGTGGTGCGGGAAATAGAACGCTGATCGCAACAACAACAGATCTTTTAGCCAAACGCACTGAACCGCAGCTAAGCGAACTTCGGCCCGCGTGGCGACGGCCACTTTTGGCCCAGTGCGGCATGGGCGCCGAGCGCACGCGGGCGTCTTTGCCGACCAGGTCGACGATGACCCAGCGGCCATCGTATTGTTGGATGTGCCCGAGCGTAAGCGCCGCGTCTCACCGTGGCTTTGCTGAGCCCGTAAGCGCTCTTCGATTCCCGGCTGTGGACCGAATCGAGCACCAGCGCCTTCAGGCGCACAATGAAATCAGGGCGATGTTGGGGTAGCGGAAACACTCCGCCGCTTATGGCACAAGGACCTGGCGGGTAATTTGCCCATTACTCTCCCAATAAGTCCTCTTGCTGGCCAGAAATGGGTCCTCCGGCGCTGGCTGCACGTTGCCGTCGATATCGAACGCACGCGACCGAACGGTATGTTTGCCCGAGGCGGGAACTCCCCAATTAAAGCTCCAAAACCTCCAGGCGTAGCCGAGCAAGGTGCTTCTGCTCGATACAGAGTTGTCGATCGTGCCCGCTGACGAATTGTTGTCGAGCACCGCCGCCCCCCAGGGCCCGTCGTCAATCTGGACCTGTACTGCCGCGATAGGAGCCCCCCACGCGGCCCCAATGACAGTGTATTGGCCATTTCGGCGTGTGACTCGCGCAGGGGCCGATTTGAGTTGGGCCGGGCCGACTGTGGTGGATGTCCAAACCGTCTGGCCGTCACGCTGCTGCTCACGAATAGTGACGTAATCCCGCGCCATCAGGCGACCGACATAGCGACGGTCTATCACGTCAATGCGCGTCAGCCATTTGACGTTAGCTACCCCGTACCAGCCGGGAGCGATCAGCCGGACCGGGAAGCCATGCTCAGGCGGAAGCGGCTGGCCGTTCATTTCATAGCAAAGCAGGTTATCGGGGTTCAGCGCCGAGTCGATGGACATGCTGCGAGCGAATTGCTCCGTGATTGTCAGGTCAAGGCCGCCCTCGGCGTCGGGCTCGACCTTTCCGGTTTGACCGGCACTGAGGATGCCGCCATTGTCGCGGATTGTGAGCGTTCCGCTGTCTACTCCATAGAAAACTACTTCACTGCCTCGTCGTAGTATGTTCGCTTCCTCTAACACCGGCGCGAGCGGCGTACCCGCCCATCGGGCATTGCCGATTGCACTGCTAAACCAGTCAAATCCATGGTCGCCGGAACACTCCAGTGTAAAATCCACCTCCCGGCGTTCGCGCGCTTTGAGGTCGGTAATCGTCAGGGACTGCGGCCGGGCGACCAAACCGCCGATACGGATACGCCATGCGGACTCGTCCAGGGAATCGGGCTGGCCATAGTGATTGACGTTGAAAAAGCGTTCCTTGGGAGTTAGCCAGGAATCCAGCTTTTCCCACGGTTGCAGATTGTCATTCGCATCCGACGGGGCGGGAGGCGGGGGAACGTCAAGCCAGGGAATGACCTCCTCGCCGGCTTGCCCGAAAGCCGCCGCCGGGCCCGTCACCCGAAGCATCGTCATAGCCGTAACGGCCGTGCCGCCGCGTTTCAAAATGGCGCGTCGCGAAATGACTTTGTCGTCCATCGAAAATCTCCAATTCTACGTATGGGCCTCAGGCGCAAACCGGGCTTGCCGGCCCTCACGTTGTGAGCCGTTTTATTGTTTTTGCCGTAATTAAGCAACGGACAAAATGGGACAGCCGCGAATTGGCCGCCTTTTACCGTTATTGCGTGTATATAATCGTGGGGCATATCACGTTCGGGCAGCAGGATGGACAAGCGTGAGCATCGTCGGCCAGACCTTCCGAAAATAGACCCGGCCGGCTACGAATCCTGCGGCCGTCTGGAGTCCTGGAAAGAAATAGCTTTCTATCTGGGCCGAAGTGAGAAGACCGTCCGCAGGTGGGAAGGAACCGAGGGACTACCTGTTCACCGGCTCCACCATCAGAAGCGTGGCTCGGTCTATGCTTACAGCGGTGAACTGGAAGCGTGGCGAGAGGCGCGGAAGACCGGGATCGGTTCTGAACCCGCTGTACCCGATAGTGAGGTTGAGGTTGGCGCCGGCCATCCGGAGAGGCCGAACAGCAGAAAGGGCGTGCCGGCCCGCAGACTGAAATCGTGGCAGTTGGGTTTCATCGCCGCCGCGCTTTGCATTACCGGATCGCTCGTGGGGATGCATTGGGGCGCGTTGCGGAACTCTGCCGTGCGCGCATCGGCCCCGGTTCGCATTCAGTCCCTGGTGGTGCTGCCACTTGCAAACCTGTCTCGCAATGCCGGGCAGGAGTATCTGGCGGATGGCTTGACCGAGCAGATCGTCGCCGAACTCGGCAGGGTCGGTTCGGCGCGCGTGATCTCTTCTGCTTCGGCGATGCGTTATAAAAGCTCCACGAAATCGCCGCGCGAAATCGCAGGCGATCTGAACGTGGATGCCGCGCTCGAAGGCGCCTTTGTTCGCGATGGAACTCGAATCCGCATCACAACGCAGTTGATTCCTCGTTCCGCGGAGCGTTATTTCCGGAGCGAGGTGTACGAAGCGGACGCTCGCAATGTGTTCGATCTGCCACGCCTGGTGGCCCGTGACATTGAACGCAAAATAGACAACGGGCTACCCGCGAAGCCGCCAGTGAGTACCGGTTCGGAGAGATCTCTGGATCCCCGGACTTACGAGAGTTATTTGCGAGGCCGGCACTTCCTGGCGAGCCGCAACGCGGACGGCATGAAGAAGGCGGTCGGATATTTTGAGGAAGCTATTCGGACGGATCCGCGGTATGCGCCGGCGTATGCGGGGCTGGCCGTTGCCTACGACCTGCTGGGTACGTATGAGGTACTGCCGCCGGATGAGAGCTTTCCGAAAGCAAAAGATTTTGCAGATCAGGCGCTGCAACTGGACGACACACTTGCGGAAGCCTATACCGCGCGAGGCATGGCTACTTCTTTCTGGGAACTCAACTGGTCCGCGGCCGGCCGGGATTTCCAGCGGGCGATCGCGCTGGACCCGAGTTTTGCCCTGGCGCATCATTGGTACGCCGAATACTGGATTGGTGTCGGGAGTGCTGGTTCCGCCCTCGCCGAAATGAAGCGGGCGCGCGAACTGGATCCGCTTTCGCTCGCAATCAATGGAACCCTTGGGAGGGTCTACCGCGATGCTGGCCAGTATGAAGAAGCGCTCCATCAGTGTAGACAGACGGTGGACTTAGATCCTCACTTCGCGATGGGACATTGGTGCCTGGGCCAGGTCTATGTGGGAAAGAGGTTCGTACGAAGCAGCCATCGCTGAGCTGGAATTGGCAAACAGGCTGGGAACCACCCCATTGATGCTGCGTGATCTGGGCTGGGCTAATGCAGCGGCCGGGAACACGGCAAAGGCGAGAGAGATTCTGGAGGTTTTAAAGCGTACCCCGCGGCCGGCCTACGTTTCGCCGTATTCCATCGCCGCAGTCCATGCTGCCCTAGGTGAAAAAGATCATGCTTTTCGATGGCTGAATAGAGCCTATGACGAGCGGGACTGCCAGATCACATATTTGGCGCTGGATCCCCACCTGGATCAACTCCGTTCCGATCCGCGATTTCCGCCTCTGCTGGCGCGTCTTCGTTTACCGAAATAGGCCCACGCCGGAGATAGGTGGGAGTCATTGAAAATCGATTTGCACCAGGTCTTCGCTACCGCGCGACTTGGTCGAATACGCCAGCCGTGTTCTGTCCGGTGTCACGGTAAGGCCCAGATCCAGATTAGTCGGTGAAGGAGCCACGTCTACCGATTTGCCAGTCTCCAAGGAGTAGAAGCGAAACGCGCGAGGATTACCGTCAGACTCACGGCCAACATAGTAGATGCCGTCGGACACTGGATAGAAGCCGCCCCAAGGCGCTCGATAGTCCGTCACTAACAACTGCTCCGGATTCTTGGCTACATTGCCTGTGAGCGAGCGGCCATAGATACCAGGCTGGTCCTGTTTGTCGTAGATCAAAAGATTTCTTCCAGGAACTTCGATCGCGTTGGTTCCTTCGAATACCAACCGAGGTGCGCCGCCGGCTACAGGCACGGCGTAGGTTCGGTTGGCGCCGCCTTCGAGGGCGTCGGCGTATAAAGTTTGGCCGTCCTTTGACCACGACGGCCCGATGAACCCCGGAATCCCGCGCGTAATCTCTTTGATCGGTCCACCCCCGATTTCGATTACGTAAAGCTGCGGATTTTTAGGTAATCTCGCGTGGAACGCCAGCGAGCGTGCATCGGGTGACCAGGTAATGATTCCGACAATATGAAACGAGGAGTGCGTAAGCTGTCGCGGATGGCCTCCGTCCGCATCCGCCAGCCATGCCTCGGACGAGCCACTCCGGGTGCTGGAAAAGGCTAACCAACGGCCATCCGGCGAATAACGAGGGTGGCTTTCCCCGGCGGTTGATCGCACAAGAGGCTGCGCGTTTCCGGCGGCTTTCATTCCTTTGATCAAGGGAATGGTCCAAATCTCCTTGCGGCCGTTCTGCGAACATCCCACAAGTCGAGGCCGTGCCCGAGCCATGGTAAGTTCGCTGAAAACGGAATCCGAAACGTACAATGGACGAGCAGGCTCTCCGCTCTTCGCTTCCCCGATCTTCACTTCCATGATCCGCGATCTGTCGAGAAAGAGGATTCGCTTTCCATCAGGAGTCCAAACTGGAGATCTTGGGTTGACGCCCGCGTCCTTCACCACGATCGGACGACCTTCCGGCGTCATGCCATCGGAGAGTCGCTGTAAGAGAAGATTGCTGTTCGCAGGATGCTCAAAGCGAACGAAAGCCAGCCATTTGCCATCCGGTGAAAAGGCGGCCGAAGAATCGCCTATGCCGTTTTCCTCCTCAGGCAATATCTGCTTTACGCTCCCCGAATCGGTCGCCAGCAGGAAGAGCATATGATGTCCTGCGGGGCCGACTTCGTTTGTAAAACAAAGCCATTTCCCATCGGCGCTCCACGCCAGCATGCGGTTGCTGATCCACGCGCCTAGCCGGATATCGCGCAGTTTATGTTCAGAGCCGCCAATGGCGGGGAATCAGTATAATCTCCGCAAGAGTGCCGGCCCGGCGGCGAATGAAAGCAATCTGCTTGCCGTCCGGCGACCAGGCCGGATAGCCATCCTCCGCAGGGTCATTGGTGAGGCGAATGGGTTGCTGTTCACCGACAAGGGCAACGTAAATGTCTCGGTTCTGATCCTTCTCACCACCCCAGGAAAACGCAACTTGACGGCCGTCGGGTGATAACGACGGCTCGCGTTCGTCACCAGGATAGGTAGTGATATGGCTGATCCCCGTTACTCCGGAAACCGGTTTCGGCCTTACAATCCAGTGGGACGCTCCCACGGTCAACGCAAGTGCAACCAGGGCAGCCAGCCCCGCGAGCAGCCAATGACTCGTCGTAGTTGTTGGTCGTGATCCCCTATCCGGAGCATTTTGGGAGATGCCGGTGTTTTCCGGCACTGTTTCCAATGGCGCGATGAATCGATAACCCTGCCGGGGAAGTGTCTCGATCACGTGTCCTTCAGAAGTATCGCCCACAGCCGCACGGATCTGACGGATGCAGAAGTTAATATTCTGAGCGGAGTCGACATAAACTTCATCGCCCCAGACATGTCGTCGGATCTCCTCGCGGGAGACGATCTGCGGAGCGCGCTGTATCAAAAGTTCGAGGACTTTAAAGGGCTGCCTTTGGAGCTTGACCCTGACACCGCGAAGTGAGAGTGTCTGGTGTAAAAGGTCGACTTGGAACTCGCCAAACCGCGGCAATTTCCTGCCTCATATGAAATGAGGGAAAACTCATCGTATCCTCATCGCCATTCCAGCACAAAACATGGCATGGTTCGAGGGTTTGTACACCACCAGGAGAGAATACAGATGAAAAAGACGATAAACAAGGCGGCAATTTCGGCCATCGCGCTTACAGCAGCAATGGCAATGCTTGTACCGGCATTAGTCTTCCCTTCTAAAAGCTTCGCGAACAATGACGACATAAGGACGTTTACCGTGGACGTGGCGTTGGGTCCTCCATATTTCCAAAACAATGTCAATCCGGCGCAAGACCCGTCGGCTTTCTTTCCAGGAGACACTTTCATTCAGGACGGCAGCGTCTACCCGGGAAACACGATCCCGGGAGGGCAGACACAGTTCGATTCGACAGCGCCCGGGGCTATCGGCAAGTACAAAGTTCGGGGAACTTGGACAACCGATCTTCCAGATTTTCTACTAGCCGTAGCGCGCGATCCTAAGAAACCTGCCGTCCATCCTGATCTCGCTTTCGCGACCGAGATGTTTACGCTTCTGAGCGATAAATCGATTCTCATGACGGACGGAGCGTTTCCGAACGCCCACTTTGCGGCGAACCGCGTGGTGCTTGGCGGAACAGGAAGTTTTAGGAACGTTGTCGGAGAAGCGTATGTGGAGAATATCGGGGAAAACAAAAAGACATTATTTTGCAATCTCCGCGTGACTTTCAGAGTGCGGCAAGCCAGTGATGGGCGTTGAGTCGCCACGCGATTCACGACTCACATGAGAGACAGAGCCACGACCGCAAGGGAGTGGAGGTTATTGTGTGCCGAGCATGTTCGACGCATTCCTCGAAGACGATCCCCTCTGAGGCGTTGAATTTTTGGAGTTGAATGCAGGCGATGCTCAAATACCGGATTTCCGACATCTCTCCGGAGTGGCTCACATGCCTTTTTTCTGGGCCAATAATCCAGATCGAGCGCCATAGATATGCCCGAATTTTGAACAGAATTGGCGACCCGGTTCACCTGCCCTCCGGCAGACACTGGTCGCCTTTCTATTTCAATTCCCGCTAGGAAGGCCTGTGGCTGTCAATCGGAGCCCCGCAGGAGGCGACAGGTCGTCTTTTGCTCCTTGACGGTGATCATGCAGCCGACCGCAAGGTCTGACGCATAAACCGCGAGTACTTCCAGGACGATGGCCGCGATTGCCGGACCCTTCAGACCTTCCATGCGGACCCGGATCACAGAACGAGCTGCCGATCCCAGAAACCGCAAGAATGGCATGAAAGTCCGCATCGAGCGTAACGACGATCCGACTGGCAGCTCGCGCATGCTCGAGAATGTCGGTATCCGACGAAGCGGCCATCCCGATCTCGCCCACATGCGTACAGTCAACGCCGGCGTAGCGGAGTTGCTCAGCCGTATCCCGTGGCAGTCCCTGGTCGAGCAGAACGGGGAGTTATGAGAGTGTGCTCACGCTGCCGGAGTTTCGGATGCTCGGTCTTCCAGATTCGCAGCTGCGAACGCCAACGCCTGCCGCACGTCTTCCGGTTCGAGTTCAGGGTAGTTCCGGAAGAGGTCCTCACGATTCGGGTATGTAGCGAGCGCTTCAACAACACGCCGGACTGTTAGCCGCAGACCACGGATGCACGGCTGGCCGTTCATCTGGTTGGGGTTCCACGTAATCCGATCGAAGTTCCGCATCACTGATCATCTTCGCAGATCGCTCAGTTCCGCTCGACGAACGGCCGTCTCTATGGTGTGCTCTTCTGGCTCAGCGGAACAGGCACAGGCCTCGATCCAGCCTGTCAGAAGTGAGGTGAGAACGCGGTCCCAACGCTCCTAGACTATTGTGCTTGCGACCTCGATCTTCTCTATGAGACTTGGTTGCGTGCAATACATATTCGGCGTCGTCTGCTTCGAGAAAACGGAAATTCGTCGGAACATTGATAGTCGCAAGATTTCCCGAAATTGATACAGTCCCTCATTTATATCGAAGACGCGCTGCTACGCACAGCCGCATGCGTATCTGAACTCTGCTCAGCGGAGTAACAGACGCAGAGAGTCCCCATGAGCATGACTGCAATCTTCGAGTACATATATATCGGTGAAGTGATTACATGACGACGATCTTAGTGTTGCAATGGGAATGTTGTAGCGAAAAGTACCATTACGAATTATCACAAGGGCAGTGATCATGAAATCATATGAGATGAGGAAACCCATACCATCCTCATCGCCGTTCCAGCACAAAAGACGGCATGGTTACGAAGGCTTGTACACCACTAGGAGAGGACAAGGACGATAAACAAGACAGCTATCGCGGCCATCGCCCTTACAGTAGCAATGTCAATGCTCGTACCGGCATTCGTTTTCCCTTCTAAAAGCTTCGCGAACAACGACGACACAAAAACGTTTACCGTGGACGTGGCATTGGGTCGTCCATATTCCAAAACAATGTCAATCCGGCACAGGATCCGTCGGTTTTCTTTCCACGAGACACTTTCATTCAGGACGGAAGCGTCTACCACTACTGTGCAATTTCGGAGTGACTTATGAGAGTACGGCAGGCCGGTCATGGAAGGACATGAAATCCAGTATTCGGCAGCGATCCATAACTCGACAAGCACCGATTCTCAGGCACGCGCGATAGCGAGTGGAGGTCTTTTTCCCACCCTGAGGCGTCCCCTTTTGATACCCCGTTAGTGACCCGTTCACAGCAGTAGAAAATAATCTCCATTCCTCTCAAGACAAAGCCACTTAAGCGCCTATCTGTCGCCCCAAATCCCCACCGCTCACCAACCCGTCTGATAAAAGTCGAATAGGACACAACACATGGCATCACCCGCGCAAATCCTCGCCAACCGCACCAACGCCCACCGCAGCACCGGGCCGAAGACCCAGGAGGGTAAGCAGGCTGCCAGCCGCAACGCGACTCGGCACGGACTCACCGGCACGCAAATCGTCATACCCGGCGAAGATGCCGGAGCCTATGAAGACCTCCGCAAGGGACTCCACGAATCGCATCAGCCCGCCAACGAAGCTGAGCGGATCCTGGTCGATCAGATCGCTGCCAATGCCTGGAGACTCCTGCGCGCCCAGCGTGTCGAAACCGCTTTCTTCGCGAAACTCACCGAAGGTGCCGAGGACCCCGCCGCCGCCATCGCGGAGGCTTTCCTCGAAAAGCCTAAGGAACTCGCCAGAATGCACCGCTACGTAGCCGCCGCCCAAAGCGCCTATTACAAAGCGATCGCTCAACTCTCGAAACTTCAAAAAGATCGAGCCGCGGACGAGCAGATTGGCTTCGTTTCGTACGCCGGCCTCGAACGTTTCCTGGAAGACGAATCGGCACTCCCATCTCTGGTACCGAGCGAGGAATGCGACAGCGTAAACCAACTCCGCTACGCAGATTCATCTGGTAAGCGCCAAATAAAGCCATAAATATTTCTAATCTCCTGGCCCTATTGCATTTACGAGACTTCTAAGCTAAGTTAGAAGCGTGGCATCCATTCAGAACAGCTTCAGTGCTCGCCGGACTCTCGTCCAGGCTGACGCCGCTGTTCTGTCTGTAGTACTCGTAGGGATTATTGTCGGGGTCATCGTAACGGGCCCCGCCTGAGTGAGCCGCTAAACCAGAAATAGCAGGCCACCGAGGGCGGGGGAAACACCCGGATCGGTGGCCTTTTTCGTTATTACAGGAGCCTCCCATGTCGAATCTTATGACCGGCGCCAAGATGTTGCTCGAATGCCTTGCCAGGGAAGGTGTCGAGGTCATGTTTGGTTATCCCGGCGGGGTAACACTGCCCTTTTATGACGCGCTCTATGACAACCCTCTAAGGCACGTCCTCGTTCGGCACGAAGAGAACGCAGCCTTCGCCGCCTCCGGGTACGCGAAAGCGACGGGCAAGATCGGCGTATGCTGTGCGACATCAGGACCGGGTGCGACGAATCTTGTCACCGGCTTAGTAGACGCAATGATGGACTCAGCTCCCATTGTGGCGCTGACCGGTCAAGTCTCGAGCGGTCTGATCGGCAGTGACGCTTTTCAGGAAGCGGATACCTTCGGCATCACTCGCTCGGCAACGAAACATAACTACATGGTGAAGACGCTGGCGGAGCTCCCCCAGATCATTCACGAGGCGTTCTATCTCGCAGGGTCCGGACGTCCCGGCCCGGTGCTCGTTGATATTCCCAAAGACATTTTCATGGCGCGCGGGCAATACGAGCCGGTATCTGAAATTCACCTGCCGGGCTACAAAGTATTCACCGAAGGCCACAGCGGCCAGATTCGCCGCGCGGCGCAGATGTTCTGGGAAGCCGAGCGGCCGCTGGTATATGCCGGCGGCGGTGTCCTTCTCGGGAAGGCTCACAAAGAACTGCGCGAGTTCGTGGAGGTCACCGATGCTCCTGCGGTTTGCACCCTGATGGGACTCGGAGGCCTCCCCGGCTCGCATCCCAACTTTATTAGCATGCCGGGAATGCACGGCAGCTATGCGGCCAACATGGCCATGTACAACAACGATCTGCTGATCGCTCTGGGTGTGCGTTTCGATGATCGGGTCACCGGCCGGCTCGCCGCATTCGCTCCTCATGCTCGCGTGATCCACGTTGACATCGATCCGGCCGAGATCGGAAAGAATCGTCATGCCGACATTCCGATCGTCGGCGACTTACGTCGTGTGCTACAGAAACTGAACCGTACTGTTGCCGAGCTGAAGCCGGAGATGGAACCCAAGAAAGCCGATGCGCGCAAGAACTGGTGGCGGCAGATCCGGGAATGGAAGGCCGAGCATCCGTTCGACGCGCCGCGATCGGAGTCCGAGATCAAACCGCAACACCTGATGGCGGAGATCGATCGCATTTCCGGCGGCAAGGCAATCGTGACCAGCGATGTCGGCCAGCATCAGATGTGGGCGGCGCAGTACATTCGTTTCGACGAACCGGGCAGTTGGATCAATTCGGGAGGTTTGGGCTCCATGGGCTACGGGCTGCCTTCCGCAATAGGCGCTCAGTTCGGAAGACCGGACAAATTGGTTTTCGCGATTTCCGGAGACGGCGGCTTCCAGATGTCGCTGCCGGAACTTGCAACCATCGTGAGCCAGGGTCTGCCGATCAAGATCATCGTGATGAACAACGGTTATCTGGGAATGGTCCGCCAATGGCAGGAGCTTTTCTATAACAACCGTATGAGCTCAGTCACGCTCGACACCTTCCCGCAGGTGGAATTGCTTGCGGCAGCATACGGTTTCAAGGGCCGCACAGTAGAAAACCCGAGCGAACTTCGCGAGGCTCTGGAAGCGGCAGTGGCGGAGCCGGGTCCGTATCTCCTGAACATCAAGGTGACGCCATTTGAAAACGTGTACCCAATGGTTCCGGCGGGCGGCGCAATCAATGAGATGGTGCTGGGTCCGCCGCAACCAGTGGCGGTGGGGGACTAACCAAATGCTACAAATTATTTCGATTCTGATGGAGAACAAGCCTGGGGCGCTCATGCGTGTCACTGGTTTGTTCGCCCAGCGCAACTACAACATTGAAAGTCTTACCGTCGCTCGCACGCTCGATCCGACGCTTTCGCGAATGACAATCGTCGCGGACGTGGATCCGAAAATTCGACCGCAGGTGATCAAACAGATCAACAAACTTGTCAACGTTCTGCAGGCGACCGACCTGACGGACGAGCCCTCCGTCGCACGCGAGATGGTATTGTTGCGTATCCGCTCCGGCATGGAAAACCGGACCTCGATCCTGAAGGAAGCCGAAATCTTCGGCGCGCGCGTTGTCGATTCCAGCGTGGAAGGATTTGCGCTTGAAGCGAGCGGCGATCCGGAGAAGCTCGATGAGTTCATCAACGTGATGAGCAGCTACGGCGAGATCCAGGCCACGCGCTCGGGTCTGATCGCAGTGTCGCTCGAGATGAAAAAGTTGCGGTTGGCTCCGCCGGTTCCCGCCGGCCCAGACGCATATAGCAATAATTCAGAGGAAGCGCCGGGCCAGGGCGCCGCGCTATCCCAATCCAGGTAGGAGTTCGACGAATACATGCTTAGACGCTTCTATGAAAAAGACGGCAATCTCGACCGGCTGAAGGGCCGCACGATTGCGATCATCGGCTACGGCAGTCAGGGCCACGCGCACGCGCTGAATCTCCGTGATTCCGGTCTGGACGTTGTCGTCGGGTTGTATCCGGGCAGCAAGAGCTGGCAGAAGGCTGAAGCAGCCGGCTTAAAGGTAATGACTGTGTCCGAAGCAGCCAAGGCTGCCGATACGGTGATGATCCTGGTTGCCGATCACATCCAGGCGGATCTTTATAACAACGAAATCGCGCCTCACATGACCAAGGGGAAGACCCTGATGTTCGCGCACGGGTTCAATGTGCATTACGGGTTCATCAAACCGTCGCCGGATATCGACGTGACGATGGTGGCGCCGAAAGCGCCAGGCCATCGTGTTCGTGAGGTCTTCACGGAAGGACAGGGCGTTCCGGCGCTGGTTGCCGTGCATCAGAATGCCACGGGCGAGGCTCTTGAGAAAGCTCTTGCTTATGCGATGGGGCTCGGTAGCCTCAAAGCAGGCGTAATCGAAACCAATTTCAAGGAAGAGACCGAGAGCGATCTGTTCGGAGAGCAGGCGGTGCTTTGCGGCGGCGCGGCTGAGTTGATTCGAGCCGGTTTCGAAACCCTTGTCAACGCGGGCTACGCTCCGGAGATCGCGTACTTCGAGTGTTTGCATGAACTGAAGTTGATCGTCGATCTCATCTATGAAGGCGGCTTGGGCTATATGCGGTACTCCGTCTCGGATACCGCCGAGTACGGCGACTACACCCGTGGTCCTCGTGTCATCACGCAACAGACTCGCGAAGACATGAAGAAGATCCTGGCGGAAGTGCAGTCGGGGCAGTTCGCAAAGGAATGGATTGAGGAAAACCGGTCAGGCGGTCGCAAGAAGTTTCTTGCCATGCGCGACGAAGCGGCGCACTCTCAGTTGGAAACGGTAGGCGCCGAGTTGCGTCAGATGATGACGTTCCTCAAGAAAAAGAAAGAAGCAGGTGTGCCGCAGGAAGCTGCGGCAGCCAAGTAAGTTGAGGTAAAGAAGGGCGGGCTTGCAGCCTGCCCTTCGCATTTGAAGATCATGAAAATCTACACCTTCGATACAACCCTTCGGGACGGCACGCAGGGCGAATCCGTCTCATTCTCCGTTGAAGACAAGCTGGTGATTGCGCAGAAACTCGACGAACTGGGGATTGATTACATCGAAGGCGGCTGGCCAGGGTCAAACCCGAAAGACAAGCAATTTTTTGAGCGCGCGGTCGAATTGAATTTTCGGCATGCGAAACTGACGGCGTTCGGTTCAACCCGCTTTGCGCGAAATACCGTGGATCAGGATCCGAACGTGCGGGAACTCGTCAATGCCGGAACTCCTGTCATCTCAATTTTCGGGAAGAGTTGGGACCTGCATACCAAACGCGCCTTGGGGATTACGGAAGAAGAGAATCTCGCGCTCATCGGCGAGACCGTTGCTTATTTGAAGAAGCACGGCAAAGAAGTCGTTTATGACGCCGAGCATTTCTTTGACGGCTACGCGTCGAATCCGGATTTCGCGCTGCGAACACTCGAAGCCGCGCAGAAGAACGGGGCTGACGTGCTGTGCTTGTGCGACACCAATGGCGGCACTCTCCCCAGTCGGATCGCTGAAGTAGTCCGATTGGTGAAGACGAGATTCGGCGGCGTCATCGGCATCCACGCGCACAACGATTCGGATACCGCAATTGCCAACACACTGTTAGCCGTTGAAGCAGGTGCCAGTCATGTACAGGGCTGCATGAACGGATACGGAGAGCGCTGCGGCAACGCGAACATCGTCAGCATCATCGCGAATCTTGAGTTGAAGATGGGCCATGAGACCGTAGGCCGTGATCGACTTCCGGAACTGACGAGCGTAGCCAGATTTATAGCGGATCGGGCAAATCTGCAATTGCGCGGAGATCAGCCATTTGTCGGTAAGAGCGCGTTTGCCCACAAAGGGGGTGTCCACGTTAGCGCGGTGATGAAGGATTCCACCACGTATGAGCATGTTCAGCCGGAGCTCATCGGGAACCGTCAACGCGTTCTGCTAAGCGATCTCTCGGGGCGCAGCAACGTCCAGTACAAGTTGGATCATTACGGAATCGCAGAAGGGTTGGATGAGGCCGCGCGTCGGCGTCTGCTCGAGAACATCAAAGAGATGGAGCATCAGGGCTACGACTTCGAGGTCGCCGAAGGCAATTTCGAATTGCTGGTTCTGCAGGAGCGCTATCCCGATAAAAAGTTCTTCTCGTTAGTGGGCTTCGATGTTGCCACTAAAGCGTACGGACAGGGCAAGTCGGAAGCTGTGGCTAGCATCATCGTAAATGACCAGGGTCATCTGCGTGCCGCAACCGGCACGGGCCAAGGTCCTTTCGATTCGCTTCATAATGCGTTGCGCAAATGTTTGGCGGGACATTATCCGGGTTTTGACAAAGTTCGATTACGTGATTACAAGGTCCGCGTCATGAACGGCAACAAAGGTACTGCGGCAAAGGTGCGAGTACTGGTGGAATGGGCGGACGGTGATCGGTCCTGGACCACTGTAGGAATCTCCCATGACGTGATCCAGGCGAGCGCTCGAGCGATGCTGGACGCCATCCGGCTCGAACTTCTCCGCGCGCATGCGTCGGGCCAAATCGTCGAGGCTCCGGTTCCGGACCGCAACGGCGCCCATCAGGATAGCGAGATCCACGAAGCCTACGGCTGGGGTGTGTGAAATACTTCTTCAGCCGCCGTGGACCGAAACTCGATCGCATTCTTCTGGTCGAGAGCGGGCCGCGAGAGATCTTCGAAAAGCTCGTGCCGTACCTCTATCCTCACTGCCAGTCCATTGATCTGGTGACCTGCTATGCGGGCGCGCCCTCGGGCTTTAAATCGGATCAGGGTCGGATGTTCCAAGTCGCCGATTATCAGGGCAAAGAGGGTCGCGCGCGGCTTTATGCTGAGTTGCGATCTCGCGGATATGCGGGAATCGGAATCATTTGCGCAGACCAGCCCATCATGACGAAATGGAAATGGGCTCTTGCAGCCCAGGTTCCGGCCAAGTTGTTCGTCGTGAATGAAAACGGCGATTTCTTCTGGGCAGACTATTCAAACTGGCGTATCATTCTGCACTTCTTTCTGTTTCGAGCGGGGTTGACGGGCGCGGAAGCCGTACCTACCCTCACCCGTCTTGTATCGTTTCCGTTCACCTTGCTGTTCCTGCTCACCTATGCGGGCTGGGTGCATCTCAAGCGCGCGGTGCTACGGGCATCTTGATCCGACCCGACCCGGCTTTCGTACACTTGAAACGTACGCATGAAAGCCATACGAGTCGAACAGCCGGGCGGCCCCGAGAAACTTCAGTTTAAAGACATCGAGGTTCCAAAGCCCAAGCCGGAAGAAGTGTTGGTGAAGCTTGAAACTTCGGGCGTGAATTTCATTGATGTCTATCATCGGACAGGCCTGTATAAGATGCCGCTTCCGTTCACGCCGGGAATGGAAGGCGCGGGAACCGTCGAGAGCGTCGGCGAACGAGTCATCGACTGGAACCCAGGCGATCGCGTCGCCTGGGCGATGACCACCGGTTCCTACGCAGAGTATGCGACGATTCCGGAATCCAAGCTCGTCCGAGTGCCTGACGGTGTAGACACACGTTTAGCCGCGGCCATCATGCTGCAGGGAATGACCGCGCATTATCTGACGCGCTCGACATTTCCATTGAAGCGGGGTGACACCGCGCTGGTGCATGCTGCCGCTGGTGGCGCAGGATTGTTGATTACCCAGCTTGCGAAAAATGCCGGCGCCAAAGTGATAGGCACGGTGTCGACGGATGAGAAGGCCAAACTTGCTCGCGACGCCGGCGCCGACGAAGTCATTCTTTATACGAGGCAGGATTTCGAGGCCGAAACGAAGAAAATTACGAACGGCAAAGGCGTGGACGTGGTATACGATTCCGTAGGAGTGACCACGTTTGAGAAGAGTTTGAACTCTCTTCGGCCGCGCGGAATGCTGGTCTTGTTCGGACAATCAAGCGGGCCCGTTCCACCATTTGATGCAAGCATCCTCAACCAGAAAGGCTCTCTGTTTCTGACCCGCCCCACTCTTGCGCACCATGTGCTGACGCGCGAGGAGCTGATCTGGCGGTCCGACGAACTCTTTACGGCGGTGCTCGATGGAAAGCTCAACATACGAATCGACAAAGAATATCCGCTCGCGGAGGCGGCGCAGGCGCATCGCGATCTCGAAGCCCGCAAGACGACCGGCAAGCTACTCCTGATTCCATGAGCGAATACGCACAACGCAGAAGGCGTATTACCCGGCAGCTGAATGAGCACAAGTTAGACGTTCTATTAGTTTCGGGACTGCCGAATGTTCGATATCTGAGCGGATTCACCGGCAGTAATGGCTTGCTGCTGCTATCCCAGAGCCAGGCCATTCTTCTCACCGACCCACGCTACAAGATTCAGGCGAGCAACGAAGCCGACTGTACCGCTCGGATCGTGCGCGGGTCTCTGTACGATGCGGCCGCGAAGCTGCTGAAGCGCAGGAAATCGAAGCGCATTGGCATCGAACGGAATCGCCTGACGTTTGGAGGCTATTCCGAGATTCAGGAGAAGCTTGACCTCGGCGCCAGTCTTCGCCCGACGGCGGGTCTCATCGAACGTCAGCGCATGATCAAGTCCGCGTCGGAGATCCATGCGATTCGTAGTTCGGTGCAAACCAACTCCAAGGCATTTGCGCGAGCCGTCCCCAAGATACGGGCGGGAATGACAGAGACTGATCTGGCGGCGGAGCTGGAATATCAGATGCGGCGGCTCGGCGCGGAGAAGCCGTCCTTCGAGACGATCGTTGCCGCGGACGTCCGGACAGCGCTCCCGCACGCGCAACCTACGACGGAAAAGCTACATAAGTTACTATTGGTAGATATGGGTTGTGTGCTGGCGGGTTACGCCAGTGATATGACCCGGATGTTGCACCTCGGTAATCCTGGTTCGCAGACCAGGAAGTTGTACAAAGCGGTTCTGGAAGCACAACTGGCGGCGATTGATGCCGTTCGCGCGGGCATAAAGGCGGGAGATGTAGACCGCGCCGCGCGCAGGGTTCTGAAAGCGCACGGATTCGAAAGGCAGTTCGTGCATTCCACCGGGCATGGACTCGGGTTGGAAATCCACGAACCTCCCAGGCTCGGTAAACGAGATGCAACGTATCTTGAAGCCGGCATGGCGATCACCATCGAGCCGGGCGCATACATAGAAGGTTTCGGCGGAGTCCGGATCGAAGATACGGTGCTTGTCACTGAATCGGGGTGTGAAATTCTAACGCCTACTTCAAAGGAACTGGTTGTCGTTTAGTCCACTGTTTATAAGTCAGAATGACTGTCGAAGAGATCAAAGAGCTCATCCAGATTGTCAACGATAGCGGCATCGCGGAACTCGAGGTGCAGCGCGGCGACGACCGCGTCCGCATCCGCCGCGCCACCGGCGCGCCGCAGGAGTATGTACTGCCGCACGGTTCCGTCGTAGCTCCGGTGACGCATGTCGCGCAACCGCAGCCACACCCGCCGGCAGTAGTCGCGCCGTCGCATCCGGCTCCGGCCTCCGCCGCGCATGCAGCAGCAGTTACCGAAGCCGAACGCGTGTATGTAAAGTCGCCGATCGTCGGAACCTTCTACGAGTCGTCCTCGCCGGAAGCGGCGCCTTTCGTTAAGGTGGGAGACCGTGTGACACCGGGGCAGGTACTTTGCATCATCGAATCGATGAAGCTGATGAACGAGATCGAATCCGAGGTTTCGGGAACGATCGTCGCAAAACTCGTCGAGAACGGGCGGCCAGTGGAATACGGCGAATCGCTGTTCGCGGTTCAGCCGTCATAGCATGTTTCAGAAGATTCTGATTGCCAACCGCGGCGAAATTGCGCTCCGGGTTATCTGCGCGTGCCGTGATCTTGGGATTCGGACCGTCGCGGTGTATTCCGAGGCGGACCGGAATTCACTCCACGTCCGCTTTGCCGACGAGGCGATATGCATCGGCCCGGCCAAGAGCACGCGGAGCTATCTCGATATCCCATCCGTAATCAGCGCCGCCGAGATCACCAATGTCGATGCGATTCATCCGGGTTACGGATTTCTAAGCGAGAACGCCGATTTCGCCGAAGTTTGCGAGGCATCCGGGATCACGTTCATCGGTCCGAAGCCGGAGGTAATCCGGACTATGGGACTGAAGCAGCTTGCACGCGAGGCAATGCAAGCGAGCGCGGCGTGCCGATCCTGCCGGGCTCCAAGGGTGTCGTGCAGTCCACCGAAGAGGCCCTGCTGCTGGCCGAGAGCATCGGGTATCCGGTAATCATCAAAGCATCCGCGGGCGGCGGCGGGCGCGGCATGCGGGTCGTTCGCGACGCCGTCGGAGCTGCAGGCGAATCTCGCGCAGGCGCAGGCGGAGGCAGGCGCGGCATTTTGCTCTGCGCGATATCTACATGGAGAAATTCATCGAAGCGCCGCGACACATCGAATTCCAGGTGATCTGGCGGATCACCACGGCAATGTGGAAGTGCTCGGCGAGCGCGAGTGCTCCATTCAGCGGCGGCATCAGAAACTGCTCGAGGAGTCGCCCTCGCCAGCCGTCAGCACCAGAGCAGCGCAACGCCATGATCGAAACGCTGCGCGAGGCGATGCGCGCCATCGGATATACCAATGCGGGCACCGTCGAGTTTCTGATGGACGAGACCGGCAAGCTTTACTTTATCGAAGTAAACGCGCGCATCCAGGTGGAGCATCCGGTAACGGAAGTTCGATCACGGGGGTCGATCTGGTGAAAGCACAGATCCTGATCGCTGCCGGGGCCAGACTGACGGATATCATTCCGCAGCCGGTCACAATCCGCGGTCATGCCATTGAGTGCCGCATCAATGCCGAACATCCGGAGACCTTCGTTCCTTCTCCGGGCAACATCACTGGCCTGAATCTACCGGGAGGCATCGGAGTTCGCGTGGATACAGCCGCCTATGCGGAAGGGGTAAGTGCCGCCCTACTATGATTCGCTGGTTGCGAAGCTGATCGTACATGGCAAGGATCGCATGGAAGCCATTGACCGGATGAAGCGGCGCTCTCAGTATGTTTGTCGTGGAAGGCATCCACACGTCTATCCCGCTCCATCTGCGAATCCTGTCGGACCCGCGATTCATTGCCGGAGATCTCAGCACCCACTTCCTGAACAGTTACTTCAAGAAGTAGGCGCCGGCGGACGTAAGGCAGCCGTGGCCAATGTGCCGCCCAGGCCCATGGTCTCGACTGCGGACGATGGCACGATGACCATCGAGCCCTTCTCTTTGATCGCTTCGTACAGCATGTTCATGGCGCGTAGATGCAGCGCCGTCGGATTGTTCTGATATATCCGCGAACGCCTGCGAGAACTTGTCTGCGATTTCGGTCTCCGGCTGTACCCAGGATGATGCGCGCCTGACGCTCGCGTTCGGCCTGCGCCTGACGCGACATCGCATCTTCGAGTGCCGCAGGGATATGAACGTCTCGAATCTCGACGGATTGCACGGTGATGCCCCAGCCGTTGGTCTTCTCATCGAGGATGCGCTGCAATTCGTGTCCCAAGGATTCCCGCTCCGTGATCATCTGCGCCAGTTCATGGCGTCCAATGGATTCGCGCAAAGCTGTCTGGGCGCTCAACGCGATCGCGGAGCTGAAGTCTTCCACTTCCAGGATGCACTTCTCCGCGTTCCATACCACCCAGAACACGATCGCATCCACGTTGACCGGAACCGTATCGCGCGTCAGCGCCGACTCGGCCGTCACATCGGTGACGCGGACCCGCTGATCCACGAATCTGCTCAGCGTGTCGATCACCGGAATGATGTGAAACAGACCCGGGCCCGCGCAGTCCGCGATATCTGCCCAGCCGCAGCACCGCAACCTTCTCCCATTGGTCCGCCACCTTCAAGGAGAACAGCAGATACAAACCGACGACGATTCCGGCGATTGCCGGGAGCGGGACTGTTGAGTCACTGCGGTCAAGATCAACACCAGCAATGAGCGACCGCTACACCGCGACAGGGCGCCGACTCCGCTAACAGGCTGCACAGGCAACACAATCGGCGCCTGATCTTTCATAAATAGCTTCGGGCTGATCATGATCACACCCTCCTTCTGCCGGACTCGCCGGCCAGCTCACTCAAGCGCTCCTGGATCTCGTCCACCGTGTATCCTTCCGCGCTCACGCGAGCGACAAACTCCGCCACCATCTGCGAGAGTCGCTTTTGCCGCTGGGCTTCATCGCTTTTCACCTTTTTGGCTGTTATGAAAGTTCCTGTTCCTTGCTGTGTTGTCAGCATGCCTCGGATCTCCAGTTCTTTGTAAGCGCGGACGACGGTGTTCGGATTGATTGACAGATCGACCGCAAGCTGGCGGACGGTCGGCAACTGGTCACCGCGCCCAGTGCCTCCGGACGCGATCGCGACCAGCACCTGGTCGATTAGCTGGCGGTAGACCGGAACGCCGCTTTTCATGTCCAACCGAAACTCGAATGCCGCGCTCACAACTTCATTGTACTAGTTTTATAGAACAAGTCAACACATGAAATTTGAGTGCGGCGCTCCAGTCACGATACGCTCTATCTATCCGGCAGTCCGCCTGATCTAATCATGTCTCCGAAAACTGTAACTCGCATCGAATCCAAGTACCGTCGCATCGTGACGGAGTTCCCTGTTCCCGAATCGCTTCCGCTGCTCGAGCGGCTGCGCAAGTATGAGCCGCGCGCCATGCAGGGCCAGCCGCCAGTCATTTGGGATCGCGCCGAAGGCTTCCAGGTATGGGACCCGTATGGCAACTGCTGGATCGATTGGTCGTCCGGCGTGCTGATCACGAATGCGGGCCACGGCCAGGCCGGAGATCATCGAGGCGATCAAAAGCAGGCGGCCTCGAAGCTGCTGACCAACTACTGCTTCCCGAGCGAGATCCGCGCGCGAGCTCGTCGAGCGGCTCGCCGACCATCATGCCCGAGCCGCTGAAAAAGGTCTTCCTGCTGACCACGGGATCGGAAGCCGTGGAGTGCGCGATCAAGCTGTGCCGCACGCATGGCGTGAAAGTCGGCGGCCGGTCGAAGCACGTGATCGTATCGTTCGACAAATCGTTTCACGGCCGCACGCTCGGGATCGCAGCAGGCCGGCGGCATTCCGGCATTGAAGGAATGGATCGTCAATCTCGACCGCGGCTTCGTGCAGGTTCCGTTCCCCGATGGCTTCCGCACGCCCGACACGAGCTTCGATTTCTTCCAGAAGTCGCTGCAGCGACGCGGGCGTGGAGGCGCCGCAGATTGCCGGCGTGATCCTGGAGACCTACCAGGGAGGCAGCGCCGCCTTTGCTCCGCCTGAGTACATGCAAGCAGCTTCGCAGATGGTGCGATGCGCACAAGGCGCTGCTTGTCTGCGATGAAGTCCAGGCGGGATTCGGACGCACCGGCAAGTTATGGGGATTCGAGCATTACGGCATCGTTCCGGACCTGACGACTTGGGGTAAAGGCATTTCCAGTTCGATGCCGCTTGTCGGCTGTGATCGGCCGGCCCGACGTGATGGACCTGCACCCTCCCGGCAGCATGACCTCGACCCATACCGGCAACCCGATCTGCTGCGCGGCTACTCTGGCGTCGATCGACATCATCCTGAACGAAGATCTCGCAGGCAATTCGGCGCGGATGGGTGAGATTCTTCATTCCGAGCTCAAAGGCATGCAGAAGGATTATCCAGCAGATCGGTCGTGTCGATGGAAAGGGCCTGGTTGCCGGTGTTGCGTGCGTAAAGCCCGGAACAAAGGAGCCCGACGGCTCCACTTGCGGCGCGCATCGTTGAGAAGTGCATCGAGAAAGGTGTGTTGATGTTTTCGCCGGTGGGATTCGGAGGAGGGACTGTAAAGATCTGTCCACCCCTCGTGATCAATGAAGAGGCCATGCGAGAGAGTCTTGCAGTGTTCCGTGAAGCCGTAGCCGAGGCTGTCGCTTGAAGCTCCGCAAGTCCTTGTCGTTGGCGGCGGCATGATCACGCAGGATCAGATCCTGCCCTCGCTTCTTCACTTGCGACAACTGGGAGTGATTGGCAGATATTAACGTCGTCTCGCAAAGACAGTCGACGATCGATTCTCTGCGGGAGGCGTTCCCTGACCGCGATTTCGCAACGCACGCCGGAGGTGGACCGGACCTCTATAAGCAACATATCGCTCGAATGCCGGCTGGGAACATCGTCATGGTTGCGCTGCCTGACCAATTGCACTATGAGGCCGTGATGACGGCGATCGAGCACGGCCAGCACGTGCTATGTGTGAAGCCACTGGTCTTAACCGCGAAGGAATCGGTTTCGATCGAAGAAGCCGCGCGTAAACGTAATCTCGTGGTCGCCGTGGAATACCACAAGCGCTTCGACGATCGCAGTCTGATGGCGCGTAAGCGCTATCGGGCAGGGATGTTCGGCGAATTCAAGCTTGGAACCGCGAGCCTGATGGAGAAGTGGTACTACCGTCATTCCAACTTTCAGAACTGGCTG
This sequence comes from Bryobacteraceae bacterium, assembly GCA_963833675.1. GTDB lineage: Bacteria > Acidobacteriota > Terriglobia > Bryobacterales > Bryobacteraceae > DASQDN01. The sequence goes on along the minus strand of CAWHYW010000012.1, from coordinate 36,814 downwards.
ACTACAGAGAATTCCGACGCATTCACCTACATCGGATGCCACTACGTGGACCTCGTGCACTTCATCACCGGGTTGCTTGCCGGTATCGGTCAGTGTTTATGGAGTGAAGGACAAGTATCCAAATGGGGCTGAAGGCTATCTTTGGACCGATGCACGCGTCATCTGGAATAACGGCGCATGTCTTAATGTGCAAAACACGCTGAGCTACCCGGAAGACGGACCGGGCACGAACATGCAACATATTGCGATGTACTGTTCGTCAGGGGATAAGGGCGCCATGATTCGCCACTCCGATCAATATCGCGGGATCGAATACGCCTACGTGCGCAAGCCGAACACACCGGGAGCTACGTACTACGCAGAGCCGAGCGCCGATTACTTTCAGTTCGTCGACCTCGGCCAACAGTATCCAGTCCCGGTAGGTTATGGTTACCGTTCCATCGAGTTCATTGTTCGCCAGTGCATCGCTTGTGAGAAGGCGGAGGACAAGCAAGCATTTCTCCGAAAGCTGGATGAGGATGGCGTTATTGCGACTCCTCGCAACAGCCGTTACAACGAACTCGTCGTCGAAGCCGGGCGCGAATCGATCCTGAATGGCGGACGCGAGGTGAAGATTTCCTAGGCCGGTACGGTCTGCTGAAATCGTGCGGGCTCTTCGCCGAGCCATTTGGGATTCTCGGCGGTACCGTCGTATATCGATGTCGTTTTGAATAGTTCAAACTCACCCGTGCGAGCCGCGGTCGCGGTTTTCGCGAGCAGTTGCTGCAATTGGCTATCGTTCAATTGCTGGAACGTCTCGATGGCCTTAAAGGCCTGATCCAGGATGGCCATCGAATCAATCCCAGTGATTACGACGGAGGTCGGCAGACTGAGCGCATAGTGTAAGCACTCGATTGCCGAGACGGTTCCGGATTGCAGAATCCGTCCATTGGCCAGAGGCTTCATTCCGAGCACGCCGATGCCGTCCTTGACCAGTTCAGGCACCACCAACCTCGCGAAGCTACGGTAATGCGCATCCATTACGTTGAGCGGCATCTGCACAGCGTCGAAGTGGAATCCGTGCTCTCGCGCCACTTCCAGGGCATAGAGGTGAATGCGCGGATCCTTGTGGCCTGTGAATCCGATGTATCGCAGTTTGCCTTCCTTCTTTGCTTCGATTAGCGCCGCGTTGGCTCCTTCGGGATCGAAGATCCGGTGCGGATCCTCGAAACGCAGAATCTCGTGATGTTGCACGAGATCGATGTGATCCACCTTCATGCGGCGCAACGATTCATCGAGTTGCTTCTTAGCTTCCTTCGCCGATCTTCCGTCGATCTTCGTCATCAGGAAGGCCTTCTGGCGATAGCCGTCCTGTAGAGCCGCGCCCATACGAATTTCGCTTGCGCCGTCATTGTAATCCCAGCAGTTATCCAGAAAATTCATGCCGCGGTCGAGGGCCGCCCGCACCAGCCGGATCGCTAGCGGCTCATCGACGTGCTTGAGCGCCAGGTGCCAGCCACCGAGTCCGACGGCGGAAATTTTCTCGCCAGTGCTGCCCAGTTCACGATATTGCACGATGCTTTTCTCCTGTTGATAGATCCGTTCGCCATCGCCATCATTACAGCGTGCCTTAACATAGGATTTGTCCCGCATTTCGTCGACAGTTCCCGACGGTCCACAAACATGGCCGCAGATTTATACAGGTGTGGCGCTAACGACAATGGCCACACTGATTCTGGAACTGTCGCTAACCCGCATATTTTCTGTTGTTTTCTACTACCACTTCGCTTTTCTGGCGATCTCGGTGGCGCTTTTTGGGCTTGGTGTGGGCGGTGTATTGTCTTACGTCGTTGCCCCGGTGGGGGCACGCGTTTTCCGAAGTTTGGGATTTCTCGCGGTTCTGGTCAGCGCCGTCACTGTGATTTCTCTTTCCGTGATCCTTACGAGAAGTGAGCTGAGCAACGCGACACTCGCGGTCATTTACTTTACGAGCGCTCTGCCGTTCATGCTGGCCGGGATCATTGTTTCGCTGGTAATTTCCGAGACGATGGTCAAAGTAGATCGAGTTTATTTTTTCGATCTGATCGGCGCTGCCGCCGGATGCTTGTTGCTGGTTCCGTTTCTGAATGTTGTTGGGGGACCCAACACCGTTATCATTGCCTCGGTGGCATTCGCCGCTTCTTCGGCGATCTGGTTCAATCTCGCGGGATCACCGCGGGGGCGCATGGCGGGAGTTGCGCTGGCGCTTCTATTCGTCGCATTGATCGTTCTGAATCTGAAAAGGCCATTCATCGACGTACGTTTTGCGAAGGGGCAGCGACTCACAGACGAGATCTTCGTTAAATGGAACCCGATTTCCCGGATTGCTCTTGCGCCGGAGAAGGGTTCCAGCATGATGTTGATCTTCATCGATGCCGACGCGTCGACGGGTATCGCCAACTTCGATTTTGCGCATCTTACGGAAGCTCAAAAGAAAGACCTCGCTACGCAGGGTCCGGGATTCGTATATCAGATCAGGCCTGGTGGAAAGACGCTCGTAATCGGTCCGGGAGGAGGGTGGGACATCGCAAGGGCGATTGCATCCGGCGCGACCGATATCACTGGTGTCGAGATCAATCCCATCATCGCGAATACGATTATGCGGAAGAATTTTCCGCAGCTGAGCCAAAACCTGTATCTGCGGCCGGATGTCCACATCGAGGTTGAGGATGGCCGAAGTTTCGTGAGGCGGAGTCCAGAAAAATACCAGATCTTACAGGCGACGCTCGTAGATACCTGGGCATCGACCGCGGCCGGAGCGTTTGCTCTCTCCGAAAACAGTCTCTACACGACCGATGCTTTCTACGATTACCTGACTCACCTCACGGATGACGGCATTCTTGCGTTCACGCGCTGGGGCTTCGATCCGCCGCGCGAGTCTCTTCGTTTGATCGCGCTTGCGCGATCCGCCCTGGATCGTCTTGGCGAGCACGATTACAAGTCGCATGTGATGGTCGTGCGGCAGGGATCAGTGAAGGGTTGGGGCGCTCAGGATACGGTGCTGATCTCACGCAAGCCTTTTAAGCCGGAAGATATTCAACGAGCACGCACGGCAGTTGGGGCTGGAAACCTGGAGGAGATCTATATACCGGGCGACAAGGTGACAAACGAGTTCGGCAGGCTCCTTACGACGTCGAACCCTAAAGAGTTTTATCGTAACTACCAGTACGACGTTTCGCCCGTCGATGACAACCGGCCGTTCTTCTTCTACACCGTGCAACCGCGAGATTTGCTCAACTTCGTTAGAAATCCGACCGACAGCGCTGACTATAAAATCAATCGGGCGGTGCCGCTGCTCTTCGGCCTGATGGCTGTGAGTATCCTCGCGACGATCGTAATTCTGGTTTTGCCGCCGACGGTTCTAGGCACGAAGCTGCCCCGCGAGCCCGGCGCGCAGCGAATGCTTCTTTACTTCCTTTGCATAGGAGTTGGTTATATCCTCGTGCAGGTTGCTTTGATTCAGAAGTTCGTGCTGCTGCTCGGACATCCGACCTATGCTCTGACGGTGATAGTTTTCTCTATGCTGGTCTTTAGCGGTCTCGGTAGTTTTTTCAGCCGGAAGGTCGTAGCGGACGATGACGGCCGGTTGATGCGCATCCTATGGATCGTAGCGTCGCTGGTCGCTGTCCTTGCGTTTAGCGCGCCTGCTGTTTCGAATGCCGGTATCGCATGGCCGTTACCTCTAAAAATGCTAGTCACCTCCGCAATGATTGCTCCGGCTGCGTTTGTGATGGGTATGCCATTTCCGACAGGTCTTACCCGAATGGAGAAATTTCATCCGACATCGGTTCGATGGGCTTGGGCACTGAATGCCGCTTCGAGTGTGCTCGGCTCAGCCAGCGCGATCTTTCTCGCAATCTATCTTGGATTACGGACGACGCTGCTGGTTGGGGGAATCATGTATATTGGCGCATGCTTAACAGTAATTGCTTCCAGATACAGCGCTTCCAGTAAGCACGTAAGTGCCTGATTTCATGCCCTTTTGATTTGGAACATAAAATGCTAAAGTCTGTCTTGGAGAGGTGCGCATGAGAACGCTTTATGCCTCATTGTTTCTGGGGAGTCTTCTCGCCGGTCAAACAACAAATCAACCAGTCACTTTGGAGTCGCAGCCAATTTATCGGGTTACGGTCGTGTCGCGCACGGCGCAAGCCGTAAATTACCGGCACCGCAGCGGAGCGACGAAGATCAACTTTGCCGGTACAGCTCTTATGCCGGCTGCGCGCGGCGAAGCGAAGGTCGAAAGTAAATCGGGTTACATCGAAATCGAGGTCGAGTTCGACAAGATGAACCCGGCGCAGAAGTACGGTCCCGAATATCTGACTTACGTTCTTTGGGCCATCACTCCCGAAGGCAGAGCTAAAAATCTTGGCGAGATCCTTTTGGATTCTTCCAATCGAGGGAAGCTCAACGTCTCTACGGAGTTTCAGGCGTTTGGCATGATCGTGACCGCGGAACCGTACTTCGCAGTCAGCCAGCCGAGCGACGTCGTCGTCATGGAGAACGTGCTCCGTGCCGACACCCTGGGGAAGTCCGAGCTAATTGACGCAAAGTATGAATTGCTGAAGCGCGGATCGTATAATTTCCGACCTGGCCAAAACCCAGTTGCCGCGGAGATGGCGACGGACAACAAGAAGTCTCCAATTTATCTATGGGAAGCTCGCAATGCGGTGCAGATCGCTCAATGGGCCGGCGCAGATAAATATTCCGCCGACAGCTTTAACAAGGCGCAGGAATTGTTGAAGCAAGCTGAAGACTACAAGGCCCGCAAACAGGACAAGCCGGCTTCCATGATCGCTCGCGAGGCAGTTCAGAGGGCGGAGGATTCGCGTTTGATCGCGCTGGACCGTGCGGAGCAGGAACGGCTCGCGAATGAGCGCCGCGCCGCCGCGGAGCGAGAGGCGGCCGAGAAGGCGAAGGCCGAGGAAGCTGCGCGGTTACGTGCTCAGGCGGAAGAACAGCAGCGGCTCGAAGCGGCTCGTCGAGCCCAGGCGGAAGAAGCATCGCGTCTCGATCAGCAGCGGCGTGCTCAGGCGGAAGCCGATACGGCGGCGGCGAATGCTGCGCGTAAGGCGGCGGAAGCGGAGCGCCTAGCTGCGGAAAAGGCCAAGGCAGAAGCCGAAGTTGCTCGTCAGGCAGCATTACAGCAGCAGCAGCTTCTGGCCAAGCAGGCGCAAGATGCCGACGCGGGCCGGTTGAGGGCGGAACAGGACAAAGAGAGACTGCGCCAGGAGCTATTGCAGCAGTTCAATATGATCCTAGAGACTCGCGACACGGCCCGGGGGCTGATCGTGAATATGTCGGACGTGTTGTTCGATACCGCGAAGTACACACTTAGGCCCATTGCTCGGGAGAAACTGGCTCGCGTGTCGGGCATCATTTTGTCTCATCCAGGCTTGCGGATTGAAGTGGAGGGGCACACGGACAGCGTCGGCAGCGATGCTTACAACCAGCGTCTCTCGGAGCAGCGCGCCGAATCCGTCCGCGACTATCTGCTGAGTCAGGGATTAAAGGGAGACATCCTCACCGCCAAAGGATTCGGCGAAACGAGCCCGGTGGCCTCGAACGACACCGCTTCGGGCCGGCAACAGAATCGCCGGGTGGAACTCGTCGTATCGGGCGAAGTGATCGGAACGAAACTGTCGGACATTCGCGGGACGACCCCGTCGACGGTTCCCCCGCCCGTGACGCAGCAGCGCTAATCGCGCAATCATCCGAATCACTGACTGCCGAGTCGGAGGTTTTCACAACCTCCGACTCGCGTGCGCTAAAGCGAACTAGCGCTCGCGGTTCTGTTTGGGATGCCAAGATTAATCGAGGGCTTCTCAGGAAGGCTGCATTTGTCGTAAGGCAGAATCCAGGGCTTCCACGAAGTAATACTCACCCCACATTACCGACTCGCCTACGCCAAGCTCTTTATGCAGGTGGTATACGCCGCCCTTCAAAACTCCTTCCCATCCGGGAGTTCCTGAGGCTAGATGTTTCTCGCACAAAGAGCGGAGGATTCGCTGCGCAGTGGTCCAGTAGAGGTGGCCCTTCATCGGATCCGGCACCAGTCTGCACAATCTCAGTAAGCCCGCCGCTGCGATCGCGGCGGCCGATGTATCCAACAGCCTGCGACTTTCGAGAGGCGATTGAAAATCCCATGGCGGAATGCCATCGCCCGGCGCGTGCGTAATGTAGTAGTCGGCGCAGGCTTGTGAGGTTTCCAAAAAACGCGGATCGCGGCTGTATTCATAGCTGGTGTTGAAGCCGTAAAGCGCCCAAGCGAGACCGCGCGACCAACAGGAATCGGACCGATACCCTTGCTGAGTGCTCTGCCGCAGAAACTCGCCTGTCCCCAGATCGAAGATTCCCTCGTGAGCGGTCGAACCATCTCCTCGTACGAGAAAACGGCGAGTCGTCAGGGCATGACGTGTGGCGACCTCGCGTAAAGCCCTGTCGCCCGTTTCGCGGGCGGCATAATAGATGATTCCCAGGTTCATGATTATATCTATGAACAGAGAATCCTCAGCTACGAATGACCGCAGGAACTGGCCGTTTGCATTGAAGCGTTCGGCGAGAGTCTGTCCGGCCTGAACCAGAACTTCATTGAGTCCTGCTTCCTTCGTGAGCTGATACCAACGCAAATAAGTGGGCAGAAAAATGAATCCAAGATCGTGGACCTCATGGTCGAACTTCCTCGGCTCGAGTGGAGCAGAGTAGCGCACTGCCTGCTCGAACCAATACTGAGCGTCGGCATTATTCGGACCATTATGCCTATGGAAGATCCACATCATGCCCGGAAGGAAGCCATCACACCAGTGAGTCCACACGGGCTTGTCGTGCCGCCACTTCCCACCCTCCGTATGGAGCGGGTAATAATCGGGATCACGCGCGATCAAACTGCGAACCTGCTTTTGCGCGAATCGGAAGGCATCCTCGAAGAGTTTGCGATCGGTGTCCAGTTCGAATTGAATCACTGCTTGTCCTCAGTCTCCAGCGGCTCAGTCTCCAGATAAATCAAGAAGCCGCGCGGAACTCGTAATGGGGAGCCCGGCACAAAGAAAACTCCGTTCTCGTGAGCCATCTCGCTCAGAGCCCTTCGGTATGTTGAAGAAAGCGCCGCCCGCATCGCGAGACTCGGAGTATCCACCAGTTTGGCCCGTAGTTCGGCGTGAGTGTTCAGCCACTCCAATTCGAAGAACGTCAGGCCTACGGCCCAGCCCGGCGTTTGTGTCTGCTGTTTGCGCAAATGCGTGACACGACCATGTAATCGCGCGCCTTTGGGCGCCGTCAATCCCGACCCGAGCTTGACCGGTCTTTTCAGAAGCGCGATCACCGGGTCTCCTATCGCAGCATTCTCTTCATCGAGCGGCGTGTCGAGCGCTACTTCGAGTCTGAGATGCAGCGGCAAGACCAGGGATCGTTCGGGTTCGCGAGCGGCTTCGCCGCCCGGCGAATCCTCGAATGAGATGGTGGATTCTCCCGTGTACTGGCGGCATGAACTGAAGCTGGTACGGTTGCGATGCTGGACGCCACCGGTACCGGTCAACGAAAGTTCGGAGCGCGCGGGCAGCAGGAACGCTTCATCGCCCAGCTTTACACTCTGATAATCCACGGCGTCCGAAACGCTGTCGATTTTGAGGTTTCGCGGGATATCGTCGGCATACACCTCTAACCGGGTGACATCCAAGGTCGTCGGGTCCGCCCAAAAGGACCCGTGATATCCAATAATGGCGTGTTCGATGAAATTACCAACCTGATATCCGCTCAGGTTCTCCGGTACGACGAAGTCCCACTTGTATTCTTCCCTGCCGTCCGTTCCTATGCGGCTGCCGGCAAACTGAAATCGAGGAGTTCTGCTCTGAAACACGGCCTTTGCATGCATCGCGAAGTTGCCATTGCCAATTGCGCCGCCTTTGACCATGTCTGCGATGTTCGTATCTTCGAACTTCTTCGAGCCCGGCCACGCAAACAACTCTTTGCCATCGACGAGAGCGACCTCCAGTCGGATCACGTCGATCAGCCTGGTTTTACCCTTCTGAGTGCGCTCTGTGCGTTCGATCGTCTGCAGGCAGGTGTAGTTCGGAAGCCTGCTCAGCAGGCTCGACATATGCGCCCGTATGCGAGCAAGCAGCAACTGCTCACGCGGAATCTCGTCACCGTGGATGAACACTAACGCCGCCAATGATATTAGCAGGCGCAGGCGGTACATACACGCGATTATAGCGAGGGATCATTAAAGACGGATCTGCTACCATCGCAGGAGCACATGCCAGCTAAAGTAACGATTTTGAAGAACGGTCCTATCCGCATCGAAGGGGACTTTGAGATCACAGACATCGAGGGCAACACATTCGGGTTATCCGGCCGCCAGGTAATTTCTCTTTGCCGCTGCGGTATGTCCGACAACAAGCCCTTCTGCGATGGAACTCACGGAAGAAACGGATTCATCTCGGAGTGCAAGGCTCGCGATCTGCCTCCGCCAAAGCCTAAGATCTGAGTCGCTCCGATTGTTATTCTGAGGGTTGATGTTCTTAAAAATTCTGGCGCATCCGATATTTACTCAGCTGAATTTCCACATGCCGATGATTGTGGACCTTAGCAATACGATAATTAGCCAGGCAGCAGGGCGTATTGCTGCGAGCGTCAGCAAGAGGAGCGGAACGTCACGGACGCGCGAGGACAGCACCTCGAGGAGGTCGAGCATGCCGGCATCTGCCCAGTGAATGTCCTCGAACACGAGCACCGTCGGTCGTTCGGTCGCGAGCGCCTCGACCAGTCGACGTGCGGAGAAGAAGAGGGTCTGACGGTTGCCGACGTCGCCTCCCTTCCCGATGCCGATCAGCATCGCGATGTGCGCGCCGGTCTCTTCCGCTTCGTCGCCGAGCAGCTCCGCCATCGCTCGGTCGAGCTTGCCGCAGGCGACTTCCGCCTCGTCCGTGTCGAAGATCCTCGCCACCTGCTTCACCTGGGTGGCAAACGCGCCGTACGGGATCACCTCTCCGTAGGGAAGAGATCTCCCCCTGATCACGCGCGCGCCCGCGGCGCCGGCGAGCTCCGAGAACTCGCTGGCGAGCCGCGTCTTGCCGATGCCTGCAGGCCCGAACAGCGTGACAAGCTGCGGCCGCTGTTCCGCGAGGACGTTGTCCCAGATCCGCTGCAGCGCCTCGAGCTCGGAGGCCCGCCCCAGCATCGGGACGCGCCCGGCGGCACGCTCACCAGGCCCGGCCGAAGCTGCGAGAGCGCGCCAGACCCGGACCGGCTCTGCCTTGCCCTTGGCGACGACGGGCTCCGCGTCTTCGTAGCGAATGACCGAACGCGTCGCCCGGTACGTCTCTTCGCCGACGAGGATCCCATTGACCGGCGCGGCCTCCTGTAGACGGGACGCAGTGTTGACCACGTCACCCGCAACGACTCCTTCACCGTGCGCAGCGCTCGCAGCAACCGACACGAGAGCCTCGCCGGTGTTGACGGCGATGCGGACCTTCAGCTCGAGCTCGGGATCGTTCCGGTTCAGCTCGTCGACGGCAGCACACATCGCGAGGCCGGCTCTAACTGCGCGCTCCGGATCGTCGCCGTGAGCCACGGGCGCGCCGAACACGGCCATCACCGCATCGCCGATGAACTTCTCGACGACGCCGCCGAATGCCTCGATCTCCGAACGCACCCGGGCGAAGTAAGGCGTCAGGATCGCCCGGACGTCCTCCGGGTCGAGACGCTCTGCGCGTGCAGTGAAACCGACGAGATCGGCGAAGAGAACCGTGACGACCTTCCGTTCCTCGGCGAGGCGATGCGACCCATCGGGAAGCGGTTGCGCGCAGGCCAGGCAGAACTTCGCGATCGGCGGGTTCTCCTGGCCGCAGCTGGGACAGATTATTGCCACCCACCAAGCGTACGGCAACGCCCGGCGCTGTCTAGCTGCCGGCGGGCCGTTCCCGGCGTCGATAGAGCACGAAGGCCGCGATGAGAGCAACTACTGCCGTCACTGCGGCCGCAATCGTGATTCGGTCACGGCTGGCGGAGCTCCCGCCCTTCGGCACTGCGAGCCGGTGGCCGTCCGCGGCGGCCAGCCGCTGCACTGCGACGATCGCCGCCTTGACCTCCTTCGTCGCATCCCGTCCGGCGGGTGGGAGCGTCTTCAGCACCGCGGTCCCCTTCGGGTCGGGGTCGGCTTTGATCGTGTAGCCGTACCCGTTCGGCATGACGACGAGCAGGCGGTCGCGATACACGAACGAGAGCTCGAGCCCGAGGAACGCCGCGTACTTCTGCGGCTTCCCGAAGAGCGAGAAGGCCGTGCCGAGATCGGACGGGCTCATGATCATCGCGACCCTGATCGGGAAGCCCGCCTTGTGGGACTCGCGCAGCAGTGCGTCGAGTCGCTGCACCTCGTTGTTGTCGATCTTGGCGGTGAACGGCAGGAAAACGTTCTGCCCGAGCAGGTAATCGCTGGCCGGGTCGCCGTTCGCGCGCGCTGCTGCGGGCGCACAGAGACATGCGGTCACAACGACGAGAGCCGCGAGCCGCTGTTTAGCCAAGCGTGTCAACCGCGAGAAGGATGACAACCACGCACGCGCCCATTCCGGCGGCGAGCGCCACGAGGGAAGCCAGGAGCACCAGCGGAACGCTTTTCATCCGGTCGTCCGGTCGATGAGCGTGACGGTGAACGGTTGTTGGCCCGCAGGTGTGATCTCGAACGACAATCCCCAGTGCCCGACCATGAAGAGCGCCGGAGCGGTGCGCTCGTAGAGCCCCGGGCGCTCGCTCGGGCAGGACGGAGCTCTGGGTGCCCATCTCCATGTCGAGCATTGCAAAGCCTGCGATCACGCTCGCATTGCGAACGGGCTTACCGTCCTTGGTCACGCGGATGGCAAACGTGTTGGGAGCCGCGGCACGGTTCGGGGCAACGCGGAGCTCGATTCGGTAGCCGTTCGTGGTCACGACCTGGTTCACCGGACCCGGCCCGACTCGGGTGGCACCGCCGACTGTGGCAAGCGCCTTCGCGGGAGGCGGGAGGCTGGAGAGAACTGCGGCTGCGACGACGGCACCGGCGACGAGCAGGATCTCACCCGACACGAGCCTTCGTAGCAGTGCAGCCGCTCCAGGCCCGAGCTCGGGGCGATCGCGCGACGCGGCAAGCCGGGGCCTCGTCCGCAAGAGGTTGACCTGGGCCAGCAGCAAGGCCGCGCAGAGCAGGCCGATCTTCACGAGCAACGCCTGACCGTAGGAGGTCTGCCAGAGCGACGAGAGCGTCGGCAAGTGGATGAGCGAGGCGCCGATGCCCGAACCGATCAGCGCGAGCACCGAAACGAAGGCTGTGTTCGAGAATCTCGGCACGCAGACCATCAGCCCGGCGACCCGTCGCGCGGCCGGGAGACTCCACCAGAGCACGAGCAATCCGATGAGACCGCCGATCCAGACGGAGCCTGCCACCAGGTGAAGCCAGTCGAGCGTTAATGACAGCCCCCGCGGAGAAGTCTGGGCCGCATGACCGGAGAGCCCGGGGACGACCAGTGTCGCCGCGGCTGCCGAGCAGGGCGCCCGCGCTGGCAAGCAACTCGGCAATCGAACGCTGCGCTCGCTCGGGCCGGTCGACCCAGAGCGCGAGCCCCGCTGCAAGCACGAAGAGAGCAAAGGTGAGCTCGAGATCGAGAAGACCGCGACCGAACGCCGAGTCGCGCACCAACGGCACGACGTTCCCGAGGTCGAAGACAGAGCGGAGAGCGAACTGCGCCGTTGCCATGACCACGTACACGGGGGTCGCGATCAAGGCGATCACCGCAGCGATCCAAAAGGCGATCGACACGTTCCGGAGACGTGCCTCCGAAACACGCCGCACCACCGGCCGCGCAGTCGCGATCCGCAGGATGAAGAGGCCGATCGCGGCCATGACGGACAGAAAGACGATCGCGCGCGCCGAGACGAGCCGCGGCGTTGCGGCGGTCTCCGAGATCGAGGGCACGGGAAACTGAGGCACGGGTCCCGGGTTCGGGCCAACCGCGAACAGGAACGCGCCGCGCACGGGGTGACCGTCGACGGAGACCACGCGCCAGTAGACGAGGTACCACCCCTGTGACAGATGGTGGAGCGGCACGGCGAGCGTCTTGGGATCCGCTGCGGATCGCCTCGGCGGCCCAGCGATCTGCTGCCGGCCGGCTGCATTCGTCACGGAGACGATTGCAAAGCGCGGCTCGACCGCTTCGGAGTAGGTCAGCAGAACGAGCGGCGGCGTCCGATTCACGACGGAGCTCGGGACGGGTGTCGTGTGCTCGAGGACCGCGTGCGCCGAGGCGGCCGCGGGTAGCGCAAGCGCTCCAGCGACCGCCCCCGTCACCAGCCCAATACGGGCGCGCCGCGTCACGCCAGCGTGCGCCTCCCCGACTTGCCGACGAGAGCCGCGACGGCCACCACCAGGGCAAGCACCGCAACCGCCAGCGCGATGATCCCGAGCGTGTTGCTTCCGCCCCCGTCGAACGACGACTTTGCCTCGATCGCCGGCGCGGGCGTGTCCGAAGACTCCGGGCCGGCCCAGTCGACCACCGTTCCGTCGGAGTAGGTCTGCCGCACCTTGAAGGTGTACGTCTTGGCGGCGTCCGTGGATGCCAGGAACTGGAAGACGGCATCTTCCTCGGTCGGGACCTTGCCGCCCGTCCAGGTGACCTTCTGGACGACCGTGTTTTCACCGGTGCCGGTGGTCTCGGCCTCTCGCGTCCAACCCGATGCCGGCACAAACGAGTCGATCGAGAAACCACTCGGAGGAGTGAGCTCGACCTTGGCCGTCTCCGCGTTTTCCTTCTCGGTCGGAACGGCCAACGTGAAGAGCTGCCCTTTCTTCGCCAGCACGACAGCTGGGCTCAGCTCCGCGTGAGCGAATGCCGAGCCGGCAAGCGCCAGCGCACCGCTGATGACGACGGGCAGGACGACAACGCGCGTCCTTGCGTGCAACAACTGCATCGATGTGTCTCCTTTTGGTTCGAGGTGAACGTCAGGAGAACGCAGGCGGCGCGCGTGGCCTGCCGGCGCAGCAGTGAAAGGCGGGTCGCGGGCGCGTCCATGAGCACCCCGGACTCGCCGGCTGCTCGCAGGAGCGCCGGCGGCACGGCGCGCAGCAACGCGAACGTCCGCCGCATCCACGCGACGACATGCTCCGCCGCGGCAAGCAACGCGGCGGCGACGGACGAGAGAGCTGTGGCGATCGGCAGGAGATCGCGGTGCACGGGTCCGAAGACACACCGAACCCCGTGCCAGCCGAGCCCCGCGCGCCAGTGGAGGTAGGCCTCGAACAGCCCGCCCGCGAGCGACGTGATCGCAGCGAGGGCGATGGCCGACGCGAGCGTTCGCGCAGGGCGGAAACGCGGCGCCGACCCGGCGAGCGTACGCGACTCGAGCAGTGCACGTTCACGCACGCCGAACGCCGCCAGCCAGCAGATCGCGACCGCGAGCGAGCCACCGAGCGCGAGCGCTACGAGCGTGAGCACCGGCAACGCAGGACCGCCGGCCCGGTGTTCGAGCACGCGTGCGGCGGAGCTCGGAGCGATTGCGTACGCGATGCTGCGTGTCAGGAGAACGACGACCGTCCCGGCGACGATCCAGGAGAGCGGCTTCACTGCACGACCGGTCATCGCACCACCAGGGTAAACGGAGCGGTGAGGACGCGCCCGTCCACCTTGGACTGCAGGAAGAGCCGCCAGGTGCCGGGCACGGGCAGCAGGACGCCGACGCGGAGCTGTCCCGGCCTGGTCGCGCTTCCGGTAACGCTCGTCGGGCCGAGCACGCTCGTGCATCCGGTCATTCCCGCAGCGCAGACGTGCGTGTGGAAGTAGTCGAGCGATCCCGACCGGAAGAAGATCGCATGCGCCAGCGCGCCGAACCATGGCGTGAACCTCGCGGGGCTCCCGTCGGGGCGTGTGACGGTGAGGTTGAGAAATGCCGCGCGGATCGCGTGCAATGCAGGAGGATGGTTCAGCGCGAAGCGGTAACCATCGACGGTGACCGTTGGGCGGAACGGCGGCAGCGGTTTCGGCGCCGCCTTGCCGGCGACGGTGATCGCAGCGGAAGAGCTGAAAGTTCCGCAGGGGGCCGCTCAGCCTGGGATAGGCATCGATGACGACGCGGTAGCGCCCGGGCGTCGGCAGCGTGACCTCCTCGGTGATGCGGCCGTCGGCGCCGATCGGTGGATGCTTGTGGACGATCGCGCCGAGATCGCTGCGCACGATGATCAGGTGGACGCCGGTGTGCGGGCCCGGCCCGGTGCGATAGCTCGTCAACGGAGCCCCCGACGGTTGCTCGATGGTGAACGAGATCTGTTGAGGTCTGCCCGGCTCGAACGTCGTCGGCGTGAACTGTCCGAGCCTGTACGTCCGAGCGGCGCCGACCGTCAGCGTGCCGGCCGACGAGCCGCAGCCTGCCAGCACGAGAGCCACGCCCGCGAGCGCACTTGTGCGCTTCATCGACTTCCCAGTATGAAGTCGAATCGTGCCAGGAAACGGTGGTTCTCGAGTCGTAGCCGAACGATGAGACGCCGATCGATGAACGGATCATGCGCGTTCAGCGTGACGCCCGGGAAGTAGAGCATCGTCGTGACCGTACGCTCCCCTCGCGCGCGCACCCTCACATGGAGATGGCGCGTGCGGTTTGCATACGGCCCCGGCAGGATCGTCTGGAGCCAGTAGCGGCCACGAGCGTCCGTGAACTGATGGCTCCGCAGCCTGGTGCCCTTGTCGTCGTAGACGCCGTTCTCGTCGGCCTGCCAGAAATCGACTCGTGCGCCGCGGACCGCCCGGCACCCGCTCGTCAAGACATAGCCGGTGAGAGTGATGGGCGTCCCGTGGATGCCGGGTCCCAGAACCGAGTGACGCACGGGTGACGCCTTGAAGTGCGTCCCGCCGATCTGCCCGGGGGTGAGGCCGAATCCGTTGCATGCAGCCGTAGCCGGACGGGGCGACGCGGCCGCAGCGCAGAGAGCAACCACCAGCACTCCGATGACGACGCTCGGGCGCGTGTCCAGCACTGGAGCCATTGAAGCAATCGCTCATTGATCCGTGCCTGATTGAATGACGCCGTGGCGAGCGGATCCCCGCTGGACCTGCCGATCCGGCGCAATACGGTGATTCTCTCGGCCACGATGGCGGTCAACTCCGCCGTCCTGCAATTGACCGCCGCGGTCTCGTCACTGACCTTCGTGCTCGTCACAGGGGTCAGGGGGCTACTCGGGCTCGGCCCGGCCATCTTCCTGACGTCTTCGGGGTTGACGGCAGTGCCGGCCGGCCGCTTGATGGACCGCGTCGGCCGGACGCCCGTGATGACGGTCGGCTTCGCGCTCGGCTCGTGCGGGTGTGCGGTCACGGCACTCGCAACGCACAACGGCTCCACGGTCTTGGTGATCGCCGGCTTCGTGCTTGTCGGCGCGTCGAGCGGCATCTCGCTCCTCATCCGCACGGCCGCCGGCGACATGTATCCACCCGAGCGCCGCGCACGCGGAATCTCGTACGTGTTGTTCGGATCGGTCTTCGGCGCGATCCTCGGGCCGACAGTCTTCGGCCCGCTCTTCGCGGGAAAGGACGTGAAGGCCGAGGCACTGACGGTTCCCTGGCTCGCCGCCGGAGGGCTCGCGCTCGTCGCCCTCACGCTCGTCCAGTTCGTCCGGCCTGATCCGAAGCGCATCGCCGAGTTGATCGGGAGCCGGGACGACGTGCCGACGGAGCCTGCAGCTCCGCTCCGCGAGCTCGTTCGCCGGCCCGGCGTTCGACCCGCAATGCTCGCCGCGCTCGCAAGTTTCGGGGTGATGGTCTCGGTGATGAACTTGACCGGCTACGTCGTCGTGGAGCATCACCACCACAGCCAGGACTCTGTCTTCCCGATCATCGGCGCGCACGTCTTCGGGATGTACGCGCTCGTCCTCGTGATCGGGGTCCTGATCGACCGCATCGGGCGTATACAGGCCCTCCAGATCGGGCTCGTCGTGATGGCGATCTCGACGATCGGACTGCTCTGGGTCTCGAGCGTCTTCGCGACTGCCGTGCTGCTGCTCGGGCTCGGACTCGGCTGGAACTTCTCCTTCGTCTCCGCGACTGCCCAGCTCGCGGATCGCACGAGGCCCGCCGAGCGCGGCAAGCTGCTCGGCTTCAACGACCTGCTCGGCGCGCTCTTCGGCGCAAGCCTCGCGCTACTGGGCGGCTATGCGCTCGACGCGATCGGCGTGGGCGCACTGGCCATCGGAGCGACGGCCATCGTCGTCGCGCCCGTGTTCCTGATCGCCCGCACAGGGTCCCGGCCGCCGGTACGGGAGCCTGCTTGAACACTGGCGCTTTGCGAACACTCGTCCTGATCGCAGCGTGTGCACTGCTCGTGTTCTCCGAAGCCTCGACGAACAATGCTCGTGCAGAGGCACCCACCCGTCGGTACGAATCGCGCCCCGACCTGAAGCCGCCGACCGTCGAGATCCTGAAGCGCACGAAGCGGACTGCGCCCGGCTACATCTTCATCGCGCCGAAGAAAGAGGTTGTCCAGGCGGGACCGCTCATCCTCGACAACCGCGGTCGGGTCGTCTGGTTCCTGCCACTCGACACGCACGGGGTGACGGACTTCCGCGCGCAGCGATACCGCGGACGGCCCGTCCTGACGTGGTGGCACGGCCGCCCGGACAAGGGCGGCGGATCGAGCGGCTATTCCATCTACGACGACTCCTACCGGCTCGTCGCACATGTGCAAGCGGCAAACGGGATGTCCCCCGACATCCACGAGTTCAAGATCACACCGCGCAACACAGCCCTGATAACGATCTCGCGCCAGGTTCGGGTGAAGGGCAGGAAGGTGCTCGAGGGCGGCATTCAGGAGTTGGACATCAAGACCGGCCGCGTGCTCTTCGAGTGGCACAGCATCGATCACGTCCAGCTCGTGGAGTCGTACTACCGCCTGCCCAGGGACCCAGGGCGGATCTTCGACTACTTCCACGTCAACTCGATCGAGATCGATCACGACGGCAACCTGCTCGTGTCTGCCCGTAATACGCACACGATCTACAAGATCAGCCGTCGAACAGGGAAGATCCTCTGGCGGCTCGGCGGCAAGCGAAGCGACTTCGCGCTCGGGCCTAACGTGCGGTTTGCCTGGCAACACGACGCCCGGCGACGACCGGACGGGGCTCTGACACTCTTCGACAACTCCGCCGGTCCACAGGTTCGCAAGCAGTCGCGCGGACTCGTCCTCCGCCTGGACATGAAGCGAATGCACGCCGCGGTGATCCGGAGCTTCGTGCATCGGCCGCCGATCGTCTCGGTCGATCAGGCAAACCTCCAGCGGCTTCCCGGGGGCCACTACTTCATCGGGTGGGGCCATCAGCCGCGATTCACCGAGTTCGGACCGCGAGGGACGATCCTCTTCGACGGCCGTTTCGGACGAGGACGCGTGGACTCCTACCGCGCATATCGGCTCCCCTGGATCGGACGGCCCCGGCGGCAGGCGCTCGCCGTAGCCGTGCGCAGTCGAAACGCCTATGTCAGCTGGAACGGCGCCACGGAGGTGGCGAGCTGGCAGCTTCTTCAGGGGCCGAGCAAGACCGAACTTCGCCCGGTCCGCGTCGTGGCCAAGACCGGGTTCGAGACGCGGATCCCACTCGGAACCGCCACGCCGGCTGGATCGCAGTGCGCGGGCTCGACCGGCGCGAGCGGGCTCTCGGACGTTCGACTCCCGTCAATCTGGGCTGACTCCGTATGCTCTCGCGCGTGAGGCGGGCACTCTTCGCATTCGTCTTGATGGCGCTGCTGCTGGCCGGCTGCAGTGACTCCAAGAAGAAGAGCACCGAGCCGGCGAGCACGACCACGCAGGCAGCGGCGGCGCCACCGCCCTCGCGCACCTACCACTCGAGGCCCGATCTGAAGCCGCCGTTGGTGCAGATCCGGACTGCGGCGCACAACACTGCGCCCGGCTACATCTTCATCGCGCCGAAGATGGTCGTTGCCCAGGCCGGTCCGATGATCATGGACAATCGCGGCGAGGTCGTCTGGTTCAAGCCGTTGAACACGCGAGGCGTCACTGATTTCCGTGTCCAGCACTACCGCGGGTAAACCCGTGCTCACCTGGTGGCGAGGCAAGGTCTCCAACGTCGGCGTCGGCGACGGCTGGTACGTCATCTACGACACGTCGTATCGCCCCATTGCAGAGGTGCGTGCGGGGAACAGGCTCGTCGGCGACGTGCACGAGTTCCTCATCACCAAGAACAACACGGCGCGTGTTCACGGTGTACCACCGACTACCCGTGGATCTTTCCTCCGTCGGCGGGCCGAAGGAGGGCAAGATCTGGGATGGGATCGTGCAGGAGGTCGACATCCGGACGGGCCGCGTCCTCTTCGAGTGGCACAGCTATCCCCAGGTTGCGATCGGAGAGTCGTACGCGCCGCCGCCGAAGGCAAAGGCCGGCGCCAAGGCCCCTCCCTTCGACTACTTCCACGTCAACTCGATCGAGGTCGAGCCGAACGGGAACTTCCTCGTTTCCGCGCGCAACACACACACGGTCTACGAGATCGACCGCAAGACGAAAAGGTGCTCTGGCGGCTCGGTGGCAAGAAGAGCGACTTCAAGCTCGGCACCGGGGTCACTTCGCCTGGCAGCACGACGCTCGCCGCCAGGCGGACGGGACGATCACGATCTTCGACAACGGGGCGGCTCCCCCCGTCGAGAAGTTCTCACGCGTTCTCGTCGTCCGCGCGCGACGACACTGCCACGAAGAAGGCGACTCTCGTGCGCGAGCTACCACCACCCGCAACGGCTGCTCGCGCCCTTCGAGGGCAACGCGCAGTTCCTGACGAACGGGGACGTCGTAGTCGGCTGGGGCGCGCAGCCTTATGTGAGCGAGCTCTCACGTAGCGGCGCACTGCTCTTCGACGCGTACTTCGGCCATGGCAAGCCTCCCGGCGAGGACGCCGATTCGTACCGCGCCTACCGCTTTGCCTGGCGCGGGCATCCGACCGACCGGCCCGTGGTCGTGGTGGCGGGAGATGCCGCGTACGCGAGCTGGAACGGCGCTACCGACGTCGCCCACTGGCAGGTTCTTGCCGGCCCGGCGGCCGGCCAGCTGAAGCCGGTGCAGACCGTCGCCAAGAACGGCTTCGAGACTCCGATCCGGCTGAAGAACTCAGCGGCCTTCTATGCGGTGAAGGCAGTGAGCCGCGACGGAAAGGTCCTCGGAACGTCCGAAGCGGTTGCGCCGCAGCCCTAGCGAGTAGCGCTCAGCTGGCGCGCATGACGCGCAACTTGGTCAGCTCGCGGTCGCGCTCGTCGATGATCTCTTCGAGGTGGGCGACCTTCATGCGGAGCGTCTCCGTCGTCGTGACGAGCTCGATGAACGCGCGCTGCCGTTCCTTCAGGAGCGCCTCGACGCTGTGCAGCTTGATCTCGGGGTCACGGATCAGTTCTGGCGCGGCAGGCGCAGGTGGCGGCGCCACGGCGACCGGAACGGGCGGCGAGGAGCGGGGGCTGCTACCGGAGCAGGAGGCGGAGGCTGGGGCTGCCGGCCGGAGCGGGGGGCGGGGCAGGGGCTTCCACCACTGCAGGCGCGGCTGACCGGCACAACGGCGCTGGCGCGGGACCGCGGGTCGGGCGCGGCGGCGGTGCCGCGGGCGGAGCTGTCGGCTCGGGCTGGGCGTCCTCGATGTCGAGCACCTGTTCCGCGATCGCACGGGCGAGCGCAAGCCAGGAGATCCGCCCGGTCTCGATCAGGATCTGACCAAGGCGAAGCCCGGTCCGCTCCTGTTCCGCGAGCGCGGCCGCAAGCTCGGCTTCTGAAATCTCGTTCTTCTCGACCAGGATCTGGCCGATGGGACGTTTCCGCATTGGAGTCCTATCGGCAGGAACGGGGCCGGACGAAAGAGCCTTTTACCGACGTCTGAAGCCGCGCGGTGCCTCGTCCTCCACCAACGCGGGCCCGTCGCTCTCGTCAACGGTTCCGGGGCTGTCGAAGCCCTCTTCCCACGGGTCCATGCGCGCCGGCTCTTCGTCGGCAGGGAGCACGCGAACGTGCCGCGGCGGCTCCTGCTCGGGGCCGATCTCGTTTTCGTCGTGACGGCGGCGCCACCAGCCACGAGACTCGGACGAGCTCTCGACGCTCCGCCTCCGCGGCAGGCGGCAGCTCCGGCTCCTCAGGCGGAGGCTCCGGCTCGGGCTCCGGCACGCTTTCGACGATCGGTTCCTCGTCCCGCGAGGGCGCCCCGATGATCGTCATCGCGTCCGAGGGTTCCTGCGCCTCCTCGAACGCGGTCCACCCGAGAGAGTCATGCTCGTCCGTGTCGTCCACCCGCTCGGCTTCCACCACAGGATGCGACGGCGCCGTCGCCGCAGGCCGCACGAAGGTCGGCTGATCTCGCCCTGCAAGCCACTCGATGACGCAGACGATCGCGAACGCCCCCGCCATCGCGAGGACGATCACCCACCACGAGAGTTGCGCCACACCCAACGCGACCGCGACGACAACGAGGAACGCGACCTCGCCGCCGATCCGCCAGACCGCAGGCGGCACTCCCTCGCGCGGCGCGCGCATGCCGTAGCCATAGGACTGGGGCTGCGTCCACGACTGCTGCGTCCATCCCGCTGAGCGCAGCGCACGCAGGTCAGCGCGCAGGGACGCGGCGTGCCGGTGGAAGGAATCCACCGCCTCGAGCGTGCGCAGGGCCGCGTCGACCTGAGCGGCGTGACGGTAGAACGAGTCGAAGGCAGCCTTGACGCTCTCCTGCTCGTAGCCCTGTTCGGCGACGGGGAGATCCTCGACGCGCGGCAACGGCTCGCGCGCCGGCGTCTGTGGTGTGGGCCAGGCTTCGGGCTCCATTAGCAGGGATTATGCGTTCAGTCCGACCAGGCGGCATCGTCGCTACCCCCGCTTCCGCGCTCTGAGGCCACGAAAAGCCCAGGCGGCAAATCCGGCGATCAGGCCGACCGCGATCGCAAACGCCGCCAGCGTCAGCTCGGGGCTGCCGGAGATGAAGCCGCGGCCGGCCTCCAGCATCGGCGTGATCGGGTTCACGGAAGCGACGGCGTGGATCCAGCCTTGAAGCAGAGCGAGCGGGACGTACACCGGAGCGAAGAAGAGGAGCAGGAAGACCGGCATCTGCATCACCGGCGCGGCCTGCTGCGTGCGCAGGCGCATCGCCACCCCCGTCGCCCAGAGCGTCCCCGCGAGATTGAGCAGGAGCGCGAGCGCGTAGAGCCCGAACAGATCGATGCCGTTCCCGCCGACATTCATCTGCGCAAGCAGTGCGACGACCGTGACGATGGCCGCCACGGTCAGCCACCGCACCAGCGCCGAGACCACATAGCCGAGCAGGATTCCGCGGCGATTCGGGGCAGCGAGCATCAACCGTCGCATGAAGCCGCTCTCGAAGTCGCGTGCAATGCCGAACCCGGTGAACACGCCGGCGAATGCCGCCGACTGCAGCAGGACGAAGACGAACTGGAACGCGGTGTAGCCGTTCGGAAAGTCGAACCCCGGAACTTGCGAGATACGCGAGAGGCCGCCGACGAACGCCGTGAAGAAGAAGAGCGGGAACGCGAGCGACGGCAGCAGGAACGACGGGTTGGTGAAGAACGTGTGCAAGACGCGCCACGACACGCCGCGCGCAACTGCGAGGGTGTCTCTCATGTTCGCTCCAGCCGTCGCCACAGCGCACGCGTCGCGAGTGTGAAGCCGACGAGACTGAGACCGCCCGCGGCTGCGAACCCGAGCGCGAGCGCTTCCCAGTTCCACCCTTCGATCACCAGCGAGCGCACTGCCTCGATCAGATAGGAAACCGGGTTGATCGTTGCCACCCAGCGAAACCAGTCCGCCTCGATCAGGTTGCGCGGCATGTTCATCGAAGACAGGAAGAGAAACACGAAGAAGACGGGGAAGAGACTCTGCACCGCTTCGGTGGAACCGGTTCGCAGCGCCGCCCAGCTCCCGAGCGAAGCAAAGGCGAGCGCAATCACGAGCTCCAGGAGGAGCAGCATCATCGCACCGCCGAACCCACTCGCGAGGCGCACGCCAAACGCAAGGCCGACCGCGAGGTAGAAGACCGCCTGAACGAGAGCGATCGTCATCAGGCCGCCGAGCTGTCCGAGCAACAGGATGATTCCACGAACAGGCGTCAGCGCCAGCCGGTTGAGAAATCCGGTCTGGATGTCACGCGCGAACTCGACGTTCGCGTTGATCGTCGCGATCAGAGCGCCTTGCACGAACGGCACCGCGAGCGCAAACGCAACGAACGAATCCGTCGGGAAGCCGGGAAGCCGCGTCGCCGACTGGAGGCCGCCGGAGTTCACGGCGAACAGCAGCATCGGAAAGAGGAGCGGGAAGATGATGTTCGCCGGCTGGCGCGCGGTGCGCACGACAGAGCGCGCGCCGAGTGCCGCGGTCTGCGTCAGGGCGATCGCCGTCACGCCGGCGCGGGCTGTGCGATCTCCGGCTCCTGCTCCTCCTCGTCACCGGCACCCTCGAGATGGCGCCCGGTCTTCGCGAGGAAGACGTCGTCGAGCGTCGGCTCGTGGATCTGCAGCTGCGACAGGACGACTCCTTCGGCGTCGAGGGCACGCACGATCTCGGCGAGATTGCCGTTCGACGAGGTCAGCTGAACGGCCACGCTGCCCGGGCCGTAGCCGGTCGTTTGCTGGCCGAAGCGCTCGAGGACAGCGGTGACGGCACCCTGCTGGTCGGGATTCGCGGGCACTGCCTCGACGGTCGAGCAGGCGATGTCGGCCTTGAGCTTCTCGGGAGTGCCCTCGGCGACGATCCGCCCATGGTCGATGATCCCCACGCGGTCGGCGAGCACGTCCGCCTCTTCGAGGTACTGGGTCGTGAGGAAGACGGTGACGCCGTCCTCCTTCGCGAGCCGGCCGACTTCCACCCAGAGCGCGGTGCGGCTCTGAACATCAAGCCCCGTCGTCGGCTCGTCGAGGAAGATGACGCGCGGGCGGTGCACGAGCGCGAGCGCAAGGTCGAGGCGGCGTTTCATACCGCCCGAGTAGCCCTTCACCTTGCGGTCGGCGGCTTCGGTGAGCCCGACCCGCGTGAGCAGCTCCTCGCTGCGCTTGCGCCGTTCCTCGCCCGTGATCCCGTGCATCGTCGTCTGCAGCCGGAGATGCTCGCGTCCGGTCAGGAACGGATCGAGTGCGGCCTCCTGCAACGCCGCGCCGATCACCTTCCGGATCTGCGGCCCCTCTTTGACGACGTCGTAACCTGCAACCGTCGCCGTCCCGGCGGTGGGCGGCAGCAGCGTCGTCAGCATGTGGACGGTGGTGGACTTCCCGGCGCCGTTCGGACCGAGGAAGCCGTAGATCTCACCCGAGTCGACGTGGAGGTCGATGCCGTCGACGGCACGCGGTCCCTTCTTGAATTCGCGAACGAGCGCGTGTGCCTGGATGCTGTTCTCGTGCGGGGCGTCCACGCCCCTGAGGCTACCCGTGCGCGAGTTCTCGACGGAGAACTGCGGCGAGCGCGGTCAACGCGATGCGCGTCTCGTCGAGCTCTCGGCTCACGCGTGGTGAGCCGTTGCAATCCCAGGCCGGGCAAAAGCACGACGCGCGCGAGGCGCGGCACGCGCTGAACCAGCTGCCACAGCTCCATCGTGAGGGCCAGCGCGAGCACGGACACGACGACGGGAGTGAAAGCGGTGGGCGGCAGAGGCCAGAAACGACCGCCGAAGATCGCGACGGGCATCAACAGCGCGGCGAAGTTCGTGCCACAGCGCAGCGAGAAACGCGTTGGCAGCGCCGTAGCCGTGCCAGGTCTCCCGAAGACGCCGTTGCTCGAGCGCGGCGATCGCACGGTGCTCCGCACCGTGCAGATAGAGCGTGCGGCCGCGCAAGAGCCAGCCGAGCAGAGCGAAGGTCGTGACGAATCCTGCGGTGAGCCCCAGCCAGTTCGGTGCGAAAGCGAGCGCGAGTGGAGCGACGATCGCAACGATCAGGAAAATCGCTCACGGCCGCGGGCGACGCCCTCACGCTTGAAGAGAGGAGACAGCGACCCCCGAGATCGCACGAGTCCACGCGCGAGTGGAATCGCACGCAGCGAGCGCGGCGCAACTGGCATCCGGCCCTCCCTCAGGGTTCCGTCGTTCCCGCGAAAGCCCAGTAGCGCTCGCTGACGATGACCACGCCGTTGGCACGCGCCATCCCGCCCAGGCGGGGCAGGGTCGGCAGGTTCCTCTCTTCGAACTGGGTCAGGAAGGCGGCGGCGGACTCCACCCCGCCATGATCGGCACAACAAGGCCGCCTGGCAAGTGCCAGGCGGCCCATTTCGAGCTATAGGTGGTCCTAGGCGCTTACCAACGCCCGCGCGAGAAGAAGCCGAGCAGCGCGAGCACGAGAATCACAATCAGGATGATCCAGAGAATGCTCATGCGGTTTGACCCTCCCTTCGGGGCTCTCGATTGTCGACCTGCTCGAGCTTGTTTCCGTCGAGGTACAACGAAAAACCTGGCCCGGCCGGGTACGCCGGCCTGAAGTCACCCTGGTAGCCCAGGCCACGGGTTGCAGCTCGCCTCCTGGAAGACGCTTCTGCCCTGCGACAGAGAGCCGGCGGCGGTGGTTGCGCACCTCCGCTCCCGTGACCGCGGCTTCCTTACCCCGTTCCGCCCTGAGCCCGGGTCAGCCTGCCGATTGCAGCCTGATCCGTAGACTGTGACCATTCTGTAACCCAATTTTCCGCGCTAGTGAGAGAGGATGGACCGTGGCTCGCGCCGAGGCAGCTCTTGTAACCAACGATGCGCGACTGCTCAACCGGGAGCTGTCCTGGCTCGATTACAACGCTCGGGTCCTTGCCCGCGCCGCGGATACAGCGCTCCCGCTGCTCGAGCGGTCGCGTAATTGTGCGTACTTCTCGTCCAACCTGGACGAGTTCTTTCAGGTGCGCGTCGCGGGCCTCATCAGCCAGGAGGAGGCCGGGCTGCAGGTCCGCACGCCGGACGGCAGGACCGCCGCGGACACCCATGCGGAGGTCCGCAAGCAAACGCTGGATCTCACGGCACGCCAGGCCAAGCTCTGGAAACGCGAGTTGCGCCCTGCCCTCGCCGAAGCCGGGGTGATCGTCGGAGACGTCGAGGACTGCACCCCCAAGGAGCTCGACCTACTCGAGGGGCGCTTCGACCAGGAGATCTTCCCGATTCTCACGCCGCTTGCCGTCGGGCCCGGGCAGCCGTTCCCCTATATCTCCCCGCTCTCCCTCAGCCTCGGGACCTTCGTCCGCGACCCCCAGAACGGAGAAGAGCGGTTCGCTCGTGTGAAGGTCCCGGAGCTCCTGCCACGCTTCCTGCCCGTGGGTGACCGCGGTCTCTTCATCCCGCTCGAGCGGATCATCCGGCACTTCCTGCCCCGCCTGTTCTCGGACATGGAGATCCTCGAGTGCTGCGCATTCCGAGTCACCCGCGACGCCGACTTCGAGGTCTCCGACGAGGCCGACGACCTGCTCGAAGCGGTCGAGGACGAGCTGCGCCGGCGGCGCTTCGGTGACGTCGTCCGCGTAGAGGTCTCGGGCTCCGTCTCCACCCGGATGCTGGAAAGGCTCGAGCGCGGGCTCGGCGTCACGAGCAACCAGATCTACTTGATCCCGGGACTGCTCGACCTGGCCGACCTGCACGAACTGGTCGATCTCGACCGGCCCGACCTGAAGGAGGAACGCTGGTACCCGGTGGCCCATCCCCGCTTTGCGTCGGCGGCGGACGCGGACGACCTTTTCGCCGAGATCAGGCGCAGCGACATCCTCGTCCATCACCCATTCGACTCTTTCGCCTCGAGCTTCGAATCCTTCCTCCTAGCAGCGGCGCGCGACCCGGCGGTTCTCGCGGTCAAGACGGCTCTCTACCGGACGAGCGAGGACTCGCCGGTGGTGCCCGCGCTCATCGAGGCCGCGGAGCGAGGAAAGCAGAGTGTGTCGCTGATCGAGCTCAAGGCACGCTTCGATGAGTACCGCAACATCGGCTGGTCTCGCTCCCTCGAGCAGGCCGGCGTCCATGTCGTCTACGGGTTTCCAAATCTCAAGATCCACGCAAAGACGACGCTCATCGTGCGGCGTGAAGGCGGGCAGCTCCGCCGGTATGTCCACCTCGGCACCGGCAACTACAACATCCTCACCGCACGAAGCTACGAGGATTACGGATTGTTCACCGCCGACACCGAGATCGCCGCGGACGTGGCCGATCTCTTCAACCATCTGACGGGATTCGGTCGGCCGCATACATTCCGGAAGCTCTTGGTGGCGCCCGTTCGGATTGCGCGAGGGCCTGGTCGAGCGAATTCGGGAGGTACGGCGCGCTGCCGAGAACGGCGAAGAGGCACGCATCAGGATCAAGGTGAACAACCTCAACGACGAAGAGCTGAGCGAAGAGCTCTACCGTGCCTCGCAGGCGGGCGCAAAGATCGACATCGTCGCGCGCAGCATCTGCACGCTTCGCCCGGGAGTGCCGGGCATGAGCGAGGGCATCCGCGTCCGCAGCATTCTCGGACGCTTCCTGGAGCACAGCCGGGTGTTTATCTTCGACGCCGGCGAGAAGAGAACGATCTTGATGGGAAGCGCGGACCTGATGTCGCGAAACCTCGATCACCGCATCGAGCTCGTCGCACCGGTCCTGGACGGGCGTGCGCAACACGATCTGGTTCGTGCGTTCGAAGTCCTGCTCGCCGACAACGCGTCGGCGTGGGAGCTGAGCCCCGATGGACGCTGGATGAAGCTCCGGCCGAAGAAGGGCGATCGCAGCCGGCCCGCCCAGCAGGTCTTCATGCGCAGCGCTCGCGCCCGCGCCCGCCGCCGAGCCGCGTCGCTCCGCACACACTGATCGCCTCGCTCAGACGGCTGCTGCGCCCGGGAAGGGCGCCGACCGACACCCCGGTCAGAATCGTTGGTGTGCGGGTGGGGATCGTCGACGTCGGCGCGAACACCGTTCGCCTCCTTGTCGCGACCGCCGCTGAAGACTCTCTGGTCTCGATCCGTGAGGACCGCGTCCAGCTCGGGCTCGGTGAGGAGATCGAGCGGACGGGCCGGATCGGCGAGAAGAAGCTGGCCGAGGCCGCCGAAGCCGCAAGAGCGTCACGTCCGCCGCGCGCGGAAGCTCAGCTGCAGTTCGATCGCTGTCCTCGTCACCTCGCCGGGCCGGCAAGCGGCGAACGGCACAGACCTCGTGTCCCGGCTCGCTGCGGCTACCGGTGTACCGACACGCGTCCTCACCGCGCAAGAGGAGGGCGAGCTTGCCTGGCGCGGCGCCGTGGCCGCGACCGCAACGCTCCCCGAGAGGATCGCGGTCTGCGATGTCGGCGGCGGCTCCGCTCAGATCGCAATCGGTACCGGCGACGGCCCTCATGGGTGCGCTCGCTCGACATCGGCTCCCTCCGGCTCACCCGGCGTGCGTTTCGAGAAGATCCACCGGACGCAGAGGATTTCGCGCGCGCGACTACATTGTCGCTGCAGAGTTCGCCGAGCTGACGCCGCCACTCCCGCTCTGCGCAATCGCCGTCGGCGGGACCGCCCGTGCGCTCCGCAAAGTCGTGGCGCCGGAGCTCACCGAAGAGTCGCTGGTCTCAGCCATCCGCCGTCTAGCGAAGAAGTCGTCGACGAAGGTCGCCAAGGATTACGGCGTCGACGAGGCTCGCGCCAGGACGATGACGGCCGGAGCACTCATCTTCCTCGAGATCCATCGCAGGCTGACGTGCCGCTACAGGTGGGGCGCGGCGGCGTCCGTGAAGGTGCCGCGCTCACGCTGCTCGCGGACCTGGAGTCGGCTGCCCGCTCCGCCTAGCGTCCGTTCGCGCGGAACCGCATGACGGACGAGCCGGATCACAAACGGCGATCGCGGTTGTTCAGTGCGACGCCCAGGCCTTGCGGCCCTGGCGCTCGAGCCGTTTCCAGGAGCGCGGAAGCTCGCGTCGGGCCTTGCGTCGACGACGGGTGATCCGCTCGACGAGGCGGCCCGCTGCGAAAGCGGACTCGATGCTCTTCGTCCTGTCCAAAACCCCACGGATCCTGTCGGCCGCAACAACGGAGTCCTGGTGCGAGCCCCACGACATCCTGGAACTGCTTCGCCGCCTTGACGAAGCGGCGCGACCGCTTGCGGGCCACGGCCTCCGCCAGCTCGGCTGCATAGCGTGCGCGCTTGGCCAGGATCCGCGCGCGGTGGACCTGTTCGGCGCTCGACTTCGGGCCCAGCTTGCGCGCCGCGCGACGAAGGTTCTTGAACTCTCGTGCGGCTACCCCCTCCAGCGAAAGTTCGGCCCGTCGCACCGGCGGTGCCTCAACGGCCGAGGTCAGTCGGTCGAGCAGCTTCAGATAGCGCTCGCCGGACAGCGCTTTGCGCGCCCGCTTCCAGGCCCGCCGGCGCTCAGTCTCGAGGAGCCGGATCACCGGCAGCTCGTCCGGGCCGGCTTTCTTACCCAGGCTTGCCAGCAGAACATCCAAATCCCGTGCCGCGGCAAGCTCGCCGCCGATCCAGCGCAACTCCGCTCGCAGGGCCTTGAGCCAGGCCTCGTCGAAGAGCGCCCGCGTACTCTTGAGGACGCTACGCATGCGGCGGACGGCCACTCTGAAGTCGTGGAGTGCGTCCGGATCGTCGCCCGACCGGATGAGCGGATCGGTGCGCTCGATCTCGGCCACCTGCGCCCGGAGATACGTACGAACGTGCTCGATCGCCGGCGCCCGCTTTCGCGGTCGCTTCTCACGAGTGGGCGTGACGGTGTCGCGCAGAGCGCCGCTCGAGGGTGGCGTAGCTGCGCAACACGTGCTGACCCTCCAGCAGCGCGACATCCTCTGTACCCGTGCGCAGCCGCACTACCTCCTCCAGCTTTCTGTTGTGGAGAGGGGCAGTCAGCCGTTGCGCGAGTTCCTCCGGGAGCGCCGCCGGCCCGCCGGGCGCAGAAAGGACCTCCCCGCCGATCTCGGCTTCCCAGAGACCGGTGCCATTCCTCAGACGACGTCGAAGCGCGATCTGTGCGCGCGCGAGGCGCCGATCGGCCGTGTCGTGGTATGTCGCGACAAAGACATCTGGCGCGCCGTTGTTCGGGGCGCCGTTCAAAGAGGTCTCGTCAGCCACCCGGCGATCCTAGCGCTGAGACGCGAATGTGCGCTAGAACAGCGCGGAGTTCACCACTTGGACACAGGATGTCTAGGACGCGACGAGCATGGGCCGGCCGGCCAAGCCGGCCATGGCTTCGGCAAAGACATCCCGCTGCGAATAGAGCCGCCGAAACTCCACGGCTCCGTTCACCTCGATGACGACGTAGCCGTCCGCCGTGGGAACAAGGTCGACCCCGGCCAGATCGAGCGCAAGAGTCCGTGCTGCGTTCACAGCGATCTCGCAGGCGATCGGATCGGGCAAAACCGACTCGATCGCCGCCCCGAGCGCGACGTTTGTCCGCCACTCGCCGGGCTGAGGGCTCCGCACCGCGCTCCCGACGATCTTCCCGCCGGCCACGACCAGTCGAAGGTCGCTGCCCGCGTTGGGGACGAACTCCTGGACGACCGCGCCGGCACGACCCCACGGCTTCGTCAGCGACGCAGCGAGGTACTGCCCCAACTCGGCCTCGTTGTGGCAGATCACGACGTCCAGCCCCCAACTGCCGAAGCGCGGCTTGGCGACAACGGGGTAGAGAAAAGCGGCAGCGTCGCGTGTCCGCGTCAGCCGGGCAGTGCGCGGGTGCGGAATGCGACCTGACTCGAGCACGCGGGCCGTGAGCAGCTTGTCGTGAGCGGAAAGCAGCGCGCTCGCCGAGTTCAGGACGCGAATGCCGTGAGCCTCCAGTTGACCGACGATCCAGAGACCGTCCTCGACACCGTTGAGCGTCGGCAAGACGTCGAGCCGGTTGAGGGCGACGTCGCCCGGTCGAAGATGTCTGAGAGCGCTCTGTGGTTCCAGCAGCACCGAGTCGGCGCCCGGCCAGCCGCGGGCGACGAGCTCGACGTTCGTCTCACTGGACTTGTGCGCGATGAGCGCGAAGCGCATTCTCGAACGGTGCAGCACGCCAGGCTGCTCGTGGGAGTCGAACACGTGACTGGAAGGTGACGTTCTCGGGTCAGTCGTTCGTGCCAGACGGAACGTGACGTTCGCTCCGGTGAGGGATCGCCTCGCGTGTCACCACCCAACACCCATCTCCATAGAGCGGCAACCCACGCCCGGCGGTCTATGGGACGCTTGCGCCCGGGCCGTGGGCTCGCCTTCCACCCTAGAGCCCTTCGGCGCGGCGGCGTTCTGTGCGGCCGCCGCCGCCTCGACGACGCTACGCGCCGGCCGCGCTGCGGGCATCGACCTCAAAGCCTCCCGCGCGTGGCGGCGCGCGAGCACCGGCACGAAATCCGTCACGGTTGCGTTGCGGAGCAGCTCGTTGCTCACTCGCTCGAACTGCGAGTGCACGAGCTCACGATCGAGCGATTCGAACTCCCGAGCGACATCAATCTCAGCGTCCCTCATGCGCTTTTCAAGCGTCTCGTCGAGAACTGCCGGAGTCAAGGTCGAGCCTCCTTCGTCACGTGGGACAGTGAATCTTGACGCACCGGCGGCGCCGGTGCAAGGAGGAGGCGGCCTAAGCCTCGCGGGCGGTCGGGTGAGAGGCGTCGGTGAACTCGCGGAACTCGGCCGTCAGGAGGTAGGCAATCTGCTCGCCGATATCCACCGCATGGTCGCCGATCCGCTCGAGTGCCCGCGAGACCACGACCATCCGCAGTCCGTACTCGCGCATCGCCGGATCCCCGCCCAGGTCGAGGATGCGCTCGACGATGCGCCTGTTGGCGCGGTCGACGAGCTCGTCGAGGTCGACGAGAGATTCGGCTCCCGCGAGATCGCGATTCTGGAAGGACGCGAGCGCGACGCGGATCATCTCTTCGCAGCGTGAACCCATCTCCTCGAAGCCCTCGATGAACCGGGGCCCTGGATCGACCTCGGGCACGAGCTTCGAGAGCTTTGCAATTGTCACGCAATAGTCGGCCATGCGCTCGAGATGCAGATTGACGTGGAGAATCGCGAGCACCAGGCGAAGGTCACTCGCCACCGGAGTCTGCCGGGCGAGCAACGATTGAATCCCTTCCTCGATCGCGATGTAGCGCGCGTCGACGTCATCGTCGAAGGCGATCACCTCATCGGCAAGCTCATGATCCCGCTGGTCGAGCGCGTTGACAGCTCCGCGGAGCGCGCGCAACACGAGCGATCCCTCTTCCTGCAGTGTCGACTCCAGGAGGTCGAGGTCGTCTTGGAATGTCGTTCTCATCCAAATCTTCCGGTGACGTAATCCTCGGTTCGCTTGTCGGACGGGTTCGTGAAGATCTTGTCCGTGCTGTCGTACTCCACGAGGACACCCGTCCTCTCCCTCTCCGACCTCCAGCGTAAAAAACGCCGTGAGATCCGCGACGCGGGCAGCCTGCTGCATGTTGTGCGTGACGATCACGATTGTGTAATCCTGCTTCAGTTGGTGCATCAACTCCTCGATCGCCGCAGTGGCGATCGGGTCGAGGGCGGACGCCGGCTCGTCCAGAAGCAGGACCTCGGGCTCGATCGCGATCGCCCGGGCGATGCAGAGTCGCTGCTGCTGGCCACCCCACAGCGACAGCGCACTCTCTCTTCAGCCGATCCTTGACCTCGTCCCAGAGCGCGGCGCTCGTGAGTGCCCGCTCGACGCGCTCGTCCAGGCGCTTCTTCATCCCCAGCACGCGCGGCCCCCAGGCGACGTTGTCGTAGATGGACTTCGGGAACGGATTCGCACGCTGGAAGACCATGCCGATCCGCCGGCGCACCTCGACCGGATCGACGCCGTCACCGTATATGTCCGTGCCCCGATAGAGCACTTGCCTTCAACTTTGTGCTCCGGGCACCAGATCGTTCATGCGGTTCAGGCAGCGGATGAAGGTGCTCTTTCCGCAACCGGAAGGACCGATAAACGGCAGTGATGACGTTCTTGTAGATCTCGAGGTCGACCCCGCTGATCGCAGTCGTCGATCCGTACTGACCGCGAGGTTGTCGATGTCGAACACGACCTCCCGTTGTTCGGCGCGCGCGCCCGGCGCTCTTGCGGCGATCTACAGGACGCCACGTCGACTGGGCAATCGTAACGTCGTCGGTCGTCATTGCCCGAGCTTCCTCCTGGATCGGGCGAACAGCACCTTTGCGCTCAGGCTCGCCACTAGAACGAACACCATGAGCAGGCTTCTTGGGCAGTGCTTGTGCCGACGGTGTTTGTTCGAGTGGCGAGCCTGAGCGCGGAAAGGTCTGCTCGCCCGATCCAGGAGGAAAGCTCAGGCAATGATGACCAACGACTTACGATCCCAGTGACGTGGCCTGCTGGAGTCGACAAGAGCGCCGGGCGCCGCGCGCCGGAACAACGAGAGGTCGTGTTCGACATCAACAACTCTTCGCGGTCAAGTACGGATCGACGACTCAATCAGCGGGTCGACCTCGAGATCTACAAGAACGTCATCACCGCGTTTATCGGCCCCTCCGGCTCGGAAATACACGTTTATCCGCTGTCTCAACCGCATGAACGATCTGGTGCCTGGCGCGAAAGTCGAAGGCGAGCTTCTCTACCAGGCACGGACATCTACGCGCTACGGCATCGATCCGGTCAGGTTCGCCGACGCATCGGCATGGTGTTCCAGCGTCCAATCCGTTCCCGAATCCATCTACGACAACGTCGCCTGGGCCCCGCGCGATGCCGGGATGAAGAGCACCTGGACGAGCGCGTCGAGCGGCACTAATAGGCGCGGCGCTCTGGGACGAGGTCAAGGATCGGCTGAACCAGTGCGCGCTCGCCTCTCGGGCGGCCAGCAGCAGCGCCTCTGCATCGCCCGGCGATCGCCATCGACCCGAGGTCCCTCCTGATGGACGAGCCCGCTCCGCCCTCGACCCGATCGCCACCGCGGCAATCGAAGACTTGATGCACCAACTGAAGCAGGACTACACAATCGTGATCGTCACGCACAACATGCAGCAAGCCGCCCGCGTCGCCGACCTCACCGCGTTCTTCAGCTGGAGGTCGGAGAGGGTAGGAGAGACGGGCGTGCCGCGAGAGTCGACAGCACGGACAAGATCTTCACGAACCCGTCCGACAAGCGAACCGAGGATACGTCACCGGAAGATTTGGATGAGACGACGTTCCAAGGGGACCTGACCTCCTGGAGTCAACGCTGCAGGAAGAGGGATCGCTCGTGTTGCGCGCGCTCCGAGGAGCTGTCAACGCGCTCGACCAGCGCGATCATGAGCTTGCGGATGAGGTCATCGCCTTCGACGATGACGTGGACGCTCGCTACATCGCGATTGAGGAAGGCATTATCGTTGCTCGCCCGGCAGACTCCGGTGCGAGCGACCTTCGCCTGGTGTGCGATTCTCACGTCAATCTGCATCTTGAGCGCATGGCCGACTATTGCGTGACGATTGCAAAGCTCTCGAAGCTCGTGCCAGAGGTCGATCCAGGGCCCCGGTTCATCGAGGGCTTCGAGGAGATGGTTTCCACGCTGCGAAGAGTTGATCCGCGTCGCGCTCGGGCCTCCCAGAATCGCGATCTCCGGGTCCCGAATCTCGTCCACCTCGACAGCTTGTCGACCGCGCGACAGGCGCATCGTCGAGCGCATCCTCGACCTGGGCGGGGATTCGGCGATGCGCGAGTACGGACTGCGGATGGTCGTGGTCTCGCGGGCACTCGAGCGGATCGGCGACCATGCGGTGGATATCGGCGAGCAGATTGCCTACCTTCTGAGGCCGGTTTCCGGAGTTGACCGACGCCTCTCATCCGACCGCCCGCGAGCTTTAGGCCGTGTCCTCCTTGCACCGGCGCGCCGTGCGTCAAGATTGACTGTCCACGTGACGAAGGAGGCAAAGGTCGGGGTTATCGCTGCTCGCCATCAACATCGCGTTGTTTTCGCTTCTCATGCCGGTGGCAGCGATAACCCCGACCTTTGCCGCCTTCGTCGCGGTCCGTTGCGCGATCAACTTCGCGCTGAATGGCGAGTGGTCGCTCGGGTCCATGCTGGTAGCGGAGACCTGGCCGGCGCATATGCGCGGCCGTGTGATCGGCATCAATCGAGGCACATGGTGCTTCGGCGCCGCACTCGCTGGCGTCATCACCACCTTCATCATAGCCGAATGGGGCTGGCGTATTGCCTGCGTGGTGCCAGCCGTGGTGGCGCTCCTTGCTGTCTACGTCCGCATCGGGCTACCGGAGTCGCCCTACTGGGTTCGTCTACAGGATCGCAAGCACCGCATCAGGGAGGCACACGCGGAACGTCGGCCGCTGCTGCCGGCCGATCAGGCCTGGCTCGACAAGGCAGCGAAGATCCCCATGCGGCAGCTGTTCCTTTCCGACATGATCGGCAATACCGCGGCCGCGACGTTCATCGCCTGCTGCAGCACCATCATCTACGGCACGGTGGGTGGCTGGATGCCGCTGTATCTTGCGCAGGAACGCCACTGGTCAACCGCGACCTACGGCACGTTCTACATCTGGTGGGGTCTGGTCGGATTTCTCGGCCTGCTCGCAGCCGGGCTGATCTCCGATCGGTTCGGCCGCAAACCTGCCTTCTACATCATGCTAGCCCAGGGCGCGGTGTTCCTCACGCTGTGGATTTACGCGGAAAGCGACACGGCCCTGTGGGTCTACGGACTGCTGTGGAGCATCGGCTTCCTTGGCTTCTGGGCACCAAGCATGATCCTGACGGCGGAGATCTATCCGACGCGCATCCGCGGCGTCGGCAACGGCTTTTCCTGGGCCGTGGCATGGCTGGTCGGCTTCGTGCTGTGGCCGTTCGTCACCATCGGCATCCAGCAAAGCACCGGGTCGTTCGCCAAGGCGTTCCTGATCGTCCCGGTGGCGATGCTGCTGATGGGGGCCGGAATCTGGCTGTTCGCGCCGGAGCACAAGGGCAAGGAACTGGATGCGATTGCGATATAGCGGAGTTGTCCTCGGGCTGCTGCTCGCATGCTCGGTCGCGGGCGCCTGGGCGCCGCCATCACCGGCCCCTGCCGAAAACGCACCCGCGCGGCGGCTGCTCTACATCGGCCTCGCACTGTATTCGGAAGCCTGGTCGGAGAATGACGTCGTCGAACTCGCCGATGAACTCAGCGACGTGACGGGCTATCGGCTGGTTCCGATGATAGCCAGCAACGTGGCAGCAAAACGACGCATCTACCCGATCGCCGATGGCGCCGCCATCACCTCTCTGGTGCGCCAGGCCGCGGAGCAGGCGGGGGCGGATGATCTGGTATTCATCAACATAAGCACGCACGGCGGCCCAAAGGTCCTCGCCAGCAAAATCGGCAACCGCGCCGTCACGGAGGTCTCCTCCGAGAGGCTTGCACGCCTGTTCGGGCCGCTCGCGGGGCGGCCGACGATCATCGTCATTTCCGCCTGCTATTCCGGCTCGCTGATCGACGATCTCCGCGCGCCCGGACGCATCATCATCACCGCAGCCCGCGCTGACCGCAGTTCGTTCGGCTGCGCGCCAGGCAACAGTCACACGTTGTTCGGGCAGGCCGAACTGCGCGCCTTTGGCCGGAAGAACCGGAGCCTGCATCAGGTGTTCGCGGCCATCCGCGCGGATGTCGCACGAATGGAACACGAGAGCCACGAGACGCCGTCCGAGCCGCAGGTGTCAGTGGGCGCGGATATGACCGGCCTGTACGATGCTCCGCTGTTCTGAAACCACCTAACGAAGCGAGCGGAAGAACGCCTGCACGTCCGCTGCCAGCGCCTCCGGGTCCGCTACAGCCCGGACTTTCTATCGTCCGCGCAGGTGCGTTGATCCTGATGCCGACCAGTTGGAACAGGTCTCCAGATTGGGGGTCGCACTCGGCCGATGCAGTGTCGCGTTTGGCCGCGACATAAAGCATCGGCGTACCTGGACGGTGCGCTCGGCCTGCCACGGAGGAAGTGGGTGGCCCTAGCATCTCGCGCTCATGTTCGAAACGCGCTCCTTGGGCCAGCCGCCTCGCGCGCCAGAAGGTTTGCCCCGTGCTATAAGCGTAGTTCAGGACAGGCTGGTGTTTGAGGAGTCGCTCGATGTGGGCGATCTGACCCTCTTCGTCGACGGCGGCCAACAGCTGGTCCAGCAGCTCGGCGGAATCTGCGGAAAACGCTCAGTGAGCTTCGAGACGCGCGCCGGGCGCGTGGGCTCTGGTTGCGCTTGCTCGGCCTGGGCGGGCCCGGTGGTCGCTCGCTGACGCCGTCCAGGTTACTGCTGTGCGAGTATCGCTTGGCCTTCGATGTCGAGTTGAAAGGGGAGGGTGTCACGCTCGTACGCGAGTGCCTGGACACGATTTTTTGCGCAGGCAATCGCGCTACTCGAGCCCCCACGCAGCGAGTAGCCGCTGTCGGGCGTGGAGTGCACCACTGGTGGACTACACTCAATCCACCAGCGTCATCTTGTCCGTCATTATGGCGGCGCGCTGAGTTAGCGGGTCCAGCCTGTTGAAGGCGGCGCGCGAGATGGTCTTCGGGCCGCTGCCACCTCCGTCGCCTCCCTTCGTCTCTTCGTCCCGGCGCTTTCGGATATCCAGCTGCGCGACCAGCGGGAAACCATGGAGCGGCCGTTCTCTCAGCCTCTCCAAGTTTGGCCGAGCTGCTGCGGATCAACGAAACGCGGGTGATTATCCTCGCCGACTGCAGCGGCGGCCCGTTCTTTGTGCTGGAGCGATGCTCGCATCGATCACGGGCGGCGCCGTACTGCCGTTCGATCTGTCCGCTTTCGATGATCTCGCGGCGCTGCTGCAAGCTGCCTCCGTGCTCGCGGTCGGCGGCGAGGCTTCGTGTCACCACATGCAAAGTAGTGGTCAGGCGAACTGAGCCAGCGGGTCTTCAGGCCCGATTTTGCCTCATCCGAGGCGCCAACCATTCG
>CAWHYW010000011.1:0-50453 GCA_963833675.1 Bryobacteraceae bacterium | reverse complement strand
GTGAAATCCGCATCGCGTGTGTCAACTTCCGGGTACTCCGTCGCCCAAGAGCGACGCGGAAACAATAGAAGCCAGCCTTCACATCCGATCTCTGGCAGCGCAGGACGACATCAAGACATTCAAAACCAGCCAGATAATAACCCAACGCCTGACTGCAGTTGAGAGAGGCGAGCGCGTCATCATTGAACGGCACGGGCACATGATACCCGAGATCCTCAAGCCGTCCGCGAGAAGAATTCCACGCTTCGGTACGCTGAGGCCCATCAAATCTGTACCCGATAACTTTCCACTTGCTGAAACACAGCCAAGTGTTGGATACGGACGCGGTGTCCGCGAATGGGGCTGGTCAGATCAGCCGGTCGCTCGTAGAAGTGATCTCATGCTTGAGCGAGTCCGGGGGCGCAATTCGAGCCGCAGAGGCGCGACCGGGTGTTCTTCCCCGGGCTTCAACGCTTCGGGGCGGTAGGCGGCCAACCTGGCGTCTCAATACCGAACTGCTTGGCGTACTCGGCGTTCAGTCGCTGCCAGCCTTCGAACTTCATCGCCTCGCCACCAACGATGCGGCCGATGGGAGTTCCGCTGAGAAGGCGATCCAGAACATCGAAAGCAAATGTGCCACCCGGCAGCACCCATTGAGATGAAGCGGCGATCGATGTTGTGCCACAGCGTCAGGCGCGTGCCGCCACCAAAGGCTTCGAGTTCCCACCGGATATCGTGCCACCCCAGTTGTACTCAAGCACCTTGGGAGCGTCGGCTCGCGTCACTCTTGTTTCGGAACCTGCGGCGTGGGCGCTCCCACCGCGGTGAGCTTCACCGTGGTTCCAACCGTACCCAGGCTCCCATCGGCTTCAAAGGGAGCCCACTCGCGCAGATGCGCCGGGTCGGTAAGCGCCTGCCAGACTTTTTCCGGCGAGTGGCGCAGTTCTCTGACGAGAATGAGCGTCCACTTCTCTCCGTCCTTTCGTACCTGCGCCCCGCTGGCCGGACCCGGTGTGTACTGCTCGCGATCGGTCATCTTCTTCTCCTTGTCTTCCTTTTCGTTGGTGTTGATTGATCCATGCGGTCGAGGTGGCGTTCGAGAGCATCTACGTGAGCGGACCAGAACCGACGGAACGGAGCCAGCCAGGCATCCACCTCCTGAAGTGGTTCAGGTTTCAGCCGGTAGAGACGGCGCTGTGCGTCCACCGTGGATTCCACGAAACCGGCCTCTCGCAGCACTCGCAGGTGCTTTGATACGGTCGGCTGCGGCATACGAAGTTGACGCTCGATCTCTCCAACCGACTGTTGTGACGAGACCAGGAGGCTCAATATCGCCCGGCGGTTCGGCTCCGCAATGATTTCGAACACAGATTCCACTCTCTTTATATACTCCGGTTGGTATATGCTTGTCAAGGAATATACTACAGGGTCAAACTGATCAAATCCCCCACCGGCGCCGCGAATGACCAGCAAGGGCGCTCCCTCTCGCAGGAGCGCCTTCAAACAATGCTGATGAATATTCTTCCCGTGAGCCGCCGCCGGGCTGGTCTTCTTAATGACGGAGCCGTAGTTTCCGGGCTCGAGCGATTCGATCTAAAAGGAATCACGGGTCCCACGCTTTTGATCAGCGTGGAAGACGATCGCTATGGGACATTTTCGAGAGCCCAATACACGGCCGGACAATGGTCGCGACTCTGTTCATCGCTGAAGGGCTTACGCTGTGTATAGGACCCATGCAGATCGAGCGGCATAAAGTAATCGATGTCCTTGGCGGACCGGCTGCTGTTCAGCAGATGAATTCCGAAGCGCGAGCGGAAGCACTGGAGGAATATCTATCCAAAGAGCTGGATGCCACGATGGCAGCAGAAATGGGCGTGCCTTCAAGGGCCCCGACAGTCGCCGAACTGCAGGCCGAGATCGGGACCAGGGCGTTCCGCCGCGGCGTCGGAAGTCTGTTCGCGGTCGGCGCCGCAACTCCGTTCGCCAAGCGATTGCCTAGGGAACCGGAGACGATGACGATGCTCCCTTCGATGCCCGTTAATCCTACACTGCTCGATTACTTCCGCCTGCGCTTCGCTCCGGCCACTCATGTGCTGCAGAGCGCGGACAAGGCAATGGCTGCCGGAATGCCGGAGGAAATCGTGTTAGCCTGCCTGCTCCACGATGTCGCCCAGGCCTTGATGAAGGCGGACCACGGATGGTGGGGAGCTCAATTGTTCGAGCCGTATGTGTCGGAGAAGGTCGCCTTCGCCATCCGGTATCACCAGGCCCTTCGCTTCTTCCCGGATCCTGCGGTCGGATACGAATATCCAGGGCTTTATACCGCGATCTTCGGGAAAGATTATGTTCCTCCTCCCTATATCGAGGCTGCGTACAAATACTGCCGCAAGCACAAATGGTACATGGCTGCCCGGCAGGTCACGATCAACGATTTGTATTCCTTCGATCCGAACCACGTCGTAGACCCGGCGAAATTCACCGATATCATCGGACGCCACTTCCGGCAGCCGGAACAGGGTCTGGGATTTGACAACAGCCCTTCGGCTCATATGTGGAGAACGATTGCGATGCCGGATGCGCCGCTCTAGCCTAATGGACGAAGCTGTCGTCGCTTGTAGTGAAGGCAATCGATCGTCATATGTGGAACCGTCTCTGACGCGCTAACTCATCTTAAGACGGCCATTCGGCGTTTTCAGGCCGGCGACGATCCGGACGTCGCTTCCTGAAGACACGTCGGCATCGAAGCCCAGGGCTTCGAATATGGAGTTCAGCCGCACTGGATCCGGGTGTTCGAACCCGATGGATTCAAGCACGCAGCCTGGCGGCGAGTCCGAAGAAGGGTGAGGCGAACCGGCCGACCACTGAATGAAGAAAGGTACCGGTTGTATAACTCCGGCCTCCAGGTCATTAGGAATGGTGAGCGTTTGCCACCGAAGCATCGTGCCGGACGGCAGCCGCCGGGAACCGT
The DNA here is from genome assembly GCA_963833675.1 of Bryobacteraceae bacterium. Taxonomy (GTDB): domain Bacteria; phylum Acidobacteriota; class Terriglobia; order Bryobacterales; family Bryobacteraceae; genus DASQDN01. The sequence goes on along the minus strand of CAWHYW010000011.1, from coordinate 47,506 downwards.
CGTTAGGCCCGGATACTTGTAATCGGGCTTTCGTCGCTTTGGCCACGATCGAATCGATACTGTTCGTGGTTACCGCAAATGCGATCAGACGAGGTTCGGAGAGCCGGCGCAGATTGCGCCGATCGTTCGCGGCGGGTTGAGCCGGATCGGGTGCAATGATCTCAAGGTAGTGACCGGCGCCGAGGGACAGCAGCGCGTTGCGTGTTCCTGCGTCGGGATGAACTCCGCCGATTGCCGCGCGCACGCCCAAACGCTTGTCGACCCAGTCAATACCACGGTCGAGATTGGGGACTCCCAACAGGATGTGATCGACGGCGGACAGCATAGGCTTGGCATCCTGAGCCATGGCGATTAGGGATCCACTGCCGAACAGCAGGGAGCGACGCGTGAGCGTAGAAGTCACGAAGCTATTTTAGAGCGCGCGTGCGCCCTGGCGTTTGTCCGCGCCCTTTGCCGCTGGCCGCCGGTGACAAGCCGGGCCCGTATGAGATCCTCTCACCTCTTGGAATGGGCCCACGAAGAATGATGTGAAAACTGCATAACTGACGCTTACTACAACGAGGCGGCCTTCACGGGACGTTCAACGTTGAGGAGATTTATTCAATGAGTAGGCGAGATATGTTTATGAAGATTTTGTTGATCTTCACTTTAGTTTCCACCTTAGCTAACGCTCAACAATTTAGTTCGCGGTTGCAAGTCCGGACGAATGTAAGTTTCGCTTCCGAGCCGGATCGGAACGCCCATCGTATCGAGATTCGTGTGGCAATGCCCGAGACAGATTGGTGTCGACTCCTTTAGCGAGTCGTGTTAAGGACGGCCTATGCTACTCGCGATTGTCTGAGACCGGCGCCCACGACTTATCCGGATTGAACCGTTCCATTTTCTTGAATTCGTCAAGGGTATTCGGTCCAAGATCCTTCTCGTAAACGACGCCGTCGTGACTCACCATGAAGCTCCGCACTCCGGTGACGTTATATACCGCGGGTGAAGCGACGAGAGCGAAGCCGCCGATCATGATTCCCTTCACTACAAAGTCCATTTCGCCGAGGGGCGCGGCCGGGCCCTGCCCCTTCAGGATCTTGAAGAAATACCCATGATACGGGTCCGAACTGCTGGCGTACCCTTGTTCGATCGCCCGGGCAATGTTTTCGCCTACTGGCCCGCCCCACTTTCCATCGGCATCCTGCCAGGCCAGACCGTCATGTTTGCCGGGCGTGCTGACGATACGCTGCGCATACTGATTTACGTCATTGATCGAGCGCTGCTGAAGAGCGTAATCCTCTTGGGCTTCCACATAACCGCGGCAGACCGAAATCGCATCCAGTTCATTGGAGCCGATGCGGCGATACAGTAATTCCTTGCGTCCGGCTTTGCTGTCGAAAAACCATTTCCCCCCCCGCTTGACGAGAGGCACCGGAAAAGGCCAATCCTCATTACCAACCAGCAGAAATGCGCGATTTCCACTCTTGGGGTCCACGGAGACGTTCTTCTTTTCGCGCGCCTGAGCGGCAAAATCAGCGGCGTGTTTCCGATCCTGCGCAAATTCGCCGCTGAATACGATGTCGTTACCGTCAGGGCCGAAGATGCTCGTCAACGCGGCGACGTCGAAATTCCCGGCCGCATCGACCAGCGCATCTGCGGCCTGCTGTGGAGTGTCAAACATCCTGGTGGCGGCGGACAAGGCAGTTGCAGCAGTAGGAACTGTATTCGTCACTGTTTGCTGCGCAATCAACCCCGAAGCGGTCACGACTAATCCAATAGAAGCACTCGCGCAGAACTTGAAACTCGCAGTTGGTAATCTCATATGAAGGTCCAGTGATCTTCTTTCGGCGATCGAGAGCGCTTACCTGCGCCGCCCGCCTCCACCGCGAGAGCTCCCTCCACCACTTCCACTGAACCCTCCGCCTCCTCGCGAGGACATGCTGGAGTAGCCACGATCGCTGCTGCTACGCGCACTCGATCCGTTGTATCCTCTGGAGCCGCCTCCAAAAGCATCCCGGTTTCCGCCGCCGGTCCGGGAGAGGTCCCTGCCACCGATACGGTCGGCTCCGCCTGTTCCCGGACCGCCGCCAAAACCGCCGCCGCCGGCCCGATTTCCCGGACCGCCTGATGCGCGGTTGCTGGCTAGATTCCCGCCTTGCCGGCCAACGCCTTGCTGGGCGCCGGCGCGGCGCTGCGTAATCGAATCACCCCGCGCGCTGCCCCCAAACCGGTCCGCAGTAGCCCGATCGCGATACGGAGTACCTCCGCGATGCGCGGGGTTGTGAGACCAGTTGCTTCGGCCAGCTCCGCCAACACCTCCAACTCCACCGACTCCCCCCCTCCCGGGCCACCGACGCCGCCAACTCCGCCGACACCGCCAACTCCGCCGACACCGCCAACTCCACCAACACCGCCAACTCCACCAACACCGCCAACTCCACCGACGCCGCCAACGCGGTTTCCGCCTCCGATGCTTACGCGATTGAAGTTGTTGTTATGGTTGATGTAGACATTACTGCCGCCCCAGCCGCAGCCCCAACCCCAACCGCCACTCCAGAATGCTCCCATCATCACGCCAACACCGAAGGAAATCGCTACGCCTGCGGCGTAGTATCCCCACGGAGGATAGTAAATCGGAGGATAGGGATAATACGCGGGACCGTAGACCACCACGGGATTATAGGAAGGTACATAGACAACTTGCGGATTGGCCTGTTCGATTACGATCACGGTCTTTTGTTCGATGACTTTGGTTTCCACCTTCTGCTGCTCGGTCGTCTTTAAATTGCCTTTATCCTGAGCCTTTTTACGCATGCGCTGAACAGCATCCATGACGTCGGTTTGCTGCGCTAGAAAGGCGTTCCCGAGATCAGCTGTCCACTGAATGTCATCTGCCAGCCGCTTTACTACGTCCGGCAGCGCAGCCAAAGCTTGAACGCTGGGATCCCAAGATTGTTTCGCCACTGCATCGGCAAGTGCTTTGTCCTTGAGATTCTTGTTTTTTTCGAGCCACCGCTGGAGCATGATGATCTCGAGAGGATACGTCGATGCGGCAAGAACCTGGGCCAACAAGGGGTCCGGATAGAGGGCAATGGGCGCTACGAGAGAGTCCAACTGTTCGGACGGTATCTTGGCTGCCGGGCTTGCGGGCTGCGATGCCGCTGATTGTTGCGGCGCATACGCCAGGGTGTCGCCCGGTAAGAGGGTCAGAGCACACAGAATGGCCACCAGAGATCTGGCCTGCCGTTCGGGCTTCATGACGATCTCCTCCCCTTCTTGCCCATCCGTGCCCTAGATGCGAATTGCCGTCCACCGTTCTTTTTTTTCTTGAGAGGGTTGCGATAGCGCATCGCGACTCCGGTTTCGATCCACTCATTTTTTTGCGTCGCGGATAAGAAGTGACGAATCCGAGATCCTGGACCGCGTTCTATGAAACCATCCTTGAATTGGCTGTTTATCTTTCTGCCCATCACGCTCGCGCTGGAGCATCTGGACAATTTGCCGCCCCCTATTCTTTTCTTCTCCGCGGCGCTAGCCCTGATTCCGATTGCCAGCCTGATCGTGCAGGCGACTGAGCAGATTGCCGTGCGCACCGGCGATGCTGTTGGTGGATTGCTCAACGCCACCTTCGGCAACGCGCCGGAGTTGATCATCGGCTTGGTGGCGCTCAAAGCGGGTTACCTAGACATGGTGCGGGCATCGCTCATCGGCGCGATTCTGGCCAATCTGCTATTGGCGCTCGGCATCTCTTTTCTCCTCGGTGGCATCCGCTATCACGACCAGCGCTTCAACCCGATGGCTGCTCGCATGTACAGCACGATGATGCTGCTGGCGGCTGTGAGTATGGGTGTGCCGAGCGCGTTCAGCCGTTACTTCGCTCCGGAGGGCGTAGTCCGGCAGGAGCAATTGCTCAACATCGGGATAGCGATTATGCTTTTGATCGCTTATTGTCTTTACTTATGGTTCTCACTCAAGACTCACCCGGGCATGTTCAGCAGCGTGGAAGGCGCGACCGAATCGCATCATGAAGGCAAGCAGTGGAGCACGTCGCGCGCGGTCGGCAGCCTGATCGCGGCGTCGGTGCTGGCGGCCTGGATGAGCGAAATCCTAGTCGGGGCCGCAGAAGGAACCGGTAAGTCTCTTGGGATGTCGGCGACTTTCATCGGTATTGTCCTGCTCGCGATCGTCGGCGGCGCAGCCGAGAGCGGTTCGGCGATCGCTATGGCGCGAAAAGACAAGATGGACTTGACTGTTGGAATTGCGTTGGGGAGTTCGATCCAGATCGCGCTCTTCGTCGCGCCGATGCTGGTACTGGGGAGTTACTTCATTGCGCCCCAGCCGCTGGACCTGGCGTTCCGGCGCTCAGAAGTGGGTTCACTGTTTCTGGGAGTCATCCTGGGGACGATTGTGTGTGGAGACGGGCAATCGAACTGGTTCAAGGGTATCCAACTCATCACCGTCTATTCGGTCATCGCGCTGATGTTTTTTCTCATTCCCGAATTGTGATTGGAGTAACTAATGTTGGGTAGAGTTGCTAAGACTTGGCGGAGCTTGGCGCACAACTATCTTCAGCGACCTTATAGCATCCTGTTTTTCTCGCTCTTAGTCACGTTAGTGGCGGCCCCGATCGCGGCGGAGTATCAGCTGCGAACCTGGCCGATCGAACTGCTGCTGATCATCAATCTGGCAGTCGCAGGGGTTGGATACGGCACCCCTCGCGGAAGGCGCCGGTTGCTTGCGGTGGTGACGTTGACGGCAATGCTTCGAATTCTAGGGCGATGGCTGCACATCGGAGCTGCCGCAGATGGCGCCGTGCTGCTAAGCGTTTTGCTGGCTGTTTTCGCTGCGATCGCGGCCCTGCGATTCGCAATACGCGGCCGGAAGGTAGACTCCGAGCGATTGAGCGCAGCATTGAGCGCCTACCTGCTCGCCGGACTCTGTTTCGGAATCGTATATTTCCAGGTGGAGCAGCTACGTCCGGGATCATTTGCGATTGGCGGGGCGGCCACGAAGCTCTCCGAACTCGATCTGCAGACCGCATTCTACTTCAGCTTCGTAACCTTGGCGACTCTGGGTTACGGCGATATCTCGCCATTAACACCGACAGCGCGAGGCATGGCGATCAGCGAGGCGATTCTTGGGCAACTGTACCTGGCTGTCCTGATCGCTCGACTGGTTGGCGGGGCGGGACCCCGCGAGGGACCTGAATAAATTCTAAGGCTGCTCCCGGCGTCAAGGCATCTCAGTTGCGAACGTTTCATCCCGAGATTGGACTATATGCATGAATCCGAGTTGGAAACAGCTCGCCGCATCAAACTAAAGCAATGGCAAGAGATGTGGCAGACGCGCTGGAAGACGGAGGGCCCGCCCGATTACGAGTTGACGCCCGCCGAGTCAAGCTCGAGCGCTGACTGGGAACGGGACTTTCTAGGTGTCTCTCGGACACCGGACCGTGAGAAACAGCGCCTGGATCGAATCATGGCCGAATTCTCGACCGGGTTCGAACGTTTGTACCGCCTAGGCCCAGCGGTGACGGTGTTCGGATCAGCTCGTTTCCCCGAAGAAAGCGAGAACTACCGGATCGGCGTGGAGGTGGGTCGTGAATTGGCGCGGGCGGGGTTCGCGGTAATCACCGGAGGCGGTCCGGGATTGATGGAGGCGGCAAACCGCGGCGCGAAGGAAGCAGGCGGCGCCAGTATCGGCTGCAACATTGTTCTGCCGCACGAGCAGAAGCCAAACCCATATGTCGACGACGTGGTGAGCTTTAACTACTTCTTCGCGCGCAAAGTGATGCTGGTAAAGTATTCGTGCGCGTTCGTCTGTATGCCTGGGGGTTTCGGCACCTTGGATGAAATGTTCGAGGCGGCGACGCTGATCCAGTGCCACAAGATTGGACCGTTTCCCCTGATTCTGATCGGCACTGCGTTTTGGCAAAAGCTGATTGAGCTGATGTACGACATGCTTGGCGAAGGCGCAATCTCCAGCGAGGATACCGGCTTCGCCTTCGTGACCGATTCACCGGCCCAGGCGGTAGAAATGATCGTGTCGAGCCAACCGCCGCCCATCATCGAACGGTTATCCGCGTTGCGGGGGACTGCCGCGAGGCACACCAAATGAGCAATTCGATCAAGCGAATCAGCATCACCACAGGCGGTGGAGACGCTCCCGGACTCAATGCAGTGATTTATGCGGTTGTTCACGCGGCGGCTAAAGCCGCCTGGCAGGTCTGTGGAGTTCGTGAGGGATATAACGGGCTGCTCTATCCGGATCAATATCCTGACGGAGGATTGATCGAGTTAGACATCGAAAAGGTGAAGAACATCGCTCACCTAGGGGGTACCATTCTGGGTACCACGAATCGCGGTAACCCGTTTCGGCTTCTCGAGAGGTCGGCGGACGGAAGCACTCGGGAGGTGGACCAATCGGCCAGGTTGATCGACGCATTTGAAAAGCGCAAGATCGACGCGAACGTCGCTGTGGGAGGTGACGGAAGCCTGACCATTGCTCTTGAGCTCCACAAGAAAGGATTGAGGGTAGTTGGTGTACCCAAGACGATCGACAACGACCTGATGTCGACTGTTTCAACCTTCGGATTTTCGACGGCTGTCTCATTTGCAACCGAATGCATCGACCGGCTGCACACGACGGCCCAGGCCCATAGCCGGATTCTGGTGGTGGAAGTGATGGGCCGTTATGCGGGCTGGATCGCGCTCCACAGCGGGATTGCCGGTCAGGCCGATGCGATCCTGATTCCCGAGATTCCTTACGATCTTCGTAAAGTAGCAGATCACCTACGAACGGTCACGAGTCGCTCGCGGCAACACGCCATTGTGGTGGTTGCAGAAGGAGCGAAGCCGGTCGGAGGAGAGGCCGCCGTGAAGAGCCGTGAGCCCGGCAGAGCGGAGCGGCTTGGAGGAATCGGGGAGCGGGTCGCGGAAGAGCTGCAGCAACTCACCGGACAAGAAGCACGCTGCACGGTTTTGGGACACCTACTGCGTGGTGGATCCCCGAATGCGCAGGATCGTGTTCTAGGGCTCGGGTTTGGGGCCGGCGCAGTTTATGCACTGCGTGAAGGCATGAACGGTGTGATGGTGGCGTTGAATCCACCGAAGCTCGAATTTGTGCCGCTGCAAGAGGCGGTTGCCCAACTGAAGCTGGTGCCGGTGGATTGCGAAGCAGTGCTGGTTTCACGAGCGCTGGGCATCTGCTTCGGCGATTGAGCGGCAGACATGCTGCTCCGCTCGATTCGCATCGAGAACTTCCGCGCACTCAGATGCGCCCGAATCTGCCTCGAGCCGACTACGGTCCTGATCGGAGAAAACGACTGCGGGCGCTCAAGCGTGATGGAGGCGGTGGCGCTTGCGCTCGGATGGAATTCGGAAGAAGGCGCTTTTAATTTTCAGCCTTATCATGCGCACGGTCCTGACCTTCGAGCGATTTCCATCGCCTTAGAGTTCTGTGAGAGCGTCACGGGTGAATGGCGACAGGGTGGATTCGAACCTTTGCGCCGCGCTTTGCCTGGCGCGCTCGCGCGCGAGAGGCACTTTTGGTTTGAGGTAACGCACGATCGCGAAAGGATTGCCCGTTGGAACTTTCGATCCGCTCGCGAGACGCTGATCGACAATCGTCCGATGCTCGGATGGCTTCGACGGCAGATGCCAGTGTTATGGATGGCGGAGGGGATGATGTCCGGGAGGCACATGGATCCGGATCCAGTGCAAACGGCGGGCGCGAGCTTGGCGATACAGGTCACTCAACATTATCGGGAGTTACTGGGTGGAACGGCACTCGACGTGCGCGCCGCTATTGAACACGGGTCGGCTGCCGCGAGGCAACTGCTCCTCGCTCGCGCAAAAATTCGATCCAGCGACAGCACACCTTTCGACGAACTGCTGGAAGAGATTACGGGAAAGCGGAAGACTCGCGAGTCCGCGCCGAGCGTTGAGGTCGCGCCAGCTCACGGGACTGCTTCACAGCGGCTCGGAATGCTGTTGCTAACCGGCGCATTGCTGCACTCGGGCGCGGGGCGACTGGAGCACGGGGTAAGTCCGTTAACTCTGATCGAGAACCCTGAAGCGCACCTTCATCCCATGACCGTTGCTTCAATCTGGAATGTCATCGACCGTATCGGCGGACAGAAAATCATCGCGACTCATTCCGGAACATTGCTGGGGAGAGCGCGTTTATCGGCGGTGAGGCGCCTTACCCGTCATGACGGCGAGATCAGGGAGTGGCGCATACCGGAGGGCACACTTACCGCAGACGAGTTGCGCCGCTACTCGTATCATCTGCGGAGCCGGAGAGCTAATTCGAGTTTTGCTCGCTGCTGGCTGCTTGTGGAAGGCGAGACGGAGTACTGGATGATGCCGGAGTTAGCCCGGGTATGCGGTTACGAACTCGCGAGTGAGGGCGTAGCGCCAGTGGAATTCGCGCAGTGCGGGTTAAGCGCCCTAATAAAAGTTGCCGGACATCTCGGGATCGAATGGCATCTAGTTGCCGATGGCGACGAGGCAGGCCAGCGCTACGTACAGTCCGCGCAAGCGTATGTCGAAGCGGGCAGAGTCCATGACCGACTTACGTTGTTGCAACAGCCCGATATCGAACATTGCTTGTGGCAATTCGGATACGACGAGATCTTTCGCAGGGCGGCCTGGCCGAGCGCGCGGCCTGCAGATGCAGCGTGGCAACGAAGAGCGCCTGCGAAGAAAGTGATCGCGCGCGCGATTGAAAGGCTCTCGAAGCCTGGACTGGCGATACTGCTACTTGACGCTGTTATCGATCGTGGACCGGAAGGTGTGCCACCACCTTTAAGGCGCGCGATCGAAATGTGCATTCAAATGGCCAGACATCTATAGGCCGGCCTGTTTGAACAACGTTTCGCATTTCTGCTTAATCTCTTGCGCCAACTCGGAGGGATCGGCCTCCTGGAATTTCGGTAGAAACAGCTCGACCGAGATCGGACCTCTGTAGCCGCTATCCGCGAGCTTCCGCAAAATCTTTGCCAGCGGCGCCACTCCGTCGCCGGGAATCACACGCGAGTGCGAATCCAGTAATTCGCGTGGAAGGTCCTGCGTGTCGTTCAGGTGCGCATGGATAATCTCGCCCGGCTTGATTAAATCCATGTCCTCGAACTTGCTTGGGCCGGACCAGAAGTGATAACAGTCGAAGAGTATCCCGAAATTCGGATGTGCAGCCGCTCGGTGAAGTCGGAGGGCAGTCGGTAGCGATGCCAGAAATGTGGAGTTTCGCACAAACTCGGCAGCGACTTTCAATTTAAACTGGCGAGCAATCTCGGCTGCCTGGCGAATGTTCTCCAGACACTTCTCATAATCATCCGTCGTGAACTTAGCTGCGGTTGCGCACGGCGAATAGATCACCGGGGCGCCAATTTCGGCGAACTGTTCGCAGCGCTTCTTGAAGGAATCAAGGTTTTTCGAGAAGTTCGGATTGGGCTCCCAAAGTCCTGTGACGCCGACCGCGCCGGAAACGACCCTGAGTCCGTTATCGGTCAGTATGCGTTTTGCGCTGGCCAGCGTCTCGGTTTTCAAGTAGTCGTCGAGCAAATTGCCGGCGGGCTCGACATCCGTAATGCCTGCCCTGGCCCAACCTTCAAGGGACTTCCGATAGCCCGCGCGGGCGGAAGTGAACTGGTGCATGCTCAGCGTCATTTTGCGCATGTCTGCTCCGGCACGTTCGGCGGCCAGAAGAAATGGCGCCTGTAAAACCGTTCGGCGTGGAAGCATCACGAATACCATATCGCGTTCTTAGCGGATTGCGTGCATGTTGCGTCCGATCGGTTGAGAAATGCCATCCAGTGGAACGTGCTCACAAATCGGTGCGTCAAACTCGGATTCCGAGGGATATCCTGAGAGGTATGCAGTCCTCTGAACCTTCGTTCGAACCCCTAACCATGCCCGCGAAACATAATTCGAAGCCAGTGACTTTGACTCTACGGCCCGGCCGGCCGGAAGACGCTCCTGTTTGCGGCAGGATCTGTTATGAGGCGTTCAAAACGATAGCTGAAAGCCACAATTTCCCTCCGGACATTCCATCGGTGGAGGCCGCGACCGGGCTCATGACAGCACTTCTGAACATGCGCGGCGTTTACGCGGTCGTTGCGGAATCTGACGGCGGCATCGTCGGTAGCAACTTTCTTTGGGAAGACACGATTGCCGGAGTGGGTCCCATCACCGTCGAGCCCTCAGTCCAGAACGCCGCAGTTGGACGGCAGCTGATGCAAGACGTGTTGGGTTACGCTCTCCGTAAACGCCTGCCTGGTGTCAGACTGGTTCAATCCGCATATCACAATCGCTCGCTATCGCTGTATACCAAGCTCGGGTTCGTGGTACGAGAACCACTCGCGACCATGCAGGGTCCGCCCATCAACGAAACATTGCCTGGATATGATGTTCGCCAGGCTACCAGTGAGGACCTACGGGCTTGCAAGGATTTGTGCTCCAAAATTCATGGGCATGCGCGCGAAGCGGAAGTCACCGAAGCAATTCGGCAAGGGACTGCAAGCGTCATTTACCGCAATGGCCGGATCACAGCGTATTCGACATCCATCGGTTTCTTCGGTCATGCAGTTGCGGAGACGAACGATGACATTAAGGCCCTGATTGCTGCAGCCCCGGCGTTCGCCGGCCCTGGCTTCCTCCTACCGACACGCAATTCCGAGCTCTTCCGCTGGTGTCTGGATAATAAACTGCGTGTCGTGCAGCCGATGACACTCATGACACTAGGCCTCTACAACGAGCCTGCGGGTTCGTTTCTGCCCTCAATTCTGTACTAGCGTCGTGGATCCGCTCATACAATCAAGCATGGAACGTCGTCAGTGCTACCACTGCAAGCAGTGGATCGAGCATGGCGTGGCCCATGACTGTTGGACCACAACGGAGCAGGCTCTCACGCAAAGTCTAAACGACGATCTTCGCGATGCGTACGAGAGGCTGCGCGAGACCGCGGTGTCGTTCGGCGACCAGCGTATCTACGCCTCGCACAAATCGATCATGTTCTCGCGCAAATCCTGCTACTTCTTTGTCCGTCCAAATCGGAAGTTCCTCGAAGTCTGCATTTTTTTGGGCCGCCCATTGAAGGCGCCTCAAGTGCGCCGCACCGAACAAGCATCGAAATCGAAGATCGTACATTTCATTCGAATCAGTCACCGGGACGAAGTTGAGGCGCCCATCACTGAGTGGCTCCGTGAGGCTTATGAAGTCAGTGAGCTGCGAATCGCTGGAGCGAAATCGAAAGCTGCCACATCGAAGCGCGACCCTGGGAACTCTTAATAGAACTACTTGCGCCGACGCCCGCTTACAGCCCGCAACTGCGGTATGAAGACTTCAGCCGCCTTTCGGGCGAGCACATCCTCAAATTGAAGAATATGGCCAAGATCCTGTCCGGCACGAATTGCCTTTGCAATCCGCTTCTCCGCTTCGACAATCCTGCCGGCAATGTGAATCGCTTCATCCAGCCTGGCTGCTGGAATTACGACAACTCCGTCATTATCGCCAACGATCCAGTCTCCAGGATTCACTACGACTCCGCCGCACTGCACCGGAATTTGAAGTTCGCCACGATACTCGGCGCCACCGGCGCTCGCGACAATCGCCCGCGCGTACACCGGCAGCCTGCTCCGCGCTATCTCCGCGCTATCACGTATGGCGCCGTCAATCACCACACCAGCAAGGCCCTTTATAAGTGCGGCTTCTGTTGTGAGTCCTCCCCAAAGCGCGGTATTCGATTCTGCATGGCCATCGATAACGAGAACACTGCCTCTCGGACATTCAGAAAGGGCTTTGCCGACCATTAGAATGTCAGCGGTGTGAACGCGAACTGTAAAGGCTGGTCCGGCCAGTCTTGCGACGCTCGAATGGGGTCGTATTGTATGACTCATCGCGCCCGTCTTCCCGAGCGCGTCAGAGATTGGACCGGCCCCGATTTTGAGCAGCCGTGTTCGCGTCGCCTGGAAGGATCTTACGCGCACATTCTCACCTGTGCGGGATTGATCGCTTTGTATTTGCTTTTGTGCGCCGTAATTTCGAATGCCTTCGGTGTCTGCTCAATGCCCTCAAGCACATGAGTGATCGTGGGCTTCAATCGCACACGTCCGGACGCGACCAGACCTACTGTATGTTGCAAGTGTTCAAGCGTGCTGATGTCGGGAAATAGGTAGCGAAGACTGCGCTCGCGCAATAGATCGATATCGAATTCCAGGGGTGCGCCGAACCACGAGACGCCAACGATCTTCCCGCCTGACTGCACCGACTCCACAGCCTGCGCCAGAGTTTGTACACCGGCGAGTCCCTGCTTGGGGCTGCCTCCTGCGCACTCGAAGACGATGTTGGCGCCGTTGCCATCAGTCAGCTCGCGAATTGCGGCAACCGGATCTTCTTTCGTAGCGTTGATCGCATGATCGGCGCCCAACTCTTTGGACATTGCGCAGGCTTCGTCGCGTACGTCCACGGTAATAATCTTGCCGGCGCCGCTCACACGCGCGACCTGCAGGCATTCGAGTCCCATACTTCCTTGACCGAAAATAGCGATCGAATCCCCGATATGGATGTCGGCCGTTTCCACCGCGGCCACGCTATCGCTCAAAGACTGCAAGCAGGCTGCCTCATTGTCGGAAATTCGATCGTCCACAACTGTCAGTGCAATCTCAGGCAGCAATGCATACTCGGAGAAGCAGCCGGGAAGTTGGAAGCCGATAATGGGACCCTTGCGGCAGAGGTGAGATCGACCGGACGCGCATAAGGGACAACTCTCGCACGGCAACTTGGCTCGCGCAGCTACGCGGTCTCCTGGACGGACACGCGTGACCCCGTCACCCACCTCGAGCACCCGCGCGCAGAACTCATGTCCGAAGAGTTGCACCGGCGCCTCTGTTTCCAATCGTTTCTTGATGCGATCGAATGCCAGCGTCGGAATACCTGCCGCGAGTTGCGCCTCTGTGACACTCGGCTGAACACAAAGCACCTGCGCAAGCACGTGCCTGGGCCGGATTTCTGGATTGGGCACGTCATCGAGCCGCATATCGCCAAAACCGTAAAATCTCCAGGCTTTCATAGGTTCAGCCTACCGGTAGAATGGCTTCCAAGTGATCCACCGCGGACCGTAATGCGGTTCCGGCTGGTTAAGCTCCAGCGCGCCGAGATCGGGAGCTTTTCCGGTGAAGTTGTCGTTGAGTGTAGGTAGCAATACTCCAGCGTCAATCGCTTTGCTATTCGGCTTGAGCCGGAAGTTCAAATCCATGGCGTGATAGACACGATAACGCTGGGCCGCATCGGCCGGCTTCATATTTTCAAAAATGTCGTAATCGACCTCGATACCATGGGCCTCCTGTCCGGTAGCTTTCTGAAACTCAGCTAGCGATGCGAAACTCCTCCAATCGGCTTCCTTTGGCTCATAGGCAGTCTTCCCGGAAGCGGGCGCCAACCAGTTGTATTGAGCTCGCGCTCCTGGGTTCGGCCGGTAGCCGTTATAGTCGCTGCTGTAGCTGGTTGTTGCGTTAGCCCAGGTCATGGCGCCGCGGTCCGGAGTATCGCGGCCAAGAAACAGATTATTGCGAAAGTGAGCGTTGGAGTACGAATCGCGCGCGGTCTGCTCTCCGATGATCGTGTTGTGGTAGATCAGGATGCCTGATGGTTTCGCGTTGAATTTGAATGCCCCGCCCGCCGGTACTTGATACAGAAGGTTGCGGAAGAAATACACCGGACCGCCAAACATCGGCTGAGCGCTGTACCCATTGTGGGCAGCGTTCACACCCCGATTCTGAAAAATGCGAATGTTGTGCGCGCCACCGTCGGATTCAATGAAATCGTCGTTAGAGAGATGGATATCGTTGTTGTAGATATCGATGGACGAGGCGCGGCGCTCCGGGTCGGAGTCCGGTGGTCCGTATGTCGAGATGCAGATGCCATCGTGAAAATAGGCGATCGCATTATGCGCGATGATGTGGCCTGGACCATAAACCTTAATGGCGAAGAAGCTTCGTAACTGGTGTGAAGGGTAAATACCGGCGGTGTGCTGGCCGGCCTGATTCCAGCCAATAATACGCATTCGGTCTTCCCGGCCCAGGAAGAGATTATCGGATATCAAGAAATCGCGGGAATCGGCGTTCTCGGTCCATACGCCCACCCCGACGTCTTCAAACCGGCAGTTGCGCACTGTGAGCGCGACGGCGCCCATCACTTCCTTCTCGCCGGCGAAGAAAGCGATTTCCGTATTGCGGAAGGTCAGGCCTTCGAAGATGTGGTGCTGGGTTGCCATGACGTCGAACAGCTTATGATTGCCTGCTCCGTCAAAGATGGCCTCCCCGTCACCGGCGCCCTTGATAGTGATCGGCTTCTCAGCCGTGCCCTTCAAAGAAAGTGACCAACTTCCCGTGAAAGGCGCGCTCAGGGGATCCACATAGTTCAAACGCTCCGGGCGATAGAGCCCCGCATGGACGAGGATGGTGTCTCCGGGCTGAGCCTTCTTCATCCTTACTGCTGTCCAGTCACCGCGGCCTTCGCCGTAGTAAGCGGCCTTGATGCCGATAAAACTGGGCTCTTGGCGTGGGCCTTCGTGGTCGGGTGGGTAGACATGCAGGACGCGCCCGCCCGAGTACGATTTCGGTTCGGCTCGTGTGACCACCGTGACGCGTTGCTGCGCCGTTCCCGTGACGCCGTCCGGATCTTTGAGCGTAAGCTCGCACTCGTAACTGGTCGCCGGCTGCAGGTTGAGAATGCTACCTGCGAATCCTTCGGGAACGGTGTAAGTCATGCTTTCGCGCATGCGATAGACTTGTTCTCCGCCGATGCGCAGCAGCGGCAGCGCAGGACGCCACGCCTCCGTGCCTGACTTGCGGAAACGGACCTCCACAGTCGCGTTTCTGTTGTCATCCCCATCAATCAACCATTCGAAACCGAGGTTCAGCAATGTCGGATGTTCAACATGAAAACGCCCCGAACGCGTAGATCTCAGGGCCATGAGACTGTAGGCGGAAAGTAGAAGCAAGGCAGCGGCACGCATATCGAAAGTTCTCAATTATATCCGCTCGAATTGAGCACGCTGAAAAAACCATCGACATCGTTTCGGAACGAGGCTACGAGTAGGGAAAGCGATCTCAAACCATTGGGCGCAGATGGACACGCTATCGTTTTGCGTTCGGTGGATTGAACTTGGGCCGTTCCGGCTTACCAAGGCCGATACCGAGCGTGCCATCTTCCGTCTCCGCAACCGTGCGGCCAAGCACGATATCCCAGTTTGCGGTGTACTCCTTCAGCTTCGATCCCGCAACTGGCTGGAACGCCACCATCACCGATTCCAGCATCTCTCCCTTTGCCCGATTCCGCATGACGATGCCATCACGTTCATTGGCCGGGTGTCCCTTGATCAGCATCTGTGTGGCGATCAGCCGGTGTCCCGATTTGCTGATTGCGAAGTGAATGTGCGGACAGCGGAATGCCCCCTGAAGCGTGTACTCGACGGGTTTGATGGTGCGGAAGAAATACTGTCCTTTCGCATCTGTGACGAAGCGACCGTAGCCCTGGAAATTCGAGTCGTATCCGCCAGTGTTGTGTCCACCGGAATGGAGATACGATCCGTTACTGTCGGTCTGCCAAATCTCGACGTATCCATTCCGAAGTGGCTCGCCTGATTTGGTCAGCACCCGGCCTGAGACGTAGGCGATTTCGCCAACTGCAGGTGTGATTCCTTCGTTCACCACCAGCAGGTCATTGTCCGTATCCAGCGGCATCTTGTCCGGGTAAAATGGGCCTTCTCCCAAGCTGACTGTGGTTTGCAGGGCTTCGGCAAACAATCCGGGAACGCTGAAGGCTGCCGTACCGGCAGCCAGCGTCTGCAATAATCGACGCCGTGATTGTGTGGTCACAAGAGATCTCCCGTCGGCAGTGAGTATATCGTGTTCCGAGGACTTCGCGGGCGGCTATCGCATCATCGATGCAGTCTAAGGAGGGACAGGTAAGGCAGGAACGCCTCGAAGCGGCCATTATGACCGCCTCGAGGCGCGTGTTCTTGCGTGTGTGGTGAACTACGCGAATGATGCGGGAAATTTATGGAGTCCCGATCGTAATCAAAGCTCCTGCTGGAGAGTTCACACCGCGAAACTGTGCCACGATAGGAACGTCTCCAGCCGGCAGGTCCTTCGGGAGAGTCACGTTGAACTGATACAACCCTGTTGCCGTCATGCCCGCATATTGCACGGTCACGGCGGTGTTGTTGACCAGAATAACTGGCGGCGTCGCCAACATGGCCGGAACGGAAACGATGTCTCCGGAAGCGACGGGAGGAGTTGTCTGTCCAAACCCGTTCCCATAAAGCACAATCGTTTCGCCAGGAGCCGCGGGCGTGCTTAGGTTAGGGAACAAGGTTGTAGGGCCGATGTAGGAGCCACTCGCATGAGTAGCGGCAACGTATTTGTCGCTATTAAACAAGAAAAATGACGGCGCAACCGGCATAGGTGTAACGTTCACTGCCGTGCTGGTCAAGTCTGCGTCGGAGACTTCAACGCTGACAGGTGCGTTCGAAGGTAAGCCGAAAGGAGTCAGCACATTCATCTGCACTGGGCTCACATACGAAACGTAGGCCGGTTGCCCGTTGATCTTGACACTGACGTTATCGAGCGACGTCGGAAGTTTGCCGCCCGTGAAATCCGATGTCCGCCAAGTCCGTTTGGTTGGTGCGAGATTCGTGCCCTTGATCGTCACGTAGGTATTTTCCGAAATCCCCCCTGCAGATTGAGCGGCATTCGTTACGTCGGCAGCGGCAACCGTTGGATTAGCGGAGATACTGCCGATCAATCCATGTTGTTGGCCGCTCGGGCCAGCCGTAAAGTAGAGGGTATTTCGATCACCACCGTTTGCCCCGTTTCCAAAAACGAGCGCCCACAGACCGTTGATCCGGATATCTGTGCCGCTGCCACTCTGCAGAGTTCCTTTCATGGCCCCGGTTGTCACATCGTAGGCGATGATGCGGCCATCCCCGAAGTTCCCGACCAGAAGAGCGCCGGCAAACTGGCCGAAAGTTGCTGGGGCAATCGCAAGTCCCCAAGGAGAATTTAGCTGCCCGTTTGCGATCAGCGGACCCGTTCCGTTATTTGACAGCAATTTGCCATTCGCGTCAAATACGTCGACAAAGCCGTTGCCGACTCCCGGGACGTCGAACTTCTTAGCAGGATCCTGTTTCGCATAGGAGACGTACAGGTTCCCACCGAGATTCCAGATGTTGAATGGTGCAAAGCCCGCGGGAATCTTTGGATCGGTGAAAGCGCCCGCAGGCAAAGTGACAGGTTTGAAACTAGCATCGAAAACATCGATAGCTCCAGTCTTGAAGTTTGCCGCGTACAAAACGGGGGGCCGGAGTAGTGACGAGCGCCAGTCCTTTATATACCGAAGTGCCGGAATTGTCAGAGAGCAAAATGGCGCGGGCCGGATCGGCTCCGTTCGCCCATGCGGAAAGCACTCCGTCTTCGGTCACGAAGATGAAGCTTGCTGCTACCGGAGAGCCGTTTGCGCCTGTGAGCGGAAAAGTTGGCGGTGTCGTAGCGGGCGCTGTGTTGGCTACAATTCCGGTGCAAGGTCCTTTGGCGCCGCCAGCGCCTGGGACTGTCGGTTGCAGCGTTGGATTCGGCGTTCCCAGCGGCGTAGCGTTCGTAGTGTTGACTGTGTAGACGGTCGAAGTGCCCGTGCCTGCGTTACACGTCCAAAAAGGGCTTGTTGCGGATGCAACCAAACCCCACGCATTCACAATTCTTGGATCGTAAAAATCGGCGGTCGCTGTCGACTGCGTGTCAGCAACAAGATTATGCACCAAGTACCCGGTCGCGCCAGGTAATTGTGCCGCAAGCGCCAGCGAGAACAACAAAGAAGAGAATTTTGCCATCGTGCAGCAGTATATGCGATCACTCGGTCACTCGATCACACATGACTCCCTGATTTACAGAATTTTCACAAATCATTCACAAATCATAGGCTTGGGGCACCCTTTTATCCGGTCGAGGTTATCGTCAAGATTATCGAACCGCATTTTCATAAGCCGGACTGGCTTCGATCTCATGACACAAACGAGGAGAAAACAGGATTTTCTTGGCGAAGTTGATTCCGGAGATGTTGCAAGTGCGGATAAGTACTGTTTTCGTAAGCGGCGATTTCGTAAGGTGGACTGCCAGATACCGCACTTCGGCGTCATCTTCGTGGATGACAAGATCCTCAAGCTGTCCAGCCTCTCCGTCGTTTGCAAACAGCTTGTATCCGATAACATCTTTGACACAGCAGAGGTGGGGACGCGCGGGCTTCGTATCGACAGAAGGCGGCTCAATGTGTTGTTCCAACACACTGATTCCGCCAGAGAAAGCTGGCGGATCAACGCCCGCATCCCAGTACGGCAACCAACCGTAATGCTCATGAAGCACGCGCTCGTCGACTTGGGATATTGGCTGCGCTTGTCCAATGTCCGGGCTGGCGCGAATCTCGTTTTTGGTAAGGCTGACCGGGACTCCGGATTCGCCATGCCACCCTTCCGTCAGCGCTTCCGGCGCAATAAGAACCTTGCGACCCAAAAGCCAATTTCCTGTCTGCACGACAAGGTAGCGGACCTTCCATGCGTTGTCATCGAAATACAGATCATCGACGTGACCAATCAGGCCATCAAGGGCTTCGATCGGTTGACCTTTCAGGGACTTTGTACAAACCATATCTGTGGCGACTCTAATTCAGACTCAGCGCGGCGGCTTGCGAGAGCGGCTTGTAATCGCTAAACGTTTCCTCGTCGAGGCTGTTCTCATTGATGATGCCGAGAGCCTTGGCGCTTACTTTCTCGTGGAATCGTATCGGAAACCAGATCTGGCCTGCAACAGGCGCTTGTTCCAGTAGAAAACTGGTTCCGGGCTCAACCTTAGCCAGGAACCCGTAGAAAGTGACCGGCGTTATTACTTCTGCCTGTACTTTGGCCCACTGGAATGTGCGCTTGTCGACCCAGAGCCGCCCTTTCATGCCGGTGAGGACCTTGGCGTCGCGACTTTTCGGGTCATAGCCTGGTTTAGGCGAGGCGTCGAACACGTACGCCGGCCGGCCACGCACATTTTCTTCGCCAGCGGGCGTGAAATGGAAGGCGTGGACCATCTCGAGCATCATCGCGTGATCCTGATTTCGTTCCTGCTGATATTTGCCGATGCGCTTCGACCGGTCGCTCGGGCTTTCATTTTTGCGCTTGCGAATCTCCTGTTGGAGCTTTTGGTTCTCCTGAGTCTGCTCCCCCGGCGAGAGTGGCTGGTCGTTTTTAGCGATGAGCCGGTTATACTGGGAGCCCTCGATCATCAGGACTCGATAAGTTTTCGATGAGTTTGCTCCTTGCTTCGGCGTGGCATCCCGCTCCTTGTACGACCAGCGTGGCGCGCCTTCCAGCTGCGCTCATTGGCCGCAACGGACCTACGGATAATCTCCTCGGTTGGGAGGACGCCGGCGCAAGCAATGCCGCAAGCAACGATGATGCAGATAGCGGAGTAAGTAGCCATGCTTTTATCTCCACCGAACGTCCGCCGCTCGGTTTGTAGACGCTCAGGCTTGCAGGAAAATCTCGCGCCATCTTTCCTGGGAAACAGACTGACCCGATTCGCCGTCACTTGGCGACCACCCCGCATTGAATGCCCTACGGAGGCTCGCCCCCACGAAAGTGAGTCCACCCGTTTCCGCTAGAGCATTACTCCACCGCTCCCTGCTCCCTCAGAAAAGCCACCGTTTCCCTCTGACTCTCGCCACCAAACAGCTGCGCATAACCCAAAGCCGTACATTCGACGATCTCCCCCGGCCGCTCGTAATCTCCTGGAAGTTTTGCGCGCAGCATGAGGTCTGCGCCACGCTCGACCAGTAATTTCGTTACCGGCAAGCCGGCATCGTAGAACTGGGTTACGCAATGAAAGATTGCAGTCTGGCCACCGAGGCCGGCATCATTAACGATCGCGCGGCCGTTGACATCGGCGCCACGGTTGAGGAGCAGAGCGACTGCGGCGACACTGCCGTATTCCGCGGCCACATGCAAGAGGGTTCCTCCCTCGAGTGTGAGGCGTCGGCCGCCGGTCATCCCGCAATCGAGTTCGGAGAAACGCTTTTGTACAACTGTGGGATCGACATCAATCTGTTCCGCCAACCGATCGAGCCGGCCGCGAAGTAGCTGCAGCACCGGCGGCGCGTTGTACCTGGTCTCGCCACCGGCCTCGAGAAGGATCTCTATGCAGGCGCTCAGGCGTTCTGCCGAGCGCGCATACGACCCGATTAGATAATCGAGAGCCGTTCCCGCGAATGGATAACCGACGACACTCTGTCGCGGGTCGCGACAATTCGGATTTGCGCCATGGTCTAGAAGCCATTTGAGTGCGACGGGATCGATGGATTCGCAAGGCGCAAAGATGATGGGAAAGTGTCCGTGCCACAGAGCGTTCACATCGGCCCCGTGGGACACGAGAAGCTCCATCATCGGCATGCGATATCCATTGAGCGAGGCGCGCATCAAGGGGCCGTCGCCACCCTGGTGCACGTCCGATCCGTTTTCGATCATCCACTCCGCCATCGAGAGCCGTGACGGACCAGGCTTCTCCCATGGCACACGGCATTCGGCAACCCAGGTGAGCGGTCCGTCTTTGCCATAACCAAGTGGAGCACTGTGCAGCGCCGCGTTGCGCAACATCAGCGACTTGACGCGAACAATGTCGTTCGTGTCAATCGCCTGCTTGAGCTGTCCGATCTCTTCTGAGGACTGAATATGAGGGTTGGGGTTGGGCCGGCTCGTAAATCTGTGTCCTCTGCGCCAAGGCAATCCTACCATGCGTCTTCCGCGACACGTCGAGCACTTCAGACGATCAACTACTCGTACCGAATCGCCACTAACGGATCCACGCGCGACGCCCGGCGCACCCGTGGCAAGGCTGCCGCGTGCGCGACAACAGCCAGTCATAGCGCCGCTGCGCCGAACGGCAGACCGCGAGTCAGCAGCCGTCATTCAACGCCACTCAACACCCGCCGATTTGGATTATGGTTCCGGTGGCCGGGGGGTTCGAACGCCTCCATCCGCCCCAAAAAATCGGACAACGTAGCAACTAGCGCTTAATGCCGATGCGCCGACGGCATTCCCAGCCGGCTGGCTGTTTCCTTCTCGAAATCGAACTCGATGACAACGGCGGGCTCGTCGCCTACAACCCACCCATCATGCCCGGGCTCTACCGCAATCACTTGCGGGGCTGCAAACTCGAGACCGCATCCGTCCGCGTATTGGATATGGATCTGGCCCTTGGCAAGGAAGCCGACATGGGCGTGCATACAAAGATCGGTACCGACGATGGGCTTCATGTCGATCGACCAACGGAATCCGGGCGAATAGATCACACGTTTCACACGGCAAGCGCCGGCGCGAACGACATCGAGTTCGACACCGGCGACCTCTCGATGCTCAGAATCCGCGACGCGATCGAGGAGAGGGTCTTTTGCAGTCATAGTCACGAATTCTAGCAAGTTCACCCTTTGGGCGCCCAGCTATTCGCAACGGAGGGCATCCAGGGGATCAACGCGCGCTGCTCTAAGTGCCGGCAGCCAGCACGCCAATAGCGCGGCCGCCGTAAGTACGTCGCTACCACGACAAAGTCGCGGGGTCGTTCGCTTTACATCGAATAGTATTGCCATCATCACTCGTGTGCCGCCGCGAGCCCTGCAGTAATACCAGCAAGCGCTACAAGCATACCTGCCAGACCACCATCCGCACAATCGCTGCCTGCCGCGCTGCGACGGCCATCCTAACGCCGATCTCGTGAGTGCGCTGCGTCACGGTGTGCGACAGTACACCATAGATCCCAATCGGCGCTAAAAGGACCGCGGGTTCGCCGGCTGTCTTCACCAGCACGTCCATTCGACGGAAGAGTTCAGCTTGTTTGTATGAAATCAGGACTTCTGGCTCGGGCTCGGCGTCGAATCGCGACGCCCTCAGATCATCTACTACACGCGCAATTGACGTCCATTCTATGCATTTCAACCGAGCTATGACGCCTCCTATTTGAGATCCCATTCGAAGCTCTCGCGGGCCCCCGCTCGGCCGCTTTTAGCTACTGCCTCATTGGACTTCGCAAGCGGCCCGCGAGCAGCCCCGATTCGAGCAGCTTACGAATGGCCTCGGGACTGAAGAACGTCTTAACATCAATTCGAATTTCGTCTTGGGCGTCATCATCCTTGGAGTTGCTGCCGCGTGGTATCGCAAGAAAGCCGTGCATTTCTCCGGTAGCCGTGTCAATCGCAGCGCCGATAATCTCGCCATCGTTATTGATCGAAGAACCAAGCAACAGATGCAGTTTACCGGCGCCTCGAACCATCGTGTTCAGGTCGGTCATCTGCCCGTTTCGCCAGACAAATGCGCTGGGAGCACCGTCGGCAGGTACGGAGATTCCGGTGATTTCATCAAAGTCGTTGATGCCCGCCGCTCCGCTGTTCACATCACTCGGATGGAGTGCACCCAAGTCCTGCATACCTTTTTGCTCTGTCCAGAGAAAGGCGTGGTTGACTCTATCTCCTGCCAGCGCAGAAGTACCTACGACATGTCCTCTGTTGTTGATGTTGATTGCCAGGTTCGCGAAATTGCGTCCCGTTCCGCCGAGTGTGCCGAGGTATTTCACAGACCCATCCCGCTCCCAGAGCAGCGGATGCAACGGCGCCATCGCGAGCTGCAGATTTGGATTGAATGGCGCGCATTGCCCCGAAGATCCGATTACCTGGCCGAAATCGTTGATGGCGTATGCGACGGCGTCGGGGTCGCCGGGATATGTAGGCAGCTCGATGACTTTGCTGTCCTGCCACTTCACCGGCTTGAATTGAAGCCTTTCCGGACATCCCGGGTCACGCAATGTATTTTCCACCTCGCCCGCGATGACTCCGAATAGATTGATCTGAGTCGCGCTTCCGTTGTTGCCGCCCAGCGTGGGTAACTGTCTCATCACGCCGTTGTACCAGACAAACGGCGCACAGATGTCGCCGGACGTGACCAGCCCATACGCTTTGAAGCCGCAGAAATCGGCTGCGCTTGGATCTGGTTTGCCGGTCTCGGCTCCGCCAACTGCCAGGCCGAAGACGTTAGTAGCGTAGGCGATGCTATTGGCCCCTCCCAAGCCAGGTTTGCTGATGTCGATTACGCGCTTTTTATACCAAAGGGTCGCGTGGTCGGTACCGTTTGCGGCGGTTAGCGCTCCTGCGATCAAGCCGATCCTGTTGATGTGAATCAAAGAGCCTCCTGGCCCTAAGGAGCCTAGGTCCGTCAACGAATATCGGGACGTGTTGTCAGCGCAAATGGCTGCTGTTGCCAGTAAAGCGGCAATAGATGCGCACACGAATTGCTTATGCATGGATTCTCCTTCTACGATCTGAATAGTTCCGCCGAGCGCAATGGATGCGCGTCTGGCTTCACCCTGGAGGCGCAAAAGGAGCAGAAAAACTGGAACGACATCCAAAATATTTATTGGTCAATTCGAAGATGCGCCTTCGCCCATCTCGGCCAGCAGCCATGCCCGCGCCAGCCTCCAGTCGCGGAGGACGGTATCGGGAGAGACTTTCAATACTTCGGCAGTTTCCTCGACGCTCATTCCGCCAAAGAAACGTAACTCGACAACCCGAGCTTTGCGGGGATCGACGGCGGCGAGAGCATTCAAAACGTCGTCAAGTGCAATCAATTCCCGGGCTCTTCCGGAGCCCAGATCGGCAATTTCCTGAAGATTGGCTTGGGCGCCGCTCCGCCGCGCTTCGCTGCCACACGCCGCCGCGCCTGATCCAGCAGGATGTGTCGCATGATCTGAGCAGAAACGGCGAAAAAATGTGCCCGATGCTGCCAGTCGACGTTATCGATATCGATCAACTTCAGGTAGGCTTCATGAACAAGCGCCGTCGTCTGAATGGTCCGCCCCGGCCGTTCATTCCGCATGAAGTGACCGGCGATGCGGCGGAGTTCATCGTAGACGCGGGGGGTTAACTCTTTCAACGCCCCTTGGTCTCCATTCGCCCAGGCACGAAGTAGCTGCGTCGTTTCGGAGCATTGCGCATTTCCCATACCGGACTGAGTCGCTTGGTAATTATAGCTTCGAAGGACGCTTGCAGCAGGCGCTTAACGGAACTATGATCGTCTGATTATGTCTCCGGAGCGCTGGCGCCTGATTGAGGAGCTTTATCACTCGGCGCGCGAAAGCGGTCCAGCGGTGCTCGAAGCCACCGATCCCGAGATGCGCCGCGAAGTGGAAAAACTTCTTGCCCAGGATTCTGATTCGGCCATCCTGGACCGGCCTGCAGCGGAGCTTCTGGCAGATTTCGCACAAACCGTCACGTCAGATTCCCGACGTGGTCTTCCGGTTGATAACGTCTCGCATTATCGTCTTTTCGAGAGATTAGGCGGCGGGGGCATGGGTGTGGTTTATAAAGCGATCGACAGCGAATTGGGTCGCCCGGCCGCGTTGAAGTTCCTGCCCGACGAATTGGCTGGCGACATCGCGGCACTCGAGCGCTTTCGCCGAGAGGCTCGAGCGGCTTCCTCGCTGAATCATCCCAACATCTGCACGATTTACGAGATCGGGAAGGATGGTGACTTGCTGTTTATCGCGATGGAGTTCCTGGACGGAATCACATTGAAGCATTCCATAGAGGGAAATCCTCTGAATCCCGATGACATGGTTCGGCTAGCAGTGGAGATACTCGAAGGATTGGAGGCGGCCCACTCCGCAGGAATCATTCATCGCGATATCAAGCCCGCCAACATTTTCATCACCAAACGTGGCAACGCCAAGATTCTTGATTTCGGTGTAGCGAAGATTACATCGGATGCCGACCGCGAAGTGACCACCAGCGCGCGGTCGCTGTCCGATATGACTCTGAATGACCAGCTAACTGCGACAGGCAATGTGCTCGGGACGGTATCGCACATGTCTCCAGAGCAGATTCGAGGCGAAGCTCTCGATCGACGAACGGATCTATTTTCGTTTGGCGTGGTGCTCTATGAGATGGCCACCGGCCGTTTACCATTCGGGGGAGACACTCAGGAGAGCGTCGTGCGCGCCATCCTACACGGCACACCAGTTCCTCCCTCGCAACTGAATGCCGCCTTACCGCACGAAATAGACGCAATCGTCGCAAAGAGTTTGGCGAAGGATCGAGTTCTTCGGTATAAACACGCGTCGGAAATCCGCGAAGACTTACTGGAGGTCAGCTGGAACGGCACATTGGAAGGTCGTGATGCCGGGGAGCGAAAGAATCGTCATCGACGATGGGCCGTTCCGATTGCGGCTGCGGTAGTTGTCGCGGTCACTTCAATCGGCGCTTACCTTTATATTCACCGCGCACCCAAGCTCACCGAAAAGGACACGATTGTCCTGGCTGAATTTAATAACAGGACAGGCGATCCGGTGTTCGACGAAACTCTTCGTGAAGGTCTGGCGGTTCAGCTTCAACAATCGCCCTTTCTAAGCCTCATTTCCGACGAGCGTATCCAGCAGACACTCCGGCTAATGGGGCGTCAACCGGAGACCCGACTAACTCCCGAGGTGGCGCGAGAAATTTGCGAGCGCACTGCAAGCACTGCCGTTCTTGACGGCAGTATTGCGCGAATGGGAGACCAGTTCGTGTTGGGCATGCGCGCGAAAGCATGCCGTTCAGGAGATCTTCTCGATGAAGAGCAGCAGCAAGTCACAAAAAAAGAAGATGTGTTGGATGCGTTGTCACAAATCGCCAGTCGCTTCAGGGCGCGAGCGGGTGAGTCGCTCGCAACAATTCGCAGGCACGGAGTTCCTCTTCAAGAAGCAAGCACAGCATCGTTGGAAGCTTTGAAGGCATACAGCGCAGCTCGAAGTCTTGCATCGAAGAGTGGTTCCGGGGAAGTTATTCCGCTTGTGCAGCGTGCACTCGCAATCGATCCTAACTTCGCGATGGCTCACGCCTTCCTCGGCCGGCTCTATGGTGACATCTGGGAAAGTGTGCTCTCGGAAAAGAGCACAACGCGAGCTTACGAGCTGCGCGACCGGGCAGGCGAACGGGAGCAGTTCTTCATAACGGCTTCCTACGAACAACAGGTCACCAGGAATGTGGAAAGGGTGCAGCAGGCTTGCGAGTTGTGGGCCCAGACTTATCCGCGAGATGTAGAGCCGCATGGGTTATTGTCCTGGGTCTATCAGGAACTCGGAAGGCCTCAGACATCAATCCGCGAGGGTCAGGCAGCCATCGATCTCGATCCCGATTTCACGCCCGGATATATCAATCTAGGTTGGGCTCAGATCTTCCTGGAACATCCCGAGCGATGCAATGCGCACGGTGGAGAGCGCTTACGCTCGAAAGCTCGATAGTCCCGAGTTGTTGCTCATGCGGTATTACATCGCATTCTTAAAGGGCGATCACCGCGGCATGCAAGACATCGCTGCGCTGGCAACGGAGAAAACGGGCGCCCAGGATTGGATGTCGCACGCCCAGAGCTCCGTTTTGGCTTACTTGGGTCATTTACGGCAGGCCGGCGATATGTCCCGCTATGCTATCGAGCTCGCGCGCCAAGCGCATCAAAATGAGAGGGCCGCGATGTATGAAGCGGCCGCAGCGGTGCGAGAAGGTTTCTTCGGCAATGCCCGGGAGGCGAGGCGACGAGCATCGACAGCAAAGGATCTGTCGAACGGTCGTGATGTCGAATGGGGAGTCGCGCTCGCGTTTGGACTCTCCGGAGATTTTGCGCGCTCACAAGCGCTGGCGAGCGATCTCGAAAAGCGATTTCCGCAGGACACCTACATTACACGGATGTATGTGCCAATATTACGAGCCATACCCGTCCTTAACCGGGAAGATGCTCAAAAGACAATAGACCTGCTGCGACCGACGGCGCCGTTGGATTTCGCCTGCCCGGGAAGCTGGTCAGGCTTTTTTGGAAATATGTATCCTGTATATTTTCGCGGTCTTGCCTACCTGGCTGCGCGCCACGGATCTGAGGCGGCTGCGGAGTTTCAGAAGATTCTAGCCCATCCGGGCATGATGTTCAGCGATCCGGCAGCGATAATGGCGCGTCTGCAATTGGGACGCGCATGGGAGTTATCCGGCGACAAGGTTAAAGCCAAGGCCGCCTATGGTGATTTTCTTGCGTTATGGAAAGATGCCGACCTGGATATTCCGATACTGAAGCAGGCGAAAGCGGAGTACGCGAAATTATAATGACTCGGAACCTAGAAAGGCGGGTAATTATAAACGTTACTTCCGAGCGTGAACTTGAACTATGAAACGGAAATGCTTTTTAGTCGGAGAGATTACTGCTGTGAGATCGCTCTCCGGAGTGCTTCGGCCGTCTCGCGCATCTCGGCCTGATCGCGATACGGACGCCTAGGCCAGAAGAAACCCTTCAGTCCGTCTTTGCGCCGCCGCGGAATCACGTGGACATGCAGGTGAGGAACGCTTTGACTTACCTTATTGTTAATCGCGACGAATGAGCCGTCGGCGCCCAGACCGTTTTCAACGGCGCGTGCAATCAACTGCGCGTTCGTAAACAGGGGTTGCAGCATTTCCGGCGGAACATCCATCAGAGTTTCCATGTGCTGACGCGGGCAGACCAGGCAGTGTCCTGCGAATAGTGGGCCACTGTCGAGAAAAACAACACAGCTCTCATCCTCGTAGACTTTCTCAGCTGCTATTTCACCTCGGATGATCTTACAGAAGACGCAGTTATCGTTCGCCACGCATCCAGTGTAAAGGCAGGGTCAGACCGATTCTGGTCCGGACACGCCTGCTTCGGCGAATGTAGCCATCTCACGATACAGACGCACGGCAGCATCGATGATTCCCATCATGAGCGCAGCGCCAGTGCCTTCGCCCAAGCGCAATCCGAGGTCGAAGTATGGCCGAGCATCTAGCAAATCCAGCATAGTCTGATGCGCGGGCTCCTGCGACACGTGCGAGAAGAACGCGGTGGTAAGAGCATCAGGCGCAATCGCTCTGGCAAGCAGAGCTGCAGCGCAACATGGAAAACCATCGAGCACAACCGGCAGGCGGAGGCGCGAGGCGCCAAGTATAAAACCGGCGAGAGCGCCAATCTCGAATCCGCCTACGGCGGCAAGCACACCGATTCCGTCAGCAGGATCGGGCTGGTGCAGACGAAGCGCGCCTTCGAGAATCTCCGCCTTCCTGCGAACACCTTCGGGGTCCAGTCCAGCGCCGGGTCCGGCCGTTTCATAGAGTGGGCGACCTGAGTAGACCGACAGGATCGCGCTAGCCGACGAAGTGTTACCAATACCCATTTCGCCGAGACCAACCACGTCATAATCCAAGATCGCCTGTTCGGCCAGGCTACGTCCGATACTGATTGCCCTCTCGGCTTCTTCCCTTGTCATGGCCGGACCTGATGCGAAGTTATCCGTTGCGGGGCGAATCTTCCTATCGATGGCGCCTCTCATTGGAGGTCCGCACACACCCATGTCAACGATCAGGGGTCTAATCTGTAACCGGCGGCAAAGCACGTTGATTGCGGCGCCACCATCCAGAAAGTTGCGCATCATCTGACGAGTGACAGATCGGGGGTACAAGCTTACGCCGTGCTCCGCAATCCCGTGATCGCTACAAAATACATACAACCCTTTCCGCGCCGGAGAGGGCATCTCCTCCTCGCGTATCAGCGCGAAACGAAGCGCAATCTCCTCAAGACGTCCGAGACTCCCGACCGGCTTAGTGAGGGAATCCAGCCGGTGGCGCACCCGGCTCTCCAGATTCGATTGAGGATCTGATTTCATATTTCCTGATATCGCAATAGTCTTGTCTGTAATCTACTATCGATTTATTTACAAGACGGTTCGAAATAATCGCATTAACGGCTTCATGCGCCACGATCACGGCAGGCAATGGACCAGCGATCACCAAAGCGAGAGCCAGCCCCTACTCGACGCGCGAAATCGTCCCACGATTCGCCACCGGGAGGAGTTACGCCCCGCCAGGAAACGAGCTTGTCACGAGCAATCTGCGGCCATCTCTTCTGGATTTCCGCCCAGCTAAGCCCATCCCAGTCGCCATACGTCACTTCCGCGAGACCTGGGAGAATGATCGGATCGCCGCCTATATATAACGCAGTCTGAAAGGCTCGCTTCAATGGGCTGGAGTAGATTACACCGTTTAATTCGCTCGTTTGAAATAATTCACGTAATCGACACGCTTGATTGTGTCCATGTACGCTTAATAACGGATCCGACTGGCCGGTAAGTATTCCCTCCGTTATCGGCTGCGCGTGCCGTATCACACACAACGTCGGCATGTGAAGAGGATAAGACCCCAGGTTTCAATGATGAGGCATGTAGCGCCCAGACAATCGCCTGTTACGCCGCCGACGCGACGAATAAAATATTTTCTCGCGATCACAATAATAACGAACGCCCCCGGCAGAAGCAATACTCCAGCTCCGGAAAAAGCGGCCCATAGAATGGCTTGGGATAAAACGATTAGCGCTGTCGCGGAGGTGAGCGCCCGCGAAAATTCGAAGCCGAGCCCACTGCCTGCCGGTGGCGAAATCCATGCTAACAGCACGAGAGAAGACCGCGATACGGCGAATAATGTAGCCAACGGCAATACTGGATTTTCTGTAATTTCGCTGAGAGCCTGCCAACGTACAAGACAAATCAGAATCAATGCGAGCGCACCATGGGCTCCTATTCGGCTATCTTTCAGAATTGTGAGAATTTTATCGCGGGAACGTCCCGCGCGAAAGGCATCTGCGACATCGGCGAATCCGTCCTCATGCAACGCTCCCGTTAGGAGAGCCCATAAGGCGAGCACAATTAGTGCGGCGACGTTCTGAGGAAAAATACTGCTCAACGCATGAAAGGCTGCTCCCCCGATCGCGCCGAGGGCGGCTCCTATTAGTGGAAAAAAAATCGCACTCTCGCCCGGGGAAGAGGCGTTGCGCCGGACGGGGACTATCGTCAAAAACTGAATCGCCCCGAGAAATCGCGGGATCATTTAATCCGCATAGGCAAGCCAAACATCATCCAATAAACTTCGTGCGCCGCGGAAGCGGCCTGCTGGTTCATCGACCCTGCAAGATCCCGAAAGCGCCGAGCTAGCGCATTGTCGGGAACGATCCCGCAACCAACCTCGTTCGTTACAAGCAGCACACTCGCAGGCGATTCCACCGCGACGCGAAGCAGCCTCGCGGTCTCACCAGGTATATCGGGAACGCCGGCGAGCAACAGATTCGACAGCCAAAGCGTAAGGCAATCGAGCACGATCGCGCCAAAATGGTCACGGGCCTCCTCGATGGAGCGCGCGGGATTGCGTGGCTCTTCAAATGTAGTGAACTCGGGACCGCGTTCAGACTGATGCGCCTCGATCCGTTGCTGCATCTCTTCATCGCCCGCTTCGGAGGTCGCGATAAATGCCAGCGGCAGAGTGTGGCGACGCGCATACTCTAGCGCAAAGCGGCTCTTACCGCTGCGACTCCCTCCGCCGACCAGGATGAGGCTCACTCAGGCAGAGGCTTCCCTTTGGTTTCCGGCGCGAATGGCAAGGTGGCCAATCCGAGCAGGAACACCAGGCACATCGTTACGCCCGCATATCGCATAGGCTCCGGATAATCCGAATACACGCGACTGGTAAGCAGGCCGAGCGCTAAAGGCCCCACAGCGGCCGCGAATCGACCGACGTTGTAGCAGAACGAAGTTCCAGTGCTGCGAAGATGGGTCGGGAAAAGTTCGGGGAGATAGATCGCGTACCCGCCGAATAGCGCCAACTGACAGAAACCCATCAGAGGAATCATCCAGAATATATCGCTGAAGTCCTTGAGATTCCAGAAAGTGAACGCCGTAGAGAGCATCGCCGCTACAAATGCGATGGCGAACGCCTTTCTCCGACCCCATCTTGCCGTAACGTGGGTAAACGTATAGATACCGAAGAAGGCTCCTCCGTTTTGTAACAAAGAGGTGATTCCGGTCCAAAGTGTTTTTTTACCCGCGATAACCGACGGCGCAAGGCCTTGGGCGCGGAAGGTCTTGTCCAATACCGAACTCAGCAGGTCAAAGCTGAAGAAGCCGATACCCCATAGGCCGACAACACCCGAAAAGGCCAGTAACATACCGACGATGGCGTTGTGCCGCCAACGGGAGTTACTGAACAAATCGCCCATCGACCCGAGGTGTTTACTCTCCCGGCGCGCTTTCTGCCATTGTTCAGGTTCTTTCAATCTCTTGAATACGAAAATGCAGAGAAATGCCGGAAGCGCTCCAACCACGAACATCATGCGCCAGGCGCTGCCGATTGCGCCGGATTGCTCCAATTGACCGAGCCCGATTCCGATCAGCGCGGCCATCATATTCCCAATTGCCGAGAGAGCTTGCAGCCATCCCAGCGCGAATGGACGAGCACGCTCCGGCATTACCTCCGCGACCAGCGCGACACCCACGGCAAACTGTCCGCCAACACCCAAGCCGGTGAGGAATCGATACACCGAAAAGTCCCAAACGCTGGTCGAGAATACACTCAGGCCAGTGAACAGCGAGTAGAACAGGATCGTCATCATCATCGTCTTTGCCCGGCCGATACGATCTCCGAGAATGCCGAAGAAGACGCCACCGGTCGCCCAGCCGATCATGAAGATCATGGTGGCGTAGCCGGCGTATTCCGCAATCTGGCCCGCTGCGGTAGGATCACCAGGAGATACATGGAGAAGATCGATAATTGCCGGACGGCGAGCAAGATTAAAAAGCTGCTGGTCCATGGTGTCGAACAGCCATCCCAGCGCAGCGATGATGAAAACAAACCAGTGGTACGAGTTTAGTTCCTTGTACCAAGGCGCTCCGGGCAGAGCGGCCACGGAAGCCTTTTGAGTCGACGAATCGAAGTGCATGAAGCCAACATTATTTCAGACTCGGGCGGCAGGCGCTAATACTGTCTTTCCGGTCGCCTCACGCGTCAGAGACTGCGAAGGTGAAACCCGCCGTCCAGATTCAGGATCTGGCCTGTGGAGTAATCCAGCAGTCCGTCGGCGATAGCCCGAACCGCGTTCGCCACATCCGAAGCTTCCCCCATGCGGCGCTGGGGCAACAGACCGCCCGCGATCTTTTCATCGTAGGTCTTTTCGACCGCGGAGATCATATCGGTCCTGATTATGCCGGGACGAATTTCAAAGACCGTGATCCCATGCGCAGCAAGCCGCTGCGCATACAGGGCGACCGACATGCTAAGGCCGGCTTTGGAGATGCAATACTCGCCACGGTTCACAGAGGCCGTATAGGAGGAAATCGAAGTTATGAAAACGATGCGGCCGCTTCCCTGCTTTTCCATCCAGCGCCCGGCGGCCTGTGTTAAAAAATGCGGGCCTTTCAGATTGGTCGCGATCAGTTCGTCGAAGCTCTCTTCGCTCGCTTCAAGAATGTCACGGCGCTGACGGGGCGCCATCCCAGCGTTATTGACGAGGAGATCAAGACGGCCGGCTTTTGCGATGGTGAATGCCATCAGAGCTTCGCGATCCGCACGGGATGCGATATCGCACTGAAATGGAATCGCGCCCGTTTCCGCTTGCAGTGACTCCGCGGCATCCTTGCGGCCACGATAGGTAGCGATTACGGTGTGTGTACCCGCGAGCTCGACGGCTATTCCGCGGCCGATTCCTCTGCTGGCGCCTGTGACGAGCGCAACTGGTTTATTCACTTGGTTTTCTTGACTGCGGCCAGAGCCGCATCGATGGATTTCGAAATATCTTCGAACGTAAACGTTTCTATGAACGGTTCGCCGTTGACAAACACGGTTGGAGTGCGGGCCACTCCGCGCGCGACACCCTCCTTGAATTCGTCTTCGACAACTTTGGCGAGCACCGCGTCATTCAATGCGGCTACGGCCTTATCAGGATCTGTGCCGTTCGCATTCGCGAACTCCTGCAGCTTGTCCGGGAAGTTATCGGCCGTGATTTGCCTGAGATGGGATGCGCAAAATCGCCGGAAGGCTATGCCCGTTCCGGGCTTCAATGATCCGAAGTAGCGAGCCGCGATGGATGCCTGGCGTGCCCACTGGTGTTTGCGAAGCGGGTATTCGCGATGCTCAAAGGCGACAGATCCGCCGTATTCCGGCAGCAGTTTCTCATCGAGCATTTTCCGGTAGACGGCGCAGTCGGGGCATTGCAGATCTTCATAAGCAATCACCCGGACGGTGCTCGTCTTATGGCCTTCCACAACGTAGTCCTGTGCACTCGCCGAGGACGCGACTGCAAAGACGGCCGGTGACAACCATTCGAATCGGCGGCCAGACATCATAGATGAAGAGGCTGCTGAAGCGTAAACGTTATTCGTGTCTCGGATGGGATCTTGACCTTTTCACCTTTGGTCATGACCTGCACGGCGCCGCCGGCAGCCGCTCCCGAAACGGCTCCGATCGCTGCGCCTTTGCCTCCGCCTGCTATTGCGCCGATGATCGCTCCGAGAGCAGATCCACCGCCGATCACCTTACCGCTTTTCGCTGTGCGCGACGCGCTAGCCTGACTGACTTCCTGAGTGTCAACATCAATCATGCGGCCATTCACCTGCACTGACACGACATCCAGCGTAAGCTCGGTTTTGCCCGTGATCTTTCCGGATTGTTTATCCTCGGTGAGCTTTAGGAGTACGTCGGCGTTGCGTGGGATGAGTGTCCGCTCTCCAGATACGACGGGCTCATCCAAGCTGGCCTTGAAGGTTTTACCTACCGAGTCGCGCTGGGAATCGACATCATCGATTAAGCGCACCACGAGAGCAGTACCGGCTGGAACTTCCGTAGTTGTGGTTGCGTTCGCGGCGGGGAGTTCCGAAGTGGGAGCTGGTTTTGTCTGCAACGGGGCTGGAGAGGGCTCCGGAGCCGGTGTTAACTGAGAGGCCTGTTCCGAACCGAAACGGATCTCCTGAATGTCGTTGACTGCATACGTCTCCACCCGGTCGCCGCTGTCGAACCGCACATTGCGCGCGTCCCCCCCAAGATACGTTCCGTCGATCGTTTTCCCGGACTTCAGGCGGATTGTGTCCGCGGCCATCACGGCGCACACGCCGAGCACAAGAATGGCTATGCGTTGCATACCTAGATTGTAAATAACCTGCTAGTCCGGGTTTCAGTCTTTAGCACTCCCAACGCCAAAACTTGGCCGGACGCACAAACATTTCACCAGCGTGATATAGAACGAAGCGAATACATATCGCCTCACAGGAGTTTCACACGCCATGTTTTTCAATCGAGCCTTTTCCGGCACCGCACTCGCGTTGTTGAGTTTTAGCCAAATTGCGCCAGCCCAGGTGACAGCTCCAGCTCCGGCCAAATTGAAAGTTCGTCCTGTCCCATCGCAAGCGGCGCCGAATACAGTGCCTGCGCCGGTGCATCTTTTCATCCCATATGAAAAATACTCGCAGGAGGACAACCAGCGGATTTTAAAGCTATACGAACCACTCCGGGTATCTGACGTCTCCGACGGTATGGATGTGGTCGGGCTACAGGACATCGGGATTGTCGATCAGTCCATTCATGCGTTGTGGCGCGACACTGAGAATTTCACGCACCGGATCGTCGGCATCGCCGTGACGGCCAGGTACGTACCTACGAATAAGCGCATGTCACGCATGGATCCCAAAGATGTGTCCCACTGGTATGGAAACTATACTGGTGAGCCATTCATGGACGAGCTCTTCCCCGGCAGTGTTCTTGTCATCGACGCCGAGGGCGACAACGACACGCGCAGCATCGGGTCATCGAACATTCGCGGGTGGCAAAAGCGCGGAATGCGTGGCGTGATCACAAGCGGTGGGCTCGCCGACAGCGATGAGATTATTCACCACAAAGTTCCGGCTTATCACAAGCGGTTGGGACGGGGCTTTCGTCCGGGCCGCAACGAAATTGAATCGGTGAACCGGCCGGTTACGATCGGTGGCGTGCTGGTGCGTCCGGGAGATGTTGTGATGGCGGACGGCGACGGCGTCGTGGTGGTCCCGCGCGAACACGCCGAAGATGTGGCCAAAGCATCAATGCAGTTTCTGGATAATGTCGGCCTCGAACGGTACAAGAAGAGTCAGGCAGGAAAGTAAAGCGCTCGTGAGATAGGATATCGGCTAGTTGCGCCGCGCGACCGCGGAGGCACCACTGAATAAGGAGATCTATGGTTCGTTGTCTCATGTTTGCGCTGGCTACGAGTGTGCTGATGATGGCGCAACCTTCTAATCCGGCTACTACGGCCGCACGACCGACACGCCCGACGCCGCCGACGCGCGATCCGCACAGCCCTGGTTACGTGCAAGCACAAGGAATTGCCTGACGGGACGGTCCCCCCCGTGAACAAGGACGGTAACTACATCCTTGGCCCGACGCACAATCCCGCTCCGGAGATGAAAGAAGGCGAGCTTCGTGGAACTGTGCACGAGTTTGTCATGCAATCGACGGAGAGCAAGATCTATCCGGGCATCGCGAGGGAGCCCGGGACGTTCGGCACGCCCGACCCAAGTAATCCTGCCAAGCTCATCGTCACCACAAGCCATCCCGCGCCGTACAGCCGGCGTGTAGCTGTGTACGTGCCGAAGCAGTATGTGCCGGGCACTCCCGCGCCTTTCATTGTCGGCGCAGATGGGCCGGACCGGCTGCTGTTTACCGCGCTAGACAATCTGATTGAAGAGAAACGCGTGCCAGTGATGATCGCAATTTCGATTGCAAACGGCAGCGGCGATGCGCAGGGCAGTCAACGCGGACTCGAATACGACACTATGTCGGGTCTGTACGCGGAATTCGTCGAGAAAGAAGTGCTGCCTCGAGTCGAGAAAGAGGCGAACGTCAAACTGACGAAGGACCCGGATGGTCGCGCCACCATGGGCACGAGTTCGGGCGGTTCCTGCGCTCTGCCATGGCCTGGTATCACCCCGAGTGGTATCACCGTGTGCTTACATACTCGGCACGTATGTGAATCAGCAGTGGCCGTGGAACCCGAAACCCCGCACGGGGCATGGGAATTTCACGAGAAGTT
Organism: Bryobacteraceae bacterium; assembly: GCA_963833675.1. Classification (GTDB taxonomy): domain Bacteria; phylum Acidobacteriota; class Terriglobia; order Bryobacterales; family Bryobacteraceae; genus DASQDN01. The sequence continues at coordinate 11,548 of CAWHYW010000011.1, read as the reverse complement.
GATTCCGAACAGTCCGAAGAAGCCGATCCGTCTGTGGCTGGAAGTGGGCGACCGGGACCTGCTTAATCCCAATTCATGCGCGATGAAATGCACGACTGGGTGCTCGCGAACGAAAACATGGCCAAGGTGCTGGCAGCGAAAGGCTATCACTACCAGTTTCTTTTCGTGAAGAATTCTGGGCACGGTGATCGAGCTACGAAGATGCAGACGCTGCCCCAGGCACTTGAGTATTTATGGCAGGGGTATTCGGCTACCGCTGGTAAGAGCAAGTGAGTAGAGGATAGAAGGTTCGGAACACTCGGGGCTTCTCACATTGGTGCGAGTAACATTGGCCGGCGTGATCGGGTCAATTAGACAACATGTTCTCGCGCCGGCGCTTGATACTATCGACTGTTTTCCTGGGCGGGTGCTCTCCTTATCAGGGGCGCAGTTCTCCAGAACAGGACAAAGCTCGGCAAGTTAACGGCAGTCAGCTCGAACGTCGGCTTTTCGAGGCGGTAAATGCCGTGCGAGTTCGAGAAGGAGCGCCGAAACTTCAATGGCATGCAGGTGCGGCCGCAGCGGCAGAATCACATAGTCGTGCAATGGCACAACGTGATTTTTTCAGCCACATTGATCCGAAGCGAGGCGATTTGCCGGCTCGCATGAAAGAAGCGGGCGTGCATTGGCGGTTAGTTGCCGAGAACCTCTTTGAGCAGCGCGGCTGCGCTGACGCCGTGCAGTGCGCGGTCGACGGCTGGTTTAACAGCCCCGGACACAAGCGAAATCTACTGAACGCCGAATACACCGACACCGGAATTGGGATCGCCTCGAATAAACGTGGGACGGTTTACTACACGCAGATATTTTTGACGCCGTAAGCCCTCCATAGGGATGTGCAATTGGCTGCCGCTCAAGGCTCAATATCGTGACATGGCTGAGTTTTTTGAGTTTCTTTCCGTGAATCCCACGGCCGGCGTATTTTAGGCTTTGCCGTCGTTGTGGCTCATTCCTATGTGTGTGGTGGGATTCCTGCCAAGGGCGGAAAGTAACACTGCCTCCACCAAAAGCAGTACCAAGCCCGAGGGTTTCGTCGCGTATTTTGAGACCTGGGAGGATAGCAAGGTTTGGGATGCGGCCGCCTCGTGGATTGCGGTAGGCGAATAAGAGGCAGTCTCTCAACCGGGGAACTTGTAGAGCCGGTGCGCCGTCCGTCCGAGGATCCACTCCTTATCCTCATTGGTAAAGAACGGAATTATGTCTTTCATGATTTCGTATTCGAAGAAATTCGCCCAGACAAGCCGCCGCGGACCGAAGGTATCGTAGACACGACGCAGGAATGGCCATACGTCACGGTACGGCATCTGGCGCGTCTTGGATGGATTGTGCAGCGACGTGCGAACGTAGACGTTTGGAAAACGGGCGAGCTTCAACAAAGGTCCGAAACCTTCAGAGTCCGGCGCATTGATATCGATCATTGCTAGATGATCAATGACAACATTTACTCCCGGAAACCGTTCCGCCATGTCAGCAACCTGGCCTACCTGATGGGGCGCCAGAAAAATATTGAAGACAGCCCCGAGTTCTTCGGCCTTCTTCCAGAGTGGGTAGGATACCGGATCATTCAGCCACACTACCTTCTTGTCATAGATGGGACTCAGACGTAAACCCACCAGGCCATCGTCGCGGATGAGTTTCTCCAGACGGCTCGGGTTCTGCTTGTCATCAGGCGAGTAAAGGCGATAGCCTACGAGGAGTCCGATGGCCGCAAACTTGCCCGGATGCGTCTTGACACAATGGCTTGCGTAGGAGTTGTCGCGGCCGTAATAGCACACGTGCGAGATCACCACTCCGTCGACACCGTAGGTCTTCATTTCGGACACGAGAAATTCGCCAGAATACTCGTAGTTCGGGATGCTGGTGGGACAGGTGGCCAACTCCGCATTTGGCGCGAAGCGACGTTCGTGAATCACCCATGCATGTTCAGCGCCGTTGATCACTGGAGCCTTGCTGGAGGCCGATACGGTTAAACCCGTCGCCATCGCTAGCGCGGTTCGACGTGTGATAGTCCGCATCCTATTTACGATATGCCATACTCACCGTGCCAAACGCCTGGCCCCGGCAATGTGCGTGTGTGATTGAAGGTGTATTCGCCCATCAATTGCTCACGGTCGCCTTCGTCGAAGGTGACGAGACGCGCGATCATCGTGTTCGTGGGCGCTGCCTTCGCAATGCTAATTGACTCCTGAAGCACGACGCTGCCGGCATTTGGGTTGAAGGGGATGTCTTGCAAACGGAGATGCTCGATGCCACGTTCGTCACAGACGCAGAGATCGATGCGCTTTACGTTAGCTAGATTCGCCGCAAGGCGCCCGATAAGAAGGTCGTCATCGGCTGTTACCGTACACTGAACACTGCCTCCGGCAGGAACGATATATTCGCGGACAAGTAATCCTTCCTCAGCCGCTCGCTGAAGAAAAGCGTCGCTCACGACCATTCGGAGCGTCCCGCCGCGCCCGAGACTCCGCACACCCTCGGCTAGTTCGATAATCTGGCTAAGACGAGTCCCGCATCGATCACAGTTGAACAGGTGCTCCTCCACGGCGTCCTCTTCAGCTTGCGTCAGAGCGGCAAGCCAATACTCCGCAAGGACCGCCGCATCGATGGGATTCGTGCAATTCATGCCGCTATTCCCATGCATCCGCGCAACTGATGTATCGCACGATGGCGAATCACGCGCACGTTGGCCTCCGAAACGCCGAGAAAACCGGCAACATCCGCTCCAGTCTGTTCATCATAAAACGACATCACGATTACTGCGCGTTCCCGTTCTTTCAGATTCTGTACACAGCGGGCGAGCCGTTCGTGATCGAGGCGCGCCATCGATGGCGAGACTGATACCGGCATATCCGGACCAAACTGTTCGAGCAGATTATTCTTCCTGCGAGCACCCCGGCGGAGGTCGAGCGCCATCAGCCGGCAGGTTCCCAATACAAAAGATACGAGCTTATCCGGTTCACGCAGGCGGCCTGCTCGCAAAGCTTCCAGCGTTGTGAGCAAAACCTGCTGCGTCAGGTCTTCGGCAGCATGGTGATCTCTCAAGTGGCGCAATCCATAGAGCCGAATCCGGGGAGCCATGCGGCGGAACAACTCGGTTTCGGCCTCCGGATTGTTGCCGAAGCCAATTTGCCGGACCAAATCCGCATCGTTCAGTTCCGCGTCCATCAGCACACATTTTACGTGTAACGACCAGGTGAGTCGTTACACATCCGGCACAGGAGAAAGCAAGTGATCGCAAATCAGGAAACAGGTGCCCGCGTGGACGAAGTGGCGGCTGGAATTTATCGCATCTCTACGCCTCTGGACGTGATGCCCGGAGGTTTCACATTTAACTCTTACTTGATTACTGATGACGAGCCGGTACTGTTTCATACGGGATACCGGAAGATGTTCCCCATCACTCTGGAAGCAGTACGGAAGGTGATGCCTGTCGAGAAGTTGCGTTGGGTAGGAGGATCTCACTTTGAAGGCGACGAATTTGGCGCTCTTAATGAGTTCCTGACTTCGGCGCCGAACGCAACGCCGTTTGGCGCTGAAATCGGTGTACTGACCTCCCTCAATGACTTTGCCATCCGGCCCGCCCGCGGCCTCAGAGATGGCGAGGTGTTTTCGATTGGTGCGCGCAGCATGAAATGGATTTACACACCCCATGTTCCGCATGGCTGGGATTGCGGTGTTCTGTTTGATGAAGGGACCCGGACTCTTTTGTGCGGAGACCTGTTCACGCAGCCGGGGGCGACAATGCCTCCCGTGACCGAGTCTGAGGTGCTCACCGCCAGCGAGGGAATGCGCAACATGATGGATTACTACGCCCACGCCAAGAACAGTTCGGCTATTCTGGAGCATCTGGCAATGCAACAGCCATCCATGCTCGCCTGCCAACACGGGAGCGCATATCGAGGTGATGGAGCCGCACTGCTCCGCGAACTCGCCGCTACAATCGAGCGGTCTGACGACGGTTACACTCGCTCAAATTCGGCCGCCTAGTTGCAATAGGGAGGTCGTGAAAAGAGCTGCCCTGATTCTCCTTTTGCTTTCTCATTCGCCGGGACAAGAGGTTTCGCTTCGAAGTACTTCCAATCTCGTTCTCGCGCCGATATCTGTGACGGACAAGGAGGGCAAGCCGGTGCGCGGGCTGGAAGTCCAAGATTTGGTCGTCTATGACGACAGTGTGCCGGTCAGGATACGGTTGGAAGAATCCGTGCAGCCTCTTTCGTTGGCGATTGTGATTCAAGCAACTCGATCTTCGCAAATCGCTTTAGACAAGCTTCGGAAGGAAGCCTCTCTCGTTGGTCCTCTCTTGACCGGAGATCGCGGGGAAGCGGCGGTGATTGCTTTTGCCGATGAAGTTAAAGTGCTTCGAGAATTCACGGACGATGCCTATCAGGTAGAACGCGCAGTTCGAAGTCTGGATGCATTCGGAGAAGGCGGCAGTTTGATCGACAGTTTGGAAGTCTCCATGCGCGCTATTGGAACGGCGTAAAAGAGGGCGTCGGAGAGCTGTTCTACTCGTCTCCGAGAAACACGATCGAGGAAGCAAGGAAAAGCTGGAGGCTCTCGTGTCGCTCGCACAGCGCTCCAATGCCACGGTCTATTCATTGACGTTTTCACCGAGCAAGACAGGGTTTGCATACGCAGCCCCGAGGTATTGCGATCCAAACCGAAAGTGCCGGCGCTGCACGTGCGGCAACTGCGCCTATCATTGTGACCGTGAGAAGCCGCAGGCCGTACCGTCATCTCAGTCGGGACCAATGAATCTACTCGCGCTGTTCGGAGAGTTGAAACGCGGATCGCAGCCGGATGTTCCGAAGGTACTTAGCGATCTTTCGGGTGGGGCTAAATGGGATTTCGTTCGCAGGCAGGGTATTGAACAAGCTCTGCAGAGAATCGGCGCGGACCTGCATGGAACAATACCTGGTTACGTTCCCAATGTCGAAAAGACGCCCCGGCTCGTATCATAGAATCCGAGCGGAGGTGAAGGAACGTCCTGATTTGACCGTTAGGACTCGAGCGGGGTATCTGGAACCGGGATCAGAACAAGTCCTCTGATTAGCCGCTTCTTTGCGCCTTGTAGCTATTTAAGAGGTTGCTCGCTATAGCCTTGCCTCGATCCAGAGCCTCTCTGTAGGCCTGTTTTCGTTCCGCCGCCGTCATGCCCGCGCCCATTCGATAGAACCTTTCGAGTGAGATGCCGACCACATACGTGCCGGCGAAGGCAATGCCAGCTTTCGGAATAATGCCCGCGCCCATTGGAATCACTCCGATCAATTCGCGAGCAATCGCCCGCCAGCCAAACGCTCCAGCGAATAGGGAGGCGATCTCCGCCTTCTGTTCCCTGTAGCCGACGGTCTGATCGTTAGCCGCGGCGAGCATGAATGCCATCCGGACCTGGTTCATGGTGAGAAATGCCGTGTCAGAAGCAAATTCACCGACTGCCCACGGCACCGCCAGGAGCGGCATGAGCGCAGGGACCGAGGTCGCCACCGAGAAGAAAGCGTTCTCTTTGGAAACGGTGAACACGATATTGTCGGATACCGGCTTGCGAAAAGCCTTGTATTTCCGGGCAAGGGCAATCTTCAGATCGGGATGGGCTTCAACGATGTCGCATACGACTTTCTCCGGCTTCGCCCGCAGGTAGACAAATCCGCCAGGCTCCGCCGCCACTCCCTCATCGTAGATGCGGAGCACTACGGGCGCATGCAGTTCATTCTCGCGGCGGACCACACCAGAGGCATCCAGAGACGCATCCACCGGTTTTGCAACGGGCGCGAAGTAGTTCGCCATCTCTTCATGAATGCGGGGCGTGGACGCAAAGAGCTCGAGTGACACCGGCCTTCGCGCAAGTTCGCGAACCTCTGACGGATTCAAATTCGCCAAGGCATCCCGAATCTGCGTCAACATGCGTGTGGCTTTCATAGCTTTATCATGGACGCACGGAGCGGGTTCTACGAAACATCACCTTCACTCGATCTCGCCAGTCCATTCCCAATCCGATCGTATCGACGTGAACTTCAGGCGAAAAATATCGGATGAGCGAATCCGTTGTGTCGTGAAAGCACAGTGCCGGAGCAACAAGAAGAAGACGAGGCGGAACGGGTCGAAGCGCACGACCGGGAAAATAGCCCAATTTGGCGAAATCATCGCGCCGAATATGCCAATGGACGCGAATCCAATAATCCAGCGCCTGCAGCGGCAGGTGGAGGTCCTCCGAGGCTTTCACTTCCACCACCGCCAGACCGCCCTCGTGATTCACGGCGAGCAGATCCATGACACTTCGCTCGCCCGCCGCGAACGAGGGCGCTTGCCTATATACCGGCGCAGGATCGAGCGACGCGTCGATGGACGTGAGCGCTGACCGAACCTGTGCTTCCAGCCAAAGCTCCGGCTTTTTCAGATACAAAGGGGCGCAACGGTTCGAAGCCGCCGCAGAGCGGAAGCTATACAATTCACGCGCCAGCGCTTCAATTTCCGGCAGGTTAGATTCCGAAGCTTTGTACTTCGTTTCAATGCCGAAAGTCAGTCCGGAGCCGGGCTGCCAGCGAGCAAATTCCAATCCATTAACTGTGAAACCAACGCGACCGCCAGATTCTTCACGCTCCGTAACATACGGCACTGTCGAAAGCCGCCGAGTCCACCAGGTCTGCATGGAATCGGCCGGACCCAAACGGGGCGGAAGAACGGTCTCAACGTTTCCATAGTCACGGATATCCGCCCGGTCCTCACTTCGATCGGTGTAGACGAATGCTGACCATTCGGTGATATCGGACCGGAGATGCAGGAGTCGCAGGCATGTCGAACGGTGCTTATCGGCTGGTAGGAAGACCGCAAGTCCCTGCACCTTCATGCTTGCCTGGCGCGAGCGGAGGTAATCGAGCCAGATGAGCCCGAACGTCAGCACACCGTCGACGTCAGTCGCATCCGAGGAGCATCCAATTGCGGCATAGATTGCAGACCCTTTCCGAAGAACCGCACGCGGGTAGGCAGGAGATAGGCTGTGTTCCAGATTGACCTCAGTGCTGAGTTCCGCAACTCTCCAGCCAGGAAACTGGCGCAGGAGCGAGCGCCTAAACTGTTCACGATACGTGTGACGGGAGGCTTTTCGGGTGATGCTTACAGCTCGTGGTGTGGCAATATCGATGAGTTCAATAATGCCTTGACGCTTGCCGAATTTTTCGATCGATAGCTGCAGGCGATTTGGCTTCGATTCGACAACGCCCGTGATCCGTCGTGATAGGGTGCGATCTCGAGTCCAGGCCTCGAGGAACAGGCGCTCTCCGCTCAGGTCGATCGCATAAGCGCCGGTCAAAAGTGGGATTGGATCCTGTCCGGCCTCGACTACAACAGGTTCCTTTGCGTTCGACAGAAATGCTGCGATAAGCTCAGACGCGTGTTGGATGGAATCCTTCACATGACTCTGTGCGATGAGGGTTCGAAAATTCTCCGGCTATGCTGACCCGCCGACAACTGCTCCTGACTGGAACTAGCGCGTTTACCTGTCTTGGAACGCCCGCTCCGCTTAAGATTACGGGCTTTGAAATTCATAAAGTCACGCTTCGTTGGCGGGATCTTGTGTTTTTGGAGGTCCATACCGACGCAGGTCTGACGGGTCTGGGGGAGGCGACGCTCGAAACTCGCGCCGACATGGTGGAGGCGGGCCTTCGCTGGCTGGAATCCTCGTTCGTCGGACAAGATCCATCCGGTATCGAGGAGCACTGGAAGCGTTCTTACTACGGGCTCTCCCGGTGGCGGAACGGACCCGTGGCCCTAACGGCGTTATCGGCTGTTGACATCGCGCTCTGGGACCTTGAAGCGAAACGCCTGGGCATTTCCTTACACCGCCTGCTTGGTGGCCCGGCACGTCCCCAACTTCGCTCCTATTTCACGCATTGGAGCGCATCGATCCGGAACAACACGCCGGAGGAATTTCACGATCTTGCGCAGCGGACGAAAGAATCAGGATGGACTGCTATCAAATGGACACTTCCGTTGAAAGGAACGGAGGCAGAACGTACTAAGGCAGCCATCGGCCAAATAGAAGCAGTTCGAAAGGCGGTGGGCTACGACCTGGATATCGGTCTCGAGGCCGCAGAAACGTTCAGTGTGCGCTCGGCCATTCAATTCGCCAAAGCGATTGAGCCTTATCGCATCCTGTTCCTGGAGGAGCCGACCCTACGGGAGAATCCCACGGGCCTTGGCGAGGTCGCAGCGAAGAGTCCAGTGCCAATCGCGACCGGAGAGGGGTTACTCTCACGATGGGAATTCCGTCAATTGCTTGATGCCAAAGGCGCCGTGATCATCCAACCTGATGTGCTTCACGTAGGCGGAATTACGGAGCTGAGAAAAATAGCGGCGTTTGCAGAGCCTTATGGCGCCGAAGTCGCTCCGCACCAATGCAGCGGGCCGATCGCGCACGTGGCGTCCGCCGCGGCAATGTCGATATCGCGCAACTTCTGCTGCAGGAATGGGAAGCTGCCGACGATGCCGTATTCGGTGAGTTGACGCAAGGGACGTATCCGACCCAGAAGAACGGCGTTGTTACTCTATCCGACCGCCCCGGTCTAGGTCTGACAGTCGATTTTGCTGAGTTCAAGCGCCGCTTTCCGTACAAAGGCCTGTCACGCCGGGCCACGATTGGAAATTGATCCGTGGACCAAAAAGAATCCGACATGCGAGAGGCCATCAATTATCATCTGAACATGCCAGTTTCCCTAGAAGGCCAGGTTGTACTCGTAGTGGGCGCGTCCAGCGGTATCGGCCGCGCGATCGCCGTTCAATTTGCGCGAGAGGGAGCGCGCGTCTTTGCTTCCGCAAGGCGCAATGATCGGTCTTCGTGAGTTGCAGCTGCAACTCGAGAAAGAGGGTCACAGCATTGCAATCGCCTCCGCAGACGCGGGAGATGCTGGCCAGATGAAAAACCTGGCGCAACAGGCAAATGAAACGCTAGGACCGATGAATGTTCTGGTGTACGCCACTGGGACCAACACTCCGGATCGATCCATGGCGCGCCTTAATCCCGGGATTTGGGACATGATGTTAAGCGTCAATCTGAATGGCCGCCTATACATCACGGATGCAGTACTGCCGTCGATGCGCCAGCGCGGTTCCGGCCACCTGATCTACATCTCGTCGATTTCCGGTCTCGCGCCCGATGTGTCGGGCGCTGCCTATCAGGCGGCGAAGCGGGGCCTACTAGGGTTGTCGCATGCCGTCCGAGTGGAAGAAAAAGAGCATGGCATTCGGACCTGTGTCGTATGCCCCGGGTTGGTGGATACCGAGATCCTGGAAAAGCGTCCGGTGAAGCCTACCGCCGAGATGTTGGCGAAAGCGATGCAACCGGAAGACGTTGCCGAAGTAGTTCTGTCGATCGCGAAACTGCCTGCGCGAGTTGCAATTCCGGAAGTTCAGATACTGCCGACGGTCTTATAGTATTTGCAAGTCAATTGCATACTCTTGATCATTAATATCGCCTTGCTAAAGCATCTCTTGCAGTTTAGTTGCATCTCATCGGAGAGACTGTATATAGTAAGTTCATGCGAAAGGTCGTGTTCTGGTTGCACCTGGTAACCGGCGCAGTTGCAGGTGTTATTGTGCTTGCGATGTCGGTTACTGGTGTGCTGCTGACATACGAACGCCAGATCGTAGACATGGCCGACAGTGGTTTCCGGAGTCGTCCTCAGAGTTCACGCGCCAGCATGGAGACTGTGCTGGAGAACGGGGAAAGGCTGGGAAAGGGCCTCCCTTCCTCAATCACCTTGTCGGCGGATCCCGTGGCGCCGATCACTCTCGCTTTTTCTCGCGAGACGAATGTCTACCTTGACAGGTATTCCGCGGCGGTGCTCGGGGAAGGTTCACAAGGCGTTCGGAAGTTCTTCGAGGCTGTGACCGCGTGGCATCGATGGCTGGGAGCGGTGGGTAAAAATCGAGAGACCGCGCGGTCAGTCACCGGCGCTGCAAACCTCGGGTTTCTCTTTCTTCTATGCACCGGAATCTTGCTCTGGATCCCAAAAGATTGGACGAGACGCCATCTTCATCCCATTCTTTTCTTTCGCTCTGGGGTCTCGGGCAAAGCGCGTGACTTCAACTGGCACAACGTATTCGGCATCTGGCTCGTGATTCCGTTGTTACTAATCGTCGCCAGCGGTGTGGTGATGTCGTATCCATGGGCCAACAACCTGGTCTATCGAGTTGCCGGCACTGAGCCGCCCAGGAACTCTCCAATGGGTAATCGACCCGGAGTCGGAAATCGACCCGGCCGTCTGCCACGGGCGGTGAGAACCGCAGAGGGATCGCTTGACCGGGCGATCGAGGAAGCGATGCGTCGGGTGGAGAAGTGGAAGTTCATTACCCTACGATTGCCGGGATCCAAGGAAGACGAGATCGTGCTTAGCGTAGACCAGGCGCCTCGGGGCCGCCCCGACCTGCGTCTGCAGATGACAGCCGATCCGAATACCGGCCAGGTGCGCAAAGTGGAAAATTTCGAAGAAGCTCCGGCCGGGCGCCGCGCGCGCATGTGGCTTCGCTTTATTCACACGGGTGAAGCGGCGGGCTTCGCCGGCCAGACAATCGCCGGCATGGCATCGTTCGGCGGAGCGATTCTTGTCTGGACGGGAGTGAGTCTAGCGATACGAAGAGCACTGGCATGGCGCCGAAGGCGAACGCTCGCATCGGAACAACAATGGGAGCCGGCTACGCGGGCTTGACATTCCGGGTAGAATCTAGTTCTCAGGACCAGCAATGTTAGACGGGCCAGAGAGCTTCCCGGACGAGCATGCCGTAAGGCAGGAACTTGCCAAGATCCTTGCTAGCCCCCAATTCGCGGGTTCAGAGCAACGGAAACGTCTCCTTTCTCTTGTCGTGGACCGAACACTTCAAGGGCGGACTGACGAGTTGAAGGAATACACGCTCGGCGTGGAGGCTTTGGGGCGAGATTCTTCCTTTGACCAGCGATTAGATTCCATCGTACGAGTTCAGGCAACACATGTTCGCCGTAAACTCCGTGAGTATTATCACGGACCCGGCAAGGACGATACGGTCATGATCAGCCTGCCGGCAGGAACGTATGTCCCAACTTTCAAGCATCGCTCGAGTTTTCAGGGCGAACTACCGTCGCTGCCGACACCGACGATCGCTGTGCTTCCGTGCACCAACCTTAGCGGGGAAGAAGACTGGCAATATTTCTGCGATGGAGTGACGGAAGAGATTATTCATGAACTTGCGCAACGGAGCGAAATTCATGTAGTAGCTCGAACTTCTGCCTTCCGATTCCAAGGATCCTGGACGGATATCCGAGACGCGGGTCCTTTTCTAGGAGCCGACGCCGTTGTGGAATGTAGTTGCCGCCGGCTGCAGCGATCGGTTGTGATTACGGCCAGGCTGACGGACGCAAAAACCGGTCTGACAACGTGGTCAGAAAAGTTCAGCGGCGATCTTGCCGATATTTTGGCAGTACAACAACAGATTGCGGCGGGCATAGTGGCTGCGGTGCGACAGCAGATTGTCGCGAAACCTA
>CAWHYW010000010.1:0-197317 GCA_963833675.1 Bryobacteraceae bacterium | reverse complement strand
CCTACAGCCATCATGGACGGAGCGTCCGCGGGGGAAGAGATTGAGTTATACGCGGGCGCGTTAGCGCTCACCCCATCCAAGCCTTCATTGCCGGGCCGCCGCTACGACCACAACTCCGCTTCGAGCGACGTTTTCGAACGTCCGGGCGACGAGATCGCATGGAACACCCGGGTTATTTCCACACGAAGGACCCGAATCGAGTGGACCCGTGAACCGGGACTGCCACTCGAAAACGTCACGATATCCATGCCGTCTTTGACAGCATCTTCGATTGCCTGGATGATCACGTCATCCGTCGTTCCATCGTTCAGGCCAGGCGATCCATAGATCTGTAATTACCGAGATCAGATTTTGGCGCTATTCCATTGATCGCCGTCGAGCCATTATTCCAGGAGCCTGCGGCGCACGAGGCCACCGCTGTTCCATGACCGTCGCGATCCCTGGGCGAGTAATCATCGGGGCGAGAGTTGGCAGCCGGATTCGCAGCGCTCCCTGCTGCCAGTTACGAACGTAGCTTCTCGCAACGATGACTTTGCTGTTTGTGAAAGAGCAATCCGAGCCGCTGCATATCGGATAACCGCTTGGCATCGGTAACGAGTTGTCCTGGAACGCGGGATGAGTCTGATCGATGCCGCTGTCGTAGGACGCCTATCTTGACGCCTTGGCCCGCGCCCTGTAGGCCCCCCAGAGCGTTCCATGCGGCGGGCGCATTCAGAACCTGAGTGGCGCGGTTCAAGCTCATGTGGTACCGCTTCATCGGTACGACCCCTTTGACACCAGGCAATACTTCAGCTCGGCGACCTGTTCCGGCGGAGCCAGCACGAAGATCGCATTGAGTACGGTATCTACGGAGCCGGTAATTGTATTCGTCGGTCGGCCAATTCAGTCCGGACGCATTCTGCCGTTTCGCGATCTGTTGTTGTAGGTGGCCGCCTGGCCAGCCGCTCGACTGTTTGGAGGCGAACCGCTCTGAAAAAGGAGTGTCATCCAGGATCAGTGCGTACCGTCCCGGCGCAGTCTGCCCCAGTGCCAGCCGGGCTCCAATCACAACGCACAGGGTCAGAGTTTTTCGGAGAGTCAGCTTACACATGGAGTTATTGGTAAATCGCCACTGGAATCCTTCTCGTAGGGCGGTACCACGTGCCGGTGCGTTCCTCCCATCCGGAAGGTATTTTTGTTACTCGATTGGGGGGATTGGAGTTTGGAGTCGAAGACCAGGCGACCAGCTTCCAGGCGACTGAGAGAACCGCAAACCAGAACCCGCCTACCAGCAGACCGGCTCCGGTCCATACCGCGATGCAGATAGGTTGCACCGACGGTGTCGGTCGCGGCTCTGCGGGTACGTCCATCTCGTAACGTCTCCAGGACAGGGTAATGGCGCTGCGTGAGTACTCCATGCATTCCCTTATCGGCACTCTCGCGTGTTTCTTTACCCCACTTTCTACAATCCGTAAAATTTTCGGCTGACTCGAAACCGCGGGTGGTCCTCGCTCGAATTTTCTTTTGCGGTAATGTTGTCAGTACCTTATCGATTTCGGCGTCCGAACGCGCCAAGGTCCGGCTGCCAGACTCGAAACCGGAGCCGGCCAGGACTCGATGGAGAACCGCATCACGAGTTAGCTTCGTTTCGCAAAATCGCATCTGACGAGTTTGAAATTGGACACGAATTCCATGTCACGGTTTTTACTTGCAAGCACATTGAACTGAGGGCATAATTGGTGCCTGCTCCAGCTAAATTTTTAGCCGAATCGGAGGGAATACGTGCAAAAACCGAGAATTCGTCAAGACAATGTACTTGCAGAGGAAGTACAAGGAGAATGTGTAGTTTACGATAGCGGCAGTAAGAAGGCTCACCACCTGAACTCCACTCTATCGTGGGTATGGAAGCACTGCGATGGTACTCATACGATCGAAGATCTAACGACAGCCATGCAGCGGGATCTGGGTGGAAAAGATGCTTCTGGCATTGTTGTTACGGGTTTGAAGCAGCTTGCGGATGCGAATCTGTTAGAACCGAAATCCTTCGATCCCCATTACTTCGTTCCCGGAAGGTCCGGCGGTCAGCAGGCGTTCTGTCATCGCCGGCGCAACGATTGTCGCGCCCGTGATCAGCTCAATCCTTGCTCCTACACCGGCGGCGGCAAAATCGAAACCCGAAAAACCTCCGAAGGTTAAGGATCTGAAGCCGCCCAAATGATAAAAGGGACGACAGGGTCTACGGTAAAAAACTTAGTACTTTCAGTGTTAGTACCATTGATTATTGTAGGTCGTAATTTAACCCCTGATTTCTTGCGGCGAGCCGCCTGACTCGCCGCCTTCCCAATCCCTCTGAACTGTCGAAGAACCGCATGTTTGACCGTTGCCGAACGGGTTGGTATGCTTAGAGTTTCTTGGTAGAGGCGCGGCGGCGATGAGTAGCTGGCGGCGTAGTTCCGGGCCCTCCGGAGCAGCCGGCGAAAGGCGTCGACTAACACCGCCGAAATCGGATCTGAAAGAGGCTTCAGTCCGGTTGGGGAGCAGGGCTAATACCCGCTCACTGTCATCCGGATCTTATACCGGGTGGAGCGCTATCGGGAAGGACACGCCTAAGCCTACGCATAGCGGTTCTCTCCTCCGCCTCCATCCCTGAATGAATGCTATGAACTTATTCGAGCTCACTCGGGCCCTAGTCGATATCGAGTCCATTACGGACAATGAGGAGCGCGTCGGGGAATTCCTCTTCGAACGGCTGCAATCGACCGCCTCGCAATATGGCGGCTCCGTCGAGAAAATGCCTGTCGCGGACCGTCGGTTTAATGTGTTCGCCTACTGGGGCGAGCCGACGGTGACGTTTTCGACCCATATTGACACCGTTCCGCCCTTTTTCGAATCGCGAGAGGATGACGATTACATCTGGGGCCGTGGCGCTTGCGATACGAAGGGCATCATCTCGGCGATGATCCATGCTGTCGAGGGGCTGCTCGCCTCCGGCGTGCGAAATCTCGGCCTGCTGTTCGTAGTAGGCGAGGAGCGCAATAGTGTGGGAGCTTACACCGCATCGAAAACTCCACGCGGATCGAAGTTCCTGATCAACGGTGAGCCGACCGAGAACAAGCTCGCTTTGGGATCGAAGGGCGCTCTCCGGTACGAGATTGTCGCCAAAGGTCGCATGGCGCACTCGGCATATCCGGAACTGGGCGAGTCCGCAATCGAGAAGCTCCTTGATGCTCTGCACGGACTTCGTAAGATCGAGATTGCCGCACGATCCCGTGCTGGGCCAGAGCACGATGAACATCGGCACCCTTACCGGGGGACGGGCCCCGAATGTGATTCCGGATGCGGCGAAAGCGGAGATCTTCATCCGCCTTGTCGATGACGGTCACGCGACACGCGCGGCTGTGCAGTCCGCCGTGGCAGCATTCGCGGAAGCGGTCGAGGTGCTCTGCATACCGGCAGTCCGGCTGGGCAGTCTCGAAGGGTTTGATACGACCATCGTTTCTTACACCACCGATATCCCGGCGTTTGGGGGCGCTTGGGGAAAGCCGTTTCTTTGCGGGCCGGGGACGATTCATGTTGCCCACACGACAGAGGAGCGCGTCCCGAAGCGGCAATTGGTGGAAGCTGTGAAGTTGTATCAACGTATTGCGCGCGATCTGCTCGAAGTTTGAAAAGGATTTTATGCAACCAATTGAAGTAGGCGTACTCGGAGCGCACCGGCATGGTCGGCCAGCATTTCGTGAAGTTTCTGCAGGACCATCCCTGGTTCAAGTTAACGTGGGTGGGCGCAAGCGACCGCTCGGCCGGGAAGAAGTATCGCGATGCGACTAGCTGGCGTCTGGATGGAGCCATGCCGGCTGACATCGCGAACCTTGATGTTCACGAGTGCAAGCCCGACAGCGCTCCCAGGTTGATGTTCTCCGCAACCGATGCTTCTGTCGCTACCGAGATCGAGCGATCGTTCGCGTCCGCGGGACATGTTGTCGTTTCCAATTCACGCAATCACCGAATGGAAGCCGATGTCCCTCTGCTTGTGCCGGAAGTCAATTACGATCATCTCAAGGTCATTCCACGCCAGCAGCGCGAGCGCGGATGGAAAGGTCAGATTGTAACGAATCCGAACTGCTCCACCATCGTGATGACACTGGCGCTCGCGCCTTTGAAGAGGTTCGGAATTGAGCGCATCCAGGTGACCACGCTTCAGGCAATCTCCGGCGCCGGATATCCCGGTGTAGCCTCGGTGGACATCAACGCGAATGTCATTCCCTACATCGGCAACGAAGAAGAGAAGATGGAATCGGAAACGCAAAAGATCCTGGGCGATTTCGTCAACGGCGAGTTTCGTCCGCTCGACTGCGAAAGTCAGCGCACAGTGCAATCGAGTGCCTGTAGTTGACGGCCATCTCTGCTGCGTGTCAGTCGAATTGAAGCAGAAGCCCGGTATCGCGGCGATTCGTGAGGCTTTCGAGAGCTACACCAGTGTGCCGCAGCAAAAGAATCTGCCCAGCGCGCCGCCTCGGCCGGTCATTTATATGGAGCAGCAGGATCGCCCGCAACCGCGACGTGACGTCGAACGGGAAAACGGAATGGCTGTATTTGTCGGCCGCCTTCGCGAATGTCCTGTGTTCGATTACAAGTTCCTCGCCTGCGGACACAATACGGTTCGTGGCGCCGCGGGAGCCGCTGTACTGAATGCCGAGTTGATGTACTCGGAAGGAATGCTCGACTAATGATTGTCATGAAGTTCGGCGGCACGTCCGTCGAGTCGAAGGCGGCTATCGAGAGGGTTGCCTCTATTATCCGGACGCGGCTCACACGTGATCCGGTGGTTGTTGTTTCCGCCATGGGGAAAACAACCAACAAGCTGCTTGCCATTGCGGCCCAGGCGGTGAAGGGAAATCGTGATGAAGCTCTTGCCCTGCTTGACGAATTGCATGCCTTTCATCTGACGGAAGGTCGCAGCTTGGTAAATGAACGCCGCCGCGCCGACCTTGAAGCGATCGTCGATGGCCTGTTCCAGGAGCTTGGAGAACTGGTCAAAGGCGTTGCCGTTATGGGTGAGCTTACGCCGCGCGCGACTGACGCTATCTCCAGTTACGGAGAACGCCTCTCGAGTGAGATCGTCACGCTGGCTCTCGAGAATCTCGGTATACCCTCGGCGCACGTCGACTCTCGGGACGTCATCGTTACCGATACTCGTCATACCCAGGCCGCTCCGCTTCTTGCGCAGACCTACTCCCGCCTTGCCGCCACGATTCCGCCGATCGCGCGAGAAAAAGTGGTCGTTATGGGTGGCTTCATCGGAGCGACCGAAGAAGGTGTCACATCCACGCTGGGTCGTGGTGGCTCCGATTTCACAGCGGCGATCGTGGGCGCCGGAATTGGCGCCGAAGAGATCCAGATCTGGACCGATGTTGACGGGATGCTCACAGCCGATCCCACAGTGATGCAAGGCGGCTTCCGCGTAAAGACAATCTCTTTCGCTGAAGCGGCGGAACTCGCCTATTTTGGCGCGAAAGTGCTGCATCCGGCAACTGTCGTTCCCGCTATCGAGAAGAACATACCGGTGCGCATCCTGAACTCGCGCAGGCCTCAGGTGGAAGGCACGTTGATCGTTCGCGAAACGGTCCATTGCGCTAATGTCGCGAAATCGATTGCTTGCAAGAAGAAGATTACTGTTGTCAACATCGTGTCCAGCCGGATGTTGATGGCGCACGGCTTCCTCCGCCGGATTTTCGAAGTGTTCGATCGCTATGAAACTTCGGTCGACATGATCGCCACCAGCGAAGTGAGTGTTTCCCTGACCATCGATAATACTGCCCGGCTTGAAGGACATCACGCGTGAACTGCGGCAGATTGCGGATGTCTCAGTGGAGGAGGATCAGGCGATCGTCTGCCTTGTCGGCGACAACATCCGATATACTCCCGGTGTTGCGAGCCGTACGTTCGCGGCGCTCAACGATATCAACATTCGTATGATCTCTCAGGGAGCATCCTTGTTGAACCTCAGTGTTGTCGTTTCGAATGAAGATCTGAAGAAAGCAGTGGAGCGATTGCACGCGGAATTCTTCCGAAATCCCGATGCGGCGGTCTTTGCGGCATGAAGATCGCTCTCGTCGGCTACGGCAAAATGGGCAAGCTGATCGAACAGCTTGCGCCTGAATTCGGCATCGAAGTCGGACCGAAGCTGGATGAGTACAATAACGCGAATTACGAGGGGTTCACCAAGGAGAACTTCAGAGGCGTCGACGTCGCCATCGAATTCTCTACTCCACATACGGTTGTAGAGAATGTGAAGCGGCTCGCGTCTCTGGGGGTCAACGTAGTTGTCGGTACAACCGGTTGGGCGAAAGATCAGGAGAGCGTCCGCCAAGCCGTCGAGGCGAACAAGATTGGCCTGGTCTGGAGTCCGAATTTCTCGGTCGGCGTCCAGGTCTTTTCCCGCCTGGTAGCGGAAGCTGCCCGCCTGCTGAATGCCCATCCGGAATACGGCGCTTGGGCTTGGGAGATCCACCACGATACGAAGGCCGACGCTCCCTCCGGCACGCTTCTCAAGCTGGTAGAAGATATGAAGCAGGCGGGCTACTCTCGGAATATCGATACCGGCTCGAACCGCGCGGGCAGGCATCCGGGAACGCACGAAATTGGGTTTGATTCGCAATCCGACACGATTACTCTTCGCCATGCCGCCCGGAGCAGGGAAGGGTTTGCCCGAGGCGCCTTGAAGGCGGCGCAGTGGATTAAGGGCAAGCGCGGCATGTACGAATTCGGGGAAACGCTGTTTGATCACGTCAGAGAGGCTTAACCATGTTTACTGGATGCGGCACAGCACTGATCACGCCTTTCAAAGGGGATGGATCGCTCGATGAAGATTGTCTTCGCCGGCAGGTACGTCGCCAGATTGAGAACGGCATTCACTTTCTCGTGCCATGCGGCACCACAGGAGAAAGTCCCGACCCTCACGCGTAAAGAACATCTTCGCGTCATCCAGATAACGATCGAGGAAGCTAAGGGCAAAGTGCCGGTTGTCGGAGGAGCCGGTGGTTACAACACCGCTGAGGTAATCGAGCTCGCAAAAGAGGTTGAAGCGCTCGGAGCCGATGGCATCCTCTCTGTCACTCCCTACTACAACAAGCCAACGCAGGAGGGTCTCTATCTCCATTACAAGGCGATCGCGTCCGCCATCAAGGCGCCGATTATCGTCTATAGCGTCGCCGGCCGTACCGGCGTGAATGTCGAGCCGTCGACACTGAAGCGTTTGACCGAATTCAAGAACATCGTGGCCGTGAAGGAAGCGTCCGGATCGCTCGCGCAGATGACGCGAATCCGGACGCTGACACCGGATTTAACACTGCTCTCGGGAGACGACATCCTTACATCGGCTGTCCTCGGCATCGGAGGGAAGGGCATCATCTCGGTGGCCTCCAACGTCGTTCCTAAGGAGATGAGCCGCCTCGCCGAGACGAATGACTTTTCGATTACTGCGCGCCTCACAACGCTGATGGATGTCCTCTTTCTCGAATCCAATCCCATTCCGGTGAAGGCCGCGATGGCCATGATGGGACTCTGCGAGCCCGTGTGGCGTCTTCCGATGTGCGCGCCGCAACCTGCTACAGAGGCGAAGCTCCGTCAGGCGCTGGCTGAATTGGGACTTGTGAATGCTTAATCAACAAATCGAAGAAATCTTCGATAACAAACCTGCGGAGTACACGGAAGATCACTTCCGCCTGTTTTATGAATTCAAAGCGGCTCTGAACAGTGGGAGCATCCGCGCAGCGGAACCCGATTCAACGGAGAAGACGGGCTGGCGAGTCAATGGCTGGGTGAAGAAGGGAATTCTACTCGGCTTCCGACTGGGCGCGATCGTGGATATGTCGATCGATGTCGCCCGGCAGCCTTGGTTCGATAAGGCGACCTATCCGGTGAAGCGCTTCGATGAGAACGGCGGCGTACGTATCGTTCCCGGCGGCTCGAGTATTCGGGATGGCTGCTACGTTGGCAAGGGTGTTACGTGCATGCCGCCCATGTTCATCAATGCAGGCGCGTACGTCGGCGACGGCACGATGGTCGACTCTCACGCGTTGATCGGAAGCTGCGCCCAGATTGGAGCGCGATGCCACATTTCTGCGGCGGCGCAGATCGGCGGAGTGCTCGAACCTGTAGGCGCCTTGCCGGTCATCATTGAAGATGATGTGCTCGTGGGCGGCAACTGCGGGGTCTATGAAGGCGCGGTCGTGAAATCGCGAGCCGTCCTCGGCTCCGGGACGATCCTAAACCGATCGACGCCTGTATACGACCTCGTCCGGGGAGAAGTCATCTCGGCCGCCGATAATGAGCCGCTGGTGATCCCTGAAGGCGCTGTCGTCGTCGCGGGCTCACGGGCGGTCACTTCGGGCAAAGGCAAAGAGTGGGGAATCTCGCTCTACACTCCTGTCATCGTGAAGTACCGTGACGCTAAGACCGACGCGAAGATCCAGCTCGAAGACCTGCTTCGATAGCTGACAAAGTTTTGCGGGCAGCTTCTTCCCAGGTGAACGATTCGGCCCGCTTTCTTCCGCGTGCGACAAGTTCGCCAGTGTCGCCCGTCATGTGCCGCATGGCCGAGATCATCGCATTGAGGTCGTCCGGCGCAAACTCGATTGCAGCTCCGGCGACGATACTGTGCAGCGGCTCTATGTTTGAGCACGCCAGCGGCAAACCAGCCGCCATCGCCTCAATCACTGGTAAGCCGAAACCTTCGAACGTAGAAGGGTAGAACATCGCGGTCGCGCGGCGGAACAAATCGTACAGCTCTGTTCGAGGCAGCCAACCGGCTAATCGAACCGAGTCGCGCAATCCTAGCTCTGCTAATCAGCGACTCTACCTGCTCCCGTATGAAAGCCCCGCACGCCCGTCATCACGAGCGAAAACTCGGGCCTTTCAAGATGAAAGCGAGCAAAGGCGCGCAACAGGTTTTCGTGATTCTTGTGCGGATGCAGCGTGGAAACGCATAGGAAAAACGGCTCCGGGGCGCTTCGCCTCAGTGCAGAGAACTCCGGTTCGACACCGTGCGGCGCAACGACCACTCGACTCTTTTCCACTCCGTAGAAGCGTCGCAGATCGTCACGCGTAGCCTCCGAGACCGCCACCAGCACCTGCGATCGCTTGATACTTAGCCAGAGGAAAAAGTTCCATGCCGGCAGGTCAAACGTCCGAAAGTACTCGGGGTGGCGTTTGTGTTGCAGATCGTGAAAGACGGTTACGTTCGGACATCCTGGCAGCGCGGGCCCCGTAAAACCGGGGTTGAACATGACGTCGATCGCGCGCCGCCGAGCTTCTAATGCCAGCCCAGTCTGTTCGTAGATAAGGCGGGCCGGCCGGTTCACGGCTCGAATTGGCAATGGCACATGCAGGAAAGCATGAGGAACCAGGTCAGGCCCGGTCTCCCGATTCGTGAAGATGACATATTCATTTGAGGTATCGACTCGGGCTAACGCTCGAAGCAGATTGCGAAGATAGATCTCTGTGCCGCCTACGCCGCCCGGGATGAGATATAGCGCGTTGACACCGATCCTCATCGAGAGGGAGTCTGCGCCAGCGACAGACCTTGCTGCGCCGCCAAATTGTTCCCATTGATCGACAAAGCGCGGCGGTATTGGGTTGCCGCTTCCGCCATCTGCCCGCGGCCGGCATAGACATTTCCGCGGTACACATACGTCATGTCGAAATTGGGGTCCGCTTTTTCGGCCGAGTTCAGCGCTTCCAATGCTTCTTCTGCGCGGCCTTGTTTGCCATAAATCATTCCGATCACCGCATAGCTGTGCGCGGAAGGCTGAGTCTTAATGGCTTCTCGCACCTTTGCGACAGCCTCATCGGGCTTACCCGCGCATTCGAGCGCGTATGCCCAGTCGATCAGCAGTCGGTCATCCGGCTTCTGCATCCTTGAGACTTGCTCATAGGTCGCTGCCGCTGGAGCGCACTGTCCGTTCTGCCACTGCGCATACGCCAATTGAAATTTGGCCCGCGCATTTCCTGGAGATTTCGCGCTCGTGTCCTCCCACAAGGCCAGAGCGCTACTCCACACGGCGCTTCGTTGATACGTCAGAGTTCCGGCAACGGCGCAGACTGCCGCCAAGGCGCCTGCCATCACCATTCGCGAAGTCTTCCATCGCCGGAGCAGATCCACGGTGATCAACAACAGGCAGATGAAGGGCAAGTAGAGCCGGCGCTCGACGGCAACGTCGCGGATCGGCACGAAGGATGATGTCGGCGCCAACAGTAAAAGAAATCCGAAGTACCCGAAGGATGCGAGCGGAAACTCCCGACGGTAACGCCAAGCGACTACCGCCAGAGCGACCAGACCCAATCAGTCCGAGTAACGAGCCCACGTCCAGAATGGAATGCGAGATAGGGAACTCGTAATCGGCATTTTGGCCGAAGGGAGCGACATATAGCCGGAGATAAAGCCAGATCACACGGAACTGAGTGAACAGATACTCATACCAGGTGAACTCTTTGATCTTGAATCCGGCAGTGGTAGCGGTCTGGAGGACACTGATGACGGCGATTAATCCTAACGCGCCTGCGACGGCAATCGGCACGTACAGCTTCAAATTACGACGGATCGCTGTGAGCTGAAAGGGCGTGATGAAGTAATAGTCGGTCAACAGCAAGAGAGCCGGAAGCACTGCGGTATGCTCCTTTACTCCGCAAGCTGCAACGAACAGCAGGATCACAGCGACAATGCGCCCGACGCTGAGCGCGATTGCGTCACGGTACACAAATACAGCAAACGCGGCGAGGAAGAACATCACGCTCATCGCTTCTGATCTGCTGGACACATACGCGACGGATTCCGTCTGTACCGGATGCAGCAGGAACAGCGCTCCTGCAAATACCGACAACGCCTCTCGAGTCCAGCCTGTCTCGCCCGCCCAGCCAAGCAGCCGGCGAACGATCAGCCCGGCGAGCATAGCATTCACAGCATGAAACAGGACACTTACGGCATGATACGGAAACGGAGTCAGGCCTGAGATCTTATAGTTGAGCCAGTACGTGATCATCAGCAATGGCCGCACTCCGAGCCAGCCACGAAGCGGTCCTTCGGCGACATTCGGCATCAGGAACGGAAGATAGCTGTCGTCGAATAAGAACTCGCCGTTCAGCGCGGGTGAGTACACTTCGAATGCCACAAAGACGACCGCCGCCGCAGCTAAAAACCAGTGCCACCAGACGAGCTTCCGCGACGGCTCAATCGCCTTTGCGGTCTCGATTTTCCGGCTTGACTTCGCTTGTTTCGCGCTGCTCTTCATGACTCGATTTGTATTGATATTCCAGTATGGCAAGTCTCTGCGCGAGGGCGATATTGTTGTCCTTCAACTCGGAGATCCGTCGTGAGAGACGAAAAAGTACCAGCAGAAATGCGCCGAACATGATCACGATCACGACCAGAGGCGCATACTCAATACCCATCATCCGCGCCAGCCAGATCACTAGCGAGCGATTGAAGGACACCAAC
This sequence comes from Bryobacteraceae bacterium, assembly GCA_963833675.1. Taxonomy (GTDB): domain Bacteria; phylum Acidobacteriota; class Terriglobia; order Bryobacterales; family Bryobacteraceae; genus DASQDN01. Next base: position 185,844 of record CAWHYW010000010.1, on the reverse strand, counting down.
ATGAGTACCCCGGCAGCAACGATCCAACTTACCGAGTACTCAACGCGGATGTGCTCGCGGCGAACCGACGATAGCACTAAGAGCAACAGGGCGATACTGAATCCGCCAAGGACCAGAAGAGGTCTGTCCATTTTTACCTCTTCCTCCTGCCTTCAAACTTCAGGATATTGATGAAAACACCCAGCAAAACGTGAATGATGTAGTAGATCGACTTGCTTGCTGTGATGGAACTGCGTCCTGCCTGCCGCTGCCGCACTCTGCACGGAATCTCTTCGAACCGAAATGCCTTGCGCTGCAACACGACCAGCGCCTCAATCTCCGGATATTCTAATGGGAAGCTTCGGCTAAACAAGGCAAGCGCTTCGCGATTCACTCCCACAAAACCCGACGTCGGGTCATATACCCATTTCCCCAAAATCGGTCGCAGGACGGTGCGGAAGGCTACGATCCCCAACGCCCGGAGAGTGCTTGTGTAGTTGCCCTGTTTCTCGATATAGCGGGAGCCGATCACCATCTGCGATCCCGAATTCAGAAGCACGTTGAAGACGCGCGGGATGTCCTCGGCTAAGTGCTGACCATCCCCATCTACACGAATCACGTATCGGAACCCTAACTCGAATGCGAGCTTATAGCCGGCTTGCACTGCGCCGCCAAGCCCAAGGTGATGCGGAAGCGAGAGTACGTGCGCGCCGGCCGCCTTGGCGACTGCTGCGGTCCCATCTCCGGAAGAGTCGTCTACAACCAGGACCGGAACGTCGGGCAGCACCCGGCGAACATCCGACACGACGCGCCCAATCGAGCCCTGCTCATTCAGGCAGGGAATCAGCACCAGCAGCCCGCGGTCGGTTGGTTTAATCGTCAATGCGCGGCCACCTGCTTGGGCGTGATCCAGTGCTCGCGCAACAACCGATTGAACTCACCGGCGCCGATCTTCGCGCGTGATCGGATGCTGCGCCGCTTAGACACCAGTGACGGCAAGGCCAGCGCGGTTGCGAAATGAGCGCGGATCACGAACCAGGCGAGCCGCGCGCCACTGCCTTCACTTGCGAACTCGGCGGCCTTGCCTTGTCCTTGTGAGAGAAGTGACAAGTGCCAAAAGTACCGTTGAAGCGATACCAACGGAACTTTTAGCAGCATGCGAGCAGGGAAATTCTTCGATCGCGACATAGAGGCGATTTCGTTCAACCAGGTAAGCCTTCAAAGCCGAGGCACGGCCAGCCGAGTGCGAATAGCGATGTTCCACGATCGCGTCCGCGACGTAAAAGCACTTCCACCCTGCCCAAAGGGCTCTCAATCCCAGATCCGTATCCTCACAGTAAAGAAAGAATTCGTCATCGAAGCCGCCGATCTCCTCCAACATCTTCCGACGATACAGCGCGGCGGAACCGCTGGGGAAGAGTGCTTCGCGCGTTTCACAATATCGCCTGTGCAGGCTCGCCATGACCGCGCTGCTTGCTGCTCGCATCTCCGCAAATCAACATGCCGGCCGAGTCGAGCAATTCCGTGCCCTGCAGTCGCACCTGCGAAGCCAGCATTCCGGCATCCGGGCGCTGCTCCGCCGCGCGGACGAGCGCAGCGATCCACGTCGGGCACGCGACGGCATCATCATTTAGTGTGATGACATAAGGAGATTCGAGAAGCTTCAATTCCCTGATTCACGGCAGCGCCAAACCCGACATTCGAGGTGTTCTCGATGATTCGCGCGGAGCACCCCTTGGCCAAAAGGCTCCGGGCCCGCCCCGATCCACTGTTATCCACCACGATCACGTCGAAGTCCCTTCGCGATTGCTGCTCGAGCGATCGCAGGCAGTCCGTCAGCGCAGAATCCGCTGCGAGTGTGGGGACCACAACCGTAGCGATGGGTGGTGACAACCCTCAGTTTAACGTGCCGGAACGTTCTCGTACCAGCGTAGGTTCTGCGTGGCCGATCCGATGCAGATCACGTCGACACGTTTGTCTCCGTTCAAGTCCGTGGCAGTGCAGGCTGCTGCGGCCATGCCGCCCTCGTCCAGCGTCCGCTTACTCCATTTGGCGCCGTCGAACTTGTAAATGTACACGGCCTTCGGCCCCTGACGGCAACCGGCGATGATCTCGTCTTTCCCATCTCCATCCAGGTCGCCTGTCGTAATCGTGTGTCCATCCACGAGAGCCGTATCGATTACATCACGGTGATGTCCCGTATACACAGCGACTGTGTTTCCGTGCCACGGCTCCATTGCTGCGAGGAACCGCTTCTTACCGAAAAAGCCGGCAGCGATGTCGCTGGAACCGCTCTTAGGCCACGGCTCCGGCGCGCCATCGCTGATGTGTTCGCGCTTCCACTTTCCGTGCCATTCGTGCGCATCGATACCGGTGAAGCTGGCCGTCAAAGCGTCCTCGTGCTTATCGTTATTCCAGTCTGTGATGAATATGCCGTGCACTACACCGCGATTCTGAACCGGGATCGACTGCCGCTTCCAATCTTTCGGGTCGTAGAAGTACAGGGGCGTGTCTCCTTCATAGCCAGGCGGCTCGGCGGTAGCGGCGGTCAGGACGGCATTTACCAGGACCTTTTTGCCGGTTCCAAAAAGATCCGCCCACCGGAGCCGGTGCGATGTCGGAACTCGATCGACCTCCTTCGAAGTCCAAGCCCCATTCTCGAATTTCAGGATTGCGAGCACGCCCAGACTGTTCTTGGCGACATTCGCGAACTCGTATGCGAGCGCCAGCTCCGGAATGCCGTCGCCATCGATGTCATAGGGAGCCACATTGATCATTCGCGAAAAGGGACCCGCGATTACGTGGCGTTCCCAAGTGGGATTTTCATACCAGACAAGATCGGGCATTCCGCTCGCCAGAGCGATCAGGTCGGGCTTGCCGTCGCGATTCATGTCGGCGGCGACAACCTGGTATCCGCCCTTCAGGCCGGTTGCGATAGTGTGTTCGCGAAACTCCTGGGCAAACGCCGGAACTGCGATCAACAGGATAAAGAGCAGCACGGGAGGAGAATATCATCATGCATCCGCACATGCCGAAGAAGCCTAAAACCTCCGGCTGGCGTGAGCGTATTTCAGCGCTTCGCAATGTGCCGCCGCTGCTTCGAATGGTGTGGGAAACCGGCCCATGGCTTAGCGTGTCCGTCATTGTTTTGCGCTTCGTGGCGGCGCTCCTTCCGGTGGCGATGCTGTGGATCTCGAAGCTGATCGTCGACCAGGTCGTTGCCGTTATCGCTCACCGCGCTCCCGCAACCGAAGGAATCTGGTGGCTGCTCGGCGCTGAGGTCGCGCTGGCTGTCCTGAGCGATGCGCTCTCTCGGGCGACGGCGTTATGCGACAGCTTGCTTGGCGACCGTTTCACGAACCACGTCAATCTTCGAATGATGGCCCACGCGACGCAGCTCGACCTGGTGTCCTTCGAAGATCCGGTCTTTTACGACAAGATGGAGCGCGCTCGCCGGCAGACCACGAGCCGACTCGGGATGTTAGCGAGTCTCGCGTCAATGGCACAACAGGCGATCACATTGCTATCGCTATCCGCCGGAATCATCGCCTTTGCTCCGTGGCTGCTTCTGCTCTTGATCGCGGCCGTGGTTCCGCCGTTTCTCGGCGAAACGAAATTCGCCATGTTGGCCTACTCGCTTTTGTACCAATGGACCCCGGAGCGTCGGGAACTCGACTATCTGCGGATGCTAGGGGCGAGCAACGCCAGCGCCAAAGAGGTGAAGATTTTCGGTCTCGGCGACCATCTTACGGAACGAGCCCGAATTCTTTTTGACCGCTTCTACAATGACAATCGAACTCTGGCCATCAAACGCGCGGGCACGGGTACCCTACTCAATCTGCTGCCGACGGCGGGATATTACACCGCATACGCATACATTCTGTACCGGGCGCTTTCCGGCACCCTGACGGTAGGTGATCTGACGTTTCTGACCGGGGCGTTCGCACGTTCCAGGGGTCTCATCGAGCAGATCTTCTCCAGTTTTTCTGGTATCGCGGAGCAGGCGTTGTTTGTTGAAGACTTATTCGATTTCTTCCGCACACGGCCCTCTATCATCTCCGGACCGAACGCAATTCCGGCGCCGCGACCGATTCGTGACGGATACGAATTTCGCAATGTATCCTTTGCTTATCCCGGATCATCGAAACTTGTGCTGGACGGGGTCAGCTTTCGCCTCGGCGCAGGCGAGCGAATCGCGCTCGTAGGCGAGAACGGCGCGGGCAAAACCACATTGGTGAAGTTGCTTGCTCGTCTCTACGATCCCACTGACGGAATGATCCTGCTCGATGGAGTCGATCTTCGCGACTATCGAGTGGAGGACCTTCGTAAAGAAATCGGAGTGATCTTCCAAGACTACATGCGCTACGACATGCGTGTCACGGAGAATATCGGATTCGGACGCATCGAAGCATTGGACGATGACGAGCGTATTCAGCGGGCAGCAGGCAAGGCTTACGCCGATTCGGTGGTGAGCGCGCTTCCGCACGGATATGAGCAGATGCTCGGACGCAGATTCGAAGGCGGAGTCGACCTATCCGGCGGACAATGGCAAAAGATCGGATTGGCTCGCGCGTATATGCGGGACGCGCAGGTGCTTATCCTCGACGAACCAACCGCTACCCTGGATGCCCGGGCGGAATACGAAGTCTTCGTGCGATTCTCCGAACTCACCCGGGGGCGAATGGCGGTTTTGATCTCACACCGTTTCTCGACGGTCCGGATGGCGGATCGGATTCTGGTGCTCGAACACGGCCGGATATTGGAAGAGGGATCGCATGAGCAGCTCGTGGCGCTCGGCGGCCGCTACGCGGAACTGTTCGAACTGCAAGCCGCCGGATATCGTTGATCAACACGTGTCGCGACTGCGACCGCTTCCGCGAGGTAAGCAGGCCCGATCGCGTATGCCGCCTCAGCCGGATACCAGATCAGCCAGGCAATCGGCAGCCACTCGCGGGAGATGACGCAGTATGACGCAGTATGCCGCGATGGTAATGGTAGATACCGGAAGTAGACCGCCATCAAGTCGGGGAAAGGAAGCTGACGCAAGGCCCCATGCAAACAGGCCCAAACCACATGAAGCAGGGCGATCACTGCGCGGGCATACCTCAGGAGAGCGGGCCCATGCTCCAAGTAAAGCCCGGCGATCTCGCGCTTAAGCCGATCAAGAGCAATTACTGTTGTAGCCGTTTGGACTTCCAGATCCGATCCGGTCAATAGACAGGCTTGTTGTTCGGCAAAATCCATCTACAAAGGACCACTTTATTGTTGCGAAAGCGTACCAATATAACTACGTAAATTTACCTACCAATGGGGGTAGTTTTACCTACAAGAAGGAGCCGGTAATGGAGTCATACCCATCGGGGGCGCGAGATTTATGTCGCGATGGACACACAAATAGATAGAATGTTCGGCTCTAGGAAGGGGCAGTCGGGTTTCGAAGCGGGATTGGTCCTGATTCCGTTGCTGATTTTCATTTTCGGAATCATCGATACATGTCTGGCACTATGGGTGCGTTCCACCCTGGAGCATGCCGCGCGCGAAGGGGCGCGCTACGCCATTACCTATAGCACTCAGAGTGGCCTCGGGCATGTGGCCTCCATCAAGCAGGTCGTTGTGTCGAACTCCGTTGGTCTCCTGCGCGACACGGATGTCAGCGTCACCTTCTGGAGCGGGAGCAATCCTTCCGTAACGTCGACGAATTCGCCCGACAATATCGTTGTTGTATCGGCCCAGAAGAACTGGGTATGGATTACGCGCCTGGCTATGGGTGGCGCGAATCTCACAATTCGGGCGACTTCCGCGGATCGGATGGAATCTCTGGCGCCGGACAAACACCTCCTGCGCTGTAACGATATGAGTACTCCTCTTCGAAAGAACATCTCTTCCAACAGGCGCCGGACGCAGCGCGGCGCCGCCGTCATGCTGGAGTTTGTCCTGGCGACAACGGTGTTCCTGCCGCTGACTCTGGGAACCGCGGCAGTGGGCCTGGCACTGCAGCGGTTTTTGCAGGTCAGCAGCGTATGCAGGAGTTCCGCCAGCATGTTTGTGCGTGGAGCAGACTTCAGCCAAACCTCCTATCAACGCGTGCTTGGGAAAATCGCGACCGGGCTTGGAATGACCGACACATCGGGAAACATTCTTACCGATGGCAACGGAGAAGTGATCTTCTCGGTGATTATGCGCGTCGGCGACTCGCAATGCGCCAGCCTCGGATACGGCGTGGGAGACGGCCGGTGCATTAATCGTTATAAGGCTGTCGTCACCAAACGGGTTGTTGTGGGTAATTCGTCGCTACGCGCGAGTGGATTCGGGCAGCCGGTTGGCGGTTCTCCTCAAGCGGATGGATCGTATTCCGCGAACTTCTATGTGCTCAATTCGAGTGCCGTTGTGTCTGCATTCGGCACTGCCGCGGATAACAACGGCGAGGTGCCATCGGCCCCGATGCATCTGGCGGCGGGCGAAGTGACGTATTTAGCGGAAGCTTGTTTCCGGGCCCCGGAAATCAATCTATTTCCTTCGTATCTGAATATCAACGGCTACTACTTTTACAACTTCTTCTGAGTAAAGACATATGCGATTTCCTAAATGCCGGCGTGAAAAAGGCATTGCGATACTCCTGATGGCGATAGTGGCTATTGCTCTTATACCGATGGTCGGGCTCGCGATTGACGCGGCAGTGCTCTACGTTGTTAAGGCGCGAGTGTCTGCAGCATGCGACGGCGCTTCGTTGGCCGCAGCTCGCAATCTCAACGTCGGGCAGACGATGACGCAACAGGCGGCAAGCGCGAGAGACCGGGCACAATCCTTCTTCTACGCCAATATTCCGCTCAACTTTCTCGGAGCTAATCGCGGAGTTCCGGTGATCGACATTCCGACCACCACGACAAATAACGTCCTGACGGTGACGACGACGGGCTCAGCCACAGTGAACACCTACTTCATGCGCATGCTGGGCGTGAACAACGTGACGGTGAATGCCACGGGGACGGCTTCCAGACGGAATGTCAACCTGATGATGGTGCTGGACCGCTCTAAGTCCATGGACGATTCGGGTTCCTGCGGACCAATGAAGACGGCTGCGGCGGATTTCGTGAACAAATTTGTCGACGGACGCGATAAGATCGGTCTGCTTCATTTCGGCAGCAACACGGTGCTGGCCTTTCCGCCGGCAGCCAATTTCAAATCCGCTTCCACGAATGTCGCTTCTATTATCGGCGGATTAAGTTGTGTCGACAGCACCTCAATGGCGGCCGCCTACTGGCGCGCTTATCAGCAACTGGTTAATCTCAGCGAACCGGGAGCCCTGAATGTCATCGTATTGTTTACGGACGGTATTCCCAACGGGATCGATGCAACATTCAAGATCAAGACCGCGGCGTCCCCAAGCCGGTACGGCTATCGCAACGGGAACTGCGGGAATGCAGCGCAATGCGCGATTCCCGCCTCGGCATGCAGCAGTTCGGCAGACATAAGCGGAGTCATTGCGGCTATGGGAGACTTAAACGCTACTGGAGACACACGGGGAATGTGGGTCTCGCAAGGGCCTACAAGCGGTTCTTATAACCAGCAACGTGTAAACCGATCGGGCTGTTCCTTCAATAGCGCCGAGAACCAAATCAGAAGGGACCTTCGATACATACCCGAGAAAGATAACAACTTGAATCAGATTCGTGGCTATCCGAATCAATACCTCTCTTTCCGCGAGACGAATCCGGCTACCGATCCCAACAATTCTGATTTGACCCCGGATTTTCCGAGCTTCATTAGAATCGACCGTCCGCGGACGATCACCATCGCCTCCAGTAATCTGATCGACCACGCAGCGCAACGCGTCCGCGCGAGAGAGTTAAACACCTCCTTAGGTGTTGTGACGTTCGTCATTGGACTCGGAGCGGTCGATCCCGTGCTGATGCGTCGAGTGGCGAACGACCCCGTAAGCAATATATATGCCGACGATCCGGAACTCCCGGATGGCCAATTCATTCATGCGAATGACACGGCGGAGATGGCGGAAGCGTTCCAGAGAATCGCGAGCGAAGTATTGCGACTTTCCCGCTAACGACTCGCCATAGCCGGCTCGGTCTCCCGGCGGGGCGGTTGAATCTCATTCCACAGCTTCCGCAGAACGTCGCGGCTGTAAGCCAGGAAGTGACGGTCAGGGGTAAACACTTCCAGCGTGATCGTGCCGTCGAAGCCGCACTCTTTAAGAGCACGTAACTCGCGATTCAGATCGAGATTTCCGGCGCCGAGAGGAAGGTGCAGGTCGGCTTGTCCTCCCCGGTTGTCGTGCAGGTGCACGTGGCGCAATCGCCTGCCGTGTGCGCGAAGGATCTCCTCTGTTGTGTTGTGGGCAACCATGAGGTTTGCGTGACCGATGTCGAGATGCAGCCCGAGTTTAGGCATTGGACCCAATAACTCAGCTAACTGCGCAGCATTGTTGAAATCGCCTGGAAGATTCTCAATCATCAAGCCTACGCCCAGGCGCTCGGAATGCTGCTGTAACTCGGCAATGGATTCCAGATTCCGCCCAATGAAGAAGCTCCGGTCGTGCATTGGCGCGTGCCGGTCGGGATGCAGGTTCATCCATTTGGCGCCTACTTCGCTGAACAAGCTCAGGCATCGAATCAGCTCATCGACAGCGGCCCGCCGAACTCCTTCGAAAGCGCTCGCAAAAGGCAGATAGAAGGCAGTGTGGCCCACGACTTTCATTCCGTAGCGGTCGAGTTCTCTTCGAACCTCGGCGGGTTTGATCCGCCATGAGGCCGCGCCGGGCGGTTCGATCGTAAAATCCAGGAAATCCAGGCCCATTTCCGCCATCCACCGAATCTCCCCGAGCACATCCTGGGCAGGGTGGTTCATGGCGCCTATCAGCATGTCAATTGAAGTCTCCTGAGATGGGGACGCGCTTAAGCTGCCATCGTTTCGCGAAACCAGGGTCGCGTATCCAGCAGATCGGGCCGGCGTGGCCGTCCTTCGGGATCTCGCGAGGATTCCGGAGGAGGAAGCTCCAGTTTCTGCCACACCCAGTTCGGAAGAGCTGCAGCCTCCTCAGGAGAAACCCAGGCGAAGATCGACAACAAGGCCTTCACCAACGGCAGATCTTCAGCCACTCGCTCGATCAGGTGGTTCCAATCGAGCGTTGGCCCGGTGGCGCAAATCAAGTTGAGGATGTCTGGCCAATCGCAGCGATCCCGCTGCATTACGTAAAGCTTCGACCAAATCAGTTCTTCGGGAGGAATTACACGAACTTGCCGATCGAACATGCGGATCATAGGACCGCGATCGAGCCAGCCATAGTCGATCTGGGTCCTCCTGTTTGCCATTGCCCAGATCGAATCGACGATGATTTCGCCCGTATGCGCGCGGTAGATCCAATTGCGGTCATATGGCTTCGTATCGTAGTAATCCGCCAATCCGCACCGGGTAGTCATCTGGACCAGCCGATCCCGATCCTCGGGCAGGATATATAAGTCTAAGTCTTTGGTATATCGAGCGTTACCTATGTAAATGCCAACCGAGAGCCCGCCTCCCAGCGCGAAGGGGACCTTTTCGCGGATGGCGCGATCCAGAACGCACTTGTAAGTCTGCCAATGCTCTTGAGCGATCAAGGTTTCCCATTCGATGTCGTAGATAGGAACTCGATAGGCGGTTCGGCATCGTGTTTCCGGTCCTGCAATCGTTAGTCCAAAGTGAGAAGTACCTTACTAATCTAAGAGTTTGCTAAAATAGGTAGTACCGAACAACTGAAAAAAAGCTTTCCGTGGACTGAGCAACTGCGTAAATAGTCCTCGTTGAAGCCAGAGGAGGGCTGCGCAAGTTGCCAGAAGTACGAATGGTTGAGCTGATCGAACAGGCGGAGGCCAGAAACGCCATCGCTTGTGCGGACTCGCACGCGAGGCTTAGGGGCCGGCGAGCGTCAGTTTTGCCGTTCAATAGCGGCTACCTGGTATCGGCCGCATCCGGGGTAGCCTCTGCGGTGGGCGCCGGCCGGCGCGGACGGTTGTCACGTGCGGAAGTGGCCGACATGGAGCAGTTTTTCCGAACCCACTCCGCGGCGGGGCTGATCCCGCTGTGCCCGCGAACAAATTCCGAACTTCATCGCCAGCTTCACGAACTCGGGTACAGAGGCTGCGATCTTATGAGTGTCATGGCGTGTGTTCCCAGCCGGACGAAAACGCTTCCGCACAAACGAGACGTGGTGATCGAACCGATTCGCGTCGGGACGCGGTCACTTTGGGAACGGACCGTTTCGGCCGGTTTCGAGGACGCTCGACCAGGTCGATGAGGATCGCGCCATTTCCGGCAGAATCATCGCGAGCATCCCTCATATCTTTTGTTATCTGGCGCGATGTCCTTCCGGCGAGCCGCTTGGGGGTGGAGCGATGATTCGTCATGGACGGGTCGCCATCCTGTTTGGCGACAGCACACTTCCCAACGCGCGTGGCCGCGGTGTGCAAAAAGAGCTGATCCGGGCTCGTTTGTTAACCGCCAAAGCTATCGATTGCGATCTGGCGACGGCGCTGACAGTACCCGGGTCTATTTCACAGCGCAATTATGAACGCAGCGGATTCCAGGTTGCTTATACGAGACTTGCACTCGCTGCCGCCTGAATGCGCGATCGAATTTCGGGCAGCCAGCCATCCCAGTTCGCGTAGAGGTATTCTTCGCCGGACTTGCCTTGGAAGCTCCACGGTAACTTCTTACCGTTGAGGCCGACGAAGTGAGCTCCGCATTTCCCTAACATTCTCGTGTGGGGTGGAAACGGAGAGCAGATCGATACGTCCTGGGCGCTCACGACGAGGTGTTTGCGCCGCGTGAGCACGGCAACCTGGAGACCCTGTTCATCAAGCTCGGTCGTCAAGCGCACCGGCCGCCGCTCGAGGAAGGTTCTCAGTTCGCGGTCCATAGCCAGGCCGGGAGGCAGCCCGCGGATACCGGAATTGAGAGGCCGATTGTCGCATACTTCGTCAAATTGGCCGTAGGCGCGCGAAACGTCTTCTGCCAACAGACAACTGTCTCCGTCCTCGATCCACTGCTTCATAGCTGGCGGCAACTCCCACAAGACGACGTCGTTATCCAGTGAGAGTTCATGGCGATCCGGGAATAGCCGGACAGGAACGAACTTCCAGGCCACCCCTTCCGCGAAATTGTCATCCAAATAAGGGTCTAGCCAAGGCGGAGTCCTCCCGTCCGACGTGATCCAATCGACCACATCCGCAACTTCGCCCAGCCGGCGTTTCGCCTGTTCGACGGGAACCGAATTTACCGCAACGATGAATTTCGCATCGGGAACTAGTTGAGTCAGGCCCAGGATCGATAGCCGCAGGGCATCGTAACCACGTAAACTGACATCTCCGATCGTCCATCGGATCGCAAGTTGTCTCATATTTTTAGCATTCGTTTGTTGATTCGATTCTCAGCGCCCCAGCGATATTTATACGGCTCGGCTCCGCGAAGAAAATCGAACTCGCAATCGCCTTGTTCGATCGCGTATCGCATTGCTTCGTGGATCAGGAGTGATCCGGGGCCACAGTCGGCGAGCACCGGATCGTAGCCGCTCAAGTAGTAATAGACGTGTCCGTCCTTCGCAAACGCGTAAAGGACGGCGCACAGCCGGCCGTCCAGACGAATGCCGTGAAATCGCAGCCATCCTCTTCGCGCGAATGCCGGCGCGACTTGGCGGTGGAAGGCTTTCAGCTCTTCTGACTCGAGCACGCCTTCGCCATGCCATCGCCTGGAATGCAATTCAAAGAGCGCTTCGAGATACTCACTCGTTTCACCGAGGGAAGCCAGGCAGAATTCGCCTCCTCTTTGCTGGAGTTTGTGTCGCTGTAGCCGCAAGTTCTTTTCGAGTTTGGACGGATAATATTAGGTCGTTGAGTCGAACGAATGGACACCACGATGCATCTTCCGTTTTGCACGTGATCGCCTCGAGGAACGGTGAATCGGGTGGGATCTCATCCAGTGTGCAGGGAGGCAGCTTCGCCCACAACTTTTCGGCCGCATCGCGGTCCTGTACGAGCACGTCACGATAATCCGAGAGCTGCATCTCGCCGAGAGCAGCGATGGCGACGAGTTTGCCGTTTCGCCGAACCTTCTGCGAAATTGAGCGGCCAACCGGACAGCCATTCCGGGCTGGCAAAAGGAGTGACGCGCGGGCACTCGTCGTACAACGCCCGCCATTCTTCTTCGAACATCCGCCGATATTCCGCGAGATACGCCTCGGTTGTCTCCCTCAAAGGGAAACGTTCTTCGGCCGCCTTTCGACAGGCGCTCGGGTCGATGCGCTCGATTTGCGAGATAGCTTCCGCCATCTCGCAGCCGTTCTCGACCAGAAAGCCTGTGACTCCATGCTCGACAATTTCTGTCAACGCGCCGGACTGGAACGCGATCACGGGAGTTCCGGAAGCAAGGGCTTCCATTGCCACAAGAGAGCTGGTTTCGGGCGCCAGGCTTGGCACGAGGAGGCACTTCGCGCCAGCCAACAGCCGTCGCTTGCGCACTGAATTCAGAGGGCCTAGAAATCTGTGGTTCGTGTACTGAAGCCTCGATTGAATCTGCTCCCTGAAGTACCGCTGATGCGCCTCATATCCGAAAACTTCTCCTCCGATCCAAACGGGAATCCGGGCACGATCTGCGGCATCCATGCCGATGTGAAAGCCTTTTTCCGGACAGACCCTGCCGAGCATCAGCGCGAATCCGCGTTTTTCGCTTCTGGCGCGGAATAAATCGAGATCGACGCCGTTCGGAATCACTGGCCAAAGGCGCGCTGCTGGTGGGCAACGGCTCGCCTGTGACTGCGAGACGCAATGAATATGGGTTTTCGGCCGCGAAATCGTCCAGATTCCAGAGGGGTACCAATCCGGAGGTAGATGCAAGGTTACGAGGGCAGGCGGCCCTTGCTGCGGCAAGTACTCGGCGAAGTCGATTCCATGAAAATGGAGGACGTCAACATCTTCCGATTCAAGCGCCTTTGCGATGGCCTCTCGCACTTTCGCACGCCCCGCCGAACGAGCGCAGTCGTCGAGCGCACGATGAGCAGGTATGGCGATCAACTCTCCCGCGACTTGCGAGCCTTCCATCGCGATGACTATCGAGCGATGCCCAGCTTGCACAGTTGCCCGCTCAACTTGAGCTTGTACTTGCTCGGCTCCTCCTACGGCATCTGGACCGACGGGCGCGAATGGATAAGCGACACTGAGGATCGTCAGTTTCACGCTGGTCCCTCGAGTCCCAACTCAGCCATGGCGTGGACGGCCAATTCGCAGAAGGCTTGGCCGGTCATTCCCCAATCCTGCTGCTCGTAAAACAGGCGGCCCTCATGCGGAGGTTTAGTGAAGTCGTACGTGGGGGCCGGGCGGAATCTCTCCCGCTCAATCGGAAAATATTTCAGGACGTCCGCTTGTGTGGCGAAACACGATAGCATCCATCGTTTTCGCGCCTTCTGCGCTTCGGTCAACTCCACCGTCAGCACATCTCCCGAGCCTTGCAGGAACTCTGCCGCAATGAAACCTTCAGGTCCGTTGTGATAAGAAGTGAACTCCGCCAACGTCACTTTTTTCCCGCTCAGGCGCGTCGCGGCATGAGCCGAAAAGGAGCAGGCATCGTGGTCCGGATGACCGCCCTCATAGGGGTGTGTCATCAACAAGTCGTGATCCCGAAGCATAGGCGACAGAAGCTCAGTGAGCTTTCTCATGTGATGGGCCGCCTGCTTGTCCGGAACTTGCCATTCGATCAATTCCGCATGATCCGCGTCAGCCACCTCCAGCGCCCGATGCAGTTCCTGCCTGCGCGCGTTCGCGTAAGCTCTTCTGCTCGTATACCCGTGCTTACGCGCATCCTGCATATCGGGCGGCGAGCCGTCGGTCGCATGGATGATCAACAAGGCCGGCAAACTGGCCAATGTAGCGCCCGCTCCAATCGACTCGTCATCCGGGTGCGCTGCGAGCATAATTGTCCTGCGAGCGTTTTCAAAGCGCAGGGTCATGCAAGCCGTATGACGCCGTTGTGAGTTCCTGCTGAACGGAGGTCACGGTGAGATCATCCGCGACGACTTTTCGGAAGGGTCTGCTACATTTGGGACTTAGATGTCTGATCGAAAGCTGCACATAATTCCGCTGGGCGGGTTGGGAGAGTTCGGCATGAACTCGATGGCGATCCGCTACGGTGACGACATTATCGTTGTCGATGCCGGGATGATGTTTCCCGATGCGGAACTGCTCGGAGTGGACATCGTAACGCCCGATTTTGCCTACCTCGAGGAGCATCGGGAGATGGTTCGCGGCCTGATCCTGACCCACGGGCATGAAGATCACATCGGCGGCGTGCCGTTTCTGCTTTCGCAGATGAGCCTGCCGATCTATGGCACACCGTTCACGCTGGCGCTAGTCGAGAGACGCCTGGAAGAACATGAGCTCCTCAAAGAAGCCCGGCTTAATCGCGTCAAACCAAACGACAAAGTTCAGCTCGGGCCCTTCGAGATCGAGTTCATCCGGGTGACGCACTCTATTGTGAGCGCGGTTGCGCTGGCGATTACGACGCCGCTCGGTGTAATCATCCACACGGGAGATTTCAAGGTCGATCCGACGCCCACAGACAACGAGCTGTTCGATCTCCACACGCTGGCGGATTACGGCAAGCGCGGCGTGTTATTGCTGATGAGCGATTCGACGAATGTCAATCGTCCGGGCTACACGGAAAGCGAACGGGCAGTCCGACCGCGCTTCGAAGATATCTTCAATCGCGCAGAGGGACGTCTGGTCATCTCGTGTTTCAGTTCTTCTATCCACCGGCTGCAGATGATCCTGGAGTTGTCCCATGAGTTTGGACGCAAGGTCGCATTCCTGGGCCGCAGCATGAATAGCGTTACCGAGATTTCTCATAGTCTGGGACTTCTGCACATTCCAGATGGCGTTCTGCTTCGTCCGCAGGACATCATGACGGCGCCGAAGCACAAGGTCTGCATTGTGGCCTCTGGGACGCAGGGTGAGCCTATGTCGGCGTTATCGCGAATCGCCGTCGATAACCATAAGAGCCTCAGCGTCGAGACCGGAGACACGGTAGTGTTGAGCTCGCGCATTATTCCCGGGAATGAGAAGGCGATCGGCCGAATGATGAATCACATGGCCCGGCGCGGAGCCGACATGATTTACGGCAACATGAACCCGCCGGTACACGTGTCGGGTCATGCGAGTGCAGAGGAACTTAAGCTCGTCCTCAATCTCGTTCGCCCGCGCTACTTTATTCCGATACATGGCGAATATCTGCAGATGGCCAAGCACGCTTCCCTTGCGGGTCATCTTTTGAGTGCCGGCCTGGAGCGGACGTTCGTGTTGGAAACCGGCGAAACAGTCGAAATCGACGATCTCGGCGCCCGCATGGGTCCTAAAGTGCCCGTCGGTCGCGTGTGCATCGATTCCGGCAGTCTCGACGAGGTGGTCGAGGACATCATCATTCGCGACCGGCGGCATCTTTCCGAGGACGGCTTCGTGATTCCGATTATTGCGATTAGTAAGCATACGGGCAAGAGTGAGAGCCTGCCTGAACTCGTATCGCGAGGATTCGTCTCGATGGACGACGGCTTCCTGATACAGGAGGCCCGTCAGGTGGTGGCACGTACACTCGAGAACTCCAGCGCCGAGGAGAGGACTGACTGGGGTGTCATGCAGGAAAAGATTCGCGCGGATCTACGCCGCTATCTCAACAAGCAGACGCAGCGCCGGCCGTTGATCATGCCGGTTATCCTCGAGGTTTAATTTGAACTCCGGGTATGTCGAAGATGCGTCCGGCTTCAAAGGACATGCGGATCGTGTTCACATTCCCCGGAATGAGGCCCAGCTTACGGCGATTCTCGCCGACGCATCGGCGAATCAGACGCCAGTAACCATTGCAGGAGCGGGTACGGGCATCACAGGTGGACGTGTGCCATTCGGCGGCGTAGTGGTCTCACTGGAGTGCTTTCGCGAGATCACTATCCAGGACGGATCGGCGAGTGTAGGCGCGGGCGTCCTTCTTCGCGAAGTGCAAGCCGCGGCGGCCAGCAGCAAACAGTTCTACGCTCCTGACCCCACCGAGATCTCCGCTTCGATCGGCGGCACGATCGCGACGAACGCTTCGGGATCGCGCAGCTTTCTTTACGGCGACACACGCCGTCACGTGCTCGCGATACGTGTCGCGTTGATGGACGGATCGGTTCTGAGTCTTCGCCGTGGCGATCCGGTTCCCTTTGATGCGCCCGAGCTGCCCAGACCTGACACCACGAAACATACAGCCGGTTTTCCGTTAAGGCGTGGTATGGACTTCATGGATCTTTTCATTGGGTCGGAAGGTACGCTGGGCGCCATCACACAAGCGGTCGTGCGATTGCTACCCGTTCCCGAAGAACTACTCGCCGGAGTTGTGTTCTTTCGATCCGATGACGACGCATTGGATGCTGTCGATTCGTTGGAGGTGTGTTGAGGGGCTCCGAATGCTGGAGTACATCGATGCCGGTTCGCTTGCGCTGCTTCGTCCGGCATACCCGGATATTCCAGCCGGCGCCAAAGCGGCATTGTTGATTGAGCAGCAAATCGATGCGGAATCGCAATATGACGCCTGGGATGCTCGGCTGTCGTCCGCGAAGGCACTGACGGAAGCATCCTGGTTCGCCGCAAGCGAGTTCGATCGCGAGCGCTTTCGCCGCTTCCGTCATGCCCTGCCGGAAGCAGTGAATGATCTAGTCCGGCGTCGGGGAGTCCTGAAGATGAATACCGACTTCGCCGTGCCGTTCGAACGGAATCGCGAGATGATTGCGATCTATCGGGAAGCGCTGGAGCGCGAGTTTCCAGGTCAGTACGTCATCTTCGGCCATATCGGCGATGCGCACGTACATGTCAACATCCTTCCCCAATCGGGCGAAGAAGCGGAACGCGCGAAAGCGCTGATTACCCAGTTTGCCTGCGATGCAGTGCGCTTAGGTGGGACCGTGTCGGCTGAGCATGGATTGGGCAAAAGGAAAGCAAACCTGCTCGCGATCCAATACACTGCCGAGGAAATCGAAGCGATGCGTTCCGTGAAAAGGCGATTCGATCCCCGCTGGTTGCTCGGGCGGGGAACATTGCTATAGGAAGGTCAAACACCAGCGGCCCGATAGCCTACGAGCTTCTTGTATGCTTCGAGAGCGTTGTACACGATCGGGCACACGGCGGCACGACGACACAGTGACGACCACCTGCTTCCGACTGTTGTTGAATGCGCTCTGATGTGCGGAAAGTTACGGCATGCGGTGGGGCGTGCCTCATAGATCATGCACAAATTCCCATCCAGGAAGACACAGGCATTGTCAGTGTTGCGAAGCACCCTAGTGGATGAGGAATCGGAGTCCGGGTTGGTGTACATCTGGATCACCTGCTCCGCAGTGATGCGGAGGTAAGCGGCTATGGCCTGGATGTCGGCAACAGTTAGGTCTACGATCGTATGCCGACAGCAATTCGCACAGGCTTTGCAATCGGTATGTGCCGCAATCTCGTTGGCGAGGATATGAAATGGACCGATTGAAAGATGCCGGGCGGCGACATGCCGTCTGAAATCAAGGTTCTCGCCCTCTTGGGATTCAGTCCGGCGCCGTATTTCGGCCAGATCCGAGATCACTCTGGAAGAATAGCATCGATATGGTGGAGATCAGGCGATTAACTTCCGATGACGCTGCCCAACTCTGGCAATTGAGGCTAACAGCTCTCGAGTCTGAGCCGCAGGCCTTTCGGGAAACAGCAGCAGAACATCGACAGAAGCCGGTAACGTACTTCTCCGAGCGGCTTGGCGAGACCGACTCGGACGGCTTTGTCTACGGGGCCTTCGACGGCGAAGCGCTGATCGGTATGGCAGGCTACTACCGTAAAGACGAAAAGCGCGCCTGGATTTGGGGTGTCTTCGTGCGCCCACAGTATCGCGGCGCCGGAATCTCGCGGGCACTTCTCGAAGCGCTTCTCAATGAGATTCGGTCCGTGCCTCGAATCTGGTCCGTACACCTTACGGTTGCGTTAACACAGGAGGCTGCACGACGGCTCTATCGTAAGTGTGGATTTCGCTTCTCCGGGCCGGACCTGGATACACCACCGAATGAAGAGCACCTCACTTACTTACTTGAGAAGTGAGAGGATGTCCTGCAGTTCATCGCGGATCGATGCCAAGTCCGGCCCTGAAGCGCCGAAGAGGGTCGCTTGCTTCACATCCTTGGAAGCTCGCTTTGCCGCGGCAACGGGTTTCGGGCGGCTCTCGATCGCTTTCCGCGCCCCTTCGATCGTGAAGCGCTTTTCGTAAAGAAGGTGCTTGATCTCGAGGATCAGCTCAACATCTTTCCGACGATAGAGTCGCTGATTCGTGCCGCTCTTCTTCGGCGAGATCGCCGGGAATTCCGTTTCCCAATAACGCAGTACGTACGGTTTGATTCCTGCAAGCCTGCTGACATCGCCGATGCGAAAGTATAGCTTGTCGGGAATTTCCTGCTTCGTCGCGCTTACTGCGATTGGCGCTGAGGACTGCACGCTAATGACATGCTACTGCTCCCGAGCGCCGCGCGCAAGCGATTTGCGCGCAGGCGTCAACCCTTCCGGGCCCACACCAGCGACATCCGAGGAGCCAGGACCAGCACGTTCGGATCATCGAGCGATTCCTGCATTTCGTACAGAGCCTGCTCCAACAGTTCGTATGTTGTAATGCCCGCATCGACGAACGCAGGTCCAGCTTCTGCGACACTCCACATCAGCAATCTGCCGGTGTCTCCACAAGCGGCAGCGGGTTGATGAATCTCGATTTTGGCGTCCGTTAAGCCGACACTGCGGACCATGTGATAGAGATTTGAGGCCAGCGAATAGTCGACACCGCGGCTCGGAGCGAGACTCGTGAATAGATCGGCGAACCTGTCGAAGGAAGTTTCCGGAATACTTCCGGCGGTGGCCAAGTCGCCGTCTTCGACTACGAGGATGCCGCCAGGCTTAAGGACGTCGCGCATCTCGATCAGGCAGGAGATCGGATCCGGCAAGTGAAGCAGCAGGAAACGACAGTAAACAAGATCGAAGGATTCACGGGGCAAACCCGTCTCGCACGCGCTAGCTTCCAGGAAAGAAGTGTTTGACAAACCTGCAACGGAGCATAGTTCACGCGCCTCCTCGAGCTGATCTCCGTTCACATCGATGCCGGTGACGCTGCCCGAAGCTCCCACCATTTGGGCGAGCATGCGAGTCACCACGCCAACACCGCAGCCGAAATCGGCCACCTTCATACCTTCCTTAAGGCCGGCATTTACAAGGACTCGCCTGCCCGCAGGTGAATAGATGTTGTGCAGGACGTGCAAGCGCCGAACTGCAGCGGGACCGGTCGCGAGCGCGTATTGCCCGGGAGAAGTTAAAACATTTGTTGCCACAAGAAACCACCTTTGTAGAGGAATCAGGATCTCGCTTTTATTCCTCACTAGTTCAAAGCGGCACGGACTTCACTTGATGGCTCACTAGTCTCCTGAAGATTTTCTGAGATTTTTCTTTGGGTTCAGATCACGGTTACCGAGCGACAATTTTTTCGTCGTGAGGGTCACACTTTCGAGACGCCACAGCTAAGCCAGATGTGGCACTAACCAAGGAGGAATGAATGTACAGGACTCTTACTCAAGCTGCACTTTCCGCAGCACTTGCGACGTTCGCCTTCGCACAAACGCCGCAGACTGCTCCTAACCCGAACGCTCCCGCCGACCCGGCGGCGACCGTTAACACGGCGACTACGACTCCATCCGACACCGCCCAATCCTTTCGAGGCATCCTGATGGATGCAAGTTGCCAGGCAATCCAGAATCGCGCGACCACTTCCGAATCCGCGGCCTCGAGCGAAGCGAGCCGAAGCCGGACAATGCCTGCGACAACGCCTGACGCGAGTTCCAGAGGTACGGAACAGAGCGCAACAACAGCGCACGCGACCGGCGTTGGAGGAGCGGCATCCGCCACAGCAAGCGGCGCGGGAGCGAGCGGATCTCTAAACAACACCACCAACACCGGCGGCACGGCCGGCAACTCGGCCACCACTACGGCGACAACCGGCGTAGCGAAGGACCAGTCCGGTCAAGCGACCGCCACAAGCAAATCTACGGAACCCGCAGACTCGCGAACGACAGCCAGCGCGAGCGGGCCTGCTGCTTCGGGTAGTTCTTCGGTGACGACCTACAGCGGCGCAGGCGCGGCCACGACCGGGGAACGTAGCCGGTCGATGGACTCCACCGGCGCGGGCGCTCAATGGGCCACCGTTCGAGAGAAGTACAAGGACTGCAAGGTGACCTCGAACACGTCGTCATTCGCCTTGCTGTCGAATGGCCAGCTCTATATGATCGACGATCCCAATGGAACATTGGGCAAGCAAGCCAGCTCGAACACCGGGCGTGACGACTGGCACTCGGTTACATTGATGGGCAACATGCAGGGAGATCACATCTCGGTCTCGTCCGTACAATAACTGAACGCAAAAAAGGCGCCGGTTTTTACGCCGGCGCCCTTCTTTTATAACGAGCTTTGCTTTACGTATTTGCCGTTTTCTTCTTCGCAGTCGGAGCAGCCGCCGGATTTTCCATCTCCGTGTACAACACCCGCCGCTCCTCGTCCATCGCCCGATTTGCAAGGATCACAGAAGTGGAATCGGCGAGTCCGACCTCGTAATTCGCCTTGGGAGTCTTGCCGTTCTTGCAATCATTAAAGAAGCTCTCGAGTGACACGGTAACCGGATTTCTCGTCTCGGTTGGTATCATGATGTTCTTCGAGTAGAGCCACTTTCGCGCAAATTTCATCTCCTTCTCGAGAAAACTTTCATCTCCCTTCATTTCATCGGGTCCGAGCAGAATCGGTAACGCTTTTCCGCCCGAGGCGAGCGCGAAACTGGCGCCGGCCTGGAACTTCTCAGGCTTTCCGCCCGGGGTAACCTTCGGTGGCGGCGAAGGTTCCTTGTACCAAATCGCAAGAGGCGGGTTCGGGTCCATTTTGCCGTCCCCAATCGTGATATGAACTGTGCCGCCGGTGCCACAGATCATCTCGCCCTGTTCCGCCCTCGAGCCGCCGAACAGCGGCAGGTGCGATGTGGTGCTGCTTCCGCTCCACATCAGCTTCTGACCTTTCGGGTACTTGAATATCAGTTGGATGTTGTCGTAGATATCGCGACCATCGAACATCGTGTCATGGCCGCCCAGCCCCATCACCATCTCAGGAGTCATGCCGAACATCGTATCGGCCACATCGAAATGATGCGAGCCGAGCTCTGCAGCCAGGCCGCCCGACGTTTTGCGGAAGAGGCGCCAGTTCCCAGGCTTCATCAGCCAGCCGGGATTGCGGTGCCACTGTGCATACATGAACTTCACGTCACCCAGAAGACCTTTGTCGATCATCTGCTTAACGGCTTGGTAATACTCGCTGTAGTGGCGCTGCAATCCGACCTGCAGCACCTGCTTCGGATGCTGAGAAGGATAGATCGATCGCAGCTTATGAACTTCGTCCGCCGTAAACACAAGGCTCTTCTCACAAAAGACATGCTTGCCGGCGTTCAAGGCGTCCTCGAGCATAGGGTAATGCAGGTAGACCGGGGTCGCGATGATCACCGATTCCACTGAGCTGTCGGCCAAAAGCTGGCGATAATCTTTGTACGTCTTCGGTGTGCCTCCGATAGCAAGCTGTCCCTTCTTCAAAGCCTCGTCATCGATATCGCAAATCGCGACGCAGTTGCCGTTGTCGACGCTCTTCAATAGCCCCAAAAGATACTGGCCGCGACCGCCGGTTCCGATGATTCCGTAATTAACCTGGTTGTTCGCGGCATGTACACTTTTCAGAAAGGCGGGCGCTTCCGACTTCATTGCTTTTGCAACGGTCACAGCGACACCTACCGCGCTCGCGGCTTTCACGGCGTCACGCCTGCTGATTCCGTCTCTTGGCGGTGTGGCTTTTCGGGGCATGAAAGGGGCTCCTGAATGAATAAGTCTTTTCGCCTCTATTGTAACGCTGATGATCGAAACACGAGAAGCAACCGGGCGGGAGAGATCAGAAGCCGTATTCCCGCTTCGGGGTAGCGGAAGCATAAGTCGCGCGCAAAAACCGGCTGGGGTTCACGGGTGTGCCGCTTCGGCGTACCTCGTAATGAACGTGCGCGCCTGTCGCACGTCCTGAACTGCCGCTGCGTCCGATTATTTCTCCACAATGGACCCACTGGCCGGCGATAACTTCGAGCCGCGACATATGCGCGTAATAAGTCTGAACGCCGTTGCCATGATCGACTACCACCATGCGTCCGTACTCGCCAGACCATTCAGCGGATACTACAGTCCCATCTGCCGTCGCATGCACCGGAGTTCCGGTCGGAGCCGAAATATCGATACCGGCATGGAAAGCGCCTTCTCCGGAAAACGGATCGGAGCGCCGGCCGAAATAACTCATCAGCCGGCCATCGACGGGCCAGATGCTGGGGAGCATGTCGCTTTTGAACAGAGGGGAGTTCCGGCGGGAAAGGGTCGCGCCTTTGAGGAAGTTGTACTGTTCGAGAGTTTCGGAGACAGTAGGTATCAATCTCCCCTCGTGAGCTATGTCCAATGGACCTTCCATCGTCCGCTTGATTCCGTAAGCTACCGACACCTCATTCGCGAGCAGTTGAAGGCTCGCCATCTGGGCCCCTTTTGGCGTGATTCCTTTTCAAGCCGTTCGTACCGGGAGCGAAGCGTCTCGAATTCCTGGCGCAAGCTGTTGTAGCTAGCGACTTTAAGGGTCATACGGAAGTAGCTGGAGACGAGACCCAACAGGGAAACCGAGCCGATAAGCACAAGAGCAAGAACGATATAGACGAACTGGTAGGGTACGTGAACCCGCCGTAAGCGGCCGTGCAAAGAATGGGCGAGAACAACAATAAAATACGGCTGATTCAATAGTGTTCTCCCACGCCGAACGCTTCAGAGAAACTTACATTCTCCTGCTAAAGCAAGCCGAGCGAAAGCAACGCCCGGGATTGGAGTGTTACGAATAACCTAGGATATCGCTCGGATCAAGAGTAAGTCAACCCGGAAAGGGTAATTAGTACTGTAGGTTACAGGTTAACCTTTGACCACAACTACTTGCCGAAGTTCATGGACGACCTCTACCAGATCTTTTTGCGCAGCCATCACAGCATCGATCGATTTATAAGCAGCCGGTGTTTCATCGATGACATCGGCATCTTTCCGGCATTCGATTCCTTCCGTCATGCGCGCGTGGTCCTGCACCGTGAACCGCCGCTTCGCTTCGCCTCTGGACATGGCACGACCCGCGCCATGGCTGCAGCTCTCGAAGCTCTCCGGATTTCCGAGTCCTCGGACGATGAACGATCTTGCGCCCATGCTGCCGGGAATGATACCGAGCTCGCCTCTTGCCCGCGCGAACGGCTCCCTTACGAGTCAAGTAAACATCCTCGCCATAATGGCGCTCGCGCGTGACGTAGTTGTGGTGACAATTGATGGCCTGTAAATGCGCAGCGAAGGTCGGTACTTCACCAGAATGACGAATTGCGTACAGGATGTTGTCCATCATAATCTGACGGTTCTCACGCGCAAACTCCTGGGCCCACCCGACGGCTTCCACATAGTCGTCGAAGTACTTTGTTCCTTCGCTGAAATACGCGAGATCCTTGTCTGGAAGATTTTTCTGAAGGCGGCGCATGTCCTCTTTCGCGAGTTCAATGAAGTAGCTTCCGATGCGATTGCCGACACCTCTCGAGCCGCTGTGGAGCATGATCCATACGTTCTGGTTTTCATCGAGGCAAACTTCGATGAAGTGGTTTCCGGTTCCAAGCGTTCCGAGATGGTTCACGTTATTGCTTGCAGATGCGCCCGGGTGTTTGGCAAGAATGCGATCGTATCCTTTTTGCAGATTGGGCCAGATGTCCTGAACGCGATCCGGCAGGCGATGCCACGCGCCGCGGTCTCCGGATTTGCCCTGATTGGTCCGGCCATGGGGGACGGCTTTCTCGATTGCGGTCCGCAGCTTTTTTAAGTTGTCCGGCAGGTCGTTGGCACTCAGACTGGTTTGCACTGCCATCATTCCGCAGCCGATATCAACGCCGACGGCTGCCGGAACAATCGCGCCTTTCGTCGGAATTACGCTTCCGACAGTGGCGCCGATTCCGTAGTGTACGTCCGGCATTGCTGCGATCCATTTGTGAATGAAGGGAAGGTGTGCCGCATTGATGAGCTGCTGGCGGGCGGCATCTTCAAGTGGAACGCCTTTAACCCAGGCTTTGATCGGCGCCCGTCACCGGTACGGATGAGCTCGTAATTTTGCTCTTTCGCCATCTCTATACAGAGACGCTAAAACGGATGTTCTTTGAGTTGAAAGCCTACCTTCGTTCTCCGGCCCAATTCAGCGCTGCTGTCAATTGATCCTCCAGTGAGCCTTCGTTTTCACCGTAAACCTGAATGCTCAGTTCCTGCCGGAGTTCTTCAATTGTGCGCAGTTGCGCTTCTGTCGGCCGGAAGCCTTTCTCGAACATTCGCAATTCGATTGCGCCGAGCATATTAACCAGCAGTTTGGCTCGTCGTTTATCGAGAGCGAGCGTGTATGTCGGAGGCGAGCTATTCTTCTTCGCAGGCGGTTTTGCCTTAGGCATCGTGCTCCAGTGTAAGCCTGGGGACGTAAAGAGGAGGGAAGCGGGAAGGCACGAGAGTAACACGCGGCCATCCCGCGGTTGGTCGCTACTCGTCGTGAATCGCCGATCGAACCTTGGTGACCACTTCATCGGGGATGTCCGACATCCCATGATCAGTGCGAGCGTGTTCAGCGCACTTGGCGAGGATCTCGTCTTCGGATTGGCCGCGCGCCACGAAGTCGCAATCCATGCCAACATCCCGGCAACTTACTACCTTGGACATTGGTTGTTTCCTCCTGGAGCCGACATCTTACCAGAACCGAGTGATAGATGGCCGAAAATTCTATTCAGGAAGAAAAATGAGGCCGCAATGATATTCGCTGATGTCGCCTGAATCGGTGAGCGTGAACGCGGATGTGATCACTCCGGTGGCCCCTGCAAAGGTTCCCGAGCCGCTGTCCACCTTCCAGCTAACCGCCCCTGCCATCACACCGGCAATCGGGCTTGGCGCAAGGTGACCCGGAGCCAAGGTCGAAAAGCGGAGCGCGTGCTCGGTGTCATCTCCAAAGGTGAGAGTGCCCGTGCCGTCGAACGCATTCTGGCCATGGAGGCGCAATTCTAATTCCAGGAACGCGAGTTCGCCGGACTTGGCGTGCAGGGTTGTTTCAACACCTGTCGCTTGAACTGTCGTGTCCAGGGTGCAACTCGTTCCGCTGCCCGTAGTTCGAAGTACGCCCGTGTCTCCGCTGGAACGCGATGCTTGTCCTCTGAAATGCATCGTGTAGGTGACTTGTCGCATAGCAAGCTTCCGCAGCCATTGTAAGGCAGGCGAATTGTTCAACGCGCAAGGCGCGTTCCGCGGCGTCACTCCAGCCGAGCAGTCGCCAGCCAGAATCTATGCCGGGACGACGTCCGTTTTATGGCGATTACTTAAGAGTGCGTTGCGGCTCGCATCGTCCGGCGCCTCCATTCGGAATGAACCGCATGAAAACCGAGGTACAGAAACGTGCCGCCTGCGATTGCAAGCAGAACATGTATCCAGAACGGTCCCATGTGAGGTTCCGCTACGCTTTCGAGACCTGCGCCAAGCAATGTCACCGTCTGCACAAGTACGGCGCTCACGAGCGCGCTCCTCCGTGTTTTCAACGCGGCTCGAAGAATGATTCCGAACGCTATACTCTCCGGTATCTTGTGGAGCAGGACACCGGCGGAGATGCCTTGCTTTCCGGCAGTCTGCGCCGCGGCAAGCGCCCATCCATCGAATAAGCTGTGAATCACGGTGGCCATAAGGAGAGGTCCGGCGAACCCATGCAAGCGACTTACGCAGGTGTCGTGATTGTGGGTATGCGAGCAAGACGGACAGACGGGATAAACAAATCTATCCACCAGCCACAAAAGCAGAAAGCCGGTGGTCATCAGGGCCACCCCGGGTGCCCATCCAAAATCCTCGGCCAATTCCGGCAGGACCCACATCAGGGAAACCAACAGCAGCATCACCCCGCTGAACGGAACAACTCTGCGGGATAATTTCGGCATGCCGGAGATCGCGATCCCCGCATATGAGCCGGCCACAGCCGCAATAAGGATTAAGAGTAAGGCTGTAAATGACGATAGATTCACGAAGGGAAGGCCTAACCTTCTACTCTAGCAACTGACCGGGATGGGCCTTAAGCTGGTAAGTTCACATGCATGATGTCATAAAGATCGCCCTTATCGGGGTGACGGGATTTCTGCGATTACTGATTTGTATTCCCGAAGAATACCTAATGTCGTTGTCGTAGCGGGGTTTCTTGCGGGCATCGCCCTGAATTCCTGGCTCAACGGATGGAACGGCTTGGCGCAGGCTGCGATGGGATTCGGGTTGGCTGTCCTGATCTATGTGCCGTTGTTCCTGCTTCGGGCGATGGGAGGCGGCGACGTGAAGCTTATGGCAGCCGCGGGCGCAATCCTCGGACCCAGAGACTGGTTTACGCTATTTATCCTGGCTTCGATTGCGGGAGGTGTGATCGCATTGGGCATGGTACTTGCCCGAAACGCATTGGGTTCGGCATTCTTTAATGTAATGCACATCGCAAAGGAACTCGCGTATTTCCGGGCGCCTTACAAGTCTCAACCTGATCTGGATATATCCAGTCCCCAGTCATTAAGCATGCCCCACGGCGTTGCCATCGCTATCGGGGCCGTGGCTCTGCTTATCTTACAGTTGTAGTGGCAGTCGTAGCGGAAAATGATCGCGGCGGACCAAAGTTGATTCTCGATGCGCACGATGATTTCCGTGCGCTGTTTGAGAATGCGCCGGACCTGATGTATATGCACGATCTCACCGGCATTTTGACCCGGGTGAATCGCGCATTCGAACGTGTGACGGGCTATCACAGAGAAGAGGCGATCGGCACGAGTTTTTTGATCTCGTCCGCGAGGATGCCCGGGAAGCGGCAAGGCAACGCGTGTTCGAGCACCTGGCGGTAGCGGTCCGGTTCCGTTTCCGGTTCCGATCGTCAGTAAATCCGGCGAAACGGTCCACCTGGAGGTTTCAACCGAACTGCTGTTCTGCGATGGTCAGCCTGAGGGCGTGCAGGGTTACGCGCGAGATGTCAGCCCGGTTGTTACCTTTATCCGCTATTTGCAACTGCTTCACCGGCTGACCACTACGAATTATCCGAGCATCGATATGCTGTTTGGGGAATATCTTGCGACGGGATGCGAGATCTTTGGAGTAGACTCGGCTGCAATCACGTCGGCTGACGGGCGGATCCTCAAGACCTTCGGAAACGCCGAGTACGACAGTATAGCGACAACGGTGGTCAGGTCCAGAGAGACTATCGTTGAAGGAAGAGAGGAAGATCGACCAGTCTATGTCGGCGCGCCGATCCTGATCGGAGACTCTGTATACGGCTCTATCGGTTTCTGGTCCATCAATCCTGTGCCGAACCGCAAGCCTCATCCGCAAGCGCGCGAAGTAATCGAATTGATGGCAAAGAGCGTTGCGGCCGCCGTTTATCAAAGGCAACTGACGGATCAGCTTGCTTATCAGGCAAACCACGACGCTCTGACAGGTTTGCCAAATCGGCTGATGCTGCAAACCGAACTCGACAGGGCCCTATCGAATGCGAGAAGGACGAACAAGTTCTTGGCCCTTGTGTTCATTGACCTGGACCGGTTCAAGCAGATCAACGACACGCTGGGCCACGAAGTCGGCGATCTCGTTCTGCAGCAGGTAGGACGCCGGCTCTATGCCTGCATGCGCCCCGGCGACACACTGGCACGGATGGGCGGCGATGAATTTACTGCCATTCTTACCGCCTGCGACACGGAGGACGACGCTGCGGAATATGCGCGGGAATTGCTGGCCGTGCTACGCACTCCTTCCCGTGTGAGCGGAAGGGAATTATTTGTGACGGGCAGCCTGGGAATCAGCATGTTTCCGCGCGACGGACATGATGCCGCGACCCTGCTCCGCAATGCGGACTCGGCCATGTACATTGCCAAGAATCGCAGCCGGAACGAACTCCACTTCTTCACTCCGGATATGAGCGGTAGCGCCCGGAAGCGGCTGGAACTCGAGACCTGCCTTCGTCGCGCGTTGGACCGTCATGAATTCCAGATTTTTTATCAGCCCCAGGTCGATCTGAACGGGCGACTCGCCAGCTTGGAAGCTCTGCTGGTCTGGGATACGCCGGAACTAGGGCGTGTGTCGCCCTCGGAGTTTATCCCGATTGCAGAAGAGACTGGGATGATTCTGCAAATCGGCGAATGGGTGCTGCAGCACACGTGTAACCAGATCGCCGCGTGGCGAAATGCCGGTCTTACAACCGTGCCGCTGGCAGTCAACGTTTCCGCTTTGCAGTTCGCGCAGTCTCATTTTGTGAGCACCGTCGCCCAGGCCTTGGGCTCCGCCGGCGTTCCGCCCGACTGCCTGGAACTAGAACTTACGGAGAGCCTGATCATGAGCGATGTGCAAGCATCCGCCAGCCGGATGCGCGAACTCCGGGAGATCGGGGTGAAGATCGCCATCGATGATTTCGGAACAGGCTACTCGTCGCTCAGCTACCTAAGGCGGCTCCCGGCGGATTCACTAAAAATCGATCAGTCCTTTCTGCAGGAGACAGAGTTCGGTCCTGCGACTCTCGCCCTTGTCAAATCCATCGTCGTTCTCGCGCACAATATCGGGCTGAGCGTAACCGCTGAGGGTATAGAAACTATGGAGCAGTTGCACTTGATCCGTCTGGCAGGATGCGATCGCGCGCAAGGTCACCTGTTCGGAGCGGGCTTGCCTCCCCATGCGGCCGAAGAGTGGCTCCGCCGGTACTGAATGCGATCCATTCTTTTTTACATTAGCGGGCACGGTTACGGCCATGTCGTGCGAATGGCCGAGGTAATTCGAGAGATACAGCGGATACGTCCCGATTGGCGGATTCTGGCGCGCACGCAGGCCGCTCCTCATATGCTGCCGCCGGGTGTGAATGTCTCCGCAGGCGATTTCGAATCCGGGGTAATCGAGCGCGAAGCCGGAGTGATCATGGATGAGCGAGCTACGCTCGAACGCCTCAGGCAGTTCGTTGCGCGATGGAATGCAGTGAGCAACGAGGAAGTGCGCTTCGCTGAGTCGCAGCGGCCGGATCTGATTGTCGCCGATATACCGGCGATGGCCGGCGATGTCGCTGCAGCTCTCGGCATCCCGTGCATTGCGATTGCGAACTTCACTTGGGATTGGATCTACGAGCCATATGCGCAGGACTATCTGGGCCATCTGGAGCAGGGCTATTCCCGAATGTCCGAATTGCTACGCTTACCCTTTTATCAATCCGAACGCTTGGATGTGTTTCCTAAGATAGTGGACGCGCCATCGATCGCCAGAAAGGCGCGAGTCAACGTTACGCGGGGCAACCGGGTCCTACTCGGGTCGCGAGCGCAGGTTTCGGCCGAAGCTTTTGCGAAAGCTGTCGCGCAGGCGCCGGAATACGAATTTGTTACGCCCGGCCTGGGTGAGCGCTTCACCGATGTGTTGGGTACCTGCGACCTCGTGATCGCGAAACTCGGGTTCAGCATGCTTGCCGAATGCATCGCCAACGGCAAGCCCCTCTTGTATCCGCCGCGCGAGGGGTTCCGCGAGGAATCGATCCTCCAAAGACACGTCAAGGAACATATTCCTGCTCTCCCGATTCCATTGCAGGACTTCTATAGCGGAAATTGGTGTGAGTATCTGAGCGACTTGCGCGGAATACCTCAGATTTCGACTGATCTTCCCGTCAATGGCGCCGAATTCTGCGCGAAGTATGTCGTGTCCTCAGTAGAGGGACGATGCCTGCCGGACATCATAGTTCGAACGTCGTCTAATGCTTGACGCTTATCGCCTTTGCTGCAGCGTTCCCGGCGCGATCCCAAGCTCGAGCAGTGATGGTGTGAAATCCTGCGCTGGCGTTTTTTGTGTTCCACACATAGTTGCTGGATGTGGAACTCGAGGAGCTTACCAGGACATTGTCAATGTAGATGCTCAACTGCGACACGCCCACGTTATCACTTGCCGAAACGGATATGGTGACCTGATCGGGAATGGTAACCCACGCTGTCGGCGAAACAATAGCCAGTGTTGGCGCTTCTGCGTCGACGGGTGTGGCGTTGCTGACCGACACGTTAATGCCGGTCTGTCCTACGTTCGCGGCTGCGTCCGTACAGCTAACCGCGACCGTATGTGTTCCATTCGCGACATTTCTCGAATCCCAGTTGAAGTTAGAATAGCCCCCCTGGCTTGACATTAGCGCGTTATCGACGTACAAGCTGCACTTAGAGATGCCTGACGGGTCCGTTGCTGTTCCTGAAACGGACACCGTGCCCGACAGGATCGTGCTCGGGGCTGGAGAGGCGATCGAGACTGTTGGAGCCGCGACATCAGGAGAAATCACGGCCGCTGCGGTAACGGTCTTGTATGCATTCACCCTGCCCCAGCCGAAGCTGGGTCAAATCCAGGAGATCCCAAATCATCCGTGTTTTGCTCCAGGATCCGCAGCAAGGTGTCGCGATCCATTGTGGGACGAACTGAAAGCGCCAATGCTGCGACTCCGGCAGCAATCGGAGATGCGAACGAGGTCCCGTACCACTGCGCGTAGGTTCCTCCCTTCTTAGTGGTCAAGATATAGTTTCCGGGTGCCGAGAGGCTGATCCAAGATCCGTAATTTGAGAAGGAGGAAAGAACATCCGTCTTTTCCGTCGAACTAACGGCAATCGCTCGAGCACAGGCCGCCGGATAGGTCAATGCAGACGTCGCCTTATTGCCTGCGGCCGCGAACACTAGCGAGCCCTTGTTCCACGCATAATCGACGGCGCTCTGCAGGACGCTGGACGCCGAGGTCCCACAAATACTTACGTTGATGATCCGAACACCGTGGTCGGCAGCGTAGATGATTGCGTTCGCGATATCGGAGTAGGCTGCGTAATCGGATGCGTTCAGAACCACCAAGGGCATAATCGGCGTACGCCAGCCCACACCCGCTACGCCGATTCCGTTATCGGTGGCTGCGCCCGCCACCCCTGCGACGGCTGTTCCGTGGCCCAATACATCCGACGTGTTGGTGTTTGCGCCCAGGAAATTCCAACCCGGCACGATTTTTCCCGCCAAGTCGGGATGGGTCGGGTCAACTCCGGAATCCACAATCGCAATTGGGACGGAAACTGAACCAGTCGAGATATTCCATGCCGAACTGGCATCGATCTTTGTGAGGTGCCACTGCGAAACTGCGCTCGGATCCTTAGACAGGACAGCGCCACGAGCGGTGTAATCCTGTTCGACGAACGCAAACTTCCCTGAATTGTTTAGGTGCTTTGAAACTTGCTCCGCCGCCTCCTCCGGTAGGGACAGCACTGAAATCTGGAGTGACTCGATCCGTTTGATTATCTTGGCCTTTGCTCCCCTTAAGATGCTCTCGTCGTCCGCGAGATCGGTCCCGGAACGGTGCTGGACGAACAGCCGACCGGGTATATGGTCGGGAGGGGCTGCATTGGATTGCGCATAAGCGCTCAGGCAAGAAAAAGCAGCGGCTGTCAGCGAGATAAGCGCTCTTCGTCCGGAGCGCACACTTAAAGTGAATGTAAAAAGAGCATGAGTGTTTTTCCCTACGCTCTTTTGTTCGGCTAATGTGCGGCTTTGTGGTGTAAGTGGCTTGTCTAGTAACGGACTAGTAAGACCTTTAGACTGTTTCTCAGGTGATTACTGGTTTTGCCGTACTTCTATCAGTTGTGCGCTCGAATGGATCGACAACAGGCGCTTGAATCCGTTCGGTGTCATACCGTTACCTTAGTACTTTTTCCCCGCAAGTGAGGGTATACTGGCTAAGGCGAATCTATCGCCTGCTATTCGGAGGATAGATGAAGACAAAACTGCTTGGCTTAGTGCTCGTGGCGACGGGCGCTGCCAATGCTGCGATCATGATCGACGCAGGTAACGACCCGCAACCGCCTGAGTTCAATGTATTGCTGACGAATGTAGGCCACGGTACAACGGTAAACGGGACCTTTAATGAATTTCCAGGCCTGAACGCAGTGTTTACTTCTACTCAGACTTTGGATAGAGGATGCCAGCGGCCAGGCCGGATCTCTGCAATGAGCAGGCGATCTCGACTAACATCACGATTTCCCTTTCAGGTGGGAAACACGTTCGACGACATCATCTTCGCGCTAAACCCGCCAAATGGGGGTGCGCCGAATGCGAGCTACAACATCACAGCTAATGGGACTTTACAACCCAGTCCAAGACCGGAACGGTTACGACGGGGAATCAGTTTTTTACTATTGTCAGGTAACGGGAAAAGCTAACCTCTATCAAAATCACCTCAGGCGGGCTCGATGACATCCGACAGGTACGGTTTTCTCGGGATCACCGCTCCCGGCGGAGGCGGCGGTGGGGTGGCGCGGCGAAATTCCCGAACCTTCCACCTTCGCAATGTTCGGCGGTGGCATTGCAATGTACGTTTTGACTCGTAAGTTCCGAACTCAGCGTTAGTATCCATATAAAGTTCAGCAGACGGAAAGGGCCTCCCTACCGATGAAGGCCCTTTTTTGTTTCGCCAGGGCATAACGGCGTCAAAATGACCCCGTAATTTTACGGATACCGCCGGGCAGACTCGAACTTGGTTAATAGAAGATATGAAGCTCGGGAGAAGTGTGTCGGCTATCATCCCGGAAGTCAGACAGCCCGCATGCTGTGGCGCGGCCACGCCTGATTCTCGCCGACGATCAGCCGGAAATTATCGAAGAGTTATACATTCTGATAGGCAATGAGTTTGAAATCACTTGCTCTGTCTCGGATGGCAGCGAACTGTTGAAAGCGGTTATCGAACTCAACCCGGATGTTGTTATCACCGATGTTTACATGCCCGGTATTGACGGAATCGAGGCTAGTACTCGGATTCTAAAGCAAGCGCCCAATACAGTTATCCTGATGCTCAGCATGCACAACGAACCAAGCCTGGTGGCGAAAGCGCTGGCTCACGGAGTTCGCGGCTATGTACTGAAGCTCGACGCAGGCGAGGAACTCGGCCCCGCTATTTGGAAAGTCTTGAAGGGTGAAATTTACCTTTCGCGTGGTATTCAAAAACTCTAAAACACTTTGATCGCCGTAGCGGTACCATAGTCGGGCTGGACGATACTTGATGCCGAAGACGAAAGTTCTTCTCGCCGACGACCACGCGATCGTTACAGAGGGCTTGGAGGCCTTGCTTAAGGACACGTTCGACCTGGTCGGCGTTGTCCATGATGGATTTGCTCTTCTGGACGCTGTTGACTCCTTGGCTCCGGATGTAATCGTCACTGATATTTCGATGCCGCAGTTGAACGGTATCGACGCGATCCGGCAGATCAAAACGCGTCGCTCGGACGCGAAGATCGTTGTGCTGAGCATGCATCGCGATACCCAGTTGGTAGTAGATGCTCTGCGCGCGGGCGCCTTAGGGTACGTTTTGAAGGTCTCACCCGGTGAGGAACTGATCCAGGCGATCACTCAAGTGGGACAGGGCCGGGCCTATGTTACATCGCTTGTTTCGAAAGATGTCTTGTCCATCCTGCTCGAAGCGCGTCAGGATGCTGGGGGCGACGGCGCTCCTTTAACAACGAGACAGCGTCAGGTACTTCAGCTCATTGCGGAGGGCCGGACGATGAAAGAGGTCGCTACGATGCTCAACATTTCTCCTCGAACGGCGGAGTCGCACAAGTACGAGATTATGCAGGTTCTCGGGGTAAAGACCACCGCCGCGTTGATTCAGTGCGCCATACGCCTCAGACTCGTGGGTGAGTGAGATGCTATGGGCGATGTAAGCCTGTCAACGAAACACGGCCGTGCATTGAGCCTGGTTTTCACTGGCGCCGCTGTCGCGATGGCGCTGACGGCATGGTGGTATTACGCTCAGCAACGCGCGGAGATTGAAGAAGCTACGATACGACAACTGACTTCTGTCAGCGACGCCAAGGTTCAGCAGATTGCGAACTGGCGACGTGAGCGTTTGGGAGATGGTCGGGTTGTTGCAGCCTCCCCTGCTGCGCGAAATGCGGAAAGAATCCTGTCTGGGAAACAAGTCGGTGATCGCGACCGCGCTGTGATTCTCGACCTGCTCTCAGCTTTGTCCGCTGAATTCGGCTACACCAACGGGATTCTGGTCGACGTCAACGGTAATATCCGGTTACGACTCAATTCAGATACGAGTGATTCTGATCACTTGATGGAGTTTGTGCGGGCTGCAACTGGCGCATCCCGTGTCATCCTTTCCGACCTTTACCGTGATGTGCGAAATCAACGTTCGCTAATGGCCCTGATTGTTCCTCTGCATTCGCTTGGAGCTTTCGTGCTGGATATCGACGGGTCGCGGTTTCTATTTCCGTACCTGCAGTCATGGCCCACGCCGAGCTCGTCCGCTGAAACCTTGTTGGTGAGGAGGGAAGGAGATACGGCACTGGTCCTAAACGATGTGCGAAATCGTCCCGGTACTGCAATGTTGATGCGTAGATCTTTGAAGGATCTTGCGGTTCCTACCGACGAACAATTGAAAGCCGGCTGGCTGCGCCGGGGGACTGACTATCGAGGCGTGCAAGTTCTTTCCTCGCTACGCAGCGTTCCGGACTCGTCGTGGGCTGTTGTCGCCAAAATCGATTCGGAGGAGGTGAAAGCCCCGATACGAAAGCGCTGGTGGGAAATGATGTCCCTTGTCCTGCTGATTGGGATTGCGAACGTGTCAGGAATCGCCCTGATCTGGAGGAGCCGGCAATTCCACGAACACGAAAAGCGCGATGAATGGGCGCGGATGATAGCGAATGAAACACCGGCCTACTTATGGATGTCGACCGCGACAGAAGAAAACTCGTTCATCAACAAACCCCTGGCGAAATTTCTGGGAAAGCCGCAGCAGCGCCTCTCCGGTCAATGGGCCACCGACTTGCATCCGGATGATGTCGCTGGGGCACGGGATAAGTTCCACACTTGCCAGGAGCGGCAGTGCGACTATTTGGATGAATTTCGGTTGCGTCGGCACGACGGTGAATATCGCTGGGTGCTGAACCAGGGGTCTCCCAGATTTGTCAATGGGAAATTCGCCGGGTATTCGGGTTCGGTGCTTGATATTACCGAACGTAAACACGCGGAAGAACTCTTGCGGCACGCGAACTCGAGGCTTGAAAAACAGTTAAAGGATCGAACACGCGCGGAAAAAGAGATTCAGGCGCTGAACGCCCGTCTGATCAATGCGCAAGAGGAAGAGCGCGCACGGATAGCGCGCGAACTTCATGACGACTTGAGCCAGGGAATCGCCACGTTGAGCTTGGGGATCAGCAATTTGAAACGGGCTATCCCGCCGGGTTGCACCAGCGCATTGGCGCAGAGCGGACGTTTGCAGGAACGGGTTGTCCAGCTCTCTGAAAACGTAAGGCGTCTTTCGCACCAACTACATCCGGCGGCGTTGGAGTATTCCGGACTGGCTGCGGCTCTCCAGGCGTATTGTTCGGAGTTCGAAGCTCTCACTGGGATCCGCGTATGCCTTCAAACCTCAGGCTCTTTCGAAAGAGTCTCCAAAGAGGCTGCTCTTTGCTTATATAGGATCGCTCAGGAAGCGCTCCAGAATGTCGTTAAGCACGCTGCGGTCCGCGAGGCTGTTGTAGCCCTTGAGCGTTCCGGAGGCTTCTTGTCGTTAACTATCGAAGACAAAGGTGTGGGCATGACGCCGGAGGCCCGGGAAAATTTTGTGGGCCTTGGTTTAGTCTCTATTAAAGAGCGTACGCGTTTGGTGAACGGCACAATGGAGTTACGAAGTGCCCCGAACGAAGGAACCACGTTACGAATCCGTGTTCCTGAACCAGCGGGCGCACTGATGAACCGTGCGGAAGCTTAGACGACTTGACTTGGGTATCCGGGCAGTCGCACGATGTTAAACCAGAACTGTGTGAGGCCACGCATTATCCTAATCAACTCGTCGAACTCCGTGGGCTTATGCAGGTAGCAGTTTGCGCCGGATCGGTATGCCCTCCTTACATCGACGGGGTCTCGCGATGATGACATCACGATCACCGGTAACGTGCGCGTCTCCGATCGCGACCGAATGCATTCCAATACTTCGTGCCCAGTGAGAAACGGTAAGTTGAGATCGAGAAGCACGAGAGCAGGACGTGGGACACGCCGAGATTTGTCATACAAAAATCGTATCGCCTGATCTCCGTCCGTGGCAGTGTGGAGAGTGCATGTTATATCGCATTCACTCAATGCGATACGGATCAGACAGACGTCGCCCGGATTATCTTCGATTAGCAGGATGTCGGGATTTTCATTCGTTACCGCGTTGGACTGCAAGTTAGACACCTCTCGGCTGCTTGGACTAACTGACTGACTGTAAATGGCTTTACAAGAACCTGAAGCTTGTCTGAAGGCACTAGAGTATGATCGACGCCACGTGCTTCGCCCGTTGTTAGAACGATAGGACAGCGGGGATAAAGATCCTGTAGGGCGGCTATGAAGTGGTCTGCTTTTTGTGTGCCGACATCTACAATCGCCAGAGTGATAGGAGCTTCCGGCGCAAAGAGGATCTGTCGACCGGCGGATATCGCATCTGTGAAGCTGAGAATGTTAACTTCCGAACCCCACACCGTCTCCAGTTCCTCCTTCACGATCTTGAGGATGCTCACTACCGGAGAGAGATGAATAACGTTGGATAGGCTTTGTTTCATGTCGGTGTTCGCAGTTCGGAAGTTCGACAGCCGCAGACCGGGTGCGCTTTCCTCGCTGGCGGGCGTTACCTCGGTCTTCAGAATACGGGCTAATGCGCTAACGGCCTATCCGGGTTTCTACGGTGTTTTACGCCGGAGTTTTCGGTGTAAGAACCCAACTCAGACGCGGCCGCAAAGCGGAAAGCCATCGAAACAGAGCCACGACCCCTAGGGGTGGAGGTTTATTGACAAGCCGTTAGCGTGCGAAATTGAAACATTCCACCCCACGGATCTGGTCTTACAAATCGACGACGCCTCGGCGCCGGAAGGATGTACATATGAACAAGCTACAAAGACAACGGCTGACATTTACGTGTCTTACGCTGCTTACGGTCGGAATTCCTGCCGTGGCCCAGGAGAAGCCAGAACCGGCAAAACTGAGTAAGACAATGACGCTCACCGGCTGTCTGAACAAAGGCGAACGGCCACAGCACTATACATTTACGGATTTGAAGACCGGTCGAAAAATGACGGTGACCGGACCTGCGGATCTCGAGAAGCATTCCGGCAATCACACAGTGAAAATCACCGGCGCACGTACCGGCGACGTGTTCGACGTAACGAAAGTAGAGCACGTATCTCCCACGTGCGAGGCCAAATCAGCGAAATAGAGCTAACAGACATGCTCCTCCCGTAAGCGCGCAGGGAGGAGCGACTGAAATAACAGCTAGCGCATGGAAGGAACCGATTGGGACCCGGTAGGGACTTGACCCTGCTGGTGGGAATCGAGAAGACTTATGCTCCCGATCGCGATGACCGTACTCACAATCAAAATGACTGCCAGGATGATCCAAATCGAAACGCTATAGTCACCTGAGCTTGTCCGAGCGAGTGTTTCGTTTTCCATTTCAATCCTCTTACCTGTCATCCACTTCGCTTCAATCGGCGAAGCTCACCAAAGCCTATCAGAAGCAGCTACAGAGATTCCACCGTAAGCGGCAATTGCGAATTCTTCCATGCTTCGGCAAACTCCTTCTTCACCCACTCGATCGATACTTCTTTCGATTGCGTCTCCAACGCCTTCAACAGCCCGAACAGCGAGCGTCCGTTCCGCGGATTCATCTCCAGGTCCTTACGGAATACGCCTTCTGCTTCCGCAGCCTTGCCGTCGCGCAGCAGCGCGGCCCCGAGTGAAGTTCTAATCGTGTAGTGCCACTCCGGCGGCTCCATATACCCGAGCGCATCCTGTAACTCCACCGCCCGGCGCAGGTGAGCGACCTCGGCCTCCTTGTCTCCCTTGCAGCGGCTGATCCTCGCGCTTACGTCCTCCAATCCGATAGCGACAAGGCTCCGAGCGCTGTTGATCATCAGCATCTCAGTCTCGGGAATCCTGTCGGCGGTCGCCTGCATTCGTTCCTGCTCAGCTTGCGCATCCTTCACATTGCCCTTGCCCGCAAACGCGGCGGCACGGGCATACCGGAACATCGCTTGCAAAAACAAATTCTTTTCTTTCGGTTCCTTTTCATGCAGAATCTCGTCCCATCGTCCGAAAGTCGTCATCACTAACCATTCGAAAGCGCCATAGGGAGCGATCATCGGCATATCATCGATAGCCCCATCGACATTCGCGCGCAGACGCTTCGCGTAGTCAATCGATTCTTCGTACTTGCCCTGAAACATCCGAGCATAAGAGACGAAATGCAGGTTATGCGAGTAATACATCAGCGGATAAACTCCCTTCGCTCCTGATCGGCTGATGTACCTCTCATCCACTCGCGATGCTGTCTCGTTCACGGTCGCCGATTGCTCGTAATCGCCAAGACGCAGCAAGATATGCGACGGCATGTGAACGATATGGCCGGCCCCGGGCATCAGCGAACCCAGTCGCATTGCGCTCGGAAGCGCTCGCTCCGGAGTCTTCGAGGCTTCCAACGCGTGAATGTAGTAATGATTTGCTCCTGGATGTTCCGGGTCCCTGCGGAGCACATGTTCCAGCACATTGACAATCTCCAAAGTTCCTTCCGCCGGTTCGCCGGAGGCGCTCCACAATTGCCAGGGCCGAAGATTCATGAGCGATTCGGCGTAAAGAGTTGCGGCATCCAGGTCGTCCGGATATTGCTGCATGACTTCTTTCATCGCGTCTTTGTAGAACACCGCGAGTTGTTTGCGATCCGCCTCTGGGTCTTTTGAATAGCGTTTTGTCAGGGCGTCAACATAGGCGCGCTCATTCACAGGCGCCTTCCGGGATAACGCAATCGCCTTTTCAATCGCCTGCCACGCCTTCTCTTCGCGTTCCGGCATTGGCGGCATGTTGTAGTTCGGTCCCAACGCCAGCGCAATTCCCCAATGCGGCATTGGAGACTTCGGATCCAGTTCCGCCGCCCTCGCGAACAGGCGAGCGGCCTCATCGTGGTTGAAGCCATAGACCAGCGCGAGTCCCTGGTCAAAGAATTTCTGTGCTTCCGCTGAACTCGTCTGGATCGGATGGCTGTGGTTCCCAAGCCCTTCCAATAGTTCCGCAGGCTTGGTTGACTGCTGCGCTTCGTGATGGTGTTGCGAGTAACCGGCAAACGCGCTCACCAACAGTAAAAAGAGTGAGTTCGTGTGTTTCATGAATCCAATTTGACGCAAAATTCCGCGTTTAAGACGTTAGGATCCGTTAGCAAACGTCGGAGTAGCCCATGCATCGTAATCCATCGCACAATGAAGCCGTCATTCGCGCACACTTGACTGAGTTACTGGCCAGTCGGCTGTTCCGATCGGCCAGACGTCTGAGCCTCTTCCTGACATTCGTCGTGGACAAAGAGCTCAGTGGAGAAGGCGAGGTAATCAAGGAGTATGTAATTGCGACCGAGGTATATGGAAGGGGCAGCGACTACGACCCGCAAATCGATTCAACGGTGCGCGTAGAAGCAAGTCGGTTGCGCGCAAAACTACGCGATTACTATGCTTCCGAAGGAGCGACCGCGCCGGTTCGCATCGAACTTCCGAAGGGATCTTATGTGCCCTTCTTCACAACAACATTACCCGACGCATCAGCTTCAGAGCCACGAGCGATATTCGCTTCAGCGCGAGCGAGTGGAGCTTCCGCACTCGCACGCGCAGCGATCACCTTCGCAGTCTTCGTCGGGATACTTCTTACCGCAGCGCCGCGAAACAAACCAGAGAACCCGGCGACCCTGGAACAGTATCTGCGCGCCGACCGGCTCCTTCGTCAACCTGTGCCTGAGAACGGTTGGTCCGGCGATCTGCAAAAACCAGGAGGCCCCTATGCGATATCTACTCGTTTCCCTACTCTTGCTGGTTTCTTCGTTGTCCGCTCAGATCAAGGAACCCAAGCCTGGAATGAACCTTTTCTCCAAGGAGCAGGACATTCAACTTGGGATAGAAACCGCGGCAGAGATCGAGAAGCAATACGAAGTCATCAAAGATCCTGGGTTGCAGCGCTACATCGATAACGTCGGGCAGAAACTGACCCGGTCCAAGCGCGCTTCCGACTTCCCGTACACCTTCACAGTCGTCTCTGATGATTCGATTAACGCCTTCGCGCTTCCGGGCGGACCGATGTTCATACACACTGGCTTGATCAAGGCGGCAGAAAATGAGGCGCAGTTGGCCGGTGTCATGTCGCACGAAATCTCGCACGTCGCGCTGCGTCATGGGACCAATCAGGCATCGAAGGCCAACCTGATCAAACTACCCGCGGTATTGGGAGGACAAATTGCGGGGAATGGGATTCTGGGCGCAATCGCGCAGACCGGCATCGGACTCGGAGCCAACTCGGTGTTGCTGAGCTTCTCCCGAAGCGCAGAAACACAGGCGGACACCAACGGTACTCTGATCCTCAGCGATGCAGGATACAACCCGGTCGAGATGGCGCGCTTTTTCGAGAAGCTCGAGGCAGACGGCGCAAAGCAGAGTCGAGTAGCTGAATTCTTCGCCTCGCATCCGAATCCTGGAAATCGCGTGAAATCCGTCGAGACGCTGGTGGCCCAGCTTCCTGCCAAACGGTACACCAACGGCGATCAGGCCGCCTTCACCCAGGCGCAGAAGATCGTGCAGAAGCTCCCTCCTCCAAAACCGTGCGCAAAGCCGGAACCCAAACCACAGCAGCCTCAACAGCAGGCCCGCTGAATAGCCCGAACGTTGCATATTCAAGTAGACGTAGCCGCCCAACTCAGGCCGCGGCTGGAGGGCGCATCACAGGCGATCATGGGCCAACACCCTGGCCGGCGACCTTCTTCACCTTGCCTTTAGCAGGGAAGCAGAGCTATCGGCCATCAGGAGAGAAAGTTCGCCTTCGATCCAATGAACCTAGTCGTGCCAATGTCGTCGCGTCCCATACCAGGCGACCGCGCCAAGGATAAACGCGAGCAGTAGCATCGGCAGCCCAACAATCGCGCCAACGGCGGTAAACACGAGCCCGATTCCGACGATCGTAAGAATGACCGCCGCCACCGTCAAACTCGTTATCGGGTGTTCTAACAGATAGGCTCGTTCGTACCTTCGATCCATTTCCATCTCCTGTCTCATTGGATTCGCGAAGTGGGAAGGATGTGACGAGGTTTTCCTAACCGGGATACCGTTCCATAGCCCCTATGGAAGGCCGCCCGAACATCCCTTCTGGCACTCTCTACATGCTGCTGATTCTAAAAACCCTCGCGCGGATTGGAGCGACACACGGCTATGGGATTGCCCAACATATCGCTCTCACTCCTGAGATACGTCGTATCATGCACGAACTAAATGCAAATGTGCCGGTCACCCAGGTAGGTACGCAGACTTGGCAGATTGACCGTATGATCCGTCAGGAGCGAACGTTCGGATAGCTCCGCAGCAGCTTTGCCGTGCTCGCCCTAACAATCGCATGCATTGGGTTGTATGGCACGATGGCCTATATGGTGGCGCGCCGCACCAGCGAGATAGGGATAAG
Organism: Bryobacteraceae bacterium; assembly: GCA_963833675.1. Taxonomy (GTDB): domain Bacteria; phylum Acidobacteriota; class Terriglobia; order Bryobacterales; family Bryobacteraceae; genus DASQDN01. The sequence continues at coordinate 144,155 of CAWHYW010000010.1, read as the reverse complement.
AATAGCTCTCGGAGCGCCGGAGCATCATTGCGTTGTTGCGTGAGGTGTTGGCTCTTGTGCTTGCAGGAGCCGCCATCGGTTTAGGCCTGGCCTGGGGAATCACGCGCTTCCTGAAATCCTTCCTTTTCGGGTTAAGGCACAATGACCCGATCGTGCTTTCCGGAACTGTCGTCTGCATGGCGGCCGCCGCCTTATTGGCGGGCTATGCGCCAGCGCGCCGGGCTTCACCGATAGACCCGATGCTGGCGCTCAGGCACGAATGAAACGCGCCGCACGTCGCGCCGCGCCGGCGATCAAACCGCCGATTGACAGCAACGATAAAGAAGAAGGCTCGGGGACTGCTGTTGTAGCAACGAAGTTGTCCAACAGGGCGTCAGCGCCGGATTGCGTGCCATTCAGGCGCAACGTGATCGCTTTCGTGTCGCCGAAGATGCTCGCGACTGAACCCCCACCCGTCACCGAGAAATCCGTGAACAGAGCCTCGAACGGCTCCAGTACGGGACCATTCGCGTTCTGAGTCCCGGCGGGCACGTTGAGAGTGAACATGGCGAAATTTGTTGCGCTGCGGTAGAAGGTAAAGATCACCGGCAGGCCTAGATCGGACCAGATTTGGATACGAACCCTGTCGTTCCTGCCACCCTCAGTAAGATCGATACCGCCGGTAGTCCCGCCACCAGTAAGTCCAAACGTATCCGGTACACCAAATTTGTTTGCATTAGGATTATAGGTCGCGGAAGTAGCGGCGCCGATCCCCGGGCCATCATAGGTAATTAAGCTGCTTGCCCGTGCAGTCGAGCCGGTTGAGAAACTCAATTGACCTGACGAGGAGAGATTCGCGTCCAGGCTCGCCGAGCCTCGATTTTGTTCACGGCGCATTACTAATTCGCGCTGACCGCCGATCGCATTCGGAGCATTATTGGCTGTCGAGTTAGATGCGAACTGCGGGTTCGCGCCGCCCGAAGCAATTAGTGTCTCCTGAGAGTCGCTGAACGAATCCAGAATGGTCGTGGCGCAAGCGGGCACGCCCAAAATGGCGCAGAGCAGACCCAGGGATGGAATAACTGTCCGGAAAATCATTCTAGTTAATCATAGCCCACATTATTATATTGACAAGCAGTTTGACGCATAAAACGCGCAGTTTGCTCGGTCGGTAAGTATTTTCTGTTAGAAGAACATGCATAAAACACGTCGGATTCCCTCGGAAACGAACCGGAATACCGCAAGTGCGGGGATTTTTTTTTGCTAGTCCCCGCATCGGCGTCAACACCTCCTCAGTGACCCAGATCCCGGCCGGATGCCGCGCGCCTTCCGCGCAACGTTCGGCGAGACTCCGCAGCGGTATCTCCAGCTTCGGCGCGTCGAGCGCGCGAATCGCGTTCTTCACAGGTTGCTATTCAGGTATGACGAAACTCAGCGAGTCGACATGCTCGCCAATGTTCGGGTCGAATATCCGCGCTTCGTCGCTGGTAGTTACCCGGTGCGCCGGGCGGAGACAGCGCCAGTTTTGCGATTGCAAGAACGATGAACCCAGTCAATCGGGACGACGTGCGCCAGCGGCGATTCACCGTGCCCTCAATTTCGAAGCGCGAATCCAAGGACTGCGGTGGCCATTCAACACTCGGGCACCTCCTAGCTTATGCCGGTGTGAGGCGTATCAGATATAAAATGGCAACCGGTTCCTTCGCGGGCGCTATGAAGCTTCGCTACGTTATCAAGGTTTCCGTGCTAGTGCTTTTGCCAACTGCTCATGCGGAGGAGTTTGCCCAGGAGGACTGGCGAAAACTCGGACAGGAGGCGACACGTATACTTTCCGAGTACATCCGAATCGATACAACAAACCCGCCCGGTAATGAATTGGAGGGTGTGTTGTTTCTGAAGTCTGTCTTGGACCGAGAGGGAATACCTTCAGAAGTTCTTGACCGGAATGAAGCGGGCTCACGAAGGGGCAACCTGTATGCGCGCCTTCGTGGATCTGGTCGGAAACGAGCAATCGCGCTGGTAAACCACGTCGATGTAGTGCCGGTGGACCGAAACGCTTGGACCGTGGACCCGTTTGGCGGAATAGTCAAAGATGGCTACATCTGGGGTCGTGGGGCGCTCGACATGAAGGGGCACGCAGTAGCTCAGCTGCTGGCGTTAATTGCGATCAAACGCACTGGAATTCCGCTCTCCCGTGATATCGTGTTCATTGCGAATTGCGACGAGGAATTGTTAGGAACCAAGGGGGCAGCAGTTTTCGTCAAATCGCATCGGGATTTGCTGAAGGATGTTGAATATGTGCTTTCTGAGGGGATTGCGAACAGGGTTGAATCGGAACGAGTGATCCATTACAGCGTCGTCACAGGCGAAAAGCTGAACTATTCGCAAAGGCTGACCGTAAGAGGAACTCCTTCCCACGCGTCGCGACCGAATATTGATAATCCGGTGAACTCCCTGATCACGGCACTCAACCGTCTTGCTCGATTCGAATCGACGATTCTCATTACGCCAGAAACGCAAACCTACTTCCAACATTTAGCGCAGATCTTCACTGACGATCAGCGCGTTTGGGCTTCGGACATTCGTGCGGCCGTTTCAGGTCCGAACAGAGCTAAGGTAATCGATTGGTTGAAGAATGATCCGACGTGGCATGCGCATATTCGTAACACCGCACAGATCACCGTCCTGAAGGCCTCTGAGAAGACGAATGTTGTCCCTGCCGAGGCAACGGCTGAGGTCGATATAAGAATCCTTCCCGGTCAGGATCCGGAAACGTTTATATAACAACTTCGAGGAGCCATCGACGACGACCGCGTCTCGTGGAGCCGGTTGTTTGTGGTCAAACCGCGTGTAAGCAGCTCACCAAACACGGCATTATTTGATGCCATCTCTCTTGCTGCAAAGAAAAGAAGTCCCGGAGTTCTCATTGCAACTCCGTTGTCAGTCGGTGGTACGGACATGCCTTGGTATAGGGAAGCCGGCATCATCACATACGGAATCGATCCATTTCTAATTGATCGATCCGAACATTTTCGCGGGCATCACGGGAATGACGAGCGATTATCTGTGGACAACCTCCGGAACGGGATTTCGTTTATCTACGATATCCTTCGCAACCTAAACTGACGGGCACTCCCGGCCCTTACCAGCTTGACTTGGGATTCCCGGCGCGGGTTTGAGAACAGGTCAAGAAACAACGGCTGTGAGACAATCCGTGATCATGCGAACGGCTGTTATTATCCTGATCTTCTCGCTGCTTATCTCCGCTGAAGCCCCACCTCAGCCGATCTCTGGCTTTCTCCCGGATACCGCAAAGCGGGAGCGTGAGTTGGAAGCTCGTTTCGATCAGTTACTGAACCGAGAGAATTTTCAACAGTGGATGAAGCGACTTTCGTCCAAGCCGCACCACGTGGGATCCCCGGGCAGTAAGGCGGTGGCGGAGTTTATCGCCGCTCAATTTAAGAGCTGGGGTTACGAGACAACGATCGAGACCTTCTATCCGCTCTTTCCGACGCCCAAGACCCGGCTGCTTGAAATGGTGGCGCCAACGCGATTCACCGCCAAAATCGAGGAACCACCCATTGAAGGCGACGAGACCAGCAGGATTAGGGAAGGTAACTTGCCGGTGTACCACGCATATTCGACCGACGGCGATGTCACCGCGGACCTCGTGTTTGTCAATTACGGGTTGCCGGAGGACTATCGCAAGCTCCGCGAGCTCGGGATCGACGTCCGCGGAAAAATCGTGCTGGCGCGCTACGGCGCGTCGTGGCGCGGAATCAAACCCAAGGTAGCGGCCGAGAATGGCGCGATCGGTTGCCTGATCTACTCCGATCCTCGTGATGACGGCTACTTCCAGGGCGATGTTTACCCGAAGGGAGCATATCGTCCGGCGCAGGGCGCGCAACGCGGCAGTGTGATGGACATGCCTGTCTATCCCGGCGATCCGCTCACTCCGTTCAAGGGAGCGACCGACCCGAACCGCCCTCCCGACCCGAAACAGGCGTCCACCGTAACGAAAATACCGGTCATGCCTATCTCCTATGGGGACGCCGAGCCGCTTCTGCGCGCGCTGACCGGGCCCGTCGCGCCTGAGGAGTGGCGCGGCGCGCTGCCGCTGACCTATCACATCGGGCCCGGGCCGGCGAAGGTGCACCTGAAACTCGAGTTTGATTGGAAACTCGCGCCTGCCTACAACGTAGTGGCCAAGATGACCGGCTCGGAGAAGCCGGACGAGTGGATCTTGCGAGGCAATCATCATGACGGCTGGAACTTCGGCGCGGCTGATCCGCTGTCGGCGATGGTCGCGGAGATGGAAGAAGCACGTGCTATCGGGGAACTGGCCAAGACAGGCTGGCGCCCTGCGCGGACGCTGATTTTTCTGGCTTGGGACGGAGAGGAACCGGCGCTTCTCGGTTCCACCGAATGGGCGGAACAGCACGCAGCGGAGTTGCAAAAGCACGCGGTGGCGTATATCAACTCCGACGGTACCGGCCGCGGCTTTGTTCACGTAAACGGCGCTTCGATGCTCGAACTCTTCTCGATGCAGGCAGCTCGGGACGTGACCGATCCGCAGACCCGCGTGTCGGTGCTCGAGCGTTATCAGGCGTCGCTCAAGGTAGAAGGGCGCGAACCGGATTTCCGCCTATCGGCCCTCGGCTCCGGCTCCGATTACACGGTCTTTCAACACCACCTCGGGATCCCGAGCTTGAATATAGGCTTCGGCGGCGAAGGCGGGGGCGGCTCTTATCATTCGAACTACGATTCCTACGATCACTACATCCGTTTCGGCGATCCGGACTTCCAGTACGTGATGGCCACGGCGCAACTGGGAGGCCGTATGATGTTGCGCTTGGGAAATGCGGAATGGATGCCCTTCGACGCGCAGGCGACTGCGCGCGCCGTGCGCGGCTGGACCAACGAGGTGATCAAGCTGGCGGACGACATGCGGAGCCAAACCACAAAGAAGAACGAGCTGATCCGGAGTGGGGCGTTGAAGCTGACAGCCGATCCGACGAAGACCTTTGTGGTCCCGCCGCTCGAGGATGAGGTGCCGTTCCTCAATTACGCCCCGTTGCAGAACGCCGCCGCGCGTCTCGAGAAGGCTGCGGCAGCAATCGGCAGAGTAGACCCAGCGAAACTCGATGCTACGAGGCGCAAGACGTTCGAGGATGCGCTCCGGGTGGCAGAACAGAAGTTGCTTAACGGCACGGGCCTGCCGCGGCGGCCCTGGTTCCGGCACGTGCTGCACGCTCCCGGCTTCTATACCGGCTACGGCGTCAAAACACTGCCCGGCGTGCGGGAAGCAATCGAACAGCGGCACTGGCAGGAAGCCGAGGCTCAGATCGGAACCACAGCTACCGCGATCACTGCTTACGCCGACTGGCTCGAGTCTGCGGCGTCGGCTGCCGGCAGCTAGCGCATCGCTAGGTTGGCGACGTTTACGCAGGCGATCACCAGTACAAATGAGACTGCTCCCAACAGTACGAGAAGCGCGAGGCGTGCCTCGCCGACGATGCGGTCAGCGAGCGGCGAAACAATCAGTTTTTTCTTTCTGAAGGGGCTTGGATATTCTCTGTTCAGGTGGTCGTGGATGAGTGTAAGTTCAGCACGGGCTTGCTCGATGGTAGCTCCGTTCCTGAGGCGGGCGACAACGCGTCCCCCCGGCGTTTCGATGCCGTTCGGCAGCGGTGGGTGCATAGGCGTCGATCTCACGGATCTCATCGCCGGTATACAACTCCTGAGGAAAAAGGAAACGGAACCCGCGATCAAGTACGCCGACAATCTCGAATGAGCGGCCGTCCAGTCGAACGGCTTTTCCGACTACACTTGGATTTCCACCGAACTGTCGCTCAAACAAGCCCCAGGAGATGATCAGTGCGGTCTGCTCATTCGCGTTCGGCAGCCGTCCCAATCGCGGGATGCAAACTGGAACCGTGCTTGCGCAACACTGCAATAAACATCAGAAATGCCAGAGCAGTTGCCGACGTACACAACGTGCCTGGTTCAGGCACTCCCGACGCTACCGTAAATGCCCGGTCCCCGCTGAAGTAGCTCGGCGTGTACTGCACGCTGTCGAATCGAAGTGTCTGGGCATCTCCGCCCGTGCCCAGCGCCCACTGGAAACTCGGGTTTGCCGTATAGGATGCGGCATAGATGCTGATCCAGTAAGTTCCCGGAGTCAAATGCACCGCTGCCGGATTTCCCGAAACTGTGTCAAACCTGAGACTGAAGTCATATACATCGACCGTCGACCCGCTGAATTCTCCTGGTGGGAACGTATGCGAGCCTGCATAAGAAATGACCGGCGCCGCTCCGCCACCAAGCGTAAAGACGCGGTTCTGGAACGGATAGGAAGGGGCGTTCGGATCGTTGGTCGATGAATTGATGAGTACTTCCCATCCATAGGGCTCGGGCGGTACCGGATTGCTGCCGGCATTTGCCTCATCGACAAAGAAGCCCTGCCAGCTTACGCCGCCGATCCAGAGGTCTGTCGTGACGTTAAAGTTGTCCCACACCGAGTACCCAGAGAGCATGTTGGTGGACGTTATGCAGGGGCACAACGGCCCGGACGGAAAGCTCGCCGGCTGGGCGTACACCGTGTCAGCAATCAGGGGCTCTGCACCAACGAAGAAAGAAAGTAACAGGAGAATTGAGTATTGTCGGACCATCGGCGCCCCTCGTTTCATGAGTTCCTGCACATCCGCTCAATCAGCAGGATCTGCGCCGGATGCCCGCAGCGGGTGGACGACCTTAAACGAAGATTGTACACCCGTGGTGCCCTGAACGGTGCGGGGGTGCCCACCGCTGGCGCAGCGCTTGGGTTTTCGAAACTCTTTTGAGCTACGTTCGACTCTCGCCATTGGGACTAACCACAAAGCGTGAAGATCTAACGACCGGCTTCCCAAGCGGAACGCGTACATCTTCGATGTCCTGCCTGGGAGCAAGATGAAGGACGGAAGCGCTCGCTCGATCAGGGAGGCCGGGAAAATAGGTCGTTGGACAAACGAACGCGATAGCCAGAAGAGCCACCCTGGATGTCAATGCCAGTCTCATGTTGGTTCGGACACGAATCGGATCAGGTTTGTTCCCGCGTTGGACAGCCACGGACCCTCTAAAGACACCGACCGCCCGAAACATAGTGCCCATCCGAAAAAATCTCTATTCGGCCCCTTTTCAATCATTTGCATTTTCGACCAGGCGTTTTCTCGAAATCCGCTCTGTACCCTGAAATCAGAATGGCTACGCAGAAGCAAATCGAAGCAAATCGCCGGAATGCGCAGAAGTCGACCGGCCCGAAGACCGAACAGGGTAAAGCAAAGTCGAAATTCAACGCATTAAAGCATGGCATGACCGCCGAAGTCGCTGTTCTCCCCCACGAAGACGAAACTTCCTACGAGGACCTTCGACAGGCAACCATCGACAGCTACCAACCCGCGAATGGAGCAGAACTGATGCTGGTCGAACTCGTCGCCGGCAACTACTGGCGCCTGCTCCGCGCCCGTCGTGTCGAAACCGCGACTCTCGATCTGCACATCCGCGCATACAAGCGCCGGCACGGAGTCAGTCCTGCTGCCCGTCTCGATGACGATTGCGGAATCGCCACCGCCTTCGCCGATCCCGACAATGGATTCGACAACATCAATCGTTACCAGACCACCGTCGAGCGGGCGTACCTCCGAGCCGTCGAAGCTCTTCAGAAGACACAAAACGCCCGTCTCCGTCGCGAGCACCAAAACGGCTTCGTTCCGCATCCGCCAACATCTCGACGTGCCCAACCCGAAGCCTCACGCATGAGCATGGCGTCAGCCTCTAGTACCGCGAATACCGTAACTCGCCTGATATCCTATGACCGACATGAATGTGACCGCGCCCAGAAAACACCAGCCATTTGTGCCAGACAACATGCAGATGACCGAGTTTACGGTCCGGGCCGTGTTGCTCGGCCTGGTGCTTAGCGTCGTCCTCGGAGCGGCAAATGCGTACTTAGGCCTCCGGGCAGGCGTCACGATCGCGGCCACGTATCCTGCGGCGGTCATCAGCATGGCAGTTCTGCGATTGCGCCGGGGCACCATCTTAGAAGAGAACCTCGCCCGTACCGCCGGGTCCATTGGCGAATCCGTCGCAGCGGGAGCCATCTTCACGCTTCCCGCATTCATGATTTCGCGCGCCTGGCCCGCTTTCGATACGCCCGATGCGTATTGGAAATCGACGGTGCTCATGGTTGTAGGTGGAGTGCTGGGTGTCCTCTTCGTCTCCCTGATGCGTCGCGTCATGGTCGAAGACCCCGAGCTGCCGTTCCCAGAATCTGTCGCTGCCGCCGAAATCCATAAAGCCGGTCAGCTCGGGGCCAGCGCCGCGAAGTATCTCTTCTACAGCATGGGGTTCGGAGCGATCGTGCAGTTGCTCGGCGACTTCAGCTTCTACCTTCGCGACAAGGATTTCCTGCTGAATATCGGCGCTCTCGGACGCAGCAATGTGCGCCTCGGGCCTCCGGGTTCAACGGACGTGGTGCCCGCGGGCGGCAGCACGATCCTCGCTGCCCCGACTGTTAGCCCTGCTTACATCGGCGTCGGCTATATCATCGGACCGAAGCTTGCCTCATTGAACTTCGCCGGTGGAGTCTTTGCCTGGGGGCTGATGGTTCCTCTATTTCTCTATTTCCTCGGCCCGCAATTGCAGGCGTTCATCCCCGCAGGAGCTTCGGAAGAAGCAGCCTGGACGGCGAATGCGAATGCGGTGTGGCGTTATATTGTGCGTCCGATCGCTGTCGGCGGCATGCTCGTCGGAGCCGCGTACACACTGTTCCGGATGCGCAACAGCTTGTCGGCCGGACTGGGTCGCGCGCTCGCCGAGGTACGCCAGGGCGGCGCTCCCAAAAACGCCGGTCGAACCGAGCAGTACATGGCATCCAAGACGGTCTTCACCCTCATCGGTATAACCACCATTCTGATGGGATTTCTCTACGTCTATTTCTCCGGCCAGGTGATCGGAGGCATCGTGGCGACATTGGTGATGCTCATCGCCGGCTTCTTTTTTGCGACCGTTTCGGGTAGCCTCGTCGGTTTCATCGGCTCCTCGAACAATCCCATTTCGGGCCTGACATTATCCACCGTAATCATCGCGGCCCTCTTGATGGTAGGTCTTGGCGTATCGGGAAGCTCAGGAGTTATCGCGATTCTCGGTGTGGCAGCCGTGGTTTGTGTTTCGTCCGCCGTAGCGGGCGAGCTGCTGCAGGACTTCAAAGTCGGATACATACTTGGCGGCACACCGAGAACGATCCAAATCGTGGAGCTTATCTCAGTTGTCGTTTCCAGCTTGGTGATGTATTTCCCGCTGCTGGTGCTCCATGTCGGAAACATCAAGTCCGGTGGAACGGGATTCGGAGATCGTCAGTTGCCTGCGCCGCAAGCCGGATTGATGGCGTCCATATCGCAAGGTATCGTAGGCGGCGATATGCCTTGGCCGCTCGTTGTAACCGGAATGGCGCTCGGGCTCGCGATGATCATGCTGCAAGTCAAGAGCCCGATGCTCTTCGCGGTCGGCATGTATCTTCCGTTCCCAACCACGTTTGCAATCTTTGTCGGCGGCATTGCGAAATGGGCGATGGACACCATTCGCGACCGTGGCGTTTACAATGAAGCGCAGCGCGCCCGCATGGAAAATATCGGCGTCCTCTGCGCATCGGGCATGATCGCAGGTGAGGCCTTGGTCGGACTCGTAATCGCAACCTTCCGCTTTTTCGAGTGGCCTGTTCCCGCTATGTTCGCGAACCCCTCGTTCGCAGTCGGCGCCGTTGTTATGGTCATCATTCTTTTCATCCTGATCCGCACGCCACTAGCGAATCCGGGCGATCCCAATGAGCCGGCCCCGCCGGTAGCGATGATGTAGCGCTATCGTTCGGTATCCATGAAGTAATAAGCAATCATGTGGCAAACAATCATATGCGCGTCTTCGATACGTCCCATATGCGGAATGCCGACGTTCAAATTCAGCTTCGCCGCAGCTCCGAGCTTGCCTCCGTCACGTCCGGTCAAGGCAATCGTTTCGCATCCGATCGAATTCGCGTACTCCACGGCGTTCACGACGTTCGGCGAGTTCCCCGATCCACTGATCGCCAACACTACGTCGCCCGCGGATGCGAAGTTCTTCAACTGCTCGACAAAGACACAGTCATAAGTGACATCGTTCGCATATGCGAGCACCGTTGCCATGTTGTCGCTCAACGACATGATCTTGAACCGTTCGGCGCGTTTATAGCTTGCGCCCTTCACGACGTCGCACACGAAGTGCGATGCGGAGGACGCGCTTCCGCCGTTGCCGCACGTGAAAATGTGCCGTCCTTCGCTGCGAGCGCGTTTGAAAATCTCGATGATCTGATTCACCTTCGAAAGGTCGATCTTGTCGATTGTCTGGATGAGATCTGATTTGTATTCTTGAACAAAGCTCATAGCAATTCCTTCGTCAGGGCAAGCGCCCCATAGAGTACGCTGTCGTCTGCCAGCGCGGCGGGAACCACGTCGATTCTGGCCCTCGACCAGTTTGTAATCCGGCGTCGTAATTCTGCGCGCAATGGACCGAACAGCGCGTCGCCTGCTTTACCTATGCCGCCCCCGATAACGATTCGCGCCGGGTTCAATAACATGATCGCCGATTTCAACCCCAGCGCCAGGTCGGCGACATATCGGGAGACAAACTCCGGATCTTTTAAAAGCTCCTTCGCCGATTGGCCGTGATCGCGCTCCAGCCACAGACCGCAGCACATCCGTTCGAAACAGCCGTTCGAGCCGCAAAGGCAATCGGGTCCATCGCCGTGGATCGTCAAATGGCCGATCTCGCCCGCATACGAATCCGCGCCGCGATACACACGTCCCTCATGAACGATGCCCCCTCCGATTCCCGTGGAAAGAGTCATATAAAAGAGCGGATCGTAGCCCACGCCGGCCCCGAAATGCGCTTCGCCCAACGCGCCGGCATTGGCGTCATTGTCCATGATTGTCGGAACTCCGAACTGCGAGCGGATGAACCCGGGCAGGTCGAAATCGGTCCAGCCTCCCACGTGGGTCGAGAGCGAAACCCTCTGAGTCTTGAAATCGATCGGCCCGCCGAATCCGATCCCGCAGCGTTCGAACTGATGCTGTTTGCCGATGGCTGTGATCTGTTCCAGCATCCAATCTCGCCCGCCTTCGCGATCGGTCGCGCGAGACTCTCGGGCGATCATTCGGTCGTCTTCAAAAACTGCAGTCGAGAACTTCGTGCCGCCGATATCGATGGCGAACGTTTTCATTGCGAGTCCTGCGCGGCCTGCAAGACTTCCTCCGGAGACGCGGTTCCAGTGCCGGTCTTCTGAACGGTGATCGACGCCACCAAATTTCCGAACCAGGCTGCTTCAATCGGATTACCGGTCGCGGCAAGAGCGCAAGCCGCGCCGGCGGAAAACGAATCTCCAGCGCCGCAGATGTCTATCGGCTTCACTTTTCGAACCGGTACGCGATGTTCGGACCCATCGGCAGAGAGCACACGAACTCCGTTCTCGCCTTCAGTGACCACCAACAGTTTGAAGTCGCACGCCTCGCGAAGGCGGCGTAGATCGTTCGTCTGAAAAGCGCGCAAACAAGCCTGCTCTGCTTCCATCGCGTTCGGCTTTGCGATCACCTTACGGAAGTGCTCGATGCGCATCCGCGAGTCGACCCATACGAGTTTGTCGGGATTCGCAGTCGCAAGCTCGATCAGCAGTTCGCGAATCGCCGGAGTAATGATGCCGCCGCATTCCGTCTCTGCTTGATCGCATACCAGAATCACGTCGAATCGGTCGAACCAATTACGAAGCCGCGAGGCAATTTGCTGTTCGATCTCTTTCGGGACTGTATACGGATAAATGTAGTCGACGCGCGGCCGGTCTTCTTCGCCGGTTTGCTGGTTGATCAGCTTCGTGTAGGTGAATGTCGTGATCGCCGAAGATCGAACAAGCAGGTCGGGCGCAATCCGGCGCGAAGTCAGAGCGTGGAGCAACTCCCATCCGAAACCGTCATCCCCGACTGCGCCGAGCATACTCACTTTCCTGACACCCAGCGATACAAGGTTGTTCGCGATTGTGCCCGCTGCTCCCGGAGTTACTTCCGCTCGCACCACCGGAATCCTCGGAATACCGGTCTCGCGCGACGGTTCGATCAATTTCGGATCGTAGTAGCACCAGCGATCTAGGCACATATCGCCCATCACCAGCACTTCGAGCTTCTGAATATCCCGGAGAATGCGCTCCGCGTTCATCCTTTCGTCTCCGCCAGGATGGCCTTACGAAGGGCAGGGAAGGTGGCCCGATGTGCTCCGCAGAAGTAAAAGCTCTCGCCTCCTTCTGCCACAGTGCGGACCAGCATTGTCTTATGCGGGCGGAAGTAATAGCCTGGATCGGTCTTCGGCAACTCGCGGCGATAGTCCCCTTGGATCGGCACCATGTCGAATACCGCTGTGGTGAATCCACGGACCTCGGTTATGTTCCGCGCCATGGCCAGCGCTTTTAGGAAGATTTCCGGCGCCATAATCGCGGACCCGAAACTCAGGACAACTCCATTCCCGAGTTGTTCGACCGTGCGCGCGAAGATCAGAAAGTCGCGATAGCTCGCCCACCCGAGTGCCGCGCCATCGCAGTTGGGATGCTCATGAAGTATGTCGTAGCCGATGCCGACATGCACAGTCACCGGAATATTGTGCCGGTACGCCGCCGCGAACATGCTGAGATCTTTGTAGGGATACTTGCTCGCCTCGATTCGCCGCCCGACATTCTCGCCCAGCCCGACCTGCTGATCGGCAGCTTGCGCGATCCAATCATTCAATTCGCCGGTCTCTTGCCACAGGCCGAACTGGCCTTCATTGATGTAGCGGGCGACACTTTCCGTCGTGGCGCCGATTCTGGCAAGCTCGTAATCGTGAATCGCGCACGCGCCGTTAGTCGCGATGTGATCGACCATGCCGCGTTCGATCAGATCGATGATGTGGCGATTTACCCCTGCGCGAAGCACGTGCGCGCCCATGATCAGAATGCGTGTCTTCGATTGAACCATCCGCTGCGCTACTCGGGTAAGATTAGGATGGTCGAAAGGAGGTGTCACATCCTCGAGGCCCAGCCAGTTCTCCAATTGCAAATCGTTGACACGGTCCTCCAGCGGCAGCACGCGCAAGCGTGACCGGTCAAATATCTCAAACTTGGATGGCATGCTTCTGAGGAAACAGCGTAGCAATTAGATCGTTCAGTTCCAGATAATTCGGAATGACGATGTCCGCGCCGACTCCGACCAGTCGATTGCGCTTCCAGTCATCGATTGTGAGACACTCCGGTTCATTGGTTGCGACACCCACTGCGATCCCGCCCACCTTCTTCACCTCTTCGATCTCCACATACCCATCGCCAAAACCGAGGAACTCTGGTCCGCGGAACTCAGCCGATTCGATAATGCGCTTGATCAGTAGTCCCTTGGAGAAGGCCTTCAGATCGTCCTGGGCGCCAAACACCCCGTCGAAGTACTTGTAGATATCGAGCAGTTGAGCTTCCGCCACCACATCGTCGTGATCCGTTCCGCTCGCCAGATACATCTTGTATCCGCGCTCACGTAGTTCTTCGAGGAGAGCACGCGAACCAGGGACCAGATACTTCTCGGGAGATGCCTCGCCGGATTTCAACGCTCTGATTCGGCCTTCGATATGCGTCCAGAGCCGGTCCAGGTACATTCGCTTGTAGACGATCGGTTCTTCAGGGCTGCCGCCGCGTTCGCGTATATTGTCGGCGAGCGCGATCATCTGGTAGATCGTCTCTTTCCCTGTAGTCCGCCCGATATTGTCCAGCACCAGTTCGCGCAACTGCTCGGGTGATTCGCTTGATCGCGTCGCGAGCAGTAAATCAACCATCATGGGCGTCATTACTTCCACCCATCCGGCGCGAATCAATGATAAAGTGCCATCAAAATCAAACAGAACCACACGGGTAGCGCCGGCGTTAGCGCCTTTAGAGATTATTTCAATCATGATCGGGACTTTAGTTCAATTGTAATCGACGCTTGGTAAGCTGTCTTTATAGGGTCTTATGAATACACGTCAAGCGCTCCTTACTTTGATGTGTCTAGGCTTTGCCGGAGCGAGTTTCGCGCAGCAGGCAGGTCTCGGCAGTATCACCGGTGTCGTTCAAGACGCTTCAGGAGCTGTAATTCCTGGAGCCAAGGTTGTGGTCGCAAACGAGTCGAAGGGAATTACTCGTAACCTTGAAACGAATGCCGAAGGTATTTTCAGCGCGCCATCGCTCGTTCCTTCGGGTGGATATAGCCTTAAAGTAGAAACGCAAGGATTCTCCCCGTACGAGCGTAAAGACATTGAGCTGCTGGTTGGACAACAATTAAATCTGCAGGTTTCCTTGACAGTTTCCGGCGCGACACAAACTGTCGAAGTCACCAGCGGCGCTCCGATCGTGGAGACTACGAAAACTGGTGTTTCGCAGGTCGTTACCACAGCGCAAATCGATAACCTCCCGATTAATGGGCGCCGTGTCGACTCTTTCGTATTGCTGACACCGGGCGTTACCAGCGACGGCACATTCGGTCTGGTGAGTTTCCGCGGGATTGCAGGTGGCAACTCCTTCTTGACAGACGGCAACGATACGACCAACTCCTTCTACAACGAGAATGCTGGGCGCACGAGAATCTCGACCCAAATCTCCCAGGACGCCGTGCAGGAGTTCCAGGTGCTGACCAACGGCTATTCGGCCGAGTTTGGACGCGCTTCCGGCGGTGTGATCAACACTGTAACTCGAAGCGGCGGCAACGCTGTTCACGGCACCGGCTACTGGTTCTTCCGAAATCAAGACTTCAATGCCCTCGACCGCTACACCCCACCGGATCCTCGCGATCCATCGCAACCCCTGCGCCCTGAAGAGACACGACATCAGGCCGGTGCCAGCATCAGCGGACCGATCCTGAAAGACAAGCTTTTCTACTTCGTCAACGGCGAGATCACGCGACGCGACTTTCCGCTGGTCAACCGCCTCGTCAACCCGAATCTCCTGAATTCCGATGGAACTATCCGAAAGACCGATAATGCCGGCAAGCTCCTTTGCGGAGATCCCAGCGCTCTGCCACGGCCCGCGACAGCCGAGGAATGCGCGGCAGGATTTAGCATTCTCGACCGCCAGTTTCAAACGCTCGACCGCACCGCGAATTCGGAGTTGGGCTTCGGCAAAATCGACTGGCGTCCAACCGATTCAGACTCCTTTAGCTTCAGCTTCAACTATCTCCGCTGGATCTCTCCGAACGGTATCCAGACACAAGCGGTCTTGACGAACGGAAATGGCATCGGCAACAATGCGAATTCTACGGTCCGTACCCGCTACGGACGCGCGCAATGGACGCGCGTGGTTTCGCCGAACTCGGTGAATGAGGCGCGCTTCGGGTGGTTCAAGGATCGGCTGTTCGATGACGTCAACCCCGAATTGATCCCGCCCGTGACAGGCCGCCTCGGCCTCACCGTCGCAGGTCAAGCGAATCTCGGTACATCGATTGATTACCCACGTTTGAATCCGAGTGAACAGCGCTTTCAGTTCGTCGATACCTTGAACTGGAATATCGGTCGTCACGGCTTGAAGATGGGCGTCGATATCTTCAGTACACAGGATTACGTCAACATCAAGCGTAATCAGAACGGCTCGTATACCTACAACGACTTCAACTCCTTCTCGATCGATTACACCGGCCACGGTACAGGCAAACTCTGGCAGAGCTTCAGTCAAACCTTCGGGAACTCGATCATTGACTTCACGACCAAAGATTATGCCTTCTTCATTCAAGATCAGTTCCGAGTCTCACAAGCTCTGACCCTGAACTACGGCTTGCGATATGAATTCACCGGCATTCAACAGCCGAATCAGCCGAATCCGCTCTTACCGCAAACAGCGACGATTCGAGAACCGCGCAAGAATTTCGCCCCTCGCTTCGGATTGGCCTATTCACTGCCCGATCAGAAGACTGTGATTCGCGGAGGCTATGGCATTTTTTATGCGCGCATTCCGGGAGCGCTGTTGCAGCAGCTCTACTTCAATAACGGCGTGTACCAGCCGCAGCTAAGCCTGCAAGGTACGACTCCCGCTGACTTGGCAGCGGGACCGGCATTCCCGAATATTCTGACCGCGCTGCCAACGGGTCGAAGCCTCGGGGCGGTCGACGTTCAGTTAGCCTCGCCCGACTTCCACCAGCCTTACACCCAACAGGCGGACCTTGCAATCGAACGCCAATTGACCGAGAACATGGGATTGACCGTATCTTATCTATGGAGCCGCGGCATCGGACTCTACACCAGCCGTGACCTCAATGTCGGCGCATTAGGGCCGGATGTCACTTATCGCATCAACGACACAAGCGGCAACCAGGTTGGCACGTACACGACACCCACTTATCGGCTGGCTAACCGTATCGATACTCGGTTCCGAAGACTGATTCAAGTGGAGAACGGAGGGCAAAGCTGGTACAACGGGCTGGTCGTACAACTCCGGAAGCGCATGTCGCACGGGCTTGAGGGATCGGTCGCCTACACGTGGTCCCATGCGATCGACACGGCCAACATGGGCGGTGGCACGAACGCGTTATTCTTCGACACTCTACGATCAACTTTCAATGGCGACTATTCACAGGACAAAGCTTCATCGCAGTTGGATCAACGTCATCGGCTTGTGATCAGTTCTGTCTGGGCGCCGACGCTTACTAACCGCGATTCGGCGATGGTTCGCTGGCTTGTTAAGGGTTGGCAACTCTCGCAAATCACAACGCTCGCTTCGGCGCAGCCTGCGACCGCTACGATCTTCATCTCCGGCGCTCCGTTCACAGGCGCTGCATTCAATACCAGTCTGAACGGCTTCGGTGGATCGAACCGCGTTCCATTCTGGCCTTTCAACA
The DNA here is from genome assembly GCA_963833675.1 of Bryobacteraceae bacterium. GTDB lineage: Bacteria > Acidobacteriota > Terriglobia > Bryobacterales > Bryobacteraceae > DASQDN01. Next base: position 127,248 of record CAWHYW010000010.1, on the reverse strand, counting down.
GTCTCGATATCGACCAGACCTACCGGGTTGATGCGCGTTTGACCAAAGTTCTACCGTTCACGGAGCGAGTACAGGCTTACTTGAACCTGGAAGCCTTCAACGCGTTCAACACGCAGTACAATACTTTCGTGAACACAGAAGCGTACCGCGTTGCGAATGGTGTGCTCACTCCGTCCTCCGGTCTAGGCAATGGCAATCAGAGCCAGGGCTTCCCGGACGGCACGAACGCGCGGCGGCTACAGGCCAGCATTCGCGTCACTTTCTAAGCGCGTCTTATGCCAATCACGATCACGGATGTAGTCGCCCGCGATATACGCTTCCCTACGTCCAAAGAACACATCGGGTCCGACGCGATGAATGTGGACCCGGACTATTCGGCTGCTTATGTTGTCTTGAAGACGTCGGATGAGCGATTGAAGGGTCATGGTTTGACCTTCACGATCGGGCGTGGCAACGAACTCTGCGTTGCAGCGATCGACGCGTTCAAACAACTGCTGGTAGGAAAGACCCTCGAATCCTTCACCGCCGACATGGGCGCGTTCTGGCGAATGATCACCGGCGACAGTCAGCTGCGATGGGTTGGACCGGAGAAGGGCGTCATTCATCTGGCGACGGCCGCAGTGGTAAATGCAGTCTGGGATCTATGGGCGAAGTCGGAGGGCAAGCCGGTGTGGCGTCTGCTTTGCGACATGACTCCCGAAGAGATCGTCCGCTGCATCGATTTCCGATACATCACTGACGCAATAACGCCAGAGGAAGCCCTCGCCATCTTGCGTCAAAATGTGTCCACGCGCGCCGCGCGAATCGCGGAAATGGAGCGGGATGGCTATCCCGCCTATACCACTTCAGCCGGATGGCTCGGATATACAGACGAGCAACTGCGAAAGCTTTGTCAGGACGCCTTGTCGGAAGGATGGACGCATTTCAAGATCAAGGTAGGCGCCGACATTGAGGACGACATTCGCCGCTGCACGATCATTCGTGAAGAGATCGGCGATCGCAAGCTGATGATGGATGCGAATCAGCGTTGGGATGTTGGGGAAAGCATCGAGAAGATGCGCCAGTTGGCTCGCTTCAATCCTTGGTGGATTGAGGAACCGACAAGTCCGGATGATGTTCTCGGCCACGCGACCATCGCGAAGGCGATCGCGCCGATTGGTGTTGCGACAGGAGAGCATTGCCAGAACCGCGTCATCTTCAAGCAGCTATTACAGGCCAAGGCGATTTCGTTCTGTCAGATTGACAGTTGCCGTCTCGGTGGAGTGAACGAGATTCTCGCCGTGCTTCTGATGGCCAAGAAGTTCGGAGTTCCCGTGTGCCCGCATGCCGGCGGTGTCGGCCTCTGCGAATACGTGCAGCATCTATCGATCTTCGATTACGTGTGCGTGAGCGCTTCACTCGAGAATCGCTTATTGGAGTTTGTCGACCACCTCCATGAGCACTTCATCGATCCTGTGCGAATGAAGAACGGACGCTACATGCCACCGAAACAGCCGGGCTACAGCATCACGATGAAAGCTGAGTCGCTTGAACGCTATGAGTTTCCGGGCGGATTAGCGTGGCAACCATAGCCGCGGCGCCCGCGCATATCGCGCCTGCATAAAAAGGCGCAGCAGGACCGAAACTGGTCCAAAGCCACCCCGCCGCAGCGCTCGCCGGAAAGGCGGCGAAGCCTAAAACCGCGGCGTGCAACCCAAGAGCGGAACCTCGATGCGCGGTGTTTACCAAATCGGATACGATCGCGCGCGAGACTCCATCGGTCAGACCCATATACAAACCATAGACCGGGAATAATCCCCAAAGCCATCGCGCATCATTAATGATCGCGAAACCCGCGTAAACCAGCGCGAACACGATCAGTCCAGCCGTGAATAGGAATCGTCTCGGAATCTTATCGGAGACGAGTCCGGCCGGGTATGCCGATAAGACATACGTCGTGTTGAAGAGAGCGAAAAGACCAATCACCGTTGTAGGGGAATAACCAAGTTGCTGGGCACGGAGGATCAGAAAGACATCGGATGAGTTCCCGATTGAGAAGATCGCAACGACCGCCAAGAAACGGCGGAACTGAGGATTGAGCCCGGCGAGCGTCAATCGAGGCGGCGCCTTCCTATCCGCGCTTATCCGGCGCTCGCGGACAACCAGCACGATGACTGTGCTGATGAGCGAAGGAATAAATGCAATCAGGAACACCCATCGCAAGTTGTCGTGAAACACAGTAAGGAGCCCCATGCCGATGAGTGGACCGATGACGGCCCCCGTTTGGTCCATGCTTCTGTGAAATCCGAATGCCCGCCCGCGATATGCCGCCTCCACGGAATCGGCAATCAATGCATCGCGAGGCGCTCCTCGAACACCCTTGCCGAAGCGATCCAGTACTCTAGCGACAAGCACCAATGGCCATCCGTGAGCGAGCGCGAGCATCGGCCGGGTCAATGCTGATAGCCCGTAGCCCGCGAGGACGAATGGCCTGCGTACGCCTACACGGTCCGATAACCAACCTGACCAGATCTTCAACAAACTGGCAGTCGACTCCGCGGCGCCTTCGACGACACCGACGATGGCGGGTGAGGCTCCGAGAATGCTCGTTAGAAAGATCGGAGTAATGGGATACAGCATCTCAGACGACATATCGGTGAACAGACTAACCAGTCCGAGCAGCAGAACATTGCGGGGGATGCGCGACAATGTGGATTCCCGCATGATCAAAACCATAATATTCGACATGGGAAAGGTGATCATCCCATTCGACTTTCAGCGCGGTTACGACCGAATGGCGCCGCTGTGCAGTTATGATGCTGCACAAATTCCGGAGCGATTGCGTACTTGCGACCTGGTGACGCGCTTCGAGGAAGGGAAGCTCGATCCGCGGACCTTCGTAAAAGAGATCAGCTCCGTCCTCGAGTTGAATGCCACATATGAGGAGTTTTGCGGTATCTGGAGCAGCATCTTTCTTCCCGACACACTGATCCAGGAAGACTTTCTGTTAGCCCTGCGTGAACGTTATCGATTACTGCTGCTTTCGAACACGAACGCGATTCACTACGAAATGGTCAAGGAGGCTTATCCGTTGCTTCGGCACTTTCATCATCATGTGCTGTCGTACAAGGTGGGAGCCTTGAAGCCGTCTTCGATTATCTATTCCGAAGCTTTGAGGCATTCCCAGAGTGAGCCGCATGAATGCTTCTTTACCGACGACATCCCGGATTACGTTGCAGGCGCTCGGCAAGCGGGTATCGATGCAGTGCAGTTCGAAAGTCAGGCGCAGATTGAGAGAGAACTCAGGGCGCGCGGTGTTGCGTGGTAGTCGTTCAGAAGAGTAAATCTAAAGCGGCCTGCAACTCGCTTCGTGTATGCGCATCGCCGGTCCGGGTTGTGACTTCGATGCCTTTCTCGTACATGGCGCGGGCCTCGTCGATCTTGGCCATCCGTTCGAGCGTACGACCCGCATGGTAGTAGCCGGCCGCGTAATCAGGGTTCGATCCGATGAGCGAACGAAACTGCTCCATCGCCTCATCGAAATGGCCCAAGTTGACGTATTCCATCGCGAGTCCATATCGCGCGAATGCGCTCGCCGGATCTTGCGCAACCATGCTCTTCAATGTTTCCAAACGATTCGACGCCATGCTCACGTCCCATGCTAATATACGCCCGTGGCATGCCCCTACTTCTATCCCGTTTCAAAAATCTTAGACGGGAAACAGCCTGCCCGAGCGCCGCTTGGGGTGCTCTATCAAGGCCGTTGTGAAGCGGGCGGCGCGGCTGAGCATGAGGCATGCAACTTCGGCTATGCGCGAGGTTGTTGTCACGCGTTTCCCGTCAACTCGGAGGCAGACGCCGTGAGGTTCACGAAGATCGAAGGTAGAACTCTTTTTATCCTTGAAAAGGACTACGTTCCAGTCCGTCATGGCAGCATCGATATGCTGGAAGGAGCCTTAGCTCGACAGGCTGAGGTATTCCAGCAATGGCTGAGCCGATAGAGACTTCTCAACTGATACCAAGACCGGTAAGCGATTCGGCGTCGGAGTACTTCGAGATTGCGCTTCCCAATGATGCGAACCATCTCGGAAATATGCTCGGCGGCCGCGTAATGCATCTGGTCGATCTGGCGGGCGCACTTGCAGCCGCACGACATTCGCGCTGCGTAGTGGTGACCGCATCTGTCGACTCGATGACCTTCCTGCATCCGATCCACATCGGGCAACTTGTGCTGTTGAAGTCGGCGGTCAATCGAGTTTTTCGAACTTCGATGGAAGTGGGCGTCAAGGTGTATGTGGAGGATTTGAGAACAGGCATACGCCGCCATACTTCCTCGGCTTATCTGACGTTTGTTGCCCTGGGTTCGAACAATGAGCGCATTCCGGTCGCTCCAGTGATTCCGGAGACGGAGGAGGAAAAACGGCGGTACGACTCTGCGCTCGTGCGGCGGGAATATAGGTTGTCGCAGAAGAAGCATGAGAAGCCTTAACCCGTCACTGTAAAATTGCATACACCGCATCCGTTCATCCTTGTTTTTCTCCGTACAACCCGGCTATACAACGATTTAATGACAATTTGTAGCTGCGCTTCAGACGCCCACGGTATACTTCGGGTCATAACGGCGCAAATCGTCTTTTTCACAGGGAACAGTTCCAAGACGGCCGTTAAACCCAAGAAATCAAAGGATTAGCTAGCGCCGATGCATAAACCCATCAAGTACGCCGAAAAGGCTCTGACGTACGTTGCGAACGCGGCTTGGCAGGTCTTCGACAAAGCCAACTCCGTGAACCCGAACCCGTCATTCACACCGAAGTGGTCTGACAAGCCGCTGCTGAAGTCCTGGGAAAAGACCAAGCCGCCACTCGGATGGCCTCGCGAAACGGACTCCCTGTGTCCGCGTTGCGTGCCCGAGATTCGCCAGCAGATTGTCGATGGTAAGCTCCCTCACGACATCCTTCTAAATGAGAAGGTTGGTGAGATCAAGGCGCAGATTATCGAGCGCGACGGCAAGATCATCATGGTGAAGGACTGCCCGAAACATGGCCACTTCGAAGATGTGATGGCCATCGACACGGCTTTCTTCAGACACCTGGAAGAATGCTTCCCGGGCCGCGACATCCGTGCGCACAGCGACGAGAAGCTCCACAATCACGGTTCGAGCACAGTGAAGCACGGTCGCGGATCGGTGTTGACTATCGATCTGACAAACCGCTGCAACATGATGTGCGACCCGTGCTTTATGGATGCGAACCAGGTTGGTTTTGTGCATGAGCTGTCGTGGGAAGACATCAAGACCATGTTGGACAACGCGGTATCAATCAAGCCGCGTCGCCAGATGTCGGTACAGTTCTCCGGTGGAGAACCCACGCTTTCGCCGTACTTCCTGGATGCAGTGCGTTATTCGGTGAAGGTCGGCTACAACAGCGTTCAGGCCGCGACCAATGGCATCGAGTTCGCTAAGAGCGCGGAATTCTGCCAGCAGGCCGCAGAAGCCGGTCTGCGATACGCATATCTGCAGTTCGATGGAATCGGCAATGCAGCCAACTCGCACCGTCTGGTCGGCAACCTGTTCGATGTCAAGCTGAAGGCGATCCACAACCTTCATAACGCAGGTGTTGAGATTGTGCCGGTGACTACGATCGTCAACGGTATAAATAACGAGCAAGTCGGAGCGATTATTCGATTCGCTCTCGATAATCCGAAGATTATTTCGTTCCTGAGCTTCCAGCCGGTTTCGTTCACGGGCCGCGATGAGGAAGTGACGGATGACCGGCGTCACGCGCAGCGATACACGTTGTCGCATCTGGCGCATGATGTTAAGAACCAAGTCGGTTTGGGCGAGCCCGTGCGCGACTGGTTCCCGATTTCGTTTATGGGTACGTTCTCTGACTGGGCCGATCTGACCCACGGTCCGCAGGCCGATTGGGGACAACTGAATTGCGGTTGTCATCCGAACTGCGGTATCGGTTTTGCGGTGATGATCGACAAGGAGACGAAGGAAGCGAAGCCGGTAACGCAGTTCTTAAACGGTGAGCAGCTTGCTAAAGACGTCGCCAAGATCAACGACGGCGCGCGCTCGAAGTTCTGGAGTGTTGTGGGCATGGCGCTCGCAACAATGCGCAACTACGATCCTTTCCAAGCGCCAACGCACTTCAAGTTGATCGACCTGCTGAAGAAGTTCGATAAGAGCTTCAACGCGACAGGGCACAAGTATGGCAAGGTAGGCGGCGGCCGCACGATGGAGGATATCGAGCGGCGGCGTTCGGACCGGTGGAACTTCCTGTTCATCGCGGGCATGTGGTTCCAGGATCTCTTCAATTACGACTTCCGCCGTACGGAGCAGTGCATCATTCCATACGCGACACAGGAAGGCGAGATCAGCTTCTGTGCGTACAACACCGGTGTTGGCTGGCGCAACATCATCGAGAAGATGCATATGACTGCCACCTTGACCAAATGGTATGCGGATAAGGGCAAGCATGAGATCTTTGCCGGCGGCAAAAAGGTTGCATTGACCGATCCAGACCACAAGCTAATCCTCAATCAGGACGATGTCGAGCGGGGCCGTCAGAAGGACTTGGATGCGATCGGCGTTGCAAAGAACGCCCGTGAAGAAAAGGTCCGCGCTCGTGACGAGAAGTTGAAGGCGCAGCAGGAAGCCAAGGACCGCGAGATGGAGAAGCTGTACCGCAAGCATGTTCTCGGCGAGAAAGAGCCGGAGGGCGGATTTGTGCCGCTGAGCTCAATTGCTCCCGCTAAGAAGAAAGAAGAGGAAGTCGGTAGCTTCGGCGATTAGACTTCCGCTGCTTTCTAAAAGCTAAGGCCGCTGGTTTATGCCAGCGGCCTTTTTCTACGGCTGGACATTGTTCGCCACTGAGCAAGAAGGCCACCGGCTGGAAAACCGGCGGCCTCACAGCTCAACCAAGAGCTTGCGACTTAGAAGTTCAGTCGCATCCTCATCTGAATCACACGCGGACCGTTCTGCACGCCTGTTACCCGGCCGAAGTTCGGGTCTGCGAGATTGACGTTGACACCACCGAATACGGTTCGATTGAAGAGGTTTGAGACATCCGCGCCGATCTCGAGATCGCGACCGACCTCGCCCGTAAAGGAGGTGCGCTTCACGATCGACAAGCTTTCGTTGAAGAACGGTGGATTACGAACGTCGTTCAGGAACGGAGCTGCCGTGCCGAACTGATAGGCACCGGGGATATCGAACGCGTCCCGGTTGAGCCAGCGATATGCCGGATTGTTGGGGTCGAGATCCTTGCGGTTCACGTCGCTTCGGATCGGCTTACCGGTTGTGTTCGCACGAAGAGCCGGAGTGAACAGTACTCCCGGACCAAGCGTATTCGTGGGAGCGCCGATCTGGATCAGCGTTCCGGCTCTGTACTGATGGATGCCGGCGATGGTCCAGCCGCCAACGATGCTTCGAAGAACCGGATTCGCGTTCGCAAGGTACTTCCGTCCTTTGCCAAAGGGGAAGTCGAAAGTGTAGATCAAGTTCAATACGTGCGGAACATCGTGAATCGATAACGCCTTCTCGTTAGCCGTATTGTAGGCATCCTGAGGAGCGATGCCGTTACCGGTCTGTGTGTATGCTCCATTGATCGAAATATTCTTCGACCATGTATATGCCGCAAGCATCGTCAGCGCGCTGTAGCGCTTCTCGACTTTCGCCTGGAAGGAGTTGTACGTGTAGCCACCTTGACCGAGATAAGTGTGAATGATGTTGTTGTACTGCGGGAAAGGCCGCAGCGCCTGCGCGAGTGTGCCCGTGAAGCTGTCATAGGGCTTCGTGAAGCCTCTCGCGGAGACCTCCGGATCCGTGATGGACTTGCTCAACAGCGAGCCCAAGCTGAGATACTTCGGGTCCACCTGGTTCATGGCCACGTAGTTGTTCAGGCGAGAGCCTTTAGCCCCTACATATGCCAAGTCGATCAGGATGCCTTTGGGCAGCTCATGCTGGATGTTGAATGACCAGTTCTGGATGCGACCGGCAAGACCATCTTCTTTCGAAACCGCCAGCACGGTCTGACCGTTGGCATAGCTCGGGTCGATGATCGGAGGCAACTGGAAACCCGCCGGAACCTGGAATCCCTGATCCCAGTTGAAAACGGGAGTGTACTGATCGACCGTGGTCGGAGTCGGCGAGGCGCTCATACCCCACCCGCACGGGAAGCAGCCACCACCTGTGTTGCCGTTAGCGCCAGAGTAGTACATGCCGTAGCCGCCGCGTAGGACCGTCTTCGATGCCAACTGGTAAGCGAAACCGACGCGAGGACCGAAGTTGTCCTTGTAAATATCACCGAACCGAACTCGGCCATTGCGTCCGGGCCCTTCTCCAGCGAAGGACAGCGCGCCCGGTATATTGCCGGCAGCAGGGTTCGGGATCGTCGGGTCAAACGCAGATAGCGTCAGGTTCGTGTCCGTACGAGGGATGAAAAGCTCCCATCGCAGGCCCAAGTTCAATGTCAGACGCGATGTCAGGCGAATGTTGTCGTTGAAGAACAGGGCCTGATATCCGTATTTGATATCGACTCCGCGAGTGTTGAAATCACGGCGAGCGTTGTCGACTCCGCCGAGAAGGAAACTGGCGAAAGCGTTTCCAGTGGTGGCACGGTTGGTAGGCAGCGCCGTTTCACCGTTGCTGAAGTTGAATAGGCCCTGGCAGTATGAGCAATCGAGCGGGTCCTGGAACGTGCGGCCGCGGCGCCACTCGTAACCCATCTTGTATTCATGCTTGCCGCGCAGCCACGTCAAAGTATCTGTTGCCGTGTAGGTCCAGTTGAACTGGCTGCCGCTGGTTTTAGGATCGTTACCCCACTTGGTCAGAGAGTCCGTCGTGAAACCTACGATCGGAAAAGAGCGAAACACCTCGTCATCGACGACACCCGTCAAACCAAGGGTTTGAGGCCAGTTGGTATCGACATGCTGCGGTAATTGAGCAAAGATATTCTGATAACGACTCAGTCCGAAGGTCGCGTAGTTCATCAGCGTCGGAGTGAACGTATATGTGTGATTTACCCGAGTGGTATCGGGTTTGTCCCGGTTCTGCTGACCATTGGCAAGCGGTCCCGGCAATCCTCCTTCGGTGAGGGTAGCGAGAGCCTGGCGAGTATAGAATGCGCTCAATCGATTTTTGTCAGAGAACGCGTGATCGCCTTTAATGCTCCAGACATCCTTTTCGACGGTCGCGTTGTTCAGAACACTAAAGTTGTTAGAGATACCGGGCGCCGTCGGATCGGGGATGAGAGACAACATTTTCTGCGAAACCGAGCTGAATCTTGAAAGTGGAATTTGATTGTTCGGAAATGGCTGACGGGTGACAACACCGTTTACGGTTTCAGTGGTTGCGGGATCGTAAATCAGCCTGCTTCCGAGTTCCGAGAAATCTCCCTTTTTCATCAAGGCCGTCGGCACGGTTGCTATGCCTGTGCTGGCGCCGGAGTTCTGGCGGTAGCCGTTGTAGGTGAAAAAGAAGAACGTCTTGTTGCGGCCATCGTAGAGCTTCGGAATGTAAATAGGGCCTCCGATTGCGCCGCCGAACTCATTTTGCCGAACTTTGGATTTTCCAACGTAAGGCCTTCGCGAGTTGACAGACCAGCCCGCCGCATCGAGCTTGTCGTTGCGCAGGAAGTCGAACGCGGTACCGTGAATCTGATTCGTACCAGATTTGGTTACGAAGATTTCGATCCCACCACCCGAACGGCCATACTCCGCGGAGAAGTTGCTGGTCAGGAGCTTGAACTCGCCGAACATTTCCACCGAGCCCACGCCCCCGTTGGCCGCAAACGCCGTACCGCCGCTCTCCGGGTTGGTGTGCGAGGCGCCGTCGATGAGGATTTCTTTCGAACGACGGGATCCTCCGTTAACACTGGTGTCCTGGGCGCTGCCGTTGACACCAGGCAGATAGGTGACGAAGTTTTCAGGATTGCGGAATCCTCCACTCACAAACAACGGCGCATCCTTCATGAACTTCGGCGCGAAGGACGTGCCGATGTCGCTGGATGTGGCTTGAAGCAACGGAGCTTCCGCAGTTACGTTGACAGATTCGCTGACTTGGCCGACTTCGAGTTGAAGGTCGAGTGCGGAACGGGTCGCAGTGGCAATGACAACGCCGGCTCGTACGGTTTGCTTAAATCCCGGCTTCTCGACACTAACGGTGTACGGCCCGACAGGGAGCGCAGGTAAGGTATACGTTCCGGCGTCGGTGGTGATTGCAGTGGTCGCAACGCCGGTTTCATCTTGAGTAACTCTCACGGTCGCGCCTGCAACAACGGCGCCGGCAGGATCAGTAACTGTTCCATTCAGTGAACCGGCGCCGACCTGTGCAAGGACGATCGTGAGAGCGGATAAGCACACTATCAGTGCTTGGACAAAACTATTGCGCATGCTTGGCGCTAACCTCCAGAGTTGTATTGTATTTTACGAGGTTGCGCACTTATCTCGCAACATTTGTTGTTGTGTTAGCTTCGTAAGAGTGCGTTTTTTCATAGCCTTAGGTCTGACTGCGTGCACTGCGATCGCGGCCGAGTGGACTCTTTATACATGCATGGCTGTGACCAAGGATTATGTGGTCGGCGCGAAGCTTCCACCCAGTGGATTGTTCCGCAGAGCGGGACCCGGACAATGGACGCATCTTGGATATAACCACCCGTTCGAATTTGCGGTCGATGCTGACTCGCATGACTCCGCCGCGGTGTACGTTGCGGCCGGGAATGGTCTGCTTCGCGTTCCTCGCCAAGGAAAGTCATGGAAGATCTTGACCGGTGAGGACGTAACGGAGTTGCGGGACCTGAGTATCGATTCGAAGGGCACGATCTACTTCGCTTATTCGGCCGGGATTCGCTTGTCCAGCGATCATGGCGCAACGTGGCGCGAGATTAGCGGCAACCTTCCCCGCAAATATGCGGAGGCGATCCGTGCAGACCGCTCTCGGACAGGAGTACTCGTCTCGGGCGGCGAAGACGGCATATGGCGAAGCGAGAACGCGGGGACGTCGTGGCGTCGGGCAGGCGCATCCGGATTTCAGGTGATGCGAATCGAACAGTCTCCGCACGATCCATGTGTGTGGCTTGCGGGGACGCAGCAGGGGGGACTTTTCGCGTCCCGCGACTGCGGTGTTACGTTCGAGAACAGCGGCAGTGTTGGCGTGGGAAGAAACATCTACGACATTGCTTTCGATCCGAGCGCGCCGAACCGAATCGCGCTCGCCGTTTGGGGAGATGGGGTGATGATGTCGGAGGACGGCGGTAAGACATGGCAGAAGCGAGGACTATCGCTGCCGAATCCGAATATCTGGAGCGTTGTCTTCGACCCGAGCAAACCGGGACGGCTTTTCGCGAGCGTTCATGAGGAAGCAGTGTATGTCTCGGATGACGTAGGCGTCACTTGGACTCGGGACGGGTTGGAAGGATCAATCGTGAATCGTATGAAGTTTATTCAGGAGCTGTCGCAGCGATGACGCGCTGCATTGCGGCCCTGTTAGTAGTCACATCGCTGGCTGCGGCTAAGGCGCAATCCTTCGAAGATCGCAAGAAGTACATTGTGGACGTGTGGGCGCATCCTGCCAATCTCGCGACATCGGGTTACGGCACGATTGCTGCGAAGCTCTGGTTGAAAGAAGACCCAGAGTGGTGCTCGAAAAGGCTACGGGAGATGCTTGCGGCGGGACCGCAAGGCGATATGTTCTGGATGTATCAGGCGATCGCAGTTGCTTATCTGGACAAAGGCCAGTTGTCGGAAGACGCGCGCAAGGCATTACGCTCGGCATGGAAGACATACGCGCCTTATCGTGGGGATACCGAGAATCACTGGCTGATGTACTACACCTGCTTATATCTGATGTCGCAGATGCATCCGGGAGAGTCCGGCGATAGCTGGTATACGGGAAAGTCGTCCGAAGAGAACTTCCAAGAAGCAAAGGCTTGGATTGAATCGTGGGTGCGCCTGACCACCACACGAGGACAAGGCGAGTACGACTGCACGCACTATATGGGTGTGTACGTCATGCCCATGTCCTACCTCGCGGCATGGGCGAAAGATCCGGCGATGAAGCAGCGGGCATCGATGATGCTCGATTATCTGATCGCGGACTATGCCGCGGAAAATCTCGATGGCCTGTTTGTCGGCGCGCATGCTCGCACTTACGATCGTGAGCTTTTGGAGCGGGCGGCGACGGTAGCGGCTGATTTCGGCTGGCTCTGGTTCGGGCTCGGGCATCATCAAAGTCCGATGCCGGGCAATTACTCGTTGTTCTATTCATTGGCAAGCGGATACGAACCGCCCGAGATCCTTAAGAACATTGCGACGGATCGATCGAAGCCTTACACGCATTATGAGCGGAAACGCACGCGCAATCGATGGCGGTTCAACGATGAGTTGCACGGACCGGTCTATAAGACGACGTATGTCCGCAAGGAGTACGCTGTCGGCTCCGACCAGGGCGGCATTCTGCAACCGATCCAGCAGCATTCGTGGGATATTACCTGGGCTGTACCGGATGCGCGCGGCGTGCACAATACATTTCTGACTTTGAATCCGCACTCATCCTTACATGAGCTTCAGACCTATTTCGTTTTCGGGCCTGATTTTGGGACGGAAGCAGTGGTGCGATCCAAGAAGAGTTACGATTCGCCCGATAAGTTCGTCGGTGGATCGCCATACGAGAAGATTTTCCAGAACGAGGACACAGTCATCGCGCTCTATGACATCGAGGCAGGAGCGCGCTTCCCACATATCAACGCCTTCTTCTCGGAAGATCTTCGGGATGTGGTTGAGGACAATTCCGGCTGGATCTTCGCGCGCGGAGGCGATGCCTTGATTGCCTGCCGGCCCCTGCAGCCATATACGTGGAAATCGATTGAGGGCGGGGGAAGGAGGCTGTTCAGTCCTTATCTGAAGAATGGTGTCGTTGTGCAGGCGGCAGCCGCCTCTGAATTTCCGACGATGGATGCCTTTCGTAAGGCGATACGCAACCTGCCTTTGAAGTTCGATGTTGAGGGCTCGCCGACGGTCCGGTTCCGATCGTTGCGCGACCACGATCTCCAGTTCACTTATGGGCAGTCACCGCAGGTTGACGGGAAGCCGGTCGAATATTCCAAGTGGCCTTTGTTCGGCGGACCGTTCCTCGAAGCGGATGTGGATTCGGAGCGACTCGTGATGAAGTATGGCAAGAACCGGCGGACCCTCGATTTCAAGATGCTGACGGTGCGCGATTCCACGGTTCAGTAACGCCTATTCGCGTTTGATGTCGTCGCGCCGGTGCACGGCGGCGCGAATCTCCTCGGCGATCTGTAACGCGTCCGCGGCGCAGAGCGAGATCTTCACCGTCGGGGCATTATCGACCAGAAAATTCAATTCGATGCGCGTGCCGTGAACTACGGAGCCGAGCGGTCCCGCGGCGGAGCCGATGCTGAAGGAGGTTGCCGTCGTGCTGCTTGTTTCAGCAGGAATGTCAATGATCACCATGCCGTTTGCTTGAACGTGTTTTGCCACTGCTCACCACTTTATCGTGAGTTTCAGACTCTCCAAATCCGGCCGTAGTTGCCGGGTATGGTGAGAGAACGCTCTTCTCCGCGCGCCACAGAGAAATTGTCGTTTCCGTGAAGTTTCTCAGTGTATGATCCGGCGCGAGGAAAGACAAAGGGAACGGTAACATCGTTGTCCGTAAGATTTAACGCGATCAGCGAAAATCTGGCAACAGTGGAACGAGAGAACAGAAGCGCGCCGTGCGATTGGTATGTGTCCCAATCGTTATAGAAAAAGTAGTCTCCGGTTTGAAGCTCTGTGTTCTCGCGCCGAACCCGCGTGAGCTTTCGCACAAGGCTGAGAATCCCACGGCCGTAGTCGTCGTAAAACAACTCCCACGGCATTGGCCGCAGTAGGCCGATCCGCGCGTAGCCGCGTTCCGGGACGACGTTGTCCGCGCCGAGTTCCTGCCCCTGCCATAGGAGAGGAATTCCTTTCGCGGTCATCAGCGCAATCAGGAACGGCTGGACCTTGTACCATTTCGAACGGTCGGCTTTATCGAACAGCGGATCGTCGCCACGGACGATACCGAACTCGGCGAGAAAGCGCGAGTGGTCATGATTCTCGAGGTATTGAAAGGCGCTCTTTTCGAGTGTGTCGGTGTTTTGGGTGACTTGCTCGGGGTACCCATCCAGCCCGAGTCGAAGACCAAGATCGTATAGCCGGCCGCGATCCCCGTGCGCTACGGATTGCGCGGCGTTGAGTGTGTCATTCTGCCAAGTGCAGTTGCTGTAACTCGTCCATACCACGCCTTTCGGATCTTCCAACTGCTCCGCGCACTGAATGAGGCTTTCGCCCCGGCCTCGCGCAGCGGCGAGTTTATAGGTCTCGTACACGAGATTCGCGTAACCGACTCCGGTGGGCCCATCCCAGTAGTTCGGCACGCAATCGTACCGGAAGCCATCGACGTGACATTTGTCCATCCAGAAATTGTTCACGCTGTAAAAGTAGTCGCGGACGAAGGCCCGGTTCCAGTCAGTGCTGGGACCGAACATATCCTGCGCGAACGAGCCCATGAACGGATTTTCGTGATAGCCGAGGTTGGAATAAACATATTCGTACGGAAAATTCGCCCCGGTGTGTCCGTACACCATGTCGAGAATGACGGCAATACCATTTTGATGCGCTATATCCACGAAATTCTGGAAGTTAACACGATTCCCGAACCGCTCGTCGACACCAAAATATCCGATCGGCTCAAAGCCCCAGTTGAGAGTCGCTTCGACGTTAGTGATTGGCATCACTTCAATGCAGTTGATTCCGAGGTCAGCGAGATACGTCAGCCGCCCGGCTGCATTTTCGAGATTTTCACGGAACTCGTGCAACATCACTTCGTAGACGATGAGCTCCTTGAGCTTGGGAGTTTTCCAGGTTAATTCCGCGGCGCTCCACGGACGGTCTTGAAAGCCGAGCGTCAGGGCGGAGAGCTTGCCGATGCCGAATTCACGCGCGAAGGGATCGACGATCCAGTCGAGAGGGCGATCGAGCAGCGGGCTTTGGAGTTGAAACCGGTAGATGTAGGTTCCGGGCGCTCCCCACTTCGAGGAAGGAGCGGGACGGCCGGACGGGTTAATGTTAATTTGCGTCGACCAATAATCGCCGTATTGCGGATCAATCGAGTGCGTGAGTGGAAATTCGAGCGGCGGAATGTCCTGAAGAAACTGGTCGGATTCGTGGATGATTTTGACCGATAGCCGGTTCCCGTTTGCTGCGCTCACCCAGGGTAGAAACAAGCCGAATTGGATCTGCCCGGGCGATACTTCTCGCGGACCTAAGTTATCGAGCGGGAGTAGCTGCATTGGGTCAGGGTAGTACAAAATTCGCGCCAGAAGCGCTTGACTGACTAAACTGAACCGTTTAGTATTGAATGATCCAGGTTCACCTATGATTCGTGTCCAAAACCTCTGCAAGGCTTTTGGTGACTTCAAGGCTGTCGATAATATCTCCTTTGAAGTTCACCCTGGCGAGATCTTCGCTTTCCTGGGTCCGAACGGGGCGGGTAAAACCACCACCATCAAGATGCTGACAACTCTGCTGAAACCAACCAGCGGATCGCGTGAGCATTGACGGACTGGACCCGACACACAAGCAATCCGAAGTGCGCAAGCGATTCGGTATCGTATTTCAAGATCCGAGTCTCGATGGCGAATTGACTGCGTACGAGAACATGGACATTCATGGTGTTCTTTACCATGTGCCGCGCAAGCAAAGGGCGGAGCGCACGGAAGCGCTCCTGAAACTTTTCGATCTCTGGGATCGACGCGACTACGTTGGTGAAGCAATTCTCAGGCGGAATGAAACGGCGTCTGGAGATCGCTCGCGGGTTTCTTCACACACCGAAGATTTTGTTTCTGGATGAGCCGACGCTCGGGCTCGACCCGCAGAGCCGAAATCAGTCGTGGACCCATGTGAAACACCTGAACCAAACCGAAGGCGTCACGGTGTTCCTGACGACGCACTATATGGATGAGGCCGATCGTGTCGCGCAGCGCATCGGTATCATCGATCACGGCAAGATCGTGGCGCAGGGTACGCCGGCCGAACTAAAACAGCAGACCAACAGCGACTCGCTCGAACATGCATTCCTCGCTCTCACGGGCTCAACCATTCGGGACGAGAGCGCGACATCAGCCGATCAAATGCGTCAGTTTGCAAAAATGTGGAGGCGATAAACGATGGGCGCAATTTATGCGCTTTGGCTTCGTGAGGTGAAGAGTACAGCGCTCGCGAGTGCAGATCATCGCCTCGCTCGGACAGCCGCTGCTGTATCTGCTGATTCTGGGCTTCGGTCTGGGGCCGGTGTTTCAGCGCGCGGGCAACGGCAGTTATTTGCAGTTCGTCGCTCCCGGCGTGATCGGAATGAGCATTCTGTTCACGTCCATCTTTTCGGGAGTGGGCTGCTGTGGGATCGTCAGTTTGGATTTCTGAAAGAGACGCTGGTCGCGCCGGTTCCCCGCATCAAGGTCATGATCGGGCGCACGCTCGGCGGCGCGACGATCGCGGTTATCCAAGGAACGCTGGTGCTGATCGTCTGTCTGCTTGCGGGTTTTCGTCCGGTGAGTTGGGCGTCGCTGCCGGTCGCGTTTGGCTTCATGCTTCTGATCGCCATGGTATTCGGCGCGCTCGGGACAGCAATCGGATCGGTGCTGCAGGACATGCAGGGATTTCAGTTGATTATGAATTTCCTGGTGATGCCGATTTTCTTTCTCTCCGGCGCGTTGTTTCCGCTGGGAAATCTGCCTGCCGCGCTCACAGTGCTTACCAGCATCGACCCGCTCTCGTATGGAATTGATGGGCTGCGAAGCATGATGATCAACGTTTCGCATTTTGGGGCTGCTGTGGATGCGGCGGTTCTGTGTGTCGCGGCATCGGTCTTTCTGATCGTCGGCGCGTATCTCTTTTCCCGGATCGAGATTTGACAAGTTCCCGTTCACTGCAAAGGCCGAGAAGCAAACGCGCTCACGACAAGGTTGTCGAGGCGGCCATCGAACTGCTGGCGGAAAACGGGATCGAGGGCACGAGCATCGACGCCATCGCTGCGGTATCGGGCGTGAGTAAGGCTACGATCTACAAACATTGGGCGGATAAAAACGCTCTCTGTCTTGAAGCAATCGGGCGAGTGCACGGTCTGGATTTGGACAGACCGAAGTTTGAATCCGGAAATCTGCTGCAGGACATCATCGATTTTCTGAATCAACGTCCGCCAGCGGAGTTCTCGAAACAACGCGAACGCTTGATGCCTCATGTGGTTGGCTATGCTGCGAGTAATCCTGAGTTTGGGAAGGCATGGCGAAGTATGGTGCTCGATCCGTCGCGCGCCCAATTGACCGAGTTGGTTGGCCGGGGAATTTCTGAGGGTCGGTTTGCCGCCGATCTGGATGTGACTCTGGCGATCGCGATGTTGATGGGCCCGATCATGTACACGAAAATCTTCGGGTCTTGTACGTCCGTTCCGAGAATCTGGCGGAATCCGTTGCCGGAGCCTTCTGGCGGGCATTTGCGCGATCGTCAGCCGCCGATTCACGCCGATGAACGCGGATCTTTGGGAAAGTCAGGCGACGTCATTCGTCCCTGTGGACGCAATGCCAGCTTTCCGCCTTTGACGAATTCATCGCCGCGTTCGTTCAGATGTTCCGTTAAACGGTCTCGCCACTTTTTTAAGATTTCGTTGTGGCGTGGGTCGGGCGCGAGGTCATGAAGCTCGTGGGGATCTTCCTGGAGATGGAACAACTGCTCTTCGCCGTCTCGGGCGTGGAAGATGTACTTCCAGCTCGCCGTCTGTGAGCGCGTTCCAGTGATTCGCAGGGCTGTAGCAGATGTTGTGCTCGAGATCGATCTACTCGCGCCAGCCGCGCCCTTCGTCGCGGACGAGCGAGAGCAGGCTTCGTCCGTCGATCGGCGGTTGGCGGCTGCGACCTGCGGCTTCGAGAAACGTCGGCAGGATATCGCGCAGCTCCACCGGCTGCGTCCAGTGATTCCGCGCTTCGCCGGAATCATGCCCGTGGGCCAGCGCATCAGCATCGGGATCCGGCCGGACGCTTCATACGCATATGTCTTTCGCCACAAGTTCTGGTCGCCGAGCATGTCGCCGTGATCTGCGAGTAAAGACGATCAGGTTTCTTCGAGCCAGTCGCGCTGTTCCAGCGACTTCCAAAATGCGGCCGATCTGCTCGTCTACATGGCTGACCGAGCCGTAGTAAGCCTGGCGCGACTGCCGGATTTCCTCCGCGGGAATTTTTCCGTGCCAGATGTCGTCTCGTCGGGCCGCTGCGCGGCTCGTATCGCTGCGCCCAGCTTTCCGACGACGCCTCGGGAATGCTCGCGCTTTCGTACTTGTTCATCCAGCGCTCGGGAGGATCGTATGGGCTATGCGGCCGGATGAACGAGACCTTCAAGTAGAACGGTTCGGACCGGTCATAAGTCGCGCAGGAAGTTTACAGCGGTGTCGCCGGTCCAGGCGGTGGCGTGCAGCCGCTCGGGAAGTACGAACGCTTTGCCGCGGTAGTCGTTCCAACCCAAGCCGGTGGCGTGCGGATTTCCGGTAGGAAGCTGCGACCAGAACCATGCTTCGTAGTCGCAGCGTTCTTCCTGCGATGCGGGCGTCTTTACGTCGTGTTCGGCTTTATCGAACCAGTAGGTGCAATGCTCGTCGAGCAGCATCTGATGGTAGCCGTGGCCGTTGCGCATGGGATCGAAATGATTTTTGCCGATCGCGGTGGTGTAGTAGCCCGCCTCGCGCAGCGCCCGCGGCTTTTCGAGCGGATAGCTCTTTCGCCATCTTGATCATGCCGAGCATTCCGTGATGCCAGGGCGACAATCCTGTGAGCAGGGCGGTTCGGGCGGGTGTACAACTTGGGACGGAAGTGTAAGCGCGGTGAACGCCACACCGTCACGCGCGATGCGGTCGAGATTCGGCGTGTGGATTACGCGGTTTCCGTAGCAGCCCAGGCAGTCGGCGCGCAACTGGTCGGCCATCAGGAACAGGATGTTCGGGCGAGTCGACGGCTTTCGCTGAGAAGGCGCCGGCGTTTGCGCTGCCACGGCCGAACCGAGGCCCAAGTTCACGAAACTGCGACGATTCATTTTCTGCTTCCTGTTAAAACAGTATCTTAAGCGCGAATTGAATCTGCCGCATGTCGTTCGACAGCGATGTGATCGTGCCGCCCTGCGCGATGTCCACGCGCGTGTTGGGCTGGCCGAACTGCGGATGGTTCAGAGAGTTGAAGGCTTCGGCGCGGAACTGCACTTGCCCACCTTCGCCGAGCATGCGGAGCGGGAAGTTCTTGAAGATGCTGGCGTCGAGATTGGCCGCGCCGGGGCCGATCAGGATGTTGCGTCCGGCGTCGCCGAAGTTGTATGGAGTGGGCGCGACGAAGGCGGCCTTGTCGAACCAATTTGCGGTGGAACGTTGATCCGAAGAAAGATTGCCATCGGCAATCCGGTTGGGGCGCGCTGCTCCCGGTGTTCGCAGTGCTGGTGCCGAGTGTGGGCGTGAATGGCTGGCCACTTCGCACGGTCAGAATTCCGTTCACCTGCCAGTTGCCGAGAATGGCGTTCACGAATTTATTTTCGATATTTACCGCTCGACCGTTCCCGAACGGCAGGTCGTAGAGGACGCTGGTGACGAAGCGATGACGCATGTCGCCGGAGGACAGGCCGCGTTCCGCCATGACGTTCCGTGCGTCGCGCAAGGAGAGATCGCCGATGAGCGACTCGCCGCCGATGTCGATGGTCTTGCTGTAGGTGTAGGAGGCGAGCAGGGCCATCCCGTTCGAATAGCGGTGCTCCAGACGGGCTTCGAGCGCGTTGAAACTCGAATTGTCCATGGCAGCTGTGTAGGAAATGTCGGCAAGACCCTGGGCGGGACGTCGCGATGCTACCGAGCCGGCTCCGGCGAACGGCGTGTTTATGTTGAAGGTGACCGGAAGGCCCGTGCCCTTCGTTCCGACATAGGCGGTCTCAAACAAATAGTTCTTGATTTGTTTTTGTAGGCTGAGGCTCCAGTGCGCAACGTAGGCTTGCGGCATGTCTGCGGCCCAGGCGCTGAGTCCTGCGGTCGAGATGTTGATGTTCTGCCCGATTGCGTTGTCCGGGAATCCGGTGCTCAGGAACAGGATGGGATTGATCTGGTCGGTGGCATAGCTGTTATTTTGAAAGAAGGGCGGATTCGCGACCAGACGCGCAGAGGCTCCGATTGCTGGCGCATCAGCGTAGAACAGGCCGCCGCCGGCGCGAATCACCAGCGTCGGTTGAACCTGATACGCGAGACCGAGGCGAGGCGCAAAATTGTTGGTATCCGCCTTCATGAGCGAGCGGCTGCCGACGCCCTCCGGCATATTCGCCACGAGCGACGACGGGACACCGGAGGGAATGCTGTTGTTCGGGAAGATGAGTTTTGCTTCGTTGATCAGGTAGTTTGCCTGTTGATCATGCCGCTCGAGGGGCTGCGTCCAGAATTCGTAGCGCATCCCGAGATTCAGGGTGAGTTTCGAGGTGAGTTTCCAATCGTCCTGGAAATAGCCGCCCCAGTAGTTATAGCGGAGATCTCCGCTGATCAGGTTGCTCAGGCCGGCGCTCGAGGGAATGCCCAAAAGGAAGTCGGCGAGACCCGATCCGCTGCCTGCGGTACGCTGCGGATTTTGTGTGAAGGCTCCATTGAAGGTGTATGATCCGCGCGCGGAAGACGATATCCGGAACCAACTCCGCACCCAGCGATAATCGGCTCCGATCTTGATGAAGTGTTTGCCGGTGGTCCAGGCGACATGGTCCTGGGCGGTGATTGTTTCGGAGATTTTGTAGTTTGGCAGGAACGTCGCTTCGCCCAGAGTTGCGAAGCCGGAGATATTCAGTGCAGGCAATCCGGTGACACCCGCTTGTTTCGGAATTCCATTCAAGCCGAACTGGCTGTTCACATCGTCTGTGACGAAGGGCGACAGAAAGTCCTGGATTCGGTTGTAGCCAATACGAGCGTCGTTGATCAGCGTCGGGCGAAAGATGTGCGTTTCCCCTAATGCCGCGCCGTTGCCAATGTTGTCTTTGGGCGCGGTCTGGAAATTTGTGCTGCCGATCAGCGGAGGAGGGAAAGGGCCATAGGTTACGGTTTGTCCGGTGAAGTAGCTGTAGCGTGCAAACATCGAATCGGCCGATGAGATCTGGAAGTCGCCTTTGACGTCGGTGCGCTTGGCGCGATTCGTATTGGTGGGGCTGACGACGTAGTTATTCGAGGTGAGATTGGGGCTGGTTGGAAGAGGCAGGGCCGCCAGGAGTTTTACGGCGGCCGGATCGAATCGGGCGCCGGGAATCTGATTGTTCGGGAAGGCAGTTCTCGCAAAGGAAGTACCCGAGGCGACGGTGGTCGCAGGATCGTAGATTGTCGGCTGACCCGTGAAGTCGCCGGCGCGCATGGCTACCGTGGGAACGGTGGTGACGATAGTGCTTCCGCGATTGATGCGAGTGCCTTCGAAGCTGCCGAAGAAGAACGCACGATTATTTACGATCGGCCCGCCGAGGACGCCACCGAACTGATTCTGCTGAAGCACGGGCTTGCGTGCTGTTGAGCTCGCGAAGTAATTGCGGGCGTCCAAGGTGTCGTTGCGGAGAAATTCGAATGCGGTCCCGTGAAACGCGTTGGTACCGGACTTTATGGTTGCATTCACGACCGCGCCGGCGGAGTAACCGTATTCGGCGGAGTAGTTATTCGTTTCGACACGGAACTCCTGCAAGGCGTCGACGGAGGGTTGGATCACCACCGGCGAGCTGTTCTGCTGATCGACGATCTTTGCGTTATTGTCGACGCCGTCCAACATGAAGTTATTGAATTGTGCTCGCACGCCGTTTGCGACGAAAGAGCCGCCTGCAGTGGCGCGATCGCCCGGCTTCGACTCCATGACGCCCATGGAAAGTTTGGCGAGCTGGAGGAAATTGCGACCGTTGAGCGGGAGGTCATTGATGGGCTTGGTGGTGATCACCTGTCCCATGGAGGAGCTTTCGCTTTCGAGCAGGGGGGCTGAACCGGTTACCTCGACTGTTTCAGAGACGTTGCCGATCTTTAGCTGGAAGTCGAGTCGCGCGCGTTGTCCGACGGTGAGCTCGAAATCGCTACGAATCGCGGATTCGAATCCTTGCTTTTTGATGTTGAGGCGGTATTTGCCCGGAGGGAGAGCGGTGAATACGTAATTACCGCTTTCGTTGGAGACGGTCTCCCAGTGCAGCCCGGTGTCCACGTTAGCGATCTGGATGTCGGCGCCGGGGACGGCTGCTCCCGAGACGTCAGAGATGAGTCCGGTTACGTCTGCGGTGGGCTGCTGGGCGAGGATGCCGAGGGAAATGACACTAAGCAGAAAAATAACTCTGAAGCTAAGCATTAGTCTGATTTTAGCGCTTGGGGTTATTGGGAACTGCGGAAAGAAACTTCCACGCCATAGCGGTCGTGGCTCCGAGTCGGTAGTTTGGAGGGGCGACCGGGTGGGCATCCGGGGCCTGTTTTTCGCAAGCTTACGCTTGGAGGTTATCTTACGGTAAGACTCGACCGTAAGATAACTCCTTCCTACTGCCCCGTGCGTTCGGAAAAGCTGCATTCTGGATCGCATGAAAAAGCAGGTTTCCATCGTCTTCATGGCAGTCAGCGTCGTCTTTGGGCAGGATGCGTGGAGCGAGCGCATGGCGCTTGCGAACCGGCTTCAGGAGCAGGGACGTTATTCGGAAGCGCGTGAGTTGTATCAAAGCGCAGTGGCGGACACGGAGAAGTCCGGCCGCAAGGACTTTCGTCATGCGCAGGCCTTGAATAATCTGGCGGCTCACTATTATGATTCGGGCAAGTATGCCGAGTCTGAGCCTCTCTACCGCGAGGCGGTCATAGAATGGCGGGAACTCGGAGCGACCGGCCGGCTCGGGGTGACGCTGAGTAATTTGGCAACTCTTTATCGTAAGACCGGCGAGTTCCGCAAATCGATAGAAATGTTTCAGGAATCGCAGGCCTCGATCGAGAAGGCTTACGGACCGGAAAGCCCTGAACTTGTCAGTTGTCTTGTCAACTGGGCGGAGACGTACCGGGGGTCGGGTCAACTGCACGATGCTGAGGAGGTTGCGAGCAAAGCCTTGGCGATGTCGGAGCGGGTGTTTACGCCTAGCGATGGAAGATTGAGTCACAGTCTTCACATCTATGCGACGATTCTTCAGGCCACAGGCCGCGGCGTCGAAGCAACGCCACTGCACGAGCGGGCGCTCAGGATTCGAGAGCAATCCTATGGGGCAAACCATCCCTACGTGGCGGCGACGTTGAGCGCGATCGTCTCGTTGTATCTGGAGCAGGGCCGCTATGCCGATGCAGAGCCGGTAGCGCTCCGGGCATTGCAGATCTGGGAAGGAAAGCTCGGCCCGGAACACCCGAACACGGCTGTTGCGCTGAATAATCTGGCGCAGGTCTATCGCTTTCAGAAGCGTTTTGCCGAGGCGGAGCCGCTCTATCGCCGAGCGATTGCGATTCTCGAAAAACGTAACAGTCCCGAGGCTGCCAAGCCTCTGGCGAATCTCGGCGATTTCTTCCTGGAGACCGGGCGTAGCGCTGCGGCCCTAAGTCTCTATAAGCAATCGGAGGAAATCGCCCAACGAGCATTCGGGGATTCCGATCCGCAGACGCGAGCGGCGCAAATCAAGGTCGCGCGAGCGTATGAATCCATGGGGCGCAAGACCGAAGCAGCAAGGTTCTATAAAACCGTCAGGCAAGCGCCTGCAGGCCAATCTTTCCAAGCAGCGCCTTAAATTCGGGCCGTTTGCGAAGAGGATCCCAGAGCGGATGAACACCAATGGTGGTCAGCGGAAGTTCCCGCTGACCATACGCTTTCTCCAGGTGCGCGAGCGCAGCATCATAGTCGCCCAACCCGAGATGGACGACGGCCAAGGAAGTCTGAGGCACGAAATGGTACTCCGCCATATTGGTGAGTTCCTGCAGCATCTCACGCGCTTTTTCCGCCTGTCCGGCGCAAGCGTAAATCTGTCCCAAAGCTCCGAGTTGGTTCGGCAGGCCACCGGAAAGCGATTTCCCCTTGAGCACAGCGTCGATCGCTTCGTCATAGCGTCCCTGGAAATAAAGCGATCGCCCCAGTCCAGTCCAAGCCTTATAAAAGACCGGATCGAAAGCGATCACATCCCGATATTCCTCCTCCGCGCGCTCGAATTGGCGGTCGAGCAGATAAAGGTATCCGACGGATTCTCTCAGAAGCGATGAGAGCGGATCCAATTGAATGGCTGTCTTGGCGGCCTGTAGACCTTCGGGAAAGCGGCCGAGAAGCGCGCAATAATCCAGCCCGTACCAGAAATACGTAGTCGCATAACTGGGATTGAGTTCCATCGCCCGGCGGTAATGGTTGCCGGCTTTGTCCCAATCCCAATCGTGCAGGGAGGTAATCAGGGCGAGGGATGCTTCCGCTTCTCCGAGTGTCGGGTCGATGGAGAGCGCTTTTGAGGCGGCCCGGCGAGCACATTCGATAACGCTCGAGGGTGAATCGGCGGCATAGTCGGCAAGCAAGACGTGCGCATCGGCGAGCCCTGCGTAACCGAGGGCGAAATCGGGATCTAATGAGATCGCCTGCTGGAAGTGCTCGATGGACCGACGCAAGCCATCTTCCGTTCGCTTATTCCAGTGATAACGGCCTTTCAGGTACAGACCGTACACTTCGTGATTCGCTGTCGGCCTGCGGCATACGCCAATCTGCGTTTGCAGTTCCCGGACGATCGCAGCCGAGATGTCCTGCTCGATATCGAAGACGTCGGCGAGGCGGCGATCATAGCTTTCCGACCACACATATTCCGCGTTCGATGTGTCGATCAACTGTGCGAGCAAGCGCAATCTGCCTCCGGACACGCGCAAGGTGCCGCGCAGCACGTAACATACGCCGAGTTGGCGGCCCACAGAGGAAACATCCTCGTTGGCGCTAAATCGGGCAGCCGAGTGCCAGGCGACCACGCGCAGGTCCGTCGCCTTGGTTAGCGCATGAATGATTTCCTGGGTGATGCCCTCGCACAGATATTCGTATTCGACATCTCTTCCGTTGCTTGTGATCGGCAGGACGGCAACGCTTCGAGTCCGCTCGACGGGCGCGTCGGAAGCCCGAGCTGGTCCAGGCGGACGAATTGTGGGAATATAGCCGCCCTTGGGGATTTCGATGACGACTTCAGAGCCGGCGCCGTGCGTCTCGTAGTAGTCCTCGAGTTTTGATCGAAGCCGGCGGGCCTCTACTCGAACGATGGGGTCCACACGAGGATCGTAATCCTGCTTACGATCGAATACCTCGATGCCAAGGAGATATTCCTTCAGCTCATCGGCGCGTCCTGCGAGCGTGCGCTCCACGATGCATTGCAGAAAGCGCGCCATCCGTTCGGAGTGGGCGAAGCCGGCACTCTGAATAATTCGATCGACTTCCGCGCGAACCTGACGCGGATCCATAGGGTGTACTCCAGGGTTAACTCGCGGTCGAGGGGTTTAGATCATTATAGGACGGAGCTAAGACTCCAACGTCACACTCGAACATACCTCGAACGTAACAATGAGCTGTGAAGAGGCGGTGGATACGCGTTATTTGGATGACAAAAGATGTGCCGGAAAAGAACTACTACCGTTATAATAGATCGGTCGCATTCCCGGAGGGTTCATTATGCGTAATTTGCTCGCAGCTTTTTCCATTTTTGCGTTGTCGTCCTTAGCGTTCGCGGCCGATGCGAAGAAGTCGGTCGCGGTTTTGAATTTTGACTATGCTACGGTCCAGAGCGGTGTTGCAGCCATCTTCGGCACGAATCAGGATGTCGGCAAAGGCATTGCCGATTTGCTTGTCGAGAAGCTGGTGAAATCCGGCCAGTTCCGCGTGATCGAGCGCAAAGCAATCGACAAGATTATGGCCGAGCAGAATTTCTCTAATAGCGATCGGGCCGATTCGACGACTGCCGCAAAGATCGGCAAGTTGATCGGTGCGGACGCAATCATCATGGGTTCGATCACGCAGTTCGGCCGCGATGACAAGAAGACTAATGTCGGGGGATCGGTCTTCGGGAGCCAGATGAGCAAATACGGGATTGGAGGTGTAGGAGCCAGCAAGGCTAAGGCGGTGGTAGGGCTCAGCGCCCGCATGGTGAGCGTGAACACGGGCGAGATTCTCGCCGTCGCCAACGGGATGGGGGAATCGATGCGGACGGGAACAAATCTGATCGGGTCCGGCGGCGGCGCAGGATCGGCCGCGGCGGGGATGCTGGACATGACGAGTTCCAATTTTGCGAATACCGTTCTTGGAGAAGCCGTAAATAACGCCACCCAGAAACTGGCGACGGAGCTCGATGGCAACGCGTCGCGGCTTCCGACTACGACTGTAAGCCTGAACGGTTTGGTTGCCGATGTATCCGGTAACAGCCTGGTCCTGAATATCGGCAGCAAAGCGGGCGTGAAAGTCGGTGACAAGCTGACTGTCTCTCGGGTAGGACGTGAGATCCGCGATCCAGCCACGGGAAAGGTCATTCGGCGCGTTGAGGAGCGACTCGGCGAAGTCACGATTTCCGAAGTGGATGAGAGTTCGGCAGTCGGTAATTATTCGGGCGGCGGCGCAGTCAAGGTCGGCGACGCGGTGAAGAACTAAGCCGCGTCCGGCCGTTTGGAGAGGATTTCGATGGCCTACAACATTGGTGACCGGATCGGCGACTACGAGATTATTGACGTCCTCGGCGCCGGCGGTATGGGCAAGGTCTACAAAGTTCGGAACGTTATCTCCGAACGCGTCGAGGCCATGAAAGTCCTCTTGCCGAACCTGGTAACCGATCCCGATCTCGCGGATCGCTTCATGCGCGAGATCAAGGTACAGGCGAGCCTGCAACACCCGAATATTGCAGCGTTGCATACAGCCCTCCGGGTGAACAATCAACTGATTATGTTGATTGAGTTCGTCGAGGGGAACACGATCGAGTCCGTTCAACGAAGCGGGCCGATTCCCGTACCGAAGGCGATTGACTATGTTCGGCAGGTGCTGCTGGCGCTGTCTTACGCGCATTCGCACGGAGTAATCCATCGCGATATCAAGCCCGCCAATATGATGTTGACGCCAACCGGCGAAGTGAAGCTGATGGACTTCGGGATTGCGAAGATCAGCGAGGATCGCCGACTAACGCAGACGGGCCGCACGGTCGGGTCGCTTTATTACATGTCGCCCGAGCAGATTCAGGGCGATGTTGACCTCGGTCCGCCCGCGGATCTGTACTCGCTGGGCGTATCGCTTTACGAGATGGTGACGCGGACGCGTCCGTTCCAGGGCGACAGCGATTACTCCATCATGGCCGCTCATCTGAACTCGCAGCCGGTTCCTCCGATTGAGATTGATCCCACGCTGCCGTCGGCGTTGAGCGATGTGATTCTGATGGCGATCGCCAAGAATCCGGATCAGCGCTTCCAGACGGCGGACGCGTTTCGGCGGGCGCTCGAAAGTATTTCGGGACAGGTTCCGAGCGCGGGGAGTATTACGAAAGTGATCGGAGGGAAGGCTCCTGTTGTCGCGGGTCCGACTGCCCCGCTGACTCCGGCGACTCCGCCTCCGGTTGCGACGGCCGCTCCGGCAAGCCGGCGAGGGCTTTACATGGCAGTCGGGTCGCTGGTTACGGTCGCTGTGCTCGCTTTCGCAGCCTTACAGGGTCCGAAGCTTTTTAAGGGTAGTTCGGCCGCGAGCACTCCACCGCAGCAGCAGACGCCGATTCAACAATCGCAGCCCGAGGCGGCGGTTGTTTCGACTCGGGAGCCGACGCCGGCGTCTAACACTCCGGTGCAGCAGACCCCTGTGAGTCCGGTGACGAAGCCCGATCGGACGCCTCGACCGGTCGCGCAGAACACGGTGGCTTCTCCTGCGCAAACTCCGACGCAAACGCCTACTCAGACGTCAATTCCGCAGCAAACTCCTGTGCCGGAGCCTCCCGCGGTTCAACAGCAAGCGCCGGCAGCCCAGCCGGCTGTTGACACTGCGAAGGTGAATGGATTGCGGGAAGCTCGGGAGCACATGATCATGCTGGCGAGCCGGGCGAATTCCGCGCGCGCGAGTCTGAACCGAATGAAGGAACAGCAGGCTCGTCAGGGTTTGGGGATGCGAGGCGACATCACCGCCGCACAGGAACGCATGGAGACCTACCTTGATGACGCGCAGGCGGCGATTCAGGCGGGGGACCCTGAGCACGCAAAGAAGTCGCTGTCGAATGCCGAACGCGAGATCGATCGATTGGATGGATTTCTCGGCCGCTAGCCGATCGCCTGGTCCAGGTCGGCGATGATATCGTCGACCGCTTCAATCCCAATGGAAAGCCGGAGTAAGCCGTCTCCAATCCCGAGGCGCGCGCGCTGTTTGGGTGGGATATCGCGATGCGAACTGATCGCCGGGTACAGCGCGAGCGTATGGACATCGCCGAGCGAGGTCCCGCGAACGATCATCTTCAGCCGGTCCATGCA
Source organism: Bryobacteraceae bacterium (assembly GCA_963833675.1). Classification (GTDB taxonomy): domain Bacteria; phylum Acidobacteriota; class Terriglobia; order Bryobacterales; family Bryobacteraceae; genus DASQDN01. The sequence goes on along the minus strand of CAWHYW010000010.1, from coordinate 98,771 downwards.
TGCGAAAATATCGGTTTTGCCGGCATCTTTCAGGTCGAAGCTGACCATGGCGCCGAACAGATCGGTTGGTAGCAGACGGGCGACAGCTTCGGCATCCGGGTGCTTGGGATTCCCGGGGTAATACACACGCTCCACCTTGGGATGTGAAGCGAGCCAGTTGGCCACCCGGCACGCGTTTCTGCATTGCCGCTCCATGCGCAACGGGAAAGTCTTGATGCCGCGCATTGTCAGGTAGGATTCGAAAGGACCGAGCACCGGGCCGTAGATCTTGCCCATGCCGCGCAGCACCTGCGCGTGATCCTGGTCCGCGATGATTGCTCCTCCGAGAACGTCTCCGTGTCCGGCCAGATACTTGGTGAGGCTGTGAACGGACATGTGCGCTCCGAGTTCCAATGGCTGCACAAGCATCGGGGTGGCGAACGTGTTATCGACGATGAGCGCAGCTCCGATTGAGCGCGCCATCTCCGCGATCTTGTCGATCTGCCCGACTCGGAGCAGGGGATTCGAGATCGTCTCCATCAGGATGCAGCCAGGCTTGTGCTCATCGATAGCGGCTTTCACTTCTTTCAAGTCGCAGATGTCGACAAAGTTGACGGTGACGCCAAACGGCTCCATGACTCGCATCAGGAGTTGTACGGTTGCGCCGTAGATCGCGTTCGCCGCGAGCACCGATTTGCGGCGATCCAGCAGCGCGATAGTAAGCGCAACGTGCAGCGCAGTCATGCCCGAGGCGCAGGCTAGCGATCCGGCTCCGTTTTCGAGGGAGGTCAGCAGTTCTTCGAGAGCGTCGTTGGTCGGGTTGCCGTATCTCGAATACGACTGGCCTTCGATCTCCTCGCCGAAGACTTTATCGAGTTCTGCCGTGTCGTCGTAGATGTACGTGGACGCCGTATAGATCGGGGTGGTCGAGGGAATGCTTGTTCCTGGTTTCTTGCGATCACCGGCATGTACAGCCTTGGATTCGATCTTCATTTGCGTTTCCAGCGTACTCCTTCCTTTGTATCTTCGATGATGACACCGCGTTCCAGGAGTTCGGCGCGGATCTCGTCACCACGTTTGAAGTTCTTGGCCTTTCTGGCTTGCGTGCGCTCGGCGATCAGCGCATCGATCTCCGCCTCCGTGATACCGCCTTCGTCGATAGAGGGTCTGAGGACGTCGAAAATCGAATCGAATCGCTCGAACAATTTCTTGGTCGCGGCGAGATTGCCGGACTTGAACTCGCCGGCATCCATGGAGGAATTCGTGTCACGGATGTATTCAAACATGGCCGCCAAAGCTTCAGCGGTGTTCAGGTCATCGTCAAGGCTCGCTTCGAAACGCTCCAGCGCATTGCGAGTGCGGGTTTCGATAACGCCGTTATCGCCTGCGGGGAAACGATCGGATTCGAGACGTAACTGAAACGACCGGAGACGATCGATCGAGGTGGCCGCGGCTTTGAGGCCATCAAAGGTGAAGTTGAGCTTGTTGCGATAAGGGACGGAGGTGAGCAGGTACCGGATTACCTCCGGCTTGTAGCCGCGCTCCAGCAGATCGCGGAGAGTAAAAAAGTTCCCCAGCGACTTCGACATCTTTTGGCCTTCGACGATCAGGTGCTCCGAGTGTAACCAATGGCGGGCGAACTGCTTGCCTGTGAGCGCTTCAGATTGCGCGATCTCGTTTTCGTGATGGGGAAAGGTGAGATCGATACCTCCGGCATGAATGTCCAGCGTCTCACCAAGGTATTTCATTGCCATGACCGAGCATTCAATGTGCCAGCCTGGCCGACCTTCGCCCATGGGCGCTTCCCAACTCGGTTCACCGTTCTTCTTAGCCTTCCAGAGAACGAAATCGCGCGCGTCGGCCTTGTCATATTCATCGACATCAACGCGTGCGCCGGCGCGCATACCCGTGACGTCGAGCTTAGACAGCTTGCCGTATTCGGGGAATTTCGCGATGCGGTAATACACGGACCCGTCGCTGGAATACGTGAAGCCCTTCCGGGTGAGCTTTTCGACCGCATCGACCATCTCGGGGATATGTTCTGTTGCGCGTACCAGGCGCTCGGGCCGTTCGAGGCGAAGCTTTGCACAGTCGTCGAGGAAAGCTTCTTCGTAGACGGACGTATACTCCCGCAAGGTTTTTTGCTGCTCCATCGCGGCGCGAATGATTTTGTCCTCGACGTCCGTGATGTTCATCACGTGGTTGAGCGCGAAGCCGCGCGCCTTAAGCCAGCGGCGCAGGATGTCCTGAAACGTGAATGTGCGCAAATTGCCGATATGCACGTAGTTGTAGACTGTCGGCCCACAGGTGTACATGCGTACGGTATGGCCGTCGGCAGGGGCAAACTCTTCGACTTTCTGCGTAAGAGTATTGTAGAAGCGCACGAATTCAGTTTAGCTTGCCGCCGTTTGCGGCCCTCGTTATATGATTGAAGCGCATGCGTCTACTTCGTTGTACTGCACTGTTGCTTGCCGCTCTTCTGGCAACGCTGCCGGCGAGCGCTCAGGTGAAGCGGAAAAAGATCCTGGCGATCGGTGAGGTGAAGGGATATCAGCACGATTCCGTGTCTCACGCTTTGGCTTCGTTCGAACATTGGGGTAAAGAAACCGGCCTTTGGGATACCTACATCCGCACTGACTCGCAACTGCTCACGAAGAAGAAGCTCGAGGGAAATGCCAAGAACCTGGATTACTTCGATGCGGTGATCTTCTACACAACGGGCGAGCTTCCGCTGGATGACGAGCAGAAGGCTTCCTTGCTGTCGTTCGTTCGGGAGGACGGTAAGGGCTTTATCGGGGTCCACTCGGCTGCGGACACGCTGTACAAGTGGCCCGAATACGGAGAGTTGCTTGGAGGCTGGTTCGACGAGCACCCGTGGGGGACGTTCCAGGCCCCGATCATCGTTGAAGATAAGAATCATCCGACTACCGCGCACCTCCCGAAAGAGATGGTGATTCAGGATGAGATTTACCAGTTCAAGAACTACTCGCGTGAGAACTTACGCGTGCTGATGCGCCTGGACGAAAAGAAACTCGACCTGAAGAATCCACGCGTCCATCGCAAAGACGGTGATTTCGCGGTGACGTGGGTAAAGAATTATGGCAAGGGACGCGTCTTCTACTCGACGCTTGGGCATCGAGAGGAAACCTACGACATGCCCGAGATCAAGAAGATGTATATCGAAGCCGTGAAGTGGGTGCTCGGGATGACGGAAGGAGATGTGAAGCCGCACCCCAAGCCGGCCACCGACTAGATTTGCACTTCGCCGGGTGAGAGCTCTACGCCAGCGAGACGCCCAAGGCCGGCGACACCGACCTGCTGACCCGAGAAGAAGTCCTGCGCGATCGTCTGCACTTCGTTCGCGTTGACCCGCTCGATGCCTTCCATCATTTCGTCGACAGTTTGAAAGCGGCCGAAAAAGAGCTCCTGCCGGGCGAGGTTGGACATACGAGCCGAGGTGGATTCGAGGCTTAGCGCCAAGCTGCCTTTCAGATGGTCTTTTGCCCGACGGAGTTCCTCGGCCGGGACAGTGTCATTGCACAATTGCCGGAACTCATCGATCACCATGAGGATGACTTTCTTTAGAGTCTCCTGCGAAGTGCCCGCATAGACTGCCAGACAGCCCGAGTCGCGGTAGAGATTCAGTTCCGAGAACACCGAGTAAGCCAAGCCGTGCTTTTCCCGCACATTCTGAAAGAGGCGGGAACTCATGCCGCCTCCCAGGATTGTGCTGAGAAGATATGTGCCGTAGCGCCGTTCGTCCGCCAGGGGATACGCGGGCACGCCCATGCAAAGGTGGGTCTGTTCGAGGGATCGTTTGTTTTTGAGGATTAGCGGCGCGACGGGCTTCGGTCTCGATTCTTCGGGAGCCGCTTCTCTGGCCGGCAGCTTGCCGAAATATTGAGCGGTCAACTCGACGATCTGGCTGTGGGTGATCCGTCCGGCGGCGGTGATGACGATGTTCGAGGCCGTATAAACGTCGTCGTAATATCGTCGAATATTCTCCTGATTGAAGCTGTTGATGGTCGCCTTAGTGCCGAGAATTGAACGTCCGAGCGGGTGGTTTTTCCAGAACCGGCTGAAGAAGGTCTCATGGACGAGGTACTCGGGGTTGTCCACCTCCATCTTCAGCTCTTCCAGAATGACGCCCTTCTCTTTTTCGATATCAGCTTCGTCGAAGCGAGGATTCAACACGAGATCAGCCAACACGTCGAACGCAATCGGCAAGTGCTCATCCAAAACCTTGATGTTGTAGCTGACCAGTTCCTTGGCTGTGTAAGCGTCAAGATTTCCACCAGTGGAGTCGGCCTCACGAGCAATTTGTTCGGCGGAGCGGTTCGTGGTGCCCTTGAACAGCATGTGCTCGATGAAATGGGAGATTCCATTCTCTTTCACGCTCTCGCGCCGTGCGCCGGTTCCGATCCAGACGCCAATGCTGACCGACCGCACATGCGGGACGGTTTCGCTGATGATACGGATGCCGTTCGGAAATGTGGTACGGCTTATGTCGCGGATGTTGGATACGGAGGATGCCATCTGAGGGTAGAAGAGGGACAGACCTCCTTCATTCTAGCAGCGCTCCTTCGAACACCTTGAAACTGTGTGGAGCTCGTCAACGTCCGTGGGGTCGTATGCGTAAGCTCTTGACAGCGTTGCTGATGCTTGGCGGTACGGACGAGGTATTCGGGCAGGAGTACTATCGTCACAACGTTACGGTAAGCGTGGGCGGCGCTATGCCGCGAGGTGAGCTTCGCAACCTCTTCTCCGATAGCTTCCTCGCCGGCGTGGAGTATGGGTACCGGTTCCACAGGAATTTTCAATTGGATGCCGGATTCGATTCGGTGTTCGGAGCCGCAGGTGTCAATGACTGGCTGCCCACGGCGTTCGGAAATCTTCGGATTCGCGATTATCAGACGTTCATTCCATTTGGCGGCAGGGTGATTCTGCCGCTGGCGAATGAACGCATCAACATTTATGGTGGGCTCGGGGGAGCGTATCTACGTTATTCGGAGAGGATCAAACAGCCATTTCGGTACGGGGAAATCAGGATTCCGTGCGACGTTTGCGCAGCGCGGGATGGCTTCGGATATTACGGGATTTTTGGCGGCAGCTTTGCGCTGGATAGCGGCCGGCACTTTCGAGTTGGCGCGGCCACGCGTGTTTATCGAGGCCACACGTCGGGCGACCCGCTGGGAGCGACACCGCCAAGAGAAACAACGGATCGCTGGATCAACGTGTTCGGCAGCTTTACGGTGTCGTTTTAATTATTTGATCTCTTTACTGGTTGCCGTTGCAGGCTCAGCGCCCCAGTTCTCGCGAATTACCAGCGTCTGGTCCGAAAAGAATGTACGCCGTCCGGTATTTCCGAATACTTCAGGCACGGCTGTGATCTGATATCCGTTCGGTCCACCGTTGACGGTAAAGTTGTAGCCGGTCTTCTTTCCTTGGGCGAGGTCTCCCGGGATGAGGTCGGCGGCCGACGCGCTTGCCTGCCCGCTCGATGGGGGGCCGAGTTCGAGCAGATTGACGGCATAACGGCCGAACTGGGAGTAATACTGGGTTTCCGCTGTGTGAATTGTGCCGATCTGACGGATTGCCGCCGTTTCCTGCGCGTGCATGCGATTCTGATTTAGCTTGGGCGCGGCAATGGCGGCGAGAATCAAGATGATCGCGACCACGATCAGTAGCTCAATGAGCGAGAAACCACGGCGGTTTCTGCAGCGGCTAAAAATTTTCATACATCTATGATGACGTATTTCGCGGCCAGGACGTTGATGCGGTCCACTAAACTTTGGAATGCATCTCGTGCTCCAGGTTGACCGGTGGATTGTAGTAGAGAATCCGGCCGCAGCTCTCGCAGAAATACAGCTTGTCGGCGTGGCGAAGTTCCTGAAAATATTGAGGACGGAGTTTCATTTGACAGGCCGAGCAGCGGCCATCGGTGGCATCGGCGATGACGATGCCACGCCAGCGTTTGCGAATGCGCTCATAATGCGCCAATGTGGGGGCAGGGATCGTTGCCGAGACCTTGTTCCGTTCTTCCCGCGCCTGTCGGAGAAACTCCTGGTCTTCCGCCGTGCGCTGTTGCACACGGTCCTTTTCGGCCTCCACTTTGGCGCGTTCCTCTTTTAACGCGACCTCCGCGGCCTTGACGTTCTTCTCGAGCGGCTCGGCTTCTCCCATCAACTCGAGAATCCGATCCTCCGACTTCCGGATAGCGGTTTCGCAGTAGGTGATCTCGTTTTGAAACGCCCGGTACTGGTCGTTCGTTTTAGCTTGCGTCATCTGGTCCCGGAGCTTGGACATCTTCTGCTCCTGAACCTTGATGTCATCTTCGAGAAGCTTGCGTTCTTTCTGATTGCCGTTCATCACATTGCGGTCGAGTTCCAGCTTTCGCGTGTGGACCTCAAGCTTCCTTTCGATGTCGGCGACCTGTTTCGGAAGGGACTCGATTTCTTTCTGAAGCTCGGTGGCACGGTTATCGAGCGTTTGTAGTTTGAGGACGGCCTCTAATTCCGGCGTCATTGCTTGGAAATTCTAGCACGCGAAAAATTGAGTCTCCGTTGGAGAGCTCCGGCGACGCTATTGATCGCGAGATCCAGCTCCTTAATTCCTAAAATACTGCACGCCGCATAGAGAACCATCAGGCCCAGCGGAATGGAAATTGCCAGGTCGGTCAGGCGGCCTATCTTAGAAGTGCCTGCCACAGTGGAAACATACTCGCTCGACACCCAGACCGCCGCGCCCATCAACAGGGAAGCAGTCGAAATCCTGAGAAAAGTTTGCAGAAGCTTCCGGCCGTGGATGCCGCCGACACGATTTCTCATCAGAATGAAAAGTACAATCGCGCTCAGGATGGCAACGACCGACGTAGACAAGGCCAAACCTTCATGTCCCAGGTGCGCCACGGTCAGCAGGAGGACCACTGTGGCGAGGTTCAGAGCGATGGAAGCCAGACTGACGAGCATTGGCGTGCGCGCATCGTGCAGCGCATAGAATCCGGGGCTCAAGACTTTCGTTGCCGAGTAACCGACCAGTCCGACGGCATAGCATGAGAGCGCGCGGGCTGTCTGGTTCGTGTCGAAGGCCGTGAACGCTCCCATCTGATAGACCGCGCCGACGATCGATTCGCCCAGCACCGCCAAGCCGACCGCAGACGGAATGGTCAGTACAAGTACCAAGCCCAGAGACCGCGAGAGGGTGTTGCGAAACTCCTCCAGATCGTTTGCGGCGGCGCTTCGCGAGATGGAAGGCAGAGTTGCCGATGCGATCGCGACACCGAAGATTCCCAGCGGAAGCTGCATGAATCGAAAGGCATAGCCGAGCCAACTCACGGGACCATTTGGATCGGGGAGCCGCGAGGCGAAGTTGTTATTGACGGTGATATTGATTTGTACCGCAGCGTTTCCGAGAATCGCCGGAGCCATGAGATTGAAAATCTGGCGCAGTCCGGGATGCGACCAGTCAAGTTGAGGCCGGAAGCGGAATCCGGCGCGATGAAGGCTCGGAATTTGCCAGAGCAACTGCATCACCCCGCCGATCACTACGCCGTAAGCCATCCCTTCGATGGGAGAAATGCCTAGCTTGGGCCCAACCAATTTGCCGAGAATCAATCCGGAAAGGATGGAGCCAATATTGAAGAAAGTGGAAGCCATCGCGGGAACGCCGAACTGATTGCAGGCGTTCAAAACGCCCATGGCCTGGGCTGACAAGGCGACAATCAGCAGAAACGGAAACATGACGCGTGTCATCGTGACCGCGAGTTCGAACTTGCCGGGCGTCTCCTTGAATCCAGGCGCAATCAGGTTCACAAGCCAGGGACTCAGGATGATACCGAGGACGCAAATGCTCCCGACGACAATAATCAGAGCGGTTGCAACGAGATTGGCGAGGACGCGGGCCTCGTCACGTGTTTTCGTTGCAAGATAACGGGTGAATACCGGAACGAATGCAGCGGAAAGCGCTCCCTCTCCAAACAAATCCCGGGTGAGATTGGGGAGCGTGAAGCCAATGCGAAAGGCATCGAAGACCGCTCCGGCGCCAAACATCGCCGCGAGCACGATTTCGCGCATTAGCCCGGTTGTGCGGCTAATAGCCACTGCGATGGAGACGATGCCCGCCGAACGCACTACATTGTCGGACTGGCTTTGTACTCCGTGAGACTGGGTCTGCAAACGAATCCTTAAGTATTATTTTGACCGTATAATTCGAGGAAATGGGCGATGGTCATTATTCCTGTGTAGTAGTTGGATATTTTATATTTTTCGTTGGGCGAATGGAGGCCGTCGTCAGGCAGGCCGAAACCCATGAGAATTGTAGGAATATTCAGGTGACGCGCGAAGTCTCCTACGATCGGGATTGATCCGCCCGATCGTATAAAGACAGTCGGCCGTCCAAGGATGTCGCTGAATGCCCGGGCTGCGGTATCGATTGCGGGGTGATCGGGATTGACGATCACCGCAGGACTCGCGCTTAGGACCCGTACCTCGGTCTTTATGCCACTCGGTGTGTTATCCGCGACGAACTTTTTGAAGCCGGCGATTACTTTGTCAGGATTTTGATCCGGTACCAGACGGAAACTGACTTTTGCAGTGGCCTTGGCCGGAATAACTGTCTTCGCGCCTGCGCCGGTGAAACCGCCAGCTATGCCGTGTACCTCCAGGGTGGGCCGGGACCAAACACGCTCGAGAACGCTTCGGTCGGACTCGCCCGTCAGTTCAACGGAGCCGACTTCATTGCGGAGGAAATCCTCTTTGCGGAAGGGAAGACTCTTCCAACTTGCCAGTTCCGCCGGAGCAGGCTCCTTCACATCATCGTATATGCCGGGAATCTGAATCCGGCCGTCGGGGGACTTGGTTTTTGCGAGAAGCTCAATCAACCCGAAGACGGCGTTAGGGGCGGCTCCGCCGTACAAGCCGGAATGCAGGTCGCGCATCGGTCCAATGGCTTCGACTTCCGTGTAGATCAATCCGCGAAGGCCGATGCAGAGTGTGGGCACGCCGTCGGCATAAAGCGCTGTATCGCTGACGAGCGCAACGTCGGCTTTGAGTTTGCCCGGATTTTCCGCTACATATTTTGCGATTGAGGCGCCGCCGATTTCCTCCTCCCCTTCGATGAGGAACTTGATATTGACCGGAAGTTTGCCGTTGATTGCCTGCAGCGCTTCCAGCGCCTTGATGTGCATGTAGAACTGGCCCTTGTCATCGGACGAACCGCGCGCGAATAGATTGCCGTCGCGGACGGTCGGCTCGAAGGGAGGTGTGTGCCAGAGTTCCAGCGGGTCCGGCGGCTGTACATCGTAATGGCCGTAAAGAAGAACGGTGGGCTGCCCCGGCGCATGCAGCCAGTCGCCGTAGACGAGCGGGTGATTCGCGGTCGGAATGATTTCGATGTTTTCGACGCCCGCCTGTTTCAGGGCATCGGCTACAAAGGCTGCGGCCCGGTCCACATCCGGTTTGTGCTCCGGCAGAGTGCTTACGCTCGGAATTCGCAGGAAGGTTTTCAGCTCTTCCAAAAGACGGGTTTCGTTCTCACGGACGAATGTCTCAACGGATTTGGACATGGAGGGACACGTTCATTATAAGGCCCGTGTCCCGATTTCCCGGTCAATCCGCTGCATCGAACGCGACGACGATCTGCCCGGTCTCGTCGACCCGGACAGGGTAAGTTTTCAGTCCGCAATCGCCGAACAGCGCGTTACCGGTCGTGAGGTCGAACTTCCAGGAATGCAACGGACAAATGACCGTGGTTCCTCCGATCAGCCCGTCCGCAAGGGGACCCCCACGGTGCGGGCACTCAGCCTGCACGGCAAACACCCGGCCGGTTCGGGTCCGGAAAACCGATACTTTTTTCCCGAACGCTGAGAAACTGCGACCCTCGCCTGGTGGAATTGCGTCGATCGGACCCACAGTCACTTCGGTCTTGTTTGCTGTCATGAAATCACCCGTAATTCGGAGGAGAACTGAGTGCTTGCGGCAGGCATGTACGCTTCCTTCCATGGATCTTTGTAGGCAGCTTTCGATTGGGCAATTTCCTCGTCCAGCCGCGGCGCGATTCCTTCGCTGTTGTCCACAATGATGGAGCGGAGCTTCGCGATGCCGATTCGCTCGACGAAGCCGTGCGTCCGCTCCAGATAGCGCGCGTTTTCGCGATAGTACTGGACGAAGCGTCCCATGTATTTCAGAACGTCCTCTTCAGAATCCACAACGCACAGGATATCTCCCTTACGGACGGACGATCCGGCCGCGCCGCCGATATAGATTTCCCACCTTCCGCCTTCGACGGCGACCGCGCCCACATCTTTCACCATCGCCTCCGAGCAGTTGCGCGGACATCCCGCAGTCGCCAGCTTCATCTTGTGCGGGGTATCGAAGCCCTGAAAAAGATTTTCGATCCTGGTCGCGAGCGAAATGCTGTCCCCGAGACCGAAGCGGCAGAAGTCGGAGCCCACGCAACTCTTGCACGTCCGATAACTCTTGCCGTAAGCATATCCGGATGGCATATCGAGGTCCTTCCAGACATTGGGAAGATCTTCTTTTTGGAGTCCGAACAGATCGATTCTTTGGCCGCCGGTCAGTTTGACAAGCGGCACGTTGTATTTGTCAGCCACGTCGGCGATGCGCCGCAATTGCGCGGAATTGGTTATGCCACCGGGAATCTGAGGCACTACGGAAAATGTTCCGTCGCGCTGGATGTTTGCGTGAACGCGTTCGTTGATGAAGCGCGCATCCTTTTCGTCTTCGTACTCGCCGTGCCAGAGCGTCTTCAGGAGGGACGCAAGACCGGGTTTGCTCGCGGCGTCTTCTTTGCCTCCTGCAAGACAGTCGAAGACAGCGGATACAGATTTGAGATTGCGGCTCCGGATTGCGCGAATGAGCTCAGGCTTTGTCAGCGGTACTCCGGGAACGTAGTAGTGAACGGAAGGATCTTCCTCGATCTGTCCACCACAGGCCCATTCGACGATTTCGTTCACCATCGCTTTGCATGAGCCGCATCCCATGCCTGCCCTGGTCGCATCCATGACAGCTTTGCCGCTTCGCTTGCCCGAGTTCACACAGGCGATGAGTTGTCCCTTGCTCACACCATTGCAATTGCAGATCTGAGTCTCAGGGCTCATCTCCTCGAACGTGACTTGCTTTGGCGGATCTCCGATGTCGAACAGGAGCCGTAATCTTTCTTCGGGCAGGGGAGTGTTGCGATCGAAGGCTTGCATCAGATAGGCGGCTTTGCTGATATCGCCAAGCAGAATCCCGCCTACCAGCCGACCATCGCGGATAATGAGCTTCTTGTAGGTTCCGCGTTTGGGTTCGGAAAACTGTACGACTTCGTCCTCCGGATATTCGGGTTCGATGATCCCCATGGAAGCCACTTCAACGCCCATCACCTTCAGCTTGGTGGCAACTTTAGAGCCCTGATAAGCGGCGTTCGGATTCTTGCCTGTGATGTGGTCGGCGAGCACCTTGGCCTGCTCCCAAAGGGGAGCGACCAAACCGTATAACTGGCCGCGATGCTGCGCGCACTCGCCGACCGCGTAGATGTCGCGATCATCGGGCGAACGCATCTGATCGTCCACAACGATTCCGCGTTCCACTGTGAGCCCGCATCCGGCCGCAATCTCCCAGTTCGGCTTAATGCCGGCGGAAATCACGACCATGTCGCAATCTAATGTGTGGCCGTCGGAGAAGCGCAAACCGAGCACGCGATCGTCGCCCAGAATTGCAGTCGTGTTCTTTTCGAGGTGGACTTTGACTCCCAGTTGCTCCATGCCGGACTTGAGGATCGCTCCGGCAGACGGATCGAGTTGGAGGCCCATCAAGTGGCCGCCAAGGTGCACGACGTTTACTTCGAGTCCGAAATTTTGCAGGCCGCGCGCTGCTTCGAGTCCCAGTAAACCCCCGCCGATCACAGCGGCACTTTTCTTTCCCTTGGCAAAGTCCGCTATCTCGCGACAATCTTCGATTGTGCGGAAGACGAAGACACCTGGCTTGAAGCTGCCGTCCGGCATAGTGGTCCCTTCCATCCATGGAATGAACGGACGGCTGCCGGTAGCGATGATCAGCTTGTCATAAGGTTCGGCATCGCCATCCTCGGCAAAGACGAGCTTGGCTCGCCGAAGCAGGCCGGCGGCACGCACGCCTGTCAAAAGACGAATGTTGTTTTCCTGGTACCAGGACAACGGGTTCAGATAAATGTCGTCTTCGTGATCCGTGCCGTTGAGCACGTTCGAAAGGCGAATCCGGTTGTAATTGCCGGTGGGTTCGTCGCCGAACATCGTGATGTCGAACTGGTCGCCGCCTCCGCGCGCGAGGATCTCTTCGACTGCCCGGGCTCCCGCCATTCCATTGCCGATGACGACCAATTTTTGTTTCATAACGAACTTCCTTTCTCAATGCGCGCTGCGCAGACTTTGAATTCGGGCATGCGCGACACCGGGTCCAGCGCGGGATTCGTGAGCAGGTTGGCTCGTCCGGCTCCGTTGAAGTGGAATGGAACAAACAGTGTGTCCATTCGAATGGTCGAGGTGAGTTGCGCGACCACGAACGCAGTTCCGCGTCTGGTTACCAGGCGGACGTGGTCGCCTTCTCGAATGTCATAGGTGCGCGCCATCGAAGGATGAATCTGCACGAAAGAGCGCGGCGCCGCCTGCATCAGCGCAGCCACGTGCCGCGTCTGCGTTCCCGACTGGTATTGCGCCATGATGCGTCCGGTAGTCAGGTAGAGCGGGAACTCGTGGTCTGGCTCTTCGGCCGCCGGTCGAAACTCGACCGCGTGGAATCGGGCCAGTCCATCGGGCGTGGCGAATCGATCGAGGAACAAACGCGGTGTGCCTGGATGCGCCAGATCGGGACACGGCCAGAAGACCCCGTCCTCCTTGAGAATTCGCTCGTATGTGATGCCTGCGTAGTCCGCCACTCCACCCGCAGACGCTCTCCGCAATTCGTCGAAGACTTCGGAAGGTTTGGTGGAGAAGCCTTGCGAGTGACCAAGGCGATCGGCTAACGCAGACAGGATTTCGATGTCGGTGCGAACTGCGTTGGGCGGCGGCATCGCTCGCTTTCGAAGAAGCACGCGGCCCTCGAGATTGGTCATCGTTCCTTCCTCTTCTGCCCATTGCGCCGAGGGAAGGACGACATCTGCTCGTTCGGCGGTTTCGGAAACGAAGAAGTCGGAGACCGCCAGGAAATCGAGCGAGTCGAGCCGCTTTTCGATATGGCCGGCGCGAGGCGCCGAAACAACGGGATTAGATCCGAAGACTAAGAGCGCTCGAACTCCGCTTTCGGAGCCCAGCGCGTCGAGCATTTCGAAAGCTGACTTTCCCGGAGCGGGCAGATTCTCTTCGGGGATTCCCCAGACTCGCGCGATATGGGCTCTATGCTCGGGATTGTCGAGTCGCCGGTATCCCGGTAACTGGTCGGCTTTTTGTCCGTGCTCGCGTCCGCCCTGTCCGTTCCCTTGTCCGGTCAAGCAACCGTACCCGCAATACCGTTTTCCTGCTTTGCCCAACGCAAGTGCGAGATTGATGAAGGCGAGAACGTTATTTACACCCTGACTCTGCTGCTCCGGACCGCGTGCGGTCAGGATCATGGCGGTTGAAGACGTGCCCAGGATCCTTGCGGCCATGTGGAGCTGCTGCTCGGAGATACCGGTGATTCGCTCTACGCGCGCCGGCCAATACGACGATGCAATTCTTCGGACGAGGTCGAAGCCCTGTGTGCGATTCGCGATGAACTCCTCATCCAGGTATCCCTCTTTCATCGCGATGTGAAGAAGCCCGTTGGCGAGCGCGCAGTCCGTTCCCGGAGTGATCTGCAGGTGCAGGGTTGAAGCCGCTGCGGTGGGAGTCGCGCGCGGATCCACGACAATCAAGGAGCCGCCGTTGCTTTTCTGTTGCTGGAAGTACTGCATCACTGGCGGCATCGTCTCCGCCACGTTGCTGCCGACGAGAAGGATTGCGTCCGTTTTTGCGATATCCGCCAGTGGAAACGGAAGCCCGCGATCGATTCCGAAAGCTTTGATCGATGCCGCCGCAGCAGATGACATGCAGAAGCGGCCGTTGTAATCGATCTGTGAAGTCCGCAACGCGACACGCGCGAACTTGCCGAGCAGGTAGGCCTTTTCGTTGGTCAGGCTTCCGCCTCCGAAAATGCCGACGGCATCTCTGCCGTGCTGCTCCTGCGCTCGCGTTATCTCCGCAATGATTCGATCGAGCGCTTCCTCCCAGGTCGCGGGACGGAACGGGTCGGTTCGGCGATCCCTGATCAGCGGTGTGCGCAGGCGCTCCGGGTTGGTCAAGCAACTCTGCGGCTGTCCAGCCCTTCTGGCAAAGGCCTCCGCGGTTCGTAGGAAAATCGCGCTGCGCGACTTGCCACGAATCATCGTCTGACGATTCGAGATTCATGCCGCATTGCAGCGAGCAGTACGGACAATGCGTCGCGCACGATCGGGCGGCTGCGATGTTTGGCGGCTCAAATGTTCGCAGCATAGACTTCCGCAGATTCCGCGATTTCGGGATTCATGCCCGCCCGCATAGCCGCTTCACGCGGCCAAGTCCTGCGCCATTGCTCGCGAAGCTGAGCCAAGGCGGTGACTCCGGTTAGAGCGAGTACCGTAAGAACGGCGAATCCCGTGCCAAAGCTGCCGGTCCTGTCCTTCAGGAAGCCGAGAATCGAAGGCAACAGGAATCCTCCCAGGCCGCCGGCGGCGCCGACGATTCCCGTCAGAATTGCAGCCGAGTTGGGGAAGCGTTGCGGTAGAAGTTGGAATACTGAGCCGTTCCCCATTCCGAGCATCCCCATGCCCACAGCGAGCAATCCAAGCGCAAATACGGCGGAAGGAAGCGTTGCCACTCCGGCAAGGCAGATCGCCGCCCCAGCCAGTAGTCCTTTGAGTAGCTTGTAGCCGCCGACCCGATCAGCCAAAGCGCCGCCGACGGGACGAAGGAAGCTGCCGAATAGAATCACGAGTGTCGTAAAGTCGCCGGCCTGGACCTTGGTTAGTCCGTATTGATCGTGGAAAAAGATGGAGAGATAGCTCGATAGGCCGACGAATCCACCGAAGGTCAGGCTATAGAGGAAGCAAAACCACGCGGTATCTTTCATCGAAAGAACCGCGGCGTAGTCGGACCAGCGCTTTGTTTTTCGTTCTCCAGGAGCATTCTTCGCCAGGAAAAAGAATGCGATCCAGACCAGAATTACCGGAAGGATGACGATGCCAAATACGTTTCGCCAACCGATGAGCTGCGCCAGCCGTGGGGCAAACAACGTCGCGAGGAGAGAGCCGCTGTTTCCCGCTCCCGCGATTCCCATTGCTAAGCCTTGATGTTTTGGGGCATACCATGCGCTTGCTAAAGGAAGCGCGGCTGCGAAACTCGCTCCGGCGACTCCAAGCAGCAGCCCGAGCGCGAGAAATGCGGCGAAGCTGTCGGCGACAAGCCATCCAAGCAGAAGGGGAAGGATCGTCACGGCCAAGCCGAAGAGTCCAGTTTTTCTTCCTCCAAAACGCTCCGTGCTCCAGCCGAGAATCGGTCGAAAACACGATCCTCCGAGCAGCGGAACCGCTGTAAGGAATCCTTTCTGTGTCGCGGACAAGTGATAGGTTTCGCCGATGAATGGGCCTAGCGGTCCGAGGATCACCCAGACCATAAAGCTGATATCGAAATAAAGAAACGCGGCAATAAGTGTGGGCGGATGTCCCGCCTTGCGAAATCGCGTAGCGACATAGGCTCAATTGCTGTCGAAATTAGCTCGACGAGACTGGGTCTACGCTCAACTAGGGCGGGGACACTGCAGCAGCTTGGTGCAGTAAGACTAGCTTATACCAAGAATGATTATGGAGCCAATCAAAAATCTAACTGGACTCCATCACCAGTACCCAATCCTGAAACGTTGGCGGATTAGGTACTTGCCATTCACCAGCTGAGTTTGCTGTCGCAACCTCGAGGGGCTTGACCGAGCCGTCGCTCGGATTAAAGAACTTTGCTTGATATGATTTGCCCGCCTCCAGCATGAGAACCTTCGGCGGATTCCACATTGGCGGCATGAAGATGATGCGAAGCTTTCCGGGAATTCCGGCTGCATAGGGCTGCATGTAGTTTTTTTGCTGCCAGTGCGGCTCGACCCATTCCGGGTGAGGCTCAAGCTGGTTCCAAGGGTATTGCATCAGGAATGCTTTGCTCAGGCCGAGCTGCTTCGATCCAGGGAGCTGCGCGGCGACATCCCAGGGCGTATTTCCCCACGACCTGCCGTGAGGAGAGGGACCGTACGGCTGCTCTCGCGTGTTCACTTGCCAGATTCCATTCGCTCCGTATGTGTGCCCGGCAGCGCCGCTGAGTACGCAGCTCCAGAACATGAAACGCTGAATTTCCTGGCGGCTTGCCTCGAGAATTCCTTCGTAGCAAACTTCTCCATTGATTACAGGCATGGGAGGGGTTCGGGCCACTTCTCCCGTGATTTTCGTGATGGTGTTCGGAATGCTATCGCGATCGCTATGGCCGGTTTGCAACATATCGAAGTCCAGAACCCCGGGATCATCTACCGAGTCGCGAGCAGTCGAACTTGGATGCACGGTAATCATGCGTCTGTAAGGATCAACCTGGTGTACATAACGCGCGATTTCCGTCCAGCCTGTTTTCTGCGCGGCGGTATCCTCCTTTGGCGTTTTTGAAAGATAGTAGGGCATCGTCGCCTCGCCCGCGAGACACCAGACGCTCGGCAGAGCTCCCCAGCGCGCCACGAGATAGCGCCAGTGTTGCTTCATCTTCTTGATGCCCATTTGCGGGAGGAAATATCCCCAACAACCCACAACGCATGGAACCACGCCATTGTCGACGAGATACTGCATGCGCAGATCCGCCATGTCGAAGTATCTCGGGTTGATACGGCTGAAATCTTTGTCCCAGGCCGATCCAGCTTCGTTGAAACCGCGCGGATCAAAGGACGGCATGTCGGGATACAAGCCCGCGACGATTTGGACAACGGTGAAGCCTTTCTGTACACGGTCGGCTGTTAAGGAGTGAAAGTCCTCCGGCCAGCGGAATCTTTTCGTGAGACCCATCCACCAGGTATCGCCCAGCCAGAAGAAAGGCGTTCCATCAGTATGTTCAAAATGCCTTCGATCCGAATGCACACGGATGCCGCCGTGTTGCAGGAGCGAATTCGACCCGGTGTAGGGCTCTACCTCAAGGCTGCCGTTGATGTCGTGGAGATCTTTATTGGAGGTATCGCTACAGACGGATTGCCAGGAGTAGCGTCCCGGAGTTGGCGCCGCGAATCGGACACGCCAGACCTGATCTCCTGCCCAAAACGCGGGGGCACGAAACTGTTTTCCAGTGGTGTCCTGGAAGACTACGTCCAATTCAAGGTCGTTGAAGGCATCGCCGTATTGTTTGCCTGATTGGAACGACCATTCCGCAGGCCTATGCTGTGTTGCCACGCGCGCCTGGGCGCGAAGCAGCGGAGTGACGGCTAATGCCCCTGTGGAAAGGAGCGCCTCACGTCGGGTCATCGGCATGCGCCCATCGTAGTTGCTCCTTGGGAGCTTTGCAACAGCGCTTATGCCGGGGACCGCTTTCATTGTTACGATAAGAGGAGAACTGTGTTGCGCGCCATCTCCAGTTCGCTCATTTCCCTCCTATTAGTCGCAACAATGCTGTGGGGCGGCTGCGTCTCCTGCCCGCAATTCTTCATGTTTCCAAAGGTGGAGAAGAGTTGTTGCAATAAAGCCGGCCAGTGCGAACGCCCATCGAAGAGCGCTCCCGCTAAGGAATGTAAGCGGATGCCATTCGAATTCCAAGGTTATTCGGTTCACGTCGAGTGGGCCGTTTCGATTCTGACTACGGATCGACTTGGGCTAATACCTCCGGCTATCCACGTGGTCCTTGTAAATCATTTTGAGACGTCCGAACTGGCGCCCTCTCCGCCTGATTTGAACGTAGTCAACTCTACCTTCCTCATCTAGTTTTCTCCCTTCTCGTCGTGTGTCTCGGCAGCGGACGTGCGCCTCTGCCTGGCTATTGACGTTTACCAATTTCTCTGGAGAAACAGATGAAAACTTCAGCTGCAATTTTAGTGGGAGCGCTCGTCATATATGAGCCTCATACGATGTTTGCCTCCGGCCACGGTCCGGTATTCGGCCTGGCTACACCGACTAATCCAGAAGGCGGATGGAGCTTCGACGCCAATTTCATGGGCCGTGGAGGCGATGGCTACGGACTCATGTTCAGGCCTGCCTTGGGTTATGGCCTGACCGAGAATCTGAAGCTATCCATCTCCGGTCCCGTGGTTCTCCATGCGGAGCCGTTTTCGCCGTCCCGTCTGTCTGCATTCACCTCGATGAGCGGCGACTTCGAAGGAGTTGCGATCTGGCGGTTTCACCGGCAGGACACCGGCATCGGATCACGTTTTGAGAGCGCCGCGATTGGCGGAATCGTGGTCCCTGGTCCGCAAGATCCGGGCGGAGCGTTGAAGAACATTCGAGGCGGAGTAGGCGGATTGATTGGCGGTGTGACGGGCATGGCCTCGCGCAGCCACTACGTGTGGGGCGGAGCTACGTATCAACGCTACTCCTGTTCCGACGGAGATCGCCGTCCGGATCTCCTTTTCTACAGCTTCGCTTATGCCTATCGGCCGCCATCGTGGCGTACCGATAGCGGGTGGGATTGGCGGATCTTCGGAGAGATGACCGGCGAGCGGTCAGGAAACATCGAGCGAGCTGGAGTGAGGCTTCGGGGTAGCGATAGTCACCAGGTCTTCCTCGGCCCGACCACGCTTGGAGTCTACAAGAACTATGCTGTCTCCGCCGGCATTCAGTTTCCCATTTACCGGGCCACTTCGCCGATTTACCCGCGCGAACGCGTTCGGTTTGCATTCAACTTCGCTTACTTCTTTTGAGGGATATCCTATATGAGATACATTTTGTTGTTGCTGGTCATTGCGCTGCTTGTGACCGTTGCTCCGGCTCGAGCCGAGTTCCTGCAGATCGATTTGTCGATTTTCGGAATGGATTGAATGACGTGCGCCTTCGCCGTGCGCGGAGCTCTCAAGAAAATTTCAGGAGTCGAATCGGTGGACGTGAGTCTGAATAAGGGTTTGGCGACCGTGAAGCTTAAACCCGGTAATTCCGTTGCGCCGGAGCAGTTCTGGGAAGTCGTGAAGAAGAACGGCTTTACCCCGAAGGATACGCACGTAGTTGTGCGTGGGGACATCTCGTCAACGAGCGGAAAGATGCAACTGAAGGTCAGCCCCGTAAATCGCGCGTATGGACTGGTTGACAGCGCCAATCCGCCGGAAGGTAAGACGGTTACGGTTGAGGGAACGATCACGCCGGGAAACGGACTCGGCGGCGCCTGTGACCATTCGGGTCCAACGCCTTCAGCCGTGAGAGAGAAGACTATGGAAATCGCCGAAACAAGACGAAGGAGCGCTCTCCTGAGTTATCTTTCCTTGTTCACATCGTTCGGAACGCTGCTGTGCTGCGCGTTGCCATCGCTCCTTGTCCTCTTGGGGCTCGGGGCGACAATGGCGAGCTTTCTCTCTGCCACGCCCTGGCTCGTGACCCTGTCCCGTCATAAGAACTGGGTATTCCTGGTTTCCGGACTACTGATCGGAGGGAATTTCGCGTACACCTATCTCGTTGCGCCGCGTGTGCGGGCAACTGGAACAGCATGCTCGCCGGACACGCCTGAGGCATGCGAGACGGCGAGCGCAGTCAGCCGGGTTGTGCTCTGGATCTCGGCGATCCTTTATTCGCTGGGATTCTTCAGCGCGTACCTGTTGGGGCCGCTGCTTATGCGATCGTCAGCTCAGGGTAGCCGGAAGGGCACGTTGCGTTCGCGGTTGAACTGTTCGCTTAACTCTCGATCGATCTGAGCGAGAGGGAGCTGCTTTCGCTCGCCCTTGACTGTGATGAAGTGCAGAGTCGGGCCATCCACCCAGTAGGCAAGCGCAGCCCACACGATGCCGTTTCGGGCGGCGATCAGATAGATTTGCGATCTCGTGGCTTGCGGTTCGGGTTGCAGGGACGATTCGCTTTGTCCCGAGGGTGACTGGCGAAGGCCGGAATCTTCCTCTTCGCTGCGAGTTTGCTGCCTGGGAGGAGCGTTGTTGACGATGATCGATGGCGCGGGAGTGGACGACCCTGTGCTCACGACCGTAACTGCGGGTCCGGCGCTCATAGTTGATAAGCGGGATAAGCGTAATCGGAATAGTACGGATAGTAACTTGGGTAGCTCCAATATGGCGACATTATACGAACTGAATAAGGATAATAACCGGCGCCGTAGTAGAATCCCGTGCCATAGTAGGGACGGTAGAACGAATTGTAACGGTAGAACCCGCCACGATATCCGAACCCGTGGTTGTACCCGCCTCCCCATACAAATCCGCCGCCACCGGGACCTCGCACATATCCGCCACCGCCCGGGCCACGGACAAATCCGGCCCCACCGGACCAATGTCCCGGAGAGCCGCCGCGGTATCCGCCGCCTCTCATGCCTCCACCCATTGCGCCGCCACGCATTCCTCCGCCCATTCCTCCACCACGCTGGGCGCTGAGGGCAGTCGCGAACACCAGAAAGGCAATGAGCATCCGCATACGACCATCGTACCGCCGTCGACGGAGTCAAAGGGGCCGTGCACGATAGAAATAGGAATGCCCCGGCTCGTCACAGTCTTACTGTTTGTTGCGCTGGCAATTATCAATTGTCAGTGTCTAACAGCGTGTGGCCTGGAGCCTGCCCGGGAAGACCGACTCGCTTCCCATTCCGGTAGCGAGGAGAATGTCCCGCCTTGTCATCGTCACCGACCATCCGACGGCGCGAGTATTCCTGTCCACTGTTCGCATGGCGCATTGTTAGCGGACTATCGGGTTCCGATTACCGAGTCGCCTGTATTCGCCCGGGATTCTGCGCCGGCAACCTTTTCGATCCGGTATGCAGTAGCGGCGAACGCTTGGCGGTCGCAACGGATGCTGCCGGGATTTTCACCACCGGCTTCAATCCAGTCTCTATCCTCGGGTGTTCTGAGAATTTAGAACTCCTGCCAATCTTCGAAATCGATGACGCGCTTTCACGGACAGCGCGAGATTTTCCTTGGAGACAGGAGTAGGTGTATGCGAGTTCGACGACCGCGCTATAGCGGTTTGCTTGCTTTACTTTTGACGACATCGTTTGCGCAGGCTCAGGAACATCATCACCACGCCGGGCATGAGGACATGAAGATGGCGGGGATGAATCATGGTGACCGGATGAACCAGGCCGGAATGTACCTGATGAATCTTTCCTCCGGCACAAGCTTGAATCCTCAGAGCTGGCCCATGCCGATGCTGATGCCGCGGATTGGCTCGTGGAATTTAATGCTGATGGGACAGGCGTTTCTTGTCGACACGCAACAGAGTGGTCCGCGAGGCGGCGACAAGTTCTATTCCTCGAATTGGGGAATGGCTGCAGCCCAACACAGTCTTGGCAGTGGAAGCGTGATGGTTCAGTCAATGCTGAGCCTGGACCCGGCAACAGTCACCAATCGGAGTTATCCTCTTCTCTTCCAGACAGGCGAAACGGCTTATGGCAAGCCGCTCACCGATGCCCAGCATCCGCATGACTTCTTTATGGGCCTCGGTGTGAACTACGCGCGCCCGCTGGGCGAAAGCACCATGCTCCACCTCTATTACGCGCCCGTTGGAGATCCGGCGCTGGGTCCTGTAGCCTTTCCTCACCGGGCTTCGGCTTTAGAGCTTCCGCAGGCCACGCTCGGCCATCACTGGCAGGATTCCAGCCACATTGCGAATAATGTCGCGACTGTCGCGCTGAAACACAAGTGGCTGCGTGTAGAGGCAAGCGGATTCTATGGCACTGAGCCGAATGAGGGACGCTGGAACATCGATTGGGGCCCGATGAATTCGTATTCGGGCCGCATCTCGATTTTCCCCGCGAAGAACTGGTTGGCGCAATTTTCGATGGGTCGCTTGACCGATCCCGAGAGACCTGTTTCCGGCGTGCACGCCGAAGGACATGGCGACATTGTGCGGACGACCGCTTCTCTTCATTACACGCGTCCGATGGCCGCTCGTAACGCATGGTCCACCAGTCTCATCTGGGGTCAGAATCACAGTATTGATTCGAAGCGAAACACGAACTCATATCTGATAGAGACGCTGTATCCGTTTACCCGGAAGGACTTCCTCACGGCCAGAGTGGAAGTAGTCGAGAAAGATGAATTATTTGCGAATGATCATGACCTGGAGCATCGGCTCGCTCTGACCGCAGGAAGCGTATTCCGGATCCAAGCCTACACGGCCGGTTATACGAGGGACATCGCTACAGTTCGAGCTCTGGAGGCTGGAATCGGGGCGAACGTGACGGCTTACTCGATTCCATCGGCAATCAAGCCGTACTACGGCGATCATCCATGGGGCGTAAATGTCTTTATGCGTTTTCGATTGAAGCCTGCAGAATAGAGATCTCTGCCGACAGTCTGGCATCATGTAGCGTGCGACTTCGCCCTGTCTGCGGACGATGTCGATAGATAAGGAGAACATTGGATGATCGGCCGTATCGACGGCGTGTTGTGCTGCGGCAACATTTGTTATGACATCCCAGTATGGCCTGTGACCTCGGTTGCGTGGGGAAAAACCGTCTGGGTGGATGAAATCACGTTTAGCGTTGGAGGCAACGGCTCGAACACGTCGTATTCACTCGCGACGCTCGGAGCGCCGGTGCGACTGACCGGCATGGTCGGCCGCGATTTTGCCGGGGAGGCTATCCTCGCCATGCTGGAGAAAGCGGGTGTTCAGAGCGATATTCATCGCTCCGATTTGCCAACGGCTTGCACGGTCGTCCTGGTGCAACCCGATAGCGATCGATCGTTTATTCAACGCCCGGGCGCGAGCAGCGAGGTTACTCCATGCATGCTCACTTATGACGTTCCCGGATTCAGTCACTTCCACCTCGCAAATCCTTTCGCGCTGCCGACTGTTCGGAAATCGATAGCACAGGTGATGGCGAGCGCCCGGGCGGCCAATCTCACGACCTCGTTAGATACCGGATGGGACGCAAAGAATCGGTGGATCGAGGACATCGGCCCTGGTTTGCCTGATACCGATCTTCTCTTCATCAATGACAGCGAAGCCAAAATGCTCACCGGCAGTGAGGATCCACACCGTGCCACGCAGATCCTTCGTGACCTCGGCGCGAAAGATATTGTGATGAAGGTGGGTCCGCGAGGGTGCCTATTATTCCTCAGCGACCAGCATTTCGAAGTACCGGGATTTACGGTGACGGCGAAAGACACAACCGGAGCAGGGGACTGCTTCGTGGGCGCCTTTCTGGCGTCGCTGCATCACGGGCTGGACTATTTGCAAGCTGCGCGGGTTGCGAATGCCGTCGGCGCAATGAACGTGGAAAAACTCGGGGCGGCGCAGGGTGTTCGCTCCTGGGAAGAAACTCTAGCCTGGATTCGCGAACGCGATACTCTGTAAAGTTCATGGACCCCAAACAATTGAAAGGCGTGTTCGGATTTCCGGTGACGCCGTTTCGCTCCGACCTGACGCTCGATTTGGACGCGCTCGCGAAAAACGTGGACGAGATGACTCGTCATCCCTTCTGCGCGATCGTGGCCGCCGGGGGTACAGGTGAGCTGTACTCGATGACTCCGCAGGAAATCGAGGATGTCGTTCGGGTCACAGTCGAAGCAACTCATGGCCGCATGCCCGTGGTTGCCGGTACCGGCTATAACGCGGCGATCGGCTCCGATATCGCGAGGCGCGCGGAAAAGGTCGGCGCGGATTTGCTGCTTGTGTTGCCTCCTTATTACACAGGCGCGCCTGAAGCTGGATTGTTTGAATTCTATGCGACTGTTGGTAAGGCAACAAGTCTGCCGATGATGGTCTACAGTCGTGATTGGGCGGTCTTTTCACCGGAGATGGTAGCGCGTCTGTGTGACAGAGTTCCGACACTGAAGGCCTGGAAAGATGGGCAGGGCAACGGCCGCATCTATCAGCGGATCATGCAGTACAACGGCGACCGGCTCGCCTGGTACGGCGGCCTGGGTGACGATTGCGTGCCGACTTACTTCGCCGCGGGCGTGCAGGCGTTCACGTCGAGCATTTCGAACCTCTCGCCCAAGGTGTCGCTGGCGCTAGCCGAAGCGGGTATGGCGCGGGACTTCGCAAAACTCGACGTGCTTATGAGGAAGTACGTCCACCCTCTCTATGCGTTTCGTGAACGCATGAAAGGCTACGAAGTGGCTGCGGTGAAGACCGCGATGGAGATGATCGGCAAACCGGCAGGGCCTGTGCGGCCTCCGTTGACGAATACGCGTCCGCAGGATATCGACGATTTGCGAAAAATCATGGACGGTTATTCCGACGTACTCTAGGCAAGCTACTTGCGTTAAAATATATTCATGCGATGGTGTCCGTTAGCTGCTCTCAGTGTTGTAGTCACTGTGAGTGCAGCGGAGCCTCCCAAAGCGACTGACCTGCAGCAGGCGCTCGAGGAATTTAAGAGTCAGACCCGGAATCTTGGACTTAGAGAAGACAGTCCAGCATCGGCGCGCAAGAAATCCATGAATCGGCCGAAGTTTCACGGCCGCCTTTTTGAAAACTTTCGTAACGATATCCTCGATGCCACGCCGCACGAAATCCGGCAGCGCGGATCGGATAAGTCGCTCTTGCGGCGGAACCAGTTCGGGTTCAATCTGGCCGGCCCTCTGATCATTCCGAAGCTTTACGATCCGGGACGTTCGACGTTCTTCTCGATTTCCTACGAAGGTGTCCGCGAACGCATCTCGCGCTCGTATCTGCGCACCGTGCCCACGATCCCGGAGCGCACAGGCGATTTCAGCGGCACAGTCGACTCTGCCGGACAACCGCTTCCGGTCTACGACCCGGCCAGCACGCGCCCGAATCCTGCGTTTGACGTGTCGCAGCCGGTGACTCCAGAAAATCTGCAATATCTTCGCGACCAGTTTCCCGGCAACGTAATTCCTGCATCGCGGCGTGATTCGGTCGCCGCGAACGCGCTCGAGTTCTATCCGGAGCCCAACGCCTCAGTCGGTCCTTATTTCCGCAACAACTATTTCGCGATCAGCCCGGAGACGAACACGGCGAACGGAATGATTCTGAAAGTAGACCACAACATCGCCGACAAGCACCGGATCGCAATTTCTACGTCATTTTCGAATGGTTTGATCGGCACGGCAAAGATATTTCCGACAATTGCGGACGCGAACACTCCTGACCGCACGTTTGCGTCTCGCCGCATGTCCCTTGATTACTCCCATACGGCGTCTCCGAGCACGATTCTGACGTTCTCGGCCGATGTCGCGAGCACACAAAACCAAAATCACAGCGACGCGTTTACCGCATATCGGTTCGGAGATGGTTACGCTGCGATGGGTCGCGCCAATCCCGAAAGCCGGAACGTTCGAAACAGTTTCGATGTTCGTGCCGGTCTCGCGACACGCGTGAGAAATCACTCATTAAAGTTGTCGACCCGCGGCATTCTCCAGCAGCAGAATACGCTGTCTTCCTCCTATCCGCTTGGCGTATTGCATTTCGGTCCGGGATTGACCAGTTTGCCGGGTATTGTGAATACCGGCCATTCGTTCGCGAGTTATCTTCTTGGGTTGTCCGATAGCGCGGAGAAGAGCATGGTGCTTGCTCCCACCTATTTGCGAAACAGTATTTTCAGCATCGGCGGCCGTGACAGTTGGGAAATCAGCAGAGGGCTTACGCTGACTACATCGTTAGCACTGGAAATTACGACACCCCGGGTTGAGAAGTACGATCGTCAATCGAATATCGACTTCCGAGTTTTGAATCCTGCGAACGGTCGGCCAGGAGCGCTCGTGTTTGCGAACCAAAACGGTTTAGGGCGCGCATTTAGTCCGACGCAAGTAAGGCCCGAGCCGTCTGTGGCGCTCGCCTGGACTCCAAGCGACGTAAATAAGACGGTAATTCGCACTTCGTACAGCCGGTCTTACGAAGGAGCCCGACTGAACGCGCCTGGAAATACGCAGGGCTTCAACTTCTATCCAACGTTCGTATCGCCAAACGCACAGCTTGCCCCTGCGGTCACGTTGCAGGATGGGTTTCCGTTGAGCCAGTCGATACAGCCGGATCTTCGTCCGGATGCTGTCAACGGGATGATCGGGGATGTGATCGATGGATCGGCGCGCATGCCGCGTTATCAATCGACGGGAGTGTCTGTCGAGCGAGAGGTCGCAGGTTCGCTCCTCGTAACCTCAGGCTACTATCACCAGGATGGAAAGAACCTGTACGTGGGGAACAGCGCGGCCAATCTGAACGCGATCCCGCTCGAGAATCTTGCATATCGCGATCAATTGAATGACGAAGCTTTTCGCGCGTCGCTGCGTCCGTTTCCGCAGTATGTGGGCTTCGAAATGAATTCGGGGTACCCGCTTGGACGTTATGAACGCGATGCGGGATATCTGCGCTTGGAAAAGCGAACTTCAGGCGGTTTGGGATTGAGCGCGTATTACGAGTTCTCGAAACAGATGGACGACTACTCAGGTCCGTATGGCACGCAGGATTTCTATCGTCGTGAGAACGAATGGTCGATGACAGCCGGAAGTAATCCGCAGCGCCTAACTTTGAGCTATGTTTATGAACTTCCGCTAGGACCATCGAAGCCTCTCCTGGGCTATAGCGATTGGCGCAGATTTTTAGTTGAGGGATGGATGATTAGCGGAATGACTACGATGAACTCCGGTGAGCCTTTGGCGCTTCATCCGCAGTTCAACAACACCGGCGGGGTAGTTCAGTCGCTAAACGTCAACGTTGTGCCGGGAGTGGATCCGACCGTATCCGAACCGGGGCCGCAGCTTTGGTTCAACCCCGCAGCTTTCGTTCAGCCTCCCGACTTCACAGTGGGCAACGCATCCCGGACACATCCAAGTCTGCGGGGTCCGATGTCGCAGAATCACGATCTGTCGCTCAGCAAGCGATTTTCTCTCGATGCGGATCGTGCGGTGGAACTTTCCGCGGTCGGCTTCAATTTCCTCAATCATGCAAACTGGAACGATCCGGACACAATCATTGGCAGCGCATCGGCGCCGAACGTAAATGCCGGCAGGATTATCGGATCGACAGGCGGACGAGTGCTTCAAGTCGGATTACGGTATAGCTTCTGATGTTCCGACTCGCGCTGCTGATCGGCATCGCTGTGATGGCGTTTGCTGAACAACCGACCTTGCGAGTGCCGTTATCCGTGCAGTCCGAGACGTTGCTGACCGCCAAAGATTTCACGGCTCAAGTTTATGGGGTGGATTCGGTGAAGGTCGCCCGCGTGCGCACCCCCGACGACGACATGGTCCTGATGGCTGTTATGGACCTCGTGGGCGATTTGGCGTTGGTCGATCCGGCGCGACATGCGTTGGCAGATCGTTTTAAGCAATTACCCGAGAATGTGCTCGTAGGAATCCTGCGGGCGCAGGAGGGTTTAGAAGTACGACTGGATCCCACCGCTGATCGTGACGCGATCGAGAATTCGATAATGAGCTTGCCCATCAGCGGGAAGGCTGGCCTGCTCGATACGATCATGACAGCCTCGCAGGTTGCCGAGTCTGTCGGCGCGAAGACGGGTGTTCGAGTGGCAATTCTCTATGTGACAGACAGCGAAGTCAAGAATTACCGAGAAGACTTCACCAACCCGGTGATCAATTCGAGCGATACGCGGGACTTGAGCCGAAAATTTCCCGAAGGTCTGATTCGCGAGAAGATGTCTCGCACGGATGAATCGCTCACGGTGTTTCAAACTCCGGTGTTTATCGTGCACATAGCTTATGCAGCCGACCGGCTCAATGAAGCTTATCAGACCGGGTTGTTGCAACTGGCGAACTCAACTGGCGGCGCAGCGGTCTTTTGCCGGTCCAGCTCGGAAATTCCCGGCGCTATTTCCGGCCTCGTATCGCAGATTGTCGGCCAATACCGTGTCCACGTGCAGCTTCCTCCAAAAGCTCCGAAGTCCCTAAATGTGAGCATGTCGAGCGGTGATCGGTTCCTGACCTATCGCACACGCTTCACGCTGCGATAATCGAAGCACGATGGCGAACGTGGCAGTCAGTTTCGGTGTGGTTCTGATCGTTCTCGGTCTTGCGGGTTATTTCGGTTCCGGAATGGTGAGTCTGACGGCGCTCATCCCGGCGGCATTTGGGTTGGTTTTGTTGATCCTCGGAGTGATTGCGCGAGATCCAGGAAAACGCAAACACGCTATGCATTTCGCCGCGATGATCGGCGTGCTTGGATTTCTCGGCTCGGCTCGCGGTCTCGGCAACCTCATTCCACTGCTTTCCGGGCAGGAGGTCGCGCGGCCGGGCGCGGTAATCGCGCAATCGATCATGGCCATTCTGATGCTCATCTTCACATGGCTATGTGTACGCTCCTTCATAAATGCGCGGCGCAATCGCACGATATAGAATTATCGCGATATGCGATTCGTTCCCTTCTTACTTGCCGCCGTGCTCTGCGCGCAGGACACTATGAATTTCCCTGTCTTAGGAAAAATCATCCGTGAAGATCCCCGCCTGGATCAACTGATCCCGCCGGACGCCAAGATCGAAGTTCTTGCCAGCGGCTTCGAATGGGCGGAAGGTCCCGTATGGTCGAAGCGCGAGAAAGCGCTCCTGTTCTCAGACGTTGTCATGAACCAAGTCATGATCTGGCGCGAGGGCAAGGGCGTCTCCGTGTATCTGAAGCCGTCGGGGTTTACCGGCATCCTGCCGTATAGTAAAGAGCCCGGCAGCAATGGGCTGACCTTCGATGGTAAAGGCCGACTCATATCGTGCGAGCATGGCGACCGCCGCGTTTCCGCCCTGGAGCAGGGATACGGGAAGCGGACCCTCGTCGATAGCTACATGGGAAAGCGCTTGAACAGTCCGAATGACGTCATCTTCGATTCGCAGGGCAACATGTACTTCACAGATCCGCCGTACGGGCTGCCCAAACAGGGCGACGGCGATCCGACTCGCGAACTCGACTTCTGCGGCGTATTCCGGCTCAGCTACGATGGCAAGCTGAGTCTGCTCACCAAGGAGATGACTAAGCCAAACGGAATCGCACTATCTCCTGACGAGAAGACCCTGTATGTAGCGCAGTCCGATCCTGCCAAAGCGATTTGGATGGCGTTCCCGATGAACGGTGATGGAACTATCGGCAAGGGCCGGGTGTTCGCGGACGTGACTTCCATGGTGGGTAAGTTTCCGGGGCTGCCGGACGGTATGAAGATCGATCACAACGGAAATCTGTTTGCGACCGGGTCCTGGAGGAGTCCATATCTTCGCGCCGGACGGGAAGCGGCTGGGCCGGATCGAAACCGGAGAGGCCACGGCGAACTGCGCTTGGGGGGATGACGGCAGCACTCTTTACATCACTGCCGACATGTATCTTTGCCGGGTGAAGACCCGGACCAAGGGGGCTCGGCTGCCGTAGGGACCAAGGGTAAAATAGGACTTGCAGCTAAATAGTTCCATTTGTTCTGTTCTCATGTTCTCTTTGTTGGCGATGGCGCCGGTTTCGGCGGCGACCCACAAGACAGGCGCCGAGCGGCAAGAGCGCCTCGTCTTCGTCAAAGAAATCCGCTTCGACCAAAGGCAAAACGGGGAAAAAGACTAGGACGGCAAAACGGTCCGCTCCCCGGCAGTCGGAGCCGACGCCCGATCGCTACATGCAAATCCAGCAAGCGCTTGCGGATAAGGGCTTTTTCACAGGATCGGTGAACGGAGTGTGGGGGCCGGATTCGGTCGCCGCGCTCAAGCAATTCCAGGAAAGCCAGAATCTTGCCGTTGACGGTAAGCTCGGGTCGCTTTCGTTGATTGCTCTCGGGCTCGGTCCCAAGCGCGAGCCAATCAGCCAAGTCGCCGGGAAACCGGAGTCCGTTCCGTGATCATTGGCGTTCCCAAGGAAGTCAAAGATCATGAAGCGCGTGTAGGCCTGGTTCCGAGCGGTGTCGCTGGGCTGGTTGAAGCGGGGCATCAAGTGCTCGTCCAGAGCGGAGCCGGTGAAAAGAGCACGCTTCTCGACGCGGAGTACGAAGAGTTCGGCGCAGAAATCGTGCAATCCGGCGCAGAGGTATGGCGCCGGTCCGATCTCGTGCTGAAAGTGAAGGAGCCTCAGCCGTCCGAATACGAGTTGCTGCGTCCGGGTCTGATGCTCTTCACGTATTTGCATCTGGCTCCGTTACCGGAATTGACGGCGAAATTGCTCGAGAAGCGGGTCAACGCGATTGCCTACGAAACAATCCGTGAAAAGGACGGATCACTTCCCTTGCTCACGCCGATGAGCGAGGTGGCGGGTCGTATGGCGGTCCAGGTTGGAGCGCAATATCTGGAAGCTCCGAATGGCGGAAGAGGGATCCTGCTGGGCGGCATCCCAGGCGTCTCGGCGGCAAACGTGACCATCCTCGGCGGAGGTGTTGTGGGTCACAATGCGGCCAAGATCGCAGTCGGTCTCGGCGCGCACGTCACAGTCATCGACAAAAATCTCGATCGATTGCGGACCTTGGATGATATCTACAACAGCCAGATCGTCACCCTCGCGTCGAATACGTGGACAATCCGCGAGAGTTTGCGCCTGGCAGATCTGGTCATCGGCGCCGTGCTGATTCCGGGAGCGGCAGCTCCTAAGCTGGTACGACGCGAGATGATCCGGTCCATGAAGCGAGGCGCTGTTGTGGTCGATGTAGCGATCGATCAGGGAGGTTGCTTTGAAACATCGAGGCCCACCACGCATACCGATCCGACCTACTACGTTGACGACGTGCTTCACTATTGCGTCTCAAACATGCCGGCGGCAGTTCCGCATACTTCGACATTCGGTCTGACAAACGCGACATTTCCATACGTGATGCAGATTGCATCGAAGGGCATCGAGAAGGCGTGTGAGGATTCGGCTGCGATCTGCGAAGGCATCAACACCTATCAGGGACACGTTACTTACCCGGCCGTTGCTGAATCGCAAGGCCGCGAGTGGAAAGAACTGCAGACCGTTTTATAGCAAGCGCGGAGCAGCGCGGCGCTTGGCGACCCGCCGCTCCAGTCTGGCCTTGCGGTGATGTAGCGCCTCGGAATCGGAGTGCGATAAGGCAGTCATCGTAATTTCTAGGGCCATCAGGTAGTTCCGCTCTTTGTGCTCGTAGTACTTCGCGAGTTCCTCGAGCGCAGGAAGCCGGAACGGATTACGACCGCTGGCGAGCTCAGCATAAACCGCGAGCGCGGCATCCTCCCTCCCGAGCTTTTTCTCGATGCGAGCTACGTCCCAGAGTGTCCGAAACATTAATTCATCGCGCAGCCCTTTATCTAGCGCGCGGCGATAGAGAATCAGCGCCTTATCGTACTGCTCGCACCGGCAGAGCCAGCGCGCCAGGCCGACCATTTCGGCGCCGTGCGTGAGTGGCGCATCTTCGGGTGACTGGAATGCTCGTGGAACAATCGCGGTGAGGCAGGCCAGAGTGAGAATATCGATCGCATTGTGATGGAGGATCGGCACAATCCGTCCTGCTTCCCGCTTCCGCAGATACTCGAAATAGACGTACGGAATCATTTCACCGGGAAGATCGCCTTCCCGCTCAAAACCGAGAATTTGATTCTCCAGCTCTACTAGCCGGCAGCTATCAAAGCGGAGCTTCCATAGACGGCGCGCGCCGAAAAGCAGGTCGAGGTGCTCCATGCGGCTGAATGGCGGCTTCATCCGGGCCATGCGATAACGGGTTTCGAGAAGCGGTTGATCGTATGTTCGTCCGTTGTATGTGACAAGTGTTTCGAATTGTCCGAGGTACTCGGATAACCCATGCAACAGGCTCGCTTCTTCCGCGAGATCCCGCATGAAGAACTGCCGCAGTTCGAAGCCGGCAGGAGTGATACGCCCTACGCCGATGAGAAAGGCGTATGTGCCTGAGCCTCCGGCCAGTCCTGTGGTTTCTGTGTCAAGGAATGCCCACTTCGAACAGTTGGAGTTGGTGATTGAACCGTCCGATATCGCCGTTAGAATGTCGGGCGGCATTTCGATCAGCGACGAGATATCGAGCGATCCGTGCCGCCGGTGCCGCTCCCAAATCCTGTCCGTCTGGAAATGACAGCCGTGCGGCGTCTGGGCTTCCTCGCCTGACAGCCACTCTTCGAGAAAGTACCGTTCCGGACGTTCTTCTCTGATGGGCAGCGCGGCGGGACGTAGAGGAGAGGCAGCGTACTTGCGATCGATCTTCGCAATCCGCCGTCGCAATAGAGCTAACTGTTCCTGCAGATCTCCCAAGGCTTCGCCGTTTCTTTGCCTAGTGTATCAGCGAAGTTTTCGGTGCAGTTAGTTACCAGGTAGAAACGCGCTCACATCGATCGTGTGCTTCTGCCAATCGACATTGTCCTTGGCGATTGCCTCGGCCCGTTGCTCCAAATCTTTCGTTTCCTGCTTGCGTTTTAGTTTTGCGCTGGACAGTGCAGCGCGCCGGTAAATATGGGCGAGACGCGCATGATTCGGCCCGTAGCTCGCCGTAAAAATGCGAATTGCCCGCTGATACGCATCGAGCGCTTCCTCATGATGCTCCTGTTTTCGCTTGGCTTCGGCGTAGTGAAAGAGGATTAACGCGCTGTATATGTGATCTCGCCCGAGTGCAGCCTCTACGATCGCCAGCGCTCGTTCGAACGTTGCATTCGCGGCATCATACCGCTTCATGGATGCTTGAAATCGTCCGACATCGGCCATCGTGAGGGCTACGTTCGGGTGCGTCGGGCCATAAAGTTTGATACGCAAGTCCAGGGCTTCTCGCAAGAGATTCTCTGCACGAACTGAGTCACCTCGATCGAAGGCCATCTTCGAAACAAAGGTTAACGCCGGGGATAACTCATCTGTAGCATTCACCTTTCGATAGATCTCGATCGCTTCATCAAAAAGCTTTTCTGCTTTCTTTCGTTGACCGAGTTCCACGTAAATAGCGCCGAGGTTATGCATGGTGCCGGCGCGAGTTCGCTCATCCACATTCAGGGAGTACGCTTTCTTCAACAGCCGACTCGCCTCAGTGAACTCTGCTTGTGTCTGGTGGACGAGGGCAAGATTGTTCAAAGCGTGCGCGAGTGTTGAACCACGCGGCTGAGGAAGAGAGTGTTCCTCCAGGAACACACATTCCTCTAACGCCTGGCGGGCCTCTGCAAGCCGTCCTTGCGCCTGAAGCACGGCCGCTATATTGGCCAGGGCGAGCGTATACTCCGGAAGCGCGGCGTTACCCAAGCTGCGAGCATATTCGAGAGCAAATCGATACTCATGCTCGGCTTCAGGGAATTTCGCCTGCCTGAATAGATTCATCGCATTCGCGCTGTGCTGTTGCGCTTCCGATAGCGACTGCGCCCAGGAAACGCATGCGCACACCACGACTGTAATCGCAAAGGTGGCGGGACGCCTCATTGCGTTGTACCTCCAGTTGATGTGTATGGCTCTATGTCTTGCGCATGGCAAACATTACGAAATAAAAATTCAAAAGTTGCAGTTATTTTTGCCCGTTAAACTAAAACGCATGCTGCAACTTCAGCCTGCGGATCGTGAACGCTTGTGGACGCGACTCATCGATCGCATCGAACGCTACGCTACGCAAGTAGACACGCTTCCCGTTTCGCCCGAACTCGATCCCGCGAAGATACGAGATGACCTCGCGCGCTTCGATTTCACGCAGCCAATCGACGGCGAAACCGCCGTCAATTACGCTGCCGATGCATTAACGAAATGGCAGGTGCACACGCCGCACCCGCGGTACTTCGGGCTCTTCAATCCAGCGCCAACTACAATGGGCATCGCCGCCGATGCCCTGGTCGCCGCGTTCAATCCCCAACTTGCAGCTTGGAGCCACAGCCCGTTTGCTGTTGAAGCCGAACGGTACGTCATAGAGACGTTCGCGGCGAAATTTGGTCTTCCCGCTAAAGAAGTCGAAGGAGCATTTACTTCAGGTGGAATGGAGGCGAACCACACCGCATTGCTTACCGCCCTCGTTCATCACTTTCCTTCCTATTTAGGACGAGGCGCGCGCGGGATCGATAAACAGCCGGTGCTTTATATATCGTCTGAGAGTCACCACTCATTATTAAAGGCGGCGCGGCTTTGCGGTATCGGCTCGGATGCAGTGCGCCGCATCGCCGTCGATCATCATCTGCGCATGCGTCCGGACCTTTTGCGCGCTGCTATCAAGGAAGATCGAGAAAGCAACAATGCTCCGTTTCTTGTTGTGGCCACGGCCGGCGCGACAAACACGGGCGTTATCGATGACTTATTCGGAGCTGGCGCAGATTGCCTCGGATGAAAACCTTTGGTATCACGTCGATGCGGCTTGGGGTGGAGCGGCGATGTTCGTTCCGGAATTGCGTTCCGAACTGGAAGGTATTGAACACGCCGATTCCATTACTTTCGACGCGCACAAGTGGCTCTCCGTCCCAATGGGCGCCGGTATTTATATGGCGCGGCATGCAATCATGGACGCGACATTTCGTGTCCAAACGGCCTACATGCCAAAAGATGCCGAGAGCCTGGAAATCGTCGATCCCCATTTAACGTCGATGCAATGGTCGCGACGTTTCACGGGATTGAAGGTATTGCTGTCGTTGATGGTAGCCGGCTGGGACGGATATGCGGCCGCGATCCGGCATCAGACGGCGATGGGTGAGGCGCTGCGACAACGCCTGGTCGCCGAGGGTTGGGAAATTCGAAACGAAGCCAAATTGCCGGTCGTGTGCTTTACGCGGGATTCACTCCGCGAGGACGAACTGCTTCGGATATGCGCTCGTGTCGTGAACTCGGGAGAGGCCTGGATCTCGACGACTCTCCTGGCCGGCAAGGAGATGGTCCTGCGCGCCTGCATTACGAACTATCTGACCGGAGCTGGAGCACGTAGATGCATTGGTTGCCGCCCTTGGAAAGGCTTGGCGAGGCGGAACGTTAACATGGTAGTTCAGCATGTCGCATCAGCGGATTGTAGTAGCTATCGATGGACCTGCCGGAGCCGGGAAGAGCACGATCGCGAAATCGGTCGCGGCGAAGCTTGGCTTCGTTTATATCGATACAGGCGCAATGTATCGCGCCGTGGCGCTTTGGGCGCTGCGGGCCGGAATCCCGGAGACTGACGTCCACAAATTGGAACAGTTGGCTCTGCAGGCCGAAATCACATTTGCCGCGGGTTCCCAGACCGTGTACCTCAATGGTGAAGATGTCACCGAAGCGATCCGCCAGCCCGATGTCTCCGCCGCCGCATCCAAGGTTTCGGCCATCACCGGAGTTCGGCGGGCTTTGGTCGAAAAGCAGCGTGAGATGGGCGCTGTGGGAAGTGTCGTCATGGAAGGCCGCGATATAGGCTCTGTAGTGTTTCCCGACGCGCGGGTCAAGATTTTCCTCGATGCCCCCTCACCCGAGCGTGTGAAGCGCCGTAAGCTGGAACTGGCCGGCCGCGGATTGCAGGCCGAGACGCATGCGACCGCAAAAGCAATGGACGAACGCGATCATCGCGATCGCACACGCGCAGAAGCGCCTCTCGTGCAAGCTCCGGACGCCGTCTACGTCGACTCGGGAAGTCTCACGATCGAGGAAGTGGAACAACAGGTTTTGAAGATTATCCGGGAACGCACAGCGAACGGAAAGGAGTACTCTCGTTGAGCGGTTTGATTGTGATGAAGTTCGGCGGTACGAGCATGGGCTCCGCCGAACGAATCCGAAATGCGGCACAAATCTGCGCCGACATTCGAGCCAAGCGACCGGCCGTCGTTGTCGTATCGGCGATGTCGAAAATCACGGATTTGTTGCTGGATACTTTACGCGCCGCCGAGAGCGGCGGGTCCGGTGACGTGGAGGCGAACCTCAAGCATCTCGAAAACAGGCACGTGGAAACATGCCGCGCGCTTCTCAGCGGGTCGGCCTGCTCCACGGGAATTTGTGAAATCGGGATCCTCGTCGGCGAGTTTCAACGAATCGCTCACGGCATGCTGATGCTCGGCGAACGCCCGCCGCGTTCGGTCGATGAGGCCATTGCAACCGGCGAGCGATTGTCGGCAATGATGATCGCCTCGTATTTGAACTGTAACGGCACACGCGCTGAAGCAATAAACGCGGCCGAACTGATTGTCACCGACGACGAATTCGGGAATGCAAGTCCGCTGATGGATGAGACCCGCGAGAAGGCTCGGGCTCGATTGCTGCCGGTCATCGATTCAGGCGCTATTCCGATCGTTACTGGCTTCAACGCAGCGACGGAAGACGGCCGGCCGACAACACTCGGCCGCGGCGGCTCGGATTTTTCGGCTTCGATTCTGGCTTCGGTCCTGGATGCGGAAGAGTTGTGGATCTGGTCCGATGTCGACGGCATTATGACGGCGGATCCCCGGCTGGTGCCGAATGCAGCCGTTCTCGATGAAGTGACCTATAAAGAGGCGGCGGAATTGGCATACAACGGCGCCAAGGTTTTGCATCCACGGACACTAGCTCCGCTGATCGAGAAAGGGATCCCGGTGTGGAGCAAGAACAGCTTCAATGTCGGCGCCCACGGAACCAGCATCGTACCCCGGACGAAGGAGGTCCCTCCTGGACCCAGAGCTGTCACATCGATGGCGGATGTTGCGCTCGTCTCGGTAGATGTCGCGAAAGCGGCCGTGAACGGGACCGCCATCATGGGCAGGGCTCTGGATGCGCTGGCCGGCGTGGGTTCTGAGGTCCTGGCGTTCTCAAGCTCGAGCTACCGCCAGAACTTTTGTTTTCTGATTCGCAAGGAAGAATTAGAAACAGCTCTTGACGCACTCGAGTCCGAGTTCAAGCTCGAACTCGAGCATGACTACCTGCAGCCGATCAAGGTAGATACGCAAGTGGGCTTGCTTGCTGTTGTGGGCGAGGGTATGCAGGGCACACCGGGCCTGGCCGGACGCATCTTTACAGCGATCTCGCGGGAGAACATCAATATCATCGCGATCGCGCCAGGGTTCCAGCGAACTCACGATCGTCATTGTTGTCGCGCGGTCTGGCCTTGACAAGGCAGTGCAAGCGGTACACGAGGAATGCGGCCTCGGACAGAAGGCCGAAGCTACTCGGATCGCCAGATAGAATCGCGATCAGTCCCAGGCCGGCTTCAGTTTCGCCCGAGCTATCCTTTGCGTACGGCGCCCAGGCCAGGGTGAACATACGAACATTGATATTCGTCTTCTTCGGCTTGATGGAGATTGTCTCGAGCGCAGCAGTAGACGCATCCATCTGTGACTGGATTTCCGCGACCTCCGATTCGATCTGCGCCTGCAAGTCATCAAGCTGCTGCTTCACGGCGGTGTAGGTCTCTTCGGCACGTCCGATGTCCGATTGTTCCTTGTAGGTGCGCGAAGCTGCGCGGATGGCAGTCGTGGCGCTCTTGCGTCCGAAGAACATGCCGAACACATCCGCCCCGACGGAAAGGATGGATGCGGACCGCTGGTCTTTTTCTCTTGCAACCGCCTGTTCGGACCGGCGGAGGCGATCCTGCAGAACGGTCACCTTCGAGGCGTATTTCTGGCGCAGTTTCTCAACAGCCGTATCCCGTTGTTCACGGGACGTATGCTGCACACGCGCGCGGAAGTCGCCTTCCGACTCGCCGGGGTTGGAGCACTCCTTGCCCGGGCTGCAGAACAGATCGATCTTCCGGTTGGAGTAGATCCAGGTCACCAAGTCCTTGTTCCAGGTGGCGTAAGACTTCGGCTTTGCCGCATCAGCGGGCAGAGGGGCGAATTCCGCTCCTTCTATCGGTTCATTCTCGAGATCGTCGGGAGCGATATCGATTTCGAACGACT
This sequence comes from Bryobacteraceae bacterium, assembly GCA_963833675.1. GTDB lineage: Bacteria > Acidobacteriota > Terriglobia > Bryobacterales > Bryobacteraceae > DASQDN01. Next base: position 61,014 of record CAWHYW010000010.1, on the reverse strand, counting down.
CCTCCCACTCCACCGGAGTATTATCGTCCTTCACGGGGGAGGCCAATACCACATCTTGAAGATAATCGATCTTCGACTTTACATCGATAAAACGTATCTGGGCGGAAGCCAACAAGACCGGCTGATACACGAGACCTTGAGAACTTCGCGAAGGAATGAATTTCTGCGAGATCTCCGGGGGCAGGACCGTACGTTGCGCAGCGGCCGGTTTCGCCTTTAAACCTGGAGTTATGGACTGCGCCGCAGCGCCGCTGCGATACTCTTACGCCCATTCATCAAAGTCTTGATCTGAGCGCGCGTCAGAGGTCCTCGGAGATAGGAGAGCGCCCATCGACTTTCGAGCGCAATTGGCGCGTCCTCGTGGACATTGTTCATCAGGAAGACGCGTTTGCCGAGGCTTGCCAGAATCTGCTCAGTCTTAGCGCGGTCGAATTTTTGATTGCCTTCGCTCGCCGCGCCTTCAAGGCCTTCGATCAATCGCTGTTTATCACGTTCCGTTTGCAGGCGGCCTATGAACCAGGTTCCGGCGTTTGCCAGTCCTTTGTAATCGAGATCGACAGGATTCTGCGTTGCAAGCACGATACCAACACCGAAGGCTCGCGCCTGTTTCAACAGCGTGAGGAGCGGCCGTTTTGAGGGCGGATTTGCCACAGGTGGGAAATACCCGAAGATCTCGTCCATGTACAAGATCGCTCGCAGGCTGGTTGTTCCCGACTGTCGCCGCGTCCAACTGAGCATCTCATTCAGCACGAGCGTGACGAAGAACATTCGCTCCGAATCACTTAGATGCGAGATGGACAATATCGCAATTCGCGGCTTGCCGTCCGGTGTGTAGAGCAGTTTGGCAATATCTAAGGGCTCGCCCTCCAGCCACGCCTCGAACCCTGGCGACGCCAACAAATTATTGAGTGACATTGCAAGCTCGAAGCGATCCTTTGCCGGGTAGAAAGCTTCAAGGTCGAGCACGCCGACTCGAGTGATGGGAGGAGTTTGAATGGCTTGGATCAGACTTTCGATCGTGAGGTCTTCGCCGTTCTTCCAGGCGTTGTCGAAGATGTTCGAGAGCAGGATATGCTCCCGGCTTTTCATCGGCTCCGACTCTATACCCATTAGGGACAAAAGCGCCGTCGCGGCCCCTGAGATCCGGTCACGCATTGCCTCGCGGTCTTCTGCGATCGTCCGGTCCGGGGCCGCGAAAGATTTCAGCAATGAGATAGGAATCCCGGATGTGCTGCCGGGAGTGTAGATTGCGAAGTCGGCTGAAGCTTGAAGCCTTCTGATCCGCTCCCCGCTTTGACCCCACTGCTCCAGGCCTTTACGCCACAGATCGGCTTGTTTTGCGGCGAATTGTTCCGGCTTCAAGCCCTCACGATTGGCATCGTCTTCGTTAATCCATGGCTGAAAGTCTTCCGGCCGGAGATCCGGAAATTGGAGCAATAGGTCCCCGATATCTCCCTTTGGATCAATGACAAGAGCCGGGACACCGTCGATCGCCGCTTCTTCGAGCAGATCGATGCAAAGTCCCGTCTTGCCGCTACCGGTCATGCCGACGCAAACGGCGTGCGTTACCAAGTCCCGGCTGTCATACAGGATGGGTTCCTGGGTTGTCTGGCGAGCGGAGGTATCGTATACGCGTCCGAGATAGAACGCTCCAAGTTTTTCGATTTCTTGCATTTCAGTTCGAAGATGAAGCTACTCGTTCATTTTTGGCTTTGGGTAGAGTGAAACAGAAGCTTGATCCCTTCCCCAGACTGCGATTCGACCCAAATCCGGCCGCCATGATGCTCTACAATCTCCTTGCACACGGCGAGACCGACACCGGACCCGGAAAGTTCTCTACCGTGCAATCGTTTGAATAACACGAAGATATTATCGAAGTATTTTGAATCGATTCCGATGCCATTGTCACGTATGCAAATCGTGTGGTCCGACCTTCTGTTCCGTCACCGATACACGGATTTCCGGAACGCGATCGCCACGGTATTTGATGGCGTTGCCGATCAAATTCCTGAACACTTGGGACAGACGCATGGGATCCCCGGTAACTACCGGTAGAGGATCGGAAGCGACGGTAGCGCCCGTCTCGGCAATCAGCGGCTGCAATTCCAGCAGCGCCCAATCCAAGGCTTGACGACAGGGGAATGGCTTCAACTCGATATTGCCTTCGGCAGCTTGCGAGTAAAGCAGCATGTCGTGAATGAATCTTTCCATCCGACTCACGCCAGTGACCGTGAACTGCATGAATTCTTCGGCCTCAGCATCGAGCTTATGCCTATAGCGCTGCTCGAGAAGCTGCGTGTACGACTTCACCATTCGCAGTGGCTCCTGTAGCTCATGGGAGACAACGAAGGCGAACCGGCGTAGCTGCTCGTTGGAACGGATTAGCGCCTCTTCGGCCTCTTTCAGCCGCAGGACAGCTTGAACCATTGCAATTAAGACGGAGGAATCAACAGGTTCGCGGATGTAATTATCGCCACCGTATTCGAGACCGGTAACCACGTCCATGTCCGCGAGGCGGGATGCAGACAGGAAAATCACTGGGAGACGACTCGTATCAGGATTCGTCTTAATACGACGGCACACTTCAAAACCGTCTATGTCGGGGAGATTGATATCCAGAAGCACTAAATCCGGGCGATTCTCACCGATCATGGCTAGCGCCTGCGCGCCGGTTGCCGCCTCATCAACCAGGAAGCCTGCGCGGCTGAGAAATCGAGTGCGCGCGTAACGGCCGGCATCGTGATCATCTACGTTCAAGATTCTTGGATTCGACACAACACCTCAACTGTAGCCTTCAGCGAGCACGCGCGACCAACGATTTGACCACTTCCCGTAACTCCGGATCCGTCCGCGACTTGCTTACAATCGCTCGAGCGTGCGACAGCGCTTTACGCTCCGATTCACCGAGCGAAAGAGACGTGTGGACCACGACGGGAATATCATGCGTGACCGGCTCGGCTTCCAATTGAGCGATTAACTGAAAGCCATTCGCATCCGGCATTGTCAGATCCAACACTATCAAATCGACTGGATACTCGCGAGCGTACTGCATCCCTTCGGAACCCCCTCTCGCCTCGCGCACTTCCGCCGGTAGCGCCGAGAGGAGCTTCGTAACCAGGTAGCGACCGACGTCTTCATCGTCAATAACCAGGACACGAGGTAAGTGACTACGGGTGTTTGCGAGAGCCCGAGGAGTTTCAGTATTGGGTTCCGTCTCAATACGGCTCGAGAAGCGACGTGGCAGCAGCACACGTAAACTGCGAACCCACTCCGAACTCGCTCTTCAGTTGAATCGACCCACCAAGCAATTCCGCGAGTTGCTTTGAGAGCGCAAGGCCAAGTCCGGTACCTTTTACTTTCCTTTGGCGAGCGCTGTCGATCTGGAAATATTGCTGAAAAAGACGATCCTGATCTTCCGGGGCGATGCCGATACCAGTGTCGGACACCGTGAAGGAGATCGAATCGTTGTAAGAGACGTAGGAGCAGTTCACGCGAACCTCGCCCCGTTCCGTGAATTTGATTGCGTTGGAGATGAAATTCCTGAGTATTTGCGAGACTTTCGCTTCATCCGTGTACATGCACGGAAGCCCGTCCGCGTCCTCAAACACCACTTGCACGTTTGGGTTTGTGCACAGAGGCCGCATCATGCCGCGTAACGTTCCCAGCAGAGTAGCCGGATCGAACTCGGAGGGGTGAACGTCGATCTTTCCTGCCTCAACCTTCGCGAGGTCCAACAAGTCGTTGACCATCTCGGTGAGTTCCCCGGCCGCGTTGTGGATGAATGTAACCTGCTTCTGTTGCTCCTCCGTCAGCGGTCCGTCGAGATGGTCCATCAGGATTTTCGAAAGCGCCATGATCGAATTCAGGGGAGTCCGGAACTCATGACTCATGTGCGACAGAAAGGTGGACTTGAGACGGTCCGCTTGTTTCAGGTGTTCCGCTTTTTCGTCGAGTTCAGCGTAAAGCGCAACCACTCCGCGATTCGTGTCCTCCAACTCTCGGTTTAGCTGGGCAAGCTCCTCCTGACGAGTCTGGAGGTCCTCCAGGATTCGCAACAGCTCGCGATTCTGAATATCGATTTCGTGATAGGGACTGTCTGATCCATCTCGCGCCATCTCTTCCAGTACTTTCGCGAGCATCTCCGGGGTCAGCCTCGGCCCCCGCCTCGGGAGAGTCTTCATCATCGTTACGGTTGTGCCTCGTCCCGGCGTCGTATCGATCACAAACTCGTCCATAAGGCGGCGAGCGCCGATGATTCCGAGTCCCATACCTGTTTCCGACCGATAGCGGCCTTGGAGGATCGTTGTGAGGTTGGAGATCCCCGGTCCTTTGTCCGAGATACGAATATGAAATCCGCCGTCTACCGAGAGCTCAATCATGCCCCCCTTTGCGTAGCGAAATGCGTTACGGGCTATTTCGGAGACAGCTGTAGCGATGGCGGTTTGTTCCTGCGAATCAAACCCGAGCAATCCCGATATTTTACGCGATTTCTGGCGTGCTGTGACCACATCCTGTTCAGTACGGATGCGGACCGTTAGGATCGGAGTTCCGGTCATTGGCTCACGACCAGCACTGTAACGTCGTCTCTGCCACGGCTGAAGTCTCGGTAGAGTGCGCCTGCTATCAGGGCGGGATGCTGGCGAAGGATTCCCGGATAGCGCTCCAATCCCCATTGCGTATGCAGTCCGTCCGAATGCATGATTATCGTTGATCCGGGCCGGTAGGCATAGGTAAACTGTCCGGGTTTTCGCGTTTGCAGGCCGGCTGTTCCGTTGTGAGACACCATGTGGATGGACGCCCCCGGAGAATGAATCGCAGCACTGATATTGCCGAGTCCGGAAAAATTCACGACATTGCCGCGAATCTCCGCTACTGCGACCGCGGCTCCTCTGGTCGCGCGAAGGCCCAAGTCGATCTCTTCCATGACGGCTGCTGCTGTCTCCATCCGGCTGCTCTCGAAGATCTGGACCGCCTGCTCGGACGCCTGCGCCGCGAGCATGCCGTGGCCCAGACCGTCAGCGACCATGATCCAGCGCACTCCTCCTCGCTCGATGAGGCTCCAGGCGTCGCCACAGACAGACTCACCTTTCTTTGGGACGCGTGCGCAGCCGACATTCGGAATACCCGGGCCGAAGCCGGCAATCAGAATCGTTCCGGCTGAAATGGAATAAGCATCGAACCGATCGGCTAATCGCCGGATGGCGCCCAGCCCCGTGCCCGGCGTACCCGCGGTCGAGTAACCGTCCTCCAAGCACGCCTCTAATCGCATGCCCGGGCCGCGATCAACCGATAACAGCTCCAGCGATTTGCCATAGCGCTGATGAGGAGTTCGCCCTGCTTGCGTGGTTCGCCAGATTGTTGGCTATCTCGGTAGCGACGATTGCGACCTTGCCCGATTGGTCCTGTGTAAATCCCAAGGAATGGGCAAACTGCACGGCGATCCGACGCGCTTCCGACACCTGCGTCCGCTCCGCGATGGGTACTCGAGCAAGGCGATGCAATTAAGCCTTCCATCGCGTAACGGTTACACATGTGCCCTCGCCGGGCTTAGACCGCAAATCGAATTCGTTCGAGAGCCGCTTTGCACCGCTGAGACCTAGGCCCAAGCCGCTGCCCGTGGTCCAGCCATCCTTTAGAGCAAGATTGATGTCCGGGATTCCCGGTCCCTGATCCTCGAACGTGAGCCGAACTCCCGCACGTGTTCCGTTCATCACCGATTCCAGCGTGATGGTACCTCCGCCTCCATAATCTAGAGTGTTGCGCGCAAGTTCGCTCGCGGCAGTCACAATCTTCGTTTGGTCAACCAGGCTCAGACCGCATTTCAGAGCGAGCGCACGTACGGCTTGACGCACGCGCACTACATCCTCCGACGACCGAATTTCCAGCTTGCCTTCTACGCCCGCCACCAGCTATCCCTCTCTGCCGTCCGCGGTAGAACGAAGGAGATCCATACCTTTCTCCACGTTCAATGCAGTGCGGATACCGCTGAGGGATAAGCCGAGTTCGACAAGTGTGATCGCAACTGCGGGCCGCATGCCCACCAAAACGGTACGCGCGTCCAGCAGACTCGCCATACCGGCAATGTTCGCCAGCATTCTTCCGATGAAAGAATCGACAATCTCGAGCGCGGAGATATCGATCAGTACTCCGCGAGAGCGCGCCTTCACGATTCGTTCCGTGAGGTCTTCCTGGAGAGTCATCGCCAGGCGATCATGCATATCGACCTGGATGGTGACAAGCAGAAACTCGCCCATTTTCAGGATGGGTATTCTATCCACGGTTAGGCAACCTCGGCTGAGTTTACTTTCACTGCCGCCTTCTCCCTGTGGATGGCCATTCCAGATCGTCGTAGCGCCAGCGAGAAAGCATCAGCCAAGGTCGCCTTCGTAACGACATTCGTGAGATCAACTCCGAGATGGATAATGGTTTGGGCGATTTGAGGACGTATGCCGCTGATAATGCAATCGGCTCCCATCAGACGAGCGGCGGACACGGTCTTAAGTAGATGCTGGGCTACCAAAGTGTCCACGGTCGGTACGCCGGTTATGTCGACAATCGCAATTTCAGATCCCGTATCGACGATCGCCTCTAACAGATTCTGCATCACGACCTGGGTTCGAGCGCTGTCCAGAGTCCCGATCAACGGTACCGCAAGAACCCCCTCCCAAAGCTTTACCACCGGTGTAGAAAGTTCGAGCATCTCTTCCTGCTGCCGCTGGATTACCTCGTTTCGGTTGTTTTGGTAAATCTCGGTGACATACAACCCAAGCTTGTCGATGAGAACTGTGCTCGACCAGATCGCATCGCCCAAGCCTTCGGCGTCGTCCTGGAATTCCTGTCTGAGCCGCTTGAATAGAGGCTGCTTGAAAGCAAACACGAATGTCGCAGTTTCGGAGGGTGTAAACCCTTGTGTCAGCCGATCCGTCGACATTGATTCGAGAATTTCGCGGACATGCGCAAATTCCGGCGCTGAAATGTAGCGTCCATCGCAGCGTTCGAGCGCACCTCGGAGACTGGAAAGAAATTCGCCGCATCGACTTCTTAGCTCGGCTTCATCGAAACCTCGGTTTCCCGCGAATTCCTTAGCTTGTAGCTGAACCCATTCAGACAAAAGATCGGGCTCATGGTCCCGCAAGATCTCAACAAGACGCAACCGAGCATCACTCGACATGGTACTGGTATAACACGGTCCTCAAATGAGACTAGTCATCTTCTTCACGTTCCTGCTTGCGGTAATGCACGCTGAAGTCTCTCCGCAGAAGGCTCTTGAACAGAAACTGCAGGCGCGCATCCGCTCTTTTGAGGAGTCCCTATCCGCAGTTCTTGGAGTAGCCGCAATCGACTTGAATGAAGGTCACCTTATTCAATACAACGGCGCCATAACCTTCCCGCAGGCGAGCTCTATTAAGATTCCGATTCTGATGCAGGTCTATCGCGCGGCCCGCGCCGGTAAGTTAACTCTGGACCAGCGCATTTCGCTCACGAAGGAGGATATTGTCGAGGGCAGCGGGCATCTGAAAATCTTACTCCGCACGCAACCTCTGAGCCTCACAGTCCGTGAGCTTGCGAGCGCAATGATTGAGACCAGCGACAACACAGCGACCAACAAGCTCATTGGCATGGTCGGTATGGACGCTGTTAACGATCTTCTGGCGCAATTCGGCCTCAACGATACGAAGCTGCAACGACGCATGCTGGATTCGAATGCGGCGGCGGAAAATAGAGAAAACATTTCGACTCCTCTGGACATGGCAAAGCTCGCGGAGATGCTGTATCGCGGGACAGCCGTCGATGCCGAGGCGTCAAGGGAGATGATCGGGATACTGAAATTGGTAAACGCGAGCTTTCGAAGCGCCATCCCAGCTGAGGTTCCGGTCGCGTCGAAACCTGGCGAACTGAACGGCGTCCGGGCCGAGACCGGAATCATTTTCTTGAAGAATCGCCCGTTTGTCCTCAGCGTTATGGCAACGTATCTCGAATCCGGGAACAACCCAGTGCCCGAGGTGGCCCGGTTGGTTTATGACTACTTCGAAAAGCTCGCACGCTCGAACCGGTATGGCAACAAATTACAATGAGCGCATGGGCGATATGAAAGGTAAGAAGATAGCTCTACTGGTCGACAACGTCTACCAGGAACTCGAAGTTTGGTATCCGCTGCTGAGATTCCGCGAAGCCGGGGCGGAGGTGGTTACCATCGGCGCCGAAGCAGGCCAGACTTATACCAGTAAGCTCGGTTATCCGGTCAAAGCCGATTTGTCATATGAAAGCGCCAAACCGGGCGATTTCGACGGCGTCGTGATTCCGGGAGGGTTTGCACCCGACCACATTCGAAGACACCCGAAGGCAATGGAATTCGTGCGGGCAATCGATCGTGAAGGGAAGTTGGTTGCAGCGATCTGCCATGGACCGTGGGTTCTGTGCTCCACGGGTTCCTTGAAGGGCAAGCGCGCGACCAGCTTCTTCTCGATTAAGGACGATGTCGTGAACGCCGGCGCAAAATGGGAAGACGCAGAGGTTGTGGTGGATGACAACCTTGTTACATCGCGAAAACCCGACGACCTGCCGGCGTTTTGCCGTGCATCGATGGAAGTGCTCTCCCGTGTTGCCGTGCGCGCATAAATGGAGATTGACTGGTTTCCGCTCTGGCTGAGCCTGAAGGTTGCGGCCACGGCAACACTACTCGCATTCGTGGGTGGTTTGGCCGTGGCCTACGTTTTGGCGAACGGCTCGTTTCGAGGCCGTGATGTGTTGGATGCAGCGGTGACGCTACCCTTGGTGCTGCCGCCGACGGTGCTCGGTTACTACCTTCTAATCGTGCTCGGACGCGATACATGGCTCGGCAGAGTGTACGAGGAGATAACGGGATCTCCGATAGTCTTCACTTGGCACGGAGCTGTGGTGGCTGCCATGTTGCATTCGGCTCCTCTGCTGATCAAGACGTCGCGAGCCGCCCTCGAAAGCGTCGACCACAGCTATGAGCGAGCGGCGAGATCGCTGGGTGCTTCGGAATGGAGACTCTTTTGGCGAGTTACTCTTCCTCTTGCATGGCGCTCGATTGTTGCGGGAGCGGCATTGTGCTTTGCGCGATCGCTAGGAGATTTCGGCGCCACGCTTATGGTCGCCGGCAACATTCCGGGGCGAACACAGACGATAGCAGTAGCGATCTTCGATGCTGTTGAATCGGGGCACGGTCAGGTCGCGAGAATTCTGGTGTTAGTGATATCGGCGATCTCGCTCTTGACTCTGACGGTCGCGAATCGGCTCGGCGGAGGCTGGTTGCCGGTGCGGTCACAGACCCGATGATTCAGGCTTCGCTGGTTAAGAGATTTTCCGCAGCACGCGATTCTGTCGCCTTTTCGCTGGACGTGTCGTTTGAAGCCGGCCGCGGTGTGACCGTTCTTTTCGGTCCCAGCGGAGCAGGGAAGACGCTGGTGCTCGACTGCATTGCAGGATTTGTGCGGCCGGATAGCGGGCGTATTCTTCTCGATGACGTTTTGCTCTTCGATGGCGGAGCGGGTGTCAATCGCATTCCACAGGATCGGCGTTGTGGATACGTGCTCCAGAACTATGCGCTGTTTCCCCACATGACTGTCCGTGGCAATCTCCTGTTCGCCGCAAAGCGTACTAAGAGAATCGAAAGGCACAGGCGTGTGAACGAATTGCTCGATCGTTTTCGTCTGGCCGATGTTGCCGGCAGGTTTCCCCATCAACTCTCAGGCGGACAGCGGCAGAGGTGTTCGTTGGCTCGTTCACTGGTAGCTCTTCCAAGGATTTTGCTTCTTGACGAGCCTGCAAGAGGTCTGGATGCCCCGCTGCGGTCTGAATTGTATGAGATTTTGCGTGACATACGCGCCACTTTCAACATTCCGATCCTTCTGGTGACCCACAGCCTGGAGGAATGTTTCGAACTCGCCGATGAGATGTTTGTTTTTCGCGATGGGCGTGTTGTCCAGAGCGGAGAACCCGCAGCGGTTTGCGGCCGGCCTGCATCGCTCGAAACTGCGCGGTTGCTGGGTCTCTATAACATCCTGCCGGTGGAGATTCGCTCGCTCGATCCTTCCCGGAACATCAGTGTGCTCCGTTTGGGAGGGAACGACCTGCAAGCTGATTACTTCCCCGGCCACCTGAAGGGCGATCGGGTTCACCTGCTTGTCACCCCACGTCAGCTAATTGCCGAGCCTCGCGATTCACGCCGCTCCGGAGCGAACAGTATTCCCGCCGATTTAGAGAGGGCAGTCGATATCCCGGATGGAGTCCGCCTCGAGTTTGCCGGCGGCCTTCATGTCGAAATCCCGCGGGCCGACTACACTCAAACTAGGGAGTGGACCGTCGCGTTTCCACCGCACGGCCTGCGCGTTATATGAAGCGTTTCGATGAGTACATAGCCTTGGCCGAAAAAGCGCACGGGCATCTTTGCGCGGGACAGATTCTGGGTGTGCGGATGGCGCTCTGCGGATTGAGGTGTCTTGGTATCGACGATCCGACAGGCGCCGATCGGAAGCGACTGGTTACTTTTGTCGAAATCGATCGATGCGCGACGGATGCCATCTCTGTGGTGACCGGTTGCCGTCTAGGCAAACGAGCCCTGAAATTCCGGGATTTCGGCAAAATGGCGGCATCTTTCTGTGACTTGCGCGAGGATAGAGCAATTCGCGTCGTGGCGCTTGAATCGTCGAAAGAACGAGCTCGCGAGCTATATCCCGATATCGAGAATAGGAACCAGGGTCAAATGCTGGCCTATCGGGAATTGCCGGATGAGGAACTATTCTCAACTGAATGGGTGCGCATCAGAATCGGTCCGGAAGAGATGCCCGGATATAAAGCAGGTCGTATCAACTGCGATGAATGTGGCGAAGGAATCAACTTCCGGCGCGAAGTGCTCATGGGCGGCAGGACACTTTGCAAAGCTTGCGCTGGCGAACGCTACTATGAATCGCTGTAGCGGATGAGGCGCTATTACATTAGCGACCGGCATGGTTGTCGGGATCTGCTCGACTGTATCAGACTGGCGGCCGCGGACGACGTCGATTTCATCCAGATTCGCGAGAAGGACCTGAATGGGCGTGATCTGCTTGCTTTGGCGCAAGCAGCAGTTGCGGCGGTGTCGCTCCGGCGAACTCGGATCCTCGTGAATGGGCGCGCTGATATTGCTTTAGCGGCCAAAGCGCACGGCGTGCATTTGCCTTCGAAATCCATCCCAGCATCCGAGTGGCGCCGTATTTTGCCGCCGGATTTCCTCATTGGCGTCTCATGTCACTCGACGGCTGAGATCAGAGATGCGGAAGGAGCGGACTTCATCGTCTATGGTCCAGTCTTTGCGAGTCCCGGCAAGGGTCCCGGTGTTGGCCTGGATGCCTTGCGGATTGCGGCCGGCTCAACCCAGATTCCCTTATTTGCTTTGGGAGGAATCACCCATGAAAACGCGCTATCCTGCATTACGACCGGGGCTGTCGGAATCGCCGCTATTCGGTTGTTCCAGCAATCATAGTTCCTATAGCAAAAGTACTAAGTACGGATATACGTTGAAGGCCTCAGGCAAACGCCGTATGATGGGCATCACAACAACGTGAATAAGTGTTTCATCGCAATGCTCTTCGCGGGGGCTCTGTGGGCAGGCGAACCTCGCTCCCAATTCGATCGCCTGAAGTCGGAAGGCCGAGCCGCTATCGATTCCGAAAACTGGGTCACGGCCGAGGCTCGCTATCTGGAACTTTTGGAGATGTCTGCTGCTGTACATCCAAGCACCAGTGAGATGTATGCCGAAATCGTGTCGCCATTGGCCCAGATTTACAAACGGATCGACAATACCGAAAAACTCGAGAACCTGTTCCAGCAGCGCCTCGAAAAGTCGGCCGAAGGAATGGATCGGGGGCTTTCGCAGGCGGACCTTGGTTTTTTCTACCAGAGCAGCGATTTCGCGTCGGCCGATCAGTTTCATGGTGAGCGTTTGATTGAGGAGGCGATGAAAACGTTCGAGCAGTGTGCATCCAACGGCAAGGAAGTTGAGCAGTGCCGCCATCGTCTAGCGGATAGCGCCGGAATTCAGGGGGCGATCTTCTTCCAGAAGCAGGAATACGGACGCGCTGAGCCGTTATTCCGCCGCGTCCTCACAACGCCGGAGCTATCGGCGCAGGACGAAATCGTACTCGTCAGCCTGCGAGCGCTTAGCGAAATCCTAGTTATGAGGAACGAACTCTCCGAAGCGAAACAACTCGAAATACGCGCCGCAGCCTTCGAAGTCGCTCATCCAGATGTGATGGCACGACTCAGGCGCGAAGGGAATAGGTCTCGCAGCCGCTAATCGCGATGCAATTTCAGGACTTCGTTCATTGCACCCTGCCTATATCCTTGGAGGTCAAGGGTCACGTAGTTGAATCCGAGTGGTTTGAATATACTTGTAAACGCTTCTGCCATCTCCAGGCTGAGGGCGCGTTCCATTTCTTCACGGGAAATTTCGATTCGGACAAGCTCGCCATGGAAGCGCACACGGAACTGCCGGAAGCCCAGGGTCTTGATCGCTTCCTCGCCGGATTCCACTGTCTTCACGGTCTCCGCCGTAACCGGAGTGCCATAGGGAATCCGAGAACTCAGACACGCAGATGCAGGCCGGTCCCACGTTCGAAGACCGGCAAGGCGGGATAGCTCGCGAATCTCCGCTTTCGTCAGGTCGGCTTCGACCAGCGGGGCTTTGGCCTCATGAATTCGCGCCGCGTTCTGACCTGGACGGTAATCGCCCAAATCATCCTTATTCACACCGTAGATGATGTGGCTAACACCTCGGGCGGCTCCGACTTCTTCGAGTCTGGTGAAGAGTTCGTCTTTGCAATGAAAACACCGGTCAGGATTGTTGGCGACGTATTTCGGGTTGTCGAACTCGTAGGTCTGGATGTACTCGTGAATAATGCCGGCCTCGCGAGCAAACGCCTCTGCATCGTGTTTGTGCGATGTGGGAATGGAGGCGGAATCAGCCGTAATCGCAACCGCCTTATCGCCGAGTACCTTGGCCGCCGCCCAGGCAAGATATGCGGAGTCGGTCCCGCCAGAGTAGGCGACGAGCACGCGTTCCAAATCGCGCAGAATGTTGAACAATCTGTTCTGCTTCTGTTCGAGAACGGAGCGATCGAAGACAGGCCCGGTAGAGGTGCCGGCGATGCCCACCAGTGTTGCCATACGATTATTTTAGCGTTGAAAGGTAACGGGACGATAGAATCTTCATCCAACGAACACAATGTTAAGGCTGTGGCTTGTTTTTAATTTTCTGCTGGCCGGGACAGCTTGCTGCTCAGCCGCTCGGCATCGGGCTTGAATCCTACCCCTATCCGCATCCGGTAAAGTTCCTTCCTATGCGGATCGAAGGACAGGACCTGCGCATGGCTTACATGGACGTAGCGGCATCCGGAACTCCGAATGGCCGCACTGTCGTTCTGATGCACGGAAAGAATTTTGGCGGATACTACTGGGCCAATGTGATTGCCTTTCTTTCCTCTAATGGTTACCGAGTGGTCGTCCCTGACCAGATCGGATGGGGGAAGTCATCGAAACCAGAAATCCATTACAGCTTTCACCTGTTGGCGGCGAATACGGCACAGCTTCTGGACAAACTCGGCGTGCGACGCGCCTCCGTGATTGGTCATTCGACAGGCGGGATGCTGGCTGCGAGATTTGCTTTGTCCTATCCCGAGCGCACCAGTCAACTCGTTTTGGAAGGACCGCTTGGCATGGAGGACTATCGCGTAATTCCTCGATCCACCGACGATGAGTTGTATCAGCAGGAATTGATCAATACAGATCCCGAAAAGATTCGCGCCGTGTTCAAACGATACTTTGCGAATCCGGCTTCGGAGCAATATGCCGCGCTCGCTGAAGTACCGATCCGGGTAACCTCAAGCGGCGAGTATTCCGCGCTGGGCGAAGGCGTCCGCTCTCGCGTATCAGATGATTTACGAGCAGCCGGTTCGATACGAGTACCCACAGTTGAAAATGCCTACGCTCTTGATCGTCGGCGAGAAGGATCGAACAGTTCCGTTAAGCGGTAAAGCGACGCCGCAATTGCGCGAGAAGATGGGTCACTTTCCTGAGCTCGCGCAACGAGCCGCAAAGGATATTCCGAACGGGTCAGCCGTAGTTGTGCCGGATTGCGGACACATTCCCCATCTGGAGAAGCCGGAGATCTTCGAGAAAGAATTACTGGAGTTTTTAAAGAAGGGGACGGATTGAGCCGTCCCCCCAGAGCTTCAGGACTATTGAATTAGTTCGCCTTGTCCGTTCGGACCTTTGTCCGTTTCGGTTTCGGGGATACAGGATGCCGCGGCTACGCGATCGCCCTCTTCCAACGTGACAAGCTTGACGCCTTGTGTGGAACGTCCGGCCTGGCGAATCGTGCTGGAATCAATGCGAATCATCTTACCGTTCTGCGTGATGATTACCAGCTCAGTGTCTTCCTTAACCGAAAGGACATTCATCACTTTGCCGATGCGGTTGGTAGTCTTCATCAGCGTTACACCCTTCGCCCCACGAGCGGTCTGACGGTACTCGCTTACCGGAGTACGTTTGCCGAATCCGTTCTCTGAAATCGAAAGGATCATATCGTCCTCCCTGACGACCTCGGCGCCTACGAGGTAATCGCCTTCGGCCAAGTTCATAGCGCGAACTCCGCGGGCAGGACGGCCCATCGGGCGGACTTCATCCTCCGAGAAGCGGACCGCCATTCCTTCATGCGATCCGAGGAAGACGAGGTCGGAGCCGGTCGTCAACCGTGCCGCGATCAGCTCATCGCCCTCATCAAGCGAAACCGCGATGATGCCTCGCGACATCGGATTGTCGAATACGGACAATTCACATTTCTTGATCACCCCATTTTTGGTGACCATCACGACATACTTGTCCGCTACGAACTCTTTCACCGGCAGGAACGCTTTCACGGTCTCATCCGGCTGCAGGCTGATCAGGCCGTTGATATTCTTGCCCTTGACGGCAGGACTCGCATCCGGAATCTCGTAAATCTTCAACCAATACACGCGACCCTTATTCGTAAAGAACAGCATGTAGGAGTGCGTGTTCGCGACTAGCAGGTACTCCACCGTGTCTTCCGCGCGAGTGCCCATTCCGATGCGGCCTTTACCGCCTCGGCTTTGCCGCTCGTAGGTAGCGATCGGGGTACGTTTCAAATATCCGCCTCGCGTGACGGTCACAGCGACGTCTTCGCGCTGAACCAGGTCTTCGAGATTGATATTCCCGGTATCTTCGATGATCTGCGTCCGGCGCTCGTCACCGAAAGTCTTCTGGATCTCTTTGAGTTCGCCGACAATAACGTTCCGCAGCTTTGTCTCAGAGCCTAGAATTTCCAGGTACTCGGCGATCATTCGTTGAATCTCGGCGAGTTCGTCCAGGATCTTCTGCTGTTCCATGCCGGTGAGGCGCTGCAACTGCAGTTCGATGATGGCTTGCGCCTGGCGATCGCTGAAGTCGAAGATTCCGCGGTCCGGTTGAGCGCTAAGACGCAGACGGCTGGCGACAGTAGGTAACAACTGGGCGAGTACTTCTGCATCGCCGGCAAGACCGGCGCGCGCGTCTTTCGGTGTCTTTGAGGCGCGAATGAGTTCGATGATGATGTCGAGAAAATCGAGAGCTTTCTTGAATCCAAGTAGGAGATGCTCGCGCTCCCGAGCTTTTCGGAGGAGGAAGTCTGTGCGCCGCCGGACCACGTCGATCCGGTGGTCGATGAATCGCTTCAGGCAATCGAGAATGCCGAGCTCGCGAGGCTGTCCATTGACGATCGACAGCATGATCACGCCGAAGTTGATCTGCATCTGCGTGTGCTTGTACAGATTGTTCAGAACCACTTCCGCGTTTTCGCCGCGCTTCAACTCAATCACGATCCGCATACCGTCGCGATCGCTCTCATCGCGGATGTCGCTGACGCCGTCAATGCGCTTTTCATTCGCCATGGCGGCGATATCCGCGATCAGCTTCGCCTTGTTTACCTGATACGGGAGCTCGGTGACAATCAGCGCTTCCCGATCGCGACCGATGTCTTCGGTCGCTACCTTGGCGCGGAGTTTGAGGCTGCCGCGGCCCCGGTTGTAGTAGTCGACGATACCGCTTTGTCCGAGGAGGAATCCGCCGGTCGGGAAGTCAGGCCCTGGCGCAATCTTCAGCACTTCGGCCAGAGAGATGTTCGGGTTCTGGACCATTGCGATCGTCGCGCTGACGATCTCGGTCAGGTTGTGTGGCGGAACGTTGGTGGCCATTCCGACCGCGATGCCCGATGAGCCGTTGATCAGCAGATTGGGAACTTTGCGCGGGAAGTACTTCGGGTTCCTGCGTGCTGTCATCGAAGTTCGGACGGAAATCTACCGTCTCTTTATCGATGTCGTCCAGCAACGCATGCGAGATGCGGGCCAGCCGCGCTTCCGTATAACGGTACGCCGCGGGTGGGTCGCCGTCCACAGAGCCGAAGTTGCCTTGCCCATCCACCAGCACATAACGCAAGGAGAATGGCTGAGCCATACGAACCAGGGCATCGTACACCGCAGTATCGCCGTGCGGATGATATTTACCCAGAACGTCTCCGATGATGCGTGCGCACTTCTTGGTAGGCCGGTTGAAATTCAGCCCCATCTCACCCATGGCATACAGAATGCGGCGATGGACGGGCTTCAATCCGTCCCGAATGTCCGGTAACGCTCGACCAACGATGACGCTCATCGAGTAGTCGAGATACGACCGGCGCATCTCATCTTCAATGTTTACGGGGATCAGGTTCTTGTTGCCATCACCATCGAAGGGCAGTCTGGGTCCGCCTCCCCCAGGGGGAATAGGCGGGTTTCCGGTGTTGTCGTTCTCTGCCAAAAAAAAGCTCCTAAAATTGTGCGGGTTTGCTACTTCTATTCTACCAAACCGAGTGAGTCCAAAGTGGTGTAAGTCCTGATAAACTAGGAGGAAAGCGACATGATCTCCATCGTCATCCCCATCCACAATGAGGAGCCGGCCATACTGCCCTTGTACGACCGTCTCACTACCGTATTGGAGGCAATGAACAAACCTTACGAGATTCTTTTCGTGGACGATGCCTCGACCGACCGGAGCTTTGAACTACTCGCGAACCTGGTGGAAACCGATGGGCGCTTAAAAGTCATACGTTTACGACGAAACTTCGGCCAGACGGCGGCTCTTTCGGCCGGTTTCGACGAAGCCCAGGGAGATATTGTGATCTCCATGGATGGCGACTTGCAGCATGATCCGGAAGACATTCCTGCGCTGCTCGAAAAAGTTGAGGAAGGCTACGATATCGCCAGCGGTTGGAGAAAGAACCGCCTGGACAACGCCATCACCCGCAAAATTCCTTCCCGTATCGCCAATTGGTTGATGGCACAGGCTTCCGGTGTCAACCTTCGAGACTTCGGCACGACGTTCAAGGCTTATCGCGCGGAGATCCTGAAGGACATTAACCTCTACGGCGAACTGCATCGCTTTATTCCTGCGCTCGCGTCCTTTTACGGCGCCCGAGTGGCTGAGGTGCCCATTCGCAACTCACCCCGACTCAGCGGCGGATCTCACTACGGTCTGGGTCGTACGTTTCGCGTGTTGTTCGATATCATCACGATCCAGTTTCTCTTGAAAGTACTTCACCCGGCCGATGCATTTCTTCGGTCAATTGGGGCTGGCGGGTGTAGGTCTCGGAGGCGCGATCCTCACATATCTGCTGTTTTTCAAGCTTTTCGGAAATGAGCTTGTTTTAGAGCACGGTCCGCTGCTGATCGCCGGCTCGCTCCTGTTCCTTACTGGTTTGATGATGTTTTGTACAGGGCTGTTGGGAGAGATTCTGGTGCGTACCTATTTCGAAAGCCAGGGGAGACGTATCTACGCTGTCCGGGAAGTCCGGGTTAAGCGCGAGGCGCAAGCCGCCGATAGTTCGCGCACCTAGATCCGATCGCACAGCTTCCAACATGCTGCTCCCGTTGTGCTTTTTGTTTGCGCAAACGCTGGATTTCATTTTGTCCGGCGGCCGCGTGGTAGACGGCGCCGGAAATCCCGTGGTATCGCGCCGATGTCGGAATCACGGCCGATCGCATTGTCGCGATCGGGGACTTACGGAATGCATCCGCAAAACAGCGGATCGATGCGTCCGGTCTTGTTGTCGCGCCGGGATTCATCGACATCCATAGTCATACATTCAGAGATCTAGCGGAAAATCCAAACCTCGAAGGTGTCGTTCGCCAGGGGATTACGACGGTTCTCAATGGCCAGGATGGCGGTTCGCCGATCCCACTGCGGCCCTTTTTCGACAAGGTCGCCGCATCGAAGCCCATCATTAACTTCGGATGGTTTGTTGGCCACGGGTCATTGCGCGATCACGTGATGGGACTTGTGAACCGTCGCGCGACTCCTGAGGAGTTGCAACAAATGCGGGAACTCGCTCGTTCGGCGATGCTCGACGGCGCGTTCGGGCTATCGACCGGCTTGTTTTACGTTCCCGGCAATTTTGCGCCGACAGAGGAAGTTATCGAGATCGCCAAAGTAGTTGGATCGCTTGGCGGCATCCACATCTCGCATATGCGAGACGAGGCGGCCGGCGTTCTGGATAGCGTGCGTGAGACGATTCGCATCGGAGAAGAAGGAGGCTTGCCGACACAGATCACGCATCACAAGATCATCGGCTCAGCCGTATGGGGCAAGAGCGCCGAAACGTTGAAACTCATCGAGGATGCGCGCGCTCGCGGTGTGGACGTGTCGCTTGACCAATATCCATACACGGCGTCCCACACCGGATCGGCTGCGATGTTTCCTCAGTGGTCTCTCGAAGGTGGCCGTAAGGCGTTGCTCGAAAGATTACAGGCGCCGGAATCTCGTGCTCGCATCAAGGCTGAAGTCGCTCGACGCATACGTGAGGATCGTGGGGCGGGCGATCCCAAGAACGTCCAGTTTAATCGCTGCGATTTCGATCCCTCGCTAAACGGGAAGACCCTCGCGGATGCAACCGCAGGCCGCGGACTAGCGGTCACGATCGAAAATGCAGCGGACATGGCGATCGACTTACAGGTGAAGGGTGGCTGTTCGACGATCTATCACGCCATCTCGGAACCGGATGTCGAGCGGATCATGAAATACCCGGGTACGATGATCGCCACTGATGGAGATGCCCCGGTATTTGGACGAGGCTCGCCGCATCCACGAAGCTATGGTACGTTTCCGCGCGTACTTGGCCTATATGTGAGGGAGAAGGGACTCCTCTCCCTCGAAGACGCGATTCGGCGGATGACGAGTCTTCCGGCAGATCGTCTGAAGTTGCTCGATCGGGGCGTGCTGCGGCCGGGCATGATTGCCGATGTCGTTGTCTTCGATCCCGCCCGGATCGCGGATAAATCGGAATACACGAACCCGCATCAATACTCGATCGGAATACACGATGTAATGATCAGCGGTCAGTTTGTTCTTCTTGACGGGAAGCTGACCGGCATCCACTCCGGACGTGTTCTGTACGGACCTGGGCGGAATTAGAGTCTGTCATTCTAATTGCGACAGCGGTACTGAACTCGGTCACGTGAAATGAAGCCGCTATGGTAAACTGAACATTCAGCGGTCGCCTAGCTCAGCTGGTTAGAGCGCCTGCTTCACACGCAGGAGGTCACAGGTTCGAGTCCTGTGGCGACCACCATCCCTCCCTTGTCCGGACCGGACACATAGGTAACATTTCGTTCCTAAGACATAGGTAACACTTTCGGCCCAAAAGGATTGTCGAGGGGCTGCAGTGTTTTTTCCTCCAGATCGATATAACCCAAATCGTAATCCATAAAGCTGACGAGCCAGATGCCGTTGTCGACTTCTTTGACTCCGACGGCTTCGCCGGCTAAGGACAAGCTGAGGTTGATTTTCTTTCGATACAAGCACAAGCGGCCGCAGCTTGTGACCATCACGGTCCGGTCGTGGAACGGATAATGCGGCTCGGGAATGCCTTGGTAAAGCGTGACAGAAGCGGTATAGATTTCAGCCGGACACTTCATTTGCAGGGCTTCATGAGGACGTTCGTTGTTGAATTCCTCGATGAAGTCGTCGAACTTGGCTTGTTGCTGGAGGATGTTGGCGCCGGCGGGACGCGTAGCTTCTTTTTTCAATGTCAGATGCATACGCTCATGCCGGCCGTTCTGCTGCGGATGGCCAGGCTTGATGCGTTCGATGCTGATGCCCAGGCGTAGCCACCACACCGAAAGCTTGGACAGATTGAATAGTCCATTAGGCGAAGCAAACGGAACGCCATTGTCCGAACGGATTGCGCGCGGCAAACCGCGTTCCTTGAAAAGCCGCTCAAAGGCTGTGAAGGCAGGCTTTTCCGCATTCGACTCCATTGCTTCGCACAACAGCAGATATCGCGAAGCATGGTCGGTGACCGTCAGGGGGTAGTATCGCTTATCTCCGAGCATGAACTCGCCCTTGTAGTCCGTGCACCACAGATCGTTCGGGCCGAGGCCCTCAGACAGAGGCGTGCCCGTCGTGCGCGTTCTTGAGCGCGTAGGGTGAGTCACCAGGCCGTGACGATCCAGGATGGCGTGAATCGTGCTACAGGCTGGGATCTTGACTGCGTGCGGCAAGCGCCGCAGCAAGCGCTCGCGAATTTTGCGTGCGCCCCAGTTCGGCTTTTCGCGCTTGGCTGCGACAATTGCCGCTTCTATCTGTTCGGGCAGTTGGTTGGCATAACGGAACGGCCGGCGCGTCCGATCGCTGAGCCCTTCCAGACCGCATTCTTCGTACCGCTCAAAGATCTTGTAGCCGGTCTTCCTTGAGATGTTGAACTCACGGCACAGAGAAGCCATACTTTCCCCGTCCTTGAGTCGAATTACAAATCGCATTCGTTCGTCCATAACAGAGCTTTCCTTCCATGGCATTCCCTTCTTCCGCGCCCCCTTCGGGGGAAAAAGTGTAACCCATGTGTCCGGAACGTTCTGTTACCTATGTCTCGGAACGGTCAAGTAACTTACAAACTATAAGCCGGAGAACAGAGGCCATATTCAAGGTTGATTGCTTTGACTCCTCCGGGCTGGCGGCCAGGAGCTCAGCATTACATCTAAGGCGTGGTCGCCCACCGAAACCAGAACGGGCCGTGAAACTGCGTACATATTGCACATGACGCGGCGAAGGTCGCCTTTGGTATCCTTCGAAAAGCCGGTCGCGAAACTCAGCTTCCCGGTTTAGTCGCACGTGGACCAGATGATGTGCTTCTAAATGCTTCTAATTCCTCGTCAGAATTGATAGCTGGCTTTCGTTCATCCCGGGCGCATCGGAACCTCACAATGGCAGATGCTCCTGAGTACGTGTTGCAGCCAATTCGTGCTGATGCGGAATTCACGCTTTCCCGTGCCCGACAGCGCAGCAAAGCATCACCAGTCCTGGTCTTAGCTCCGGCCGCAGAGCAACCGCTGCCTCAGAGTCTGCGCCGTATTGAGCACGAGTATTCGCTCGCCGCCGACCTTGAGCCCTCCTGGGCGGCGAAGCCTCTGGCGCTCTCGCATCACGAAGGACGCACAGTCCTTGTTCTCGCCGACCCCGGCGGTGAGCCTCTCGACCGCGTTCTTGAAAGAAATACCCAGGAGCCTCGCGATCTGGCGCGGCTTGTACGCATTGCCATTAACCTGGCAACGGCACTCGGTCAGGCCCACCAGCGGGGTCTGATCCACAAAGACCTCAAGCCCGGGAACGTGCTCGTCGACGAGGCCGCGCACGTATCACTCACCGGGTTCGGAATTGCCTCGCGCGCACCACGCGAGCGGCAGGAGCCAGCGCCTCCTGAGACCCTTGCCGGCACCCTCGCCTACATGTCCCCGGAACAGACGGGACGCATGAATCGCTCTATTGACGCGCGCACGGATCTTTACTCGCTGGGCGTCACTTTGTACCAGATGCTGACGGGTGTGCTCCCGTTTGCCGCCATCGACGCTTTGGAATGGGTTCACTGCCACATCGCTCGCCAGCCTCAAACTCCTTCGGACCGCTGCCAGGTTCCCGCGCCGCTGTCTGACATCACCATGAAGCTCCTCGCGAAAAATGCAGAGGAGCAGTACCAAACCGCTGCGGGGCTCGCCGCCGATCTCAGGCGGTGCCTATTGCAGTTGCAATCGCAGGGACAAATCGATGCGTTCCCTTTGGGCACGCAGGACCCGCCGGACCGATTGGCTATTCCAGAGAAGCTCTACGGAAGGCAATCCGAAGTCGGCGCGCTGATTGCAGCGTTCGATCGCGTTGTGGCGCAGGGAACCGCTGAACTAGTTCTTGTATCGGGTTATTCGGGCGTCGGCAAGTCTTCCGTCGTGAACGAGCTGCACAAAGTGCTGGTCCCAAATCGAGGGCTCTTCGGTGCGGGCAAATTCGACCAGTACAAACGCGAGATACCATACGCCACGTTGGCGCAAGCCTTGCAGACGTTAATCCGCGAGATCCTTGTCAAGACTGAAGCCGAGGTGGACCAATGGCGGCACGCCCTTCTCGAGGCGCTCGGAACGAATGGGCAATTAATCGTCAACCTGATTCCCGAAATCGAATTCATTATAGGAAAACAGCCGGCTGTCCCCGATCTGCCGCCTCAAGAAGCACGAAATCGATTCCAGCTAGTGCTCCAGCGGTTTCTCGGCGCCTTTGCGACTGCGGAGCATCCGCTCGCGTTGTTCCTCGACGACTTGCAATGGCTGGATACGGCGACGCTGGAAATGTTCGAGCGCCTGGTCACCGATCAGGGTATGCGGCACGTGCTGCTGATCGGAGCCTACCGCAGCAACGAAGTCAGTTCGTCTCATCCGCTGATGAGGACCTTGGTGACGATCCGCGAGGCCGCCGCCAGAGTGCAGGAGGTGGTGCTTCTGCCGCTAGATCTCGACGAAGTGGGCAGGCTCGCGGCGGAGGCCATGCGCTGCGAGCGGAAGACTGCTGATCCCCTCGCACAATTGATTCACGAAAAGACCGGCGGCAATCCGTTCTTCACGATTCAGTTCATGACGGAACTGGAGGAGGAAGGCTTCCTGAGGTTCGAGCCCGAAGCCGGCAGTTGGCGTTGGGATGTGGATCACATCCGAGAAAAAGGCTACACGGCCAACGTGGTGGACCTGATGCTCGGAAAGCTGAGCCGGTTTCCAAACGCCACGCAGGAAAGATTGAAACAACTCGCCTGCCTGGGGAACAGCGCCGATTTTGACCTGTTACGAGTGGTCTATGACGACGCGAACGGCGAAATGCATCATCAGCTCTGGGAAGCGGTTCGCGCAGGACTTGTCCTTCGTTCAGAGACCTCACTACCGCTTCCTTCACGACCGTGTCCAGGAAGCAGCATACCTTCTCATTCCGGAGCAACAGCGCGCTCAGACGCATTTGCGGATTGGCAGAATTTTCTACGAAAACACCTCGCGAGATCAGCTGCAAGAGGCGATATTCGACATCGTCAATCAGCTAAATCGTGGCTCAACTCTCATCACCGACGGCGGTGAGTGTGTGCGAGCCGCTGACCTGAATCTAATTGCGGGAAAGCGTGCGAAGGCGTCCACCGCTTACGCGTCTGCACTTAGGTACCTTCTCGCCGGCCGCTCACTATTAAGCGAGGAGGATTGGGAACGCAACTATCACCTCATCTTCTCGCTTGAGTCGCTCACAGCCGAGTGCGAACTGCATACCGCAGACATGGTCGAAGCCGAAAGCCGCCTGACGATGTTGTCTCGGCGCGCCCGGAGCCACCACGATCTTTCGATAGTGACTCGATTGCAGGTCACGCTCTATACGACCTTGGACCGCAGCGGCCAGCGCGATAGAAGTTTTTCTCGCTTACCTTCGCCGCAACGGCACGGATTGGTCACCGCACCCGACTGCGGGACGACGTCATGCAGGAGTACAACCGGATCTGGTCGCGGGTGGGCAATCGTCAGATCGAGCAGCTCATAGACTTGCCGCTGCTCGATCATCCCGATGTCCTCGACATGCTCGATGTCTTCACCGAAATTGTGCACCCGGCCATGTTTTTCGATGAGCATCTATCAACGCTTCTGGTCTGCCGCATGGTCAATCTTTGCCTGGAGCATGGGAACTGCGATGCATCCTGTTTCGGCTACGTATGGTTCGGGATGTTTGCTGGTCCGCGCTTCGGTAATTACACTGATGGGTTTCGGTTCGGCCAACTGGGGTATGATCTGGTCGAAAAGCGCAACCTGACTCGTTACCAGGCGAGAACTTACATCTCGTTCGGAACGCTAACGCCCTGGGCGAAGCACGCCGTGAAGGGGCGTGAACTGGTCCGGCGTGCATTCGACGTCGCATATCAGACCGGGGATCTTACGTTCTCAGCCTATGGCTGGCATGAGTTGATCACCAACTACTTGACAGTCGGCGACCCTCTCTCGGTGGTGCAATCAGAAGCTGAAAAGGGCCTCGAATTCGTCAAGAAAGCTGGCTTTGGGCTGGTGGCCGAGAATTGCGGGGCCCAGTTGGGCCTCGTCCGTACGCTCCGAGGCCTGACCTCCAGATTCGGATGCTTCAACGCCCACGACTATTCCGAATCGGAGACCGAAGCTCGTCTTGCCGGTAATCCGGTCCTGGCGCTCGCCGAGTTCTTCTACTGGACTCGAAAGTTGCAGGGCAGATTTTTCGCCGGAGACTTTGCCGCCGCTGTTGAGGCTTCTCGAAAAGCACATCTCTTGCTCTGGCCGGCCGCATCGCAGTTGGAGACCGGTGATTTTCGCTTCTATGCTGCCCTGGCGCATGCTGCCGCCTGGAACTCAGCTTCTTCCGAAGAGGGGCAGATTCATTTTGCGGCGGTTCGCGACCATCACCGACAGCTCGAGATATGGGCGCAGCATTGCCCTGCAAATTTCGAAACGAAAACAGCGCTCGTCAGTGCGGAAATCGCGCGTATGGACGGGCGGCTGCTTGACGCTGAAGATTCCTACGAAGTGGCAATCCGTTCGGCACACGACAACGGCTTCGCACATTGCGAGGCGGTCTCCAACGAGTGTGCCGCGCACTTTTATTCGGCACGAGGTTTTAAGAAGATCGCGCACGTCTATTGGCGAGATGCTCGTGACTGCTACCTGCGCTGGGGCGCCAGACGCGAAGGTCCGAGAACTCGAGGAACGGTATCCAAAGATCAGGACAGCGAAAACTTCAGCCGATGCGGGCACGATTCTCGCCTCCGTCGCGCAACTTGACCTGGCGACTGTCATCCGCGTTTCGGAGGCAGTATCCGGTGAAATCGAACAGCAAAAGCTGATTCATACACTGATGCGCGCCGCCATTGAGCATGCCGGAGCGGAGCGGGGCCTGCTGATCCTCCTCCCGGCGACGCTCCGGGCGGCGAGCCCCGATCGAAGCGGAGGCGGCGACCAGCCCGGGTAACGTCGAGGTGATGGTCCGACAGGCGGCTGTTACGCCCTCCGATCTCCCCCAAGCCACACTGCATTATGTGATCCGGACGCAGCAGGCCGTGCTCCTGGATGACGCTTCGGCCGATATGTGTATTCAGAGGATGAATATGTCCGGAGAAGCGCGCGAAATCCATCCTGTGCCTGCCAATCGTCAAACAGACCCAGCTTCTTGGAGCGCTCTATCTCGAGAACAACCTGAGTCCGCGCGTCTTCACACCGGAGCGGGTTACGGTGCTGCGGTTGCTGGCTTCGCAAGCCGCGATCTCGCTCGACAACGCCGCCTGTATTCCGACTTGCAACGGAGTGAAGCTTTCCTGGCGCAAGGGCAGAGGATAAGCCACACCGGCAGTTTCGGCTGGAATGTTGCCACGGATGAGATCTACTGGTCGGAGGAAAACTACAACATCCTTGAATACGATCGACCGACCAGGGCTACGTTAGACCTGGCGTTCCAGCGAATTCATCCCGACGACAGGATTTTGTTCGGCAGACCCTCGAGATTCGACCAGGGAAAAGAAGGATTTCGATATTGAACATCGTTTGTTGATGCCGGATAGCAGAGTCAAGCATGTCCACGTCATTGGCCGCATAGTGTATACCGGCAACCTCGACTTTGTGGGGGCCATTACGGACGTCACCGTGGCAAAAAGGCGGAAGAGAAGATCCGCCAAAGCGAGAAGGAAGCCCGGCAGCTTCTCGACCTTTCGCCCCTGCACATTACCGAATTGGGGCCAGAGGGGGCGCGCCTCTACACGAATCGGGCGTCGCTGGACTATTACGGCATTACTTTGGAATGGCAGGACGCTGATTTGCAAGAGGTATTGCATCCCCAGGACGCCGCACTCGTCGCCAATAAACTCCCCGGCAAACTCCGAAGCGGATCGCCGTTTGAATACGAAGTGCGGCTCAAAAGAAAGGACGGCCGGTATCGCTGGTTCCACTACCGCGTGAGGCCGATGTCAGACGAGCAAGGGCGCATCACGCGATGGTATGCCGCGGGGACCGATATCGAGGAACTCAAGCTCGCGGAGCAAAGGCTCCAGGACGAGAACGTTGCGTTGCGCGAGGAAATTGACAAGGCATCGATGTTTGAGGAGATCGTGGGAACTTCGGCCCCGCTGAACGAGGTGCTTTCCCGCATATCCAAGGTCGCGCCAACCCATTCCAGCGTCTTGATCACCGGCGAGACCGGCACTGGCAAGGAACTGGTGGCGCGCGCCATCCACCGGCGGTCACGGCGATCTTCACACGCCTTTGTGAGTGTGAATTGTGCCGCGATCCCGCGTGACCTGATCGCGTCGGAATTGTTTGGGCATGAGAAGGGCGCATTCACGGGAGCAACACAGCGTCGCCTGGGACGCTTCGAACTGGCCGACAAAGGCACCCTCTTCCTTGGACGAGGTGGGCGAACTTCCGGCCGAAACCCAGGTTGCTCTTATTGCGGGTGCTGCAGGAACGGGAATTCGAGCGAGTGGGAGGAAGCCGGCCCATTCGAGCCGATGTTCGGGTGATCGCCGCCACCAATCGCGACCTTGAATCTGCCGATCGCTTGGGACGTTCCGCAGGATCTGTTCTACCGGCTGAATGTGTTTCCTATCGAGGTGCCATCTTTGCGGGAACGAAAAGAAGACATCTTGTTGCTGGTCGCGTATTTCCTGCAATCGCTACGCGCGCAAAGCAAGCAGGCATTTACAGCGATCGACAAGAAGAGCCTGGATCTGTTGCAGGCATACGACTGGCCTGGCAACATTCGTGAATTGCAAAACGTAATCGAACGTTCCGTTATTGTGAGCGAGTACACAGACATTCACCGTGGATGAGAGCTGGCTTTCCCGGCGACCCGCTTCGACTCCATGTGCATGTCCAGCCGAACGTCTTCAACCGGACCCCTGCTCAGGAGCGGTCTGCGATTGAGGCCGCATTGCGCGAGTGCGGCGGACGCGTGTACGGTCAAGGCGGAGCCGCGGCCAAACTCGGAATGCCCCGGACCACTCTGGAATCGAAGATCAAGTCATTGAAGATCAACAAGAATCAGTTCAGGGGACAGGTCTCCTAAAGATGGCCGAGCCCCGGGGCTGTTCATCGCACCCGGACCCACATAGGCTTTGCACCGAATTCGCCAATTGACGAAGTTCGTCAACTCGCGGCGACGCCAAAACGCCCTGTTTTCAATCAATTGCCCTGGTCCTTTAGCTGCACTCTACACGGCGAGGAATTTAACAGGGACTGCCGTCAAGCGATGTGCGGTGATTGTGGGTCCCCTTCGGGAGATCATCCGAATGTTAAGAATTCAGAGGACGGTGGACGGCGACGTGGTTCTTTCATTGAGCGGGCGGATCGACCAGGAGCATATCGCCGAACTGGCGAGGCTCATCGCCGCGGAGGGGAACGGCCGCCGGATCACACTCGACCTCAAGGATGTGACTCTGACTGGTCAGGACGGCATCGATTTTCTCGCCCATTGCGAAGCGGGTGGTATTTCGCTGGTGAATTGCGACCCATACGTCCGCGAGTGGATCACGCGACAAAGAACACGAACGTAGCGCACGTCGGTTCAACCAGAAGGAACGCCGAACAGATCTCGAATGTTGTGAAGGAGCAACGCTATGACGACCTTAGACTTGATTGGTTCCAGTCCGAAATTCCGGGCACTGCTGACCGAAGTGGAGAGAGGTTGCAGCCAGTGGACTCCGCTGTCTTGATCCAGGGCGAAACGGGCACCGGAAAGGAAGTGATTGCGAGAGCCATTCACGACGCTAGCCCTCGCCGTAACCACCGCTTTATGGCCCTGAACTGCGCGGCGATTCCCGCCGCCTTGCTGGAGAGCGAACTCTTCGGCCACGAAAGAGGCGCCTTCACGGGCGCGTGGGCGCCGGCAAAGGGACGCTTGCAGACAGCGGATGGGGGCACGCTTTTCTGGACGAGATCGGCGACATGCCGCTCGAACTTCAGCCGAAACTCTTGCGCGTCCTGCAAGAGCGGGAGTTCGAACGTCTGGGCAGTGTCGAGACCGTCAAGGTCAACGTGCGGGTAGTGGCGGCGACAAACCAGGATCATCGGGCAACTCGTGAGCTAAGAAGCTGTTCCGGGCGGATCTATTCTACCGGCTCAACGTCATTCCGCTCTTCCTGCCTCCCTTGCGGGAACGGCTTCAGGACATCTTGCCGCTGACCGAGTTCTTCGTAGCAAAAATTTGCCGCCCTCCTCAACAAGCCCATCGATTTGATTCCCGATGAAGTGGTGGCAGTCCTCAAGGCGCACGACTGGCCAGGAAATATTCGCGAATTACAGAATTTAATCGAACGCGCGGTGCTCTTTTCTCCCGGGTCGGTGCTGCGTCTGCCATTGGGCCTGAAGCAAACGGTGAAAGCGGCTTTCCGAGAACGCTTCGCGCACGCTTGCCGAAGCGGATCGAGAGCATATCCTGGAAACATTGAAGCAAACCGACTGGCTGATCGGAGGGCAGGACGGAGCGGCCAACCGGCTCGGATTGCCGCGCACTACGCTGATTTACAAGATGCGAAAGCTTGGAATCGAAACACGCCGATCCGCGGGCGCGCGCCCCGTTCAGAAGTTGGCGGCGGAACGCTGCTATGCCGCCGCGAGCTACTGCGGAGACGTGGCGTAATCCGCGGTGTCTGGTGATGCGGCTACGCACCGCGTGTCATCATGATCGAATCTTCTGATTTTCGGACTAAAAGAATGCCGCTCAACCACGGAGCCGGCCATATGCCCGTACTCGGCTTTGGCACCCTGATTCCCGATGCAGCCGCGACGATAAGTGCTACCAGAGACGCGCTGGAAGCTGGATTTCGACACTTCGATTGTGCGGAACGATACCGGAACGAGCGTGAGGTGGGCGAGGCGTTGCAGGCAGGACTTGCCGCTGGAGGGATTGCGCGTGAAGACATCTTTGTTACCACAAAGTTGTGGAACTCCAATCATCGGCCCGAGCGCGTCGAACCGGCTTTCGAGGCGAGTCTGGACAGACTCGGGCTCGACTATCTGGATCTCTATCTCATTCACACTCCATTTGCGTTTCAACCGGGGGACGAGCAGGATCCGCGGGATCAAAACGGCAATATCATTTACGACCGCGGCGTGACTTTGCTCGAGACCTGGAGAGCGATGGAGAGTCTCGTGGACCATGGCAGATGCCGGGCCATCGGACTGTCTGACATCAGCTTGAACGGACTGTTGCCCATCTACGAATCCGCGAGAATCAAGCCGGCCGTGGTCCAAGTCGAAGCACATCCGTATCTGCCGGAAACGGAGCTTCTGGAATTCTGCAAGGAGAAGGACATTGTGTTTTTGGCTTTTGCGCCATTGGGTCACGGAATAAGGCCGGGGCCGCTCGAAGATCCAGTCATTTCGGCAATTGCCGCACGAGTTGGAAAGACGCCGGCACAGGTGCTGTTGGCTTGGGCGGTGCAGCGCGGCACGGCTTTGCTTACCACGCCCAGAACTGCGGCCCGCGCGCGAGAGAATTTCGACATCTCCGCTCTTCCGGAAGACGCGTTTGACGAAATCAATCGAATTCAGACCAGACAGAGGTTCAATGAAGTAGTGAAGACCGGCAGCCCGGGTTTCATTCCAAGGCGTGTCTGAACTATTCTCTGAAAGGAACACAAGTATGCGCACTGACCTCGTGCCTGGGGCCGTATTTCCCGACTACCGGTTGCCCGATCATACGGGAACACCGCGCAGCCTCAGCTCGCTGCAAGGTGATGACCCGCTCATTCTGACGCTCTCGCGCGGGCACTATTGCCCGAAGGAACACCAACAGCATCTGGAACTTGCCGGGTTCTATCCGAAGATCGCAGTGGCATACACGCAGATAGCCACGATCTCCACCGATGACCACCACACGCTCCAGGAATTCCGCGCTTCGCTCGGCGCCCAGTGGACCTTCCTCTCCGACCCCGCGAGAACCGTTCAGAAGGACCTCGATATCGCAGAGTATACGGACCCCGAACACAATCCCATGATTCCGCATACCCTGGTACTCAAGCCGGGACTCGTCATCCACAGCATATATAACGGCTATTGGTTCTGGGGACGGCCGTCTCTCGCGGACCTGTGGCACGACTTGCGAGCAGTGACCCGCGCGATTCGCCCCGACTGGGATCTCAGTGCTCCTGGGCTCCGCGACGCCTGGAATGCGGGTGAGATGTCGGCATTCCATGGATGGAACAGCAAGCCACCTGGTTGATGACGCGACAGTACGCTAAGCGCTCCTTCGGCGTGCATCAATTACAGATCCAATTCGATCTCGTCGGATGGCGTGGAGCAGCAGAGGAGCAAATTCCCAGCGGCTGGGGGCTGCAATGGATCGGGCGCATACTGAACACTTCCTCCGATCAGTGCGCCCTCGCACGTATGGCAGACCCCGACACGGCAGGACCACTGGACCGGTACGTCACATGCCTCCGCGAGTTCAAGCAAGCTGGTGTAGCGTGAATCCCACGAAACCGTGAGCCCGCTTCGTACGAATGAAACCAGTGGCCCGGCCCAGGCTTGCCGGTGGGCGGATGAACCGGCGGATGCGAGGATGGCGCAATCCCCGGCGTGATCGAAGCCTCCTGCCCAAAGACTTCCGGTGGATTCGCGCAGGGTTCCACGCCCCATGTCTTCAAGCCCTCGGTCAGTTGTTGTAGGAACGACGGTGGGCCGCACAAGTAATAATCCGCTTCGCGAGTCACAGCCAGCCGGTCAAGCAGCTTCGTGTCCACGTGTCCAACCGAATCGTAATCCACACCGGGTTGATCGTCTGGATTCGGCTTACTGTAGACAACATGGCCTCGACCGTTGGTCAGCGTTCGCAGCAGTCCGCGCGATTCTTTTGCAAACGGGTGGGCGGCCCGGTTACGCGCTCCGTAAATCCACCAAACTTGCCGCGGTGATGCCTCCGCGGACAACGCATGCAACATGGCAAGCACGGGAGTCGCCCCGATGCCGGCACTGAGCAATACCACCGGTGTATCGGCTGATTTCAGCACAAAAACACCGCGCGGCGCGCTCACCTCCATCACGTCCCCCGCATTCACGTGATCGTAAAGATAGGAGCTGACGACTCCATTGGACTCTCTCTTCACACTGATTCGGTACGATACTGCGCCCGGCATCCCCGACATCGAATAATTCCGAAGCAGCATCGGCCCGTCCGGTTTTGCGCGCAACCTCAAGACGAGAAATTGCCCAGGTAACGCCGCAGGCAAAGGGGAGCCTTCCGTGGACTCGAAAAACAACGAGACGACATTGTCGGCCTCCCGGTCCACTCCACCCACGCGTAACGATCGAAAGCCCGGCCAGGCGGGTGGTGGGCCGGCAGAAGGCTTGAGCCCGGGATTCCCTGCCGCCGGAATTTCTGTTTCAACAGCGCGCTGAAAGATGTCTTCCATCCTTGGCTGAGTGCCGGAATACGCAATGACCGCTCGAGTACTTCGCGCGACGGGTTTGGCAGATACAGCAGACCATCAATCGTCGCGACCGTGAGGTGTTCCGGGCCCTCGGCAACCTTCACGATCTCGTCGCCGGCGCCGGCTTCACCCTCCTCCAGCACCCGAAGATAGAAGCCAGGCCGGTGATGTGAAACGAGCAGAGCGGCCATTGCCGGCTGTTCCATTCTGATGCCCACGCGATAGCACGTGACGCGGGGTTGGGTGACTTCGAAGAGCGCACTCCCGATACGGTATCGATCGCCGATGCAAACCTCATCATCAGGCAAGCCGGCTACGGTGAAATTTTCGCCAAACTGTCCAAAGGAGAAATCGTTGCGGCCGAGGTGAGATTCCCAGTACCGATATGCTTCCATTTGATACACCATCACGGCCCGGTGTTCGCCCCCATGCCCCGCGAGATCCCCTTGCCCATCGCCTTCCAAATTCAGACGGCGAACTGCAATCCTGCGCTGAACCGGCAGCTTCCAAATCGCCGTGTGGACGTCTTCTCCCCGCCATGCAACGTCGCGAGGGAGCCCGACATTGATCGATAAAAGCTGCGCCATCACATTCCTTTCCTCAAACTATACGGGATAATCGTGCAAGTCGACTAGCACGTCGAAACGGCGGTCTCGAGTACAGCTTTGTGGGAGCCATGGTGCCGAGTACCAAACCGTTGGGCATCTCTGATTCCAGTTTCGTAGCGTGCGGGCTCTGTCAGATACGGGCGTTCTGGTTTGGCGAAGACGAACCCACGTGTCGAAGCGTCGACATCAGACATTGCAGAACGCCGGAGATCTCGAATTCTGTAGATCGTTGACGCGAAGCACTCGCGTCGAACTGTTGAGTCGGCCCGCCGACACTCGTCGCACCCCGGTCTCGCCCACGCGTCTTATTTTCAGATCCTTAGCCATGGTGACCCGCATGCATGGGGATGACAGGCAGGCAAGAGTCAGCCCACGGAAGGAAGATACATGAAGATCCTGATGGTGCTTACATCCCACGATCAATTAGGGAACACTGGCCGCAAGACCGGCTTCTGGCTGGAAGAATTCGCTGCGCCCTATTTTGTGTTTCGAGACGCAGGGGTCGAAATCACTCTCGCCTCGCCCCGAGGCGGTCAGCCTCCAATCGATCCAAAAAGCGATCTGCCGGAAAATCAGACTTCGCCCATGGCACGATTCAAGCAGGACCCATCGGCACAGAAGGCGCTGTCCGAAACACGGAAGCTCTCAGCGATAAGGTCGGAGGATTTCGACACCATCTTCTACGTTGGAGGTCACGGCCCGATGTGGGATCTGGTCGATAATCCCGATTCCATCGCGCTGATCGAGTCCTTCTACAACTCCGGCAAGCCGATCGCCGCGGTCTGCCATTCCCCCGGCGTTTTTCATCGCGTGATGTATCAGGGCGGGCTCCTCCTGAAGGGCAAGCGGGTGACCGGCTTTACGAACGGAGAGGAAGCCGCGGTTCAACTTACAGAAGTCGTTCCGTTCCTGGTGGAGGATGAGTTGAAAAGAATCGGAGCGCTTTATGAGAAGGGTACCGATTGGGAAAGCTTCATCGTGGTTGATGGGCGCATCCTTACGGGACAGAACCCCGCCTCGTCGACGGCCGCGGCCAAGGGCCTGATGGAACTGCTCGCGGCGCGAATGGCCGCATAGCCGAGTCGTTGGATGGCACGGAAGGAAGAATCGAATGATGAAGCAAGTGTCAGCCGGCGTGTTGCTGATTGTCCTGGTGAGCCTGGTCGCGGGTAGCGAGGACAAATACAGTGTGAAGGTGCAGGGCGGGTTAGCATTCTCTGAATTCAGAGGCTACGAAGATTGGCAGGCCGTGGGTGTTAGCCGCAGCGAAAGCGCGTTAGCGGTCATTCTCGGCAATCCTGCGATGATCGCAGCCTATCGCGCCGGCATTCCAGCCAACGGTAAGGCTGTACCGGACGGAGCCAGGATGGCTAAAATCCATTGGGGGCCGAAACAGAACGAATTTTTCCCCGGGGCCACTGTGCCGGGGAGCCTGCAGAACATCGATTTCATGGTTAAGGACAGCAAGCGGTTTGCCGACAGCGGTGGGTGGGGATACGGCGCATTTGATTACGACGCGGCATCCGACACTTTCCGGCCAGCGAGCTCAGCCAGCAGGCCTCCGCAGGGGAACGACGCCGGGTGTGGGTTCGCGTGTCACACGGCGGCTAAGGCAAGCGACTACGTTTTCACGGGCTACGGCAAGAGGTGACGGGTCCATCCGGCCAATACGGGTGAAATCAGGGAGAGTGCTTTATGTCGTCATCATTATTCCGGTCCGGATTACGGGTTTCCTCACGGGGATGCGCGACTTGACCTGACAGATCTTTACGCTTTCCCAAAGCCTGGGGACGCGGGCAAGTCGTTGCTGATTATGAACGCTCACCCATCGGAGGCCGTGAACCCGCCAGGCCCGACGACACGCGAACCTTTCGCGACCAACGCGATATGCGAAGTCAAGATCGATACAGACCGCGATCACGTCGCGGACATCGCGTATCGCGTGTGTTTCTCCTATTCGAGTGACGGCGCGCAGTTCGCCGCAGTTCGTCGGATCGAAGGGAAAGAAGCAGCAGGCAATGGCGACGCAGGACAATTGATTTTCGATCGGGCGCCAGTCTCTGCAGGAGCAGAGGCCAGGGTGACGGAGACCGGTGATTGCCGCTTCTTCGCCGGCTGGCGCAGCGATCCCTTCTTCTTCGATACCGAAGCGGCCTGAACAATCTCCAGTTCACGGGTAACGACTTCTTCACCGAAAAGGACGTCTGTAGCATCGTCCTGGAAGTGCCTAGCGCGGCTTTGGGCGCTAACGGGGTGGGTCTCTGGCATCGCACTCTGGACGGCACAGGCGGTACGTGGGTTCAGGCGGACCGCGGTGCACGGCCCTCGCAATCCATCTTCCTCACGGGCGAGGAAAAGGGCGCATACCTTGCCGGCGAACCTGTCGACGATGCCCGGTTCATTGCTATCTTTGCGCACTCGCTTGAGCACACGGGAGGCTATTCACCCCAGGATGCAAGGCGAGTAGCCGAAACTCTGCTGCCGGACATCCTCTTCTACGATCCCAGTCGGGCGGCGGCCTACCCGGTCAATGGACGAGGCCTCTCGGACGACGTCATGGACGTCTTCATTTCTCTCCTGACGAACGGAAAGTTAACGCGAGACAACGTAGAGCCCCATCGCGATCTTCTCGCCGACTTTCCTTACTTAGGGCCGCCGCACAAGACAACGTGAGGAGTGACAACATCCCATGCAGGCAAAACGGAAGACCATGATCGTGACCGGTGCGGCCAGGGGGATTGGCGCCGGTGATCACGAACGCCCTCCTCGACCGCGGTTATAACGTCGTCGGGAATTCGCTAAACATCACCGCATCCACCTTCGCCGCGACAGACAGGCTGGCCGTGGTGCGAGGTGATATCGGCGACCCTTCGACGGCCCGCGAGATCGCTTCAACGGCGCTGGACACTTTTGGCTCGATAGATGGTGTCGTCAACAATGCGGGCATCTTTCTCACGAAACCGTTCACCGAGTACACGGCAGAGGATTTCGAAAAGCTGTCGGGAACGAACCTGCGCGGTTACATAAACATCACGCAACTCGCCGTCAAGCAAATGCTGGCGCAAAGCAGCGGTGGGAGCGTAACGTGTATCACCAGCGCGATGGTTGAGCATCCGATTGCGGGAGTCAACGCCTCACTGGCCATGGTCACCAACGGTGGGCTGCTGAAAGCCATCACTCGGAGCCTCGCGATGGAGTATGTGAACGCAGGCATACGTTTCAACGCGGTCGCTCCAGGCGTCGTTGATACGTCCATGCACGCAAACGGTTCCCGGCCCTACCTAAACAACCTTTCCCCGATGGGCGAGATGTCCGACGTTGCCGACATTGTCAACGCGATTGTCTACCTGACTGAAGCTCGTCATGTCACGGGTGAGGTGCTGCATGTCGATGCCGGTGCACACAACGGGAAGTGGTAAGGACATGCGAAGAGAAGTAAATCAATGACGCTTCAACCCAGCCCCTTACCGGAGGTGCACCGGTTGGCTGGAGCGAGCTGTGGGCCGAAAAATCGCGGCATTCGTGCGCTCCTTTAATCAGTAGAAAAGATCGCTCAGGTCTCTTAAGCAAATTGTCATTAAGGAATCAAATATATGTACAGCACCAAAACAGAACCCGCTCTTGAACCGAATCCTCTGGATGCCATCCCAGAAGAAATGCCTTTCGATGTGCCCTACGGGCCCGCGATATCGCTGGACCGAGCCGAGGCTGTGATTCACGCCGCCGTAGCCGAGGCAAGGAGACGGAATTGGAAGATGAACGTGGCGGTAGCGGATTCCGGCGGAAACCTGGTCGCCTTCCAGCGAATGGACGGCGCGATGCTCGCCTCGATTCAGATTGCGATCCACAAAGCGCGAGCCGCCGCCACGTTCCGACGCCCAACAAAAGTGTTTGAGGAGGGTATCAATCTGATGCATCTCAATTACCTGCTCGCGTTTGACGGAGTTATCGCCTCGCGAGGTGGCATTCCGCTCGTAGAGCAGGGCAAGATCATCGGCGCAATCGGCTGTTCGGGAGGTGCCGATTCGCAGGATGAGGTGGTCAGCAAAGCCGGCGCGGCAGTTATATGACAAATTGCCGAATACTCGCGACCTCAGCGAACACCTGATGGCGTCCCGAATACCGGGCTCGAGTGCACCGCATAAGGAGAAGCATGACAACAGTTAACGCAGCTACTACCACGGCACGCCAGGGAAACTTAGCGCCGTCCGAGAACCCATCTGCGAAACCCGCTCAGGTTCGTCTGACACGGCGGTCGCCAGCCTATTGGCGTGTCACCATCGACAATCCGCCGATCAACGTCATGGGCCCGAAATGGTTCGCGAGTTTCAGGAAGTAATCAACGCTTGGAGGCCGACCAGCATGTCAGGGTCGTGGTCTTCGACAGCGCAGTCGACGACTTTTTCCTGAATCACTCCGATTTCATGGCAAAGCTCGAGGACCTAACCTCAATGCCGGCGGTCCGACCGGCTTTCCACCCTGGCCGGACTTTCTCTTGCGTTTGACTCGCGCGCCGGTCGCTCCATCGCGCTCATTCGCGGACGGGCCACCGGCAACGGCAGCGAGATCGCGCTCGCCTGCGACATGGGTTTCGCAAGCCGCGAAAAAGCGATCATCTCGCAATGGGAGGTGGGCGTCGGGATGGTTGCCGGCGGGGGCCCTATGGCCCGACTGCCACAGCTCATCGGCCGAAACCG
Organism: Bryobacteraceae bacterium; assembly: GCA_963833675.1. Lineage (GTDB taxonomy): Bacteria > Acidobacteriota > Terriglobia > Bryobacterales > Bryobacteraceae > DASQDN01. Next base: position 23,899 of record CAWHYW010000010.1, on the reverse strand, counting down.
CGCCCTTGAGGTGCTCCTGAGCTCCGAAGATATCAGGGGAGACCAGGCCGAAGCCTACGGCTACGTGAATCGCGCCCTGCCAGACGCCGAACTTGACGCCTTCGTAGAGGCACTCGCGACCCGGATCGCCGAGTTCGACAAATGGGCAATCGCGAATACCAAGCGTCTCGTGAACACCAGCCTGCCGCCGGACATCGAACTCGCGCCGGGTGGGATGCATGTATCGCTTCGCTCGGGCGGCCCACGGCCCAGAACGGGATACAAGCGCTAAACGCGCGAGGTTTCCACAAGCCCGGGGATGTCGAAAGTCGCCTCGGGTATTATCTGGGACAACTCCCACGCTGAGGAAGCGCTCGCCTTTGAGCACATTTGCGGAACGTGTACCCACATGCTAGCGCGAACAGATGTGAATCACCTGCAATACACAAATTTACCCAACCGACGCTCCGGTCGAGGACGTACTGGCCCGGTGGCGCTGAATCTGAATTGGGCACCGAGCCGAGCGGCGGATGCACCGTGACGCAGTTTGAACGGCGGGCTTGGCAGGCACACCATCCGGCGAGATCGGCAACGTCCGACTCTGAATTGTCGATTTCGACTCAGAGACTAATCATCATCACCGGGGGACGCTCTTGCCCCGCAGCAGGCCTCGAAAGTGGCGCTTTCGCGAAGTCTTTCGCAAACTGTTGCTCCTACTGCAGCTCTGGGCGGCGGCTCAGTATAGCGGACGCAGGCTTTACGACCAGACAATCGCCTTCAGAGCTAATTTGAACAGGGCACTCAGGCCACATGGCCCGAATCGTATCCAGCCACTGTTCAATGCGCTGCCGTAGCCGTCGCTGGCGGGTATAATCTGCGGTGCCGATCTGAGCTGCTACTCCGAGCGGACCGAAGAGGGATTGCCTCCTGACCTTTTGCGACGAAGCAGCGGTATGACAGCCACATAAACAGGTCCAGTAGGCCGGGCGACGACGTGAACACCTTTACCGCTTCGAGATCTGTCGGCACGGGATGAGACGTGACTTCCTGGTAGAATTCGTCACTCAGGACGATTAGGTTCTGACACTCGTCTGGGGCTGCACCGCTGTGCGGGCTCTCTCGCGTACCATATCCTAGCTTCCCGGAGAAAGTTAAAGCGTGACCGCTGAACTACGCGGGACCTCGCAGTCCGGTTTCGGTGCCGAAAAACATTGTCGCGCCGAAGATTCTTTCGAAGGCCGCAACGAGCCGCCGGTACTCGGTCCCGCCCTTTTGCATACCGAAGGTCTCCAGCATCTCGGCTGCGCTCCGAAAACGGATTGTCTGGCTCTTTTGCCGCACCGCCAAAGTAGCGAGAAAAATGGGAACGATCCGATCCTGCCCGAATGGCACTCCGAACTCTGGATGCCCCGTGATCTGGAGAACGAAGTTGCCGTTTCGGCGCTCGTACAGCATCTGCCCCTTCGGCAGCGGCCGGAGCGGAAGACCACAGAGTACGAACGGCCGCGAACTAAAGCACAAGTTCTGATTCCCCTCTTTCCGTTTGCTCCGGACCAAGGCAATGCCTTCTACCTCCCTGAGCTTCCGCTTCGAGATGACGAGATCCGGCTGGGTCCGTTGCAGGACCGCACCTGCCGATTCCAGACCTCGTTTTTCTCGTGTACCAGACTGGCATACACCTCCAAAGAGTGTACGTTCCAACGCTCACCTCACGTGAACGCCGGACCTGATCCGGCGCCCCAGGTTGAGCGAAGGAACCGAGCGGCCGCAGAGGTCGCCGGGTGCCCAGAGCTCGTTACTGCAATTACTGCAATATCCGAGCTTTTCTCACAAATAGGCCGAAAAACCGATGCATGTCGATGATCAGGATGAACACCATTGATGCATAAATTGGGGACAAACAACTCCCATGCGTGTTCCCAAGCTGGACGTCCTTAGAAAACCTTGCCTCTCTAACACTAGAAGCTTCATTGTTTTACGCATTCGACCCCACAATCGGCGAGAGCTGTACTTGAAGACCGAGAGCTTCCAGTCTCTGAACAAGTTTTCTGGCAGTTCTTACGGGATGGAGCCGGTCGAAGTAATCACTCCCTAGTTCTACATATGCCGTGTTTGTCTTAAGTACCTGGAAAGCGATAACCAGAATTTTGTGACTTGTGGCGATGATCGCCTTTGCCCATCCTCGCCGCGCTTTGACTCGGTGAAAGAACGCCCGCAGGTATCCCGCTTTGCAGTGAGAAACCGCCCAGGCTGCCTGAGTCAGAACCCGGCGCAAAGTCTTGTTGCCTTTCCGGCATCGGCTGCTTTTCTGCTTGCCCGCGCTCTCGTTCTCCCCCGGAACCAGCCCCGCCCAGCTGCAACAGTGCGCCGCATCAGGAAATGCTTTGAGATCGATTCCTAGCTCCGCGAGCAGGTGCCAGGCGACCATACGGTCGATTCCGGGTATCGACGTCAGCAGTTCTACTTGCCTGGCATATGGCTCCATCGCTTGAGCGATTCGTTCTTCGAACACAGCCACCTCTTTTGTGAGGAACTGATAATGCTTGTAATGGGATTCCAGCATGGAACGGTGAAAATCGTTGAAGTATCCTTTCAACGATTCCTTAACGAGGTTCTCCTTCTTGCGAAGACTACCCCGCACTTTCCAACTCAATCGTTCCGGGAATCCTCCCCTCGAATCAAGGCCTCCACAATGCCGCGGCCGGTGGCTCCCATCAAATCGGTGATCACCGAAGAAAGCTTGAAATTTGCTGTTTCGAATAAGTCGCGGATCTGATTGTGCACTTCGTTGCGCTGTTCGAGTAGCGAAATACGATGACGCAACATCATCCGTAACTGTCGGACTTCGGCGGAGGGCACGAAGCTCCCATCCAGTCTTCCATCCTGCAGATACTCGGCAATGCGTCGGCATCGCGGCCATCACTCTTGCGCCCGGCCAGCGCCTTCACCTGAACCGGATTCACCAGCAACAAGCGAAAACCCTGCCTCATCGAGGACGTTCCATACCGGCCGCCAATAGACTCCTATAGACTCGATTGCAATTTCGCTGACCTTGAGTTGTTTCAGCCAGACCCGCATCCGGATCAGTTCATTCCGAAACGAGCTATACACTTTGCGAACCGTTTCCCTCCGCTCCCGCCGGCGGAAGTACACAAACAACAACCGTGTCTTTGTGAATGTCCATGCCGCAGCAACGGCGATATGCCTTCGTTCATTAGTTGCGTCTCCTGCCGCAAGACGAAGGACGCTGCAAAGATATTCGGTCTTTCCTTAACGGGCTTCCTGCCTTGCGACAAGAGCCTCATTCATCTGTCCCCAAAACGCGTCCCAGGCCACATTCGCGAACGGCTTCGTAAAACCAGACGTCATCGACCTCCATCGTCTGCGGCTTCCCACAATATCCGCCATTAAGACTCTTTTCATCTCCATCTGTGGCCAAACATTAGTGCGCGCCATAACCCATTCGCGGGTTCGAGCCCCGTTTCCTCTGCTCCATCTTTTCAATCACTTAGCGTGATCACTCTCGGTCTAAGTCTGCGCTTAATGGAGCCAGCTCAATAAGCCTTTGAGCTCCGGACAATTCATCCCAATGAAGTTGTAAAGTGCGAATGCCAGCGGACCACGCTGGGCGTCAATCGTCTACGATGTCAACGCAAAGTACCGAAGAGCGGAATTGTCAATGATGCGAGAACTGCGCGGAGTCCGCACGAGTGAGTCACCAGTGGCTATTGATCACATGCGGGGGTTGACGCACAGCTATACTTCGATTATTGTAGAAATATGGAAATAGGAGCTGAGTATGCGCAAACGAGATGACGCTGAACTGACGACCCGCTACGCCGATATGTTCTCAGCAATGGGGACGGAGCCGCGTTTGCGGATCGTGCGTTTGCTCCTAAGCGCGCACCCGGAAGGCTTGGTCGTGGGCGAATCGGGAGTGAACTGGAAATACCATCCAGCACCCTTTCGCATCATCTCGACAAGTTGAAAAACGAGGATCTCGTCAAGGTACAGCCGCGAGGGCACCTTCCTTTGGTATTCCGCCAATGCGGAGGCCCTTCAAGATCTGCTCGGCTTTCTCTATGCCGAGTGCTGCACGCGGAACAAGGCAATCGAGCCGCAGAAGATCGTCTGCTGCAAGTAGGCGAGGGGGCAAGGACGAAAAATGAACATCCTCTTTCTCTGCACGGGTAACTCCTGCCGCTCGATACTGGCCGAAGCCACTTTTAACCACCTTGCTCCCTCTGGCTGGAGAGCCATGAGTGCGGGGAGTAAACCCACCGGGCAGGTGCATCCGCGTTCGCTGGCACTGCTGACCCGTGAAGGCATTTCGACCGAGGGCTATCACAGCAAGTCCTGGGACAATCTTCCGCTGACTCCCGACGTGGTCATTACCGTCTGCTCTAACGCGGCGGGCGAAACCTGTCCGGCTTACCTTGGCCGGGTGGTCAGGAGTCATTGGGGAGTAGAGGACCCGGCACACGCAACCGGCACACACGCAGAAATCGATGCGGCGTTCATGTTGGCATATCGAATCTTGCGTGCCCGTATCGAAGCCTTCCTCGCGCTACCGCTTTCCGAATTGAAGAGAGACCCGACGCGATCTGAAAGCGAGATGGACCGAATTGGCACGCTTTTACCGACATACTTCATTCAAAGGAGGCTCAATATGAGCAACGTCAAAGACATTGTTAAGGAGAAATACGGCGAGACCGCGCGACTGGTTGCCGCTGGCAGAGGCAGTGCGTCCTGCTGCGGAGCGGACGCTTGCTGCGACACGGTGGACCCGATTACGTCGGACCTCTACGATGAGGCGCAAAAGAGCGGTTTACCGGAGAAGGCCATTCTGGCCTCCCTCGGCTGCGGCAATCCGACCGCGCTTGCGGAGCTGAAGCCAGGAGAGACTGTGCTCGATCTTGGGTCGGGCGGCGGCATCGACGTTTTGTTGTCGGCGAAGCGCGTCGGCCCGTCGGGCAAAGCCTACGGACTGGATATGACGGATGACATGCTGGCTCTTGCACGTGAAAACCAGAAGAAAGCGGGCATCGAGAACGTCGAATTCCTGAAGGGGAGATCGAGAACATTCCGCTGCCTGACAATTCGGTGGACGTCATCATCTGCAATTGCGTCATCAACCTGTCAGCGGACAAGGACCGAGTGTTGCGTGAGGCGTTCCGGGTTTTGAAGCCGGGCGGGCGCTTCGCGGTTTCGGATGTGGTGGTGCGCGGCAAGGTCCCGGAGAATATTCAGCAAGAACATGCTGCTCTGGGTCGGCTGCATCGCGGGGGCGCTTGAAGATGATCAGTACGCGGTGAAGCTTGCTAAAGCAGGGTTTGAAGGCATCGAGATTGAGCCTACGCGCATTTACAGCATCGAGGACGCGCGGACATTCTTGAGCGGCCAAGGTATCGACGTGGATGCTATGGCGCCTGCAGTAGACGGCAAGTTCATGAGTGCGTTCATCCGTGCCACTGAAGCCGGCAACGCCAAACGTCGCCCGACTATTCAGGTATTTGACCCGGCGCTCTGTTGCAGCACGGGCGTTTGTGGTGTCGATGTCGATCAAGCTTTGGTCAGCTTCTCGGCTGACGCAGCCTGGGCGAAACTGAACGGGGCACAGATCGAGCGTTTCAATCTGGCTCAACAACCGATGGCGTTTGCTGAAAATACGCACGGTGAAAGGATTTCTGGAACGCTCAGGCGAGGAAGCGTTGCCGCTGGTACTCGTCAATGGCGAAGTCGCGTTGGCGGGCCGTTATCCCGAACCGCGCCGAGCTGGCGCGTTGGGCAGGCATATCGCCGATTGCCACCGAAACAAAGTCGGCCGGTAGCTGCTGCTCTGGCAGCAAATGCTGCTGAACGATGGAATACAAATCATGAACTTTCTCGATCAGCCGCCGCGCTTCCTCTTCTTCACCGGCAAAGGCGGCGTGGGCAAGACTTCGATTGCCTGCGCAACGGCCATTCAACTTGCCGAGGCCGGAAGGCGCGTGCTGCTGGTCAGCACTGATCCAGCGTCCAACGTCGGGCCAGGTATTTGGTGTCGGCATTGGCAATAACATCACTGCCATTCCGGGCGTTGACCGTCTGTCTGCACTGGAGATCGACCCGCAGGCTGCGGCGCAAGCATACCGTGATCGCATTGTCGGCCCGGTGCGTGGGGTTCTGCCGGATACCGTGGTCAAGGGCATCGAAGAGCAACTTTCCGGCGCTTGTACGACTGAAATTGCGGCCTTCGACGAGTTCACAGCGCTGCTGACCGACACGGCATTGACGACCGAGTACGACCACATCATTTTCGACACCGCTCCCACTGGACATACCATCCGGCTGCTGCAGCTGCCGGGAGCGTGGAGCGGCTTTTTGGAGGAAGGCAAAGGAGACGCTTCGTGTCTCGGTCCCTTGGCTGGACTTGAAAAACAGCGTGCCCGATACAAAGAAGCCGTCGATTCTTTGGCAGACCCTCAGCGCACGCGCTTGATTCTGGTTGCTCGTGCCCAGGATTCGACGCTGCGCGAAGTTGCTCGCACGCATGAAGAGCTCGCGAAAATCGGTTTGTCGCAGCAGTACTTGGTCATCAATGGCGTGCTGCCTCGCAGTCGAAGCGGCGATTGATCCACTGGCGGCGGCGATCTGTGATCGCGAACAAGCTGTTTTGTCTGATCTTCCCGACGTGCTCAAAGTGTCTGCCCTTAGATCAAGTAGCCCTCAAGCCTTTCAATCTAGTGGGTCTGGATGCCCTGCGGCTGTTGCTCACTGATAACGTTTCAGGGGAAGGCATTAGCGAACATCAGCAGGTCGCCTTTGATACACCAAGTCTCTCGGCACTGGTCGATATCATTGCTGCCGATAAGCACGGCCTGGTGATGTTGATGGGCAAAGGCGGCGTCGGGAAAACAACCTTAGCCGCAGCGGTCGCCGTGGAACTGGCCCATCGTGGTCTGCCGGTGCATCTGACGACTACAGATCCCGCCGCGCATCTCTCCGAAACGCTGAATGGCTCTCTGGACAATCTCACCGTCAGCCGAATCGATCCGCATGCGGAAATAGAGATCTACAAGCAGCATGTTCTGGATACGAAGGGCGCAACGCTTGACGCCCAAGGCCGGGCGCTCTTGGAAGAAGACCTCCGTTCTCCCTGCACGGAGGAAATCGCCGTGTTTCAGGCGTTTTCCCGGATTATCCGCGAGTCCGGCAAGAAGTTTGTCGTGATGGATACCGCGCCCACTGGCCACAGCCTGTTGCTACTCGATGCGACAGGCGCTTATCACCGTGAAATTACGCGGCAGTTAGCCGACAAGAAGATGCACGTCACCACACCGATGATGCGGCTTCAGGACGAGAAGCAGACCAAGATATTGTTGGTGACGTTGGCAGAAACCACGCCTGTGCTGGAGGCTGCCGGGCTCCAAGCAGACTTGCGGCGGGCAGGCATCGAGCCGTGGGCATGGATTATCAATAACAGCGTTGCAGCTGCCCATCCGCTCTCGCCCTTGATGCGCCAGCGGGCGCATAACGAACTGAGAGAGATCGAGGCTGTGGCCAAACACCATGCTCACCGCTACGCGGTCGTTCCGCTGCTGAGAGAAGAGCCGATCGGCATCGCTCACCTGATGGAACTGTCGGGCGACGTTGTAGAGACAGCGCGCTAAGCGCTTTTGCCGGGGAAAGTGAAAAGCGATGGCTGAAGTAATAGCATTGAGGCCCGCGCAGTCAGCCGGCGGACTCGGCACGTTCGAGCGTTATCTCTCGGTATGCGTTGGGCTCTGCATGATCGCCGGAATTGCTTTCGGCAAATTGTTACCCGGTGCCGTCGACGGTCTGCGACGCCTCGAATTCGGCAGAAGGCAGCCAGATCAACGCCCCGATCGCGGTGCTCATCTGGCTCATGATCGTGCCGATGATGATCAAGATCGATTTCGCCTCGATTCGCAACGTCGGCAGACGTCCCAAGGGCTCTCTCGTCACCCTGTTCGTCAACTGGCTGGTCAAGCCCTTTTAGATGGCCTTCCTCGGGTGGCTCTTCTTCAAGCACGTGTTCCTGCCGTTCATCAGCCGAGCTGACGCCGACCAGTACACGGCAGGCGTGCATCATCCTGGCCGCGGCCCCCTGCACGGCGATGGTGTTCGTCTGGAGCTACCTCTCCGACGGCGACCCCGCCTATACGCTGGTGCAGGTCTCGGTGAACGATCTCATCATGCTCGTCCTCTTCGCCCCGATCGTTCGCTTCCTCGTCAGCGGCGCGTCGAACCTTGAAGTGCCGTTCCAGGTGCTCCTGATGTCGGTGCTCGTCTTCATCGTCATCCCGCTCGCGATCGGCGTCCTGCTCCGTCAGTGGTTCGTCCGCACCGCGGCCTCGACTGGTTCGAGCAGGCAATTCCTCCCCCGGTTCCAGCCGGTCGCCATCACGGCGCTGCTCGTGACGCTGGTGCTCATCTTCGCCTTCCAGGCGGACAACCTGCTCAACCGGCCGCTCCACATCGCGCTGATCGCGATCCCGATCCTCATCCAGGTCTATTTCAACTCCTCGCTGACCTACGGCCTGATGCGGCTTTCGACGTGCCCTACGCCGTCGCCGCACCGGGGGCGCTCATCGGCGCGAGCAACTTCTTCGAGCTGGCGGTGGCGACCGCGATCGCCCTCTTCGGCCCCGAGTCGGGCGCGGCCCTCGCCACGGTCGTGGGCGTCCTGGTGGAAGTGCCGGTGATGCTCTCGGTCTGTGCGGTGTGCAACCGGACGCAGCACTGGTTCCCTGAAGCTGACACCGCGCCGTCGCTGTAACGCGGATGAAAGAAGGTCAACTATGCTCTGCTATGAATGTTCTCAGACTGGCACCCGCCAGGAAGCGATCGGTCTTTGCCATCACTGTTCGGTCGGGCTCTGTCAAGAGCACGCCGTCGATGATTACTGATCCAGTGACCATGACCGCTCTCATCAATAGGACCATTGTTCTCCCAAAGAAGGCGAGGCTGCTCCTGTGCAGTATCTGCTTGAGCGCACTGCAACAGGAAAGAGTTGCATCGTAAAGGCGGAAATTCGCTCATGGTGAGTCTGCCGTGAACAAGAAGCGGGTACTGATCATTTGGACCGCCAACTCGGCCCGGAGTCAGACGGCGCCGGAGGCGTCTGGTTTTGGCCGGGTCATGGTATGAATGGGGATCAATGGAAACGCGAAAGAGAGTAGTAATTGTCGGCGGCGTTGCGGGTGGTGCGTCCTGCGCAGCCAGAGTGCGGCGATTGGATGAATCCGCCGAAGTCACCATCTTCGATCGCGGTCCGTTCGTATCGTTCGCCAATTGCGGGCTGCCGTATTTCGTCGGAGATGTAATCCACGACGAGGAGAAGTTACTGGTCGCTTCACCGGAATTGTTCCGCAACCGATTCAATATCGATGTTCAGACGCATCACGAGGTGGTGTCGATCAACCGTCAATCTCAGGAGATTGAGGTCCGCGACCTGAAGTCCGGTCTTTTGGAGAGAAAGTCCTACGACGCTCTTCTGTTGTCGCCCGGCGCCGCGCCGATTCGGCCCCCGCTTCCGGGAATCGATTTGCCGGGAGTTTTTGTGCTGCGAACCATACCGGACAGCCGCCGAATCCGGGAGTGGATCGATACCAAACAAGCCAAGCGTGCGGTTGTGGTCGGCGGTGGTTTTATCGGGCTGGAGATGGCCGAGAATCTGGCGCATCGGGGGCTGGAGATCACGATCATCGAGGCGGCGGATCAGTTGATGCCACCGCTTGATCCCGAGATGGCGGAGTTTGTTCGCCAGCGTCTTGTCACTCACAAAGTGCGACTGCAGCTTGGTGATCCGGTAGCAGGGTTCGAAGAAACGGCAGAGGGGCTTAAGGTCACCACCAAATCCGGCATGGAGTTTTCTGCCGATTTTGTAATCCTCGCCATCGGCGTGAAGCCGGAGACCGATCTTGCAAAATCCGCGGGACTCGAAATGGGCTCAAAGGGCGGCATCCGCGTGGACGAATCCATGCGCACCTCAGACCCTCATATCTGGGCGGTCGGCGACGCTGTCGAAGTGCGCGACTTCGTGACGGGCGAATGGTCTTTCCTACCGTTGGCTGGACCGGCGAGCCGCCAAGGACGAATTGCAGCGGATACGATTTGCGGACGTGAATCGAAGTTCCGGGGAACCCAAGCAACCGCGGTCTGCGACTGTTTTGGACTGACTATCGCGATCACGGGGGCAACCGAAAAGAGCCTGCGCCGCGCCGGGATTACGGATTTTTCGGCGATCTATCTGCACCCTGGACATCATGCCGGATACTATCCGGGAGCCAAGCCGATTCACTTGAAGGTCGTGTATCGAAACTCAGACGGGAGGGTCCTGGGGGCGCAAGGAGTGGGAGAGGAAGGCGTCGAGCGGCGCATCGATGTGATTTCGATGGCGATTCAGAAGCAGGGCACTGTGTTCGATCTCGAAGAGTGCGAGCTCTGCTACGCCCCGCAATACGGCTCCGCCAAAGATCCGGTCAATATCGCGGGCATGATCGCAAGTAACGTGATGCATGGCGATGCTTCGCTGGCCTCTTGGGCAGAGCTGCCTTCAACAGATGCCTTGATTGTTGATGTCCGTGAGCCTGCAGAGCATCAAAGCGGTTGCATCAAAGGAGCGGTGAACCTGCCGCTGAACCAACTACGGGATCGATTGGGAGAACTCCCGCGCGAGCGCGAGATATGGGTTCACTGTGGCGTGGGACAGCGATCCTACTATGCGCTCCGACTTCTCAGGCAGCATGGATTCAAGGTGCGAAACCTGCCCGGCGGATACCAGACTTTTCGCGCATGGTATCCGCACGGCCTGTAGGGACCCTATTTTGTAGTTAGGCGAAGCAGGTCCGTGCGAGCGTGCTTAAGAATCGCCCAAGCCGAGTGAAGGAAGAGGCCGGACATTATGATGGCTACGGCGAGGTCCGGCCAAGCGGTCTTTGTCCAGGCTACGAGCCCGGCTGCGACAAGTACAGCGATGTTCCCGAGTGCATCATTGCGGCTGAACAGCCATACGGCCCGGACATTGGCGTCTCCCGTCCGATGGGGGACGAGCATAAGCGCGCAGGCGACATTCACAACGAGGGCGATGGTGCCAAACCAACCCATTGTTTCTGGTTCTGGCACTTGCTGGACGAGCATTCTGTATCCTGTCCCTCCAAGGACACCAATGCCAAGCACGGCAAGAAATGCTCCCTGAACGGCGGCGCTACGTGCACGCCACTGCAGACTCCAGCGAAGGGCCATCACGCCGAGGAGTGTGATCGCTCCATCGCCGATGAAATCGAGCGCGTCAGCTTTGAGTGCCTGAGACCGTGAGAGAAATCCTCCGACGATCTCGGCGACACCCATGCCCAAATTTAGAATAACCACCAACCAAAACACCCGGCGGTACGCGGGCGCTGCGTGGGTCAGATCTCCGGGGGAGCAATCATCGCAGCCAACTGACATGTGCGACTCCTCCTAGAAACTGAATCGTGCGCCTCCGTTTATGACACGTCCTTCGAGAGGTGCCCACGCGTCGACAGTCCATCGTCCATCGACATTTCGTGTGGGGAGCAAAATGGAGTCCCATCGTGTCTGGCGGATGTTTGAAAGGTTTTCGAGGTTGATAAAGAGCTTCACGTGTTTGCTGATGGTGCGTTCAGCCATGGCACCTAAGATCAGATAGGGGTAGAAGTACACGGTAGGGATTATTTTCTGAGCCGTTGCTCCCCGGTGTAGTAGCTCTCAATTCCGAGACGCGCTTTGCCCTCCTTCTCCCATGTGCCGACGAAGCCGAGGTTGTGTCGGGGGGTGAGTGGAACATCTGCACGTAGGCCGGTGAGGAGATCCAGTTCGCTCGTGCGGACGTAGCTGTAAAGAAAGCATTCTCGAACGGGGATTTGCGCCACGTGGCGAGTAGCTCGGTGCCACGGTTCTTTCGGGGGGCGACGAGGTTGACGATGCTGTATGTGTCACTCCGGTCGACATATCGGGTGATCGATATTTGCCGCGAAGATTGTCGCGGTAACGGAGAGCGGCCCGACACTCCTTGTCAGGTCAACACTAGCGCTACGTCCCCGCTCTGCGACGAGTGGTTTTGGCACAGTAAGTCTGGTCAGGCCGGCCGCTTCGGTCTCTTCGGTAAGGGGCGTGGGTGCGAAGAACCCTTTTCCAACGGACCATCGGCTTGTCCAGCCGCCGTGCCGGATGAGTGCCGAGATTCGGGGGCTGAGGAACGATCCGTATTGATTGTGAAGATCCGCACGGGCGCTCGCAGATACGCTCAGCCACGGCTTGACGGTCAGGTCATCCTGGATAAAGATCCCCGGCACGACATAGGTGTATGCGAATTGGGGCACGTCGTGAGGCCGGTATGCGTCCCGTTGTGCCGCAATTCCAGCAACCCAAGTGTTGCGTCCCGAGCTTCCCGGATGGCGAGTTCCCCGAATGACAGCTCATGGCGGTCGTGCTCGATGATTTCGCCGAAGGTGTGCTGATGTTGCTGCTCCGAGTGCGAAAATCGTGCGCTTAGAACGAGGCTGTTCTTGAGGAGCCATTGGATATTCCCGCCGACATCGTAGCGTCTTCTATTCAAGGCCTCCGTGTAGGGTTGGCCGGTTTGCAGGGAGGACCGCGCCCTCCATTGTTCCTCCCGTTCGGTCCTCGTAAGTGACGCCGGTAGTTAGCAACGCGGTGTGGCCGTTCTTGTCATCCCAATAGAATCGGGGCCGGACCACTCCTCGTGCGTATCCGGCAAGGTATGCCCACCCGTCACCATCAACGTCGCGACGCTGTTGCCCATTCCCGCTTGCGAGCAGGGACGCGCTCCAGGTTGAGGAGAGTGGTGCTGCGAGAAAGGCTGAGCCATCGGTTGCGCCGAGTGTTGAGACATTGAAGAGAATCGTTGAATTGGCTCACACTGTCGGTTGGCGAGAAATCAAGTCCACGACGCCGGCCATCGCGGAGCTTCCATACAGCGCTGATGCGTTTCCTTTGATGACTTCTACTCATTCGAGGTCAATCGGCGGAATTTGAAGGAGGCCAAGGCCGGCTCCTTGCTGTCCGAATAGAGGTAGTCCGTCTGAGAGGAAACTGGTGTAGCGGCCTAGCATTCCTTGAACGCGCACGCTCGCCGCACCAAGCGATGGGGAGGTGGTCTGGACGCGCATGCCCCCATTTCGTTGAGGAGCATGACCATGTCGCCGGCTTCATCATGATCTCCTCCTCGATCTCCTCGCGCTGGATTACCTCTACGTGGAGCGGGGAGTCCTGGATTCGGGCATCTGTGCATGTGACGGATGCCCTAATCTCTTTCTTGACGGTTTCTTGTGGTTCGAGTTCGACGCGCACGACGTATTCTCGTGCTGTGTCAACCGAGAGCGACGCCGTTGCCGGAAAGTAGCCGTCCTTCGTCACGGTAATACGCCACTCACCGAAGGGCACGTTCGTGAGCGCGAGTCCCGAGCTATCTGTCCGTAGCGCGCGCTCGTTGACCGTCACTGCTGCGTCAGCAACAGCGGTGGATGCGCTGGTTCTTTCGATGCGAACTGTGGCGGGTTGGTCCTGTGCGACCGCGATACCCGCGATGGCCAGAAGGATTCCCCAAACACGCATGCTTATGCCGGAGGCCATTCAATTTCTCTGCCTCCAGGCTACGGGCTATAGTGACTATAGAGTCAAGCATGACCGAAGAAGCATTGTTCGGGATTGGTGATCTGGCGCGTGAATCCGGCGTCAAAGTCGTGACGATTCGGTACTACGAGCGTATCGGGCTGATGCCGGTGGCTGCTCGCACGAACGGGAACTATCGCATGTACGGACATGTCGCCCGCCAGCGGCTTCGGTTCATTCGGCGCTGTCGCGATCTCGGGTTCACATTGGATCAGGTTCGTGATTTGCTCAGGCTATCATCGGACAAGATGACGCCCTGCGCTGAGGTCAAACGGATAGCGACTGAGCATCGCAAGGCTGTAGCGGAAAAGCTCGCTGATCTTCAGCGGCTCTTCTTCGAACTACAACGACTCAGTACGTCCTGCCGGGGCAGAGGCGTTGTCGCCGATTGCCAAATTGTCGAGGCTCTCTCGACGGCCGGGATCGCGCTCAACAGAAGAGCATAACAACCAGAGCGCGCGCCGGCTCTCGCCGCCGTCTCGCCGCTAAATAGGCCATCTTCGAGCCCATCGAATTATTCCGTTTATTCCATTAAGAACGGTCCAGAAAGCGGACTACGAAGAATCGGTGAGTTGGGTAGGCTTGTATCAACGCCTTGAACGCATAAGTTCTTTGTTTACGTTCGAAGGGTAATTTCCCATGTAACCCCTCGTTCAGCACACGACGGCGGGCTGGGCTCGAATCTGGGGGAAAGGATACTAGGATGATGGGGCGGTGACGGATTTCCGCTGAAACCCCTCCACGCGCTTCTTGGGGGCCGCCCGCTTCGGACTGAAGGCCGCGAGGGCCTTGCGCCAAGAACGGAGTAATTCCCGTTTCGCTTTGATGCATTCTTTCATCTGGGTGACTTGGGTTCGGTGAGCGCGATTCGGGTTTTGAGTGCCTCGGAAGCTGCTTGGATTTCGGGAAAGATTTCTTGGGTCATCGTCTCAATTCCTTTCTTAGATTCATAGGCTTAGTAGCAACTGTTCGGGTAGACCGCTGGCCTCCCGGTAATGAAAAACGTTCTGCGACAAGCGCCGCGCGGCGAGTTCGCAATAGCGTTCCTCAATTTCGATTCCCACTGCGCGTCGTCCCAAGTTCCGAGCAGCGACAAGCGTTGTGCCGCTGCCGCAAAATGGATCGAGGATTGATGCTCTCTCGGCGCTGTAGATCGAAATCAAGCGTGAGATTGCCCCAAGCGGTTTCTGGTTTGGGTGAACTTGGTGGGAAATGTCATCCCAGACAAGAACGTCGCTAATTGCCACCTGGAGGTTTTTTCGGCCTGCCCTTGGCAAGTAGGTAGGCTTGTTCGTGCTGGGCCCGCGTGAAGTATCCGAGGCCCCATCTCCCTTTGATGAGCACGAGTACGCTCACTGGGCGAAAGCCCCCTCAGGTTCCAGGCATCGAAGAAAACGTCTGCGCTTGGCCAACCGTAGAAGGTTGCACAGAGAGCGTCCGGTTTCAGCGTTCGCCAAAGTCCTCGATACACCGGCAGAACCCAACTCTAGGTCACTGTCGCCCTCGATTTTGCCCCAATCACTACCCACCGGCCAGAAATCAGAAACCAAGTAAGGAGGGTCGGTTACGAACCAGGTCGAAAAGTCTCGGATTGAAGGTTCTGAAAGGATTTCCCGGCAGTCACCGCAATACACAGGTGACCCCCTCATTTTCGAAAATAGGGTTTTCGGTAGCATTGGCTGGCTCCAAAATGGCTCCATTAAGAAGCCTCTTGGGCCAACCTGATTGAAACTGGATTGCTTGCTATCGCTTCAAACACACGCCGTAGACGCTAAATTCGGTATTTTCAATCCAGCTCCTATTCCCAAGCTGGACGTCGCGGGTTCGAACCCCGTCTCCCGCTCCATAAAATCAATAACTTACGAATTCCGAGAGCAGGCAGAAGCAAGAAAAAGCGAGGTTGAACGAGGTTAGGGAGCCGAACTCGCTGAACCAGCAAGGCCGAATGCCAGCCACGCGATGATCGGGTCCGGCCTCCAAATGACCGGACCCGAATGTCATTCAGGCATCGCCCGCGTCAGGTTCGCCTTCGGCTTCAGCGCGGCGTTCCGCCGATCGAGCTTGCCGATCGTGTCAGCGCGAACTTCGACGATGCGGTGCTTCGCGCCTTCGCGTTCATACTCGCGCGTGCGCACGGCTCCTTGCACCATCACATACGAACCTTTAGTCAGCGTTCGCGTGAACTCGGCCTGCCTGCCGAAAAAACAATACGGTGCCAGTCTGTTCGGCTCTGCCAGTTGCCGTCGGCGTCCTTCCAGGACTCTTTGGTCGCGACCGAGATCGTAACAACAAGAGTGCCGTTCTGTGTGTAGTGAGCTTCGGCGTCGTTGCCGGTGAAGCCGATGATCGTGAGCTGGTTCATGGCGTACATTAAGTTCTCCTTTTCTGCGCCCGTTTGTTCCGGGGGCAACCGGAAAGCAAGCGGCCCCGCTCCCAATCGAAGACGGAGTGCTTTTTTGGCGGGACCGGCGTCGGTGTGACTTGAAGCATCGTTTGGCCGCGGCGGCCAGTCGATGGTTCAATTCCGGTTGCCAAAGCGGGGTTCGAGGAAAGACAGCGAGGCCGCCCAGGCGAGCGGCCCCGCCGGACCGGTTCACGAAACCGCGTCGTCACCCTCGTTCGGCTCTTCTTGCCGCACTGCGCGATCAAGTTTGAGAATCGAGCCTACGCGGCATTCGAAGATCTTCCGCGTCACGCCGTCCTTTTCGTACTCGCGGCTGCGCAGTTCGCCTTCGACCTGCACGTGAGCGCCCTTTTCAGGGTGGCCGCGAAAGCCGCGATCTTGCTGTTGGCCACGCAACGGTGCCATTCGGTTCTGGAGTCCCACGCGCCGTCCGCGTTCTTCCATGAGGTCTTCGTTGCTACCGAGAAAACGGTGTACGGCGATCCCTTGCTGTTCGTTTTTTCCTCGGCGTCGGCACCGACGAATCCGATGAGTGTGAGTCTGTTGAGTGTCATTGCTGTTCTCCTGTTCTGCCCGTGTGTCTTGGGGCACTTTCGGCAAGGGCCACCGCTCCCAAGGCAAGCAGCTGCTTTTCTGGGGGGACCAGAATGGGGGAGCCAGAACCCGGAAGGCACCGCAGGTGAAGCAGAAGCGGCGCAGTCCGCCGGGCGCGGGAACAGGCCCGAAGCAGTGCCCAGGACCGAAGGGCGGAATCGGGAACGCAACACACCGGACGGCCTCAACGATTTGGAAACCTGGGACGAGGTCAGAGCTGGACGGCTGGGTCGCTTATCATTTGTAGCAACGGAGAATTCGCGATTGAGCGGGGCGCACGATCGTGCCGGTGAGAGCTCAACGTGGCCGCAGTTGCGGGAAGCGCGAGGCAACCGGCCTTGCTCCCGCGAACCCCAGGCGTCGCGCTACCTCCGCCACGGTTGGTATGGGTTGTTCATCGAAGGCCGCCTTTAAAGCATTCTCTATTGCGTCCACGCGTCGTCTTCTAATGGCGGCGTTCTTTGCGACGATGGCCAAGCGAAGATCGTGAAAGCCTTTGTACAAACGCCGTTTGCTGCCCAATCCGACAGAAGCCGCTACCGCCCGAAGATCTGTCGAGTCCGTCTTTATTCAGTTCTTCGAGGAGCGCGGTTTCAATGCGTTCGCGGGGCACCGCACGGCATCGTGCCGGTCTGAGGGCGGAATGTTTTCGGCGCGGCTTGTCGCCTGCTCACGATCTCTTCGCAGAGCACCGGGAATCGCTTCTTGAGCGATGTACTGTTCGGTATTGCAGTTGGTTCGCGATCTCCTGCAGCGGTGGAGGGATGGCGGCCTGAAGCGTGGTCTGTAGCGCCTCTTCGACGACGCTGTGCGAAACGCGATGGTGGATGTGAGATATCAGGCCTATGGTCCGTGTTGCGGCCCCGGATTGGTTCGGTCAACACGCGAACGAGGGAAACGTTTTGGTTGAGTGACAATGCAACGACAGAGTCTATCCTCGGGACTTCCGCCCGTCGAATCCAGCCTCGGACATGGCGGTTTTGAAACGCGGCGCGAAAGCGGAGAACGCCTCCGGCGTCATGGACGTAGGCAGCGAACATTTCTGCGAAACAATCAGTTCCAGAGCCGCGCGGATAGGATCGGACTCGCGGCCAGCAACTCGCCCACCATCTCCGCTACGCGGATTTCCTGTTACAGTCGCCGCCAACCGTGTCGCCGTCGTGTTGACGTCCCAACCAGCATTGGCATCGCGAACAGTAGCCTGGGCGGGACTTGACGAGAACACATATTGCGTTCGGTCGCACGAAGGACAGCTTGAATGAAGCGGCCGCCTGTGGTTTGGGCAGACCGTGACAATCTGGAAAGCCCATAATAAACGTTCATATAGACTCCGCGCCGAGGCGTTTCGCTGCCATAGCAATAAGGACACCAGGCACGGTTGACGCGCAAGAGATGCACGCAGGAGAGCGTGTTGGCCCACGGCAGTGCTGTCAAAAGATGGAGCCGCTCGATGCAAGTCAGTTCTTCGAGGAGAGAAACCCAGAGGCGTGGACGATCGCTAAGACCGTTGAGCGTGTGGGCGTCCAGATAGAACGAGTACCTGCGGCAGCTTCGTGGGAACTCGCCCCGTCCGAACCCCCTTCGTATATGGGATGCGTGGCAGCAGTTCGCGGTTGACCAGAACACCGGTTTCGACAGCATGGGCTGCCGCCAGACGTGAAACATATCCCGTGAGGCTTTCCACCGCTGCTGTTCCGATTCCGATTGGGACCAAATGGAACAGTAGCTGCGACCGTTCACTTCAGGGCGCGGCACTTCCCATCCGTCATAAAGAGTCCCATCATGCATACGCTGCCACGGCTTGCTCTTGGATCGGGTCTCGCCGGGGATTGCGTTGGCCAACGCGTTTCCGCTCTTCGGGTTACGGGAGGGCGGAGCCGGGGCCGGCTCCGGGGTGATCCCGCGGGCTTGTGGTTCGATCCCGAGAAGCGTCCGGAATCGCGAGCCTCGATTCTTCGCTGTCATTGAGGCGACTCTCGCCTTCGCGCGATTCCGCCAGAATCTTTTCCGCATTGCGAAACGGACAGGGCGGTGTTTTCCAGATGCTCTCGGGACAGAGCTGCCACCGCCTATGCTTGATTGCGTGCACGCAGGCGCGCATCAGCCATTCCTTCAAGATCCCGACACACCCGACCGAGCGCTCGTAAAGAAAGTCCCAGATCGTCGACCAGATCTATGCCCGTTTCGGCAAAGGCAGTTGCTTCCCGAACGTGAGCAGCACACTCTGAAACACTCAGCCGGTCTTCGGCCGAATCACCACCGTAGCGCTGAAAATGGAGGTCGATACTGCGGCGGCTCAGTTGCGCGCTCGAGATTGCGAAAAGCCAGCAACTCATACGTCCCGAGCAGAACATGGACGGTCTGCGTTCGATTGGCAATCGACTTGATGACGTCCAGCTGATCCGATAACCGCCGACCGGAGGCAATCCGGGCGAGATGCTGAGCTTCATCAACGAAGACGACCGGTGGGCGACGGTGCCGAAGCGCCAGTTCGGCGGCATAACCGAGATCACGGCCGATCTTGGAATCTATCAAAGGTTCATTCATCGCCGCCAGCAGGCGGCTGAAGTAATCCTGCCATCGGAAGCGCCCGGTATCTGGCGGGACGACTTCCATGCTGACGAATGGCAATCTCCCCGGGTCCACCGCCATCGCCGATTCCGTCTGCTGAATCAGGAGATCCTCAACCTTTACACGTAACGTGGTTTTGCCAACCCCGGTCGGCCCCAATACGAGAATGAGGGAGCCCGGCGAGGCGCCATCAATTGCGTCCATGAGTTCATCGCGGGCGGCAACGAGCCGCGGGTGAGCCATCGTGAAATTGCAGAACTGATGCAGACGTTCGACCAGGCTCAGGCGCAACAGCAGCAACTCCATCCAGCCGCATCAGAGTGCCCCGTACGTGGTGTAGGGAACCGGCGGGTCATCCGGCACGGGCGCATCCACGCCTGGAAATGAAACCTCCGCCGACACAGCGGGCCTGACTGCAGATGATTTTGAGCAAGCGTCAAGTGACCGTGCTTCAAGGTCGCTCAGCCGTTGTATGAGTACGGCTTCTTCCACTTCGACGGATTCAAGAAAATCAGCGAGTTTCTTCGCCGTGATGCCAAACTGGCCGGAATGATTCCCGCGCCGTTTCCGCAACTCCTCGCTCGCCAGGTGCACTTCCCGTTCCGAATGGCCGTGCAGGAGCGGATAGTATTCGGAGTGGCACTCAACCCATTGCCGGTCGACCAAGGCGAAGGCGGTGCCGACATCAAACGGGTCGTAGCGGACAGGAACCTGTCTGCTCTCCCAGCTGGGATTGCGGAAATGCTCCGACCAGTAGTAGAGGTGATTGATCTTCATGCCTCGCCCCGGCCTGATCTTGGCCGTTCCCTTTCGAGTGGAAGGAAGGTGAGGATGAGGAAGTCCCGATCGTAGGCGATCTTGCGGTGGGAACGGCAGCCGGTTTGGGCCACCGCGGTGTCGAAAGCCTCGCGCGGGCTTCGCCCTAACGCCGGGTGATCGAGCGTGTCGTAGATCTCATATGCATACTCCCTCAGTCTGCTGTGCAGCTCTTTGAGAGGCCACGCGGCATGGTTACGGGGATCCACGCTGCTTGGTGACCTGACGTTCGCGGGCTGCCTGAGTATTGCCTTGCAGATTATGCAGGAACTGTTTGTTCGCGGTACCGAAGATGCGCTCGCACGTGGAGCCGAATCGCGCCTTTGCGGGCGGTCTCGATTTTTTCGTGATTTCGAAGCGGGCCAGCAGTGTCTCGAAATAGATACTATCGAACTCGCTACCGCCGATCCAGTACCAGGATCTGCGGCAAGCGCGAATGCCGCCGTACACATTCGCGGAGGATCATCATGCAGGAGCGATAGCTGGGCGGGTCGAACGTGAGGTGCAGCGCCAGGATACGGCGCGAGAATGCGTCCGTCAGGAACGAAATCCACGGACGGCCCAGGAGGCGTCCGGTCTGCGAACAAACGGCCCATACGTCGGCCTGTGTGTGATCGATGTGACCAATCTCGAAGGGCCGGTCTCCGTGCCGGGGCGTTCGTTGTTCCAACTCCCAATAGAAGGATTGATTCTGATAAGCGGCGCGGGCGCCCTGACCGTTTTAACGTCCGCTCAGCGCAGGGCGCTGATGGACCGCTACAGTGAAGGTCTTGTAACTCGGAGCGATAATCTGCTGTCGGTCGCACTCGAGCTTCAGCGCCGACCACGCGGCGTACATGGTTTTCTGCTTCAGAGTTTCGTAGTCCTTATCGATGGACTCCATCATCAGCGCTCTGGCTTTCTCCGGCAGTTTACTTGCCGGGTTGCCGCGATTCGGCTTCGGCAGCAGGCCCAGGTAGCCGCTCCCACTCTCTGTCGGCCACCCGGTACGCAGCGATCCAGCGCCGCAATGTTCTCGATGGTATGGTGTCATGGCGCTCGCCGCGCAAAGCCCGCGACACGATCTGAAAACGACGCGTGGCTTCGGCCAGATCAGCTTCGCTCGCTTGCAGAATCTGCTGCTGAATCTGAGCTGCAGCCTGGAGGCGGCGATGCAGGTTCACGGCGGCGGGCCGTGGCGGCTTCTCCAACCACACCTTTCACCTTGTCTGGTTCCGGCAGTACTGCCGAGGAGATCGACGAAAATATCGCCGGCCGCGATCAGAGAGTAGATCTCGTCCGCGAGTCACCTCGCCATCGGTTGCCTGAAACAGATCCTCGCAGCGAACACGCCGGGCTGGGCCGCAACGCGGGCTATGACCCGCTGCCGACGAACGGAAGAACCTGCGGCGGCGAGTTCTGAGATAGTCTTCGAGAAACTGGATGTTCCGCTGAAAGTGCCAGTTAATCCCGGCAGAGGATCGAACCCGGTAGTAAAGGCCAAGTGTCCGCGTACTGTCGGCCGGGCGGGCAGATCCACACGTCATTGTCGCGCCAGTACCGGTTCGGGTTACGCTCCGAAAGGCCGGATTAGTTCTTCTTCGGTCTTACACTCCTCCCACCCGGCGCTTCCGTGCGGATGACAAAGAAGTCGGGGGTGTGGAGAATCCCAAGCCGTTTCCCGTCTGCCGTACAGTAGTCGAGTTTGATCGAAGGAGGCTGATCGTAGTACTCCAAGCACTTCGTCGTCGTACTCGAGTTCGAAGATCGGCCGGCAACTCGACTCGATGACTCTCAAACTGAATCGTGTACTCCCATCTTCCTGCTGGGATAGCGGCCGGCGACATTTGCACGGCCGCCGCCCACCCGCCGCGCCGGATCGGAGCACCGAACATGTTCCACATCGGATTGTGCCGGTCCAGAGTGCTTGAGCCGGTTGGCCCATGCCGCGAAATCCTGTTCGTTCAGCATCGCGTGATCCGCTCCCCGATCCGGTTCCTCCGAGGCGGGCTCCTTCCTGCGTTTCGCTTTTCAATGCCTGCGTATACCGGACGCCGGCCTCGGTCACCAGTTCCTGGACGCGCCGCCCATTCGCGATGCCAACGAACTCTCTGGAACCAGTTCCTCGGGGACGTAAATCGAAAATCGCTTGCCATCGCGGCGGCCATACAAGGCGTAGCTAGGATGGCCCACTCCACTGGCGCACGCCGGGCAGTTCTTGCGGATGCACGGGCTCTTCCGCAAAGACAAAGATCCAGCGGCTACCGGCGAAAGCTTCTGGACCGCGGCATGGAACCATCTGATTACCTGCTCTGGAGTCTCGAGCATGTACGTGTGTCTATATACACACGTACATTGTACGGCCCGATCAAATCAGTTTTCAATGGTTTTGTTTGGAACCGATTCTGCACTCCTCCTGGCCATCGGTTGATTCAAATCCCGCACTTCTGGCCAGTCGATGGTTCAAATCGCCAGAGTGGCCTGTACTGGCGGCTTCGGATCTTAAGACTTGCGGGCGCCGACCGGCCAACCGATGGTTCAGTTCGTGGCCAATCGATGATTCAAGTCACAGCGTTCAGGTTTCTGTGTCGTCGAGAAACCTGCCGGGGGAACCGACAAAGCAGAACGCAGGCGAGAGCCGGGCGCGTGGGTTCAAGCGCAGCAGGTGCCCTGGACACCGGGCTGAAGATTGCGGAGAACTGAGGCACCATCAACCTCTGCCACGAACTTGCGAACGAACTGTACAGGGCTCCCTGTCACGACAGAACGGCTGCCATCTGTCGTGCGACTTCGGTGGCGCCGTCGGCGATGCCGTAACTGCCGGATGCTCAGCTTTTGGCGTCTGGACATGGGGTCGGCAGCCAGGGAATGCTGACAGAGGCGTAGAATGAGGTGTGCCGATCTTCATGTGCCGCTGGCTGAACGGCGACGTTTCCTTCGTTTCGGCGCGAACCAAAGAGGACGCGATCGTCATGCTCGATGAATGGGACAATGCCGAAGGAGCAGAGATCAGTCAGATTCGGGATTTCATGGTCGACTTCCGACTGAACGATGAAGGCGATCTGGAGTTGGCCGAATTTGGCGAAAGCTGCCGGGATGCGATTCTCGAGAAAGCGTACCCTCGCCTGCTCGAGGCCATGCCTACCGCGCCAACGACGCCCATCCGGCGGCACTACAGCCGAAGGCAAGGCGATGCTCCGCAAAGCAGTACAGGAGGAACGAACGCGCCCGCCTCAAGCCGACCCGTTTGCCTCAGCCTGCCAACCGAGGCGGCCAAAACATCCAGAAGAAGATGGGTGCCTCTGCGGCGTACGCGAATCGAGCCGTTGAAGAGATGGCCTCTGATATTCTCGACAAGGCTCCTGGCACAGGTCGTAAGCAGTAGCTGCAGTGGTCAGAGACGGTTCCGCTGAGGACTCAGCATACATTCCGATAACCGGACTTCACAAGCCCAATCGGTAAACACTGCGCCATCAGGGCGGATCAGATCTCGACAAATGTCAGCAAGGGTGTTTTTCGTCAACTCGATCGCGCACGCCCGACTTGCGGCTCCCTTACCGTGATCGCGAACCGGATCACATTTTTGCCGGTCTCCGTTCCGCCTGGCCGGCTTCCCGTGGGAAGTGGCTGTCTGCACAGAAATGTTAGTAGCAAGCCAAGATGTCTGCACAGGAAAGAACGCCCAGCTAGGGCGGCAATATGAATCGCGAATGGCACGTCAAATCAGGATTTGGAGCAGGGGTGAGAGAATAAGGCAGGGAATTGGAAGCTCACGAAGCGAATGCGGGACATCGAGGAGCTGCTCGCGAGCGAAGTTGAGGCCGCACGGCGGCTTCATCAAGTCGCCACGCAGTTGATTAATGCCCGGGGATCGCGGGCTCTCTTCGAGCAAATCCT
>CAWHYW010000009.1:0-43472 GCA_963833675.1 Bryobacteraceae bacterium | reverse complement strand
CGATAAGATTAAACAATGCCGTCGCGCATTTTGGCCATTTTGTTTCCCTGTTCTGGCGCTCGCATTGAACCTGATCGAGAATCCACGGTTCAAAGAGATCGGACCGGGCTCGCCCGCCAACTGGAGCACATGGTCGCCTCGTCCGGAAATCTGTCCGAAATTCCGCGTCATCCATTCCGGCGACGGAGACGCGCTATCCATCGAATCAGCGAAACCGAAAATGGCAGTATGGGAAGTGGATCACCGCGCCGTTACCGGTGGATGCCGGTAAGTTCGATCGTTTCGAGGTCGAATTTCGAACACAAAACGTGAAGAGTGAGGATGTCAGCGTTGCCGCAAGAGTTCTCCTGGTTCAATGGAGCGGACAAAACTCGATGCCGCCCAACGCGATTACGTCGATAAAGTTGATTCCCTTCACGATTGGAAGCGGATGTCGCGCACACTTCAGGCTGCCTGCCGGCGCAACCGTCCTGCGGGTCGAGTTGATTCTTCGATGGGCTGAAAACGGATCGATCCAATGGCGCTCACCTATGTTGTCCAACGCGGATGCCCCGGCGCCCCGTCACGTTCGGGTCGCGACTTCTCATATCCGTCCGCTGCCGCCCCACACTATCGAATCGAATCTCAAATTGATGACCGACATGATCGACGCAGCCGGCAAGGAGAAGGCGGACATTATCTGCCTGTCGGAAGGACTCGCAGAGCGTGGAGTCAGCGGCGCCTTGGAAATGAGGGCCATCCGGTTCCCGGCCCGATCACCGAGCGTCTCGGGGAAAGCGCAAAAAAGAACAAGCTCTGGGTGGTAACAGCGGTAGTTGAACGGGATGGCGATGCTATCTACAACACGGCTGTGTTGATCGATCGGAACGGCCGGCTCGTTGGCAAGTACCGCAAAGTTCACTTGCCCACCTCCGAGGCGGAAGACGGGATGACGCCGGGCAGTGATTACCAGGTCTTCGATACCGAATTCGGAAAGATTGGGTTGCTGATCTGCTGGGACAACTGGTTCATGGAACCGGCGCGGATCATGCGTTTGAAAGGCGCGGAAATGGTTTTCTTCCCAATCGCCGGCGATGTCGACACGCACTGGGACATCATGTCGAGAGCTCGCGCAATCGACAACGGCCTGTATCTGATTTCCTCGAACACCTCGGGCGGCGCGAGCCGTATCGTGAACCCGGCTGGTGAGATTGTCGCCGAAGCCGCCGGCGATTTCAAACTGGCGGTCTCAGATATCGACCTCAATCGTGAGTGGCGCACCAAATGGCTCTTGATCGGACCGGGCTTGGGCGAAGGCAAGTCGCTCTTTGTCAAGGAGCGTAGACCCGATACGTACTCGGGTGTTCTCGCAAGTCCCAAATAGCAACCTGCGAAGATACGAAGAAAGAATGCTCAACAAATATAGCTCCCGGATCACCCAACCCAAGTCACAGGGCGCATCGCAGGCGATGCTGTACGCCACAGGTTTGCGTGAAGAGGACATGCAAAACCGCAAATCGGAATCGCGAGCGTATGGTTCGAAGGCAATCCCTGCAACATGCACCTGTTGAATCTGCCGCAAAGGTGAAAGAAGGCGTCTCCGCCGTCGGCATGATCGGCATGCGATTCAATACCGTCGGCGTAAGTGACGGCATCTCGATGGGTACCGACGGCATGAGCTTTTCACTGCAGTCTCGTGACTTGATCGCAGACTCCATCGAGACGGTGATGGGCGGCCAATGGTATGACGGCCTGATTTGCATTCCCGGCTGCGATAAGAACATGCCCGGCTGCATGATCGCGATGGGACGTCTGAATCGGCCGGCGATCGTCGTCTATGGCGGGACCATCCGCGCCGGCCATCAGGATAGCCAGGTGCTGGATATCGTCTCGGCGTTCCAGAGCTATGGAGAATTCCTGTCCGGATCGATCGATGAAGGACAACGCTGTTCGATTGTGCGCCATTCCTGTCCCGGGCGCAGGCGCGTGTGGCGGGATGTACACCGCAAACACGATGGCATCGGCCATCGAAGCGTTAGGCATGTCCCTTCCTTACAGTTCGTCCACGCCTGCCGAAGATCCGCTCAAAAAGGAGGAATGCTTCCGCGCCGGAGAAGCGGTTCGCAAGCTCCTGGAGTTCGATTTCAAGCCGCGGGACATCATGACACGGCAGGCCTTCGAAAATGCGATGGTCCTGGTAACTGTGCTGGGCGGTTCCACCAATGCCGTTCTGCATCTGATCGCGATTGCCCGCGCAGTGGGTGTGGAGTTGACCATCGATGATTTTCAGCGGGTCAGCGATCGTATTCCATTGCTCGCCGATTTCAAGCCGAGCGGCCGCTACGTGATGGAAGATTTGCAGGAAGTGGGCGGAATCCCGGCAGTACTGAAGATGCTGCTGGCAGAGGGACTCATCGACGGAAACTGCAAGACGGTCACCGGCAAAACCATGGCGGAGAATCTCGCCGATCTTCCGGGCTTGAAGGAAGGCCAGCAGATCGTGCGTCCTTTGAACAATCCGCTGAAGCCTTCAGGTCATATTCAGATTCTTAAAGGCAATCTGGCGCCGGAAGGAGCCGTTGCAAAGATCACCGGAAAAGAAGGATTGCGATTCTCGGGTACCGCCAAAGTGTACGACTCCGAAGAAGAGATGTTGCACGGCCTGGAACGAAAAGAGATCGGCAAGGGCGACGTGATTGTGATCCGTTACGAGGGCCCGAAAGGCGGCCCTGGTATGCCGGAGATGCTTACGCCAACATCAGCGATCATGGGCGCGGGGTTGGGCAAGGACGTCGCGTTGATGACGGATGGCCGCTTCTCCGGTGGCTCGCACGGCTTCATCGTGGGACACGTTACCCCAGAAGCCCAGGAAGGAGGCCCGATCGCGCTGGTGCGTACGGGAGACAAGATCACGATAGACGCCGAGAAAAACGAGATCACGATGCACGTCAGCGACTCGGACATAGAAGCTCGGCGTAACTCTTGGAAGATGCCTTCCTACAAAGCAACCCGCGGCACTCTGGCAAAGTACATTCGAAATGTGAAAAGCGCCAGCTTGGGCTGCGTAACGGACGAATAGATCGAAGGTCAGGCTTGCGCCACTATCGCCTTGATGGTGGCGCCGATGGCCAGAAACTCATCCAGCCCGGTCGGCTTGCGAATGTAGTGAGTCGCGCCGAGCCGAAGCGCCTGCATCTTGTCCGCCGGTGAATCGGACGATGTCAGCACGATCACTGGCAAGTGGCTCCCCCGCAGCTTCTCCAGAACTTCACTTCCTCCGCGCTTGGGCATGTTCAGGTCGAGAAGCACGACATCCAACTGTCGTGCGGGGTCGGCGAGCATCGTCAAAGCCTGTTCGCCATCTTCCGCGACGGTCATATCGAACTCGACACCGTTTTCGCGAAGGGCTTCCTCAATCAGATACACGTCTGCCGGGTTGTCTTCGGCGAGTAATATTCGCATGCATTGGCGCACTGAGGATACCGTCCGATTAAAAGTTCTCGCCCATTGTACGATGCAATTGCTCCTGTGCGGTGGCCAGGTTACGGCGCGCCTCAACAGAATTCGGGAAAATCACCAGGGCTTCACGGAAATGTTTTTCCGCCTGCTGAAGGCTCCCACGACGGGCGAGGATTCTCCCTACCGCATTGTGAGCGCTGGCTTTCCACTCCGGAGCGAGTTTTAGCTGGATCGCTTTTTCAAATACTGCCAGCGCTTCCGACTCGCGTCCAGAGGCGAGGAGCATCGAGGCGCGAGAAAAATAGGCATCCGCATAATCAGGTTTACGGTAAATTGATTCTTCGAAATAGGCGGCTGCTTGCAGATATTGCTTCTCCGCCGCTGCCGCGCGTCCGAGTAGATAGCGGCTGTGCGGGTCTGCGGAATTCAGTTGTGCGGCTCGAAGCAGATGCGGCTTCGCCCCCGAATTATCGCCTTTGCCGGCGAGAGCCGCCCCGTATTTCAACTCCGCAAGCCAATTGTCGGACGTGTGAGCGAGAGCATGACCGAATACCGTTTCGCTGTCGCGCCATGTCGAAGTCTGAAGCCATGAAGTCAGGGTCAGCAGCCCGATGGCTGTTGCAAGCAGCGCCGGAATGAAGCGCTTACGTACGAATTCACCCGCCGTCCAAACAACCACAATCAGTAAGCCGATCTGTGGAATGTACGTAAACCGGTCAGCGCGCGCTTGTACACCCGCCTGAATCAGACCAAGGGTTGGAAGAACACCCAGGACAAACCAAAGCCAACCCGCCAACAGCCAGGGCCGCTTGCCCCGCTGCCATAGGGCGATGCCAGAGGCGACTATTAGCAAAACCGCCATCGGAAGTACAACCGGAACCGGCTTGTGGTAGGGATAAACAATTGCCAGATTTATTGGAATAAACGTGTCCATAACGTAATGTCCGAGCGAATAAATCGCATTTTCTGCCCTTGTGGTCCAATCAAGCGGCCCCGCCATGTCGAGCGCTCCCGCCGCTTTCTGACCGACATAGGTAAGCCACGCCACCAAAACGGCAATCGCGAAGAACGGCAATTTCTCCCTTATCGCGATGCGTTTTAACGGCCAGTAGTCCAGTGTGAGCATCAGCACGGGGGTGATAACTCCCATGGGTTTCGCCGCGCACGCAAGGCCGAAGACCAGTAGGACGACAGCGTAGTTTTTACGAGAAGGCTCCCGGACATAGCGCTCATAGCACCACAAACTGAGCACGATAAGTAGGCCACACAATACATCTTTGCGCTCCGCGATCCATGCGACTGATTCCACTCGCAACGGGTGAATCGCAAAGAGCGTGGCGACAATCATACTCTTCGTAGAGTCTTTGCTGAGCTTGACGAGAGTAAAGAGGAGCAGGACCGCTGTTGCAAGGTGCAGGAACAAATTGACGCCATGCATTGCGCCAGGCTCGACGCCAAACAGGCCGACATCTGTCATTAGGGACAGCCATGTGAGCGGGTGCCAGTAAAAACTGCTGATACTGGTCAAAGCCCAGTGGATCGAGCTACCGGCTAAACCATTCAGAACGAATGGATTCGATGTAACATACGCATCGTCGTCATAATTCAGAAACGTGAAGCCTAATGTTTGCGCGTAAATGAATAGGGTAAGTACCGTGATAAGCGCCAGACACCACTTCATCCGCATGGAAAACTTAGTGTACTCCAGCATTCCCTTACTCGGAAGCGCGCTCCCTTGTACAGGGTTCACGGTAACGCCCATGATAGAATTGACGTCATATGGCCAGCGGGCAAATGTCTGCAGTTAAACGATTTTTCCTCTGGGACTATCCTCGTGCGAGCTGGCAGTACGACGTCGTCGTTGGCCTTATTCTCGCGTTCATTTTTCTTACGCCCCGCGCCCTGTTTCGTGACCAGCCCCGCGCCAGCAGCATCGTTGAAGTGCCCTCGGACCATGGTCGTGCGTTCTTGTTGGAACCTGGATTGCTCGAATCCATTCCGGATGGTGCGCGAAAGATTCGAGTTGAAGGAATTTTACGCTCCCGATACGGAAAATCGGAAACCGTGACGCAGGTGGAACCCATCCTTGATCATGAGCAGGAGCTTAAGGGCTACATGGTCTTCACCAAGCCATGACGCCGTAATCAGCCTTGTAAGGAAAACGATGCGCTTTCTGCAATACATTGCAGTCCTCTTGCCCGTTGCTGTTTTCGCTACAACAACCGATGACGTGTTGTCGAAACTCGATCAGAACGCCGCAAAATTCCGCTCAATGACCGGCAACATCACGAAGTTGAGCTACACCAAGGTAATCGATGATAAATCGACCGAAGAAGGATCGATCGCTCTCCGCAAGCTTAGTGCTCGCGATTTGCAGGTATTGATCGACTTTAAGAAACAAGATCCAAAAACCGTCGCGTTGCGCGGAAGAAAAGCAGAGATCTATTACCCAAAGCTTAAACTAGTTCAGGAGTTGGATCTTGGCAAAAGGACCGACTTAATGGATCAGTTTCTTCTGGTTGGATTTGGAACCACCGGCCAGGAGTTAAAGGCAAACTACTCCGTGAAATACGTCGGCGACGAGACGATTTCCGGCCAAAAGGCCTGGAAGCTGGAACTGATACCCATCGCCGCCGAGCGGCGCGAAAAACTGCAGAAGCTTGAGCTTTGGATCGATAGCGATGAGTTTTATCCGGTGCAGCAGAAATTTATTCAGCCGTCCGGCGACTATTACTTATTCACCTACAAGGACGTAAAGGTGAACCCTCAATTGGGGGATGAAGCATTCAAGTTGAATCTGCCGAAAGGTGTAAAGAGGGAATTTCCGCAAAAGTGACCGTAGAGACGCCAGTGACTGAGACGCTAACTATAGAAGCGCCCCCGGCGCCGAAGAAGAAATCGGCCCGACTGCCGTTCCTGGATTGGTCGCGCGGACTTGCTGCCACTATCATGCTGCAAGGACACGTATTCCATTCCTTCGCTCGCCCGGAATTGCGGGAAAGCGGGCCCTACGTTATTTCGCAATTTATCGGCGGAATTGCCCCGGCTATTTTTCTTTTTCTCACCGGGATTACTTTCGCGTTCCTCATGCACGGGATGGAACGGCGGGCCGCGAGCCGCAAAGACCGCGTGATTACCGCCATGCGCCGCGCCGGTTATCTCGGCTTGCTGGCGTTTGCGTTTCGAATCCAATTATTCCTGTTCGGCGCGCCTCATAGCCCTGCGGCTGACCTGCTTAAGGTGGACATCCTCAACTGCATGGCGTTCGCCATTGTGACGATGGCGGGATTTGCTGTACTAAAGACGGTTCAACGCGTTCATGCCGGAGTAATCGTGGGGCTTATTATCGCTAGCATTTCCCCTCTTGTCGCTCTTATTCCTCAGGACGGGTTGCCAAAACTGCTCCGAATGTATCTAGTCCCTGACGGAAATTATTTTGCGTATTTCCCTTGGGCTTCTTTTCTGGCCTTCGGTGTAAGCGCCGGTTCCATCCTTCGCCTGGTGAAAGAAGATCAAATGCATCGCGTCATGCAATGGGCCGCGATTCTTGGGTTCGGACTGATCATCTCTGGGCAGTATTTCTCTAACCTTCCTTACTCCCTTTATCCGTCCGTGGACTTCTGGATCAACAGTCCCGGTTTGATCTTCATCAAACTCGGAGTCATTCTGGTGCTGCTCGCGTTGACGTTTCTCTGGACGCATCATGGCGCCGGTCATGGCTGGAGTTGGGTGCGTCAACTTGGAGTTACTTCGTTGCTGGTGTACTGGGTCCATATTGAGCTTGTGTACGGTCGCTGGTTTGGATTCTGGAAAGAAAATCTGACAATCACGCAATGCTCTCTGGCGGCAATCACGCTTATTCTGGGGATGATCGCGCTCTCCTATATCAGAACGAACTGGCAATGGCCGACGCTTAGGTTAGGTGACGTTTTACCGGCCGAGCCGCGCCGCGTCTCTGGCGACTAACTTTTATGCGCTTCCTTGTCGTTGAGGACGAACAGCGGATCGCCGACTTTCTGAAGCGCGGTCTTGAAAGCGCCGGCTACGCCGTGGACATAGCCGCCGATGGCAAATCCGCAATCGAGCTTGTTCACGCAACGGATTACGACCTCATCATCCTGGACATGATGCTGCCCGATATGGACGGTCTGCGTGTTCTGGAGCGCGTTCGAAACCGACAGACTAGCCCTCCGGTGCTGATCCTGAGCGCACGGGGGACAGTGGACGATCGCGTCAAAGGTCTGGAACTCGGAGCGGACGATTACCTCGTTAAACCGTTCGCGTTCGTAGAACTGCTGGCGCGCGTCCGCGTGCTTCTCCGCCGGGGCGCTCCCACACCCGAACGTTTGCAGATCGGCGATTTAGTTCTGGATTGCATTCGTCGCCGCGTGACACGCGGTGGCGAGGCAATCGAGCTCGCGCCGAAAGAGTTCAGCATCCTCGAATACCTGATGCGCAACCGCGGACGTCCGCTCAGCCGCACGATGATTGTCGAACATGTCTGGGATATGGACTACGACGGCCTAACGAACATCGTTGACGTCTACATCCGGCACCTGCGTAGCAAAATCGACGATAAGTGGCCTACGAAGCTTCTTCACACTGTTCGCGGGATCGGGTATATGCTCGATTTGCCGGAGCAGGCCGCAAATCCTTCGGCGTAGACGATGTGGCGGAGTCTTGGCAACCTGCGCGGAAGGGTTACACGCGGGCTCCGGTTTCGCCTCACTCTGACCTACCTTGTTTTCTTTACTGTTCTCCTGTCGTTTCTAGGCCTTTTCTTTCGACAAACGCTCAGTTCTCTCTTCGATAGTCAGCTTCGAAACATTCTCAACGAGGAATGGGGCGCTGTGCACGGATATCTGCGCATCGAGAAAGGCAAAGTTAACTGGTTCTACGATCGTGAAGATCCGGAAGAGGCGCTCATCGTCGATCGCCTGAAGCATATCTATTTGCTCACGGACCAGACTGGAACGGTACTCGAAATCTCCGGACACTATAAAGATCTTGGAGTGGAGAGTCCAAAGGAAATTCGCGACAGCATTCGTAACAAAGAGACAATGTGGAAAACCAAGAAGGACGCTCACGGAGTATCGTATCTGATCCGACAAGCCTCCCTTCTGGGAGAAGACGAAAAGCCGTACTTTGTCGCCATCGGCCGCTCCTATCAGGAAGGCGAACGACTGGTTGAGCAGTTCACCCGGCTGTATTCCATCCTTTTGCCGCTGATGATTATTACAGCAAGTCTGCTCGGCTGGTTCATGGCCGGGAGGGCGCTGATTCCGGTTGAGGAAGTAGCCAGGACCGCGCAAAGGATTACGAGCAAGAACCTTCGGGTTCAGATTCCCTACCGCGGCGCCAATGACGAATTGGACCGGTTAATCGATGCATTCAATCGAATGATCGAGCGGCTGGACGCGTCATTCCAGCAGACGAAGCAGTTTTCGACCGACGTGTCGCATGAGTTGCGCACACCTCTGACAGCGATTCGGGGCCAATTGGAAGTGGCATTACTCGCCGCCAAGACGACAGAACAGTATCAGGAGGCGATCCTGAACGCTCTGGAAGATGTAGAGCGGCTTTCGCAAACAATTCGCGCGCTCCTGCAACTTTCACAGGCGGAATCAGGACAAGTAATTCTTCAAAAACAGCCGATCGATCTTCCGCCGATGATGGTCAATCTCCTCGAGCAGTTCGGAATCCCTGCTGAGAGTGGAAAAGTGAAGTTGACCACCTCCCTTCCCGCGCACTGCGTCGCTGAAGTGGACCGCATACAGATTGAGCGGCTCATCTCGAATCTGGTCTCCAATGCGATCAAGTACACACCCGAAGGCGGATCGGTCAATGTAGCGCTTCATGATCGAGGGCGTGACGTGGAGTTAGTAGTCCAGGATACTGGTGTCGGCGTTCCGGCCGAATCTCTACCCCACATTTTCGATCGCTTCTACCGGGTTCCCGGCGCGCGAGGCGAAAAGTCGCCTGAGCGCGGACTAGGATTAGGCTTAAGCTTCGTAGCCTGGATTGTCCGGGAGCATCGCGGCTCTATCGACGTGGAGAGCAAGCCCGGCGTCGGCACGAAATTCACAGTTCGACTTCCGAAAGGTGATGTTGGCCAAATTGAGCACTCGCTGGCTGCAGCCGAGAGGGTGTGACTGATGTAACGCGTTCCTTAGGGAAGCGTCCCCAAACGTAGCTATTTCGGCAAACAGGAGACGTTATGGACAAAGGAACTGTTGAAGCCACGCGCCCCATGCGCCTAGCAGACCTGAAGGAACTCGCACTAGTTGAGGGTCCTTGCCTGACGATGACAGTGCCTATTCGACCGGCGGAGAATACTTCACGACAGGATTACATGCGGCTGAAAAGCGGAGCGCACGCTGCCGAGCCGATGCTGGCCGAATATGGCCTGAATCCCAAGCAGATTCGTGAGTTCCTCGACCCGGTGTCACAGATCGATGGCGATTCCTGGAGTATTGATTTCGGAAGTCTGGTCGTCTTGCGGGCGCCGCAGGTCTTCCGGTGCTTCCGGGTCAGGGAGCAGTTAAAAGATTCCTCGATCGTTGCTGACCGTTTCCAGGTGCTTCCGTTTCTCCGTGCTTTGCAGGATCAGGAGAAGCGATTTTACGTTCTCGCCCTTAGCCAGAAGCATGTTCGGCTGCTTCGCTGCACGAATCACAGCTCGGACGAAGTATCGCTCGGTCCGAATGTTCCGATCAGCGTTGAACAATGGTTAAACACTCGTTCTCCCACCACATCGCCTGACCGCGCAGCTCAGCGGTCTTCCGAGAGTGGAGCAACCGCCGGTACGTTCAATTCCACGCACGATCGAGACAATATGGACCCGCACATCGGCAACTTCTTCCACCGCATTGATGAAGCTGTTTCGGAAGTCCTGCGCGGGGAAACATCTCCGTTAGTGCTTGCCGGTGTCGAATACGAAACCTCCATGTATCGCGACATCAACTCGTACCCGCATCTGGCCTCTGGTCACGTACAAGGCTCGCCAGAGAGCCTGAAGGGCGGTGAGTTGCACAAGCGGGCTCTGGAAGTGGCGCATCGAGCGTTTGCGGAGCCCATGAACAAGGCGTTGCAGCAATACGAGAAGCTCGGAGGAACCGATCGTGTAGCGTCCAAACCCGCCGCCATTGTGAAAGCAGCGCAGCGAAGGCCGGGTCGCATCTCTGTTCATCGCCGAAGGCGCTCGCGATGCAGACAACGAGGAGGACTTGCTCAATACGGCTGCACTGCAGACAATCGCCCATGGGGGAGACGTATGGGTCACAGATCCCCAGACGGTCCCTGGTCGCGGAACCGTGGCAGCCGCGCTGCTTCGGTTCTAATCGCTATTTCGTCTTACTGAGACGACGGAAGTATTCCGCAACGGCATCGCCATAGCCTTGCGGGATACGCTCCGCGGCTGTCGTCCGCGCTTCCCCGTCCTTACCTTCAAGCTTGCGCCGTAGCTGCAATTCCAGTTGCTCGATATTGGGCAATACCTGGGTCCTCATCAACTCCAGCAATGCCGGGTTGCCGGGATGTTTTGCCGGGTCCCACCGCTGAATTTCTCGAAGGGTGTTCTCGACTTCTTTGGCGAGTTCCGGGTTATCCTGCAGCCCCTGACGAAGCTGCTGGAGATCACGGACGCTGTTTCGGAACGCCTGCTCCGCTGCAGCCTGGCTTATCGGTCCTTGTGGCCCGATGCCGTCACCGGAACGGTAGACGCCCATCTCGCCGGCGCCATAGGGTCCACCGTGAGGTCCGCCCTGCCCGCTGTTTCCGCCACCAGCCTGTTGGCCGTTCTGCCCGAACTGGCCGCCTTGTCCTTGTTGGCCGCCTTGACCCTGTTGGCCGCCCTGTCCTTGCTGGCCTTGCTGTCCCTGTTGGCCAGCTTGTCCTTGTTGGCTCTGCTGTCCTTGCTGGCCAGCTTGACCCTCTTGGCCTTGCCCAGGTTGTTGGCCCGGCTGCTGACCTCGTCCTTGCTGTTGTCCCTGTCCTTGTTGACCCTCCTGCCCTTGTCGGCCTTGTTGCCCCTGCTGCCCTTGACCTTGCTGCTGGCCTTTCTGACCGCGCTGTCCATTCTGCTGGCCGGCCTGCTGTCCCCCTGCAGCGCGCTGGAGTTGTTGGCGTGTGCGCTCAATCTGATTCAACGCCTGCTCGACACCGGAATTCTTGCCCTTCTCGTTGGAAGGACCCATCGCTTCCTCGGCGTTATGCAGCTGATTGCGCAGGCTCTCGAGGCCCATTGTTACCGGTGTCTCGCGGGAGCCGACATAGCCGCCCAGGCCGCGCCGTATCCATTCGGCAGCGTATTTCATGCGCAGCTTCAGCTCGTTCTGCTGCATCTCGCCTAACGCCTCGCGAATTTTCGATGACGATCCTCGCTGCGTACTCGCCATATTCCGGGCGGCGTTTTGCATGTCGCGTTCCAGACCGTTCAGATCGTTGAGCATCTGCTCTTTTTGCTTCGCGAGCTGCTCAGCTTTTCCGCCGTCCTGACCGGGCATTGGGCGAGCTTGCGCTCCATCGCCGTATGTCTGCTTCAGCTTGTCCACGAACTCCCGCTGTTCCTGCGCCAGTTTGTCGGCACGGCGTGTTAGATCGCTCATCTGCTGACCGGATTCCTGCTGGCGCATGCCCTTGACCGAGTCCCGCGCTTCCTGCAAACGATCTGCTGCGCGCCTTGCCTCCGCCGAACCTGCTTGCGGTTGCGCTGCCTGCGAGCTTGCCGCCTGACGCATGTCGTCGGTCGCTCGCTGCAGCCGGTCTATAGCTTGACGAAGCTGATTGCTCTGGCGCCTTGTCCTTGTCCTTGTCCTTGCCCGGTTTGACCGCGCGCGAGTTCTTCCATCTTCTTCTTCAGCTCTTCGGCTTCGCGCCGCAGCATTTCCTGTTGCCAGCGCTGCTGCGGGCTCTGTCGCTGATCGCGCTGCTGTTGCGCAAGTTCCTGTTGCCGGCGCGCTAACTGTTCCAGCTTCTGGAGGGCTTCGTCTGTTTCTTTCTGCCTGCGGTCCGCTGACGCGGATTGCATGCCCGTCTCGTACTGATTCTTCTCGGTATCGAGTTCGAGATCGAATAGGCTTTCCAGATCGCGACCGGCGCCTCCCCCGCCTCCGCCACCGCCCTGCCGTCCAAAGGCAACCTGTATCTGCCGCCTGGTGGCCTCCGCTCGGAGGAGATACTGCAGCGCTTTCTGCTCGGGCTGAATCGCGTCTTTCCAACCTTTGACTTTCAGTTTGTCGACGGCTTCGTTCATTGCTTGCGCCGCCATCTCCATGTCTTTGGCGAAGGATTGGAACTCGGCATTCTGCTGCGCGAGTTCGCGGCTCTTCATGCGATTGGCTAGCGAGCGACTCTGGTCCCGTAGCTTGCCTTGCGTATCGGCGAGGAACTTGGCGTTCTCGTCTTCGGCCGATCTGTTCTTTCCTCTGTCGCGAATTTGATTGAACGTGGCCGCGATGATTTCCTTCTGGCGCTTGGAGACGTTATCGTCCTCCATTTCGCCGCCACCGCCGCCTCCGCCCATCTGCTGCGATTGCTGGTATTCGCGTTCGAACGGCTGCGCCTCGAGGAACATGATGTCGGTCATGGTCTCCGACGGGCATCGCGGGCGCGCGCATGCAACGCAACGACATCACCGGGTACCAGCTTGAAGTCCTCGAGCGAGAGCATCGTCTCGCCTTCGGCCGTCTTCACTCCCTTACGCTTCAGCAGCGAGACACTCTTCTCCGGACCGCCGTTCACCGAATAAGAGAGAGCAACATCCTGGAGAGCGAAATCGTCCTCCGCCTCTACCTGAACAGTGACCTCTTCAATCGGGTTGACCTTGAAATCGCGATTGGGCCGCGCGATCTTCACCTTGGGAGGCTGTTCTTTCTGCGCTTCGATGAAGTAATCCTCGCTCAGACGAATATCCTCACTCTTATCGACCGTCGCGATGTGGTACATGCCATCGCTCTTGATCGGGAGGCTTGCGGAGAGCCAGTTGGCCTCGCCCTTCTGCATCTCGATGCGGTCGCCGCTGTCCAGAATGATGACTGCACTCTTCAGAGGCTTATCGGTCTCGATGGCGACAGTTGCTTCAGTGCCCTCGATGGCCCGCAGATCGCCACCCGGTTCTTCGACCGCGGGCTTCAAGCCGGCCCACTTCGGGTAGTTGTACGTAACGCGAAGCTTCTTGATACCGGGAATTTCCACGGCCGTCAAATTGTAGGTTTTGGATCGAACTCCCTTGGATTCGACGTAGTATTCGACTGAGTCGGGCAATCCGGCAAACAGGAATTCAAACCCGGCGCCGGAAGGCTGCGGCGCCATTGGGGCGGGCTCCCATTTGCTGGTTCCCGCGAATTTCGCATATAGAGTTGCAGATCGCGAATCGAAGCCAACCAGTTGCGCAGTGACGTTCTGGTCGGACTTCTTGCGTACGCTCTTGTTGCCTGGGACGATGACGATTTCGTAGAAGCCCGCGCGCATTCCTTCACGCGGAGCGCCTGCCCACAACAGCGAAGCACCGTACCCCATGAAGCCGGGACCCGAGACAATGAGCCAGATAAGGCCTAATGACGCAAATGCCGCAGCCGAGGCTGAACCAAACATCCAGGCCGGACTGATGAGGCGATCCGGATGGGCGACCTGCGCGACTTCCATCGTATCCGCTGCGAGTAGTTCCAGAAATGGATCATCCTGGCGATTCTTCTCGGCGAAGGTCAACAAGCGCTCATTGAACTCCGGCATCTCCGATTCGGCTCTTCGAGCGGCGCGGCGCCGGTTGAGACTCAGAAGCGGCAGCAAGAGACCGAAGCCGATCACCAGGGCCAGACTGATGACGAGCAACACGCGAGCAATACGCAAACTGATGTCAGAAAATGCGTACGCGTTGGTGTACAGGACCAGAAGAATCGTTGCGATGAGGGCGGCGATCGCCGTCATCGCCGCGCCCTTGGTGAATGCTCCCCACCGCAGGCGCCGCTCCAAAGAGTGCAGATATTTGTTGACCTGTTCGAGTGGGTTCATCTTATCCTCCTCATGCCGCCTGCTTTCGCGCGATGGGCTGATCCTGCTCGGGGTTCAGGTACTTGCCCGCGAAGATTGACTCCACCACTGCGATGACGAGTAACGCAACCAGAACGTACCACCAGATAACGTACGGCTTTTCATTCGCCTCGGTTTGAGTGCCCTGCGGCCCCGCCTTTCCGGTACTTTGCCACAACGCAATGGTCTCTTTCGGAACCGTGGAAAGATCGGATTCGCGCCGGTCGGCGTGCGCGGCGATTAATTCATGCTGTCCGTTAGGCCGCCGCACTTCCCAGAAACCTTCTCTCGATAATCGGAACGCTGGCGTCTTCGCCGCCTCCGCTAGCGATAGCGCGCGCTTCCCGTCCGGAGCAATGATTTCACCACCGCTTTTTAGATCCACAAAAGAATCGACAGCATACTGAGCGGGCGCGGACTCGGCTCCGCTCAAGTAAAGAGCCGACTGCTCAACGAACGGCACGAAAGACGCATGCAGCGGAAGATCGTTAGCGATGTTGTCAAAAGGCGAAGCAAAGATGAGCACCCGGCCGGAGCCGATCTTCTTCTCAATAAGCAGAGGACTTCCGTCAGTGAGTTTCGCCAGGACGCGGTCCTTGCCGGCATCCATACGAACCACCTGATAGAACTTCACGTCATCGAACTTCCCCGCCCTTGCGACCGTTGGATGGCTCTCGTCGACATCAGCGGCCGCGAAGAAACGTTCACTTTCACGAGATGCATATCGCGTATCGCTGATCTTCGTGCCCAGCACTTCTCTCTTGGCCGCCAGATTCGGTCCGGCAGCTACCAGGACGCCGCCACCTCGCCGGATGTAGTCTTCGACGGGAGCAGTCGTATCCGAGAGAACGACAAAGCCGTACTTATTGAAATCGAGATTCGATGCCTGATCCGAGGAAACCGCCTCGACGGTAAAACCGGCATCCGGAGTCGACTCAAGAGCAGCCCGGTAATACTCGGCAGCGCGCGCCCGGTTTGGTTCGTATACCACGAGCACACGGCGCGCTTCTTTACGTTCGATCGAAAACGGGAAGGTATCGTCGGCTGCTAACTTGTCACGGGAATCGATGCGGACCTCACCGCGATTCATTCCGTAGGCGGCATCCGGCAGATAGAATTCGACTGTGGCTCGTCCACCGGCAGGGACATTGGCTTTACGGGTCTCGAGAGACTTGCCATTCAGGGAGAGCGACACATTAAGGTCTGCCGCTTCCGTTCCCGAACCTGCGATGACGGCCTGAACGCGAACCTTTTTCGGCTGATAAACGCTTCGGGGAGCGTGCACTGCTTCGACAAACCAATTCGGCTCGGCTTGATCTGTTACCGGATGAACGGTCAGTTTTGTTCCCGGAGAAACCGCCAGCTCGGAAAACGGCACAGGCATCGACGACCTTTGCGCGTCCGTGAAGATATGAGCTTCGACGGGCATACCATCCGGCGTCGATAAGGAACGGATAACTCTCGAGATCTCCGCGTATGCGCTGCGGCTGTCACCGGGCTCAATCGCCTTCACGGCGGCTTCGAGCTCCTGCGGATTGGCCACCGCTTGAGTCAGCATCTGCGCCGAGGAAGCGAACGAGATGACCTGCCCGCGATCACCTCCGCGGAATTGCCGCAGCACATCCAGCGCGGCGTTCTTTGCGTCCGCCATACGGGAACCGGCGCGCATGCTGAAGGAGTTGTCGACGGCTATAACCAGGAGTTTACGCCCTTGCGCATCGCCGCCGTTGGCGACACGCAGATAAGGCTTGGCAAACAGAAGCGCCAGCAAAGCCAGCAACGCGCAGCGCATCGCGAATAGGGCAAGATACTTCAACCGGCGATGTTTTACCGAGCTTTGCGTGCGCTTCTCGAAGAACATCAGCGAACTGAAGGGCAGCGGATTGGACTTGTGCTGCCGCAACAGGTGCAGGTAGAAGGGAATGCCTAACGCCAGTATGCCGCCTAGAAACCAAGGGGAAAGAAAGCCCACTATGCCCTCCCCTGACGCAGCAGCAGGTAACTCCGCAACGCGTCGTCAAGCGGCTTGCTGGTGTCAATCAGAACACAATCGATTCCTGAACGCTGCGCGCGTTCCCGCAAGCCGGCGATATGCGCATCGATTTTGGCGGCATACTCGTGCCGCACGTAATCCGGCGTCACTTCGAGCGTGTCGCCCGTCTCCATGTCCAACACGAGCGCCGGATCCTGTATTCGAGGCCGAATTTCCTGGGGGTCCAGCACATGGAACAAGACGATCTCATTGCCATGGAAGCGCATCGGTTCCATGGTTTTGATCACGATCTCGGGATCTTCGTAAAAATCCGACACCACTACCAGGATGCCGCGGCGATGCAGGAAATTCTGGCAATGGAAGAACGGCTTGGCAAAGTCCGTGCGTGTCCCGGGCTTCGCCTGTTCGATCGCGTGGGACAACCGGGCAAACTGACCGATGCGGCTCGATGGCGGAACGTAGTTGCGAATCTCGTCGTCGAAGATGACAATCCCGGCGGCATCACGCTGCTGATTCGATAAATATGCCAGACATGCTGTGAGATAGCGGGCATAGTCCAGCTTATTCACTTTATGCGAGCCGTATGCCATTGACGCGCTCGCATCCAGCAAGATCGTGACTTGCGTGTTGGTCTCGCCCCGATAGCGCTTCAAGTACATCCTCTCGGTACGAGCGAACACATTCCAGTCGATATGACGAAGATCGTCGCCTTCCGAGTAGGCCCGGTATTCGGCGAATTCCTGGCTGAAGCCGAAATGCGGCGATCGATGGAGTCCTGACACAAATCCCTCGACCACAGTTTTCGCGATCAACTCCAGACCGGAGATGGAGGCGAGCACATTGGGATCGAGGAACTGTTGCATAGGAATTACGCCTTCGGAGCCGGCTTCACATCGAGAACGCGCTTCAGGATATCGTCGGGACTCAAGCGATCCGACTCGGCATGGAAATTGAGCAGGATACGGTGACGCAGGATGGGCGCTGCGAGGGTTGCCACGTCTTCGTACGTGACGTGATACCGGCGATGGACGAGAGCCCTTGCCTTCGAGGCCAGAACAATATTCTGAATGCCGCGAACGCTAGCTCCATAATTCACGTACTTCTTCACGAAGTCTGGCGCGGTAGGGTCGGTCGGGCGAGTCATGCGCACCAGGTCAACGGCGTATCGAGCGACGGAATCCGCAATCGGCACCATGCGAATCAATTGCTGGAATCCGAGGATCTCTTCCGCCGTGGTTACGGGCTCGGGATGGGCGGTGCTGGTGGTGGTCGTCAATCCGATGACCTTCATCTCGTCGTCGGCGTCGAGGTAGTCGAGCACGGTATTGAAGATGAAGCGATCGAGCTGCGCTTCGGGAAGCGGATATGTTCCTTCCAGCTCGATTGGATTCTGCGTCGCCAGGACGAAGAACGGCGCAGGCAGTTTGTAATGATTGCCGCGCACTGTGCAGGATTTCTCCTGCATGGCCTCGAGAAGAGCGGACTGAGTTTTCGGAGGGGTCCGGTTAATTTCATCCGCAAGGATGATGTTGCCGAAGATCGGACCTTCCACGAACGTCCAGGTACGGTGGCCCGAAGCAGGATCCTCCTCGATGATATCGGTCCCGGTGATGTCGGACGGCATTAAATCAGGGGTGAACTGAATGCGGCGGAACTCCAGACCCAGCGTGTCGGCTATGGTCCGGACAAGCAATGTTTTAGCGGTACCCGGAAGGCCGGTAATCAAGCAGTGTCCGCCGACGAACAATGCGATCAGCACCTGTTCGAGCACCTGTTCCTGACCGACGATCACGCGCCGGATCTGTTGGACGATGTCGCTCTCGGCCTGCTGGAAGCGGACGATGCGCTGCTTCAGTTCCGACGAGTCGAGCGAGATAGGGGAGGGATTAGTCATTGTTCCTCAGCGTGAGAGTTCGAGTAAAAGCTTCTGCGCCGGCTTGTAACCGGGCGCGGCCTCCAGAGCCAGTAACAAATGCTCCTTGGCGTCGTCCATACGTTTCGCGCTCTGCAGCGCGCGGGCAAGATTGAAGTGAGAAGCGGCCTGATCCTGCGGTTTGGTCGCGATGACTGCTGTATATTCCCTTATGGCGCCGTCCGCTGCGTTTCGCGCCATATAGAGATCACCGAGCCGGCGGTGCAGCTCTTCTTCCACGGGGTAAATGTAGATCAGCCGTTCGAGCGTCTTGATGGCGTCTGCAGACTGACCTGCTTCCTCCTGCAGCGCCGCGAGCTTCTTCAGTGATTGGGGAGACCGCCCGCCTGCGTGAGAGTATTGCTGCAGCGCCTTCATGGAAGACACCTTATCGCCTTTTGCTCCGTAAGCAGCAGCGAGAAGTTCATAGGCGCTGTCGCGCTCTACGAAATCGGGATACATGGCGATCACTTCCGGTGCGAGCTTGATCACCTCGTCGTTGTTCTTGCTCGACGCAGCGGCGAGAAGTTCTTTCATGCGCTTCCGCCATTCCGGAAATTTATCGACCGTGCTTTTGACGCCGGTATCGAGCCATGCCAGAAACTGGGCATCGAACTCCTCAGGTTTCATTTTGAACTGTTCTTCGATGACTTCTCCAGTTTGCTTGGATTGGGCGAACGAATGCATCATGTCAAGCAGCTTCTGGTAGCCCCACTTCTCATTGATGAAGTCGCAGATACGGCCCGCCTGGAAGTACGAAACGACGACCTGGCTGCGGTAGCTCGGCCGGATGAATCCGCGATCCAACTGCGCGACCGGCAAAAGCTTTTTGTCGCGAATCGCGTTGATCGCCACTGGATCGAGACGATCGCCCCAATCGGGTGAAGTCGCCGTTTCCTCGTGGACCGCCATCCCTTCCGTGAACCAGCGTGGAACGCGGTGATTCGTGGCAGAGAGAACGTAGACGTGGCTCAGCTCGTGCCAAAGCGTACTTGCCCAGTGAAACGTTCCCGGGGGCCGGCCGGATGGGCTATCCATGGCAACAACGGTTCCGAACGTCACACCGAGAGCACCGAGTCCCGGCATGCCCATTGTTCGGACGGCAAAGTCTTCGTGGTCGGGATATACCTCGACCTGTACGGGCTTCGTGAGCTTCAGTTGATACTTCTTTTCGTAGGTGGCGATGGCACGTTTCAGTTCACTCTCGACGTAGGGATGGAGCAACTCGGCTTCCTTCTTGTGCACACGGACGATCGTGGTGTCCGTTTTGAAGGTAAGAAAGTTTTTGTAGCTGTCCATCAGGGTTAGGGAATTCACCGTCATGGCGTTTTTGTAACCCTCGTCGTATGCCTTTTCCAACTGCTGGCGCGCTTCCGTTTCAAGTCCGAGGCGCATCAGATTGACGCCGAGCTCGGCCCGAGACCGCTGCAAGCTCGGATCGAGCTCGAGAGCCTTTCGGTAGTAGGCAATTCCTTCTTCGTAGCGACGATTCAGGACGAGGATGTGCCCTGCGAAATCCCAGGCATCGCCGTAGACCGGATTAATAGCGTTGATCCGGCCTTCCCACTCGCTGTTTTTCTTGTCGTGGAGCAGGTCGATCGTGAGCCGCACGGCCATGGCATCCAATGCTTCGGATGACATTTTGAGCGCCTTATCCGCCTCCTTGATCGCTTTCTGCTCGTTGTTATCCTCAAGCGCAAGCCTGGCCAGCAATTCCTGCGCCTCGACCATCTTGGGATCCATCTCCAGCGCACGCTGCGCCAGCTCAACTGCCTGCTGCTCAAATCCGTCGGCAGCGAGGAGTGCTGTTGCATAAGTGGCGCCCGCGTGCTTCGGGTTGATGGCAAGGGCTTCCTGGAAGAGCTTCTCCGCCTCGTCCTTGGTGTAGCGTTCCAGGAATAGAAGTCCCCAGCGAACGCGCAGATCGGCGTTCCCAGGCTGCTGGGCAACCGCGGAGCGGAACGATTCATTTGCGGAGTGGTAATCGTGCAGACCCCAGAATCCTTCCGCCTTTCGAGCGGGGTTCGAATCATTGCTCAACTTCTGATAGCAGCGCTTTCGCTTCCGCCCGCTTGCCGTGCTTTTCGAGTTTGCGGCAAGCATCCACAGCGGGATCAGCGAAAGCAAAGAATGAGAAGGCAAGCAGGAGGAAGCAAAACTTCATTTATCAATCTCCGCCTGCGTTCGAGCCAAATCGAGCAATAACGCCTGAAGCTGACGCTTGTATTCGTCCGTCGGCATGGCCGCCTTCTGGAATTTCAGGCGATCGATGGCAGCCTCGAGCTGCTCCCGTTTGGCTAAGAGCGCCTGCTTCGCCGGATCGCTGGCAGCCTTCTGAATGGTTCCGATGCGGAGAACGGCAAATCGCC
Organism: Bryobacteraceae bacterium; assembly: GCA_963833675.1. Lineage (GTDB taxonomy): Bacteria > Acidobacteriota > Terriglobia > Bryobacterales > Bryobacteraceae > DASQDN01. The sequence goes on along the minus strand of CAWHYW010000009.1, from coordinate 22,732 downwards.
CCGCGGTAAGAGGTCCATTGGCGTCGCCGCCATTCAAGGTGGGGTGCTCCGTTGCAAGGCGCTTGTTGGTTTCGTAAAACTGCTTGGTCTTCGTCTCCGCGAACTTGAATGCCTCCAATGCAGTGATCACTTCGTTTTTGTCCGTGTCGGCCGCGGCGTCGCGCAATGCTTCAATCCAGTAGCGGGCGAACACAGTGGCATTCTTCTCCGTGCCGGCTTTGGTTGCGGTGATGACCGTGCGATTTTCTCCGAGGAGCGCATGCACCGAGCCGCCGCTCGCGCTGGTGGCGTTGACGATCAATTGCCTGCCGACGTGGACGCGGTCAAGAAGGTTAGCGATTTCTTCGGCGCTCAGGTCAGGACCGGGAAGGTTGATCTTGTATTCGCTGCCATCGAAGGTCCCATGCCCAAGAAAGACAACCACGAGCGAATCTTCGCGCTTCGCCTGCTTGGCGATGGTTTCGAAGGCAGCCTTGATGCCTACCTTGGTAGCTTTCGGGCCTGACAAGGTTTCGACCTGGGCATCAGGAGCCGAACGCAGCGTCAGGTCAAGTTCCTGGGCCCAGGCTCCGAAGCGCTGCTCGTAATCAGGCTCGCCACCGAGTCCGGCGATCGTGATGCAATGCGTTGTGGCTCCGGCCGACGCGGCCGCCAGCAGGGCCAGTGTGGCAATTCTCATACAAGGCCCCATCTCCGGCGAAGCAGCCATTCCGATGTTCGTAAGAGGATCGCGCCGATGAAGAAGATCGGCATATCCCACAGATCACGGGTCTCGCGGACAGAAATCCCGGCTTCGGAATAGGAGATTTCCTTCGGGATTCGAGAAGCTTCGTCGGGACGATAATATTTCCCGCCGGTTTCCGACGCGAGCTTCTCGAGCAGCTCGCGGTTTTGTTGGGTTCTGAAGTTTTCGGCCACACCGTCCTCGCGACGGAAGGTAAACATATCCCGGCCGATCTCCTGATCGCCGCGGCGCACGGCAGTTTCGATCACATACGATCCGGGCTGCACGGCCGCATAGTCTGCTGTGTAGATACCGGGACTTGCAGGATCAGGTCGAAGTTCAATCTTTTCGTTCGAGTTGCCGGGACCCATCACAGTAGCTTCGACGCGCCCGTCGGTAAGCGGAAGATAATTTTTATCGCGCGCCTCGACGCGAATCGGGATGCGCTGCTCATCCGCAAAGACCGTCCGCGGAACGGATGAAACCACCGGACCATACGTTCCAGCAACAAGCCAGCGAAGCATCTGTTGCCAGAACATCTCGTGCGACTTGTCCTCTAAAGGCTGCGACATCTGCCAGCGCCAGGAGCCGGCACTAGCGAAGACCGCGGTGCGTCCCCGACCGTAATTTTCGGTGACGAGCAGAGGGTGACGGCCGCGACTGGTGGGCAGCAATTCCGCCAACACGACTGCTCCGGGTTTGGCCGTTCCTGCTTCCTGGTAGTTCTGCAGGTAAGGAAGCTTCTTCCAGCGATCTACGTTGCGGGCAGGATCGTCCTCAAGCCGGCACAGCAAGCTATCACGACCGGCGGAAGTGAGCTCCACGTTTGCGGGATCACGATGAAAGGTGTCCTTCCTATCCGGGAGGTTTACGGGAAGCAGATCGCCCAAACCGGATCTCTCCCACCCGCCATCGGCCAGACCTGAGCGGCCTCCCAGCCAGAGCAGTCCACCGCCGCGGCGGTCTACGAACTGCTTCAGGAGTTCCTGCTGCGTCGGGGTGAAATAGTTCGCCTCCACTCCACCGATGATGATGCCCTGGTATTTGAAGAGCTCATCGACCGTTACGGGAAAGCCTTGCTCGAGTTCGGCCGGCGAATCGATGCCTTGGCGGTAAATCTTGTTCTGCGTGGTCCGCAGGATGGTGGTGAGCTGCGAGCGATTGATCTAATTCAATGGCTCGGCGGATGAATTTGAACTCCCACTTCGGTTCGCCTTCTATATAGAGGATGCGCGGCCGGTTCGACTCTGCGGAGACCAACCGGGTAACCGCATTGTTATTGCGGTTCTCCTCGCCGTCCTGAGGTTCGATTCCGATCTGCAAGGTTCTGATTCCCGCTGGGCCTGCGCTGAAGATGAGGGATTCTGTCTGTTCCTTTCCGTCCGCCTTGAGGGTCACATCCTTGGATGCCAGCGTCTTTCCGTTGTCTTGAATATTGAGGCGAACGTGGCGATTCGCGTAGCCGAAACTCTTCAAAGTGACCTCCGCGCCCAACCGGGAGTCGGCGAGTACCCGCGTGGGCGTCTGGACATCTACGATCTCGATGTCACGGTCTGGTTTTTCGCGCCCGAATCCGACGGTGTGGATCGGAATGCGATAACGACGAATTTCACTCAAAGTAGGCAGGTCGATTCCGCCGGAGTTGTCGGCGCCGTCGCTCAACAGAATGACGGCTCCGATCGGCAGGCTTCCCGCCTCGCCTGTGACTTGTTTCAAGGCGTCGCCGAGACGTGTGGACGGCGCTTGCGCATTGAGCTGCCGGGCGGAGTCGACGCGCTCGACACCGGCCCCAGCACGATAAAGTCGAACTTGAAATTTCTTATCCAAGTCTTTGATTTGATTTAACGTTTGTTGTAGCTGATCGCGGCGAGAGATGCCATTGTCGACAGCAGCCATGCTCCGCGAATCGTCGGCAACGACAGCCACTATATTTTGTTGGGGACGTAGCGTTGCCACGCTGAGGGCCGGTTGCCAAAGCATGAGCAGGAGCATCGCCAATGTGGCAGTCTGGAGCACCCAGACGACAAGCCGGCGGGGATTGAATTCGCGCTCGCGAGTCCAGGAAACGATGAACGGCCACGAGAAGGCGAGGGCTCCGACCAGCAGCAGGGCAATCAGCAGCCACACGGGCCACCTGCCCAGGAGCACGACCTGCCCCTTTGCGAAAGCCTCGAATGGATATTTAAACAGAAGCTCGAACATTAGTGCGTCATCGCATAGATAATGTAGTTGATACCAACCCTGTACGCCATGGACGCGTACTTTTCCGGATAGTTAGGATTGTCGGCCCATTCCCAGGCGTCCCCGAGATCCATGTTGTGACAAATGGCGACCATGATCCGCCCCTTGTCGTCATAGATCCCGCGCCACTTCGGCTTCCACGCCATCGTATTCATACGTGCGTCCGGTTCCGAACGTGACGACGCCGGGTACCTGGAAGCGCTCATCGAGATCGTAGAGAACGTGAAAGATTGCGTCCTTATTTTCGATGTCAACGACGGGCCGGTCCGGGAAAACCCTGCGCATTGATTGCATCATGATCTCCCACTCCATAGTTCCGTGGAAGTCATCGGTCATCAGGAAACCGCCCCGGAGCAAATAGTCGCGTAGCTTTCTCGCCTGGCTGTCCGTAAGCTCCCAGTGTCCTGATTCAACCGCGTAAATCCAGGGCCAGTTGTAGATTTCGTCAGAGTCTAAATTGACGACCTGCTCAACCGAGCGCGTGTGAATTCGCGTGAGACGGCGAACTCCCTGAACGAATTGCCGGTCCGCCTTGGGATAGTCGATAGTCCAGTTTCCCCGCATATTCCAGATGCGATCCGCAACTCGGCCGTAAGAAGGATACTGGAGCCGAGCAAAGGCGTACTCGGTCCTTTCATTCGCATCGGGAGGGGTGATTAGGGGCGCATCCTCGTCAAACCAAGGCATGCGTCCGCGCTGGAACGCATAGAGCCCGCTCCACAGGCTGAGAAAGACGAACACTGAAACAGTAGTCGCGCGTACACTCATCGCTTAACCGCCCGTGGTGGCTTCAGCATAACACAGACGCATTAACAGACGTCCCTCGACAGGCGATTGTTGAGAATGACCAGTAATGAGATGTAAATTTCTTAAACTTTGTAGCCTGACGACCCAGTTGAACGGGGTTTTTGTTTTGCATTTTTATGTTTCGGCGAAGGACGGACCGCCGGAGCCAAGTTCCGCAAATGCGAGGAACGCGTGACTAAGCGCTTTCCTTGCTTCCGGAAACGGCCCAAGGAATGTACATGTTGCCAGTCTAAGGATGAACCGGAAATCGCGCGCTTACGCGCTCCGACTCCGAATCGACAGTTTTGGATTATCAGGGATTTTTGGTGTTGAAGATATTGGGGTTACACCTGTATCGTTTTCAAGGGAATTATCCTTACAGCCGGCTGCAGCCCAAAGAACCCGCGGACCGCCGAGGCGGAGTTGGACCTGGCCCGGCCCGTCCGCGAGGCGCCCGCGTCCCAAACACCCCCACCTTTACCAAAACGACCAAACTCCCGTCCTGTTTTCTGGCTGGCGGTCGCGGGTTTTGGAATACCGGGTCTACAGGCCCTCGAACTTAAGATATCGAAGGAGGGCCGCTCTCGTCATAGCATCGGCAACCAAGCATGTCTCATGTCATTAACGATCTACTCCGGCAGGCGCTTCAGGCGCGAAAAGAGAATCGGCTGAAGGATGCCAAAACAGCGCTCGATCACGCAGTGCAGCTTTGTCGTGAGGACAACGCGTGCGTTGAACTGGCCGCAGCGTTGACGAGGCTGGGCCAGATCGAGCGGGACCTGAATTCGAAAAACGTGGCGCTCGCGCATTATAAAGAGGCCGTCGGCATTCTACGAGCCGAAGGCGATGAGATCCGGCTCGCCCACGCGATTCGACATCTTGGCGATATCTATCAGGAGATAGGACGTGCGGAATTAGCCGAACCGTGCTACGAAGAATCTCTTCATCTCTATCGCGCGAATGAAGGAACTCACCCTCTCGATTTGGCGAACGCCATTCGAGGCCTGGCAATTCTCAAGGACAAGCGCGGCGATGTGGAGTACGCGAAAGCGCTATGGGGCGAGGCGAAGCACCTCTACGAAGCGGTCAAGGTTAGAGAAGGAGTCGCGGAGAGTTCCCGACGGCTGGCCAGATTGGCCGGGTAGAGACGTAACAACTGGGAACGACGAGCAATCCGATCGTTCAGATGCCAAACCGGTTCCTGCTTGCCGCCCTTATGGTGGCGGCTTCAGCTAATGCTGAGGCGCCTCTTGACGGCGGATTACGACGAGTTCCTGTTAAAGCAGGAGGAGCCTATTCTAAGACTGCTTGAAATCCTCAGCCAGGAAGGAGTCTCGTTCTCCGTACCGGCGCAGCTAAATATCCTCACTCGTGACGCCAAGCCAAACAATCAGCCGATTTCGGGCCGACCGCAAACAGGCGGCGTGTAGTTCGGGACCGGAATCTCACCGCAGCAGATGCGGTCCATGGGCCGCTACCTAGTAACTTCAGACGCCTGCCCCGCTGCAGCTTTGAGTTCTTCGGCCAGCTTAAGGTGTTCCTGCAAAGTTGGCAGCGTCTTCGCCGCAAAATTCTTCACCGGCGGTACTGCACCTTCGCGCGCCTCTTGCTCGAAAGCCTTCACATCCTCCTTATGATCGCTCACCATCGTCTTCGCGTATGCGCGATCGAAGTCCGCACCCGACAACTTCGAGAGCTTGTCATGTGCTTTCTTGGCCTTCTTTGGCGCTTCTGAGGGGACGGGGATTTTCGCCATCTCGGCCGCCTGTTTGAGTTCCTCGGTGGCTTTGCTATGATCCTCAACCATGCGCTTTCCGAACTGTTTTACAGCATCGCTGGAACCTTTTTCCTGAGCGAGTTTGCCTAGTGCAATCTCAGTGGCGGATCCCTCGGCAGCTTCCTTGACGAACTTCTTCGCGGATATGATCGGATCCATGGCCGGCTGCGTTTGCCCTTCGGTTGTGTCAGACGGATTGACGCCCGGGGTGCGTACACCGCCAGGACTGTAGGGGGGCTGTGCCTCAGGCCGGATCTGCGGGGTTTGTGAATTCGATGAGTCGATGCCCGGGGTGCGTGCACCGCCAGGACTGTAGGGCGGCTGTGCCTCAGGCCGGATCTGCGGGGTTTGTGAACTTGAAGAGTTCTGAGCCGAAACAGTCGCCGCCATGAGGGCGGAGACGGCAACGGTTAGTACGTGGGAAGTAACTTTCATAAAGTCCTCCATGTTCAACTACCGCAAGTGCTATACCATCGGCCACGGACGCGCCGGATCCTCTTGAACGCGTAGGGATTGCCAGACTAGCTACTTAATCGCGCCGGGCGCCAGCCACGTAAGAGGTTCTAAATGGGGGGCACGATAATGTAATATCGCCCGACTCTGGAGCCACGCATTTTCAATCGCGATTCGATAATCCAAGGTAAACTTCGGCCGCTGGACAATGCTCGTGATAGACTTCGTTCCGGATTCAGGGGCCTGAGATCGGTATGCCGACAAACACTTGGGAGACTCGAATGAGATTTCGAACTTTCGCGGCGCTTCTGTTCTGCGGGCTTCGGATGCTGTACCCGGTTGAGGCGCAGAGCATCGACCCAGCCCTGCTTCGCGAAGTCATGGCGGTCCGAGATGAAGTAGCACGCAGTAAGCAAGCTCTCCGTCAGTACACGTGGACGGAACATACCGAAGTGCGCACAAAAGGAGACCTCAAGTCGTCCAATGAGTTCCTTTGTCACTATGACGAGTCAGGCAAGCTGACCCGAACCCCTATCGGCAAGGGCAAGGAAGATGAGGCGGCGAGCACGATCTCGAAGAGGCATAGGGTGCGCAAGAAAGCGGACATGCAGGACTACATTGAACGAGCGGTCGGCATGATTAACACTTACGTGCCGTTGGACCCGGAACAGATGCGGCATCTCCTGCAGGACGGTCGAGCGTCATTCGGGCCGCCGGAAGCCGGCAAATCTACAATTCGCTTAAAGGACTATTTCCAGAGCGGCGACTATCTGCTCTTCGCTTATGATCCGGCTTCGAAAGCTTTGCTAAAAGCGACGGTGGTATCCACTTTGGGAAGCCCCAAAGATCCCGTGTCGCTGGAAGCGGTCTTTGAGACCCTTCCCGACGGAGTGACCCACCTTGCGACCGCAACTGTGATCGCCCCAGCAAAAAAGGTCGAGGTGATCACGCGAAACAGCACGTACCAGAAGCGCACCGACTGAGCGCCGTGCTTGTAGCCCGTGTGTCTCCGAAGCGCAATGTCGCGCGCACGATGCGGTAAGTTCAGCGAGGAAGCGATAGCCGCGGTACGCCGAATGTCCGGCATGCGCATTGAGGCAGCACGTCTGGTTAAGAGAATACGCAACTGGAGGCTCGGCCGGCCGCGGTGTCGCTTGAGGAGGTCGAGACTTCTTGACCGTTTCGCGCGCCAGAACCTGCCTTCCTTCATCGAACGCTGCTACCGTGACCAAGCGGCGCCCTTAGCGAGCAACGCGGCTTCCATGGTTCCGATCTGGTGCGACCAAATGGGCTTACTGAAAGCGCTACGGTTTGCGTAACGCCTGAAATCAAAAAGTTCCAGACAGCGTCTCCGTGTAGATCGCAGGCATGATGGCTTTGACAAATTTGGCGGACTTTGAGGGGACGACCGCCTCGGGATCGATTCCGATAAGTGAAAGGCTCTTAAACGAAGTCGCGAATGCGCTGTTGTCCAATCGGCCGGGGAGGATACAGCAGATCGCTATTCAGATCGGTCGCGATAACTATCTTCAGGTAGGCGTGCAGGTGAAGGTTGGACCCTTTAAGAAATGGTTTCGGCCCGAATTACTGGTCTCCTCAACAGACCCGCCCGGCTACGTCGTCCTGGAAATTGCTACTCCCGAGTATGCAGGGTTTGTCTGGATCGGGGACCTGATAAAGGGACGCTTGCCGCGAGGACTAACCATCCAGAACCGTTGTCTTGTCTTCGAGCTGTCTGCCATCCCCGACTTCGGACAATTTGCCCGGCATCTGCGCCGGCTCCAGATCACCAGTGTGCGCGGCTCGCTCCTGGTCTCTTTTGAACTGAGGATTGATTCATGAACGACTGGCTTCGCGTACAGATTGAGAATGGGTTTTCGGACCTGAAGGGTCTTCAGTTAAGGGCGACGATTCCGTTGAAAGATCAGGTCATCAACGACGCCATTGCGCAATTCCTGCAACGTCCAGCTATGCCGCCATCGGCGGGTCTCGATCTAGGGACCTTCTTAGCATTCGTTAAACGGGCGCACGTTCGCAGCACGGAAGGGGCAGTTACGATCGAGGTGGATATCAGTGTGTGAACAATCCTTTATTTACTCTCGAGTATGGATATCCCGTTCTGGTTTGGCTTTCTGATCAACGCAGGGCCGGTATATTTGGTGATGGTGACCTCACCCAGATACAGGATACGGCAGCCTTTTTCAAGATGCCCTCCAAAGGCGCCCTTTTCCGGAGAGGATAGTGTGATGTGGAGGTGCGGCTCGCCATTGGCAATAATGCCTCCTGCGCCGAGGATCTCGAAGGGACCTTTGACCGTCTTGTACTCGTCCTTTGGCTTGTTCGCAGCCGAGGTTACGTAGTGATACGTGCACTCCTGGACCGAGCCCGCCGTGACCGCGACGTGTCCGTCCTGGACCTGCTTTTCCCTGATCACATCAATGATCGATTCCAACAGAAGCGCATCGCGGTCCAGGAGTACTCGATAGACTTCCTGCGCTCGCGATGGGCCGAAGACTTTTGGTTTTGGAGTGGAGCCCTGGGCAGCCGCCACGCTAGTCACGATGCCAAGCAGCCAACAAGCTTTCCAATTGATCATGTGTAGAGTCCTGCGTATAGCGTATGCTACCCACTTGCTCCGATGAACGGCTCGGATGATGGTCGCACCACGCGTGGTGAGGGCGATCGCGTACTTTACGCAATCCTGGCGCTGTCGTTAATCCTGCATAGTTACCACCTTGGCTACCCGGCTTGGGATTATCACAACTGGCGCCAGTCCATCACGTTGATGGTGGCTCGCGATTTCTCCCATCATGGTTCCGATCTTTTGCACCCTCAAGTTGCATGGGTGAGTCATAATCGTCCGGCAGACCCAAGCTATTTCAGCGCTGAATTCTCGATCATGAGCATTATCACGGCGCTGCTCTACAAGATCTTCGGTGAAAACGAAGTGATCGCGCGAATGGTCGTCGTCACGTTCTCGCTGCTCGGAATCTGGGCCCTCTACGACTTGTTGCAGCGGCATGCCGGTGTCGTCCCGGCGAGGATCGCAGCGTTTGTGTATGCGCTGTTTCCGTATCAGCTATTCTTCGGTCGAGTCTTCATGCCGGAGATACCTGCGCAGGCGCTAGCGCTTGTGGCTTTGGATAGTGTAGATCGCTGGACGATTCGTCGAGAATGGACGACATTATTAGCTGCCGCCACCTTGACAGCGTTGGCCATTCTCCAAAAGTTGACTGTCGTTTTCGTAGCGCTGCCCGCCTTGTATGTGTTTTGGAAGGTCTATGGCAAACACCTATTCACGCGCTTGGAGATTTATAGCTACCTCGTGATCTCCGCGGCGCCGTCGGTGCTCTGGTACAAACACGCAATTGCGATGGCGCACGAAAGCGGCTTCGCAATCATGCAGCCGGGACTTTTGGGCCGAAGCCTTGATCTTTGGCTGCAACCGGGATTTCTTCGGCAGATCGGCGCCGCCCTGGCAACGGAGACATTCTCGCCGTTCGGGCTCGTACTTGTGGTTGTAAGCTTGCTTTGGCCTTCGCGTTCACGCGCAGCATGGATTTTCAGATTGTGGACGCTCGGCGCGGCCGTGATGCTATTTCTTGTCCCGGAAGTGATTCCGGCGAATCGCTACTATCTTGCGGCGTTACTCCCCGGCGCCGCTGCGCTCATAGGCTTGGCGTTAGGTTCGCTACCCTCGAGGCTGTATTCACCGGTGCTGATTTTATTCGCGGTTGGAGCGGTTCGGTCTGCCCTTCCTCTGTACGGCGACGACCGGTCGCCACATGATCTCGGGATTCTCCTGGGAAACCTGAGCGATAAGAGCGAGCTGATTATTACTGAGTCCGGCGGCAGTCCCAACGTGCTTTACTACGCCGACCGGCGCGGCTGGATGGTTAACGCACTCTACAGCCCCGAGATGGCGGATCGATTTGCCCATTTGGGCGCACGATATTACGCCAATGTGTTTGGCTTCGTTCCCATGGGTGAGGCCTTTTTTCAGAGACTCGATTCGATTTCGGAACGGCTGACAGGTAAGCGCGCTCCGTGGCCGATCTACGATCTGAAGCCTTCTACCGGGTTCAATGATCCGGCCCCGGTTCGCATTATTAATTTCGGCAACCTGATTGAGTTTCGTGGTATCTCATTGAGGCGGTTGCTCCGGAAGCCCTCGGCATTCGAGGTCATCTTCGATTGCAGACTTCTGACCGCTTCAGAAACAGACATGCGCGGGTTTGTTCATGTCGTCGATAGCACTGGCCGGACCGTTTACGAGCAAGATCAGTGCCTGCGAAGCGACATCGCTCCGAATCGACAAAAAGAAAGTCAGACGATCAGCAGAAGGAACGTATTCGTCCTGCCAGAGTCGCTTGTAGCGGGCAGGTATCAGCTTCGGATCGGCTGGTATGACCCGCTCCGGCAAGTACCCCTCGCGATTGTCTCTGGCGCTGCTGATGAAGCAGATCGAGCGACAGTCGCCGAGTTCGAGGTTTATGGCCCACGTGTCTTTCGCTGGTTTGATGTGCGGTAGAACTCTTCCGCAATCCGGCCCCGATCTAAAATAAATCAAGTTGCAAAGCCTCATCGACCTTTTACTTCGCTACGGCTACTTACTTCTGTTCTTGAATGTGTTCGCCGAGCAGGTGGGCCTTCCGGTGCCTGCGGTACCGATGCTGCTGGCCATGGGTATCCTCGCCGGGATGGAGAAGACGTCCATTGTTGCTTGCCTAGTATTAGCTACGGTGGCGGGCGTGTTGGGCGATTGCATTTGGTACGAGTTGGGACGAAGGCGCGGACACACCATTCTTAACCTTCTTTGCCAGTTGTCTCTCGAACCCGATTCCTGCGTGAGTAACACGAAAGAAAAATGGAATCGCTTTGGAGCGTACACGCTGATCTTCGCCAAATTCGTGCCCGGCCTTAGCACGGTGGCGCCGCCATTAGCCGGCCTGACACGAATGGGATTTCATCAGTTCGTGGCTTTCGATCTGGTGGGTACTTGGTTGTGGGCAGGAGCATATATCGGAATCGGCTATCTCTTTCACAACCAAATGGAGCGCGCGGCGGAGCTTGTTCAGCAATTAGGCTCCTCGATGCTCTTTCTTGCTTGCTTCGCGCTGGCGCTGTACATCGGCTGGAAATATTATGTTCGCCGCCGATTTATAAAGGATCTTCGAGTTGCAAGGATTAATCCGGAGGAGTTGCTGGATTTGGCGAATTCCGGCCAGGACGTAACCATCATCGATCTTAGAAGCGCAACAGAACTCGGGCTCGATCCGATGGTTCTCCCGTCGGCAGTCTGGATCGATCCGACAAAGCTAGAACTTCAGCAGGATCTAGTTCCGCGCGACAAGGAAGTGGTCCTTTACTGTTCTTGACCGAACGAAGCTTCGAGCGCCCGTGCGGCGCTCCTGTTGATGCGGCGAGGCGTGACTCGAGTGCGGCCGCTCGCAGGCGGCATAGAAGCGTGGCGTCAGCACGGTTATCCCGTCACGGCGATGAGAATTGCTCCCCTGAATGCTCGGAGTGACTGACAGGTGTGCCGGTTCGGCGCAACATCAAATTGTGTATACTCCAACCACTCGGGATCGTTCGTCTTCCAGGGGCAACCGAAAGGAGACTTATCGTGCCGAAGAGAAAATGGAACGAAAGCGGGCGAACGTGGGAAGAGGACCACGGATTGCTCGACGAGGACCAGGTCAGGAAATGCGCGCGAGCGGATGAGGGTACCGCATTCCCTTCGCCCGTTCCCACGCGCATGATCTCAAACGGAGAGTATATGCCGGCTCTCCAGACCCAACGGCAAGCGGAGGTTGAAGCGAGAATTACGGAGCTAACATCTTCCGCGGCGAAGAAGCTGTCGGTAGATCGACGGCGCTTCCTAGCGGGAACCGGCGGGATGGCCGCTGCATTTCTCGCGATGAACGAAGTGTTTGGCCGGTTCTTCGATGTCGATGTTGTCGAGATGTTCGAGCCACACGCATATGCCAGTTCAGGAGCGCCTCGCGACCTGTTTGTGTTCGATGATCAACTGCACATGGTTCGGGGTAGCCAGCGTGACGGCGCGGCGGGCCTCCGCGCTTTGGCGCAAGGCCCATCGTCCGCACCCGCATTTAAAGCGAACCCATACAACCCCAAGAATCTTCGGGATGAACACGGTGAGGTTTGGGGCGTTTGGAATCCGGCGCTGGTCGGGCTACCGATTAACTCGGAGAACGCTCAGATTGTGCGGTTCATCAAAGACGTTTTTCTCGATAGTCAAGTGACCATCGGGCTGCTTAGTAATGTCACCGCATCATCGGTAACTATCGGCGCCGAACCGCGCCGGGCTCCCAGGAATGTGCAGGAAGCGTTGAAGGGCGAGATACTGACCGCGGGTCAGACAGCCGCGGCACGGGATTTTGTCAATGAGGTCTCCGGTTCCACCCGAATGTTAGCGCACGGACTGCTCTATGTGGGGAAAGGCAATCTAGCCTATATCCAGGAGCAAACAGATAAGAACCAGCCCGATGCGTGGAAAGGCTACAACATCTCGAATGCCGCCAAAGTAGACGATGATCCAAACAGCCTGATGCGTCAGTGGCGGCATGATGATGAAGAAGTCGCGTACCCAACTTTCGAACTGATTGAGAAGAACTACCGCAAGTTGAAAGGCAAGAAACCCGGGTTTAACAATATCTGCGTACACAAAGGGTTGGCGCCCGGGCCGGCGGATCCTCTCCGCGGGCATCCGGGTGACTTACCGAAGGCGGCGAAAGATTGGCCGAACCTGAACTTCATCACTTACCATTCATGCATTCAGCCTGCGATGTTCCTCTACGATTCCCTCGATGAGGTTCGCTCTGGCAAGACGCGTGAGGGCGTACCGGACATTAGCTGGACTACCGAGTATGCCGTGCTCGCGGCGCCATTTAAGAATATCTATGCCGAGATTGGGACAACTTGGGCTTCTTCCGTGGTGACCTTTCCGACGGTGGCGGCGCACATCATGGGCCAACTACTGAAGTTCATGGGACCCGATCGTATCCTGTTCGGCTCTGACTCGGTTTGGTATGGATCGCCGCAATGGCAGATCGATGCATTTTGGAGATTTCAGATTCCCGAAGACATGCGCAAGAAGTATGGGTACCCCGAGCTCACGATCGATGCGAAGCGAAAGATCCTGGGGCTCAACTCCGCCAAGCTCTATGGCATTAAGGGAGTAGAGCGAGGGAACCTCAACAAGCGCTTTAAGCCCGTGCCAAAAGACTACGAGCAACGCATGTCGAAAGAGCTGAAGACAATTCTCGAGTTTCCGGGATTCACAGCCGACAACATGTCGAAGTTCAAGCAGGAGTACGCGGCAGCAGGCGCGCAGCCGACTCACACTCGATACGGTTGGGTGCGGGTTAAGGCGTAGCGCCGGGATTACGGAACCAACTCCTCGTTGCGAGCGTATGGTCTGAAGATGAAATTCGCGCAGATGGAAAGATCGCCTCTCCGGAAGCCGCTCCGGCTCTGGCCCGGCGTCGTCATCGTCATCCTGCAGTGGTTGCTCAGGTTTGCTCTCCCAGTCGTTGCGCCTGACACTCTGTTGATTGCGGTGATGGGAGGTATCTTCGGCGGCGGCTTGGCGTTCCTCGTGTGGTGGGCATTCTTTAGCCGCGCAGCCTGGTCTGAGCGCTTGGGTGCAATCATCCTTATGATTATCGGACTCGCCTTGACCAAAAGCATGGTTGACGTGTCGATTGCCACCGGAGCGCAAGGGGTATTGTTATATATCCTGGCAATCCCGGGCCTGTGTCTCGCCTTCGTGGCGTGGGCGGTGACCACGCGTAATCTCTCGGATGGGCTGCGGCGCGCCACGATGGTTTCGACCATCCTGCTTGCGTGTGGAGCGTGGACTCTCGTCCGGACTGGTGGATTTACCGCCGCCGATCTCCGTCAAGACCTGCATTGGCGATGGACGAAAACTCCTGAAGAGCGGCTCGTTGCTCGATCAGGCGACTTGCCCCCGGCGCCCGCGCCCGTGAGCTCCGCAGTGGACGCTCCTGCTCCTGTTCCCGAGGAGTCGATCGCCGTCCAGTCCAAGGCCAAAACGGGCAAGCGGCCGCTTGCGCTTTCGCCGGCTCCCGCGAGACTCGCTTCCGACGGAACTGATAAGGGAGCAGTCTGGCCGAGATTTCGTGGTCCTCACGGAAATGGCATCGTTGCGGGTGTACAAATCAACACAGACTGGACGACGTCGCCGCCCGTCGAAATCTGGCGCCGGCCCGTCGGACCCGGCTGGTCCTCTTTCGCGGTTCGCGACAACCTGATTTACACCCAGGAACAGCGCGGGCCCGATGAGGTCGTGGCCTGCTACAAACTGAGCAGCGGTGAACCGGTGTGGGCGCATCGCGATCCCGCGCGCTTCTGGGAGTCGAATGGCGGTCCCGGTCCGCGCGGGACTCCAACGCTCAGCAATGGCCGCGTGTATACGTTCGGAGCGACTGGAATTCTAAACGCGCTTGACGCTAATAACGGCGCGCTCATTTGGTCGCGCAATGCGGCATCCGAAGCCGATGTAAAGCCCCCGACTTGGGGGTTCGCCAGCTCGCCACTCGTGGTAGGCGATCTCGTGATCGTCGGAGTGGCAGGCCGGCTTGTTGCATTCGACCTCGCCACCGGAACTCCACGATGGCAGGGCCCGTCGCACGGCGCAAGCTACAGCTCGCCTGTTCTGATTACGAACGATGGAGTTCCGCAGATCGTACTATTGAGCCAGGCCGGCGCCACCAGCGTAAAGCTAGCCGATGGGTCTTTGCTTTGGGAGTACCCATGGGAAGGCTATCCAATCGTGCAGCCGTCCCTCACGTCGAATGGTGACATCCTTGTGAGCGTCAGCAATGATAGCGGCATTCGTCGTCTTGCGGTCGCGCACACGGCCGGCGATGGAGCCGGGAATTGGACCGTCAACGAGCGCTGGACGTCTAAGGGGCTGAAGCCCTACTTCAATGACTTCATCCTTCACAACGGCCATGCGTTCGGTTTCGATGGGAGCATCCTCTCGTGTATCGACCTCGAGGACGGCAGGCGTAAGTGGAAGGGCGGACGCTATGGGGAGGGTCAACTTGTCCTCTTGGCGGATCAGGACTTGCTCCTGGTGTTGTCCGAACAGGGAGAGCTGGCATTGGTCAAGGCCACTCCCGACCAATTCACGGAGCTTGCTCGTCGACCGGCAATCGAAGGCAAGACCTGGAACCATCCCGCGCTGGCCGGTGATGTTTTATTGGTTCGCAACGGCGAAGAGATGGCCGCGTTCCGTCTGGCGCTTGTGGGCCGTTGATGGAGCGATCCTACTTCTGATCACGCCGATTCAGAGATGCGATCGAAGCAGCTCGTCAATGGCGTCGTACCCAGAAGGATAGGTGATGCCGTCGATAGACGCTCCCGCATCGAGTAAAGCCTGAACGGATTCCGGTGAACGTCGATACGCCCAGTAGGAATCCACACACGCCCGAACGGCGAGAGACAGAGGCGTACGTCCCTTCCCATCGAATGCGTTTATCGCAGATCCGCTCGCGATCAGAAACTTCACAGTTCCGTGCCAGGCGCGCCACGCGGCCACGTGCAACGCAGTACTGTTCTTCGCGATATCGAAGTAAGGATCGCCTTCATACAATGTGTCCACCTTCACACCCAATGCGACAAGGCGTCGGAGGCCGTCTGAGTTGCCTGTTCCGGCGAACTCCGCGAACAGGGTTCCTCCCTGCCCGAGCAGTTCACGAACAAGCTCGGGCTCCCGCGCGGCGATAGCCGAGACCTGCTCTTCATCGTTCCGGGCGCAGGCTGCAATCAGCCTGTCCACACCATAGAGTTCGGTTTGTACACCTCGGCGTTCAAACTCCTCGAGGACATCGCCACGCCCTCTTCGAGCGGCGATGACGACTGCCGACTTGCCATCTTTCCTGTTGGGCAGTGTCGGATCGGCTCCGTAGTCCAGCAACAGCTTAATGTTCTTAAGGCCGTTGTCGCGGCGTAATGCCTGCTGCAACGCGGTGTAATGCCAACGAGTCATTCGATTGGCATCGGCGCCTCGCTGCAGCAAAAATTCGATGCCATCCGTGTCGTGCCAGTCGGCCTTTCGAAGAAGCATGGTGGCCAAACTGTCCTCGTTGAGCTTTCCACTCTGTACTAAAACCTTGAGAGCCGCGTTGTCGTAGCTCTCCGGCGTATGATATGGAGTTTCCTCGTCGTTCGGATCGGCTCCCCGTTCGAGGAGTACTCGTGTCAGCTCCGGGTGATGCGCGACTCCAGCAGCGCCATAAAGCGTGCTCTCCCACTCGGGTTCTGGCTGATGGCTCGCATCCCAAAATCCGGTATTTGCGTTCGCTCCCACGTCGAGCAGCGCGGTCGCTGCGCGGACAAATCCATCAGTCCTCGCTCGATCGAGCCGGAGGTATTTGGAAAAGCATAGATAAGTCAGCGCATCCCAGTTGCGCGGGCCGCCCGTCGCTGTTGCGCTTCCCGGATTCTTCGCCACAAGGCGGCGCACGGTAGCATCATCCCCAAGAAGGGAAGCAGTATAAATATCGGTCTCGGCAATCTCCGGGTGCTCAGTCAGTATTGCTTGCGCCGGCTCAAGCGAGCCATGCCAAATGGAAGCTTCAATGAAAGCGGCATACGGATCTTCCGGCCCGTTCATTAGACCTACTCCCAGCCGTATGCCTTCATCATCACTTTGAAGAGATACGTATTCGGAAAGAAACCATGAATCATTTCCGCGCCGGGTCCTTTTGCCGCGGCCAGAACTTCTTCACCGGTATGGCTCCCGTTCATTCGGATGTAAGGCAGCTTCAAGCCTTGTTTTCTCACGTCTGCGGGCTGCGTCTTCCATTCATCCAGGCCGGTGAGCAGCGGCAGGCCGGGTCCACCCGCGCCGCTGATCCGGAAATCGAAGGAGTGGTCGGCGGTGAACAGCAGAAGAGTGTCTTCCGGATTGACGAGTTCGGACAATTCCCGGATGAGCTTGTCGAACTCGACTAATCGGGTGATGCCGGCCTGAGGATCGTCGGTGTGCGCATCGGACTCGATCATCAGGAAGTAACCCTTCGGATTTTTTGAAAGGATTGAAATTGCGAGCTTCGCCGCGGCCCGATGATCGATGGGCTCGTCGATAACCGCTAGCGCCCGGGTCGCATCGCGGGGAACGTCCCCAAGACTCGAGTAAATAACCCGTGAGTGCTCTTTCGCAAGCGCATCCAGGTCCTTACCATTTTCCGTCGCGGAAGCCCAGATTCGTTTTCGTCCGGGACCAAAAACGACATCGACTCCGTCGCCGAATCGGGGAGAGAAGATTTGCGAGAAAATGTCTCCCCATTTTGCGCGATCGTTCGCGTGCGCATAACAGGCTGCGGGCGTCGCATCGGCGATGCTGACGTTCGACATTACGCCAGTAGAAAGGCCGTGTTCCTCCGCATATTCGAGAATTGTTTTTAGGACGGCGCCGTCCTTTTCACCGCGGACGACGTTGGGGCCCTCACTGATCACTCCGTTAAGCGTCTTCTGCCCCGTGACGATTGCCGTCATTCCTGCCGCCGAATCCGTCACCCATCGACCTACGGGAGAAGTGTCCGAGAGTCCGATGTACGGCATATTCTGTATAAACAATTTTTGAGGAGCATCATACGCCAGAATGCTTGCCGCATTAATGACGGGAATACCGCCAGCGTCGGCAAGCAGCAGGATGACGTTTTTCGCGTGCTTTGGCTTTTCTGGCGCTTGAGCCGTGGCGAGCGCGCACGCGCACAGCAAAACTGTAACTATTCTCATTCGATAACAGCCATTCTAATAGACTCTCGAATTGCCGCCGCGACGCCCGTGGCTGGTATCGCTATAGTAATGATAGGAATCGATGAAAGATAAGAGTGGGGCCGCTAATTGGCTCCAATTGAAACCCGTTTGGGCTTTGAGTTTACTAGCAATCATCGCTCTAATACTGAGCTCGCGTTTCTTGCTGGCCCAGGCGGTGGAAGCGCCCGACGATTCAAGGTTCGAGCAGTCTGTGAAGCCGTTTCTGACGCAGAATTGCCAGCGGTGTCACAACGTAGACAACAGTACCGCGGGGATTCGAGTCGATCTCCTCGATGCAAAGTTTGACGACAATCAGGTCAAGGTCTGGGAAGCCGTGCAGCGAAGAGTTCGCGCCGGCACGATGCCGCCGAAAGGCCAGCCGCAGCCCACGCCCGAAGATCGGCAGCAAATCACCGCCTGGATCGGGCACGGACTTGACGTAGCACGACTCCGACCGGCGCCGAAAAACGGGCTTTTCCGGCGATTGACCGTCGCGCAATACCGGAACACCTTGCGTGAGTTGCTGTTGATCGATAACGATCTGACATCGGTGCTGCCTCCGGACGCTGTTTCGAAAGACGGCTTCCTGAACAACCGGGACACACTGCAATTATCACCGCTGCTGATGGAAGCATATTTCGACATCGCAGAAAAGGCGTTGGATCGCGCCATCGTCAATCCCGATTTAAAGCCTTCGATTCAGAACTTCCGTGTCGATCTCGGCGCAGGAGTCAATCCCGCGCCATTGCCGGAGAAACTCGTCCTCGGAGCTGGAAGCGCGCTGCTGGAGAACTCCGACGTTTTAGTTACTCAACTTACGCCCTCGAAGCCTTTCGCTTTCGAGCCGTTCTTCATGCGCACCAAGTACCGCTTCATCGAAGGATACCGGGGAAACGACACTGTCCGCGGATGGCGGGATTACGACAGCATCTATCACGCCGTGTTTGCCGACATGCGTGGGAGCATGGGCTACCCCAAAGGAAGCGCCTGGAGCACGGTCCCACAGGGACTGCTGCTGCGTCCGTCGATTCCGACAGAGGAAATGTTCGACGACGATGGCACTTATGGGCCGAAAGCGAACTTCAAAATCTCGCTTCGGGAACTGCCCGACGAAGGCCGGTTTAGGATAACCGTCACGGCCGCGAAATATAACGACGGTCTTCTGTTGGACCCGGGCGCGGTCGCGCAGAAAGGCCAGGGGATCGTCTGGAACTCGGTGGGAGCTCCGGGCACGGTCACGATTCCCAAAGCCGGAATCTATCAGGTCGACATCTACGCGAAAGAGAGCAAACCATCCGCTCCTGACGCATCGCATCTGAAGGAAGGGCTAGCTGCTCCATGGCCCCTTAACGGCCGGCTGGAAGGCACGGCGTCACTGGGCGACTCGCCACTCGGCAAGTCGCTGACGATCACTGGCGCTACTGACGCTCTAATCATTCCGCGCGATACTCTCCCGACCGACGATGCGAGGCATCTCGGTGAAGGTGACTTCACGGTTGCAGCCTGGATTCACCCGAAGCAACTCGAACGTGCTGCGATCGTCAGTCTCGCGGGTACCGGTCGTAGTCAGGGTTGGTATCTGGAAGCTCCAGACGCACAAGGTACTCTGCGGCTGCGAACGACCGGACAGACGGATGAGGCCAATGGGTTCGTTTCGTCGCGATCCGGCGCGATTCGCGCCGAGGCCTGGCAGCATGTGGCTGCAGTTGTGCGACGCGGACGGAACGAAACGCTGCTGTATGTCAACGGCAGCCTCGTCGCGAGAGGCGCCTTAGGAGCAGCACAGTTCGACGACCCGAAAGCGGATCTCCAAATCGGCAACTTCTCCGGTACGCAGCCATTTCGGGGTGAATTGGCCGATGTGCGGCTCTACCGGCGGCCGCTGGAAGCATCCGAAATTCTGGCTTTGGTCGAGCCGGGTAAGCAACTGATCCAGCCTCCCGCCGAAAAGCACAACGGAAAGCGAAAGCGGCACGCGCCGGAGGTGACACTGAATCTCGGTAACCGGCAATTCTCCGGGGCATTGGAGCAACCGGCGTTTCTGGTGGTTCGCATCGATGCGGGGCCGCTCCAAATGAGCGCGAAATACGACGCTCCGAAGGAACTTGATCGTATTGTGCTGACTCCGCTTGCGCCGAAGCAGGAACTGGTGAAGCGCTTTCTCCGCTTCGAGAAACGGCAGCCGCGCGTCGGTGTTCATCTCGGCCTGCGGCGCGATTGCGGTAGTACCTTCGGTCCTGTCGGCGCGCCCCAAACAGTCGCCAGTGACAAGCTCGCGAAGTATGTGTTCGAAGGAACCATCGAGAATTTTCCGGCTCCGATTGTTGAGAAAGACAATGTGAACTACTTGGCGGGCATTCACGAGATCGCCGTTCGCAGTGAATACACCGACGGTCGTGACATGCCGCGCCTCGTCATTCGTTCCGTTGAATTCGAAGGTCCGTATTACGAGATGTGGCCTCCGCGGTCCCACGGAAACATCTTCGTTGATTTCGAGCGGAAGGACGACAAAGACGCATGGGCCCAAAAAATCGTGCACAGTTTTGCGACACGCGCTTACCGTCGTCCGCTAACTGCCGGCGAAGAATCCGCGTTGATGGCCGTCTATACGAAATCGAAAGCAAGCGGCCGCAGCTTTCAGGATGCTGTAAAGGACGCCCTGCTCGTTGTTTTGACCTCGCCACAGTTTCTGTTCCTGGTCGAGACCAGCAAGGGCCCGACGGCCGAGCCGCTTGATAACTTCGAGCTAGCCTCAAAGCTTTCCTACTTCCTTTGGAATGGCCCGCCGGATCGCAAGACTTTGCATCTGGCCTCGACTGGTTTGCTTCCGAAAGAATTGGATCTCGAGGTCGATCGAATGATCGCCGACCCACGGTTCACCCGATTCATGAGCGAGTTTGTCTCGCAATGGCTGAATCTGGAGAAGTTTCAGGTGCTCGAAGCAGACCGCAAGCGTTACCCCCGGCTCACACGCGACACTCGCACTGAGTTGAAGCAGGAGCCTGTCGAATTCGTGGAGTACCTGATTCGCAACAACCTGCCCGTAAAGAACCTGATTTCTTCAGACTTTATCGTCGCAAACGAAACGGTCGCCAGCTACTACGACCTTGCCGATAAGACCGAGAACGGTTTCCGGTTCGTCGCGTTTCCGCACGGGCGGCCCGATCTCGGCGGCATCCTGACGCAGTCGGCGATTATGGCGGGGCTATCCGACGGCCGCGAATCGAACCCGGTAAAACGGGGCGCGTGGCTGGCGAGGAAGATCATTGCGGAGCCTCCCGCGGATCCCCCGCCGAACGTGCCGGCGCTGAAAGCCGATGAAAAAGGTCTCACTCTTCGCCAGCGATTGGAGCAACATCGCAGCATGCCGGCGTGCATGCAATGCCACACGAAAATAGACCCTTGGGGCGTTGCATTCGAGGAATATGATGCAGGTGGCCGGCGAAAGCAGAACCCGGTAGACGCAAGGTCCACTCTGCCGGATAACACCGAAGTTTCGGGCGCGGACGATCTCAAGCGCTATCTGGGAGAAGACCGCATCGATCAGGTAGCTTTCAGTGTTCTGAAGCATCTAGCCACCTATGCGTCAGGCCGCTCACTCACGTACAATGAACTTGATTACTTGAAGCGGGATGGATTGAAGCTGAAGTCAGGCGGTTATCGGATGAAAGACATGGTCCGGTATGTCGTCAACAGCAAGATCTTCCTCGAGAAGTAACGGAGATACTGATGAATCGCTCAACTCGACTCGACCGTCGCGCTTTCCTCAGAGGTCTGGGAGGTGTTGCACTGGCCTTGCCGGTTCTCGATGCCATGGGCGCCGAGGTGACGGATCAGATTCCGCGCCGTTTCTGTGCTCTCTATACCGCGAACGGCATGTCGTTGCCGAAGCCGGAGAATGGCATCGATGAATGGAGCTGGTTTCCGACGAAAGGAACGGAAACGACTTCGTATTCGGAAAATCCACCGAACCTTTAGCTCCTTTTCGGAAGCAGTTGAGCTTTATGGGCGGGATGCTGCACCCCAACGGCCCGAAGGCCGATCCGCACATCTGCTCCGACATGTGGCTGACCGGCGCCCGTTACATAATCCGAAGCCGGGAACATTCAACTCCGTTGGACTCGATCAGGTGGTGGCGCTGCACACGAAACAGTACTGCCGCCAGCCATCGCTGGTGCTTTCGATCGACGCGGGAACGGGCTTCCTGTCGCGCACGGGGACGATCTCCTATAATCTCGACGGCAAGCCGGTCCCCGCGGAAAACAATCCGCGCCGTATCTTCGACCGGCTGTTTCGAGGAGATAACACTTCCCAGAAGACCGCCCATGAATATTTGCAGCATCGAATCAAGCTGGTCGATGCGGTGGCGGAGAGCGCACGCTCACTGGATTCCAAGCTGGGCAAAACCGATCGCGAGCGGATGGATCAGTACCTGAGCACGCTGAACGAAATGGAATCCCGTCTGGTGGCATCCGAGCGCTGGATCGATATTCCGCTGAAGAAGCAGGATTATTCGCATCTGAATCTCGATGCGACGAACGAAGGCGAGCCGGCAGAGTATTACCGCAATATGTTCGAGTTGATCGCCTTGGCATTCGATGCCGATATCACTCGCTCGGTGGCGTTCATGCTCAACCGCGAAGACGGCATGGGCATCAGCGATACCTTCCCCCTCAAGCTGAGGCTATCCAAGACGCATCACAATCTCTCCCATGCTACGGACAAAGAAGGACAGTTGGATTTTGCAAAATACGATCTGTTCCTCAGCAAGCAGGTGGCGCATTTCCTGGACAAGCTGAATGAATACAAGGACCGCAACGGCCCGGCGCTCGACAATACCATTGTGATGTTCGGAAGCGGCGCAAGCACCACGCACAACTCGCATAACTTGCCGACCTTGCTTGCCGGTGGCGCGAACATGGGCCTGAAGCATGGGA
>CAWHYW010000008.1:0-103056 GCA_963833675.1 Bryobacteraceae bacterium | reverse complement strand
CTTCAGATCCGCCAGGCGCAGGGTGCGAGTGGCTTCTACCGTTCCTTTGTCCATAACGTCTCCTGTTCGATGAAATAGCTACGTTGGGGACGCTTCCCCTAAGGAACACGTTACATTCAGTTACACCCTTTCAGCTTCCGCCAGAGAATGCTCAACCTGACCGACATCGCCTTTCGGCAGGCGAACGGTGAATTTCGTTCCCGACCCGGCTTGCTTTCCACATCGATGGAGCCGCGGTGCTCCCTGACAATCCAGGCGACGAAGCTGAGGCCCAGACCAAGCCCGCGCTCAGGGGACTTTTCGCCTCGCACGCCCGGAACGCGGTAGAACCGGTCGAAGATGTGGGGCAGAGACTCGGCCGGTATGCCGACGCCGGAATCCTCAATAATCAGTTCCACATCGCTCCACGATCATGAAGCGCGACGGTGACCGATCCTCCTTCGGGTGTGTATTTGATCGCATTCGAGACAAGGTTTGAGATAAGCCTCTCAATCTGTATTCGATCCACCTCAGCTACGCAGTGCGCGGGAAAAGACGTGTTTAGCTTCACTTTTCCACTTTCCGCGGGAATGCCGAACTGTTCCAGAAGATTGACCATCATCGGCGGAAGATCGATCGGCTGCTTTTGCAGGAGCACTTGCCCTGACTCTGCTTGAGAGAGTTGCAGTAGCGCCCGAATCGTTTGCGAAAGCCGCTCGACATCCTCGAGGGCGTTGAGAATGGCGTCCTGATATTGCTCTGTGGTCTTGGCGGCGAGCAATGCCACCTCGAGCTGACCACGAATCGCGGTCAGAGGCGTGCGCAGCTCATGCGAGACGTCGGTTGAGAACTGTTTCGTCTGCTGGAATGACGCGTCTAACCGCTCGATCATTCGATTGAATGCGTCGATCAGGCGGTCCAATTCGTCATTGGCTCCGCGAGAGGGAATCTGCGCGCGAAGGTTCTTCCCTGTAATCCGCTGCGCGGTCTGGGCCACCTCCTCGATCGGAATAGAGCCCGGCCGGCCATAAACCAGCCGAGCAGACTTGCTGTGATGATCATCAGCGGCAAGAGGATCGAATACATCCGGGTAAACTGCTCGATCAACCGTTCGCCTTCCTGATAGGAGCGGCCGATGGCGACAAGATACGGTTTCTCGTCTTCCCCCAGTAGGGAAGCTTGCCGGATGAGATAGGAGACACCGTGAGGGTCCTTCTTTGTTTTCCAAATCGTTTCTTTGCTGCGAATGCTGTCGCGGATCTCCTTCGGAGATTCCACTCCGAGATCTCTATAGTGGCCCGAGATTTCGAGGACAGTGCCTGTCTGATCGGTGAGCAGATATATGTGCTTCAGACGATCGACGATCAGGGCCTCTTCCGGGTCTTCGCGATCATAAAACCAGTTCACCTTGCCTTTCTCGATACGCAGATATCCATGCACTGCGCCCCATTCTTCGTTGAGAATGTTACGAAGCTGGCTATCGTAAAGCGAACTAGAGTCTGCCGAAAGAATAGGCCGAGGAACGACAGCAGGATCAGTGAAGAATACGAGGTAGGTCAGAGTCAGGCGAAACCGGAGCCCGCGTGTAACTTTCCGCGCAGGTTGCCAAGGCTCCGCCACATGGTCTACGCAGGAGGATTGGCGGCCTGCTCCGGCAAATCGAGCATATACCCGATCCCGCGAACGGTATGGAGCAGCTTCGTAGGCCACTTATCGTCGATCTTGCTGCGCAGATGCCGGATATAGACGTCGACGATGTTCGTCAGGCCGTCGTAGTCCATGTCCCACACATGCTCGACGATCATCGTGCGGCTGAGCGGACGTCCGCGATTGCGCATCAGGTACTCGAGAATGCTGAACTCTTTCGGCGCGAGCTCGATTGCTTCTCCGCCGCGTGTCACGCGGCGGCGGATACAATCCAGCACCAGATCGCCGATCTGCAAGCGTTCCGGCGTGGGTGCGCCGCGGCGAAGCAGCACACGGACTCGCGCCAGCAACTCGACGAACGCAAACGGCTTGATCAGATAATCGTCCGCTCCGAGTTCCAGGCCTTTCACGCGATCGTCAACCGTGCCGCGGGCGCTCAGGATCAGCACCGGCGGACTGGTCTTCCGGTTCCGAACCTTCTCGAGGACATTCAGCCCATCCATGTCGGGCAGCATCATGTCCAGAATGATCAGGTCGTAATCCGTTGCGTGAACAAGTTCGATGGCGGACTTGCCATCGGCGGCGATATCGACGGCATAGCCGGCGCTCTCCAGACCGCGCTTCAGGAAATCGGCAATCCGCTGTTCGTCTTCAACGACAAGGAAGCGCATATTAGTCTCAGTCGCCTGAAACGCGGCGCGGTTCTGGCGGCAAGACGTCACCCAATCTAAGCGCCGGCCACTCCCAGTTCGTTCTCACGTAGGAGAGTCCGATCATCGCCACAATCAGCGTGAGGGCTGCCAGCGCGCACTGCGCGATCGTCAGATTCTCTTTCCAGAATCCGAACCAGCGACCATAAACGAGTTCGATATGGACCCAGTACACGAGCAACGAAGTTGTCCCCAGCTGACGAACCCAGCTCCAGCCATGCCCGGCGCCATGATGCGTCCAGAGGAATGTCAACGCGAACAGCACGAGAATCACTCCGAG
Source organism: Bryobacteraceae bacterium (assembly GCA_963833675.1). GTDB lineage: Bacteria > Acidobacteriota > Terriglobia > Bryobacterales > Bryobacteraceae > DASQDN01. Next base: position 100,440 of record CAWHYW010000008.1, on the reverse strand, counting down.
CTTGATGAAGATCAAGCCAGGACTGTTGATCCAGAAGTCCACGGCAGGATAGAGCGAATATGGCAGGTTGGAAAAATACTGACCGGAGATGATCAGCCCAAATCCGAGTATCGCGGCCCATTGCATCACACGGTGCATTTGATCTTCTTTCACCAGGCGAAGGATGGAGCCGGCGCTGACACCGAAAGCCAGGAAGGAAGCCCAGGGAAAATACGCAAAATAATTTCCGTCAGGAGCGAGATACATTCGGAGCATTTTTGGTAACGTCGTCCTGAGGAATCAGCGAGACAAGCGGAGAAATGGTCGCGATAAGCAGCCCGACAATTACTCCGGCATGGATTCGCTGGATCGTCTTTAATACAGCAAATCCCGCCATCGTCACAATGGCAAACGCCATACAGTTGAGAATGTCTACCTTAAGCAAATCCGCCGCCGGGCTGTGCGGCGCGCCGAACAGGAATAACTGAATTCGGAACGCGAACGCCAAAAGACCGAGGTATCCGGCGCGGCGCAAAGCAGTTATCACGCGATCCTTGCGGCTCGCAACCCGACGTTCCATGCCGTGCATCAGGAACGCGAAAGTAATCTCCGGTGAGAAAAAGAAAAATAGCCGGAGCAATTCCGCCGATGAATTGCGAAATGACGTAGGGCCCGCTTTCGCGCAATTCCGGGCGAGCAAACGAATGGAATACGTGGCCTTGCAACATAATCGTAGCGGCAAGGCCGCGCGACCAGTCGAGAAAAGGCATTCGGGCCGATTTCTTCTTTGGCGCCGGGGGCGCTTCTATGTGTTAGCGTCTCTGTCACTGGCGTCTCTAATCACTTTTGCGGAAATTCCTTCTTTACACCTTTCGGCAGTTTAAGCTTGAATGCTTCATCCCCAATTGAGGGTTCACCTTTACATCCCTGTAGGTGAATAAGTAATAGTCCCCGGAGGGCTGAATGAATTTCTGCTGTATCGGATAATATTCATCGTTATCGATCCAAAGCTCCAGCTTCTGCAATTTCTCACGGCGCGCAGCAACGGTTGGTGTTAGTTCCAGCTTAAGGCCTTCTGGCCCGGCAATCGTCTCCTCTCCGCCATATTTAATGGAATAATTCGCCTTTAATTCCTGGCCGGTCGTCCCGAATCCAACCAGAAGAAACTGATCCATTAGATCAGTTCTTTTGCCCAGATCGAACTCCTGCACTAGTTTAAGCTTGGGGTAATAGATCTCTGCTTTTCTGTCCGCGTAACGCGACAGTCTTTGGATCGGGTTTCTTGAAATCGATTAATACCTGCAAATCCCGAGCGGCGAGCTTGCGAAGGGCAATCGATCCTTCCTCTGTCGATTTATCGTCGATTACTTTGGTGTAACTCAACTTCGTGATATTGGCGGTCATTGAGCTGAATTTTGCGGCGCTCTGATCGAGTTTGGACAATACGTCTTCGGCTGTCGTACCAATACAGCCATAGGCACGAGGAACAGAATAAATCGCAGAAGACGCATCTTTATTTTCCTTACACCGCTAAGCCGACGATCATGGCTTTGTGAAAACCATGTACCCTTTGAGCTCCTGCTCATGATCAACGATGGGCTCCACCTGTGTCACGGTTTCCGATTTTCCGTATCGGGAGCGTAAAATTCCTTCGATTCGAATCTTTCGCTCACTATCCGGAATGGATTCGAGCAATCCAGGTTCCAACAAGAACGCACGACCATGGTCCGAGGGAACTTCAACGATGCTGCTGGCGCGAGGCTGGTCACGAAATAAAGCACGGGGTGTAAGGAAGATGAACGCCAGAATAAGGCCAACGACGACGTCGTACTGCCAGCTCGCACGAGGATAGTCCCAGAGGAGAAATCGTTTAACTGCAGACATTTGCCCGCTGGCCATATGACGTCAATTCTATCATGGGCGTTACCGTGAACCCTGTATAACAGAGCGCGCGTAAGGGGATGCCGGAGTACACTGGGTTTTCCATGCGGACGAAGTGGTGTCTGGCCCTTCTCACGGTACTTACCCTATTCATTTACGCGCAAACTTGGGCTTTCATTCTTGAATTATGACGATGACGCGTATGTTACATCGAACACTTTTGTTCTGAAGGCTTAGCGGTAGCTCGGTCCACTGGGCTTTGACGAGTATCAGCAGTTTTTACTGGCACCCGCTCACATGGCTGTCCCTTATGACAGATGTCAGCCTGTTTGGCGTTGAGCCTGGAGCAATGCATGGTGACAATTTGTTGCTGCACCTTGCGACCGCGGTCCTGCTCTTCTTCACTCTGGCCAAGCTCACCAAAGACTATACGAAAGAGTATGATTCTCGCCACGCTCTTTGCGATTCATCCTTTGCGAGTGGAATCAGTCGCATGGATCGCTGAACGTAAAGATGTGTTGTGTGGCCTACTTATCGTGCTCAGTTTGTGGTGCTATGAGCGATATGTCCGGGAACCTTCTCGTAAAAACTACGCTGTGGTCCTACTGGTCTTCGGCCTTGCGTGCGTGGCGAAACCGATGGCAGTTATCATCCCCGTACTGATGATGACGCTGGACTACTGGCCGCTAAAACGCGTCGCGGTTAAGGAGAAATTGCCGTTCTTCGCAATTGCCATTGTAGTGGCGTGCCTTACCTATGTCGGCCAGAAAGCGGCGGGAGCGCTTGACATGGCGGGGCCGCTCGACTGGACCACACGGGCAGAAAATGCGACTTATTCGCTCGGACGTTATGTTACGGACACGTTTATTCCAATAAATCTGGCCATTGTTTATCCGTACCGTAAACCGGTTCCGCTTGTATTTCCGATGGCGATTTTGCTGGTAGTCACCACTGGCATCGCACTATGGCAGCGGGGCAAGCGGCCCTGGCTGTTGACGGGTTGGCTTTGGTTCGTTTTGGGTGTTGCTCCAACCCTCGGCCTGATTCAGGCGGGCGTTCAAGCGCGTGCCGACCGGTTCACGTACATTCCACAGATCGGCTTGTTAATCGTGGTTGTCTGGACGGCAGGTGAATTCGTGCCGAAACGCTTCGTTCCGGCGCTGCTTGCCACGGCAATTGTTTTCTTGACGGTGACTTCCTGGCTTCAGACTTCGACGTGGCGCAACAGCGAAACGGTATTCGGTCATGCTCTCGCCCACACGTCAGATAATTGGCTTGCGGAGTTGAAATACGGAACGGCTCTCGCAGGCAAAGGCGATAATTCGGGAGCGAAGCCGCATCTGCTTCGAGCCGCACAACTGAATTCGGCAGACCCGCACAGCCGCTATCTACTCGGACGCGCGGCAGCGGCCGAAAAGCAATATCTGCAAGCAGCGGCCTATTTCGAAGAATCAATTTACCGTAAACCCGATTATGCCGATGCTTATTTTTCGCGCGCGTCGATGCTTCTCGCCTCTGGACGCGAGTCGGAAGCGCTGCCAATATTTGAAAAATCGATCCAGCTAAAACTCGCTCCGGAGTGGAAAGCTAGTGCTCACAATGCGATAGGGACGATCCTGGCCCGTCGTGGTAACCTGCGGGAGGCAGAAAAACATTTCCGCGAAGCGCTGGCGATTTTACCCAATTCCGTCGAGGCTCGCCGTAACCTGGCCACCGCGCAGGAGCAATTGCGTCGTACAATGGGCGAGAACTTTTAATCGGACGGTATCCTCAGTGCGTCAATGCATGCGAATATTACTTGCCGAAGATAACCCGGCGGACGTATATCTTATTGAGGAAGCCCTCCGCGAGAACGACGTAGAGTTCGACATGATCGTCGCGGAAGATGGCGAACAGGCTTTGACGATGCTCGCCGACCCCGCACGACAGTTGGATGTCGTGCTTCTCGACCTGAACATGCCCAAGCGCGGAGGAAGTGAAGTTCTGCAGCAGCTGCAGGGGACCCACTTGCCCGTGATCGTGCTGACTTCGTCCGATTCGCCGGCGGACAGGATGCAGGCGCTTCGGCTCGGCGCGACTCACTACATTCGCAAGCCAACCGGGCTGGATGAGTTTCTGGCCATCGGCGCCACCATCAAGGCGATAGTGGCGCAAGCCTGACGTTCGATCTATTCGTCCGTTACGCAGCCCAAGCTGGCGCTTTTCACATTTCGAATGTACTTTGCCAGAGTGCCTCGGGTTGCCTTGTAGGAAGGCATCTTCCACGACTTTCGCCGAGCTTCTATATCCGAGTCGCTGACGTGCATCGTGATCTCGTTTTTCTCGGCGTCTATCGTGATCTTGTCTCCCGTACGCACCAGCGCGATCGGCCCGCCCTCCTGCGCCTCGGGGGTGACGTGTCCCACGATGAAGCCGTGCGAGCCACCGGAGAAGCGGCCATCCGTCATCAACGCGACGTCCTTGCCCAACCCTGCGCCCATGATTGCCGATGTTGGCGTTAGCATCTCCGGCATACCCGGGCCGCCTTTCGGACCCTCGTAACGGATCACGATCACGTCGCCCTTGCCGATCTCTTTCCGCTCGAGGCCGTGCAACATATCTTCTTCGGAATCGTAGACTTTGGCGGTGCCCGAAAATCGCAATCCCTCTTTTCCTGTGATCTTTGCAACGGCTCCTTCCGGCGCCAGATTGCCTTTGAGAATCTGAATATGCCCGGACGGCTTCAGCGGATTGTTCAAAGGACGCACGATCTGCTGGCCTTCCTTCAACCCTGGAAGATCGGCGAGATTCTCCGCTATGGTTTTGCCGGTGACCGTTTTGCAGTTTCCGTCGATGAGTCCCTCCGCCAGCAGCATCTTCATTACTGCCGGAATTCCGCCCACTTCCTGCAGATCTTCCATCACGTAGCGGCCGCTCGGCTTGAAATCGGCCAGCAATGGAATGCGATCGCTGACCCGCTGAAAATCATCGATGCTTAACTCCACTCCTACTGCGCGGGCAATCGCAATCAGATGCAGAACGGCGTTGGTGGAACCGCCTAGCACAGTTACCAGGACCATCGCATTTTCGAAGGCCTGCCGTGTCATGATGTCCCGCGGCTTGAGGTCCAGCTCGAGGAGCTTGTGGACGGCCTCACCTGCCCGGACGCATTCCTGCTTTTTGAGCGGATCTTCGGCAGGCGTGGACGAACTATAGGGAAGCGACATGCCCAACGCTTCGATGGCGGATGCCATCGTGTTTGCCGTGTACATTCCGCCACACGCGCCTGCGCCGGGACACGAATGCCGCACGATCGAACAGCGCTGTCCTTCATCAATCGATCCGGACAGGAACTCTCCATAGCTCTGGAACGCCGAGACGATATCGAGCACCTGGCTATCCTGATGGCCGGCGCGGATCGTTCCGCCGTACACAAGGATCGCAGGCCGGTTCAACCGTCCCATCGCGATCATGCAGCCCGGCATGTTCTTATCGCAGCCGGGAATGCAAACCAGCCCGTCATACCACTGGCCGCCCATCACTGTCTCTATCGAGTCTGCGATCAAGTCACGAGATTGCAGGGAAAAGCTCATCCCGTCAGTACCCATCGAGATACCGTCGCTGACCCCGACCGTATTGAAGCGCATGCCAATCATGCCGGCAGCGGAGACGCCTTCCTTCACTTTCGCGGCCAGGTCGAGCAAGTGCATATTGCAGGGATTGCCTTCGAACCATACGCTCGCGATTCCGACCTGCGGCTTCTGCATGTCCTCTTCGCGCAAACCTGTTGCGTACAGCATCGCCTGCGATGCGCCTTGCGACTTGGGTTGGGTGATCCGGGAGCTATATTTGTTGAGCATTCTTTCTTCGTATCTTCGCAGGTTGCTATCTGGGACTTGCGAGAACACCCGAGTACGTATCCGGTCTACGCTCCTTGATAAAGAGCGACTTGCCTTCGCCCAAGCCCGGTCCGATCGAGAGCCATTTGGTGCGCCACTCACGATTAAGGTCGATATCTGAGACCGCCAGTTTGAAATCGCCGGCGGCTTCGGCGACAATCTCACCTGCCGGGTTCACGATACGGCTTGCCCCACCGGAGGTGTTCGATGAAATCAGATAAAGTCCATTGTCGATCGCGCGAGCTCTCGACATGATGTCCCAGTGCGCGTCGACATCGCCGGCAATTGGAAAGAAAACCATCTCGGCGCCTTTCAAACGCATGATCCGCGCCGGTTCCACGAACCAGTTGTCCCACAGATCAGCAACCCAATCTTTCCGAATTCGGTATCGAATACCTGGTAATCGCTGCCCGGTGTCATCCCGTCCTCCGCCTCGGAGGTCGGCAGGTGAACTTTATGGTACTTGCCGACGAGCCGGCCGTTCCGATCGATCAACACAGCCGTGTTATAGATAGCGTCGCCATCCCGTTCAACTACCGCTGTCACCACCCAGAGCTTGTTCTTCTTTGCGCTTTCCCCGAGGCGTTCGGTGATGGGCCCGGGAACCGGATGAGCCCTCATTTCCAATGCGCCGCTGACTCCACGCTCTGCGAGTCCCTCCGACAGGCAGATAATGTCCGCCTTCTCCTTGCCGGCGGCGTCAATCATGTCGGTCATCAGTTTGAGGTTCGATTCGATGGTGTGGGGCGGCAGGGGACGGATATGAGAAGTGGCGACACGAACGTTACGGGCGCCGGGGCATCCACGTTGGACAACATGGGCGAGCGCCATTGGACCGATCCGTTTTCGGCCCACCGTAAGATCAACTCGACCCGCAGCAAGGTTGCCCCGGCAGGCGCCTGAAGGGTGCGCGACATCCGCTTCCAATCGTGAGAGGAATCGACTTTATCGACGTAATCGCGCTGCGAGGCGTCGACTTTGTCCGCTCCATTGAACCAGGAGAGTATTGCGGCAACGCTGACATCCTCACTCTTCACGTTTTGTGTTTGAAATTCGACTTCGAAACGATAGAACTTACCGGCGTCTATCGGTAAGGGCGCGGTGATCCACTTCCCGTACTCCGTCGGTTTCGCTGATTCGATGGATAGCGCGTCTCCGTCTCCGGAATGGACGACGCTGAACTTCGAACGGATTTCCGGACGAGGCGACCAGGTGCTCCAGTTGGCGGGTGAGCCCGGCCCGATCTCTTTGAACCGTGGGTTCTCGATCAGGTTCGACGCGAGCGCCAGAACAGGAAAACAAAACACCAGAATGCGCGACAGCATTGTTTAATCTTATCGAAGGTACCAGGGATGAAATAGTCTATGGCACGCTGTCAGTGTGCGAAACGCAATCCCACAGGTTGGCGTCGACAACGATCATTTTCGTAGCGAGAATTTTCGTCCCAGCTCTTCGTCTTCGATGGCGGCTGCTGCTTGCAGCGCTTTGTCCCATCTGAAATTTTGATCGCCGCCCAGAGAATAAGATTTCTGTACAAAACCGCTACGCTTGGGCATTGCTCGCGTGAGGCCCGCCCTTACTGCATCGTTCATCGCTTCTTTGAATGAGATCCCGCGCTCTTTCATTGCCCGCTCGATGAGGGCGCGCACGTCTGGCTCCAGCCTAATCGTGATTCTCACAGGCGCATCCTAACATCACGCTGTTGATGCCACGATGCAGTTTTCGATTGAAGACGCCCACACTCGGTAGGACCGGGCGCGGCTACATCAATGGCGGTCTGGATCGTCAGCAGACCGTGGCGGACAAAGCCACAACGCCGTCGTTCTCGGTACTTCCCAGAAGCCCCCCACTTTTAGCCCCGACCAGACCTGGTAGCGGACCGTGAATACGTCCTACCGAGATGGTTTCCTAACCGCCACACGATTCGCAGCGGAGTTGCGTGGACCTTTGCCGCGCAGCCGGAGGCGAGTTGGATCAGATTCAGTTCTTGCTCGGCCACGTGTCTATTCAGCCCAGGGAGCTACCTCGGCTGCAAGCAACGAGTAAAGTCTGCGGTCAATGATCGCCTGAGGATCCAGCCATCAGTTTGAAGGCCCCCTCGGATCCTACTCTCGGTTGGCCGACGAGCCGCTCGGGACGTTTAACAGCACATCCGCGGGCGTTTCAGGTCCAAGTGCTTTTGGCTTGGCACAAGCCGACTTCACAGCACTGATCCTCTTCACATCTGTATGCTCGATTCGATGATCGGATCCGATGGATTGGCTGACGTGCGAAACTGCGATTCGCTTGTCCTCCCCTCCTCGTACAAACGTAGTACTCTCGTGAGCACTGCGTTCAGCTATACTTTGAAGCACTGTCTAATCGCTTAGAGGGTTTCATGTTCAAGTTAATTGCTGCTATTGCAATCTGCGCTTTTTCCACATACGGCCAAGTCGGCACCGCGGAGTTGAGTGGTACGGTTTCCGACCCTAGCGGCGCCGCCGTCGCGAACGCCAAGGTTACGGCCGTAAACACTGCTACCAATTTTGAACGCGCCACCACAACCAACAACAACGGCAACTACATTATCCAGTTGCTGCCGCCCGGTGACTATATCCTCAATGTCGAGGGTTCAGGATTCAGCAAGGCGAGCCAACGAGGCATCACGCTACAAGTTAACCAGCAGGCGCAAATCGATATCGCCTTGCAGGTTGGCCAAGTCTCCGAGACGATTGAGGTGACCGCTGCTGCTCCTCTGATCCAGTCGGAAGCATCGTCGCTTGGTACCGTCGTTTCCGAGAAGCTCGTCAACCAGCTCCCGCTAAACGGGCGCAACTTCATTCAGCTCGCGGTGCTCTCGCCCGGGGTCACGGGTGTCGGCTTCGCTGCAACTGGAACCATCATGAGCGGTACGAGACCCGACGACCGGCGGCCTGGAACGGAGATATTCTCGAACGGTAACCGCGAAGGCTCGAACAACTTCCTCTACGACGGAATCGATAACAACGAGCGGCTGACGCTCTCCATCGTTCTTCGGCCGGCGGTCGAAGCGGTCCGCGAGTTCAAGATTCAAACGAACCTCTATAGCGCCGATGTCGGGCGCAACTCGGGCGCCGTCGTCGATGTCATTAGCAAGTCCGGCAGCAACAAGCCTGCACGGCAGTCTGTTTGAATTCCTTCGCAACTCGGCAATGGATGCGCGAAATTTCTTTAGCCCTAAAGGTACAGCCTTCCCATCGTTCCGCCTGAATCAGTTCGGCGGGTCGCTTGGTGGACCCGTGGTGCTCCCGAAGCTCTACAACGGCAAGAACCGCACCTTCTTTTTCGTCCATTACGAAGGCTTCCGCCGAGCGTCGCAAACGCTCCAACTCGGTAATGTGCCGACGCTAGCAATGCGCCGAGGCGACTTCAGTGAGACCCCAACCATTTATGACCCGTTGACGACTCGCCCGAATCCGAGCGGATCGGGAGTGATTCGCGATCCGTTTGCCGGCAATCAGATTCCCTCGAACCGGTGGGATCCAATCACGGCGAAGCTGATCAACGCCTACCCTGCGCCCACCAGTGCCGGACGGTTCAATAACTACCTTGCAAACCTAACTCAGCGGCAGGACTGGAACCAGGGCGATGTGCGGATAGACCACCAGGCCTCGCCGAATGACACCTTCTTCGCGCGCTGGTCAATCCAGAACACGGAGACCATGGTACCGAGCACATTCCCGGCCGTCGCGATCCCTGGGCTTTCTATACCCGTCGGCCTTGGCGACGAGGGCTCCTTCGCCGGAACGGCCTACCAGCCTGCGCAGCATGCTGTCTTCTCTACGTTCGGGTAATCTCGCCGCGAGTTGTGAACGAATTCCGCATGGGCTTCAACCGATTCCGGGTAGACTACCTTGCGGACCAGTTCGCTCCCGGAGCGGCCCTGGGTAATCAAGCTCGGCTTGGCGAACTCGAACGTCACGCCGAACGAACAGAACCTGCCGATCTTCTCACCCGTCCAATTACTTCGGTATCGGGCAAACACGTTCGCTGCCAATATTCCGTCGTGAAAATACATTCCAGTACCTGGACAACATGAGTGCGACGCTTGGGACGCACACGCTAAAATGGGGCGTCGACTTCCGTCGCCGGCAGCTGACCATCTATCAAACTAATCAGGGCAACGGCGATTCAACTTCTCGCCTGCCTTCACCGATTCGCGAAACCCTGCCGGCTCGGGCGGCGACACGATGGCGAGCTTTCTGCTCGGGTATGCCAACTCAACCGTGCATGACTACACCTTCAACTGGCCTGGCGAGCGGGGCTCCGAAGTTCGGCGTTTACTTCGCTGATGACTGGCGCGTCACCCGCAAACTCACCCTGAATCTCGGTCTGCGCTGGGATTACTACAGTCCGTTCAGCGAGGTTGCGAACCGCTGGTCCAACTTCAACGTAGCCACGCTCAGGATGGACATCGCTGGACAGAACGGAGTGGACAAATATGCAGGCGTCAAACCTTACTACAAGAACTTCGGCCCGCGTGTTGGCTTCGCGTACCAGCTCATGTCGCACACGGTCCTTCGTGGCGGTTATGGGATCTTCTATAACCCGGCTGGAAACGAAGGCAGCAGTTTGCGGCTTTTTCGAAACACCCCGTTTGGGCTGACAGTTACCGAAAGCCCGGGTGACATCAATGTGGGGCGGCGTGTCAACGAAGGGTTCCTGCCCCTACCGGTAGTGGATCTCACGTCAGTCCCGAACCCAATTGGCAGCGTCTTCGCAGTCGCTCCGGACTTCCGTCCTTCATACGCGCAGCAGTTCAATCTCACCCTTGAGCACGAGATCGTGCCGGGGTCACTCAGCATCCGGGCGGCAGCCGTTGGCAATCTGGGCCGGCATCTCTACAACACGTGGAACGGGAACCAGCCTATCCCAGGTCCCGCCGCGCTGAACACTCGGCGGCCGCTGTTCTTCAGCAGCCCGCCTTAACCGACGTCAGCTATTTCGCTTCCGACGGCCTAAGCAGTTACTACGCTGGACAACTCACCGTCGATAAGCGTTTCGGCAAAGGGGTAAGTGCGCTTATCGGTTACACGTGGTCGCACGCGATTGACAACGTGGTGCTGGAGTTCGGCGGCGGTGCGGCTGGCCCTCAACCGCAGGATCCACGCAACCTCCGGGCGGAACGCGGGAATTCCATTATCGACCTCCGGCATCGCCTTACCGCAAGCTACCTTTGGGAACTGCCGTTTGGACAGGGACGCGCATTCATGAATCGTGGCGGCCTGCTGAACTTGGTCCTCGGCGGATGGCAAACGAATGGCATCCTGACAGTGCAGACGGGGCAGCCGTTCTCACCCGTGCTGCAAACGTCCACTACTAACGGGACGGGCAGCCGGCCTGACGTCATCGCAAACGGTGACCTACCCGAAGACCCTACAACGCTGGTTCGACCCGAGCGCGTTCGCTACGCCCGCGCCTTTTACCTATGGCAACGCCGGCCGCAACATTCTTTTCGGGCCGGGTCGTACCAACTGGGACGCGTCTCTTTTCAAGAACTTCGTCATACGCGAACAGACTCGAGTTGAGTTTCGGGCGGAAGCATTCAACGTCCTAAATCACCCGCAGTTCGGTCTACCGAACCAGAACATCGGGAATGCGCAGGTGGGATCGATTACGAGCATCGTTGGCAATCCGCGTCAGCTGCAACTCGGGTTGCGATTCCAGTTCTGATGGATTCGTGCACTTATTGCGGTGATCACCTACGGTTGTTGAGCTTTCAGGGCTCATCACGCGTGCGGGGTTGTCAGGCTATACCTGACAACCCGGAGTTCGGAAGCAACTGCGTTTCCACTCAGTGCGACTCACGTTAGGCGTGCTTGCGACATTACCAGTTCGTATACGAACCGTCCGGCCGCCGCAGCATCGGAATCGCACTGTACTTCTCTCGATAGTCACCGACTAGCTGCAGCTTACTAACGTCGACATCCACCCCCAATCCGGGCCGCTCATTCGGCCAAAGCTTTCCGTTCTTCAGGTCGTACGATTGCCGCAAGTACGGCCACTCCCGAGTCCCGCCCATCACCATCTCCATTAGCACCGGACCCGAAAACGCCGCTGAGCAATGCACCATCGCCGCCTCGGAAATTGGACCCGTGAAGTGCGGAATAATCCCGACATAATGCGTCTCGCAAATCCCGGCAATCTTCATGAACTCGGTGATTCCTCCGACGTTCGGAATCGTTGCCCGCGCATAATCCGTCAGCCTGTTCTCGATCAGTTCGTTCCAATCCCACTTCGGCCCGAACTGTTCGCCGACCGCGATCGGCACCTTCACCTGCCCGCGAAGTTGCCGGTACACGTCGGGGTTCTCGCTCCGCACCAGGTCCTCCACGAAATATGGGCGCAGCGGCTCGATCAGATTCGCAAGTGTGATCGCGTCGGGCATATCGAAGTTCGTGTGAAAGTCGATAGCCCAGGACCCGTCACTGCCGACTCCCTCGCGAACCTGCTGGCACAGCTCGAAAGTCCGCTTGACTGCCTCGAACCGGTCGAACACGCCCTCACGGCCCCCAGGTGAGATGCGATACGCTCGGTACCCGGCCTCAATGCACGCTCGAGCAACCTCTTTCGGCGTACCCTTCGCCGGGAACCCCGTCGAGTAGCATTCGACGTGCTCACGCGATCGACCGCCGAGAAGCTGGTACACAGGTACGCCGAGTGCCTTTCCTTTCAGATCCCAGAGTGCAACGTCCAGCGCGCCGAGTGCATGCGCCTTCTCCCGCCCCGCGGGATAGAAGTACCCGCGGTACATCATCTGCCAGTGACGGTCTGTGCGGAAAGGATCCTCGCCGATGAGCATGCTCGCGCATTGCTCCATTGTGTTCTCCGCCCCACCTTCGCCGACTCCGGTCAATCCCGCGTCCGTTTCAACGATGACGACATTCGTGCTCTGATTGAACAGCGGCTGGCGAGTATTTGGCCGCCCCGCCGCGTCCGTCGGCGTCTTGTAGTAGCGGATCCGAGTAATCTTAGCCTTCGGAAGCGCAGCGAGAAGCGACGAACTGAACGGCGCTCCCCAAAGAGCGGCAGCAAGAAAGGATCGGCGATTCATAACTTGGCCATCGTACAGCACAGGACATACGTGAAACGATCATCGCCTCTGGCCACATCGAGAGATAGACGGAGATGCCGCTGGGCGATCCTAGGGTGACAGTGTCGCCGGCAAGTATCCAGATTACGCCGGACAGGAAATCGACGGCCTGTTCATTCCGTGCCCATCTTTCGGAGTTATATGTGGTTCACGGCTTGCACTGAACGGGTCAGACGGCACTGATGGCTGGACCAATCTGGATCATGTTCCTCCTCTCTGGCGGAAGGACTCGAATGAATAAGTTTGAGATCATCCTCTACTGGAGCAACGAGGACCAGGCCTTCATCGCTGAAGTGCCGGAACTCCCTGGATGTGCCGCTGACGGGACCACACGGCAAGAGGCTTTGGCCAAACGCAGAGGTCGTCATCTCGGAATGGCTGAAACCGCCCGTGAACTCGGGCGACCGATACCTGAGCCCAGAGGCCGGCTTTTGTTTGCCTGAACTGTACTCCCGCCATATGTCGACACAATGGCGGGCATGGGAAAACCAAAACGTAAGCGCACAACCAAGACCGTACTAAGGCTGCCTGATCTGGAGCACTCGAAAACCGCAGTCCTCAACAGCTTGACCTCGCCCGAGTTCTCGCCGGTCTTACGAGCATGCGATTCGTGAATTCACGGACTGGTACTGTTCCGAGCCCAGACTTGCGTTCAACAAGACTTTCGTGACCCGATACCGTATCTTCCTCGAGCAGGCACATTACGCAGCCTCCACGAATGTTCGACTGGCGGCGGTTCGTCGGCTCGCATATGAAGCCTCCGATGCCGGCCTCCTCAGCCCTGATCTCGCTGCCGGCATCCGACGCGTGAAAGGCGTCAGGAAGCACGGGGTTCGAATCGGCAACTGGCTGACCATCGACCAGGGCCAGATGCTTCTGCATGCTTTCGACCGTACGACATTCCGGGGCAAACGAGATTACGCCATGGTCGCGGTGATGCTGGGCTGTGGGCTTCGCCGTGCCGAACTCGCAGCAGTGAAAGTCGCGCACCTGCAGCGCCGAGAGGAACACTGGATATTCGCTGATTGATTGGAAAAGGCGGTCACGTCCGGACCGTACCCGTTCCGGATTGGGTCGGGTCCGCCATTCAGGCCTGGCTGACCGCCCTGCGCGGACCTATCTCCCGCAACAAGCGCCGAGTTGCGCCAATCGGGTTTAGTCCGAAAGTGATCTGGTCCGTTGTGACGACCGCCTGCCGCGCGTGCGGTTTGCCGGGTGTTGCTCCCCATGACTTTCGGCGAACGTGCGCCCGTTTGTGTCATGACGCGGGCGGCGAGATCGAGCAGTTTCAGTATCTCCTCGGTCATGAGAGCGTCCAGACGACTGAGCGGTACATAGGCTGTAAGCAGCGGCTCAGAAACGCGGTCAACGATCAAATCGGGCTGGAGCCTAAGGACAGCAACGTTTGAGTGATGCTGCCCGAGTTGTCGGTCCTGATCCGGTCAGCGTCTGTAGATGCCCCCAAGTCAGGGTTTGAATGGGGCCATCAATAGTGATAACGGGCCTGGAGGAAATCGATTCGGTTGTCGCTCACACGGTACACTAGCCGGTGCTCCTGAGTGACGCGTCTCGACCAGCAGCCTTCGAGCACGAGCGAAGTGGTCTCCGGCTTGCCACACCCTGAAACGGATCGCGCAGCACGGCTTCCACGAGATCAAGCACCCGGAGTGCAGTTTTGCGATCCGTTTTCACCCAGTATCGAAGATCGTCGCGGAACTCGTTCTAAAAACCGCGGAACGGGTGACGCTACGACCCACCGAGGATTTCTCGCCTCAGGGCAACGGCGGAGCCTGGCTGCAGTGTTCCCCTTTCAGCGCGTCGTAGAGCCGTCCGCAATCGCCTGGCATTCTTCGGGGAGCGAAGCAGGTGCGCTGTTTCGACAAGCCCCGCCAGTTCGCTGGCCGGAATCAGAGCCACCTACCGCGAGCCCCTTTCCGGCGCACGATGACGACCTCCTGCTGATCGATGACGTCATCGAGGATACCCGCCAGGTTCTCACGCAGATGGGTATAGGTTGTATCCGTGGGCACGAGCACGCCAACTTTTATTGTACAGGACCGCCGCACGTGTAAGGTGATCAGATTAGCTCTGTAGGGAACTTTGATCGGAGCCGCCCCGACTTGCCGGTACCAATCGCGGTCAGGTTCCATTTCGACGGGACTGGCGCACAGCGGCGCCGCCGGGCAGCGCACGGCAGCGCCTCCGCGTTACTAATGATTAACTACGAGCCGATACCCCATGTTCTGCAACCGAACAAGTTCCCCGATCCCGCCGGGGTCTCGATCACCCCGGGGAGGAAATGCTGCCGGAATTCGGCGACTATTTCGTCAACGCTTTTTTGGTCTGGGTTGCGACCGCTCGCGTTGGCGGAACTGGCGAGGGCATGGGTTGATTGGTGGCAAGCGAGGAACAATACCCGGCGGCGTTGGAGACCTTCGATGCTCGTGTCATCAAAGAAAGGGTGATTGCGTTCCGCGGGTTGCCGCCCCGGAGTTAACGTCGTATGCGCGACCGGGGTAGCGAAGAATATGTTGCGTGTGGCTGGCTCGTTCGTCTGAGGGTCACGAACGCCCAGCGCTTCGCCCCAGCGGTACTTGTCCCATATGAAGTCGTCGAAACGTCGCAGGAGTCGCTGACGAGTACGCCTGCACAACGATTTGAATCTCATCTGCCGGAATGTCGTACGAGAACTGAAAGCCGTTTAAACTGTTCGAATGTTTGCAAAAATTAGTGTCTTCCCGATGTTTGGCCACTCATATACCTGCTTCACCCGGGCGATGCGGTTGACGATGGCTTCGTATTCCTGAAAATGGTAGCTCGGGTCACCGGGACGGAGGTCGTGTCCCCATGCTGAAGTGTGACCGACGGTGCGCCACCCAGCATTGTAGCGATTGTGCGCCGGCTAATTTGAGTCGACATGTGTCATCCTTTCGTATCAAAGTCCCCCAACTCGGGGCAGATCTAGACCACGGTTCGTTCCCGGAACCTGGTCGAGGTTCTGTGTCGGGTTTCAGTCCTGCCCGACTTTGCAGTGTGGTTGGAACGGCCCAGATACCAGAACGCGTTCACTGATCCACAATGTACCTGTGAGAGCGGCATGCGCAGCAACGGGGAAGAAGCGTGGAAGTCTTTGTGTCAATGGCCGCTACGTGCTCATGCTCCCAGTCGCGTTAAAGTTCCCGACAATTGAACCGAGAGCTTTTGCGCGGTGGCCGGCGACGACATAACGATGCCTCTTCCGGCAAGATCATTGATACCGAACGTCGGTACCGCTCGAGTGTCACATCTGCATTAACGCCTAGCGCTGGTGCCGGCGAGGTTCTTCCTGCGTTCACGGGCCACGTTCGATTCCTCGACAGATCAGACACATTCACCCGGGCTCTCGCCGCAACGCGATCGAACTGGCGTTCCGCAATACCCTGACAACGCTGTTTCAACTCCCGGCAAGTTTGCGATCTTTTGTCTTACGCAAAACAAGAACTCGGTCTCGAGGATCGGCACCAGCACCGGATGCTCTGCGCCGAGCCTTGACTCGGCAATCTTCTGCGCACGTTGCAAGGGCGCGTCGGCGCTTGCCGCCCGCTTCTCCTTCAATAGCAGCCGGCCCATGTTGACGAGCGGAGTAATTAAGTGTGGGTGTTCAACCCCGAGTTCCTGTTCCCAGGCCACGATCGCCTGCTGGAGATGTCCCAGCGCTTCCTCCGTTCTTCCCTCGTCCACCTCAAGAAGCGCTATGCCTTCGAGCAATGGAGCCGTTCGGGCAGGCGTCGACTTTGGGTCGCGCTCGAGGGCAGCGAGTGCCAGGGTATAAAGCTGCCGCGCGCCGCGCGTATCTCCCCGCATCCGCCGAACTTCTGCCAGATTCGCAAGGGTTCTTTCTGCATGACGCTCAGGAAGGGTAGCTTCCAGGCGTAGAACTCGGCTCAACGCAGCTTCGGCTTCCGCCAGATGCCCGCCGAAGTCGATGTACAGCCTCCCGAGATTGCTCAAGCTCCGGGCGACAAGGAGGTCGTCGTAGCGCTTCTCTCCAACCGCCAACCCGTGCTTGTAAGCACTCTCGGCCAGCTGATATTGTCCCAGCGCATGATCCACCATGCCAAGTTGGTTCGTCGCATAACCGAACCGGATACTTTCAGGTCCGAAGGCTCGGGCCTGCTCAAGGGCGCTCCGTGCGAACTGTTGCGCTTCCCGATAACGCCCTTCGTCCGACAGGCGGATTGACTCCGCCAGCAATGCGTCCACCCTTTCTTCCCTTCCGGATTGAGTCGCAGCCGAGAGGAGTGCAACGGTCAACAGGACCACCCAAAACCGTGTAGGACGAGCCATACGAAACTATGAGGACGCGCAACGCAGCTACGCAATGGAGGACCGTAGTGAACTGCCTGAGGACGCGGTTGAGGAGCCAAGTCATTGAAGCCACGAGCGAATTTGAGGGAGAATGGTGGGCAGACTGATGCGAAGCGCCGGACACAACACGGTCCGCTTTGGCGAATTTTCATTCGACCTCGATACTGCGCGCCTCTATCGGGGTGCATCGCTAATCAAACTGGAACCACAGCCCACAAAGCTGCTCCAAAGGATCCTGGAAGCGCGCGGCAGCATTGTGAGTCGCGAAGAAGCGCGCGTCGCCGTCTGGGGCACTGACACCCACGTCGACTTCGATCAAGGCCTCGCCTACGGAATCCGGCGGATCCGGCGCGCCCTTGTTGATGAGGGAACGGACTCAGAATACATAGAGACGATCCCTCGCGAAGGCTATCGGATGTTAGCGGCAGTGGAATTTCAACCCGGTAGCCGTAACACCGCCGAGGCCCGAGCCTCCTCCGGTGGAGATCCCGCCGGTAGACCGGCATCATCCCTGGCGCTGGCTGACGCCCGTAGCTGCCACCTTTCTGATAGTCCTGACGCTTTTATTCCTGTGGTCCGGGAACAGCAAACGGGTACCGGCGGCCTCTCAGCTAAAGTCGGTCGTTGTCATTCCCTTCACCAATTTGGATGGCGACCCCAATGACGATTACCTGGGTGCTGGGCTGTCCGAGGATATCCTCACTCAGCTCGCAGCCGGTGGCCGTGCGGCAGTGATCAAGGCCCCGGAAGCGGCCGGACACGATCCGGTAGCGGTATCGAAACACGTCAACGCGCAGTTGGTAGTTGATGGCAGCGTCCGCCGGGACGGAAAGCACTTCGTGGTCACCGCCCACCTGGTTGATGGTGCTACCGGCCAGGTGTACTGGACGCAGGCTTTCGAGCGGGACGCGAATTCCGTCGTCGGGTTGCAGCGTGACATCGCCGGAGCGATCGCATCGCTGATAGGCTCGACCTTGCAGCGCGGCTTCGACAGCCGGAATCCGGCGGCCGTGGATCATTACTGGCGTGGTGTTTACGCACTCTCGCGGACAGGGGATGGTCTCACTTTCGCGATCAAATCGATGCAGGAGGCGATTCGACTGGATCCCGACTATCCCGAAGCTCTCGCCGGACTGGCCGTAGCTTTGTGCCGTCAGGGTACATTTGTCACCTTGCGGGTGCGCGATGCCGCGAAAGAGGCCGAGCCTTACGCCCGGAGGGCCGCTCAACTTGCGCCCGATCTTTCGGAATCGCGAGCAGGCTCTCGGTAACGTGGCTTTCGATAGTTTCAGACGTCGTGATGCAGCGGTCCATTTGCGGCGCGCACTCCAGTTGAATCCACGGAACGAGGGGGCACGGGATGTTTTGATCTTTGCTTTAGGCACCGAGGGCAGGTTTGAGGAAGCCCGGGCGGCAGCCTCCGAAGGACTCGCTCTAAACCCTCTCTCGATTGGCGTTCGCCATTCGTGGGCGGTTTGCCTGCAACGATCGCGTCATTATGAGGAAGCGTTAGCGGAAGAGAATCGTGTCCTCGAAATCGACCCGTCGTATCAGCCCGCGCACCGCGTCAAGGCCGAAGCATTCGCCATGCTTGGCCGTTTTGATGAAGCCCGCGTCGCATACCTCAAGGGCACTGAGGGTATGGGGGCTGCGCGTACCGAGGCAGCGCTCGCCTACGTAGCGGCGGTCGCCGGCGAGCCGGACCTTGCCCGACAACACTGTCTCAGGAGCCAGGCGACGAAACCGGCCGCGTATTTCTTTCCGAAGATCTACTCGATCCTGGGCGATACCCGGCAAGCGATGCGGCTGTTAGAGGAGTCGGTGGACCAGGGCTTAGTGCACGTACATTGGCTAAAGGTGGATCCCGCTTACGACAACATTCGCGGAGACCCGAAGTACGTAGCTCTACTGCGGCGCGCAGGGTTCGAGTAATTTTGAAATAGCAAGTGTGTCGACTTACATCCAGCAATCCGTCCAGCGACACTGGGCCGCTCCCACGGGTTCGCCGGAACTTTTGGACTGAATGTTTCTCACCGTTTCGGACCATCTCGCTTGCACTTCCCATGCGGGAAGAACGCTACTTAAACTGCGGAAGAGACTCACCTTCCGCCTTTTCATCAGATAGGGAACGAAAAACGCGCCAGCATTCTGGAATCCGCGCTCGACGTAAAGTCTCCGTTACTGATTTTGGTCATCGTATTTGCCCGTGATCCGCCCCGAGTAAGCAACGGGTCCCTTGTTAGCCGGGAGGACTCCTTGTAGATTGGACACATGGCGCTCAAACGGATGGACAACGTGGGAATCGTCGTCGATGACCTCGGCGGGACGATCGAGTTCTTTCGCGAGCTCGGCCTCGAGCTGGAAGGTCGGGCCACGATCGAAGGAGAATGGGCCGGACGTGTCACTGGATTGGGCGATCAGCAGGTAGAGATTGCCATGATGCGCACGCCGGACGGCTACAGCCGGCTCGAGCTCTCGCGCTTCCTCACGCCTCCTGCCGTCGCGGATCACCGCAACGCCCCCGTGAACGCGCTGGGCTATCTTCGCGTCATGTTCACCGTGGACGATATCGACGAGACGCTTGAGAGCCTCCGCAAGCGCGGCGCGCAGCTCGTAGGCGAAGTAGTCCAGTATAAAAACGCGTATCGGCTCTGCTACATCCGCGGGCCTGAAGGGCTTCTCATCGGACTCGCCCAGGAACTCAGCCCTGTGTGACCGCCACAAGAACCGCAGCACTCCGTTTTAGGGCCGACCGAAGAGTAAAAGTGAGCAAAATTCGCACGGTCGCCCACGGCCATTCACAGCACTGCTTTCGTTGAAAACTGACAAAAGCTCGGAAAACGTCCGCCTCGAGTCTTACGCATGGATATCAGCACTGGCTACATGGAGAGATGGAGGGAGATGCCGCTCGGCGATCCTAGCGTGACAGCCGGCAAGTATCCAGATTACGCCGGACGGGAAATCGATGGCGTACTCATTCCGTGTCCATCTTCGAAGTTAATATGTGGTTCACTGGTTGCATTGAACGGGTCAGATAGCACTGATGGCTGGACCAATCTGGATCATGTTCCTCCTCTCTTGGTTAACTCTCCCGTCGCACATCTCAGTAGAGGGCGTTTCCGGCCAGGTAGCTTTCGCTTGGCAGAAGCCGATTTCCGGGGACGCAATATTAGTCCGGCTGTCGGGCGAATCTCACCATAGCCGACAAATCGTCAAAGTGGATTACGTCACGCTGGCGAGCATTGGCGAGCCATGTCCTCACGACTCGCGCACGCTCGCCGGCATTGCGGCCTTGTACTCCACATGTGCACTGCAAAACCAGCGAGCGTTCGTTGAAAGGCCCTCATCTCGGGCTCCAATTCTCGCATTTAGCGCGTGCGAATTCCGAACCGGCGGCGAAGCAATTCTCGGGTATGTTCGGGAAGAGGTGCCGGGCTGACTGGGCGCCGCACAGACGTCGAAACGCCGTTACTCGGTACCGCCAGGCACGCGTGGAACTCTCCAGTCGTGGTCACGCCTTGGCAAGCGATCTCTCCGGCATCGTTGATGGAGAAAGCGCCGGTCAGATATACAAAAGGCCCAGGATCGCTGACGAATTCGTAGAGTTCCTTCGGCTCTTTACCTTGCCATACCAGCGCGCGCGAAACGTACGGGTTATCGGGCTCTACAGAAAAGCCGACGATCTCGCCACGATCATTGATTGTATGGCAGCACGGGGCCACCGTAGCGACCGGGGTTCCTGCCACCCGAAACGCGCCATAGTCCCCCGCGATGCCGGTTTTTCTGGTCCACACCCACACGTGAGGCGGTCCCCCTTCCGGCAATGGTCCTCCCCCAACGACCTGCCCATGGCTATTAATACTGCTGGCAATATTCCACGCGCCTCCCAGCCCTCCCAGTCTCTGGCGGAGCCATCTTTTTCCAGAAGACCGCGCGCGATTCTGTGGTGAAGTTGATAGCGAAGGGCGGCAGGCCGACGGTCGAGCACGGACCCGAAGCGCCGACGACTTCGCTGTGATCGTTGATGGTGAAGCCGTATGCGACCCAGTCGGGCTTCAGCGGAGGGAGCTTTCTCCTGATATCGCCGTTCGGGCCCCACACTACAGGCTGAAAACGCTGCACCTGAAAGGGCGTGCCAGTGTTGCAGGTCGCATCGAATTTACCATTCTCCGCAACTCCGCTGACCTCGCCCAGATTGTTAATCCAGAAAGCGCCGTTGTTATTGCCGCCCGGCAGGTTCTCGAGCGGGGTCATCACTCCATTTCTCCAAATCGCCCCGACCGTGACGCGGTGAGCGGGTGTAAAAGGCTGCCACTGGCCAAAATCTTCGCCATTCGGATCGAGCGTGGCAATCTCGGACCCCATCGCCACCTCGCCGAGCGAGTTAATGGCCCCGCGCGCCGCTATTGCACGTCGGACACGCAGGAGAGAGCAGTGGCCCCAGCACGCCCAGTTTGGTAATACCGAGTTTGCCTTTCTCCCTCCTCCACATCGCGGCGGTTGCCGCCCATCCGTCCGTTTGCTGGACGGTGGCGGCAGCGCCGGCAACGTGGCCGGAGTTGTTGATGCCGACGGCGAAGCTGTACGTGCCGCCCAGCGTGCCGAGGTCGATCAGGTTATAGCGCGCCTGCGGCTGTGCCAAACCAAGCCCCGCGAGCAAGCTGCCCGCGATAATCGAACTCACGATTGCTTTCATAAGTTCCTCCACCCCATCAGGCGGAGAATTTGGCAGGATTTGCTAACGCGTAGACTGGTGTCGGTAGCACAGCCGGCAAATTGTTGCGAGCGGCGCGGCGTTATAATCAACTGACACAGAATTCTGAGGCCGGTTATGCCGGGGAAGCTAGACAGAAACGAAGTGAGCCGCCTCCTACGCGCCTGGAACGACGGCGACCAGAGCGCCTTCGATGGTTTGGCGTCTATCGTCTATGACGAACTCCGCCGCCTGGCTCATTACTATATGCAGCGTGAGCGGCCCGGCCATACGCTCCAGACCACTGCCGTGGTAAATGAAGCCTACATGCGTCTGGTGGATTTCAAGCGCATGCATTGGCAGGATCGCGCACATTTTTTCGCGGTTGCAGCACGGGTAATGAGGCGCATACTGATCGATCACGCGCGGACCCACAACGTAAAGCGCGGAGCCGGTACACATCATATCTCTCTCGACGACACTGCCGTTGTTACTGGCGATCGAACCGGCGACTTGGTCGCGCTCGACGATGCGCTGAACGTACTCGCCCGTCTGGATCCACGCAAGGTGCAAATTATCGAAATGCGCTTTTTCGGCGGACTCAGTGTCGAAGAGACGGCCGAAGTGCTCAAGGTCTCGCCAGCGACGGTCAGGCGCGACTGGAGCATCGCCAAATTCTGGCTTTATCGCGAACTCGGCGGTGGGACGGGCGATGGAATCAAAACAGTGGAAGCAGTTGGATAAACTCCTTCACGAGGCACTGAAGCGTGCGCCCGAAGATCGCGACACGTTTCTTCGCGAGGCATGCGCGGGTGATGAAGGGCTCGAGCGCGAAGCTCGCTCGCTCCTAACCCTGGAACATGAAGCAAAACGTTTTCTCGATAGTCCTGCAATCGAAGTCGCGGTGCAAGCCGGCATTTGGGACGAGAGCACCGGGCGGCAGGAAAACGGCCGCTTCCCGACGGGGACGATCGTCTCCCATTACCGCATCATGGAAAAGATCGGCGGTGGCGGGATGGGCATCGTCTATAAGGCAGCGGACATTGAACTGGGCAGGTCTGTAGCCTTGAAGTTTCTGCCCGAAGAACTGGCCCAGAATGCGGGCGCAATCGAGCGGTTTCGGCGGGAAGCGCGGGCCGCGTCTTCGCTGAATCACGCCAACATCTGCACCATTTATGAGATTGAGCGGCACGAAGACCGGTCATTTATTGTTATGGAGTTCCTCGAGGGGACTACGCTGAAGCATCGCATCCTGGGGCAGCCCCTCCCCCTCGATACATTGCTCCCGTTAGCCATCGAGATCACCGACGGCCTGGATGCGGCGCATTCCGCGGGGATTACGCACCGCGATATCAAACCAGCGAACCTGTTCGTCACCAGGCGTGGGCACGCCAAGATCCTCGACTTTGGCTTAGCGAAAGTCGGATCTGCCGAGTATCCTTCGGTTATCGATTTAGCCGCAATGCCCACGCGGACCATTGGCGAGCAACTGACCGCCGCGGGGGCCGTAATCGGAACGGTGTCGCACATGTCGCCGGAGCAGATCCGCGGCGAGCGGCTGGACCGGCGCACGGACTTGTTTTCCTTCGGTGTTGTGCTTTACGAGATGGCAACCGGAAAGCTGCCGTTTGAGGAAAAGTCAAAAGAGAACCTGTTTGATTCCATCCTGCATCGCGCCCCTGTCCCTCCGCTTCAACTGAACGCGAGCATGCCCGCCGAACTCGGGCGCATCATCGGCAAATGCCTCGAGAAGGATCGCGAGTCGCGATATCAGCACGCTTCCGAAATTCGGGCTGATCTGGAACGGTTGAAGCAGGATTCGGACTTCACGCGTCTGACCACTGGCGCGCAGACCCGGAAGGGGGTTTCAAAGCGCTGGCAGACTGCGCTGTTCGCGACCGCAGCGCTTGCCGCCATGGGGATTGCAGGTTACCTCTACTCTCAGCGCGGACCGAGACTCACGAATAAAGATACGATTCTTTTGGCAGACTTCGCCAACAACACCGGCGACAGCGACTTCGATCAGACCCTTCGTCGAGGGCTGGCTGTAGCGCTTGGGCAGTCGCCGTTCCTGAGTCTCGTTCCGGATGAACGGATCCGGCAGACGCTGCAGCTGATGGGGCCGCCCTCCGGATTCAGCGCTAAGTGGGAACAGTGCGCGAGAGGTCTGCGAGCGAACATTCAGCGCCGCCGTGGTGCAGGGGTCGATTTCGAGGCTGGGGAGCAAGTATGTGCTCGGTTTGACTGCGAGTAACTGCCGTACCGGCGAGGTGCTTGAAGACCAGCAGGTTCAGGTCGCGAAGAAAGAGGACGTCCTGAGTGCTCTCGGCGAACTGGCCGGCAGGTTCAGGCGCAAAGCGGGCGAATCGATGGCGAGCGTCAAGGAACACGCGATCCCGCTCGCCGGCAGTACACCATCGCTCGAAGCCTGGAAGTTGTATGCCAGTGCGTGGAAAGTGGGACTTTCCGGGAACAATGACGGCGCGGTGCCGCTTCTGCAGCGCGCAATTGAGATCGATTCTGGGTTCGCGGCGGCATATGCGTTACTGGGACGGATATACGGCGATATGTGGGAGCCTGAACTCGCCTCCGCCAGCCTCCGCAAAGCTTATGAGCTCCGGGAGCGCGCGA
Organism: Bryobacteraceae bacterium; assembly: GCA_963833675.1. Classification (GTDB taxonomy): domain Bacteria; phylum Acidobacteriota; class Terriglobia; order Bryobacterales; family Bryobacteraceae; genus DASQDN01. The sequence continues at coordinate 75,920 of CAWHYW010000008.1, read as the reverse complement.
GCGAGCCGGAACGCTTCTTCATTACGCTGAATTACTATTCACAGGTAACCGGAAACCTGGAAGAGGTACGACGGACTGCTGAGCTATGGCAGAAGGTCTATCCGCGCGACGTAGGCGGTTTTGTCGCCGCGTGCGTGGTTTACCAGTCGCTGGGCAACTTTCGAAAGGCCGTCGAGGACTGCAAACGAGCGATCGACATCGATCCCGATTTTGCACCGAACTTCGTTAACCTCGCGTGGGCGTATGTTGCACTGGAAGATTACGCAGCGGCCGAGAGAACGGTCCGGCAGGCCGTTGAACGGAGACTGGCGATTCCGGACCTGCTGATTCAGCCGTACTTCCTTGCGTTTTACAGGGGCGACCTGGCGGGAATGGAGAGCGCTGCGGCTCAAGCAAAGAACAGCACGGGCGCTGCAGACTGGATCACCAATATAGAGGCATTTGTACTGGCCTACAGGGGTCACGTGCAAGGAGCCAGAACGATGATGCGCCGGGCGAGGGATTTGGCGGTGCAGACGCACCAGCCCGAAAGGGCCGCCATGTTCGAAGCGGGCGGTGCGGTGCGGGACGCACTGTTCGGCAATGCCTCCGAAGCGAAGCAGGAAGCACAGGCAGCGCTGAAGCTATCTAAGAACCGCGATGTCGAGTATGGCGCCGCGTTTGCGCTCGCCGCTGCGGGAGACTCCGTGAAGCCGCGAGTTCTGGCTGACGACCTGGAAAAGCGCTTCCCGGAGGATACTTGCGTCAGGTTTGCTTATCTGCCGGTTGTGCGCGCGATGGTGGCGCTGAACGGGGGCAACTCCTCGGAGGCGATCGAGCTTCTCAAAGCAGCCGAGCCCTACGATGTGGCTTTCACGTGCAGTTGGTTTGGCTCATTCGGGAGCCTCTATCCCGCGTACGTACGGGGGGAAGCTTATCTCGGCGCGCACCGCTATGGCGAAGCGGCTGATGAGTTCCAGAAGGTACTTGCCCATCCGGGGATCGTGTTTACCGATCCCGTGCGGGTAACGGCGCAGTTACAAATCGCGCGCACTTTTGCGATGTCAGGAGATAGGGCGAGAGCAAAAGCGGTGTACCGGGATCTCTTGATGCTGTGGAAAGATGCCGACTCCGACATCCCAATCCTGAAGGAAGGCAGAGCTGAATACGAGAAACTGTAATGAGCTAAGAGCCGTTTGCCGCGTGGAACATCGACTGACGACAAAGTCGGACAGCCTAGCTGGACAAGTGATATGCGTACGCGAGGTCGATGTTCCTACCCTTAGGCTCCGATCTACGGACAACTTGTTGGGCCGACGTAACGCTCGTGGCCGCTTCAACCTTTAAGGCGCCAGGCTGCCGCAGGACCCTTCAGCCCGGGGACCATCTCCAACAAGTTCTCATCGCGGAGTTTGTAGACTCCACCTTAACCAGGTTCTCAGACCGAATGCCCGTAATTTCGCGGGCCTGTCGGTTGGTGATGGTTTTATTCGTCTTAAGGAACTCGAGGATAGCTTCTGTCGGTGCTGCCAGTGGAATGTGTGGGATCGTTACTCGCACGTAGTTTCCGTCCTCTACGATCTCAGGTGCCTTCAACCGCCACTCTTTCATTCTTTGAAAGGCGGTATTGAGTCCCTCACCCAGATCCTTGTTCGGTGGGTTGGGATAACGGGCCAAGGTTCGGACGATCTTCGAATTCCGAGAGTACTTGGAATCCAGAATATTGTGTCGCCTACGTACCAGGAAGTCGCCACTCATCACTTCGATGGCAATTCCGTCGAAAAGATGCGCACCTGCACATCATCGGAAATTGAGTAGTCCCGATGAATAATGGCATTGACGATGATTTCCCAAATTGCCTCTGGTGGATATTGAAGCTCCTTCAATCCACTAGTAGTCCAAATGGACACAGATGACATGATTTCAGTGACCTTCCGCACCGTGTCGTGGATAAGCGGATAGAGCGGACCCTCCAGCGTAATGGTTGACTTCAGGTGATCGCGTTCGGGGTCATCCTCCTTTGTCTCGTATCTCACGATCTTTACAGAGCACTTTCGAGGAAGAATCGCTGCTGGATTAGTATTAAATAAAAGAATGCCTGCGACCCTGGGCTCCCAGGTCTTGCGATCCAAAACGTTTTGGTTCAACGCGAACTCCAACGCATCGGATTTGGGTGAGTACTCACTGAGGAATCTTTGAAGTTCAGTACCTTCAGATACTTCCTCTGTGGGAACACTAGGCAATACCTGATCCTCGAAACTCGCTGCTCCTTTAGCAAACTGAAGCTCCATTATCCGTTGCTGTTCTCTCAATGGCAATGACTGCGCGCCTTTTCTCACGTAAACGGTACCATCGCCTGTTTGGTGGACCTCCGAGCTTTTCTCAATTCTCACTAGCAGTACAAGGCCGGTTCTGTCGGGTGCCTCCAAGATTGAGTATTCAGCCGCTAAGGCCGGCTTGATTTCACTGATCGCCTGCACGTGGGGATTGAAGTCTTCCACCTTTGTTGCGCCGTTCCAACGCTCGTTCGGCTTGGGTTCATCTTCGTCATCTGCAATGCCGATCACGAATTCGCCACCATCGGCATTAGCGAACGCAACTGCGATTTTGTGTACTTTTCTCCCGCTTACGGCCAACGCCTTCCGATCGAAAAAGTGGTCCTCATCACGCGTTACCATCACAGCCGCATCATCCGAACTCAACGTCTTGCGTGTCATCCAAGCTGATTGTACATGCGTTCTTTTCTCATCCAAACCCGTTCATTAGCTTCATACAGCGAATTCCAAACATCCCGGCGTTGGGGACGGAACTGCCTGCGCACTAGCCTCTTGTCGCCATATTAATGGATAGAGAATGAGAAACGCCGCAGCATTCTGGAATCCGCGCTCGACGTAAAGTCGCCGTTACTGATTTTGGTCATCGTATTTGCCCGTGATCCGCCCCGAGTAAGCGAAGTGTCCCTTGTTAGCCGGGAGGACACCTTGTAGATTGGACGCATGGCGCTCAAACGGATGGACAACGTGGGAATCGTCGTCGATGACCTCGGAGGCGCCATCGAGTTCTTTCGCGAGCTCGGTCTCGAGCTGGAGGTCGGGCCACGATCGAAGGAGAATGGGCCGGACGTGTCACTGGATTGGGCGATCAGCAGGTAGAGATTGCCATGATGCGCACGCCGGACGGCTACAGCCGGCTCGAGCTCTCGCGCTTCCTCACGCCTCCTGCCGTCGCGGATCACCGCAATGCCCCCGTGAACGCGCTGGGCTATCTTCGCGTCATGTTCACCGTGGACGATATCGACGAGACGCTTGAGAGCCTCCGCAAGCGCGGCGCGCAGCTCGTAGGCGAAGTAGTCCAGTATAAAAACGCGTATCGGCTCTGCTACATCCGAGGGCCTGAAGGGCTTCTCATCGGACTCGCCCAGGAACTCAGCAAGGAATAAGCCGAAAGAAACAGCAAATTCCGCCCATCGCCAACCGCCATTCACAGCACCACTTTCGTTGAAAACAAAGCCACTTACACCATCCACCCCACGTCACGCATGCTATTCTCGAACCGGAATAGAGTCATGCGTACTGAGAAGCAATCCGAAGCATCCAGAAACAACGGCGCCAAATCGAACGGCCCAAAAACCCGGGAGGGGAAAGCCAGATCCTCGGGCAACGGCAATCGCCACAATCTGACCGGGAGCCACATCATCCTCCTGTCCACGGAAGACCCGGTTGAATTCCTCCACCATGAGCAGGAATATCTCAACCGATTCCAGCCCATCGACGGTGTCGAGCGCGACCTGGTCCGCAAACTAATCGCTGCCTCCTGGCGGGAAAAGCGCATGGATGTTATGGAAGGCTCGTTGCTCGAGTTGGAAATGCAGAAGCAGAGCCCAAAAATCGCCCGCGAATTCGAATTCATCGGCGGCGAGACCAGGCAAACGCTCGGGCTGCTCGGAACCGAAGACGTACGCGAAGCATGGAATCTTCTCTCGCGCTACCAGGCCGCCGCCCGCCGTTCGTACACCAGCGCATTCAAAGCTCTCAAGGAACTACAAGGCGACCGCTTCAACAAACCACCAGCATTAGCGGAAGTAATCAAAAAGCCGTCCCCACAAGAGCAAACGCCTCAAACAGCCGCGGTGCAGCCCGAGCCTCCTGTCTCCTGTCTCCCGTCTCCGGTCTCCTCCCTCTTCACGATCCGCAACCCGCAAATCATCGAAATACCAACCGAACCCGAGCGGGCAATTCCCGCCAGCTGTTCGGTCCCGATCGCTGCATAAAACGGAGCAGGAATAGGTGGCTTGGAAGGTCTTCAAACTGGGCGCCAGTAGCAAATTCGCCCAGAATTTCAAATTGTCGGCCGGCCCTGCGCCCGAAGTGCGTCACCGCCTTCGAACACCCGGCGCAGTCGAGTGGGCGCGACAGGTCCTCCATTTCGAACCCGATGAAAAACAGCAGTTTGTACTCTCATCGAATACGCAGCGCGGAATCCTGAATTGCACACGCCAATGGGGCAAGTCGACCGTCTGTGCCATAAAAGCCGTGCACCACGCGCATTTCCATCCCGATAGCCTCGTTGTTGTCGCCAGCCCCAGCTTACGGCAGAGCGGGGAATTCATTCGTAAGGTCCGCCAGGCCGTTGCGACACTCGAGATTCGCGTCCGCGGCGATGGCGAAAATAAATGTTCGATCCTGCTGCCCAACGGCTCTCGCATCGTGGGCCTTCCCGAAAATGAAGACACCATCCGCGGTTTCTCCCGAGTCGGACTACTCATCATCGACGAAGCTGCCCGTGTCTCCGATCGCATGTACCACGCCTTGCGTCCGATGCTCGCCGTCGGTGGAGGCTCACTCTGGCTCATGAGCACGCCTAACGGCCAATCCGGTTTCTTCTACCGCGAGTGGTCGGGCAATCGCCATTGGACCCGCGTCCAAGCCACTGCCGAAGAGTGTCCGCGCATCCCAAAAGAATTTCTTCAGGAGGAACGTGAGTCGTTGGGCGAAGAAGTTTACCGCCAGGAATACTGCTGCGATTTCGTTAGCGGTGAAGGAACGCTCTTTGATGAAGCGCAAATCCGTAGCCGTCTCTCTCACAGGTTGCCGCCGCTATGGTAATCGGACCGAATGTCCCCAGCTTGCCGCGATCCGATTGGGTCATCGGTCTCGACATCGGACAGCGCCGTGACTACTCCGCGATCGCGATTCTTGACTTTACCGAAGAATCGGATGGACGCCGTGACCCGGCGACGTACCAGTTGATTCGCCGCAAGGTCATTCGTCTCCGGCACATCGAGCGCGTACGCATCGGCACTCCTTTCGCCGGAGTCGTCGATCGAATATCCCAAATAGTAGCCGACCCGCGTCTGCAGGGCTCCAACCTTGTCATCGATGCTACAGGCGTCGGCGCTCCGGTTGTGGAACTGATTCGTGCAGCACATCTGCCATGTCGCTTGATCGCGGCCCAGATCACCGGAGGATCGGACGAGACCTCAGACGCGACCTACTACCGCGTTCCAAAACGAGACCTCGTAGTCGGTCTGCAGATCTTGATGGAGCAATGGGATTTCGAGATCGTCGCCGGCGCGCCTGCCTCCGAAGCGCTCGTCAAGGAACTGACCGGATTCAGGGCCAGGCGATCGCGAAGCGGCAATATGCGTTACGAGGGCCCGCGTGATGACCTGACCATGGCACTCTCGTTAGCTTGGTGGTGGATGCGCAAGCGAGTAGCATAAAAGGATCGATCGTGCCAGACAACACACCGCCACCCCCCGTGAACAAAACGCCCATGAGCAAAACGTTCGAAACAGAGTCGCCATGCGTAAGCATGCGAAATCGGAGCCGCGACCGAAATTCTCCTCCCATAACACCCGCCCTCACGCGACGCGCCTGCTTCCTCACCCTCGCCGGCGCGGTCGCAATGAACGCCGAGGATGCCGGCTCCGACGCCCTCGACTTCCTCCACGGTCTCAGCGAGTACGAAAAGCTCAACAGCATGCTGCCGGAATACATGGAACGGCATGCCCAGGCCCGCGTGGCGATGCGTAGAAACTCACTGAAGTTGTCGTCTCTGGAAGACATAGCACGCCGTCGCAACTACGTCCGCGACCACATTCTCCAGGCGATCGGCGGCTTGCCGGAACGTACGCCGCTGAATCCCCGCACCGTTGCCATCGTTGAACGCGAGGGTTACCGCATCGAAAAGATCATCTTCGAAAGCCAGCCGAATTTTTTCGTCACGGCCAACTTGTATTTGCCGGCCTCCGGCAATCCGCCATATCCGGCTGTTTTATACCCGCTCGGTCATGAGCTCGGTGGCAAAGCGAATCCGATTTGGCAGCAGATGCTCGCCACACTCGCGCGCAAAGGATACGTCGCGCTAACGTGGGACACCGTTGGCCAAGGCGAGCGCGTTCAGATCTACGATCCTGATCTCCAGGGGTCGAAATTGCGCGGCTCTACAACCGAGCACACTATCCAGGGGATACAGTGCTTCCTCACCGGCCACCACATCGCGAGCTACACAATTTGGGACGGTATCCGCGCGCTCGATTACCTTTTGTCACGCAAAGAGGTCGATCCCGAGCGGGTCGCATGCACCGGTAACTCCGGCGGCGGCACACACACGGCGTATCTGTCTGCTCTCGATGACCGGATCAAAGTGGCCGCGCCCTCCTGCTACATTACCTCCTGGCATTGGATGCTCAAGACGCTGGGACCTCAGGACGCCGAGCAGGTCTTTCCCGGTTGGCTGGCCGACGGCCTCGATTATCCCGATTTCCTGTACGCGTTTGCTCCGAAGCCGTATCTGATGCTGTCCGCAATACGTGATTTCTTTCCCATCGATGGGGCGCGGGAGTCATTCGCGGAGGCGAAGACGGTCTATACCGCGATCCGGCAGGCGGACAAAATAAATATGGTTGAAGCCGATGATGGTCACGGCTATTCCCAACCGCGACGGCTCGCCGCTTACGAGTGGTTTGCCCGCTGGCTACGCTCCGGCGACACTGCGCCTTCCACAGAAGTGCCGGTTCGGGCGGAATCGGAGCAGACCCTCTACTGCACGCCGACAGGTCAGGTCGCGTCATCATTGAAGGGCGAAAGTGTTCTTACTCTGAATCGCGTCCGCGCCGAGAGTCTGCGCAAGAACCGGATAGGCCCAACCAGCTCCAACGATCTGAAGACTTATCAGGAAAAGATCCGGCGCGCGGCAATCGCTCGCAGCGGATACGCGCCGCAGCCGGGGAAAGTACCTGTTACACACTACGGAACTATAAAGCGGGAAGGGCACGGGATTGAAAAGTTCATCTATGAGAGCGAGCCGGGCATCCTGATTCCGTCGCTCCTCTACTTGCCGGCCGCTGGACCGGAGCGGCGGCGAGCCGTGATTCTCGTTGATAGCGCCGGCAAGTCAGCTGCCGCAAAGACAGCCCGGGAATTGGTTTCTACCGGCGTCGCAGTGCTCTGCATCGATGCCCGCGGAGTCGGGGAAACCAAACCGCCCGTCGATCTGAATGACAGCGAGTTCTATCGGTACTTCGGCGATTATGAGAACGCGATGACTGCGCTTCTCTTGCGCCGCTCTATGGTCGCTATGCGAGCCCTGGACATCGTCCGCGGCATCGAGGTGCTCTCCTCGCGCCCCGATATCGATCCTGCATCTATTACTGGACTTGGCATCGGTGCGGCGGCAGTGCCGCTTCTTGTACGCGGCGGTGTTTGAACCGCGTTTTCGTGCGTTGGCCTTTGAGCGGATGCTTGTTTCCTACGATGCGGTTGCCACCGCCGGCCTGCACAGATCAGTATTCGAAGAGATTGTTCCCAGCGCCCTGATCGATTACGATTTACCTGACTTGGCCGCGGCAGTTGCGCCTCGGCCGCTCTGGATTTCGGGACTTGTCTCGCCTGTCGGAGCTTCCCTGGTTCCTTCGGAATTGGAGACTAATTATCGATCTGCCGCCCGCGCATTCGAGCTTGCTGGCGCCGCGGACAAGTTTCGCCTCAAGCCGTCTCGATCGGAAGAAGAGAACGCTGGACATTATTACGGAGAGCTATTTCGCATATGAACCCGAAAACTACGACGCAGCAAGTGCAAATCACGGGGCCTGTAAACGAGAGCTACCGCGAGGTCCTTTCTCCTGATGCGCTCCAGTTCATCTTGGAGCTGTCACGGCGCTTCGAACCCCGCCGCCGTGAGCTTCTCCAAGCCCGCGAAGAACGGTGGCAGCGACTGAAAGCAGGCGAACTGCCCGCCTTTCTCGACACGACAAGGGAGATTCGCGAGGCGAAATGGACCGTGGCCAACATACCTCCGGCGCTTCAGGATCGTCGGGTCGAGATCACCGGACCGGTGGACCGCAAGATGATCATCAATGCGCTCAATTCGGGTGCGTCCATGTTCATGGCCGACTTGGAGGATTCAAACTCCCCCACGTGGCGAAACACCATTGAGGGTCAGATCAACCTTCGTGATGCCGTAAACCGCACGATTTCCTTCAGCAGTCCGGAAGGGAAGTCGTACGCTCTCAAAGACCAGACCTCGGTACTCTTGGTTCGCCCTCGAGGATGGCACCTCATCGAAAAGCATGCGTTGATTGACGGTGAGCCCGTGTCGGGATCGCTGTTTGATTTCGCTCTGTTCGTCTTCCATAACGCCCGCAATCTGCTCGGTCAGGGCGTCGGACCGTATCTCTATCTGCCAAAGATGGAGAGCCACCTGGAGGCGCGGCTTTGGAACGCTGTATTCGTGTTCGCCCAGGATTACGTCGGTGTACCCCAGGGCTCCATCCGCGCGACCGTGCTCATCGAAACCATCCTCGCGGCCTTCGAAATGGATGAGATCCTGTATGAGCTCCGCGATCATTCTTCCGGGCTCAACTGTGGCCGTTGGGACTACATCTTTAGCTATATCAAAAAGCTTGGACATCGGCCTGAAATGATCCTTCCCGATCGCGCCGAGGTCACCATGGACAAAGCTTTTCTCAAGGCTTACGTCGACTTGCTCATTCAGACCTGCCACAAGCGTGGAATTCACGCCATGGGAGGAATGGCAGCTCAGATCCCGATCAAGAATGATCCGGTGGCAAACGAGAAAGCGCTGGATAAGGTTCGCCAGGACAAGCTCCGGGAAGTCAAAGCCGGCCACGATGGAACCTGGGTTGCCCATCCCGGACTGGTCTCCGTCGCCAAAGAGATTTTTGACCAGCACATGACCGGACCGAACCAGATCGAGGTTAAGCGAGAGGATGTTCACGTGACTGCCGCCGATTTGCTGAAGCCCCATTCCGGCAGCATCACGGAGCAAGGCCTGCGCATGAATGTCGACATCGGCATTCAATATTTGGAGGCGTGGTTGAGCGGCAACGGCTGCGTGCCCATCTACAACTTGATGGAAGACGCTGCGACCGCCGAAATCTCACGTTCCCAGGTCTGGCAATGGGTTAAACACGGCGCAAAACTGAGCGATGGCCGAACCGTCACGGTCGAACTCGTGAAAGACGCCATTCGGGACGAACTCACCCGCAAGCCGGGGCTGCCTACGAAGAAGCTCGCATCCGAGATCTTCGAATCGATGATGACTCGTTCCGACTTTCAGGAGTTCTTGACCACGGCGGCATATCGATATATCGACTAACAGCTATTGTCCATAAGGTCGATAGGCATGATCTGCCCGGTTTGCATCTTCGGCGCTGAGTTCGTGCTCGGAGTCGAGAAACATTCTGACTCTCGCGGCCCATTCGTCGAAGGCCGCTCTGGCCTCGGCCGCCCTCTCTTCACGTGAGAAGTTAACTGATCCGACCTGCGCTCCCGCTCCGAGCTTATCCTTGTCCACTACCGCGGCGATCTGTTCGCCGCTTTCGGAATCGAGAAGCTCCATCTCGACACCGACCTTCTCGAGGACGATCGCGCGCTTCAGGCTCTCGCCCGCCGAATCGATAGGAGCGACCTCTCCTCCGGTGTCAACACCTACAACGGCGGCGTGAAGCCGTAGAACGAGAGGACCAGGCGTGTCCACCACCGGAAACGCGTCCTGGACGGCATCGATCAAAGCGTGCCTGAAGTAGTTGGACACAGCCTCGCGTGCCCTCGTCGGAATCAGCGAATCGTCTGCATTCGTCTCAACATATACATCGACAGGGTCAACGATGATGGCAACGTAGCGGTGCAGGTTTTTCATCTTGTCGGAATTTACGAAGCTCATTGCTTCTCCGCCGAGATTCGCATTCGGCTTTAGCTCCGAGTAGCTCTTCAGGAAGCCCGCGTTGGCCGCATTCGCAGGGAGTTTCTTCAATGCAATCGTGTGCGTCGTATCGGCGGCGGTAGCGGCCGGCTTCGGCGCTTGAGAACATCCGGCCAGCAACGTCAGAGTTAACACAGCTAGGGTACGCATTGTGCTTATCCTTTCTTCCCGCCTTCGGCTTCGACCCTCAGCATGTTGAAAACCTTGAACGCGCCCGGCACCGATTGCACTGGATATTGGCTATGTCAGAGTCGCTCTTGTTTGCTACGACGCCGAGCAGAATAATGTCGCCATTCTTCACAATGATCTTGATCGCCGAGCCGCTGCCCCAGAAGTATCGTCCCAGCATTCGCTGCAGTCGGGCGCGCGCTCCGGACCTGATCTGCATATCCATGCTCCCGAGCGGCAGCACAGAGATGTTGTTCACTACCTGCTCCACCCCTTCGATCCTCTTGACCAGGTTGTAAGCTGTGGATCGATTGGTCTGCCGAATCGTCCAGCCGCTCAGAATGACTCTCTTTCCGACAGTAGTGAATGAGATGTAATCGAACTCGGAGATGTACGGCATCATCGCCAGCTCATGCCGGATTTGTTCGACCATCTTCGCCCCTGCGCCGCCCGCCGCTCGATAGAGCCGGACATCGAGCAATTCAGCGCCGGGAGTGCCCGCCGGCAGCGGCTGCATCGGAAGCGACTTCATCGTGTCGAGTTTGATCCTCGCGTCCTTCTCGTTCGTCTCTCCAGTGACCGCGATGAGCTCGCCCATCACCTCTTTGAGCCTTTTCTCCTTGTTCACCTCGAACAACATGTTGTCGTCGAGCCGCAACCAGAATAGGTCCCGAACCTTGTTTATAGGTCGTGCGGCTGCAGTCGATCCGCTCCGGCGTGATTGGTCCCAACATAAGATGGGCGCACAGGTCGGAGTCGACATAGGCGTTGAACGTCTCCACCTTCTTCTCCGCCGTGCGAGCCGTCTCTTGGGCAGTTGTTATAAGCAGCGCGAACACAAAAACATCTCGGACTCGCATGGTCGAATCTCCTATGTAAGCTGCTATGCTCGGTATCTACTTCCCGCACTACCGACGCAGGAATGAAGGGGGGTGATTTCTTTTTTTACGAGGTGTTGGATTGCGGACAATTCCTCGAGTAAAAGTTTTGATCCGTACTGACTTGCGGCGCGTCTGAGCGGGTGACTGTTCGATCTCAGGAGACTACAGAATGAAGTTACGTTATTTGCCGTTGATTGCCGCCGGATTCGCGTTGGTGTTGTCCACTTCGATCGCCAGCGCAGACACCTTTAACAAGAAAACCAAGCTGAGTTTCAGCCAGCCAGTCCGAGTGCCGGGCACGACGCTCGCGGCAGGTTCCTACATATTCAAGCTCGTAGACTCACAGGCCAACCGCAACATCGTCCAGATTACGAATGTTCGCGAGAACCATACCTATGCCACAGTGTTAGCCTTACCGGACTACCGGCTTAACCCCAGCAGCAAGACCGTCGTGACATTCGGTGAAACCGGAGCGGGATGCGCTTCCGCCGTCAAGGCGTGGTTCTACCCCGGAGACAATGCCGGAAACCGTTTCGTTTATGGCAAGAAAGAGGCGGCCCAGATGGCCGTGGCATGCAAGCAGCCGGTGCCTAGCGTGCCGACCGAAGTCGCAACTGCCGCGGTGAAAGCCCCGCCGGTAAAGACGTCAAATTCGACCGAACCGGCCGTAGTTGCGCTGGTACAGGCTCCCGTAAAGACTGAAACTACGGATCAGAAGGAAGTTGAGTACGCGCAGAATACCTTCACCAAGGCTGATGCCGCAGACACGGCGGGAATCTCTGGCGAGGTTCCAACCGAAGCTCCGGCTCAAAAGATGCCGAAGAGCGGCTCCTACATGCCCCTGTATTCCCTCGTAGGCAGCTTGCTGTTGGGCGGTGGTTTATTTGGACGTATGATTACAAAGAAGTCTTGATTGAATTGTTGAGAAAGGTTGATTCGGAATCCGCGTGCGCCGCATCTTTACATCCGTGATCTTGCGGCGATTGAGCTCCGCCTCGGCAGCGATTGGCGCCTGTTTTCTCGCCGTCGCTGCCGTATCCATATTTCAGGGCTGGCTTGGACAGCGAAACGCGAGGAGAGAACTCCTGATAAACCCTCCGGTCGCATACGCCGCATCGTCCATCTCCACGCCAAAGGACCTTCGACCAAAGCGCGGAGATTCGCTGGCCACTCTAGAGATCGATCGATTGGACCTTTCGGTTGTCGTGCTGGAAGGATCCGATGATGCCACTCTTAAGTTAGGCCCGGGGCACATCGAAGACACCGCTTATCCCGGAGAAGAAGGGAATATCGGCATCACGGGCCATCGCGATACGCATTTTCGTCCGCTACGGCGCATCCGTCTCAAGGATGTCATAACGCTCAAGACCAAGTCGTCTACAACGCGCTTCATCGTAAACTCTATAACGATCATCGATCCTACAGATATGGATGCCCTGGATCCGACACCAGGGACGGCTCTCACATTAGTAACCTGCTATCCATTCGAATTTATCGGCAGCGCCCCCAAACGCTTCATTGTGCGCGCTACACCCCTGAAATAGCATAGAAGGGAGGACCTATGCGAAAGATCGAGGTTTTGTTGCTCACCGCTTTGGCAGCCTTTGGACAGGTCCCCACGCCTCCCGCAGGGCCTCCGGCCGACAGCAAGGATTATGTCCTTCGAAGCGATGTGAACATGATCCTGCTTCACGCCACTGTCCAGGATAGTCATGGCGCGTTTGTCAGTGGCCTGCCGAAAGATTCATTCAGTATTACGGAAGACCGTGTAAAACAACCGATAACGTTCTTTCGCAGTGATGATGTTCCGGTAGCCGTTGGCCTCGTGATTGACAACAGTGGAAGCATGGTCAAGCGGCGTGCGGATGTGATCACGGGCGCGTTAATCTTCATTCGTGACAGTCGCCCCGAGGACGAGATGTTTGTGGTGAATTTCAACGACCGCGCCGAACTCGGACTTCCGCCCGAAAAGGATTTCGGGCACACCACGAATGAACTTCGATCCGCGTTACTGAAGGGCGAAGTTGGAGGCCAAACCGCGTTGTACGATGCCATCGACCTCGCGATCACTCAGTTTAAAAAGGCGAACCTGATGAAGAAGGTTCTTCTGATTGTTTCAGACGGAGCGGACAACCGTAGCAAACGTACGCTTAAGGACGTTGTGAGAGATGCGGATCGCGCCGGCGTTCTCATCTACACCATCGGTTTATTCGACGAGAATTCCGAAGACAAGAATCCCGGCGTTCTGAAGCAGCTCGCGCGTCAAACGGGTGGGCTCTCCTACATGCCTTCAGATCTATCTCAACTCAGCAATATCTGCTCGCAGATCGCGAAGGATATACGTAACCAGTACACGATCGGATATTCCTCTCAGAAGGCCTCGCTCGACTCCGCTTTTCACGAGGTGAAAGTGACTGCACGTAGATGCCCAAGGCAAGCCGTTGCGGGTGCGAACCAGAACCGGCTTTTACGGCGCCAAGGCGAGCGCTGTCACTGAAACAGAACGGCAGCCTCGCCCTTCTCCGCAATAAGCTGATCGAAGTGCTTCACAATCAGATCGCGCCGAATTAACATCCCATCGATCTGCTGTTTCGTCAGATACGGCTTCAGCAATCCGGTGAGTGTGCCGGCATCCAGCTTGCGTAACGCATCCAGGAGCGGGCGGCTACATCTGTCAAAGTCAGAACGATCCATCAATCGCGTATTTGGAGCGAACGCTCGAGTATGATCGATCAGCACGAGAGTCCAATTCTTCAGAATGATGAGATTGCCCGTGTTCCTGTCAACGTTGTAGATCAGCTGATCAAAAGTGGTAGCCAGATTCCGCTGCTTTTTCCAGGCATCGGGATCTGGCGGCTGGATCTCCTTCTTGCTCGCGATCACTTTCCGTCATCGACACATCGTCAACCCACCAGGTAAACGCCGGCGGGAAGTTTCCCCATGTTTCTCTGAACGCTCGGAGGAATCATATTGAGCTTCAGCAGCCGGTCCAGTTTGTATGCGGCGATATTGTGCCTAAAGTCATCACGCCAGGGAATGGGCTTACCGTCGGCGTCATAAAGGTCATTGAGCTTACTGTTGATCGCCTGTATCTGGGCGTCATGCACCCGGCCTTGATAGGACAATGTCGCCCGGCTGGATTTGGTAACGCCCTGGCCGATGAGCTTGCTCGAGACAAGTCGTCCCGCGGTGAGGAATTGTTCCATCTCAGCGTCCGTTAGCTTCGCTGAAGCCTGCCCGTAGAGCCGAGTGCCCGCCAGCCCTAGCAGCAAAAACGAAAGCACGTACTTGTGTCTTGCCATCTTGTGTGTACTCCGACTTGCGCTCAGTAACTTCAGACGCGCTGAAAAGGCTCTCGGAGTTATTTTTGTCGGCGTTCAGGAATGCAAGTTTCTGACACACAGGGTATAAACGTCGCGTCATAAAACCACATGTCAATATATGTCGAAATCGTGATTGCCCTTCTGGCGTGCGCATCATTATTCGCCGACCAGATCACGCTGAAAAACGGAGATCGCGTCACCGGAAAAGCGGTCAAGAAAGATGGGGACAAGTTAACATTCAAGTCCGACCACTTCGGTGAAATCACTGTCCCGTGGGAGCAGATACAGGACTTTAAGACCGATGAGCCGGTCACGGTTGTGTTATCTTCGGGCGCATCAAAACAGACGATCGTAAACACAACGGGCGGGCAACCTGCGGCCGTTCCCCTTACCGATATCAAGGAGTTGCGCAATCCCGCCGAACAGGCCACGTTTGAGCGATTACAGCATCCGCCTTGGACAAATTTGTGGACCGGATCGGCGACCATCGGCTACGCCGGTGCGCAAGGAAACGCGAAGACGCGGACGTTTACGAGCGGATTGACTGCATCGCGCATCACGCGAACCGACAAAGCCGCCGTTTATTTTGCGGCAATACGTTCCTCTGCGCTCATCGACGGCATTCAGGACGAGACCGCGCAAGCGGTTCGAGGCGGATGGTCATACAACCACAACATCTCGCGACGAATCTTCTTGAATGTATTTAATGACTACGAGTACGATCGATTCCAGAATCTAGACCTGCGGTTTGTATTTGGAAGTGGGTTGGGCTTCGTCGCTCATCAATCAGAGCGCGCGAGACTGGATCTTCTGGCCGGCATCGCTTACAATCATGAGAAATTCGCTCCGGCCGCGCCTGCTGCCGCCTTCAGTCGCAATTCTGCTGAGGCCTACTTCGGTGATCAATGGACATACGCCTTTTCAAAGGACACGACCATCGTTCAGTCCTTCCGTATGTTCCCTAACCTGAGCGATACCGGGAGTTATCGCATGAACTTCGATTTGGGCGCCAACACGCGCATATTCAAGTGGCTGATCTGGAACCTCGCTGTCAGCGATCGTTTCTTGAGCAACCCTGTGCCCGGCCGGCAGAAGAATGATCTCCTGTACACGACGGGTATCGGTGTCAGCTTCGCTCACTAGCGACGTTCATCAATTCGGGTACTTCTTGAACATTCGCTCAGCGGCTTTTGCGACCTTTTTCTTGTTCTTCTCCTGGCCTTGACCGGCGAGGCTTTCGGTCGCCATGCCCACCCAAGCTGATTTCTTCGTCTTGGTGTCGACGAGATTGACAACGAGCGTGCCCTGGCGATTGTATCGACCCATGGTGGCGATGGGGTCTGCGAACGCCATATCCAATCCGCCCGCCATATAAACCGCTTCAACTTGAGGGCTTGCGTCGATCAAGCCGATGCTAACCACTTGCAAATCGGCGCCCGATTGCACGGGTGTCAAGCCTTTTTTCGCCAACTCGTTATCGACGGCTTGGATAATCAGTGGCGCGATGACTGGATCATTTTCAACGACTCCAGTTTTGCCGAGAAATTTAGGAGGAGCCCAACTGTATGTCTTGTATTGCGCAAAGTTGGCGTCCTTCGCCGGAAACGTCTTACAATCGCCCGCGAAGCAGATAATGAGCGTGGACACGAGTTGCCACGTCAGCAAAAGTTTCGTCGATAGCCTGCAGTTCATGTTGTACCCACTTCAATCCACCAAGGGATATGAGCGTTGACGCACGTCTGGCTTACAGCGATTTATTTTTACACCGCAAGATGCTAAATCCTGAGCCGCGGATTTCGCATCTCAGTTGTGATTTACAGGCGACCGAGGAGGGAACATGAAGTTCAGAACCATAACTCAGATATTGGGGAGCGTGCTCTTCGCAATGGGTACGATCTCCGCACAGGCTCCCCAAGGTACGCCGGAGTCCAGCCTTGTCACCAAACCCATCAAGGCCATCGGCTATCAAGTCGGAGGCGGTTCGACCAGGGTCGACCTAAAGGGCACGGAGAACACGCCCGGCGCTTCCGGAGTTGCCAAGGTGGAAGCGAAGAAGGGTATATCGCCGATCGAAGTAGAAGTACGAGGTCTGCCGCAGCCTACCAAGTTCGGCGCGGAGTTTTTGACATACGTGCTTTGGGCCGTTTCACCAGATGGACGAGCGAGTAATCTTGGGGAGGTTGTTCTCAGCAAAACCGGGGAAGGGAAGCTGAAGGCGTCAACCCAGCTACAGACGTTCTCGTTGTTTGTCACGGCCGAGCCATACTTTTCGGTAAGAGTGCCAAGCGAAATTGTGGCTCTCGAAAACGATATACGCAAAGACACGAAGGGAAAGATCTTCCCGATCAACGACTATAAATTAATGAGACGCGCCAGCTATCAGAAAATGGAAAACCCGCTGGCTTTGACGTTGGACACAAAGAACGTTCCACTCGAAATGTACCAAGCCCGAAACGCGGTCGAGATTGCGAAGTACCGTCAAGCTGACAAGTACGCGCCCGAGATTTTCACGAAAGCGGACGGCAGCTTGAAGATTGCCGAGAATGCTCTTGCGAGGAAAGTCAAAAAGACCGAGATTATTTCAGGCGCGAGACAAACGGTGCAATTCTCCGAGGACGCCCGTGCGCTCTCGGTTCAACGCCAGTATGAAGAACAAATAGCTCAGGAGCGTGAAGCCGCCGCCGCGAAAGCAAAATCGGAGGCGGAGGTCAAGGCCGCCGCTGAAGCAGCCGAAGCGAAACGTAGAGCCGACGGAGAGGCGAAACGACAGGCAGAACTGGCGGCCGCCAGAGAAGCGCAATTGAAGGCAGAGGCGGAAGCTGACGCGGCGCGGGCTAAGGCTACGGCGGACTTGGCTTCTGCAAAAGCCAAGTCCGAAGCGGATGCTCTATTAGCTCGGGAGGAGGCCGCAAAGGCCGAGGCCGAGCGGTCGAGAAAGGCAGCCGAGGAGTTGCGCGCCACACTGCTGGACCAATTCAATCGCATTTTGGAAACGCGCGACACCTCGCGCGGGCTGGTTGTCAACATGGCTGACGTGCTCTTCGACACAGGAAAGTACAACGTACGCCCTGAAGCGAAAGAGAAGCTTGCGCGATTATCAGGAATCGTGCTCGCGCATCCGGGCCTAAACCTCGAGGTTGAAGGACATACCGACAGCACGGGCAGTGACGAGTTGAATCAAAAGCTCTCGGAGCAGCGGTCAAGTACCGTCCAAAACTACTTGGTCGCACAAGGGCTGGCCTCCAACAGCGTAAGCGCCCGTGGATTCGGCAAATCGATGCCTGTCGCAGACAATAGCACGGCTGCCGGCCGCCAGCAGAATCGCAGAGTCGAAATCGTTGTTTCGGGAGAAGTAATCGGCACAAAAATCGGTCACTGAGAAAACCGGAGATCTATCGAGCGATAACTTCTGAACCGGAAAACTGAATTAGTGGTTGTGCAATAGTCCAAGGCCGACCGATTAAAAGATCCTGCCCAGGCCAAAGAACCATTTGCGGTGACCCTCATCGCCGATGCTACCTCCGATCGTCACTGGTCCGAAGATGGTATCGACGATCGCTCCAACCGCCACATCACTGGCTACACCGGATGTATTGAACGGACCGTAAGGTTTTGCGATCTCATAATGCGCGTCAAGGTAGACACCTCGTCCGAGAAACGGAGGCAACTCTCCGATTTGATGGTTATACCCCAGACGACCATACCAGTATTGGTTTACTAGAAATTCATTTAAGCCGTAGGCAGCAAGCCGGTTCGGCCCTCCCAGGGAAAACGCCGGTATGCCGATATTGTCGTGACCGAAAGTGGATCCGCCGCCGATACCTCCGTACACTGAACCTGGTTTCGAGATCTTTCGGAATGCCACGATGGTGGTTTCGGTAGATGGAAATGATCCTTGTCCTCCAGGATTCGAGTCGATCCACTGAAAATTACTGATCAGAGCAACGCCGCGGCGCGGGACAATCGGATTATCAAGGCGGTCCATCACATATTGCAGCCTTGTGCTGCCTGTCCGTCCGCTCGCAGTCGGCACGGAAGGAAATCCAATGCGCCGCGCCACGTTCGTGTACCCGGCCTGGTAGCCGAATCGCAACTCGCTAAAGCGATCGAAGTTGAAACCGATATCCGCTCCGGTGAAGAACGTATTCAACCTGTACTCCGCGATGGTCTGACTCTTGAGATAAAGGTTCAGCGGAGTCCGCTGTGCTCCAACACGCGGGGCAACGAACCAGCGACTGAGCGGGCGTAACGGTCGATAATACTCTATTCGTGCTCCATAGCTGGAGCCGAAGACTAAATCCGTACGCAATTCCGACCTATACCCGCCGAGATCCAGGAATGTCAATCTGCTTGCCAGTGTGAAACCGACGTTGTCCGGGTCTGATCCATCAATTTCAAAACCGGGTTTCAACCACGGCGGCGAGTAGTCTTTTTCCTCCACAGTAACCTGAAGGCCAGTCTGGCCATTACGCTCCATCAGGCTATAGCTCAGGCTTTCGAATCTGCCGATCCCGGCTAATGTATTGAGGTCTGACTCGAGTTTCACCGTATCGACAACCCTGCCTTTATAACCAGCCAGGGCTCCACTGACTTGGGTGGCAATGTCTTTTTCGACTCCCCTGACATCGACGAACTGTACTTCCGGTACCTTCGGCACACGACGCGATTCCCGTCTGGCGATATATCGATTCCAGTCGTCATCGTTGAGCTTGTAGCGCTCCAGCGAGCTTGCCTTCGCTTGTGCGGCCTGATAGCCTTTGTCAACAATCTGATCAGCGCGGGAGAAGTCGAGAGTCGAGTATCCAGCTACATCAATTGTCAGAAGAAGGTCCGAGAGTTCCATGCCACGAAGCACGTTTGCGTCGATCATGACTCCGGTGGCGCCCCGGCGATCTCGAATATCGTTCGCAGCTTTTTGGGATCAGGCGGGCCGACACTCAAGTGAACTCCGATTACAAAATCAGCGCCCATCTTTCTGACGACATCCGTAGGCAGGTTATTGAGCAGTCCTCCGTCAATGTAGATCTTGTCCTTGCCTTTTACGGGAGAGAACACTCCCGGCAGCGACATCGTGGAACGAAGAGCTGTGGAGATAGATCCACTCGAGAAGACCACTTCTTTACCCGAAACGAGGTCGGTGGCCACGCAACGAAATGGAATAGGCAGATCATCGAAACTTTTGGGCTGTGAGTAAGGCAACATATACTTATCGATGACACCCAGCACAGCCTGACCGGAGTTCAGACCACCCGGCAAAGATACTCCGCCGCGTAGACCTAATTCCAGTCGATTTGGATAAGCGCGGAGGTCCTCCTTGCGGCGGAACGCCAACGCTGGATATGGCACTTGTCCCACCAGGACTTCGTTCCACGGGATGCCGTTGATGATCTCGACGGATCTCCGAAGGACGGAGGCCCGTCGCATAAAGCCCGCCGACAAGACCACCCATGCTCGTGCCGGCTATACGATCGACCGGTATGTGATGTTCCTCGAACCATTGCAGGACACCAATGTGGGCCAATCCTTTCGCGCCGCCGCCCTCAAGAGCTATACCTAACGTAGGATGCTTGTCTTTGTCCTGCGCATGGAGGAAGACCGGTGTAAGCAATACGAAAACTTAAGTAGTGGAATGCAAGCGTAGCAGGCGCGGCATAGAGATTTCGCCACAAAGGCGAACCTAAGACGTGTGACAGTGGCGCGCGATTCTTAAATCTCCTTCTTCCTCTCGGGGCGCAATTGCTGGATCAGACGGGAATTTCCTGCATCTAACGTCCGATCGGGTGAAGGAGGGTAGTGCGAAGATCAAGCGACGCCGTGGCTCTGGGAGCCATCCTGCTGTGGGCGCTGACCGGAACCGTGTTCGCCCAGACGGCGGTAAAGCCGACGTCGAAACAGACATCCGCGCAAACTCCGGCACAGCCCCCGACACAACCGGCGTCGCCACCGAAGCCTGTCGCGATTCCGTTGATCGAAATCAGCGGACAAGCTGAGGCGCTTCAACGCCAGCTAGCTGAACTCCCCCGGCGCCTGCCGGGCAAAGCGCGACTCGAGCTTCAAGAAGCAACATTAAAACACGATTACGAAACGCTTCTCGCGCGTGTTAGCGATACGGAGGAGCTGCTTGCGAGCAACCCTACTTTGGTTGACGTGCGTGGCGAAGAGCGTTTTTGGCGCTGGTATGACCGAGAAATTCGAGCGCGGCGACCTATCGTCGAAGCTGTGCGTGAAACCAATCGCGTCGTGGCCGTACTAGAGGAACAGGAAGCGAAATGGCGTGCAACTCTTGACGAAATAGCGACCCAGTCCGGCGTCTCCGCTGTGAGCGAGACGGTGCGCCAATTGCTTTCGGAGATTGAGAGAGTGAAAGCCGAAGCTATGGAACAGCGCGGATTCGCCCTCACCTTGCAGAATCAGGCGACACGTGTGGATCTGATGGCCCGAGACGAACTTAACCGAGTCGGGAACTCCATAGATGAATTTCGTGTGCGCCTGTTGTCGAGAGACGCTCCTCCCCTTTGGCAAAAGGCTCAGACAGCGGAAGACCAAGCTCACGCTTCGGCCATCGATCTCACTGTGGAGCGGTCTGTAGGTAATGGGAGAGAGTTCTTTCAGCAGGAACGAGGGGACATTTTTCTTTTTCTGACAGCCTACCTGGTTGCGATCTGGCTCATCGTCCGTCTTCGCAAGAGATTGCAAGGCGCTGTCGAGACCCACTCTAGCGCGTCTACCGCGCTATCGCTGATGCAAGTTCCGGTTGCTCTCGCATTTTTTGCCGCGCTACCGTTCTACATGCCGCTGGTACGCCGCTCGCCGACTGGCGTTATGCCCTTGGTGATGGTGAGTTTTGTCATCCCTCTGGTCATCATGGCGATGCAAATATGGCGCGATCATGACCGGCTTTTACTTTGGTTGATCAGCGCCCTCTTTTTAACGCACGGACTCTTAGAGACTTTCGTGTTAAGTCCGGAGCCGAAACGATTTCTGGCCATCCTGTACGGGCTTTGTTCCGGAGCCGGATTTGCATGGGTGGCCAGATCTCTAGGCGCAGCTTCAGACAGGAAAGGAAGTAAAAAACGACAGGCGTTCGTGTATGCGCTCTACTACGTAAGCGCTGCTCTTCTGTTATCCGTAGTCGCAAGTGTATTCGGGTATGTGACTTTGGCTCAAGTTCTGAGGCAGACAACGCTGCTCTGCGTATTTCTGGGAACACTGGTGTTTATTGCCGCGTATTGCGCGATTTCGATCGTATCCGCGGTAATGCAAATCACCCGCATCGGAAGGCTAAGCATCATGCGAAAGTATGGAGCTGCAATTGAAGCCTGGGTGGGCCGCGGCATCATCGTGTATGGGCTATGGTTCTGGCTATCGAGTACGCTCGAATTGTTGAGCCTTAGGAACGATACGATCGCATTCTTCAAGCGCGTTATGGAGATCGAGCTACTTCCTTCGATTGATTTCACGTTGGGCGAGCTGCTGATATTGTTGGTGATTGTAATCGTGGGATATCTTCTGGCAAAAGGTGTCCGAATCACGCTATGCGATGACGTGTTTTCGCGCTTCGGATTGCATCGGGGGATTCCGGAGTTGATATCATCGAGCGTATTTTATCTAGTGATGGGGGTTGTATGCATGACGGCCGCGGTGGAGGCCGGTGTGCGACTCGATAAGTTCACCGTATTGACGGGCGCCTTGGGTGTTGGTCTTGGCTTCGGCCTGCAGAACATCGTCAATAATTTCGTTTCTGGACTGATCCTCCAATTCGAGCGTCCGATTAACGTTGGTGATTTCCTGGATGTGGGAAATGTCGTAGGTACGGTTTCCCGCATCGGCGTTCGCTCCAGCACCTTGCTCACACCGCAGGGAGCTGAGGTGATTATCCCGAACGCTACTTTCATATCCGGTCAGGTCACAAACTGGACATTGCATAGCACTTGCCGTCGTGTGGACATACCGGTCAGGGTAGCCTACGGTACCGATCCGAATCGTGTGAATGACTTGCTTCTCGAGATCGCCGCGCAAAGTCCCGGCGTGCTCAAGAATCCACCTGCAGTAGCTAACTTCAAGGGATTTGGCGAGAGCGCCCTTGAGTTTGAGTTGATGTTCTGGTCTGAAAACAGCGTCCATTTCAAATATCGCAATGAAATCGCCATCGCTATCGACGCAGCGTTTCGTGAGGCCGGCATCGAGATACCCATCCCCCAAAGAGAGATCCACGTTCACAACGTCGATGTGACTTCAGCTGCCGGTTCGTCGAGAAGTCGAACTGTTGGCAAGATCGCGGCCGGTGGCATCACGGAGCGATGATTGTTGTCTCGCACTATAAACCATCTTACGTATGGAACAGTTGAGACGGCACAATGTGTGCCGTGACACACCCCTTTTGAGACGCAAATACCCTCCAATGCGCTGAAACAACTAAGGTATGTCATTTGGCGCCTGTACTGCATAATTCCCATCGCTTCGCCCTAAGGCGGGCAGATACTACGGCAGAAGGCATGGTGAAAATGCAGAATGTAACTCGATCGAAAACACCGGAACTTAACGGTCTTTCCGATGAAGCGCTCGTCAGTTTAGCGAAAGACGGCAATGACAGAGCTTTTGAAGAGCTCATGCGAAGGTCATGGGACAAGTCCCTGCGCCTGGCGCTCTGTCATCTTCACGATCGGGAAGATGCGGTCGATGAAGTACAGGGGGCCTATTGGAACGCCTACCAGCACCTGAGCACTTTCACAGGCCAGGCGAAGTTTTCCACTTGGGTCGGACGCATCGTAATCAACCGGTGTATCATGCGAATTCGATCCAACAAGCGAGCAAAGCTACTTTCGTTCGATCACATGCCGACCGTTTCCGAGGGTCCGAACATTAAGGATACCTATCGATGGTGCAATCCCGAGGAGCAGCTAGGAAGCAATCAGGTAAGCGAGCTGATAAAGAGCGAGTTGCGATGTGTACCCAAGCTGCTCCGCACGGCGGTAGAGATGCGGCATCATCCAAGGTCTGTCGCTGGATGAGATCGGTTCGCAGTTAGGTATTAATCTGGGAGCCGTAAAAACTAGAGTGAGCAGAGGAAATCAGTACCTTCGAGATCGAATGGTCCGGCACCTGGGTGAGAGAGGAGTCGCCTCACTCACGCCCTGACCTTAGTCGGCGGGGCTCTTAACCGTAAAGGTCCTCGATCTAAGCTGACTTGTAGAAAGTTACTACAACTCTATCCCGCGTAGAGCATCTTATCCACGAATGCGCGCAGCAAGAGACTGAGAGCTTGGATCGAGGGCCCACAATATATGAATTCGGGACCGAAAAAGCCCAAAGAAGACGCAAGATACGCGAACTTCTTCCAGGTCGGATACAATGCTTTCGAATTCCTCCTGGAGTTTGGTCAGAGCCGGGGGCGAATTCACACTTCGATTTACGTCAGTCCTCAACATGCCCGAATGCTATCGGACCTGCTGCTTGGAGCGTTGAAGGCGTATAACGAAGGTCACGGGACAACCGAAGTTCCGCCTTCTTCTTCCCGTTATGAACAACCCGACTTAGAGTCTGCTTTTAGTCGGCTGACTCCGAGTTCACCAGTCCTTCGTACCGTCTGATCTTATATTTCGCAACCTGGCGATATAGTGTAGATCGTGACCAGCTAAGAAGCTCCGCCGTCTTCGTCATATTCCATTGCGTACTCTCAAGCGCATGGAGGAGAGCATCCTTTTCCGTGCGCAATCGGGTGATCGGAATCGAGGACGCGGATGTTATTCGAAGGGGTAGCGCACTCGGTGTAGAGGAAGAGCGGAGAACCCGGAGGTCATGTTCAGAGATCCGGTCAGACTGGCAGACGGCTGCGGCTGCCTCAATCACATTTCGGAATTGTCGTACGTTTCCCGGCCAATGAAAATTCGCCAGTCTATCGAGCGCCGCCGGTGTGAAGCCTTCGATACGATGCGCCGAGGATCGATTGACCTCTCGAATGAAGTGAGCGGCGAGTGCCGGCACATCTCCAAGGTGCTCTCGGAGGGGCGGAAGGTGGATTCTGGTCACGTCCAATCGATAGTAGAGATCGCCTCGGAATCGTTCCTCGGCAACCAATGCGTCGAGATCGCGGTGCGTTGCCGCAAGTAGGCGAATGTCGACTCGCGACTGGGACCGAGCTTCCCAGAGGCTGGATTTCGCGCTGTTCCAGCGCTCGGAGGATTTTCGATTGAGCTAACGGGCTCATATCGCCAATCTCGTCGAGGAACAGAGTGCCGCGATCGGCATTCCTCATTTGTCCGTTCTGCCGCGCAACCGCGCCCGTGAATGCGCCGCGCTCATGCCCGAATAACTCGCTTTCGATCAGAGTATCGGGAATTCCAGCGCAGTTCACAGAGACCAAAGCCGACCGGGCTCGCAAACTATGCTGATGAACCAGGCGGGCAACAATTTCTTTGCCGGTACCGGATTCGCCCGTGATCAGGACGGTACAGTTCAACGGGGCGATTCTCTGAATCAGGCCTTTGATCTGGCGCATGTGGTCCGATGCGCCGACAAGACTTTCAAATCCATCAGGCGCCGTCTCAGGAGGAGGCATCGCCCGAGTCACCGCTTCGGCGATTTC
Source organism: Bryobacteraceae bacterium (assembly GCA_963833675.1). GTDB lineage: Bacteria > Acidobacteriota > Terriglobia > Bryobacterales > Bryobacteraceae > DASQDN01. The sequence goes on along the minus strand of CAWHYW010000008.1, from coordinate 50,757 downwards.
CAAAGGAGTGACCGGGTGCTTTCAAATATTCGAAAACTCCGGCCCTTAGAGCCCCGATGGCGACGGCTTCTGAACTGAAGTCGGCAATGATTATAACCTTTCCCGCCGGGTGGATATCTTTCACCAGATGCGCGGCTTCCAAAGTTTCTATCGGCCCGTTTCCAAGGTCGCCAATAACTATAACAGGAGGCGTCGTGTCTAGGACCGTTCGAAGGAGCGCGGCTATGTCCTCACATATCCGTACATCAGCTTTTTGCCTTAATGCTTCCGGCAACGCTCGTCTGCGCTCAATATTTCCATCTCCTACAACAATCGTCGTCGTGAGTGGCATTCGGAGGATTACCTTACTCGGAGTCGAATTTGCTTGTGTCGTTCTGAATTTTTTGTCTTATACGACTGGCCAGAGAACGGTCGTACTCTTGTTAGTTTCGATTTCAGTTCTTCGTATTTTATTGAAACTTAGTCGTTTAATTCACAATCTCCTCACTGCCGGCCCTTGCCGGAAGCGTAATACGGGTTTATACTCTTTTCGTTCCTTAGAAGTACCAGTCGCAAGTGGAATACGCTAGCAATCGCGAGTGGGCACACGGTAATCGCTGCGGAGGTTACTGTAATTGAATTCCGGAAAAAAGATGGTAAAGGCGACTTATAGAAGGACTTGGCGGGAGACCCTAGCGGGTAGTCAATGGCTCAAGCTGACCAGCAAAGTTTACATTCCGAACCGCGTGATCCGGACACGAGCGATGTGCTCAAGGAACTCGAACGCATTCTTGCGAGCCCGATCTTCTCTAAGTCCCCGCAGGCGGCGCGTCTACTCTCATTCCTGGTAGGTGAGACGCTGTCCGGGAGCGTCGATGGTACACGCAACAATCTAAAAGAGTATTCCATTGCCCTCAATGTATTTGGCCGCGCAACAAACTTCGATCCGAGTTCTGACAACATTGTGCGGGTGGAGGTACGGAGGGTAAGGTCCAAACTGGATCGTTATTACGCGGAAGAAGGGCTGATTGATCCGGTCATTATAACGATTCCGAAGGGCGGGTACGTTCCGATTTTTGCAAGCCGCGACTGTTCAGACTCGGATCTGTCCGGCCCGCGTAATTTCCCATTACGAACTGGTTAAACGCACATGTGTGAACAAGTGGCAATCGGCGTATGAAGCGAATTCTCTTCACCTCCAACGCTCGGTAATTGTAATTTTGCCGACCAGATTAGCACTGGAAGATGAGCAAAGGCGACACAGTCTATTGAACCGGACACGAGCGCCCGTCGTAGATCAAGCGAATATTGCGGCCGTTTATAACGTGGAAGCGACCGAAGAACGTGTCATCATTGTCACGGCTCCTTTGCCCGGCAGGCCGCTCCGCGAATATGTGGAGCAGGAGACGCTTTCCTTCGATCGAGCCCTCGGTTTCGCCAGGGAGTTCGCAGCAGCACTGGCGCCGGCTCATTCTCTCGGGATGACGCATGCCAATCTGAACCCGTTTTCCGTAAACGTGGATGTAGGGAAGGCGTCCGAGCGGGCACACCCGGCGCTTATGCCTTTCGGTCTTAGTCCCCTAGTTGACGTAAATCATTATAGTTTCGAAGGCTGTAGGGCGCCGGAATGGGCCGCGGGGTCGGAGCCGGATATACGATCCGACGTATGGTGTTTCGGGGCGCTGATCTGGCTAGCCTGCCATGGAACTCCGCCTCCGGAGAAACCCGACGAGTTAATCAGTCGAGCAGGGAACGCGATGCCGCTGCCATTGTTCCAAGTGGTACATCGCTGCCTTGCACACGATCCGGAACTACGTTACGCGAATGCCGGCGAGATTCTGGAAGATCTCGCGCTTCCCGCCGCGGCGCCAGACCAGAGTAGTTCAGCCGACCAGTCGGGATACCGAAAGACTGTCGTGCTCGCCACAGCCTTGTCGGCGCTCCTGCTAGTCGTAATTGCAGTGTTTGCTTATCTTCAATGGCAGAGAACCGGAAGTCCAACGGCTCCCACGCCGAATTATCGTGTCATAATTCTGCCATTCACAAATGTCAGCGAAGAATCCGAAGATGAAGCTTATTGCCGCGGCATCGCCGAACTACTGACGTCCCGTCTGGCATCGTTGCCCGGTGTTGATGTCGTTTCTTCGCGCTTCCTGCCGCCGGGCAAAGCAGATCAACTATCGACTGAGTACCTTCACCAAAAATTGCGAATCGATTATGTCCTTGACGGTACTCTTTTCAAAAGAGGAGACACGTTCGAGGTTACCGCAAGGCTGACGCACATCGCTGACGGCAAATACTCCTGGACAAGGAGCTATGGCGGCAGATGGCCGGAGGTTTTTCAGACATTCGATGACATATCCGATGGCGCGGTACAGGCGATGTCACTGATTGTAGGGACCGAAGGGCGAGTTCCATCTCCCCCGGCTAGAGTTAATCCGCAAGCTCTCGATCGGCTGATGAAGGCTAGCTTTTTCGTATCTCAGTTCTGGAACAGCCACTCTTCCAGCGATTTCGAGCAGGCCGAGGAGTTGCTTAGTCAAAGCCTGGCCATCGATCCAAACTACGTTGATGCAATGATCGAGTTTGCGCAACTGTATCGCCGCGCCGCATTTCCGCCGCACGGCAACCAATTGGAAGTCCTCCACAAAGCGGCACAGTTGGCAGACTCGGCATTGGCTCTGGAACCTGAAAACAGCAAGGCTCAGTCGGTTCGCGGAGCAATCTTTGTCGATCTCGGACAACCACGTTTAGCTTTGAAACACCTACGCGCCGCTCAGAAAGACGGCGCGGGCAACTCCACTACGCTTGCCCAGCTATCCATGGCCTACGAGGGAATGGGCTTCTGGGAATCCGGGCTTGCCGAAATCGAAAAGGCTATTGAGGCGGATCCTTTCATGCAAGGCTCAATTGAAGTTCAGGCGGGACAACTCTCCCGCCTGGGACGGTTTCCGGCGGCGATTCAAACCCTCGAAACGGTGGAACAGAAAAGCGGTACCTGGAGGACCTCGATGGCCGGCATCCTAATTCGCGCCGGCAAGCCCGATCGCGCAGCGGAAATCCTGAAACGGCCGCTACGACACGAGCCACCGGGGGCTGCAAATGTTGCAAGTGCGTTGGAAGCGCTTATTCAGGCTGCACATGGTCACAAGGCGGAAGCGGCCCGGGTCCTGGACGGCTTGTCGCTCAACGAACGCCGTCGATCGGATTATGTTGCGCTCTTGTGCGCAGCAGCGGGAAAGAAGACGATCATGATCGACCAGATAGAACATTGGACCAACCTTAGCAGTTATCGCTGGCTGATCAATCAGCCCCTGCTACGCCCATACCGCAACGATCCGGAATTTCAGGAACTCACCCGCCGTTTGCATCGTGACTGGCAGGAAAATGTTACGGAATTTGGTTCGACGCTACCGGTCAAGCCGCCGAAGCTGCCCTCGCCGGAGGAGTACTTCGAATAGCTGCCGGTGAGTATTCCTAAGTAACTGATTCCCCCTAACCTCAATTCATTTTTTGCTTCGCTGTCGTTTGCAGAGCATCTAAGTTCCGCTGCTGGGGAATCGCTGCATGTTCCAGAATCGCTCAGGCAGACTCGAGTTTTTTGAGGCAAAGGAGACGCGTTCGATGAAGCTCTGGCTTATCGCAATAACGGTATTCGCTGCGTTCAGTGCGACCGCTCTGGCGCAAGATACGAGGTACAACTTCGACGCGCAGGCGGATTTTTCAAAATTCAAAACCTATAAGTGGGTCGAGATGAAGGGCGCGCAAAGGCCTGATGATTTGACCGATCGACAGATTCGCGAGGCGATTGATGCCGAACTCGCCAAAAAAGGATTGTCCAAGACGGACAGCGACTCTGCGGATTTGTTCGTCGGTTATCAGACCGCCGTCAACACCGAGAAAGAGGTGACGTCCTTCGATAGCGGGTGGGGATATGGACCTGGCTGGCGCTACGGCGGATCTCCGGGCATATCCACAGCTACAACGTCGACGCTCTATATTGGATCTTTAGCTGTCGACATGTACAACCCAGCGAAAAAGCAACTGGTTTGGCGTGGCACGGCAACCAAAACTCTGGATCCTAAGGCAAAGCCCGAAAAACGCCAGAAGAACTTAGCGAAGGCAATGACCAAGCTGTTCAAGAATTATCCGCCCAAAGCGTCTTAGCAAGCGCCATACTGGCTGTACGCCGGGAGGGTATTGACACATCAATGCCTTCCGGCGTACTCAGGCGAGCACAATAGCCAAGCTTCCAATGCGCCCTTTCCTTTCACCTCGACCGTACCGCGCTCCTCAAATTCAAACTCGTCCTTGAGGCTTTCGTACACGGGTCGAGTGATCTGGATCATTCCTGGTACTCCATGCGATTCCATGCGGCTCGCAACGTTTACAGTATCGCCCCACAGGTCGTAAATGAACTTTGATGATCCGATCACGCCTGCGACGGCCGGGCCGGAATTGACACCGATCCGAACGGACAAGGGCACTCCGTTTTCCTCGCGGAAATCACGAACGTGGTCCAGCATTTCAAGCGCGAGCTTTACGATTCTACGGCTATGATCCGGGTGCGGGATCAGTTAAGCCCGCGACAGCCATGTACGCATCGCCAATCGTTTTGATTTTCTCGACGCCGTTTCGGTGCGCAGACTGGTCGAATCGCGTGAACAGATCGTTGAGCATGTGTACAAGATCTCTCGGCGACGTCGTCGAAGACAGATTCGTGAAACCGACGATATCGGCAAACAGCACGGTGACCTCGGCAAAACTATCGGCAATTCTCGTCTCGCCGCCCTTCAGCCTTTCCGCGATAGGACCAGGCAGAATATTCAACAATAGTTGTTCATTCTCGCGATTTTTCTGCTCGATGATCTCGGTCTTCTCGCGGATACTCGCCACCATGTTGTTGAACGTCCGGGAGAGCAATCCCAACTCGTCCTTGCTGGTTACCGGTACGTAAGCCGTCAAGTCACTTGCTTTGACTCGCAACGCCGCGCTGACAAGACGGGTTACCGGCTGGAGTATCGTTCGAGTCAGCAAGAGAGCGATGACTGTTGTCACGGCGATCGTGAGTAACCCCACCAATAAGAGCGCCCTTCCGAACTGATCGACAGGCGCGAGAGCTTCTGAGAGATCGATTCTGGACGCAATCGTCCAATGCAGTCCAGGAATGTGTAAAGGCATGTAGGAAACCAAAGAAGCCCTGCCGGCCGATCCCACTTGGATACGTGTCCCTTCTTCTCCGGCGAGGGCGGCCTCGACAGAGGGAAGGCGAACTCGCTGTTGAAGTACTGTAGACCCGTATGCGCGTATTCGTGCGATCGTGTCCACCGGTACGCCGCGATCGCGCATCTGGTCCAGCGCTTCCTCACGACGCTGGAGAAAGCCGCGGGCATTGGAACGGAGAAGGTAGTCGGGACCTACGATACCGGAGTCGCCGCTCTTGCCCAATCCTTCCTGTTCCCATCCGCGGTTTCCGGACACGACTTTGTCGATTTCTTCGTTTGAGAGCTGTATAGCAAGGACGCCCAACACGGAGTCGGTGTCGCGGATTACGGCGGCGGCGAATGCGGCGGGCGCTCCATAGGAAGGTTCGTACATTTCGAAATCGGAGATGACGACTTCATTCAAGGCTTTATCATCTCGCGCATCTCGCAATTGTTTAAAGGCGTTTGCCAGACCGCTATTCCGGTAGGGTCCGACATAGAGGCTGGTTGCGAAGTCGACCTCTTTTTTGACCGTGTAGACGATTTGGCCGCTCATGATATCGATAAGAAACAGATCGTAATACCCGAACTCCTCGGTGATCTTTCGGAATGATCGGTGATATGCCGCATGCACGCGGCTGTAGCCACGAACATCTCCAGAGGCTTCCAGCAACTCCTTACTGCCCGTTGGAAATGGATTTCTCACCAGAAATGCTTGTTGGAGGGCGTACGCGCCGCGCCCGGTAGGCATGTAGTTCTCGAAAGCAGCTCGGGCTGGCACGAGCTTTTGCAATTTCGGCAGATATTCAGTTTTGTAATAATTTGCGATGTCGGTCTCCAACTCGGGACCGGGCTTCGGTCCATCGAGGTCATTAAATTCGGAGGTGAATGCGCGAACGCCATCTATCGCGATACGGTTCTCCCGCAGCGTGCGAACCTGACTCCGAACTGTCCGAAAGTATGCCTCGATCTGACGCGCTTTGGATCGGCGAATTCCACTCAGATGGTTCATCGCAGACTGTGTCAATCCACGCTTGCCGGCTTGATAGCCGAGGAATCCGGTGGTGATGACAGCGCCGGCGCCGATCAACAGCAGCACGCAAAGCAGTTTGTATCGGATGCTCACTTACTCTCTCAGAGCTGGTAGTCGGTTTCCGGATTTCCGATCACCAGATTTGGGATCTTCAACTCATGGAGTTCACGTACCGTCGCTTCACGAAACTGCGCTTTTATGTGGACGGCGATAATGGTTTTCACCTCCGGCATTTTGTTGATTTCCTTTGCCACCAGCCGCGGAGTGAGATGGCAAGGAATCGTGGGCCAGGCGTTCCATCGCATTCGGGAAAGAAGCTTCGAGGAATACAGTTCTCGGGGCGGGGAAGTTACCGGCAAGTTGCCATATGCGGTGAGTCGGACCGGAATCACCGCCGAAAATGACGGTTGAAGAGCCATCCGTCATGATGTAGCCATATGTCGGAACGAGGTGATCAACAGCTACGGGAACTACTGACAATCCGTCGATCTGGAAGGGAACTTCCGCCTCGATCGGACACAACCTAAGGAATGGAAGATCAGGTGTGGTCAAGCGCACGAAATCCGGCCATATGATGTCGTTGAAGATGTGCCTTTGTAGGGCGGCCAGCGTTTCCGGATGACCATAGACGGCGACTGGCTCCTGGCCGACTTTGAGCGTATTTTCGAGGAAAATAGGCAGCGTCGCGATGTGATCGAGATGACAATGAGTAAGAAAAATATTTCGAATCGCCGCCCTGTTGGACGGGAGTACCGTTGAGCCCTAAGCGTCCTGCATCGATAGCTATTCCGTCATTCACAACGTACGAGCTTACATATTGCAGACACGATGGTGCTCCGACAGCGGAGCCGAGTATACGTACCTTCATAGTTCGACCGGTGTGCACTTCGCCTCGAATGCTCAGATGCTGATGAGACCACCAATCGCTCACAATGTTTGGGGAGAACCTTTGGGTAACTTACCGATTAAGCTCGGGCGCTACGCCGAAGCTTTCGCCTCAAGAAAATGCCTCAGCGGATCCTGGTTTGCCAGCGAGTCGAATAATCGCCGGCGGGATTCTCGTACTTCGCTCTCTAAACCGTCTCTTCTCATCACTTCACTCCGAACTCAGCACGTCGGCGGCCGCTGCCTCCACCCGCCATTTTGCCAGAGGTAGATCGGCGCTATCAATCAAGTTCAAAGCCGATTTCAAGTACTCCTGAGCGCGTTCGGGTTGATTGGTAAGCTTGGATACCTTTGCACAAACGCTAAGCGCGACCGCTTTCCAGGTTTTCTCGGGCGACCCGGCCGAAAGCTGCAACACACGCCGGGCGCCGCGCCAACTTTATCGAGATTCGTCGTTCATCAGATGAGTCTCCAGAGCGAGTTTATCTCGATCAACAAGCGTGCCAAGTGGGTTTCCGGAGGATTGGTATCGAAAGCACGCTGGATATGATCGAGCGAAATATCGGCATTGTGATGTCCGCGCGTGGCCATCGCCATGATGATGTGAAGCATCGCGACACCAACGCCACGCTCCGGATTTCCGGCTAATTCGAACGCTCGCCGGCACAGGCTCTCCGCGGATTCGTACGCGCCGCTCTCGACATGCAGCCAAGCGAGTAGTGTATGTGAATAGGGCTTCCACTTTGCTGTTGGCATTCTTAGCGGCGTGCGCCGCGGCCGATGTCGCGACCGATTGCATACGTCCCCATTGCCCGGCATGAAGCAAAGCCCAGGAGAGTCCCCACTCGGCGCGCATGACATCCATGACGTCGTGCTGCATCACGACTGGCAAGGCTCTCCTCAAACTTGGAGATGGCCTCTTGATACTCTGCATTTCGTAAGCGAAAACGTGCGGCGATGGTTTGGGCCGAGGCTATTTGGACGAGGTCGCCGCCCTGCACGATCTCGGCAAGCGCTGCAACCGCCCTGCAGGAGTCTTCCGCTTTCCATACTCCGGCGACGTCGCGTAAACCCAATGCATTAATCGTTACTTCTGCGCGCTTGATTGGGTCGTCGATTTTGTCGACCTGCGCCAGCACGCGATCTGCGATCGACGGAAGCCGTGTTGGATCGTTCCAGCCGACCGGAAAAGCCAAACGCGACATGGCTTGGATGGCAATGTCGACCCGATCCGTACCTGATCGCCTTCGTTGCCGCTTCGTGCCAGGCGCGCGAGCAATGATCGAAATCGCCACACGTGAAGTAAGCGACGCCCAGATCATTGAGGATTTCGAGTTCATTCTTCACTCGTGAACTTCGCGCTAGACCGGATGTCAGTTTCAGCGCCTCGGTCAGCAAAGCCGCGGCTTCTGCGCCGGCGTAGCGGCGCAAACCGTTCTTTGCAGCTGCTCGCAGGTACTCGATACTTTTAGAGCAATACTTGCCCGCAGCAAAATGGAGCGCCAACACCGACGCCGACTCGCCGGAGTTCTGCGCAAGTTGTTTTTCAAGCGATATCGCCACGCGCCGGTGCCGTTGTACCCTCTCAGCAGCCGACTGACGGAAATGGAGCACTTCCCGATAGAGTTCGTGAATGAAGGCGAGCTTGGGAGAAGTTTCCCCATCAGGCGTGTACGCAAAGCCTATGACCTGCAGCCATCCCCCACTGCCGTACGAGCTGATTAAGGCGTTCCTCGACTTCGCTGAGTGGCGCATCCAACGCGGCGGCGACGAGACTTGCAGTGAACTCAACCCCAACAATGCTGGCGGCTTCCAGGATCTGTTGCTCTTCAGTTGTAAGGCGCTGAAGGCTCTGGTCGATAAGTTCGTTCAAGGTCGGAGGAACAAGCTCCTCGAGACGCACGGCCGCGGCCGACAGGACCCAGCCGTGTTCCGTCTTGAGAATCCAGTTCTGTGCTTCGATATAGTGGGCCGCCGAGATGAGGAAAAGCGGCACTCCGCCCGATAACTTGTACAGCGGGCCGGAGAGCGCGGACTCCAGATTGGATGACGCGTAGCGAACGCTTAGAAATTCTTCAACGTTTTGCTGCGTAAGTCCGGACAATGCGATTTCCTCGCAACATCCTCGCGCCTTCAGGGGCGCAATCAGACTGCGAACGTGTCCCGAGTCCGCCTCTTCTCCCACAGTGGCGATTATCAACAGCTTTGCAGGAGATGTCACGGAAGCAAGATAGTTCAGCAAATCCAAAGTCGAATGATCTGCGCGCTGCAGATCGTCAAGACCCAGCACCATCATTGCGTCTCGACAAAAAAGGTTGACGGCGTCGGCGAACTCGCGAATCATCCGCTGCGAGGTTGCTCCTGCCAGGTCTTTGTGGATGCGTAACGGCATCTGCCGGGTCGAGACGCGTGGGAAATTGGATCAGCCAGCAGGGAGCGCACTCGCGAAACGCGGATAGAAGCCCTTGCCCGTCCTGTGTTTCGAACATGTTTCCGACTGCATCCAGAATGGGAGAAAATGGTTCGGTTTCGGGCTTTACCTGCGCCACGAGCCCTGTAGCGGCACAAATTCCGGGCCGCCGTTCCAATCGCCGAATGAACTCGTTCAGAAGAACTGTCTTTCCGATTCCGCTTTGGCCCGTGATGAAAACCATCTGGCGTTCAGCGCCCGCTGCCTTGTCGAGAATTTTCTGCAGCAACGCGAGTTCTTGTGCCCGGCCAATCAGAAGTGCTGGTCTGGCCTGTTTTCGAATGCCCTCACCTGATTCAAGGGTTCGAATGAATCTGTAGCCACGACCGTGGACAGTCTTGATATATCTGGGCTTATCGGCCGAATCGCCGAGCGCCCTCCGCAACTCGGCGATGTAGACTTTCAGAACTTCCGGCTGAACATGAACGCCGTGCCACACAATGTCCAAAAGCTCATTGTGGGTAACCAGTTCATCTTGGCGCCTGATTAGATATTCGAGGATCGCCGAGGCCTTCGGTGTCAGTTGTGTTTCCTCGGAATCGCGATACAGCCGCTGATTGGCGGTGTCGAGCCGGAAAGGTCCGAACGATATCATTGGCCGCTTACTCACACAAACCCGGAATCTCCCGTTAGATGCCCGGTGAACAGACGCGATGTACAAAGTGCGCGATCGTGACATACTTTTGCGACTCGGGGGCAGAGGATGACGTCTTAGCTTTGCAATAGCGGCTTGGGATCGATGGCCGACTTTAATGTTCAAACTGCTAGGAGTTCTCCCGGAAGAGAGACGCAAGGTAGCTTTCCTTTTACTGCAATACGTGTGGGTCGTTGCCGTCACCATCGCCGGAAAATCGGCTCGGGATGCGTTTTTTCTCAGTCGCTATAACAAATCGCTGCTCCCTTTGATGGCTGTCGCAGCGGCAATCGCTGTGGCGCTCGCGATCGCAAGCTTCACGCGGCTGGAGCGGAATTTCCGGTCGAAGACGCTAGTCCCGCTAATATGTGTCGTCTTTGCCGTGACCTTGGCCATGCTTCAGTTCAGATTGGAGGGATGGGTCATTCCGGTCCTCTACGTCTGGATGGAAGTAATTAACGTACTTACGGTGCTCCAGTTCTGGTTGCTTGCGGGCGAGATCCTGGACTCGAGACAAGCCAAGCGACTGTTTCCGATTATCGGCGGCGGAGGCTCGTTGGCCGCGATCATCATCGGCCCCCAATTGAAGCCGTTTTCGAAAGCATACGGCACAGACACCCTTCTCTGGCTGGTTTGCGGACTCCTGATCGGCGCCGCTGCGATTGCCGTATTGACCACCAGGCTTCCCCGAGTACCCGTGATTCGCTCGCAGCCGGCCACCAAGGGGAGAAGCGAGAAAAGAGTTCGATCCCCGTATCTCCGTACCATCGCAGTCATTGTGGTCTGCGCCGCTGTGGTCGCGTCCATTGTTGACTATCAGTTCAAGATCATTTCCTCATCCTCCCTGCGTACCGAAGCCGATCTGGTCGGATTCTTCGGCCAATTCTATGCGACAACGGGGTTAAGCACTCTTATTGCTGCAGTTCGTTATTGCGAGCCGGTTGTTTCAATCATTCGGCGCCGTCGTGGTTATGGCGATCCTGCCGTTCATGTTGGGCTTTGGCTCCATGTCGGTTTTGTTCTGGCCTGTGCTGTCAAGCGCAGTCCTGTCCCGGTTCTCCGATCAGACTTTTCGTTACACGCTACACAACGGTGCTCTGGAGCTGCTTTGGCTTCCGGTCTCGCCGGAAGTGCGCCGCAATGCCAAGCCGTTCATCAGCGGCAGCTTGAAAAGCATCACCGAAGGCATCTCGGGCGTAGGCATATTCGTGCTCCTGTACGTGCTGACTCTTCCTCAGCTCAGCCTTGTTTCTTTAGCATTTTGCGGCGCGTGGGTTATCTCGCTCGTAAAGCTTCGCTCGCTCTACGTTTCAGAACTTCAGTCTGCTATTGCCAAACGGCAACTACCGCTGGAGGATCTGGAAGTGAGCGTTACCGACGCTCTCACGGTCCGCGTGATTGATCGAACTCTATTGGAGGGCGATGCGCCGCAACAGTTGTTTGTTCTGGACTTGATTGCGAATCTGGCGCTGACGCCTTGGCGTGAAACACTTCGAAAGCTGCTCGCCCATGGAACTTCCGAGGTTAAAGCGCGCATTCTTCAGATTGCCTCGAATGACCAGACGATCGTCACGCAGGAAGCTCTGAAGGAGCTTGCAGGAAAGAGCGGAAGCGAAGCGATCGAGGCGATCCGGACAATCGGAACCGCCGGATTGGGTAACTTGCGTGATGCCGTTCAAGCGCGAATCGGCGACGTGGAACCTACGATCCGGGCGGCGGCGTTCGGCACTTTGATCAGGCTGAACGGTGACGGGCGGGCGAGCGAAGAGCTGAGCGCAATGCTAAGCAGCAGCAAGACACAAGAACGGTGCGCGGCTCTGGAGGAGAGCTCGCGGATCGGGGGCACTATTACCCGGGAAAATTTGGCCGCGGCGCTTAGAGATCCGGCGCGCGAGGTTCGCGCCAAAGCTCTGGAGATAGCAGCCGAAAATCCAGACCCTCAAGTTGCGGAGCTAATCGCGAACTCGATCGGCGACCCCGTGCTGTATGGCCCCGCGCGACGGGCGCTTGCCGCTTTGCCGACAGATTCTGTGCTGCCGGTACTTCTCAATCAGCTTGATCCTCAGTTGCCAATCGCAACCCGGCGAGCTTCGCTGCGCGCCATGAGACTCTGCCAGGTGATTCCGGCTCAGACTGCTCTTCTGAACGAAGTTGACGGCCGGTCGCCCATTCTGGCAAATCAAGCCTCCGAATCGTTGCTGGTGATCGTGCGCAGCGTACCGATTTCTTCTGACGCTTCCACCCTTGCCGAGACGCGGCGTTCGGATCTTGTTCGAACTGTGATCTCGCATGACGGAGTTCTGAGCGAATTACCTGATCGGGAAGACTCGCTGCTGGTCAGGGATTACTTGCGCAATGCGATCGCGAACTTCCTGCCATCCCTGATTCGTCTGGCTGCGCTGAGGCGGCCGGATGCGCCAATTGAGACTTGTATTCAAATCGTCAAATCCCAGGACCGTGCGCGGCTGCCGTTCGCTCTCGAACTGCTCGACACGTTGCTGAGCCCTTCCGAGCGCCAAAAGATTATTCCATTATTTGAGCAAGCGTCGAATTCGTCGGGCGCCCGCGCTGGACACACTTCCGAAGAATTAGCTCCGAACGTCTTCGCTTGGCTAACCGAGCGGATCTATTCCGAGGACGAGTGGCCTCGGGCGATATCGCTGGATTACATTCTCGGCGCGGGTTCTCGTTCCCAAATAGAGGGGCTCAACTGGGAGAAGATTCAGATCACGCCACTAGTTCGCGAGGCAATCGTATCGGCTTTGCATCGCCGTCCGAATATCGAACCGGTCTTACGGCAGCGAGTCAGCATTGCTACCGACGAAGGGAGAAGCCCTATGCTTACGACATTAGAGAAGACCATTCTGCTCAAGTCCGTTCCTTTATTCAGCGACATCGCGGCGGAGGAACTCTCGCGAGTGGCTCAGATTGCCGATGAGCAGACTTTCAAGGCTCGAGCCGCAATCTGCCGCGATGGTGATAATGGCGATTGCCTGTACGTGATCGTCAATGGCTCCGTTCAGATTCAGAAGCGTGGCCTGGAATTGGCTGTACTCACGCGCGCTCACTGCTTTGGAGAGATGGCCGTGCTGGATAGCTCGCCTCGTTCCGCGGATGCGATCGCGCTCGATGATACAGAAGTGCTCCGTGTTGGACAAGAGCAGTTTCTCGAGACGATGCAATCGAACAGTCACATAATGCAGAGCGTTGTCCGGATGCTCCTGTCGCGTTTGAGACTTATGGACGAACACCTTGCCGACAAAGCAGCGGTCGCCGCGGGAGGAAAGTCAACTTGAGGCGCTGTCCGTCCACCATCTGCGCAACTCCGGCAGCTCGGCATAGGTGTTCCAGAATTCAAGACAAGCTTGGATTTTTTCCCGTCGCTGCTGAGGCTCTTTCGGGAGAACGATGAAGCATGCGATTTGCAGACCGTAGGTGTTCAGGATCTCCTCCAGATCTGCTGAATCGGCGTATACGACTACGGGAGCAGCTTTAAAATCGATGTTGCTTTTCAGGATCTGGACCAGCTCATGATCGTAGCTTCGAGACAGCTCAAAGTCCAGGAAAATCAGGTTCGGCACGGGAATCTGTCGCGATGTTGCTTTCGTCCAGAAGTCTCCCAACGATTCACATGTCGTGAATGTGTGATTCGAGGATAATCTTGCGATTGCTTCTTCAAATAGATCGAATTCCGCATGTGCTTCCGTCAGCAGTAATACATTCATGTAGCCTTGGACTTGGAAGGAGAAAGCGCGTGAAATGATCGGCCCACGTCGAGTCGGAGGTCCTGAGGCGGGCCGATCTGGAGTGGCGCTTTCTTTACGACTACAGTAGCGGACCGGTATGCTCAAAGGAGTTAAACAACCGCAAAGCTTCTGTAAAATCAGGTAAAAGAATAGAACGCGTTGAGTAAAGCCGCGTTCCTACGGCAGGAGCGGGAGTGAAACCTGAATCACTATCGCCAGGAAACGTTTTGTAAATCCTGTCCTCCGTAAATGCATCGAAACGATGCGAGAAGACGAAAAGAAAACGAACTCGCACGGAGGCTACCCATGATCTATAGAATCGGCATTGCCGTGTTGCTCGCTGCTGCGAGTTACGCCCAAAGTCCGGAAACCATAACCTACTCGTATAACGGCCTTGCCGTCCCGATAGCTCGAGATTCATCCGACGTAATCTCGATTGCAAATATCACCGTGCCTCGCGCGCTTACGATCGACGAACGTCACGGCAAGAGTGCAGATTGATTACCCGAACTCCGGCGATCTCAAGATTTACATGTATTCGCCGGCCGGAATACGAACAATTCTCTTGGAACATAATTGCAGCACTAACGGTATCGATACGACATTCGATGATGCGGCTCCACAGAAGTGGAGTGCGTTCTGTCCGGCCGAATTGGGCAGAGGTCCATATCAGCCGAACGAGCCGATGGCGAATTTCAAGGGTGACCCTAGCTCGTTCGGCACATGGCGCCTGGCGGTGGAGAACGATCGGAACGACGATCGCGTCGGTTACATCACAGGTTTCTCTCTTACGATCACCGGAACACGTCAACTCACCCCACATTTTGCGCCGGAAACGATCGTTAATACCGCTAGCCGAGTTGGCAACGCTATCGCCCCGGGCCAGTTGGTCTCAATTTATGGATATTCAATGGGCCCAACCGCCGCAGCGTCGGCCCCCGCAGGCCAGTTACCCACAACTCTCGGGGGAGTCACGGTTCAGTTTAATGGAACAGCCGTACCGATCAGCTATGTCTCTGCATACCGTATCGACGTCCAGGCCCCCTTTTCATTGACGCCTGGATCACAAGTCGGCATCCAAGTCACGAATGGCTCACAGATGAGCGGTGTGGTACAGGCTTCCGTAGTCTCTGCCAACCCCGGACTGTACGTAAATCAGGCGGACGGAACGGGTCAAGTCAGCGGATATAATCAGGACGGAAGTGTGAACAACATCAGCCGTGGCGCCCCGAAAGGTTCGTATATCAGCGTATACGCAAGTGGCCTGGGTGCGGTGAACCCGGCTATCGCAGCGGGAGCAGTACCACCGAACAGTCCGTTGTCAACAACTGTCTCGGGCGTTGCTGCATCGATCGGCGGCGTACCTGCAGTTGTGTCCTACGCCGGCCTGGCTCCGGGAATACCGGCACTCTATCAGTTGAATATCCAGGTCCCGACGGGCGCTTCATCCGGCGCGCAACTGTTAATCATCTCGATCAACGGATATCCAAGCCAGAACGGCGCACTCATTCAGGTGCAGTAGCTCTAACCCTTTCGAGCAAGGCTGGCGGCCATTCGGCTCTGCCAGCCTAACTCGGATTACTACCAGGTCCGATCAATCCCAACCACTTCTGTTGCGCCGGGGCTCTTCCGCAGATAAACGATTACCTTCTTATTCGGACGTCCCGCTTCCTGAATCGTGGCCGCGTAGTATTGGCCGTTCGGACCGCTCGTCAGTTCATGAGGTAATCGGAACGAAGTGCTGCCCGGCAGCGGAGCGTGAGTGCCCGTCTCGTTGTCGAACTTCGACCATTGCACTTCGTAATTTCTGTTCGCCTGAAAGCCGTATTTCGTTTGCAGGCTCTCGAATTTCAGTTCGCCGTCAGCCGAGCGAAAATTGTCGAGCGATAAGACCTTCGCGAAATACGTTCTTCCGATCTTGTCGCGCCGCTCAATCAGGGTCTTGACAATGTAATCGACAACGGTCTTGTCCGAGTATTGTCCCGTCTCGACGATCGCGCGGATATCGTCGTTGGTGAAGGCCATCACCTGTTTGGCCCCCCAATACTCGTCATCCGGCAACCGGCTCAAGTGCGCGGGATTCGGATAATTCGCAACCCATTTCTCGGGGTCGAACACCTCGGACTCTAAGCGGCCGATCGCCTTCTGGTCCGGATAATCCGCCCGCTCCCACGCCGGCGATCGCAATCCGAAACTGAACATATCTTTGAGGGCCTCTTTGCCGGATGGGAGAATATATTCGTTGCCGAAGCGCGCGTTCTTGGGCATGTCGCTATCGCTGCCGAGGATTGCGCCGAAATCGATCAGGTAGTGCCGGATGAACTTGATTCCCTTTTCCTCGACGAGAGTATCGGCGGAATTTCCTGCTTTCGCGTCGGTATGATTCAGCCATGCGCACAACACGTGAAGCGCTCTCAGATCGCGTCGTCTCTCGTGCGGCGTAATATCATTTGGATCGTCGGTACGGGTTCCTTCGTATTTAAATGGACCGAGGAACCGGCCGGGAAGCCGCAAGCTTGCGACCACACGCATGGCGCCGTCAGGTTGCCTGGGAATGTTCGAAAGAACAAGTTCGACGTCCTTCTTCGTCATCGGTCTGGGCTTTCCGGACAATCCAGTCACGGTAGCGTCTTTGCTGATAGACACATCGCCCTGTTTCACGTAAGCGATGTAATTTTCCGGAGTGTTATAACCCAAAGCGTAAAAGAAACGGGAGCCGATAACGTCCGCTGACGTTGCCAGTTCGGGGTTCGTATACGGGTCTGGCTTGACGAAGTAGAAACGTCCCTTTGCGTCGGTCATCTGAAAGCCTGGAGTTATGCCTTCCGTTTTCAACGCCACGATGACGAATGGAGCAATAGGCGCGTTATTAGCGCCCGGTCCCGCCTGCAGTTGTTCGCGTGTGAGACGGCGCCGCGCATGCCGGTTTGTGAACCAGTTGCTGTCGGGAACCTCGCCCAACGTATTGACCGCTTCGGCAGGAACAGGCGGGCGTGGATTCGGGCGGACCGATTGCAGCACGAAATCGAACAGGGCATCGACCTTTCGAGGCTCGGCTTTGGCAAGCGACATCGGCGCAGGCTCCACCCGTAGAGGATCATCGCGCCGGAACTTCGGGGCGGGGAATACCGTGCTTGCCGCCGCCGCTAAAAGAATACTTAGCGTGAGAACGCGTTTGAAGTGGCAAACCATATGCGAAATCCCTCTCGACTGACTGCCGTGTCGATCCTTAGAGCAACTGCGCTGCGAGTTTTAATCCGAAATCCCAAGCCGCCCGAATACTCCATGTTTCGGAACCCGATCAGACCAGGTCGCGGAAACACGTTGCCTGCATCGGCAAACAGCGCCATATCCAATGCCGGCGCGACTTCCCATCGATATTCGCTGCTGAACAACAAATAGTTGTTGTCGTTGAAGCGGTATTGAGTGAATCCCCGGAGCGTGTGCGTGCCACCCAGGACCGGCCGCATGTAGAAAGGCACGATGTTTGCTCCGTCCGTATCCGTCAACTGCGTTCGCGCAAGCAATGCGATCACGCGCTTTTCGTTAAAGAACGGGATATACTGCTCCGCTTTCAAATCGTAGAACCAGAACGAGTACTGACCCAGCGTACGATCCGAGTACTGGTCCGCATGAAATTGCATAGCGGTACCGCGATGAGGATCTCCGGGACGGTCCCTATAATCCGCCAGCAAAACCGGGCCGCTAATGAAGTACTCCGGCTGTCGATCGATACCGGGAGCTTGATTCGGGCCGTAAACCTTATCTGTCGATAGAGAATCATCAGCTGTGCCGGGACCCACATTAAGTCGTAGCGCTTGAAAGCGATACCCCACCAGCCAGTGCCGTCGGTCCGGCCGCCAGCCTAACCGGACTGATCCATACGTATCTTCACGCCGGTAATTGGTTCGTCCCCAGCGTTGCGACTCGGGACCTGGGCCAAAATACCGAAGCTGAGGAGAGTCGCTGTGGCCCGCCCGTGCTTCAACGTCGAAGCGATCGCCGCCGATTCTAGGAAATGACAGCACCGTATCGATAGAGTAGAACTCCTTCAGCGACCCGACCGCCGACAAGGAGAATTTCATTCGTTCCTTAAACAGGTCGGCGCGGCTGTACCGCGGGCCCATAGAGAATCCGGCGCCCGGGACCAGTCCGCCGAACTGAAGGCCGAATCCTGGCTTCGCTCCCAGTATTGTGCTCACCCAGCCTTCGTCTAAGTAATTCTCAACTTTCAGCTCGATATCGCTCTGTTTCTCAGGCGTCAGCTTCTGTGATTTTGCGCGTCGCGCTGCTTCGATCTCGCCGGCTCTGGTAGTGTCCGACTCTTGCGCAAAAGTCGCTGTCACAAACGCACAAAATAGAAATCCCGCCAATCTAATCGGGCCTAAATGCAAGGTAATCCTCCGATCGCGCCAACTTCAATAATGCTCACAAGGAACACCGATCCGGCCCCCGTTTTCTCTTTTTTACGCCCGCTTTCTCTGTCACGAATGTGTAGCCCACACCAGTTCGTCTTATAAAGACGATCCACCGCGGTCAGGCGCAGCGTTTCTGGACGATTCTATGATGCGCTCCCCCTGCGTTGGCTTGAGAAGTTGCTCAAGACAAAGCGGTCATATTGCCTGGAGCCTCTTCGGGATGGCGGACGTGTAAGCCGCACTCCTTTAGCGCGTTAATACTAAGTTCCAGCATACACTTCGCAAGTGATCTTACTTCAATAACGCGACAAGCAGCGTCCGAATCGACCTAGGATTTTCCCGAATGCAAAAAACTTCCGGCAAGTCCGCTCACTGCAATCCTTGACTCGAAAGCCTCGCTGGCTTCAGCGTCCAGCCCTGCAGTCGACCGAGTTCCAACAGCTCGGGAGCTGCGAAACCTGGGGGATGAATCGGCCACCGGAACGATTGCGCAGGTTCCGTCGAAAAGTATTGCTCGAATTGCACGTTGCCGCGCTTCACCGGCACTGGATCGGAGCCGTTCATCACGGATTGCGCAAGAGTGGCTGCGAAGTCAGGAAGCGAAAGCGTTTGGGCGCCGACGAAGACCTGATTGGGTAACGTGTTATTTCGTCGTATAAAATCCGCAGCGTCCCTCACCGCAATATTCGAAAGATTCTCGCGGTACCGAGTTCGCCGTATAGCTGCTGGTCGATCGCGCAGTCGGGCCGTCAATAACGCGGGCATCCAGTCCCAGCAGTTGAAGCATCATATCCGCAGGCGAAAGCGTGTCCTCCTTTGCAGTGAGGAAAGAAATCGACTTGACGATATGTGCGGCGATCGTATTCCGGCTGATCGAAGCGGGAGTAGCGGGTTTATAGACTTTCAGGAGTTCGGAAGCTCCCAAAAAGCGAACCCCGGGGGCCGCCTTCATGTGTTGGACGAACTTCTCGAGAACCTTGTAGCAGCGCTCGGAGTCATCTTTACTCCGGCTGTGAGGAGGCT
Source organism: Bryobacteraceae bacterium (assembly GCA_963833675.1). Lineage (GTDB taxonomy): Bacteria > Acidobacteriota > Terriglobia > Bryobacterales > Bryobacteraceae > DASQDN01. The sequence goes on along the minus strand of CAWHYW010000008.1, from coordinate 31,365 downwards.
TCCACTGTGAGCGAGGCGGATTGGCTCCCGCGGCGAAGTTCACTGCGTCCCAGAACTCGGTATTCACGAATTCTGTCGGATGGTAGTAAATGCTGATCAGCCCCCCGCCCTGTTCCCCGAGCCTGGTCACGGCTTTGTCGAATAGAGCGTAGGCTTCTGTATCTTCCGCGCCGGCGTCCAGCCTCGCGCGAAACTGATTTTCTCCCATATTGAAGACGTGCAGCAGACCGCCGTACCAGAATGGCTGGTGCCCTAAACCGACCTGGTCTCCTTCATCCAGATAAATCGGCACGCCGAGTTTGCGCAACGCTGGATTGGACTGAGGACCCCATGACGAGCCGGGCTGGCCGTAGCAAATCGGCGTGACACCGAAAATGCGTCGGATATCGTTTACGCCCGCGGCTTCGCGGCGCTCGAACTCAGCAGCGCCTTCCAGAAACCCGAAATGCCGCAGATACTCGGAGGGAGTCGGGTGAACGCTGTGAAAGTTGGTGTGATACCCGATGTCATGTTTGCGGAGCGCCTGTATCACGTCATTCCTCTTCCGAGTCTCGAGCACTCGCGCCTTCTCCCCGACAACTTTAAAGGTTGCGCGCACGTTGAGCCGTGAAAGGTCTGTGGCGATACGAAGAGCCGCATCGTCGGCCGCCGCGTCCATGTAATCTTCAGTGTCGAACCAGAGGACCACATACACCGGGGCCGCGGCCTGCGCCACTCCGCATAGCAGGAGGAGGATCGTAATTGCAACTATTCGAGAGGTAGACACGCTCTTCAGATTATCAATCTAACCGCCCGCGAAACACTACGGTAATCAAAAACTACCGATTCAGAGTCGCAACGCGTAAGCGTGCGATGGTAGCGATGAGTGCACGCTATCGTCCGATTGTCGGCGCTTGAACAACCCAACTTGTGAGTAGTGTGTGAAACTGTATACAGGTGAATACAAAATGACGGAGACCCTTTCCATCAGGATCGACTCAGAAACCAAGAAGAGGCTGGATGCTCTTTCCAAGCGGTCGAAGCGTTCGAAATCATTCCTTGCTGCTGAGGCAATTACGGCATTCGTCGCCTCAGAAGAATGGCAGCTCGGAGAGATCCACAAAGGAATCGAAGACCTTGATTCTGGGCGGACTGTCAGCCACGACAAAGTTTCAAAGTGGCTTAAGACCTGGGGTAAAGCCGGCGAAACCAAAGCTCCCAGATGAAGGTCGTTTGGTCTCGTCGTGCAATGCAGCACTTCGTCGCTCTCAGAAACTTCATCGCCAAAGACTCCGAGCAGAACGCGGCGCTTATAGCCAAGCGAGTTCTTGATTCAGTTGAACTTCTTCAAACTCAACCTGACATGGGACGGCCAGGCCGTGTGCTTGGAACCCGAGAGCTGGTCATTCCTAACACGCCGTACATCATCCCCTACCGATTTCGAAGAGACCGGCTCGAACTAATCGCTGTTTTTCACGGCCCTCAACAGTGGCCTCATAACTTGTGAATAGCTGTTTCTTCATCGGGACACGCAGATGACCCTCAACGGCCTGCGCTAACATCAAGGCTGATCAAGGAGCTTCCTTGCCCGGCGCGAACAATAATTACATCCTTATCGTTTTCGATAGCTGTCGCCATGATTCGTTCTTGCGTGCGCGGCCGAACACCATTCGTAAGTTGGGTAAGCTCGAACGGCGCTGGTCGTATGCGACCTGGACCGCTCCGTCTCATTACAACCTGCTTATGGGATTGATGCCGCACACCAGCCCCCGTCTCGTATATGCGTCTGAGTACTATAAGCAGGATCTCTTGAAGTTCAATACAAGGCTCGGCGGCGAAGGGCTCGAGTTCCGATCCTTCATCCCACGACTCAACCTGCCTGTGCTTCTACAAAAACTCGGATATCGTACTCATGCGATGGTATCGCTGCCTGTACTGAATCCGACTACCGCCATCAACACCGGCTTCGATTCCTTCACGCTCATGGAGAAGCATAACGACATGCGCGCAATGCTGCGGCGTATGACGTTCAGTGAAGAGCATCCAACGTTCTATTTGCTGAACGTTGGCGAGACTCATTATCCATATGCTCTTCCGGACGAGCCGGCTGATACTTGGCCGCGAATTAGCGGAGTACACGGAGTATTCAATCACCTTGACGACCTGGTGGTAGGTGGCAAACTGCGCCGCAGCGGCGTGCGAATGTTCGACCAGAGCAAGCTCGAAGCGCTTCGAAAACGTCAGATTGACGCTATACGCTACCTTGACAGTGTTGTCGAGGAGCTATTCGACCTCGTACCGAAGAACACCTACATCACAATCACTTCCGATCACGGAGAACTTTTCGGAGAAGATGGGTATTTTGGACACGGACCTGTTCAGCACGCGAAAGTGATGGAAGTCCCGTTTATAGAAGGTAAGCTTCGTTAATGTACATCGGACCCGGCGCTGGTTTTGCATTCATCGGTTCGTTCCTGACGCTGCTCGGCTCTCTGTTTCTTACCGTAGGATCATTTCTTTCCTGGCCGTTTCGAATGCTCTGGATGGTCGCGCGCGGTCGCCGTGGGTATCGTAATGCGAAAGTCAAGAAACTGGTATTTCTCGGGCTCGATGGTTTTGATCCCGGCTTGGCGGAGCGATTCATGGCGGAGGGCAAGCTTCCGAACTTCAGCCGGCTCGCGTCGGAGGGATCGTATCGTAGGTTGCGGACTACGTTCCCGGCGCTATCGCCGGTCGCATGGTCGACATTCGCCACCGGAGTCAACCCTGCGAAGCACAATATATTCGACTTTCTGAATCGGGATCTGCGATCCTACGCGCCTCAGCTCTCTTCTTCGCGCGTCGCCCCTCCGCCCCGTTCATTTCGTATTGGCCGGTGGACGATTCCGCTGTCGCGGCCGATCGTTGAACTGCGCCGTAAGAGCACGCCGTTCTGGAAGATCTTGGGCGAGCACGCGATCGGAAGCACAATTCTGCGCGTTCCGATTACCTTCCCGCCTGACGATTTCAACGGACGACTGTTGTCCGCGATGAGCACTCCGGATCTGAAAGGCACACAGGGCAGTTTCTCGCTATTCAGCACGAAAATCGAAGAGTTTACGGGGGAGGGAGGCAGCCGCTACCCTCTCCGCAGGAATGGCGATGCGCTGGTCGGCGATTTGGAAGGGCCGGACAAACGTACTGTATCCTTCCGCATTTTCAACGGCCAACTCGAGATCGGCGAAGCAAAGCTATCCCTTGCGGCGTGGCGAATACACTCCCTGGATTCAAATATCTTTCGGCTCTATCTCCGGTATCGTAAGATTCCTGTTGACCGAGTCCGCCGCGGAGACTTCTCTGTACGCCACGCCCGTTCAAATCGATCCCGAGCATCCGGCCTTGCCGATCAGCCAGCCTCGCTACTACGCAGCGTATCTATCGAAATTGCTCGGCCGCTTCGCGACGCTTGGGATGGCGGAAGACACCTGGGCTTTGAATGAAGGGGTAATCGATGAAGACGCCTTCCTCGCTCAAGCGGAGGCGATAAAACAGGAACGGGAACGAATGTTTTTTAGTGCGCTGGAGCGCACCAGGCGAGGCATAGTTACTTGTGTCTTCGACACCACCGACAGGGTTCAGCACATGTTCTACCGCTATCTCGATCGGCGTTCCGAAGGACGGCATGCGGGAGTGATCGAGTCCCTCTATCGGGACATGGACCGGCTGGTCGGCCGGACATTGGAGTACGTAGACGAAAATACCGCTTTGTTCGTCCTGTCCGACCACGGATTCTGCGCCTTTCGGCGCGGCGTCAACCTGAATACATGGTTACTCCAGAATGGATATCTGAATCTCCAGGATGGAGCCAAGACGAGCGGCAAGTACTTCGAAGGTGTGGATTGGAACCGCACCCGCGCTTACACACTCGGCCTCGGCGGGTTGTACTTGAATATCCGTGGCCGTGAAGCCGGAGGGACGGTGACTCCAGCGGAAGCAGAATCACTGAAGCAAGAACTGATCCAGAAACTCAGCGGATTTCGCGACACCCAGAATGGCGACTCGGCGATTCGAACCGTCTACGCGTCCTCATCCTTATATAAGGGACCATATCTGGATGCGGCGCCCGATCTGATCGTAGGCTATGCAGATGGCTATCGTGCTTCTTGGGATGCGGCGGTTGGCCGGGTCAGTGCAAGCGTGTTTGAAGACAACGACAAGGCCTGGAGCGGCGACCACTGCGTCGATCCTCTTCTGGTACCAGGCGTGCTGTTCTCCAACAGGCCTCTGGACGCGGAGGATCCTGGGATAGAGGACATGGCGCCCACAGCGCTTTGGCTATTCGGCGTACCGCAACCGAACTGGATGGAAGGCAGTTCCGTGTTCCGGACCACATAGAATAAGTACGGCGATGCTCTCATCAAAGACCTCGGTGAAACTGAACAAATCTCTGTGCGAGCGGGCGCGTCTGCATGCAGAGAAATCGGGCTATAGTTCGCTCGAGGAATTCGTGGAACATATGCTTGAGCGCGAGATGGCGAAACTCGAGGAAGGCATCTCACGCGAAGAGATTGAGAAGAAGCTAAAGGGTCTCGGTTATCTCGAGTGAATGAAACAGATCTCGGTATCTGGGCGCTCTTCGGAATCGTCGTCGCGAGCTTCGTTTCTGCCGTCATTGCGCTTCTAGTGATTCGGTGCTGGTCTGACCAGGGTGCGCTTGCTCGGACGAAAGCCCACGCACAAGCGCATCTGCTCGAGTTAAGGCTGTTCATCGACGACCCCACCCAGATCCTGCGATCGCAACGAGCACTGATCGTCGACCAGGCGCGGATCATGAGGCTGCTTTTGCCATCTTTTTTAATCTTGATGATCCCGATGGCGCTTGTGTTGTGGACTTTGGATGCGCTCTACAGCCGCGGACCCCTGCGGGTCGGCGAACCGGTGGTAGTATCGACAGACTCGCGTCAGGTGTCGATCAATCCGCCATCGGGACTGCTGGTCGAGACAAAGCCGATGTTCGTCCAGGCCAGTGGAGAAACGTGTTGGCGTGTTCGGGCCATCCAGCCGTTACGCGGTACGTTGCGTATCGCAGACAAAAGCGCTGCAATCGTAGCCGGCGCCGGCGTATCGTACTTGCCGGACCCGCTGTGGCGTGAATCTATTCGCGTCCCATACCCGCGTGCGATGGTGCTAGGATTGCACTGGCTGATATGGTTTCTCTTGTTATCAGCCGTGTTCGCTCTGCTTTTGAGACGATCGCTCCGAGTAGTGTTTTGATGCGGGCTCTTCTCCTTCTGATTATTCCTGCCTGTTTCTCCGCTGCACAGGACTCCGCGTCTGATCGCGCGAGGCAATTGCTGATTTCCGGGAAAGGCGGCGGATGCCGCGAAGATCTATCGCGATCTGTCAAGCGCGCAACCTGGCAATGCGGACCTGTTGCTGAATCTCAGCATTGCGGAATATAAAGCGGGCAATTTCCAGGCGTCCGCTGACAGCGCTGCGGCAGCGCTTAAGTTAGCGCCCGACTCATTACCGGCGCGCTTGTTCCTTGGCGCAAGCTATCTTCAGCTAGGTTCATATGCCGAAGCTGTCGAGCCCTTGACCTCAGTCGTTGCTGGAAATTCACGCGACCGCAATGCCCGGCTTATGCTGGCCGAAGCTCTTCTCGGCGCCGGACGGCCGGCGGATGCTATTGACCACTTCCGCGCTTCGACCGAAGCTCTTCCGGACAACCCTCGCGCTTGGTCCGGACTTGCGCGAGCTTACGAAGCTACGCTCCGCTGGCGTGAAGCCTCGAACCAGTGGAAAGAAGCTCTAAAGTTAACGCCGAAGGATACCAAGATCCGAGCCAGCCTAGCCTGGGCGGAGTTTCGGAGTCGCGACTACGAAAGCGCGATAAAGACCATTACGCCAATGCTCTCTTCGACGCGAACCGCCGAGGTCCAGTTCCTGTACGGAGCGTCACTCCTGAACCTGCAAAAGCCAGCCGAGGCACTACCTTATATAGAAACGGCGCTGAAACTCGATGCCAAGTTCCTGCCCGCGCGGGCGGCGATGGGTCAAGCTCTACTCCAGACCGGAAAAGCCGATCAGGCGATTCCGCTGCTCAAAGACGCGCTCTCTATAGATCATGACGGAAGCACGCATTTTCAGTTGTTCCGAGCTTATCAACTCACCAACCGAGAGGACGAGGCCAAACAAGCCTTGGCGGCGTACCAGCGCTTACGCGCCTCAGCTCATTGAGCCGGCTCCTCGACGCGAAGAGCCTGATTGGTCCGCACGTCCCGCAGGACTTGATGTATACCGCTCGGCCAGCGAATCTCGATGCGGTCTACTTGCTTGCTTTGTCCTAAACCGAAATGTACGCCGAAGTGGCTCGAAGAAGCGTATCCCACAGCAGTGGTCATGTGATTCGTCTGATCTCCGATTCGAATCACCGCGCCGATTCCGTCGCGGTTACTTTTCGTTCCCTTAAGCTTCAGGACAAGCCAGGTATTGGGTCCGGGGCTGATATTCCTCCAAAACTCCGGAGCATTACTTAGCGAGGAGGTAACGACGTCTATTCGGCCATCCCCATCGAAGTCGGCGAAGGCGCACCCGCGATGAGCGCGCGATGACTGAACGAAATTTGATCCGGCCTGAAGCGAAACATCTTCGAACTCTGTTCGTCCAAGATTCCGGAACACGCTATTCCGCTGGAGGTACTCTGTAGCTTCAAAGACATCTACGCGATCGCTCACATGTGAGTTCGCGGTGAAGATGTCTTTAAAACCGTCATTGTCGAAATCGAACATTCCGATGCCCCAGCCGCTGTAAGTGCGGCTAAGTGGGCCCATTCGCGACCGATAACTTACGTCGGCGAACTGGCTTCTGCCTCGATTGCGGAACAGGGGAAATGTCTCTCCCGCCAGCGCGGTCAGGGCAATGTCCGGCAGTCCATCATTATCAACGTCCCGAAAATCGGTGCCCATGCTCGACATCTCTGTGCCCGTGTCCGGTAAGGCTGCGCCCGATTCGAAAGCTACTTCCTTAAAGCGGCCATCCTTCAAGTTATGAAATAAGAAGTTCGGAAGCTTATCGTTTGTAACAAAGAGATCCGGAAATCCGTCGCCGTCGTAGTCGGCCACACTTACCGCCATGCCCTTGCCGATTAGCCTTTTTATGCCGGACTGCTCCGATACATCCGAGAAACGTCCTCCGCCCAAATTACGGTATAGCTGGTTACTAGTTCCCTCGAATAACTTTGGGTGACAGTAGACTCGGATTTTGCGTTCCTGATCGCCGCAGAATCGATCGAACTCCGGCGTCCATCGTACATAGTTCACAACGAACAGGTCGAGAAGGCCATCATTGTCATAGTCGAGCCACGCCGCTCCAATCGCCCATTCGCTGCTTGTTACGCCTGCTTTCGTAGTCACGTCCTCGAATGTGCCGTCGCCACGATTCCGATAGAGGATGTTTCGATGAACTCCGGCTACAAACAGGTCCACATGGCCATCGTTATCGAAGTCGGCGGCCGCAGCGGCCATTGAGTAACCGTTCCCTTTGAGTCCCGCGAATGTTGTCACGTCCCGGAAGCGCCACCCTCCTTCATTCCGATAAAGGCGGTTCCAGTGTGCGCCGGACTTCTTCACAAGGGAGGGCATCTCTGCCCCATTCGTAAAGAAAAGGTCTGTCAATCCGTCCCCATCGTAGTCGAACGCAGCAACTCCGCCTGCCATAGTTTCCGGCAAATGTTTTCGCGGCGTAGGCGAGTTTTCGAGCGTGAACTGGACGCCACTCGAAGCGTACTTATTCTCAAAGCGAATTGGAGCCGAGACTTCAGAAGCGGCGATCACCGTTGCGATCACACCGCGACGAAAACAGTAACCCAGTTGGTAACCGTGTATCTTTTCATTACAAACGCGATCAGAAGTTATTCAGAAACGCTTGACCTTAGTACTCTAATAGATTTAAGTTATCCTTAATGCCGCTTGGGAGGGCGGACCTTGCATGCTTCGCACCTTGATTGTATTGTGTGTGCTCTTCTTCCTCTTTCAAGCCCCATCCGGCGCCCAGGGCCCGGTGGGAACTCTTAACGGAACCGTCACCGATCCTGCCGGATCTGTCGTCCCCGGAGCAACGGTCGTCGCTACAAATAACGCTACCAGCGTAGAGACGAGGACGACGACAACATCTACCGGCACATATACGCTCCCATATCTTCCCGCCGGCACTTATACGATTCGCGTCACATCTCCGGGTTTTCGAACTGCAGCGGCTGAAAATGTCGTCCTTCGGGTCGCGCAGACGCAAACCGCGGACATCAGACTGGAGGTTGGTGGTGTTACCGAGCAGGTGGTCGTCAGCGACAGACCGGAACTGCTCGAATCCGGCACAGCCGAGATCGGCCGCTACATCACCGCTGAGGAATATAAAAGCTGGCCCATTGTGGTTGGTGACGGACAGCGTCAAATTCAACAGTTCATTTTCGATAGCCTTCCTGGCACCACCGGCGATTCGTTCAAAGGATCGATCAACGGTGGCCAACAGTACTCGCACGAGATCCTGATTGAAGGTATGCCGATCGGCCGCGCCGACCTGTCGGGCGGCAACAACAATGAATTTAGTCCGTCTGCTGAGGCCATCGGCGAATTCAAGCTGCAGACCGGCGCGATCGGAGCGCAGTACAACGGCGGTCAGACTGCTGTGGCGAACTTTACGATCCGTTCTGGCACCAACGATCTTCACGGGTCCGCTTTTTATTACGGTCAGAATGAAGCGCTCAACGCCGCCAATCTCAACACCACCACGGCAGGGAGCGCCAAGGCGAAATATCGGGAACATAACTACGGTTATTCCGTGGGCGGTCCGGTATTCATCCCAAAGGTCTACGACGGACGCAATAAGAGCTTCTTCTTCACCAACCTTGAATGGGACGACCGAAACCAGCAGCAATCCACCGGTCTCGGTACGGTGCCGACGCTTGACTTTAAGAAGGGTGATTTCTCCAAGCTTCTGAATCCGGCTTATACGGGCAATCCGAGTTCGGGAACGCAAGTCGGTACCGATGCGTTGGGGCGGCCAATCGTTTTTGGACAGATTTACGATCCCGTCCACCACCAGGCGCGTAGGAACCGATATTGTCCGCGACCCATTTCCAGGCAACATCATTCCCGAATCACGCTGGGATCCTGTGGCGAAGAACGTCATCCAGAATGTCGGCATTGTCGATCCAACGCTGCCGACTCTGCTACGCAACATTCCTACAATTAATGGCCAGCCCGTCTTCCATCTATCGTCGTGGGGTATCAAAGGCGACCATCAGATCAACTCCAAGAATCAGATATCCGGATATTACAATCACAGCTTCCGAACTCGATACAACAACGGCGCAGGCACTTTTCTGCCCCTACCTGGTCCCGCATCCAGTTCCTGGCAGCAGCAGGATACTCCCGGACACTTGGCGAGACTGTCGGTGACATCTACGATCTCTGCCAGCGTTATCAATCGGGTCTGCTGCCGGCTTCAATCGTTTTCTGAATAAGAACGGAGCCTATCCCACGACGATCAATGCGGGTCTCGCGACAGCGATCGGACTACAGAATCTTCCGGACACGATGTTTCCGGTTATCCAGATTCAACGGACCGGGATCGCCTCTTCAGGGCAATAGTATTGCTCGGATGGGTGTTGGTTTTGCCGATGCCAGTCCAAACGGAAGCTGGATTTATCAGGATGACCTCACCTGGATTCATGGCGCCCACAGCTTCCGTTTCGGGTACGAGTATAAGCGCTACTTCTACAATGACCGGGCTCTCTCGGATGCCGGTTATTTCACTTTCAGCGCGAGACAGACGGATCTGCCGGGTCAGTTGACCGAGCACCGGAAATGCATTTGCCAGTTTCCTGCTTGGGCGCCGTGCACCGTCCGGCTCACTAACATTCAAGGCTATTCGCAAGCATTCCGTCAGCCACAACACGGAATGTATGTGATGGACGATTGGAAGATAACTCCACGGCTCACTCTGAATCTGGGATTTCGATGGGAAATCATTCCCCCGTTCTACGAAACTACGAACCGGATGTCGGAAGTTAGCCTATCCGTGCCGAATCCCGAAGCCGAACGGCCAGGATCCCTGATCTTTGCGGACCGTGTGAACGACACGTATTGGAGGCAGTTTCTTCCCCGATTTGGATTTCGCCTGGCGAGCGACCGACAAAATGGTTATCCGCGGTGGATACGCGATTTCCAGCACGCCTCCGATCGCGAATAACTGGGGATACGGAGGATTTACCTTTGGATTCAATGGCAGCGTGCCTACGATCGCTGGCACCAGTCCAACCGGATTTGCAGATGATCCCACGATGTATCTGCGCAATCCCTACCCGAGCTGGGAACGCCCTTGCCGAATACGGATCCGAATTCCGCGCAATTACCTCGACGTCGCCACAACGGCTCGGGATGCGAACCGGCCGGGATATACGCAGAACTACAATTTCACGATCCAGTATCAGCTTCCCGGTTCGACTGTTCTCGAAGCGGCCTATGTCGGAAACAAGGGGACTCGGATGTGGGGCGGTACCCCGGGCAGCGGCTATACGGACTACAACGGTCTTCCGTCCAGTCTGCTTGCAATGGGCGATATCCTGAACGATCCTGTTTCCGATCATCCGCAGTACATGCCGTTCCCGACCTTTGACACGAGCCTCTCGGTTGCGCAGGCTCTACGGCCCTATCCCCAATATGGGCAGGTGAATGAGCAGTTCCCCTATAACACCAACTCGAACTACAACTCGCTTCAGGTATCGGTGACAAAGCACCTGACGACAAGTCTTGGGTTCCTGGCGGCATATACGTTCTCGAAGGCGATTGGCTACATCGATGCGAATGGTCCCGGCGCTTACTACACGTCGGTGCAGGATTACTACAACCGCAAACTGGACCGATCGATTACGGAATTCAGCACGCCTCATCAGTTCAAGTTGACGTGGGTTTACGAGACGCCGTTCGGCAAAGGACGGCATTGGAATCTGGGCTGGGCGAATGCCGTGCTTGGTGGTTGGCAGTTTGCCGGCATTCACAATTACAGTTCCGGCCTGCCTTTCCAGGTGACCTACTCGGGGTTGAGTATCCCAGTTGGATTTGCCCCGAACATTCGACCTGATGTTGTGAGTTCGGATGTCACGCTTGGAGGCGCGCCTTCGAAGACCGACTTCTCTAATGGCACACCATACTTGAACCCGGCTGCATTCACCCCCCCACCAACGACGCCGAATGGTGTGCCGTTACGGCCCGGTACGGCGCCCAGGTTCTTGCCGCAACAAAGAGGACCTCATCAGATGCGTGAAACGTTACGAATGAGTAAACGCTTCTACATACGAGAAAAGATGTTCTTCGGAGTTGGGGCGACGGCGGATAATCCATTCAAACGGACAACACGCTCATTCCTGGGCCTCGATATCGCCGACCCAAGTTCGTTCGGTCAACTCGTACAACGCGGCGGAGGGCGCACGTTCCAGCTCGAAGGCAGATTCGAGTTCTAGCGATGGGCTAAATTGAAAGGCAGATGAGTTTCGCCATTGCGACCACGCGTACGTTGGGTGTGGTCGGCGTTCTTCTGCTAACCTCCTGCACGCGCCAATCGAAGGAAATACCACGACTACGTCCACTGAATGTGGTCGTGGTTACCATCGACACGCTCCGGCCGGATCATTTACACTGCTACGGCAGTTCACAGATCGAGACTCCTGTGCTGGACGCAATCGCGCAGCGAGGGGTCTTGTTTGAAAATGCGATAGCGCAGACGCCTCTTACGCCTCCCTCGCACGCCAGCATCTTCACAGGCCAGAATCCGAACGTCCATAAAGTTCGTAACACGGGCGGGTTTGTATTGCAGTCGTCAGCCCGTCCGCTGGCGCGTCTGCTGCAGGAGAAAGGTTGGGACACCGGCGCGTTTGTCGGGTCGGCGGTACTGAAGAAGCTGTTCGGCTTTAATAACGGCTTCGATGTTTATGACGATGAGATGCCTCGGCCCGGCCGGCGCAGCCAGTATCGCGAAGATCCGGAGCGGAAGGCATCTGTCGTCATCGACAAAGCCATTGAGTGGGTCGGCAAGAGGTCGGCGGAGAAGCCCTTCTTCTTGTGGGTTCATGTGTATGACCCGCACATTCCGTATAATCCACCTCCCGAATTTGCGAGGAAGTATAAAGGCCGACTTTACGACGGTGAGATCGCTTATACGGACCAGCAGCTCGGACGTCTTTTTGAGGCCGTCAATAAAGTGTCACCGACGGACAAGACGGTAATTGCCGTGCTCTCCGATCATGGAGAGAGTCTCGGAGAACACGGCGAACTGACTCATGGCGTCTTCCTCTACGACTCGACGCTACGGATCGCATTTCTGATGGCCGGCCCAGGAATTCCCGCCGGACTTCGTGTGAAGCAGCAGGCGCGTTCGATCGACTTTCTTCCTACGCTGCTCGCGGTCATGGGCGGCCGGGCAGAGGAGAGTGTACAAGGTCTCGACCTGATGCCGCTCTTTGCGGGAAAGAGAGTTGAGACGGACATCGGATATGCAGAGACGCTTTACCCGAAGATGAACATGAACTGGTCTGAGCTTAGGGCGATTCGAACCAATCGCTGGAAGTACATCCGTGCCCCTCGCCCCGAGCTCTACGACATCGTTGCCGACCCGTCCGAAACGAAGAACGTCATCCAGCAACAAGGCCCTGAAGTTCAGAAGTTCGAGGCTCAACTGAAAAACCTGATATCGCCTAAAGGGGACGGTAAAGAAAAGGTGGACACGGCGATGCTCGATACGCGAGTGATGGATCAGCTTCGGTCGCTCGGCTATTTGGCCGGCGGCGGAGGCCGCTCCTATGAACTCACAGGCACCGGCATCGATCCCAAAGACAGGATAGAGATCCTGCGCATGATCGATGAGGCCGAGAGCGGACAATCGTCATTATCCGAAGCGCAACGCATCGATCTGCTGCGGCGGGCGATGAAGCTCGATCCGCAGAATCCATCGCTTTATTACCAGCTTGGTGGACGGCTTGAGAAGAACGATCGCTACGAAGAGGCTTTGCAGCTTTATCGGATGGCACTGTCGAAAGGAATCGACAGTGGCCGTCTTCACTCGCGTATCGCTGATCTGCTGGTACGGCGTGGAGAGAAGGATGGGGCAATCGCCGAGTACGAAAAGGCAGCGCAGATCAATCCGGCGGACCTCGACAGTCAAAACAACCTGGCTACCGCATATCTTGAAAAAGGCCGGCTCCCCGATGCGGAGAAAGTCTTCAAGTGGGTCCTCACCAACGATGCCGACTACGCCGCGGCACAGAATGGCATGGGATTGGTATCGATTCAGAAGCAGGATGCTAATGCCGCGCGCGGATACTTCGAACGCGCCGTACAACTCGACCCCGATCTGGTTGAGGCGCACATGAACCTCGGGATCCTCTATCAGATGTCCGGCGATCGGGCACGTGCTCGCGCCAGCTTCGAACGATTTCTGGAGAAGGCTTCTCCGGCGCAGTACGGACAGATCATTCCGCGGGTTCGACAGGAACTCGCTACGCTAAGGTGATGGCGTGTTTCGCGCTGCTTGGTTTGCTGCTGGCGCAAGCGGTACAATCGCCATCCGGTCCGCAGGATCGCAGTCTGCCGATCGCAACTGCCCATGCGCAGTTGATGGCCGGTCGATTTGCCGAAGCAAGGGACACTTCGGAACAAATCCTGCGACTGGAGCCCGGTAATGCTGCAGCCTTGAAGATCAAGGGCAACGCGGAATACCTTCTCGGCCAGTTCAGTCAAGCAACAGACACGTTCATTAATCTTCTCGATCGCCATCCGAAGGATACGGAAGGCTCTTATATGTTGGGCCGGATCTATTATCAGGAAGGAAACGTCGATCAGGCGATCGGACAATTCGAGCGCACTCTGAAGCTCGATCCAAAGCATTACAAGGCTTGGGACAATCTCGGTCTTTGCTGGCAGGCGCGGGGCGACAATGAAAAGGCTACTGCGCATTTCCTCAAAGCGATCAGCCTGGTGGAGAAAGAGCATCCGGAGTACGACTGGCCATACGCGAACCTGGCCGATCTGCTGGTGCAACAAGGGGACGCTGAACGCGGATTCGCGGCAGCGGCGAAAGCTGCGAACCGGAATCCGAATTCTGCACGAAACTTCTACATCGGCGCGAAGGCGCTCGAGAAACTTGGCAAAACGGAGTTATGTCTGAACTGGGCGCAGCGCTCCGCCGCTCTCGATCCGAATTACTCGGAGCCGCAATACCTGCTGGCGAAGGTTTACCAGCGCCTGGGCCAGGAAGACAAGGCTGCCGAAGCGAGAAAACGATTTCAGGAACTCAAGGCAAAAGAGCCGGACAAACGGCGATAACTAAGGCGATGGCTTCGGAGCGTAATCGCTGTTCTTTCCAGGGTTGGCCATCTTCTCTTCAACGGGAGTAATACCCGCGGCGGTCATCACTTTACGAAACGCGGCGATCGTGTCGGGGGATGGCTTGAAGTTGCCGAAGCGATGGCCCTCGGCGATGATCAGCGGAGTCCATCCATGGCCATTTTTCCGGTTCCAAACGTTGGGGTCGGCTCCTTTGTCGGCGAGAAGTTGGACGACTCCTGGGAGGTTCTTGTACGCAGCGCCATGCATCGCGGTCTCGCCGTTCTTATCGACTGCGTTGATGTCATTCCCCAACTCCAATGCAACTTTGACCGCCTCGATTACTTCCGCTTCGGTTCCCGCATCTTCGCCCGGAGAGCGGGTTCCGAGCCCGGCGGCTACGATGAGCGGTGTGGCGCCGTCGGCGTTCGGAATGAGCGGATCGGCGCCCAATGACGCGAGCGTCCGCATCAATTCGGCGTCCCCGCTTCTGGCAGCCATGAGGAAGGGTGTGGCCCCGATTGTGTTCAGGCTGGTCAGCCCCAAGCCGACACGCTTCGTCATACGGGCATTCAGATTGGCGCCATGCTCCGCGAATTTCTTGACCAACTCCAGACTGGTCATGGTTCCCGATCCACGCGGCGCCGGATCATTGTCTCCTCCACCGGGCTTGCGCACGATCGTGAGGGCATGAAGCGGCGTATAGCCGATGCCGGCGGCGTTCGGATCGGCGCCCGCATCGAGAAGCATGGCCGCAAGTTCGAAATGACCATTGACTACGGCCAAATTAAGCGCGCTTTCGCCGGCCCTGGGGACCCCGGCTCCGGAGGCCGGACGCGGGCCAGAGCCTTGCGTTGTCTGGATGGTTTCGTTTGCATCTGCGCCGGACTTCAACAGCAGTCGAACCACGTCTGCGTTTCCTTCGCGAACCGCGAAGAGAAAAGCGGTAAAGCCTGTTCCCAACCGGCTGTGCAGATCCGCTCCAGCTTTTAGTAATTCCTCTACGACGCTGGTGTTGCCTTCGGCGGCGGCCCACATCAACGCATTTTGTCCGCGCTTGTCTTCTTTCGCGTTCACGTTCGCGCCTGCCGCGATCAGTTCTTTAACAGCGTCAAGCTTGCCTGTGCGCGAGGCTGTCATCAACGCTGTTTCTCCGCCGGGAAGAGTAGTATTTGGATCAGCCCCAGCTTTGAGAAGCAGTTTGACCATCGGGCCGCTTCCGTTCGTGCACGCCAAAGATAGCGGAGTGACACCGTAGCGATTTGCGGCCTTGACATCCGCTCCTTCACGGATCAATAACCCGGCCTTTTGAACGTCATCGCGATAAACGGCGCGATGCAAAGCTGTCGTGCCATCGGGTTGAGGCTGCTTCACGCCGCCCGCGAAGAGAGCCGACGCAAACAGAAAACACGCAATCGACTTCATACAGATAAGGGCTTGAGAAGCTCGGCAACCTTGCCCTTGCTATCGGCGAAAGCGTCCAAGCGAACGCCCACTTTTTCAAGCAGCGTCAGGTGAAGGTTGGCGAGCGGCGTTGGCTCAGGGTATTTGATATGACGACCACCTTCGAGCTTGCCTGCAGCGCCGCCGGCGACGAGGATCGGAAGATTCACGTGATCGTGGACGTCGGGATTGCCCATACCGCTGCCATAGAGGTAAACCGAATGGTCCAACAGTGAGCCGTTGCCCTCAGGCGTCGCTTTCAGCTTCTGTAAGAAGTAAGAGAACAGCGAGACATGGAATGCATTGATCTTCGCAACCTTGGCGAGCTTTTCGGGATCGCCTCCGTTGTGGGTTAGCGGATGATGCGGATCCGCAACGCCAATCTCGGGATACGTTCGCGTGCTTGTTTCACGCGCCAACTGGAACGTGATCACTCGCGTCACGTCGGCTTGCAGCGCTAATACCTGCAGGTCGAACATCAGGCGCGCGTGGTCGGCATACGCCGCGGGCACTCCGACGGGACGGTCCAAGTCGGGGAGATGTGAGTCGGCTGTTTCGGCTTCGGCCTTCTGAATGCGGCGCTCCACTTCACGGACAGATTCGAGGTAATGGTCAACTTTGGTGCGATCCGACGGGCTGAGTTTCCTTTGCAGTCGAGAGATATCGGAACGCACCCAATCGAGGAGGCTCGAACTCTTTCGGAGTTCCGCTTCCCGGTCGGCTGCGCTTCCACCATCGCCGAAAAGACGCTCAAAGGCGACGCGAGGGTGAGCTTCCGCAGGAAGCGGCGTGGTAGGCGACGACCATGACAGGTTGTTCTGATAGACGCAAGCGTACCCGTTGTCACACTGGCCAACGGTGGTCAAGAGATCCATTGCGAGTTCGAGTGACGGCAAGCGCGTGTCTGCGCCGATATGCTTGGCCGCGACCTGATCCACGGTAGTGCCGAGATAGTAATCCGTACTCTCCGTCCACTTCGCTTTGGCAGCGCTCAGAAACGCGGCGTTGGATGTCGCGTGGGTGCCGGGATAGGCATTCTTCAGCTCGAGGTTTGTGATCACTGTCAAGCGGTCGATCACCGGCGCGAGCGATTGAAGACTCGGAGAGAGTTCGGCGAGCTTTCCTTCTCCTGGCGGCGTCCACTGGGGAATGTGCGCCCCCATCGGGACGTAGACGAACCCCAGGCGGCGAACGGGATTCGCAGGTGTCGCAGCGAGCGCCGTCATCGAGGGCACCATCGCATCCAGCAGCGGAAGCGCAAGCGATGCGCCTGCGCCGCGAAGGAAAGTGCGGCGGGGCAGCGCCTTTTTGGTGATAATCATAGAGCCCTCCTCATCTGGAACGGTGTGCTGTTTACGATCCCTAAAATAAACGACGAAAAGCGATAGTTATTGTTACCGGCCTCCCGCACGATCTTTCGAATGGCTGGAGCGTCGTAGTATTCAACTCCCCGGCCGAGCCCATACGTGAGCAGCTTCTCGGTCAGTGTGGTTGCGAAATTCTCGGGCCGGCTCAGCAATGCCTTTTGCAGTCCTGTTGCTCCCTGGAATTTGGAGCCGTCGGGAAGGCTGCCGGAGGCATCGATCGGCTTACCTTCTTCGACGGTTCTCCAACGCCCGACGGCGTCATAGTTTTCCAGGGAGAACCCGACAGGATCCATCAATTGATGGCATCCCGAGCACGCAGGATTCTTTCGGTGCTCAGCCAATCTCTCACGGACAGAGAGCTTTTTTCCTACTCCGGTATTCTCCTTGAGAGCGGGAACGTTCGGCGGAGGAGGCGGGGGCGGCACACCAAGAATATTATCGAGAATCCACTTGCCGCGGATCACAGGAGAGGTTCGCGTGGCATACGACGTAACAGTCAGGACGCTACCTTGCCGAAGCAGTCCGCCCCGAACGCTGTCCTGCGGAAAAGTGATCCGGCGAAAGCGGCTGCCATAAACATTCGGAATGCCATAGTGCTTCGCCAACCGTTCGTTCACATATGTGTAGTTAGCGTTCAGCAGTTCAAGTACACTGCGGTCCTCGCGCATTACGTCTTCGAAGAACAACTCTGTTTCCTTGCGGAACGATTGACGCAGGTTGTCATCGAAATCCGGAAACAGACGCATGTCCGGCGTCATGGAATTGAGGTTACGCAGATAGAGCCACTGCTCCGCGAAATTGTCCACCAGGGACTTGGAACGGGAATCTGCGAGCATTCGGCGGACCTGTTTGTCCAGCACGGCGGGCGTCCGAAGTTTACCCTGAATGGCGGCATCGAGCAGTTCGTCATCCGGAATGGAACTCCACAAGAAGAATGACAGACGCGAGGCGAGTTCCAGATCGCTAATTCGATACGGGGTATTCGATGCCACACCTCGCGGGTCCTGTTCGACGCGGAACAGGAACTCGGGACTGACCAAGATCGAGCTCAGCCCCATTTCGATGCCCGCTTCGAATCCGTCTTTCGCGCGGGCTTCCTTGTAAAACTTGAGCGGCGCCTGGAGGTCTGCGTCAGTCACCGGTCGCCGATAAGCCCTTCGCATCAGGGTCGAGAAAATTCGACGAGCGCAGGGCTCCTCCTCTCCCGGGTTCGCCGGCCGGCAGGAGAGAAGTCTGCGACGAGTGGGAGTGTCGCCCGCGCCCGCAGCCTCATACGGTCCGTTAATAGAAATCGAGTACAGCGCCGGGTGAATTCGTGGATGCCGATCCATATTGAAATGGGCCTGCCATGGTTGCCGTTCGGTTTCGAGGAGCGCCGATGTCTTCTTTGGGAACGTGACCGCGACAACATGAGGACCGGCCTTAACGGGGATTCTGGCTTTGAGATCCCTGTCTACCTGCGAGTGGTCTTGACCAGCAGGAGGCGGCGCCACCGTGAATAACTGGATTCGCTCATCGTCCAGCAGTAGCTCCACTTCACTCGCCTCACGTAAGCCTTCGACGTGTTCGTTGCGATCGCGCGCGAGCCGGATCTGAATGTCGTACTTTGCATCGAGCGGGAAGTTGTAGCGAACGAGACTTCCGCCTCGGGTTCCGAGTGGAAGCTCCTCGAAGTGATCCTCCTGAGTGAGGTCAGGGACCAGAGTGATTGTGTCGCCCCCCGGCGAGCGCATTGGACTGCCCATCGCAAGCCGGCTGATCTTTCTTGCGGCCATCAGATATCGTTCGAGCAATGTCGGAGAAAGATCGCCGACGGTGACGTTATCGAAGCCGTGACTGGATTCATCGCTCGGAAGCATTGAAGTGACGTCGACGTCCAGGGAAAGAAGATCTCTGATGGCGTTGTGGTATTCGTTTCGATTTAACCGGCGGAAGGTATCGGTCCGACCCGGATTCGGATTAGCGGCCGAAGTGGCGTCGAGAGAAGTTGTAATCGACGAGACCAGGGCAGAATAGCCGGCCTCGTCCGGTCTTGGCATACCGGCCGGCGGCATGGAGCGGGTCCGAAGTTTGCGTACTACTTTTTCCCATTCCTCGGAATGGTCAGCTACTTTGTGGAAATCCAGAGTGTCGAAAGCTACTTTCGAGTTTTTTAGCTTGGAATTGTGGCAGCCGAGGCAATACTTTTGGACGGTGCTCTCGGGCGAGGAGCCCGTTTGCGCGATGCACAGACTTCCGCACGCCATGACAAGGAAGAACAGGCGTGAAATTCGGGTAACCGACATGGTCCTAAACTTCCAGCTTACTAGGATTTGCGGACCGGCGCGATGATGCGGGACGCCTGCTGCCCTTTGAGATACACCTTGTTGCGGGCGACCACTGTTTTTGAAGGCGGATCGATTGTGACAGGCTCACCCGTGTTGGGATTCGGCTCGTAGAAATCGGCGCCTGTACTGCCAATCGTGATCCGAATCCGATGTCCGCGATTGAAGACCTGGCTCAGCCAGCCGATATCGAAAGCAAGTTTGTACACCTGACCCGGCGACATGAGTTTCTCTTTTTCAAAACCATCGCGATAACGTGCACGGCGGATGGAATCAATGAGCAGAATCGATCGCCCATCGGGATACACGTCCGAGACTCGCACGATGAAGTCCGTATCGGGCGCAGAGGAGGAAACCCAAAGCTCGGTACGAACAAGGCCGGTCCACTCGACTGGTTCGCTGAGCGGTTCCGTCGTGAACGTGCGGACTTCCGGATGTTTCTCATAGCTGCGCGCGTCCTTTGCGCCGGCAAATGCGCGGCCGGGAATGGGCGCGGGGTGCAGGGGATCGGCGAGGAATTCTGTGGAAGCGGTTCCGGCATTGGACGGCGCTGTAGCCAGCACCCCGCCCGTTCCCGATTCGGCTGCCCGAAAGTAATACGGCGTGTCTTTTGCGGGAATTGGCCAGTCGTTGGAAGTGCGCCATTCGTTTCCTGGGGCTCCGTTTTCGCCGGCTGCGCCCATCACGTAATAGCGGACGATGGGATCCCGTTCGACTCCGGTATCAACGCCTTTCAGGTAATGATCGAACCAGCGGATCATGTGATCTTCGACGGCGAAGGCCGCATTCGACGGGAACTCGAGCTCGCCGATGTTCGGACCCTTCGTGCCACCGTGGAGCCACGGACCGATTACCAACTGCTGTTTTCCCCGTGCGCCCTTCGCTCCATGATGCTGGCGGCCCATATACGTCTCGATGGAGCCCACGCTCATGAAGTCAAACCAACTGGCAAGCGCCACGCTGGGGAAGTTCATTTTGTCGAAGTATCTGGTGCAATCCTCCTGGCGCCAGTAATCGTCGTACACCGGATGTTTGAGTTGTTCCGCGAGATGCGCCAAACCTTCCGCGCGGTCGCGAGCGTCGATCACCATCGCTTGTTTGAAACGCTCCGGGCGGGCAGTGCCGCCAATGCGATAGCCGAGATGAAATAAACTAAGGCCGCCATCCGTAATGTACTGAGCGACGAGGTGCGGCGGCTGTGTGACGGCCAGGAAATTTTGAGCGTATCCGGCTTGTGACCCGCCGAACGTCCCAATCTTACCGGTAGACCATGGCTGTTTAGCGAGCCATTCCACGGTATCGTAGCCGTCCTTCTTATCGCCCCAGCCGAGTGCTCGGTAGCCGACGTAGACACCCTCGGATAAATGCGTGCCACGGAAATTTTCGACAGCGACGACATAACCTCGCGCGGCTAATCTCGCATGCCGGAGCCGCAGGCTATCGGTTTGGGTGTTCATGTAAAGCTGCTCGTACAATACGGGCCAGGGACCTTTTCCGGGTGGCGTGTACAAGTACATTGAGAGCTTCACACCATCGCGCATCGGAACCATCACATGGGTTTCGGTGACGTTCCCTAAATCGACGCCGGCCCACGCCTGGAAAACAACAAGAGAAGCCAGTAAACACGTTTGGAAGGAAGTTGATCGCAATCGCAAGATTCCACCATCCTACACTCGAACGCGATCGTAGGGCGGGAGAGGCCCTCGCATGAAGAGCGACTCGCGTTGCGCCCGGTATTTCACATTCAAATGTGGCGTGTCCACCTTTTTTCCGCCTTGGAAGGACGAGTCCATCATGGCCGCGATCATACCGGTGGTTAGGAGCGTTCGCTCGGGTGGATAGAACTCCTTCGCCTGCACGATGGTTTGTTCCACCCAGTAGCTGAGGCCGTTCCCGTGGCTCCACGGCCGGCCCCACTGGGTGAGAAAGCAGCACACTGCCGGATCGGCGCGACCTTCAAGTTCAGCGGCGAAGCCCGCCTGCTCCGTCTGTCCGGTCAACAGGTAGACGACTCCAAGCAATCCGCTCCGATAGCCGAGAAGAAACAGGATCGGCTGCTTTACGTTTTCTTCCAGGCGGCCCCGCTTCAGCGTGTCGTCATGGCGCATGGACTCTTCAAGCAAGTTGCGGGCCCACGGATTCGCTTCACTCCATTTCCACACTTCGGGGCCTTCGATGCACTGTACCCAATCGACACCTGTTTCGCCGCCCTTTCGACGCTCCACCATGCTTTGAAATACTTCCAGGCCGTGATATCCGTATGCTTCCTTGCCGCCATAGAAGTAACCGACGGCGCGCTTGATTGGCGTTTCCAGATCCAGTTCGAGGACGGGCCGTCTCCAGGTGAGAGTTAGAGATGTCCCTGCGATCAGAGGGAATTTCAGCTCGCGCGACCAATCGAACATTTGCCTGGCCTTCTTCCAATCGGTCGAAAAATGCTTGTCCACGAACAACGGAAGAGCACGGCCATTGGCGCGATAGGCGTTGACGATCTGCTCCATCAGTTCATAGCGCGGATAGAGCTTCTGCCCTTTTTCATTGGTCGGGTAGTCGCCATGTTCCCCGATGAGCGCGACGCCTTGCAGATCGGCCGAAATCGCCTCACGAATGGTCGCTTTTAATGGGATGCCATGGCGCGCGGCCTCTGAGCGTCCTATGTCATTCGCAGGCGTTTGTTCCAGATGCATCGCCGCGATTTCCAACTCGGACGTGTGCGGCTTGCCGTCCCAATAGAATCCACGCAGCATATTGCCGATGAACACGTCCGCATGGGAATTCCGGTAGTAGGCCGTAATGATGGCCGCGATTCTCGCGCGACGATTTGCGGCGGCAGCGGCGGCCCCTATCGAGGTGGCCGCGAGAAAAGTGCGACGATTCATAATCGTCGATACTATATCCTGCCGAGCGACGTGCCGCGCATGGGTTCTCCGACTTCCAAGGTCTCATACGAGTTTTCTGCGGAATTATCCCTTGTCAAGGGAATAGCCGGCGTTATATGATTTGGCTCACAGTTGAATTCAAGACAGAGAAGGCAGCAAAGGCGATCCGTCGTCCCTAGCGGTGAAGAGGCTTTTTCTGAGCCGACTAGGAATGTAGAGAAGCTAGTAAAGGGAGGAAGTAAGCCGCCGACAATACGCCCGTGGCTGTGGCAACGTTTAGCAAAAGTTGCAGGACCGCTCGTAGCGTGGCCATGGAAAGTTTTCCTATCTATATCGACCGTTGCGGGGATAGTGTCGCTGTACGTCTTCGTCCCCGTTGTAAAAGTTCAACCATCGCAAGAACTGCTCGACCCATTAGACGCCCATACTACCCGTTTCATATTATCCAACGAAACCCCAGTTCCGGTTTCGGACGTGCTCCTTCAGTGCGCTTACGTAGAGGTAAAGTACTTCCATCCTGACACGAACACGTTCGATACGTTCTGGGGCAACCATGAAATGTTCTGGTCAAGGCGACGCCAAGCCCTTCAGCCATCTCGGGCCAAACCAGCAGGTTGCGTCGCAGTGTTTGAAGGTGTTGACGCTGAGCCGAGGGAACGTTGAAAGAAAGCCAATCAGATACAAAGTGATAACGCGGGTAACTTACAAGCCGCCGGTCTTCAAATGGTTAACCATGACTCGTGATTATGTATTGGGCACGCAACGCCATGAAGATGGCAAGTTGACTTGGTATCCAGAAAGCATGGACGGCGAGCGTAACCCGCAACCAAGCGATAATGCTCCCGAGGGGAGTCATCTTATGTTCTTCGGGCGGTACGGAGAGCCAGCAAACCACTTTCGATAGATTACTTGCCTTGTCGGTGCGTTTCCGAATGCGAGAATCGTCTCAGGAGCGAGCGCTTATGCGGCGCTTCATTTAAACGGAACTCTTTTGCATCAGAACGACAACGCGAAGCCAATCGTCGCAACGGCAGCAAAGGGGGATCATGAGTACGCCCGCACGGGAGTTTCAATCCTCGATCGCTTCGTGGCCCTTAGCGAGTGCGTGAATAGCGCCGCTGCATAAACCCGGGCCGCTACGCGATTGAGTGACGGCCTGTTTCCGAATGGTGTATGGCCAGAGCTTGGGAAAGGAGAACGGTGCTAATCGGAATGTGGCCAACCGAAGCCTGACGAGCGGTGCTCACGTATCCGGCAGGAGACCAGCTACCGGTCACTTAAAGCGTAACGCCGATCTCGTCTTGAGCAATAACGGATGGCTCCGTCGCCATCGGGAACCACAGGCGACTTCTCGTATATGTGGATTGTTTCCGACTCGCGACGATCCGGAACGAATCAAGGTTCTCGTCTTTTCAGCTCTCGGGCCGTCTGTCGAAGAATTGGAAGTACCGCGGCATCCTTCTCGGTTCCGAGCTTTTCCTTGAGAGCGATAATCTCATCCAGTAATGAGGAAGCAGATGTTCGTATGTTAGGCCGTCAGGCTGGATGCGGAAATCGCATCGATTGAATTCTAAAACACGAAGTAATCTCTTGATGTTTTCGCCCGTTCGCGAGTACACGGTATCCACGTCGCAGGTTTGGATCGGCGCTCCCTGTAAGACGCGGCCAAACCAGCTACAAGAATGAATTCAGCTCCGCTTTGATGCAGCGCTGTCAGAAAAAGCGAGAACTTACTTTCCTGCATTCAGAGCGCGAATTCGCAGAATGTCCCCGATGCGGTCTTCCAGAAAAGCGAGGCCTTCGACCGGCGCAAGGCTGAGAGACCAGCGAATGAGGCTGAGTTCTACACCATCCGGACTATAGTCGGGCAATAGGCGGATTCGCAATCGTCGCGTTCCAGCTCCAGCATTCTCAAAAGCATATCCGATTGGCGTTGTAGTCCCAAGCGGACAGTCATTTATCGGCTTACTCGCGAATTACGGGCCACTCGTCACCACTCCGGGTCGGGGAAGAGTGGCCGACGATACGCTAGACGTCCGTGGCAACTTCGGTCGATCAGGCGTTATTCGGCCGAGTGGATTCGCTGATGCTTCTACTCTTAGTCTGGGCGACATGCCAGATCATCCGTCGACCGGAAAGCGCATGAGCGTCCTTTGTTCGTCCGAGAGTGATTGCCATACGGCAGACGGGATCGTGGCAACCTCGCGACTGTCGTCGGCGTACCAGCGCCGTACGTAGCGAATGCTTGCGAGCGCTCGCGGGGTACTGGTCAAGTTTGGCGTGCCTCGATGCAGCGCCCACGGATGGCGGATAAGTACGTCGCCGATGTCCAACAGAACGCTATGCACGTTGCTGCCACCGGATTCAATAGATTGGAGTGCTTCCTCCCGTGTCAAACGGTGTGTACCAATCGCAATTTCAATCGGGCCGTGTTCTGCAGTTATAGTGATCAACCCGAAGCTGACAACCAGCATGTAAGCAGGCAGTGAAAGATGCGGAACCTCCTCAAATAAAGGCCTCTGATAGTCTACGTGAAACTGCTGGTACTCCGATCCCCGGAGCGGAACGTCGCAGCCCCACTGGTCGGCCACTACTCGAGCACCCATCGCACCACGAACTATGTCCAGGATCCGGACGTCGAAGAAGAACTCAGGAGCAAAGCACGGCCGATCGAAAGGCATAGGGACGAAGTGGCGGCAAGAGCCACGGTTCGCTTCGCGTCCGCGTTCGCCGATTTGCTCGAGTATTGCCGGCCAAGATGCCTCCCTGCATGCATCTACGACGCGGTGAGGTAAACACCGCCTGAGGACGCAGTATCCGTTCTCGTGTATTTCGGCGACCCTTTCCTTCGACATTCAGAGAAGATCTTACCGCTGGGGCCAGATTCGGTCGTGAGCCACCGTGGACGCTGAGGGGCTAAACAGTTCCTCCGGACGTGTAGTCGCATATGCCTAGTGCCTCGGCGACGGCAGGCCACGTCGTGAGCGAGTCACGCCTAATCCAAAAGTTGATCGGCGCGATGCCGACTATCCGGAAAAAACGCGGTAACGCAGATGTACACCAAGGCACTTTCCTCAAGTGGATTACTTCCGAAAGCCCGCTGATCTGCTGGGAATTCGCAGCGCTGCAGTGAGCGTGCGAACTGATGTGCGCGCCACCATCAACCTGTATAATCTGCTCCAATGACACGTCGCGAAATCCTTCGGCAATCCGCACTGCAGGCGACGGCAGTGTGGGCGATGCTCGGGCAGACGCACTCGCATGATCAAGTCGCGGCTCTATCCGATGGGCTGAAGTTCTTCACTCTCGAGCAAGCGATAGAAGTCGAAGCCGTGGCTGCTCAGATGATTCCGACGGATGACACGGGCGGAGCGCGCGAGGCGGGAGTCATCCGCTTCATCGATCTCAACCTGGCGACCTTCGAGAAAGACCAGCAGGCGGCCTATACCCGAGGGCTCAAGATGCTGGCCGACAGATCCGGCGGACGCTTCTCGGATCTGCCGCCGGCGAAACAGATCGAGGTTCTGCGGTCGATGGAACAGAAGCGCTCCGTCGCGCCCGTGATATTTCGCGCGGACGAGCAGAGCGATTTCTTCGAGCTGGTACGGCGCCACACGATTCTCGGATTCTTCTCAAATCCGCAATATGGAGGCAATCGCGACCGGATCGGCTGGAAGCTGATCGGCTTCGAAGACGCAGCCGCATTTCGACCGCCGTTCGGTTATTACGACGGACCGAACCGGAACCAACGATGACACGATACCGGCCCACGGATCGTGTGGATTTTCTGGTGATCGGCGCCGGCGCGGCCGGCGGCGTAATGGCTAAGGAACTTGCCACCGCAGGTTTCCGCGTCGTCGTACTCGAGCAGGGCCCGTACCTGCGGGAACGCGACTTCAAGCACGACGAACTCGGAACCATATTCCGCAACGCGCTCACCAACGATGCACGCAGGCAACCCACCACGTTTCGCAAGCTCGACTCGGAGAAGGCAGAGGTGCGCGCGGCCGTGGTATATGGCCGGATGGTCGGCGGCGGGACCGTACACTTCACGGCGAACTATTGGCGGTTTCATGAAATCGATTTTGTCGAACGTTCCAAGTGGGGATCGATTGCAGGAACGGGCTTCGACGATTGGCCCATCCGCTACGGCGAGCTGGAGCCGTACTACACCAAGGCAGAGGAAGAACTGGGCGTTTCAGGGCTTGCCGGCGCCAGCCCGTTCGATCCGCCCCGTTCGAAGCCGTATCCGCTGCCGCCGCTGCCGGTGAAATCCTCGGGTGTAATCTTCGAGCGCGCGGCCCGCAATCTGGGATTGCATCCGTTTCCCGCACCGCTGGCCATCCTGTCGCAGCCATACCGAGGCCGCGGCGCGTGCCTGCATTGCGGATTCTGTGAAGGCTTCGGCTGCGAGGTGGGCGCCAAATCGAGCACGCTGGCCACCGTAATTCCGGTGGCTGAGCGCAGCGGAAATTGCGAGATCCGCGCCGGTTGTTATGTTCGCAAGATCCAGATCGACAAGGCGGGGCGGGCGACGGGTGCGATTTATTTCGACGGACGGAAGCGCGAAGTGTTTCAACGCGCCAAAGCAGTCATTGTGTGCTGCAACGGGAGCGAGACGCCCCGGCTGCTTCTGATGTCGAAGTCCAACCTGTTCCCGAATGGCCTTGCCAATTCGAGTGGGCTCGTCGGAAAATACCTGATGTTCGATTCGGGCTCGCTCTGCGGCGCCACGTTCGAGTATCCGCTTAACGATTTCAAGAGCGTAGTGGTCAGTCGCCTGCTGCACGATTTCTACGATGCTGACGCGAAGCGTGGTTTCTATGGCGGCGGCGGGATTGACGCGCGGTTCGATATGACTCCAATCTTCTTTGCCAATTTGGGACTGCCGCTGGACGCGCCGCGGTGGGGCGCCGAGTACAAGAAACTGCTGCGCGAATCCTTTACTCGTTCGATGTACCTGCTATCTCACTCCACCACGCTCCCGGTTGAGCAGAATTCAATCACGCTCGATCCGCAATTGAAGGACGCCTGGGGCCTGCCCGCTATGCGGGTGACTTTCAAGTCCCACAACGACGATCTCAAGACCATGCAGTTTCTGCTTGACCGGCAGATGGAAATCCTTGATGCCGCGGGCGCCCGGCGGCAGTGGGCGTACCCGGTCGAGGACACGACGCAAGGTGTTCACCTACTGGGCACGTGCCGTATGGGCGTAGATCCAAAACGCTCCGTGGTGGACTCCTGGCATCGCACCCACGATGTGCGCAATATGTTTCTGGTGGACGGCAGCAGCTTCGTGACTTCCGGACGGAATCAGCCCACGTGCACGATTCAGGCGCTAGCGTACCGTGCGGCAGACTACCTGATCCAGGCGGCGAAGCGGGGGGAACTCTAGTCACCCGAGCTGAACCCCTTCGACGAGTCGGGGCGCTATACGGCCGGGTTACTGCGATTTGTTCCGAACACCCGTTCC
This sequence comes from Bryobacteraceae bacterium, assembly GCA_963833675.1. GTDB lineage: Bacteria > Acidobacteriota > Terriglobia > Bryobacterales > Bryobacteraceae > DASQDN01. Next base: position 3,543 of record CAWHYW010000008.1, on the reverse strand, counting down.
ACCTGGAAATCTTTCAGACTAGCCCGAGTACGCCGCCGAAAATTCCCGAAAAACTGCGCATGTGTTCGCAAGACGCGCGACTTCGTGGCTTCGTCCACACTGAGCGACCATTCTGCCTCTTGAAAGAGTCCACCGACAGAATTCCATCAGTGCGCGGGCCCATCTCACCGTCTGTAGAATTCGGTAAGAAGTTCGTCAATCTCGTGATCATCGCGATAAGCCTCCAGAAAAGGGCTACTGGTTGTCCGTAACACAGACGGCGGTAATCCTTCCTCTAAGGCATCGGAAAGCGCCCTGCGCATAGACGGAACATCGCCCAGCCCTACATAGATGTGAAGCAGCGCTCTCTTCGGAACATATTCGCCTTGCGCATTCCGATCATTTAACTCCTGGAGCAACCGGGCCGCGTCAGCAGCGCGTCCCGCCCGGGCGTATGCAAGACCTAACAAGCCTACAAAGAGTGGAGTGCGCGACATCGTGACGGCGCGCTCGAACGCCTTGATTGCCTCCTCGTTGCGCCCGAGACCACACAGCGCCATGCCCTGCGCCCACAGACCGAGCAGATAGCCAGGTTGCAGCTCTAGCGCATGCTGCGCCAGGCGCTCTGCGTCTTCGAAGCTAGTCAGGGTGTAAAGCGCCAATGAGCTGAGGGAATGGACGAACGGCGACAGCATGTCTTGTTGACAAGCCAGCGCTGTTTCCGCAACGGCCTCTCCCGCACGCCCATCAGTCGAAAGGAACAAGCCGTAATACACATGCGCAATCGATGACCCTGGGTTGATAGAAATAGCTTTCTGAAAATAAGGTTCGGCCTCACGCCAATCGCGCGCTAACCAGAACGCATAAAATGCGCGAGCGAAGTTGACCTCCCAAAAGGAGGGCGACAGGGTCATCGACTTCGTGACGGCCTCGTAAGCTTCCCGCGCGGCCTCCTTCGGCGACACCCAGGCGTAAGCTCCCAGAAGCGTGTGGCAGTCGGCGAGCCCAGCGTAGGCGAGCGCATACCGGGAATCGAGCTTGATGGCTTCTTCAAAGCAATCAATGGCCAAATGCACGGTTGCCGGCGACCTCTGATGCCAGTAGTGACGTCCCTTCAGGTACAGTTCATACGCCTGAGGGTTCTCTGTCGATCGTTCCACCCCACCGCTCAGCCTCACCTTGAGCCGCTCTGTTACCGTCCGGGCGATGTCATCCTGTACCTCAAAGAGGTCCTCCATCTGACGGTCGTAGCGCTCCGACCACAAGTGAAAACCATTTCTGACATTCACCAACTGCACCGTGACGCGCACGCGATTGCCGGAACGCCGGACGCTGCCCTCGAGGACCGTGGCCACATTGAGCCTCGCCCCGATCCCACTGATGTCGACAGCCATGCCCTTGAAGGAGAACGAAGAAGTGCGAGCGGCGACGCGTAAATCCCCGATGCGGCTGAGGGCATTCAGAATCTCCTCCGCCAGGCCTTCGCTGAAATAGTCGTTCTCCCTGTCAGCGCTCAAATTCGTAAAAGGCAGCACAGCAATGGATCGGTCTTCGTGCGCGGGCTCCTGCGGCTCGACAGGAACCAGGAACCGGTAGCCCCGCCTCGGGAGCGTTTCAATGAATCGCGGCTCATGCGCGGAATCCTCTAGAGCCTGCCGTAAGCGGTTGACTACAGAATTTATGCCGTGCTCAAACTCCACGATCGTCCCGTCGGGCCAGAGTCTCCGATATAGCTCTTCGCGTGCGACCACTTCACCGGCGTGTTCCAGCAAAATCGCCAACACTTGGACCGACTGATCGGGTACCCGAACCTTTATACCGTTCCGACGCAGTTCTCCTATTCGAACATCGAGTTCGAAGGACCCAAATCGGACTACCGGTTCGGCACGCGGCGCCCGCATCCACCTTGCTCCTCTCGCCGAAGTTTACCAGAGCACGGTGAACGGAAACTTGCAGCGGCCTCGTTATCAACTACTTGGCTTGTGATGTCGCAGTGAGCCCGATGTGAGAGGGAGTGCATCGAATTTTTTTCCGTTCCGACGCATAGTCTAGGAATGCCCGGCAGCGAAGCGATGAACAAAGTCCTCTCAATCCTGGTGGCGGTGGCGGTTCCGGCAGCGGCGGATGCCAACGGCCTCAAGCTATTTCAAGCCATCCGCAACGGAGACGTGGGATTTGTCAAAGGCCACGTTACTAAGGCCGAAATCGACGCGCGAGACGAGCGTGGGGCGACCCCGCTCATGCACGCGGCTGCGTTCGGAAATCTCGAGATATTCAAGATTCTCCTCGATGCCGGCGCCGACGTAAACGCGACCAATAATGCCAACGCCACGGCGCTTTTGTGGCCGTCCGTCAACCGGATAAGGCCCGTCTGCTGATCGGGCGCGGCGCCAATCCGAATGCTGCGTCAAGGCAAGGAGTAACGCCGTTGATGGGCGAGCGATGGGTGCCGGGGGCTCCTCGATCGTCTCCTTGTTGCTCGAAAATGGAGCGGATGTCAATGCCAGAACTCTCTTCGGATTTTCGGCGCTGCACCTGGCAGCAAAGGCAGGAGATGTCGAGATTATGCGGCTGCTGCTCGCCAAGGGAGCCTCGGTCAATGTGTCCGACCTCCTCGGAAGATCTTGCTTGATTGCCGCCGCACTGTCCCATAATCCTGAGGCGGTACAGCTACTGCTCCAGAAGGGAGCTGACGTGAACGCCGCCACCATGTTGCCCGCTACAGCTGCTAGGCGGACGACGAATAACATCAGGAACGGCCCCCCGAATAATTCGAAGGTAACGGCTCTTCACAACGCAGCTGCTTTTGGTCCGGTGGAATCGGTTCGTTATCTTGTTAAGGCTGGCGCCAACGTCAACGCGCGCGACAGCCGCAATCTCTCACCACTGTTTTTCGCGCTGGCTACCGAGTACCCATCGCTGGAAATCGTTCGGTCCTTGATTGGAGCAGGCGCGGACGTCAAAGCGCCTGATAGCAGCGGCGACACGCCGCTTGATTGGGCGGACAAATTCGGCTATCCGGAGATCATTGCCGAACTGAGGAAGGCTGGCGCTGACCACGGAGTAAAGTATGTAGCCCCCGTGCGTCTGACCGAGGAGCGACCGAAACCAGCGGTCGCATTGCAGCGTGCTGTAAAGTTGCTCGAAACAAGCAGCGCAACATTCTTCAAGGGGAGTGGATGTGTTGGCTGTCATCATCAGCCATTGGTGGCCCGCGCGCAATTTTACGCCAGGGCGTCAGGTATTTCGATCAACGAGGAAGGGGCGAAGGAGCAGGCGCTACAGATGAAGTCGTTGGGAGTTGGCCTGACGGAAGACTACCTCCAGGGCGTTATTCTGGCGGCGGCGCGAGTCGGATCGCCGAGACCCTCCTCGGGCTACGCGCAAGCAACGTAGCGGCGGACGGAATCACCGACGCCGCTGTAGTCGCTATAGCGGAGTCCCAGGAAGCCGATGGTAGTTGGACCGGGGGAGATGTTCAACACCGGCCGCCCCTTACTCAAAGTCCCTTTGCGGCCACGGTGCGTTGCATTCGCGCTTTGCAGAGCTATCCCATTCCGGCGC
>CAWHYW010000007.1:0-28984 GCA_963833675.1 Bryobacteraceae bacterium | reverse complement strand
GAAGAAATCGCCGTTCACGTTGGGTAAGACAACGCATCACAGAGAACAGCCAAGGGTCTGTAGCGGATCCGATGTCCTTAAGCAGTGAGTATTTGATCTGTTGGTCACCACAGGTACTTCAAATGCAGTCACGTACTTCAACTCTACGCGGCCTCACGAAATAGTAGTTGAGCAGTCCACCGAGTCGCTCCGCTGCCGGACCTCACCAGTGGTTCCCACATGTGCCGAATCCGGCAGGATGAGTCGGTTGCCGAGCCCTTGGTGATCGCGTTCAACGTGATAATCTGCGGTGAATTCTCGAACAGCGTTTCGCAATGCATCTTCGCCGAACAAAATCGTTCGGTCCAGGCACGATTCCTTGATGGTCCGCACGAACCGCTCAGCGTGGGCATCTAAATTAGGCGATCGCGGTGGTAATTTCACCGGTTTCACCCCCGAATCTGCAAGGATCCGCAGAAACTCGGCGGTGAACAGCGGATCCCGATCATGGATAAGGTAGGTTTTCCCGGTGAGGAGCCCGTCGACGCCGTCGCTGATGTTGCGTGCGATTTGGCTCATCCAGAGACCATTCGCCACCGTGGCAATTCCGGCTACCTCGACCCGGCGCGTCGACAGTTCGATAAAGAACAGCACGATGCAGCGCTGCAGTCCACGCCGAGTCCACACCTCGACCGCGAAGAAATCGGCAGCGACCATCAACTCCCAGTGCTGGCTCAGGAACTCCTTCCACGTGGTTTTCCGAATTCGTTCAGGCGCCGGTTCGATCCCCTACTTCTTTAATATGTTGGCGATGGTTCCGCGGGCCAGACTGTGACCGAGATTGGACATAGCGCCCAGAATTCGGCGGTAGCCCCAATCCCGATTCTCCTGAGCCAGACTGACCACCAGGTCTTCAATTTCGCTGGAGGTGCGTGGCCGTCCGGATGTCCGCTTGGCAGTGCCATCATACTTTTCTGCGATCAGCCTTCGATGCCACCTCAGCAATGTGTCCGGTGTAGCGATATTGGCAACATCACTTAGTAGCCGACGGCCGACAAGTTTGGCTCTCGTCGCCTGGCGGCGTCGTTGATCATCAGTAAACCGAAGCCGACGAGTGCCAAGCTGCTCTCGTAAGACTCGATTCTCTTCGCGTAAGTATTCAATGGCATGATTTTGCTTTTGATTCATCCAACCGGCGACCGCGATGACTACAAACCGAAATGGGTCCAAGACGTTTGGCATCTCCGCCGCTCATTATCTCTTCACCATCGGTGAGCGATTCAAATGCGCCTACGCACCTGTGGCTTCAGTCAGATTGAGTTTTTGGACACAACGAGAATGGCTCTCCTCCGGAAAGCGTCAGGCCTTCGATTCCCTGGCAGGCAAGAACCCTGGTGCTCTTCGCCCCGATCGTACGCTTTCTGGTGAGCGGCGCGCCAACAAGTTGACGGTAGCCTGTTACTGGCGAGGTTGGCACAGGCAAGCTTCTCGGCGCACAAATCGTCGGTCACTGGCAGTCCGAGGTGGCCAAGAGAATCGATGTGTTCGCATCTGCCCTCTATCACGGCATGGCGGTCGAGGAACTGACCTTGATCTGAGTTATACACCCCCGCTCGGGAGTCCATGGGACGCGGTGCAGATGGCTGCCCAGGAGTGGGTTCGATCAGCAAGAGAGCAGAAACATACATAGGAGACAGGTGAATGGCGAAACACAGGGTGCTGATACTCTGCACCGGAAACTCGGCGAGAAGTCAGATGGCGGAAGGACTACTGCGGCATGATGCCGGAGACAGGTTTGAAGTTGAGAGTGCCGGCACAAACCCCGGACACGTTCGACCGGAAGCAATCGCCGCAATGCGAGAGATCGGAATTGACATCTCGTCGCATCGGTCGAAGCATGTGGACGAGTTTCAGAATCAGTCATTCGACTACGTGCTGACCGTTTGCGATAACGCGAAGGAGACGTGCCCGATCTACCCCGGCCAGACAAACCGGATCCACCATAATTTCGAAGATCCCGCGGCAGTCGAGGGGTCGGAGGAGGGGCGACTGGCTTCGTTCCGCCGCGTACGTGATGAGATTCGCGAATATCTCTTTACCTTCCCGCAGCAGACCACATAGTGGAGCGCACCCGTGAAGATAGTGTGCTCCACAGGCGCGCTGTTGGGTTAGCAACCGCAGGTCGCCGGCTGCAGTTGAGAGCCAACACCGCAGCACGATGCTTTCTCCTCCGGCGCACAACAAGCAGCCGCCCTTTCAGGGCCGCAGCAGACGTTTGTGCTCTCCCGTTTTGCCGCAAAGAATTTGCGGAGGCTGTTTGACGGATTCCGGCGCTCAGAGGCCCCCGGTGATGGTGCATAGACCGCGGACATGATCGCATTCAGCAGGATTGGCACCGGCGCGACCTCGTAGTCCTGTCCCTTGTAGCGCCATACACGGCAGCTGATGTCCTCGCCGCAGCCACAGATCTCGGTGCAGTCCTCGCAGCGGCTTTCCCGAAGGTCCACATCAACGTCTCGGCCGTTGACGCGAATCGTCGGTGATGAGATCATGCCGAGCTCGATCGCCATTTCCTCCGAGTCAACTAAGGTCTTTCGAACCGTGACGCCGGCATCAGCGGCATCGATCAAGGATTATGCCATCTGAAGAGCGGATGTTAGGTTAGCGTCGGTGCCTTTGCACCGGGTGCAGCTTTCGATATCGACGTACAGGAAATCTATTTCGATCCGTTTGTTCTCTGACATTTCAGACTCCTTTATTCGGTCAGTACAGCCGGGAAGACGAGGCGAGCGTCAAAAAGACGCAAAACGAATTTGGTATTCTGATTTCCGATTCGAAGGTGGGCTCTTGCTGATGTCCCTCCGGTGTGTCCGTCGGGATCGCGTTCAGCTAACCCGGTGAGCGGTCAGATATTTCCGCCTCCACTACGCGAGACCACGCAGCCATTCGCCTGGCGGCGGCTATGTCCAGGTCGGCTACACCGCTCGGCACGACAAGGATGACTTGAGCGGCTTGAGGCGATTCAAGTTGATGGTCGGAGGTCAGGGAGGCCCCCGGCTTCGGTGATAAGCACACGGCCTGTTCAAGATCCTAAGAATCGTTCGCTCCCGCCGTGACCGTGTTCGCGAGATCGGAGGCGGCTCTGGCGCCACTCCAGTCGTGTACGCCGTGGGTCGGCGCTGACGCTAGTAGCGCCCGCCGGACATACGCATTACGGCTGCAGTCCAAACAGAGTGCCTTCACCTGTTTTTAACCACCGCTTCGGGCTTTGGAGGCTGACTTCGCGGGGAGCTTGAGGGAAGTCGAAGAGCTGGAGGAGTGTAGGAGTATGGAAAAGTTTTAAGGTCGAGGTCATCTCGGGACGGACGGCGGTTGTCGCGGGTCCGGGTGCCCGACGCTGCCGCCGGTGTGGTTCGGCACCGCAACGCCGGAGGTGCACGCGCGGTCGATTCCTTCTACAGTTCGCAAAGATCGTTGAGAGACTGGGCTGCGCGAAGCCAAAGCCCGCACATCACGATGTACCGGTTAATATGCCTTCGGCGGCACAAAGCTTTCTCCGCAGCGGCTACTATGGCTACGCGCATTTCGCGAAATGTGGGCCCTGTCATACCTCTCGCGCGTCGTTGGGTGAATGAAACAAGCAACATCACACGCTCTGGACTCAGCCAGTGCGTCGTTTCGCGCACCCTCGTGAATTAACACGGCGAAACCCAACGTTTCCGTAACCTAGCTTCGGCATCCCGCGTGCACGCTATTTAGATGGAGACAGACAGTCCTCGAAGAATGGAGGAACGTCATGCATTGTTTTGACTGCAATAAATCGGGTACACAAACCACTGGGGTCGGGTTCTGTCATTACTGCTGATCGCGGAGCCGCGATCTGTCTCGCACACGCCACAGTGGCATCTATCCCGATACAGATTCAGGTGCCAATTGCTAAGAGTGTCGACCTTTCGAAACGAGGGCGCATGCTGCTGTGCCCAGTTTGTACCGACGCTTTGGCATAGACACATGCAAACTGGTTTGGGAAGCAAGATTTGCTTTATTCTAACCGAGCGCCTGAGCCACTAAGTGATCACGCGCTCATCGCTTAGCTCCTGCCGCGTCGCACTTCGGCCGCGTCTGTTTCCTAGGCCCGATTGGAGATAGTCATGCCAGAGCAAAACTTACTCGAATACTCAGTAAACGCTCGACGTGTTGATTCGCATGGGACTCTCGCTCGATGCAAGAATGCGCAGCTCACCATCGATACGGACCTGGCCGGCCGACTGGATACCTTCAATCCGGCCGAGTTGTTGCTGGCGGCACTCTCTGGCTGCATCCTGAAGAGCATTGAACGCGTCACACCAATGATTAAATTTGGGTACCGAGGTGTGGAGGGTCAGCTGCACAGTGTACGCCAGAATGTGCCTCTCAAAATGGCACACATCAATTATGAAATTGTGATTGACACGGACGAGGAAGATCATCGACTGATGATATTGCACGATAACGTACGGAAATTTGGCACCGTGTTCAACACTGTCGCGCCCGGAACGGAGCTACAGGGCGCTATCCGCCGAGCAGTACCTGCGGCATTCCGCATTGCGGGCAATTCGGGTTGAGTAGTCTCCATTGCTTCTGCAGGTGAGGAGGAACGAAATGAAGGCGTCGGTAGCGTTCGTCACGATGATGGCGGTACTCGCTCCCGTTTCATCTCTGGCTCAGCCGCCCGACGGGCAGATGGGGCCAGGAATGCGAATGATGCAAGGGCCGAGGCGGATGATGGCGCCACTCGAATCGGAATTTCCATCAGCAGCCAATCCCCTTACACACGAAAAAATCGATCTGGGCAGGATGTTGTTCTTCGAGCCGCGACTGTCGATCGGTCAAACGATTTCGTGTAATAGCTGTCATTCGCTGGACAACTACGGTGTAGATGGAAGACGAGTATCGATCGGGCACGGAAATCAGCAGGGCACCCGGAATGCTCCGTCTGTCTACAATGCCGCGGCGCACTTCGCCCAATTTTGGGATGGCCGCGCTACGGATGTCGAGGAGCAGGCGAAAGGTCCAATGCTGAACGCCGTCGAGATGGCGATGCCGTCCCCAGATTATGCCATTAGTGTGCTCAAGTCAGTTCCAGCTTACGTCGCAGCATTCGAGCGGGCCTTTCCCGAAGAATCGGATCCGGTAACGTTCGACAACTTGGCCCGCGCCATCGGAGCCTTTGAACGGAGGCTCAGTACACCGGCGCGGTGGGACCGATTCCTGACGGGCGATCGAGGCGCGGTCACAATGCCAGAAATGCGTGGCTGGATGACTTTTCATCATGCAGGTTGTACGACCTGCCACAATGGCTCGACCATCGGTGGCCAATCGTTGCAGAAGCTGGGAGCCAAGCTGCCATGGCCAAGACTCTCCGACAAAGGCCGCTATGAAGTAACGAAACTGGGTACCGACAGGATGATATTCAAGGTACCTTCGTTGCGCAATGTAGAAAAGACCGCGCCGTATTTTCACGACGGACGCACAGACACGCTAGCCGAGGCAGTGCGTCTGATGGGTAAACATCAACTTGGCATCGAGCTGGAGGATAGGGAGGTTGAGTCTATTACGACGTGGCTGCGCACGCTCACGGGTGAGATCCCGGTGGACTTTGTTCGCCCGCCGAAGTTGCCCGCCCTCACACCGAAGCAAGTCCGTTAGAGTTGGGAGGATCGGCACGTCTTGCGGACGGTGTCGCCGGCATCAGCAGCATCGAGCAACGATTGTGCCATCTGAGGGGCGGTTGTGAGGTTTAGCGTCGTGCCCTTACACCTAGTGCAGCTTTCGATCGGTACAACAACTCGATATCGATCTGTTTGTTTCTGACATTCTCATCTCTTCAGTGCGGGCGCCTGAAACGCGCGGCCAAGAGAGAAACTCAATTCCCACGGAACTCGGCCAAGCTGGTTGAGTGCGTTAAGCTGATCCGAGCAACGAGTCCGGCTCTCAAGTGGCCGGACTCGCTCTCTCCTGCACTTGGTCGCGCAATTGTCGGTTTCCCTGCAGCTTCGACATCGCACGTTTGAGTCTGCAAGCCGGGCATATAGATGGAAGCAGCGAGATCAGGATGGCGAACGGTACTAAAACATAATGGCTCACTTTCTTGGTCTATTATTCCGGCTATTTCCTAGTGCAGTGCTGGCGGCTTCCAGCCTTTACGAGCGGGAACGCCTTACATCAGCGGTTATGTAGTCTGCTGATTTCGCGAGCACTGCGGTGGCCTGCGCTATCACCAGCCGATCTCCATCCGAGCCGATATGAGCTGGACAGGCGGGCCACATCACCCGAAGCATTTCCAACCACTTTTCAAGACGCTGTCTCAATCGCCGTGGGCGCGTATAGTCTGCCGTTCCGAGCTGTGCAAATACTCCGTAGGAGCCGAATATCGGGATGGATTCTTCCCCTTTCGCAATGAAGCATCGATACGAAAGCCACATGAAGAGGTCCAGCAGTCCCGGTGAGGCCGTAAGCACCTTCACGGCTTCGAGATCTGTGGGCACGGGATGTGACGCCACCTCGGAATTGAACTCATCACTGAGTACGATCACGTTGTCGAACTCATCGGAGATAGTCTGCTGTGCCGGATCCCGGCTGTACCAAATGCGAGCTTCATGTAGAAAGTTGAAGCGCGACCGCTGGACTAAACGAGCCTTCGGCGCACCGGTTTCCGTTCCGAAGAACATTGTCGCGCCGAAGATCCTTTCAAAGGCCGCAACCAGCCGTCGATACTCAGTCCCACCCTTCTGCATGCCGAAGGTGTCGAGCATCTCTGAGGCACTCCTGAAGCGAATCGTTTGACTCTTTTGCCGCACCGCCAATGTGGCGAGAAAAATGGGTACGATTCGATCTTGTCCAAACGGGATCCCGAACTGTGGGTGACCGGTGATCTGAAGAATGAAATTTCCATTTCGTCGCTCGTACAACAATTGACCCTTCGGCAATGACCGGAGTGGAAGGCCGCACAATACAAACGGTCGCGAACTAAAGCACAAGCTCTGCCCGTTTGGTCAAAAACTCGTCACGGACTCGACGAGCCGTTCACGAACGGTCTGTAACAGTCCTCGGCTGTACATCGTATTTTCAACCACCTCCAAGGTTAGGGCCATACGACAGGCACGAGCGTCCGGACAGAGAACGGCCGCAAAGATCAAATTCGCGCTACTTCCTGCCCGCAGCAGCAGCCGCTCCTGGGTTGAGTCGACGGCGAATGAGCTGCATACGCGCGTTCAGAGAGGTCAGCTGACGCATGTCTTCCTCCGCTGATGCAAGGGTGTTCTGAATCCTCGAGAACTCCGCTCCGTTCGGAGCCACCGACTCCCGATCGTGCCGGCCATCAAAAGTGCCCGCCAGAGTGCGGTAATAATCAGTCAGTTCCCGATACCGGCGCAGCAGATTGTCGATATACTGCTCACGGCGTACCACGACGTCCTGCATTTCCGCCAGGAGCGCAGTCTGATCCTGGCCCGCTGCCTTGCGGAGGCGCGCATTGGCGGCTTCCAGCTGTGTGACCACGTCCTTTTGTGTGTTCATCTCTGCACGAAGCGCTTCGAGATGGCGGTTCGCTTCGGCCAGTGCCTGGCGGGATTCTGTTTCGGCCGCGGAGAACCGCACCCTCTGCGCCGCGGCCGCCGATACCTGCGTCTGAAGTTCGCTTAGGCGGCCTTCGAGATCTCCGGTGCGCTGACGCTCCTCAGTAAGCTGAGAACGCAGCGTGTGCACATCGTGCCGGAACTGCTCTGCTTCCGCACGCGCGGCCGCAACTTCCTGCGCACTTCGATCATGCGATTTTGTCGCCGGAACCTTCTCCGGACCAGAGGGTTGAGATTGCTGCGGATGTGTCTGCGGTTCCGCGATGCGCTTCCGCAATTCTGCATTTTCCGCTTCCAAACTCCGAATGCGTTCGGTCAGTTGAGGATCGAGCGTTTGCGTACTTCTGCAGGAGAAGCTCCACGCACACGCCAGCAGCAATACTGCAGTCTCCGCTCGTATCCTCATGTTATTTCGTCCTCGTGTCGATTCGTGCACGGTAGGCAATGCCTCCGCCCGAACCCTTGGTATTCACCTGAATCTGTACCGACGGGCGCGCGGGCACTGGCAGTTCGACGGTCAGTGTGTATTGAGAGCAGATGTAATCAATCAGTCGGCTGATTACCTCCGGAATTTCGGCGCCAGAACGGCAGAAGACACTGCTCCCCGCTGTGATTTCAACAAGACGCCTCAGTCCATTCTCATACGCCTCATTCAGCCGGTCGCTCCGGGAACGCAGGTGAACAAGAAACAGGGGTGTTTGGCGGCGCAACAGACTGGCCTCGAGTTTCGAGACTTTCTCCCGGATCAATACATCAGGAAATTTCCGGCTCAGGTCGTGAGAATCGCTCGAGTTCACTACCGGATTGCTGAGGTCCTCGCGATAATTTCGTACATCGCTGTCCGAGACGTACAGCACGGCAATGCGAACCGGAGACGCCGCAGCGATTGCATCCGCAATCCGCTCCACGTTCTCGACAGTATCGAACAACCCCGCTTGTCCTGTGACAGTCACTGCATCGAGAGCTGATTTGACAGCAGCACGATCGGGCGTGGGATCCTCCAAAACGGACAGGCCGTCCTGTGCGCGAAGCAGACCGACATACGTATTGGGTGAAAGCTTGTCCAGCGCTTCGGCGAGTGCTCGCCGTGCAATTTCGAAGTCTCCAGAGTCGCCACTCAGATCCATCACGAGCAGAAGCACCATGTCATCTTTCGGTGTAGCGACACTCAGCACCTTTGCCGCGCGACCATCGACTGACACCTGAAAATCCGGCGATGCAGATGTCTCCCCAGCTTGCAGCCAGACGGGCACACGCACCTGGCGCTTTCCTGGCCGCACCTGCTCGCGTGTCGCGCTGTAGCATACGAGCCCGGCACCGAGAATGCTGAGAAGCAGGCGGAGCATCAAAAGCTAACCCGCATCCCGATCTGAATCACACGTCCTCCTCGCGAGCCGATGATCCGGCCTGCATTCACATTTGGAGCGCTCTGCGGTCCGATGCCAGCGTCCGGATCGTTCCAGTTGGCGTGGTTAAAAAAGTTGAAGGCGGCCGCGCTGATCTCGATAGCGCGTACGGCGTCAACCGCGACGCGTTTGCTGACGCTGAGATCGTAGTTCTGATTGCCGGGATTCAGAAGATCCGGATGAGTTCGAGGCCCGGCACCGAGTGTGAAATCCGCCGGTTGATCAAACGCGGCCGGATTGAACCACAAAGACGGGCCTCGATCAGTAACTCTGGGGTCCGTGCCAGGAACAACGTTAACGCGCAAAGCCGTGATTACGCCTCCTGTATTGTTGAACAAAGGATGAAGTGCGACCGGATTGCCCGAAGTCACCACAGCGGTGCCGCTGAGGGCCCAGCCATCTACCATATGGCGACGCCAGTCCGCGTAGTTCAATAATGGTTTATTGGAGCCAACAGGAAGTTCGTACATATAACTGAACTGCAGGCGCTGCGGTTCATTGAAGGCCGTAAGAGACCACTCGTTCTGCCCATTGAAGTAGTCCTGTTTTCCGTACGGTCCGGAATAGTCGTCCATCTGCTTTGAATACTCGTAGTACGCGCTTACCGACAGGCCTTTGGACGCACGCTTCTCGAGCCGGATGAAGCCGGCATCTCGGAAATACCGTCCTGCGGGCCACACGCCATTCAAGTCAAACCCTTTGTATTGCGGGTAGGGTCGAACAGAGCGGTTGAACAACTCATCGTTCAACAGATCGCGGTAGACCAGCGCATCCGGAGAGATTGCGTTGGGATTGGCCGCAAGATCACCCACCAAGAGATCGCGTCCGCCGGAATACGTAGCACCTACACTCAGCAGAATCGAGCCCGGCAGCTCGCGCTCCACGGATAGGGAGGCGGCCTGTGTCAGCTGTTCCAGGCCACTCCTGTTCATCAGATCGGCAATGGTATCGTTGGCCGCCTCTGGCCGTGGGTTGGGCTGAACATTCGATCCGGGCGGCGCACCCGCGGTCAACGTGATCGCGGGTTCCAGCTGTGGATTGGGCGAAAGGAACGTCGGTGCGAGATTGAACGCCTGCGTTCCCCATTGCCCGAAGTAGATTGGAAGTTGTGTGTGCGTCCGCGAATAGCCGAACCTCACCACCGTCTTTACGCTGCCGTGCGGATTCCATGCCAGGCTTGCACTGGGATCCAGATTCCAGATCACTGGTTGAAAGCTGCGCGAGGCGCCGTTCTGCCCTGCGACAACGAGAGCGCCCGGCCGACCGTTCGCAGGATTAATCACGCTCAAGTCAACGGTCGACTGCCGGTCATATTTCTCGGTCTGCGGAGTGCGCCGGTTAAGACTCAATCCGGTAGTGAGCATCAGACCTTTCCGGATCTCATACTGATCCCGGAAGTGAACTGCCGTCGCACCGTGCCGGAAATACGACGGAGCCGTTGTCACCGTGCTCTCCGCATATTCGGGTAATCCCAGCAGAAAACTCGCGAAAGCATGTCCCGTGTTCACGATACCTGGCAGACTGGTTAGTCCCGAGCCGAAGCGGTACGATCCGGCCGGAAATTTCGGCCAGTAAGTATTTACCTGACGATGACTGTACTCGCCTGCAACGCGCAGCGAATGCCTGCTCACGCGTGTGCTGAATACGTCTGCCAGGTTATAAGCGTTCCGCGCATTGTGAGAGAACGGATAGCTCCGGCCCATGCCCACATAGGGCTGAAACCGGTAAACCGGATAATTTTCCTGATCCGTTCCTGACATGGATGTGTCTGACCGAGCATCCACACTTAAGGTATTCACGCTGCGAGGAGACAGAGTATATACGTGTTCCACCGACACACGCCGGCTCTGGAACTTCCGGTCCGACTCGCCCGGATTGGCAATTGAGGGAAACCAGCGCGCCGCGCCGAGCAGTCCGTTCGAAGCAGCAATTTCACCGCTGAGTCTATGTCTTTCGCTTAGCGGATGCGCGATCCGCGCGATAATCCCGTTCGCCACGTTGGTCTCGGGCGAGTTGATGAAGTAATTGTTCTGATAAAACGGAGCAGGCTCCGTATTCGGCGTCGGATAAAGCGATAAAGCTCTCATCGCGACGGCATTCAGCCTGTTTCGCGGGATCAGGGCGCCTGCAAACGGATCGCGCAAGTACTGCAGATTGCTGGTGGATACGGGCTGCGATGGATCGAAATCCGGATTCGCCCGCGTTGATTTCGGATCATAGATCGGCAGTGCGTTCCCGGCCGAGTCCACGGTTTGCGAGAAGTCGCCCTCGCGTTCCGGCAGGATCGGCATGGTCCGCAGATACGTTCTTGAGACTCGCTCCCGGACACCTTCATACGAGACGGACACGAACGAGTTCCGAGCGTTCACCAGCCGTGGAATCACGATGGGTCCACCTACGTTGAATCCGAACTGATTGCGGCGCAGTAGTGATTTCGCGCCATCCCGTTGACGGATCTCGTGCGGAAGGGCATCCAGAATATCATTTCGGAAGTTCTCGAAAAGACGGCCATGCCACTTGGGCGCGAGTCCGCGTTGCGTCCGCCGACCCTGAGGGCTGTCCGGACGTATCCCCAGGTTTGCTGTCTGAATCTTAAATTCTTCGACAGCGCGGCTGAGACCGCTCGTTGTTGCCTGGGTAACAGCCACGCTTTCAGCGGGAGCGTTCGCGGCCATGCACAGCAGCAGAACGAAGTGCGGCACGGCACACAGCATGTCTATCTATCAATAGTACCGTGTGTAAACTCCACCAGCCGGGCTTCAGCCAAGTCCTCGAGAATTGCAAGCGCGCCACGGATTTGTCCCTCGAAGCAGTCTCTACATAACGAGGGGTTGAAGCGTTGCTCTGGTATTTGTCTGATGGAGTTGTGCTTGTCAAGTTCCGCAAATTGGAGTGGGCTGAACTGAACCTTCGGCGGCCGGGAGTGGGTCCAGGGCGAGGGCGGCGGTTGAGCGCCTCGCCCTGGTCAGCACTGTAGAAACCATTACGCCGCATCTCCCAGTTGTCGCAGGGCCTCTTTTTTCTGTTCCCTGAGCGGTTCCATGTTGAGGTACTGCATAGCTTCGATCCAACTCTCGTGGATTTCGGCCGCCAAGGCCCGGACCAGCCGTAAGCAGGCAGCAGCATTCGGAAAGATACGAACCACCAGCGTGCGCCGCTTGATTTCTTCCATCAGCCGCTCGAGCATGTTGGTCGATTTCAGATTCTTATGGTGTTGCCGCGGCAGCCGATAAAAGCTCAGGGTTTCCTCGATGTTGTCTTCCACCCAGGCGCAGAGCTTGGCATAGCGTTTGCCCCATTTCAGCAGCCATGCCGCCAGATCGCGCCGTGCTTCTTGGGCATCACGTCGATCGTAGATCCAGCGCAGTTCCTGTAGGCAGTCATCATCGGCTTTGCGAGGCAGATAGTCGAGGGCATTGCGTAGAAAATGCACATAGCAGCGCTGCCAGACTGCTTCCGGTAAAGACTCCTGAATCGCACGCCGCAGCCCAGCATGATCATCGCTGACGACGAACTCGACCCCGTGCAGCGATCGGTGCCGTAAGCTGGCCAGCAGTTCCTTCCAACTCGACAGGCTTTCTCGGCTGGCCAGTTCGACGGCCAAGATGCTGCGACGTCCTTCCCAGTTGATTCCGATTGCGACCAATACTCGTTCGGTCAAAAAATTATGCGGCCCACGTGTAATACCGAAGCAATCCGCCCAGACGTTGCTTGCAAAATATCTTCGTTCCACGACGACACTGTGCATCCGGGGCGGGGAATAGCAGCAGGTTGTTTTTGCCCTGGTGATTCCGCTCCTCATGGTAGTGCGTGACGTATTGAGCCAGAGCTCTTCGAAGCGAGCATTCGCCGAGCAGGATCAGCTTTGAGAGGCACTCCTGTTTGACAGATCGGACCCATCGCTCGGCAAACGCATTCAGATTCGGAGAGCGCGCCGGAAGTCGGCGCGGGTGCACGCCTCCGTCCTGGAGAATGGAACGAAAGCTGGCGCACAACTTCGTATCGCGGTCGTGCAATACATAGCGGTGGTTCCGTAGCGAGCCGGATTCGAAATCGGTCAGGTTGCGCGCAACCTGTTCCATCCATTCCTGCCTCGGATGACGCGTAATGCCGGCCAGCGTAACTCTCCTTGTTTCCAGTTCGATCACAAATAGAACGTAGTATGTAACCAAACCTCGCCAGGTCAGCACCTCGGCAGTAAAGAAGTCTATTCCGGCGGTGACCGCCATGTGCGAGGCGATGAAGTCCTTCCATGCGGTGGTCTGCCGCCGTTTCGGAGCGGGTGCGATTCCGTGCCTGTGCAGCACGTTGCCGACAGTTTGATCCGAGACCTTGTGTCCGAGGTTCGCAAGAGCGCCAGAGATGCGATCGTATCCCCAGCCGGAGTTCTCCCGCGCCAGCCTAACAATAAGGCTCGCCACTTTGGGGCTAATCGCCGGTCGCCCCGGATACAAGCGTTGTTTGGAGCCGTCGAACTTCTGAGCAACCAGTTTTCGGAACCAGCCAAGGACGGTTTCGGGTCGAGCCACCGAAGCCACTTTTTCGAGAGCCTTTCGACCGAGCCGTTTGCCGATTTCACCGAGAGTGGAGCGCTCATCTCTCGTAAGCCGCAGCCGATTCGGCAGCTGTGCCCTCAGGATCCGGTTCTCGGCGGCAAGATACTCGACCTGTAGCAGCAACTCCTGATCGATCAATCCGCTGATGTACGGCAGAACCCGAAGCCATTGACGACCTTTCATCCACGTCGTATGTTCTCAAAGGCCGCGATTCTGAGCCACTCACGAGTAATTTGACCTTACGGGAACGCGACGCGAAGCGTGTTCCATCGACCTCGCGGAACATCATGTCTTACTCCATAAGCTCGTGACGGCAAGCCTTGGGTGCGATAGACAAGCGTGTGCCGTTCTCGACCTTGTATAAGACCACGTTATTCTCTAGAGCGTTCGCTCGCGCGCTGTAATAATTGTTGGAATCTTTGTATCTCCAAACCAGTCCCGCGGCTTGGTCGACCGAGCCTTCGACGGTCTTGAACGACACGCCGACTTCACCGTTTTGAATCAAGGCTCCATTCCAGATGGCCAAAGGAAATCGTCCTGCCGTTGCATCCTTGGATAACTGCGCCAGTACGAATGGCGGACTCGGGGCCGTCGGATCGCGCAGTATGGCCCATTGTGGGCTGCCGCCAGCATGAGTCATCGCACTTGTCCAACCTGGCGGAAGGCTGCCCGGTGTTCCACGATCGAATCGATCGAGTTTCGCTAATAGCGTGAATTCCGCGAGCATGAGGATAATTACCGCGACTCTCATGAGCTCTTCCAGCCCCAGTATCCCGTCGAAATCTTAGGATTTGATTAGTTTTCTGAGATTCAGAAATCCTTAAGATTCGTCAACCATAATGGTCGCTGGAAGGATACCGTTGAAGTTTATTGACATTGTCATCTTTCTTTGTCTGCTTCCGTCGCTTGCCGCGCAAAATTTCGTGCTCCGCGGACGAGTGACCGACGAGAGCAGCGCGGTAGTGCCGGGCGCCAATGTCGTGCTGAACGGCCCCTCCGGTTTAGTCCGGACCACCAAATCCGGCCCCGAAGGCACTTACGTTTTTTCCGAATTAGCGTCTGGGGACTACACAGTTCAGGCATCAGCGCCGCAGTTGATCGTTCGTGAACCCGTTGCTGTTTCTCTTCGTAATGCTTCGCAGACATTAGATCTTGTGCTGCATGTTGTTCTTACCGAGAAGCAGGAAGTCACGGTCGGAGAGACCTCTAAGCCTTCCGTGAGCACGGAATCAGCGGCGAATGCGAGCGCTATTGTGCTGAAGGGCTCAGATCTGGACGCGCTCTCAGATAATGCAGATGATTTGGTGGCGGACTTGCAAGCGCTCGCCGGTCCCGCTGCCGGACCAAACGGTGGGGCTATCTTCGTCGATGGATTCAGCGGCGGCCAACTCCCTCCAAAGAACTCGATCCGGGAGGTCCGGATCAATCAAAATCCGTTTTCGCCGGAGTACGACAAACTGGGCTACGGGCGCATCGAGATCTTCACAAAACCCGGTTCCGACAAATTTCACGTCGATCTCGGTTACAACTTCGCGACTGACAAATGGAACTCGCGCAACCCTTACGCAGCTGCCAAGGCGCCGTTTCAACTACATGAGCTGCGCGAAATGGTCAGCGGTCCTCTAGGCAAGCGTGCAACGTTCAATCTCGCGTTTACGAGGGAATGGGTTGATAACGGGAATGTCGTAAACGCCGTGGTATTGAATCCGCAAACTTTGGAGATCACGCCGTTCACCGACACGCCGGTTGCCGAACTTCGCCGAACGGTCGTGACGCCACGCATCGACTATCAACTCAATGCGAACCACACGCTGAGTATCCGCTATTCCTACAATCGCGACATCGTTCGTAATGCGGGAACGGGCGGGTTCAATTTGCCATCTCGCGGTTATCACAATGACGCGTTAAGCCAGACGATACAGATTACCGAAACCGCCGTGATCAGCTCGAGGGTCATCAACGAAACACGATTCCAGTATTTCGACCCGACCACCGTGGCTCAGGCGAATGTTGCCGGATATTCGCTCCAGGTTCTTGGCGCGTTTGCCGGCGGCGGCAATCCCATCGGACGCTCCACGAATGTGCAGAACAACTTCGAATTACAGAACAACACGTCTGTGCTCCACAGTGCCCATACGATGCGGTTTGGGTTTCGCCTGAGAGTCGCTACCGAAACCGATATCTCGCCACAGAACTTCGCGAGCTCATTCACATTTGCTGGAGGACTCGGGCCGAAGTTAGACGCAAACGGTCTGCCGGTTCTCGACCCGACTGGTCAGGCCCTATTCGTAAATATCAGCTCAATCGAGAGCTACCGTCGGACGCTTCTCTTTCAACAATCGGGCTACTCCGGCGCACAGATTCGACAACTCGGTGGTGGGGCCTCGCAGTTCAGCATCAACTCGGGTAACCCTGAGATCGCCGGCAATCAGGTGGACCTTGGTCTGTATGCTGGCGATGACTGGAGAGTTCGACCAAACTTGACGCTGAACGCTGGCCTGCGATACGAAACGCAAACCAATATTCATGATTGGACCGACTTCGTGCCGCGAGTCGGAATTGCCTGGGCGCCTGGTGGCGGCGCTAAGGCGAGGAGCGTTATACGCGCCGGTTTCGGAATGTTTTATGACCGCTTCAGTCTCAGCAACGTGCTCACAGCCGAGCGTTACGATGGCGAAATTCTGCAGCAGTACTTTGTGTCGAATCCCGACTTTTTTCCGACTGTGCCGGCGATTGCGTCTCTTTCCGGCCCTTTGCCGTCGAGCACTATACAGAAGATCAGCCCTACGCTTCGTGCTCCCTACCTGATGCAGTCTGCCGTCAGTTTCGAGCATCAATTGCCCTTCGACACTACGGTCGCGTTGACTTACGCCAACTCGCACGGTTTGCATATGCTTCGATCCCGGAACATCAACGCGCCCTTTCCAGGCACGTACGATCCGGGCGGACTCGATAGTGGTCTATATCCGTTCGGCCGGCGCGGCCTCGTGGTTTTAATGGAGTCCTCCGGTCTGTACAACCAGAATCAATTCATCGTGAACGTCAATTCGAGGGTAAGTAGGAGCGTCTCGCTTACCGGATATTATGCCTACGGACACGCGAAAAGCAACACAGACGGTTTGACTACGTTCCCAGCCAAGCCGTATTCGATGGAGGGCGAGTATGGACCGGCCGCAATCGACCTGCGCCACCGCCTGTCATTGGGTGGGACGATCAACGCCAAATGGGCGATCCGCTTCAATCCGCTTTTGACCGTGAATACAGGACCGCCTTTCGACATCACGGCAGGCCAGGATCTTTACGGCACGACGCTCTTCAATGCGAGGCCGGCATTCGCGACCGACGCGACCAAGCCCGGCGTGGTTCCCACTCAGTACGGACTTCTGGATCCGAATCCAACTCCCGGACAGCCGCTCGTGCCACGAAATTATGGCCGCGGGCCTGGACAGATCATGCTGAACATGCGCGTCAGCAGAACTTTCACGTTTGGCTCTCGCGAGGGTCGAGCGCCCGTGGTGACCAACCCGGGCGGAGTTTCGGGCGGGGCCAGTGGCGGAGCGGCTCGTGGCGAGCCGGCCAGTCCATTTTCACTCGGTGGAGCGAGCAGTGGCTCCGCCGCTGCGAACCGCCGATACAGCCTCGTTGTGTCTATGCAGATGCGCAATCTCACAAACCACAACAATCCCGGACCGATTATTGGCAACATTGCTTCGCCGATTTTTGGGCAAGCAAATCAGCCGGCGGGTTCTGGTAATTCGATCTTTTCCGAAAGCGCAAACAACCGGCGTCTCGAATTGCAGATGAGGTTGACGTTCTAGCTGCTGAAACTTGTATTGATCCAAACACGTGAAGGTAGTTTTCAGATTTGCGACAACCATTTAAAATCTCGCGGTTGGCGATTCCCTCAGCGTTTCCTAAGGAATATGTGCCAAGCTGAGGCGTCCGATGACGATTCTCGTAGTCGAGGATGACGCGAAAATGGCCGAGTTGCTTCGTCGAGATCTTTCAAACGAAGGCCACAACGTTACGATTGCGACCGATGGCGCAACCGGTCTTGAGCAAGCTCAGTCCAGGAATTTCGAAGTCATTCTGCTCGATATCATGCACCCCGGCGTGGATGGGCTCACAATTGCCAAGCGGCTCCGTTCAGCCGGCAATCGAGTTCCGGTACTCATGCTAACGGCGCGAGATGCGGTGTCCGACATTGTTCGCGGACTGGACCTTGGCGCCGATGATTACCTGACCAAGCCATTTTCCTTCGACGTGCTCAAAGCTCGATGCGCGTCATCGCCCGGCGAATCGCCTCCGAAAGTGGGCCCGATTTGCATTTTTCCGACCTCACTCTGAACATTCAGACTCACGAGGTGAATCAAGCAGGCAACCCAGTCGTCCTTACTCGAAAGGAGTACGAGATTCTCGAGTATCTGATGCGCTGCGCCGGGCGGATTGTCTCTCGCGACTCGCTGATCGAAGCGATTTGGGGACTGGACCGGGACGTCGGCTACAACACGGTAGACGTCTTCATTTTTCAACTGCGCAACAAACTTGAAGCAGGGGGAGCTACACGGTTGATTCAGACCGTTCGGGGCTTCGGCTACACACTACGCGAGGGCGAGCATCCATGAACTTGGGATCGATACGGCTGCGCTTGACCGTGTGGTACCTGCTCGTTTTGGCGCTTGGGCTGAGTGTTTTCGGAGTCGGCACCTGGTTCGCTATGAAGGCGAGCGCCTTCCACACGGTGGACGAAGAGCTTGAGGACCGCGTGAGAGGAATAGAGAAGTTCATGCGAAACCAGATCGCATCTGTGTCTCCTGTAGAGATTCGTGACGAGTTCCGGGAGCATTCCGTTCTAGGGCCTGGCGGTGACTTGTTCCAGGTCTGCGCGGAGAACGGAGAGTGGCTGTACCGATCCGCGGCGCTCGAAAACAACCAGGTCCCGATACTTCTCCCATCCCAGCTTCGGGAGCAACCTCTTTATGAGAATCGCGCCGTTCAGGGTACACCATTGCGGTTTGTGAGCGCTCGAGTCGTCGTAAACGGCAAAACCTACACCGTTCAGGTTGCCGAACCTATGAACGAATTCTACGAAGCACTGCAACGGTTTCGGACCAGTCTTTGGTTCTCGATTCCGATCCTGCTCGCGATCGCCTCGTTGGGCGGGTATTGGATCAGCAGCCGTGCCCTGCAACCTGTGGATCATGTGATCGCTGCCGCAACTCTATTAGTATTCAGAACCATGCTGAGCGCCTTGAGGTTGCCCACACGGGCGATGAGATCCAGCGGCTTTCGGAGACTTTGAATCGGATGCTTGCGCGTTTGAATGAATCCGTCCAAAGGATCGCCGAATTCACGGCGGACGCATCCCATGAGTTGCGCGCTCCTGTTTCGCTGATCCGAACAACGGCAGAGCTGGCCGTCAGCGGCGGGCGTTCCAACGCCGAGTATCACGAAGATATGAAGCAGATTCTGACGGAGGCCGAACGTACAAGTCGGCTGATTGACAGCTTGCTCCTGTTGGCGCGAGCGGATGCCGGTACGGACGGTGTAATGCGCGAACTGACAGATGTGGCACGTCCAGTCGCGGTTGCTATTGCGCAAGCGCGGCCGCTCGCTTTAGAGAGAAGGATTCAGCTGAGCGTTGATCTCAAGGGCGACTCCGTAATCGTAAGAGGTGACGATGAAGCCCTGTGTCGATTGTTCTTCATCCTTATTGACAACGCAATTAAGTACACGCCGGAAGGCGGCAGTGTGGCCGTTAATCTGTCTGCATCGGACGAGCATGCGGTCGCGAGTGTAACGGATTCCGGTATAGGAATTGCGCCAGAAGATATTCAGCGGATCTTTGATCGATTCTGGCGCGCGGACAAGGTCCGTTCTCGGGGATTGGGGGGCGCAGGTTTAGGTCTTTCCATTGCCCGTTGGATCGTTATGCGGCACCAAGGAGCAATCGATGTTCGAAGCTCTCCCGGAAAGGGCAGTACATTCACTGTCAGCCTGCCGCTGGCGGATCTTCCGCAGGCGGCCGCTTGACCGTCCGGCTCCTTTTCATCACCCGATTCATACGGCTTTTCGCATATGGTGCCCTCTCAGTTGTCCTGGTCATTTACTTAACTCAACTCGGTTTGAGCGACACGCAGACTGGGATGCTCCTGACGTTTATTTTGGTCGGGGACGCACTGTTGTCCCTTTGGCTCACGACTCAAGCAGATCGGTTTGGCAGACGGCGTACGCTCATGGTCGGCTCGCTTTTAATGGCCGGAGCCGGCCTGGTATTCGCATTGACTGACAATCTGCTGGCGCTTGTGATCGCGGGTACCATCGGTGTCATCAGCCCGAGCGGACATGAGGTCGGGCCGTTCCTATCAATTGAACAAGCCACACTATCGCACGTCGTATCAGATCGAGAGCGCACGCAGACATTCGCATGGTACGCCCTGACCGGAGCCATTGCGACCGCACTCGGCTCCCTATGTTCGGGGCTGTTGCCGCAAGTCGGGCACTCGGCTGTTATGCCGGTTCAAAAGGCGCGACACGTTATCTGGATGTATGCGGCCTTGGGTCTGGTATTGGCGTTTCTGTTTGGCAGGCTTTCGCTTCGGCGGAGATCAGTCGACAGGCTGAATCGCCCCAGGGAACCCATTTCTGGGGATCGGACACTCTCGCGTCGTTGTCCTTCGACTAGCAGCACTGTTCGCGTTGGACTCGTTCGGCGGCGGATTTGTCGTCCAGAGCTTGGTGGCGTATTGGTTTCACTTGCGATTCGGGACGGAACCGGCGGCTCTCGGGAGCATCTTTTTCGGTGCGAATCTCTTTGCCGGCATCTCGGCGCTACTGGCCTCGAGATTGGCAACGCGCATCCGGCTTGTCAGGACGATGGTTTTCACACACCTGCCTTCAAACATCCTTCTTATTTGCGTACCGCTCATGCCGAATCTCATATCCGCGACCGTAGTTCTGCTCGCGAGGTTCAGCATCAGCCAAATGGACGTGCCCGCCCGGCAATCGTACACGATGGCGATTGTACGACCGGAAGAACGGGCGGCCGCAGCGGGGATCACCGGTGTCGCGAGGACCATAGGTGCTGCGATGGCCCCGGCCTTTACGGGGTCTACTATTTAGCATTCCGGCGCTGATGAGTTGGCCGTTCCTCATCGCCGGTAGTCTCAAAATTTGTTACGACTTGCTCTTGTACCGGGCTTTCGCCAAGGTGTTACCGCCAGAGGAAGTGCGACTCATGCAATCTTAAGATTTACTCCGTGTACTTCCGCCCATGGTCTTCTCATTTCCGTGCCGATCCTTGGTCGGGCTCATTGCCGCGACATATGTATTGCCGACCATTGGGGAAGAGTCCAAGCCATCGAATCCAATCGTCTTTGTCTGCGAGCACGGTGCTGCAAAGAGCATCATTGCGGCGTCGTATTTCAATAAGATCGCCGAAGAAAGGGGACTGCCCCAGCGAGCCATTGCACGCGGCACGAATCCCGACGAGCAGTTTGCCCCGGTGGTCGTCGCAGGTCTCAAAAAAGATGGTCTGAAGGCCCCAGTCGGCAAGCCAACGAAAGTTTTGGAAGCAGACGTTCGGGCCGCCGATCGTGTGGTCACTCTGGGTTGCGCATTACCGCAGGCCATCGGCGCGTCAGCCCAAGCTTCCGACTGGTCGGAGATCGCGTCGCCGAGCAAGGGTTATGACGTGGCTCGGGATGACATCGTCCGCCATGTCACGGAGTTGGTGAACCAACTTTAAAGAGAAGCGCTGACCTCACGGATTGATACTCTACCCGTGTCTGCCGATGAAATGGTCTGTTTTTTGCATACGCCGTTCGGTGGAGCACTCAAATCCCACTAGCCGTAACCGTCAACTCGGATTGAATGTAACGTTTTGATGTCCCTCTTGCAAACAAATTTCCGCTCGAGATTTTGAAGGGAGAAGAGCTATGCCGCTAACAACCGAGTACACAACCTTCACGCGCGACGTTCTGGGGCGCTATATTTGCAACACTTTTGACGAAGTCTTAGTGACGACAGATGCAAACGCCCGTATAGCAGCCGGTCTTCTGCCACGGTCTGACCTCCGACCCTTCGACTTCATCATTGTCGGCGTTGGGACGTTCGGAGCGGCTCTCGCGGAACACCTCTGGTTTCGAACCCGTAACCGCAACGAGCGTATCCTCGTGCTCGACGGAGGTCCGTTTGTCCTTCCTGAGCATGTTCAAAATCTCCCAGTTCTCGGTTTAGGAGCTGGCGACCCTCGCAAAGACCATCAGCCACAAAAAGAGGTGTGGGGCTTGGCCTGGAACACGAGCTACCTGGTCGGGTTCCCAGGATTGGCGTACCGTGTAGGCGGCCGTTCCGTGTTTTGGGGCGGCTGGTCTCCGCGACTATTGCCGTCGGAGCTACCAATAGTGTTTGGCCCCAAGGTAGTGCTCTATGACCTGACGCCAAAGAATTTGCCGGATGGACGCAAAGGCTACTTTCGTCAATCAAGTGACCAGATCGGTGTCACCGAGACAAACGACTTCATCTTCGGCGATCTGCACCTGCCTTACGCAACAGCTGCTCGACGGCCTCTCTACCGTTTCCGACGCCATGAATATCAGTGCGTTACCTGATCATTCAGCGATCGAATATCGTGACACTGCGCCGAGCATCGATGATGTAGCGGAACTCCTAGACGTAAAGTTGCCCAATCCCGCGCCTCCGATTCAGACGCTCCTTGATGAGGCTAAGCTGGAGGCGCCGCTCGCCGTACAAGGACAATCGGGCCACGCCGGGTTCTTCCCATTCAATAAATTCAGTGCCGTCCCGCTGTTGATGAAAGCGGCGCGCGAAGCTGCCAATCAATCGGGCTCCGACGATGTAAAAAACGCCTCATTGGTCCTGGCGCGATGTCATGTGATACGGCTAAACAGTCAGCGATCCCAGTGGGCAGCGCGTGACGGAGGTCGTCACCGAGCGAGGACCACTGCCAGTCTCGCCTGATGCAAAAGTCATTATTGCGCTAGGCACGGTTGAGAGCACTCGGCTCTCGCGACAGAAACTCCGCCAAGCTGAGGCCATCGAAATTGTCCGCTTGAAACGGGAGCAGGGCGCTCAGACGCTGGCATTCAGCTCGCGACCGTTCGTGTTATGCGGACTTCCGGTGCGCCGTTTCCCCCCGCTGACCAGCTCCTATATGAGCGGCGCAACGGCCGTTTCGTGCTTCAAATCACTGGCCATCCCGAATTCGGTGTACCGTTCGGCGAAGATCGCTTGGTACCGATCTTCCTGGCGATTTTCGGCTGTGCAGCAGAAAAGTCAGATCGTCCGATTTCGAACTGCCGCCGAGATGTTGGAAAGCTTTGGCATGCACACAGCGGCAAGGAGTACCGTAGGCTGGTTGCAGCATTTGAACGCGTCTTCGGCGCAACGATCTTCTTCGGTACCGACACTGACACGGCCCGATCCAAGGTGATCCAGCGCTCTCGCTTCAACTTCATTAGCGAAGCCCAAATTTGGTACAGCCGCGCTGCGGGCGATTCGAGATTCGAGGTCGGCTCGCGCCCATCGCGTGATTTGCGATCAGCCTCGGGAAAAAGTTGGGTTCCGACTCTGGCACGTTGCCAGAGCGCTCACACCTTATCCGGACATCCCTGCCCCGGCATTCAGAAACTAGGTATGTAAGAGACAGTCATCTCTCCCGCGATCCCAATATCGATTCAACACATCCTCGCGGGCATCCGCTCTTCTCTGGCCATCGTGAGCAGGTGCGGACGAAAATCTCTGGATCATCGAGTACACTGGTCAAGGCTCCACGCAGAGTGCGAATCTGGATGACAGCCGGTTTCCCATTGTCTGGACATACGACATTATGTCGCCCGTGCAATCTATAGAAGGCAGCGCTCACCCGAACGATGAAAATGGTCGCTGTGCACACTGCAATGAAAGCCGAAATAAACGCGACAACGAAAACCATTTTCCGATTTCGGCGAGACCCCGCTGCGATAAAGACCAAAACATGGTGGTACCTCCTTGAAGCACGGCGCCGGATGCTCCGCTGTGCAATTAGTTTCCACAAACCGGGCAAGTGTGTCCGTGTCCGGATGACCAACAACGTTCCGCTCCACGACCTCAACATCGCCGTGTTCCGGCTATAGCGTTGATTCGTTGCTGATAACAAGATCCATTGCTACGTCGATTTGAGGCGATCGACAAGTTGGCCCACCAACCTTAGGATCTGTGTACCCGAGTTCATAGACTTGAAAACCTTAGGGTGGTACGCAGCCATCTCAGCCGTAAATTCTCGTAAGCGCGTGCAGGAACTTACTTATACTTGGGAACGCGCTGCAAAAAAAAGGCCAGGAGCTTGGCTCCGTGGCCTTTTCATTCGTGACTCTTACTTGATGGGTACCGATTTACCAGCATCTCCCTTCTTCATCTCGGGAACCGGGACGGTAATCTGCAGCACGCCATCCTTGAATTCCGCTACCGCACTGTCGATCTTGGCACCCTCGGGCAGCGGAATCGAACGAAAGAATTTTCCGTAACGGCGCTCGGAATGGTAGTATCCATCGCGCTTTTCCTCCTTCTCCTTCTTTCCGTTCTCCTTCGAGAGTCAATGTCTGATCGGTCACGTTCACCTGCACGTCATCTTTCTTCAACCCCGGAAGATCCGCGGGTGCAACCAACTATCTTCCGTTTGTTTTACTTCGATGGCGGGAGTCCACACATATCTTCCTTTGCACCTCGATGCCAAAGAAGCGATTCATATCACCGCTGAACTGCCGCATTAATCCGAATGGGTTAATACCGAAAACGTTACCGCGAAACAGGGGCATTCAGTACCGAGCCAACGGCTGAGATAGTCTATGTCCTGTTGTTTCTTAGCTACTGCTGCTTCTGGCATTGTGCTTCTCCTTTCTGAACGATCGAATCTGTACCGCCGGTTGGCTCCGGGGACAGACCGAATTCACACAGCCTTCCGCCTGCAAGTATCATGCCCACGAGTCCGAATAACAGATCAGCCTGGTGGTGAACACGGGCTGGCTCGCCGAAGATTAGCTTCTGCTGAACGTGTGGCCGGAGTTGCCGCCTTTAACTGCTCTGCGCTGGGAACCGCCCTGTAATAGTGTGAAGACGACATTCGCCATCACCTCCACCTCAGGGAGCCGGCGTCGTTCGCTGGCAATATCCCTTGTTACCTCGGCGGAACGGAACGCATGGTTGCTTTGGCCGTTGTCGTAGGCTGTCGGATCCGCGGTCACCAGCGATTGAAAGTTATTCAAGAAATCAGGTCGGTACAGCGGTCCGTCTGAAATTCTGTTCCGCAGACGGCTGTCGAGTGAGTAGAGACGAGAAGATAAAAACCGGATTGTTACTCGGGTCAGAATTCCGAGTAATTGACTTTGTCAGTAACCCCGCTCTAGCCTCAACCACTCGGCCGTGTCGGCTTTTCCTTAGCGTTTAATGCCTTCAGCGATTTCTTTCTCTCGAGTGATAGACGAACCAGTTCCTTGAGCGACATTGCGTTTTCTTCCCAAGCGGAGAGGGCTTGCAGCCATCACTGACCGAGAATTGTAACTCTCTGAACATCTACTCACCTTCCGACTGCCCTATGCCAATCGGACCCTCGTTCGGCCCAGATCTGGGCGATATCACTCAGGCTTGAGTGATGTCGCGCAGACAAAAATGAGCAATCGAGGAGCTCTTGTCAACCACCGTAAGACCGAGGACTTTGATCCGTGATTGGGTCATCTCTCGTTGTTGACATGCACTTCAGGCCGAGGTGACACGCGGCACCGCCTTTGGCGCGTTGCCTGCATCCAGAAGTGCCAAAGGGTAGGATTATGGAAGTAACCGCAGAATATTTGGGCGATTCGAGATTCGAGGTCACAGCTCGCGGCCATCGAGTGATTTGCGATCAGCCTCGGGAAAATGGCGGTTTCGACTCTGGCATGTCGCCGCCAGAATTCCTGCTCGCCTCGCTGACCACTTGCGCCGCATATTATGGCGTCGAATACTTAAAGGCGAGAAATCTGACCGTCCAGAATCTGGAGGTTCGGGTTACTGCAGAAAAGGCGCGGCCGCCGGCAAGGCTGGCTTCCTTTCGGATCGAGGTGATGGTGCCCGGTCTGGACGAACGGCACGAGGCCGGAATTCTACGAGCCGTAAAAGCCTGCCTGATTCACAATACTTTGCTGGCTCAGCCAAACATCGAAGTCCTGATCAATTCAGGGAGTTTGGTGAAGGCATAAATAAGGTTGATGGTGTGACTGTATTGTGGTTTAGACGTCACTGCGGCAAACTACGGGGCCTCCGCTTCTGATGCCCACACCCGCCGAAACGTTCTATCGATACGATTCTTATTTGCGACCTTCTACAGGACCTCGAGAATCGCCGCGCGTCCTATGCGAAGCTCACGAAGCGAAGCTCTGGATTGAGAAGTCACAACCGTAGTTCAAAGTGGATTTCGCTACTGAGCGACTTGAAATTCTGCTCTATCAATTAGTTATCCTGTTTTGACAAGTCGTGACCATGTAATGATTGAAGCCCACCTTGTTGATTGTCAGCCTCGCAGCCTTTTCAGGACCCTTCGGAAGACGAACTGATGCGGCAGGCTATTGAGGCGCGACCGATCAGCGATTCGGCCTCGCACTTCAATTGGCTCAATATTCCTCTTTGGGTCTGCTCGCCAGCCATGCAGAAATCGGGAACACTGTTTCGAAAATGAAGCATAGTGTACCAGTGCTAGTGGTGATTAGTCTTGAAGATTGCTGCTCCGGTAATTGCGCCTAGGACGTCGCAATTTCAAGCAACATGGCGATCCGAACGTTAGAAAAGCTCTCTCGAACGTGCGCGGCTGCAGGACTAGACGACGTAGCAATTACGGATACAGCGTTGCTCCTATGCGTAGTGGATGTTTACCCTCGAGTAATAGGACCACTACCGGAGTAACAATGACGCCAGTTCCAGGCCTGTTAGCAATCCGATGCAGCCGGCCCAAGCCGGATACGAAAGCAAACGATAGTCGTGAACTCAAGGACATTCATGGCAAGGAGCGGTTGCTTGTGTATCGATTCAGTGTTACTCGATTTTCGGTCCGTTGGATTGCGATGGATCGCGACTTGAATGCATCCCATCCATTGTTGACGCATTGTCATCGTTTGCAAGCGCGCGATCGAGCCGCACTATGGGCTGCTATGGTCGTTCCCGTAATGCTGCGGAGCTGAGGCGACTACCTATCATGATGGGAGTGCTAGCGTCGGGTCCGGAACATTACGCTGCTAAAAGGTGGTCACCTGCGTGCTGAGCTTCTAGTGGCGGCTGAAATTTGGAGGGACCCATGGCAACTAAATGGACTTGCCCCCATTTTTGACACACGAGGTTAAGACTCAAAATCCATCGAACGGAGAATGAGTCAATGGGGTTGTCACGCAGACAGTTCACGAAGGAGTTCAAGCTTGCGGCCGTCCGTCGGCTGGAGCAGGGGATTTCAATTGCCGAGGCGGGGCGCGCGTTGGAAGTGAGCGCCAACGTACTGCACCGGTGGCGTCGCGAATTTCGGCACGGGCCAGGTAACGCGTTTCCCGGCAATGGGAAGGAGCGCTGGTCGGAGGGACGGGTGGCCGAACTGGAGCGGAAAGTTGGCCAGCAGGCTCTGGAGATCGATTTTTTGAAGGGCTGCTTGCAGCGCATCGAAGAACAGCGGATGCTGCAGGCGTTGACTGGAAATCCGCCGTCTACCGGAAGGTCGAAGAAGAAGTGAACGCCAGCCGTGGACTGACGATCGAGCGCATGGTGGAACTGGGCCGGGTCAGCCGGTCCGGTTTCTATCGCTTCGATGGAGCCGCCAAACCAGGTCTGGCCACAGACATGGATTTGCGTGACGCCATCCAGCGGATTGCTTTGCAATGGCCGAGTTATGGCCGGCCGCGCATCACCGCGGAGCTTCGACGGCAAGGCTGGACGGTGAATCCGAAGCGGGTTTATCGAATCCTTCGGGAGGACAATCTGTTATGCGTGCGGAAGCGGAAGTTTGTGCTGACGACCGACTCGAGTCACGACCGCAAGATCTACCCGAACCTGGCCCGCCCGATGGTGCTGACCAGTGTTGACCAGCTCTGGCGGGCCGACATCACCTACATCCGACTGCAAGACGAGTTCGTCTACCTCGCGGTGATTCTTGATGCATACTCGCGTCGGGTCATCGGTTGGGCCCTGGATCGGACGCTGGAGGATGAACTAACCTTAGAAGCACTGCAAATGGCTATTGCACGCCGGGTCGTTCAACCGGGGCTGGTCCATCACTCCGACCGCGGTTCGCAGTACGCGAGCAACGACTATACCGATCTGCTGAAAGAACACGGCATCTGTATAAGCATGTCGCGGAAAGCCAATCCCTGGGACAATGCCGCCTGTGAGTCGTTCATGAAAACACTCAAATGCGAGGAGGTCCATCGCAACGAATACCGGAACCTGGCAGAAGCGCGCTCCGGCATCCACGAGTTCCTCGAAAAGGTCTATAACCGAAAGCGTCTTCATTCGGCCCTGGGCTATCTCCCACCGGTGGAGTTCGAGCGTAACCTCACCGTGTCGAACAACAAGGAGGCCGCTTCGCGGCAGGTTTCTTTATGAGTTTTCTGAGGCATCGGGAAATCTATCCATCCGATGGAGGCGCGATCGCTGTGGACCACGCCCCCGCTCATCGTCTGAATGAGTTTCCGGTTAGCTATTCCTTGACGGGTTGCGCTCCCGCATTGCCCGTTTCCGCTTCACCAACCGCTCTCGAGTATGCGGTACCGTCACCTTGCAGGTCGAACGCTTTTCAGCGAACGGCGAATAGTGTCTTAACTATTTGTGTCAGCGGAGGGGGCAAGCGCAAAATCAACACACTGACCGCGGATATTCGTTCGCGAAAAGCGATGCTTGGAGCACGCCGCCAGCAGTTGCTTGGCGCGTCCAGAACGGGACGAGATCCTAATAGAGACTTTTCCGACCCGGCGGACCGAGTGCAATCTCTAAGCGACCGCGACATTGCTGTTCAGCGGCTCGATCGCAGGTTTCGACTGACTCACGATATCGACCTGGCATTAGCGAAGCTGGAAAACCATCCTACGGGAATTGTGAGAGATGTGGTCAGCAGATCTCTTCGAAGCGTCTCGATGCGCTTCCTTGGGCTCGTCTATGTTTCGCGTGCCAGTCCAACACGGAAGCCGTGGAGCGCGTCCTGACGCCTCATTTTAAGCGGGCAGCGTAGACGGGTGCAAAGAAAGCAGGTCCCATTCAGGTGCAGCTCTTCGCGTTAGTAAAAAGGGCGCTATGGGTAACAGTCCGCATCTCCATGACAGGAAGTTGCAGCAAAGTGAGTTGTTGCGGCCTAAAGAGCAAACCTCGATTCTGCCGAATCCAGAGTTACGGATATCCTCAAGGCATTCGAATATGCTGGTCT
>CAWHYW010000006.1:0-93115 GCA_963833675.1 Bryobacteraceae bacterium | reverse complement strand
CAGGACGCAGGTCAACATCACCGCGTTGCAGTGTCAGATCCAACGATGAGTTGTAGTCGCTCAGATGAACGTCTCACAGCCCTTGTTGTGTCCCCGCAGCACGATCGGTCCAGTCACAGATTCACCGTTGAAGAAGCCCCGCCCCAGACGCATCTTGCCGTTGACACGTTGAACCTGTAGCTCGGCCTGCATGCCTTGGAATGGAGGGGCTTCGCGATATCGCGAAAATGCAGTTCCCCTCCCCAGGATCCGTCGATAGTGACCTGGCCCTGTACGCTTTCGAGTTCGACGTCATTGCCACGACCCTGCAAGTCCACTGTGCCCTTTACTCCTTGGGCTCGGATCATATCGCTCCGGCGCACATTCACATGCAAACTACCCCCGAGATTCTGGACCCGCACTCCGGATCGTTCGCTATCGATATCGACATTGCCTTGAAGATCGTTAATGTCGTAGTCACCGTCACGGGTGCGGGTCTGAAGACTGGCTCCCGCGGGGGCTATTATTTCCAGGTCGGCCGTGACATACCGTTCGTCCTGCGCCCGATTCTGATTGGTTCGAACCAGGATCGAATCAGCCTGCTGCAACACTTCGAGATGTCGAATTGTTCACCCGGTCGGCATCTTCCCGGGTCATAGAACGCAATTGTTCCTCCATTTACGCGGACTTCCGTTGTATCTCCACCGGTGATCCGCACGTTTCCACGGAGGTTCTCGAGAATGATCCGCGGGGCCTTACCCGTCGTGATCTTCTGTTCACCGATGGTGTAGTCGAAAGCTTCGCCAACATCTCGATTCCGTGCATTCGAAATGATACGGTCCCCGCCATCCCATTCTTGAATGGAACGCGTACAATCCACTTCCCACGATCGTGAGAAATACGACCAGAACCCACTCGCCACCGGATACTCCCTTCGCTGGCAGAGACTTGCCGCGGAAAGCCCAGATTAGAATCTCCACCAACCGGACCAGGCCCCAACCGATTAACAGGAAAGGCCAGTATTGACCGAAGAACTCCAACATCGGCACATCGGGCCGGAGATTATTCGCGAGAAATAGCAAACCGACCAGAATCAGAATGATCGGCCCGACGATAGATCCCCTTCTCATTGCGCGCCTCCTTGCGGCGGATATTGCTGGGGTGGATATTGCGGCGGATATGAGGAAGGCGGGTATCCAACGGACGGATACACTGGCGGCGCCGGTCGGACGAGGGCCCTTTCCGCGAGCCTCAGGAGGCCGTACACAATGATCAGAATCGGCCACGTCCGTTCGAAACCGATTTTTTCCATGTGATTCAAGGCCATCAGAACACCGAATGTCACTAGCATGATCGGCCCGCGGATGGCTCGCGCCAGATCCCAGAGATTAGCGTTCACTGGACACCCCCGGCTCAGCCGTGGAGACGGGTTCCTCTTCACCGCGCAGGCGAAGGTACAGCAGATAACAGCCGAGCAAAATCAGGAAAACCGGCCAGTACCGTAAGATCTGATAAAGCCGAACGACCTCCATGGTGTCGAGCAGGAAAATGACACCGAGCAGAATGAGAACGATCGGTCCCAGCGGAAGTCCTGTTCTCCGGCCTACCGGGAAAAGGCTTGAGAACTCGTCCACCGCTTCCCCCCGCAAACGCTTCGATGCCGTATGGTAGGCCTCGAAAGCCATATAGAAGAACAGCAGGGGAATCAGCATTCCGATCAGCGGTTCGAGGTTGTGGGCCGCGCCGCTGTTCATAATACTGATCAGTAAACCCAGAAGAATGACGTGAATAAGACCTTTCGCATACTGGCCGTTGTAGATGGCCCCGACACCAGGAATCAATCCGAGGACAAAGGCGAGTCCGGGGGAAGGTCCGCCGGGAGCTGCGGCATATGGCGATACATACGGCGATGCCGGAGGAGGCGCCGTGTAGGGGCTGGCCGATGGCGCTGCGGCGGGTTCGT
Source organism: Bryobacteraceae bacterium (assembly GCA_963833675.1). Taxonomy (GTDB): domain Bacteria; phylum Acidobacteriota; class Terriglobia; order Bryobacterales; family Bryobacteraceae; genus DASQDN01. Next base: position 91,173 of record CAWHYW010000006.1, on the reverse strand, counting down.
GCTCCTGACAAAAGACCGTGCCCTGCGCCGGCCGTTGGCATACCTGGCACAACGGCTTCCCGCACGTTCGGCAGTAGGCGACGGCTGCCGTTTCCGGATGATTGGCGCAATTCATTTCTGTTCCTTCCCCTCGGGTTTCTGTCTTCGATTGTCCTGTTCGGACCATTCCTGCAAACGCGACTGGACTTCATAGACCAGCCGCAGATTCTCGTAATACTTCACTGCTCTACCCCATGCCCGGTGCGCGCGGTCGTCAACCACGGCCCATACCTTCGCCGGTTGCAAATCCGACGGCTTTAGATTCCGTATTTCCACACCCGCAAATCGCCCCAACATGGAAAACGACAGAATCGTCATCGCCATCCCCATAGCGAATTTTGGTTGGGCGATCGGTTGAATCCAGCTTGCAAGCCAGCTCTTGACGCCGCGGCGGGAACCGCTTTCGGAGGGAATCTGAAACGCAATCTTGGCGAGCAGTTCATGCGGCGGCTCTACGTCCGGCACGCGCTCCATGAATGCCACTGCTCCCGCTACATCCCGCGCCAGCTCGGCGCATGCGGCACACTCCCGCTGATGAGCTTCGAGTTCGGAGCGCTGCGACTGCTCAAGCGTTCCGTCAATGTAGTCGCAAAGTAAAATCTCGAAATCAGCGCAATTCATGACGCTCTACACCGTTCCTCTGTGGTGACGCAGAAGCCTCGCGAGTTCCGCCCGCCCTCTGTTCAACCTCGATTTCACGGTGCCCTCTGGCACTTGTAACACTTGCGCAATGTCGCGATATTCCAGTTCCTCCACATCGCGCAATATGACGGTTTCCCGTAGTTCCGGCGACAGCCTCTTCAACGCCCCCTGGAGTAGCTCACTCGCTTCCCGGCCTGCCAGCATGCCATCCGTTCTGGCCGTCATCTCAGTGGACTCTTCGATGCGGGGCAACTGCTCTTCCAACGATTCGGTGCTCCGCTCCTGTTTTGTCCGTCGATAATGATCGATCAGCAAATTGCGCGTCAGCCGGTTCAGCCAGACACTGAATGAACCCTCGCCCGCACGAAAGCTCTTCAGCGTCCGAAAGACTCGCAGAAAAACTTCTTGCGTCAAGTCCTGCGCTTCGGAATCCGTTCCGGTGAAACGATAACAGACCGAATACACTCGCCGGGTGTGCAATCGCACGAGTTCTTCCCATGCGGCATCCAGTCCACTAAGACACTGCTCGACCAATGGGAGATCGGGATCCAAATTACGAGTGACCTGGCTGGCGTCCTTGGCGCCAAGAAACCGTCGCCAGTCCGGCGATGGAGTGACCTGAACTGCTGCGGCTGCCGACATCTCGCTCTCCGTTTGAGGCATTCGCCACCGGCTCTAGCCTTCCCTTGCTCCTGATAGCTAGAACGAGAAAGTTGGGCCGGAAGTTCATGGTTTCTTCATATCGGCCCTATCATAGAACAGTTGCGTACACGCAGATGGGCCGGGACGCCGGTCACTATGATTGTGGCGATCGTCGGCAGTCTCCTGGCTGCCGTATTTCTGCTTTGGAGGCTCAATCGGTCCGGTTTTCACTGGGAACGATTCCGTGAGACCTTTACAAAACTCCACTACGGATGGCTCTCCGCAGGCATCTTGTTGATTCTTTTAACCTATGTTGGGCGCGCCCTGCGCTGGAAGATCATGATGAAGCCGTTTGCGCCGCACGCCAACTTTCGAAAGCTCGTTACGGCGACCGTAATAGGCTTCACGGGCATCGTTTTTCTCGGACGGCCCGGCGAGCTTATCCGGCCTTATCTGATCGCGGTCCGCGAGAAAACCCCGTTTTCCTCCCAAATGGCCATCTGGATCCTTGAGCGGATATGGGATCTGCTGATCGTGCTGGCCATGTTCGGTTTCGCCCTGGGCCAAGTCCATATTGACCCCTCCACTCTTGGTCCGAGCATGCAGTGGCTACTGCGGACCGGGGGAGTCGTCGTAGCAGTGCTTTGTACCCTTTGTGTCGTCCTTTTGGTGATGATCGGCATCTTTTCCGATGTCGCGCAGCAACGCATCCGGGATGCCATGCCCGCAATACCGCAGCGATACCGATCGCGGGTCGAAGATGTCCTGGTTGCCTTTGCCGGAGGGATGCGCTCCACACGAAGCGGCTCATTTACGTTTCAGATTCTGGTGTACAGCGTCGCGGAATGGGTCGTCATCGTCCTGGCCACATGGTGCCTGCTTCGCTCGTTCCCGCAGACGGCACGCTTCTCGATCGTCGATGGCGCGGTTTTTAGCGGTTTTGTCGCCTTTGGAAGTATAGTGCAGATTCCGGGAATCGGCGGCGGTATGCAGGTAGCCTCCGTCGTTATCCTTACAGAATTGTTCGGGGTCGATCTAGCTGGCGCGACAGGGGCTGCTATCTTAATCTGGCTCACTATGTACGTCTTCGTTGCGCCGATCGGTGTGCTGCTCGCCATCCACGAAGGTCTGAAGTGGCGCGAGCTCAGTCACTTAGACGCCGAACAGCTAAAGTAGACATCACGCTAAAGTAGATATCACGAAGACATGCGCTGCCCGTTCTGCAATCACCCTGAAGATAAAGTCATCGATTCGCGCGAGAGCAAAGAAGGCGAGTCGATTCGCCGGCGCCGGAGTGTCTGAAGTGTGCTCGACGGTTTACCACTTATGAGCGAATTGATGAGATTCCTTACATGGTGGTCAAGAAGGATGGACGCCGGGAGAAGTTCGACCGTCAGAAAGTGATGCAAGGATTAGTGAAAGCGAGCGAGAAGCGGCCAATTAGCATGGGCAAGCTTGCGGGCATCATTGACGATGTGGAAACCCGTCTGTCGGAAACCCCCGATCGGGAGCTGTCGACGGTGGAGATTGGGGAACTTCTGATGTCTCAACTCAAGGGGTTGGACAAGATCGCCTATGTCCGTTTCGCCTCGGTTTACCGCGATTTCCAGGATGTCGATGCTTTTCTCCGGGAAGTCAGTGACCTGATGAAGCAAAAACGTGGTCAGAATGAATGATTTGTGTCACTTGTGAACTGCGGGACGCATCCAAATAATACACGGAACGAGGACGTTCATTGTAAGATTTACTTGAAACGGAAACTGATTGGAAACATCTTGTACTTAGGGGACTTAACTGGCGGGAGATTTGGTGCTATACTTGGCACGCACTCTGTGCAAATCCAGTCTTTGCAAACGTCTCCTACCAAACCGGATGGTTCCTCCACATTTGTTCCGGTACTGCGGCGGCCAACCCCGGGCACTCCGTTCATTTGATTGAAGATTTCGGGGAGGTGAGTCTGAAGTGGATCAATTTGAAGATCAGTACATAGGCGACGCGGCAGAGCCGCTAGGCATTCCGTTCGATGACGATACGGCATTTTTTCATCCGGAAGAGCAGGATACCGAAGATTCACAAGCTGCGCCTGTAGAAGAATCGATCTATACGGACGACCCGGTTCGTGTGTATTTGCGCGAAATGGGTGCCGTTCCGCTTCTTACTCGCGATGGAGAAGTTACCCTCGCCCGCAAAATGGAGCGCGGTAAGCTCCGGATGCAGAAATCGATCAGCCGTTCCCCTCTGGTACAGCAAATCGTTGTCGAGATCTCCGATAACATCAAGCGTGAGACCCAGGAGCTCGACGATTTGGTTGACTTGGGCAACGCAGAAATCGAAGAGGGCAGCCCCGCGGACAAGAAGCGTCGAGAAGAAGCCAAACAGCTGTTTGCTGATGTGTCCGCTCTTTATCGGAAGCAGCAGCAGTTGATGGACAAAGCGAACGCGGTTACGCCCACCAACAAAAAACTGCGCCGCAAGGCTGTTATGAAGTACAGCCGTGCGCGTGTAGAAACCTCCCGCTCCATTCGTGCGATTCCTTTCCTTTCGAGCCGCTGGAAGCAGTTCGCCAAGGAGTTGGAGCGCGCTGCCGATGAGATGGCGCAGATCGAAGCCGAATTGAAGCGCATCAGCGATCACGGCGATCAGAGCCGGGTGCGTGAGTTGAAGCGGGAATCGCGCAAGCGCGAACTGATGGCCGGCGCCAGCCTGTCCGACCTCCGCCACACTTTGCTGGTCATCCGGCACGGTGAGATCGAAGCGGAAAAGGCCAAGAAGGACTTGGTTGAAGCGAACCTTCGTCTTGTCGTCTCAGTGGCGAAAAAATACGTAAACCGGGGCTTGCACCTCCTGGACCTTATCCAGGAAGGCAACATCGGTCTGATGCGTGCGGCCGATAAATTTGAATATCGCCGCGGCTATAAGTTCTCCACGTATGCGACCTGGTGGATTCGGCAGGCGATCACCCGTGCGATTGCGGATCAATCCCGTACCATTCGTATCCCGGTCCATATGAATGAAAGCATGAACAAGTTCCTGCGGGCGACTCGTGAGCTCGAAAAGGAACTGGGTCGGGCTCCTACAAATGACGAAATCAGCCGCCGGATGGACATCCCGGTGGAAAAGGTTCAGAAGCTGAAGACCATTTCGCGCGATCCGGTCTCTCTCGAGACTCCGGTTGGCCGCGACGGAGAATCGGCGCTTGGCGACCTGATTGAGGATCGCTGGGTCGGCTCTCCTGTCGATGCGGTTATCGACTCGAACGTCCGCGACGAAACGGCAAACATTCTCAAGACCCTCTCGCCGAAAGAAGAGAAGGTCATCCGGCTCCGCTTCGGTATCGGTTGTGAGCGTGAGCATACGCTCGAAGAAATCGGACAGGAGTTCGACGTCACTCGTGAGCGTATTCGGCAGATCGAAGCCAAAGCGCTACGGCAGCTTCGCTCCCCCGAGCGCGCGCGTCATCTTCGCGCGCTGTTGGCGGCGCGGTAGTTCTCTGCGTAGTAGTCCATTCCATTTCTCCTTCCTGAAGGCTGGGATAAATTCCCAGCCTTTTTTGCTAGGGCCTCATTTTCTTACGAGTGAGCTTCAGGCCCGATCCGGGTTCCGTGGCGGAATCAACTTTGAAAAGCCTGAGTTCCTGCCCGCTGATCCACTGGACCCGAAACTTCACATTCGGGCCAAGTTCCGGACTCCCGTGGGATTTATGGTGAGTCACCTCGAAGGTCATTGACTTGCCCTCGGTTTTGACGTTGAGCAGGGGTACCGCATGGTCACTTTTCACAGTCCATGGTCCATCGGATTTCCGTTCCTGGAAGTAGAAGACGATCTCGCCGGTTGGCCGACCGGCCGAGTCCTGAATGCGAAGTTCGATTCCTGGTAAGCCGTTCATCTGACCCTGCCAGATTCCCGCAAAGGGTGAGGAAGAAGCTGAGGTTTCCGACAGCATCCACAAGATCAGAATTGACGGGATGAAATTTACGATGCGAGTCATGTGGCCATAATGTACTAGTTCTATATAACAAGCAAGCAATCAATTATCGTAACCGTAACACCTCGCATACAAACTCTTCAGCAGCGTCGCCTATAGGTGAGCCAAAGTTTCCATTACGCTATTGCGCTTGCTTCGGTGGGGATCGCCTTCTCGCAGTCAGGAAAGTTCGTTGACAAAGAAGTAATCGGGCACGTCCTCCGGCCCGAGAAGCTTGCAGCTGATTCACCGCATATTTCATTGCTGAAGGCGCCTGTGGGTTTTCAAATCCAAAAGATCGCCGAGAATCTTGGCAAGGCTCGGATCCTGGCCGTCGGTGACGATGGATCCGTTTACGTGACCCGCCCGGATGCAGGGGATTGTCTATTACTTCGAGACACGGACGGTGACGGACGGCTCGATCAACAAAGGGTCGTAGCCAGGAAGCCGCACCTCCACGGAATCGCGATTCACGGCGACTCGGTTTACTTTGCAACGATTCATGAGATCTACCGGGCCTCTCGCAAGCCCGATGGTACGCTCGGCGAATTGAAGCAGATTGCAGGCAATCTGCCGGATGGCGGACAGCACGCGAATCGAACTGTCGCGGTTGGACCGGATGGAATGTTATATGCCTCCGTCGGAAGTACCTGCAATGCCTGCAGCGATCCCAATCCCGAAAACGCCACCATCCTTCGTATGAATGTCGATGGGTCCGGGCGGGAAATCTTCGCGAAAGGTCTCAGGAACACTATAGGTTTCGCGTGGAGCCCTGATTCCAAGCAACTCTTCGGCATGGATCATGGAACAGACTGGCTTGGAGATGATGAGCAAAAAGAGGAATTGAACCTGATCGCCAAAGACGCGGACTATGGTTGGCCGTATGTCTACGCGGAGGGGAAGGTAAATCCACGTGTCGATCCACCCGCGGGAGTTGATCCCGAACAGCATGCGAAAGCGACCAACAAGCCGGTCCTTCTGTACACTCCTCACGCGGCGCCCATGCAAATGGCTTTTTATACAGGCTCGCAGTTTCCCGCCGAATACCGTGGAGATGCATTCGTCGCCATGCGCGGATCATGGAACCGCAAGCCGCCAAGCGGATACGAGATCGTTCGCATCCGGTTCCGGAATGGTCAACCGACCGCAATCGAGCCATTCCTTACAGGCTTCCTCGTGCAAGAAGCCGGAAAATGGGGCTATTTCGGCCGCCCTGTTGGCGTTGCGATCGCAAAAGACGGATCGCTCCTGATCAGTGATGACACGAATGGCGTGATCTATCGAGTGTCTTATACGGGAACCGAGACACGTTCGCGTACTCCGTAGGACCGGCGATTACCTCAGGACTACCTTGGCCAATCCCACATTATTCGAAGAATCGTACGCACGAACAACCACGATGTGTTCGCCAGGCGAGAGCGCATCGAGACGCACCCGGAATGCTTCCTGTTTGCTGTCGATCACCCCGTCCGCGGCATCCAAAGGCATCCACGCACCGGCATCCATTGAGTACTCCGCCCGGCGCAAAGGAGATGCCGCATCAACGGCCTGAATCGGGATTTCGACACGGGTACCAGACCGGTGTGGGGCGCCGGCCGTCACCACCGGCGGAGTCGCATCGAACAAGACAGGGGCGCTGATCAGCTCGGCTTGACGCGCCGAATCCCCGGAGTTCGAAGGCTTATCGGAAGCCACCACTCGAAACAAGTACCGGCCGTCGGCCAGAACATCACCCTCGAGAGTCAGTGTTGCGTCGGCGAAGTCGCCGCGGAGCAGCTTCCATTGCGTCTCATCTTCGCCGCGGAAATAGATAGCGTACGTCAGCCGGTCACCATCCGGATCGTCTGCCGTCCAGACGATCTGGATTTGCGGATTTAAACCCCGATTCATTACCTGCGATGCCGTTCCGGAGACGGTCGATGCCCCAGCTTCGCCGGTGTCCGTGACGGTGATGCTGTATGTCCCCGCAGCGGCTTGCGTCGTGGGAGCCTTAGCGGATGCCGACGCCGGCGCAAGCTGCGTAGTCACGTTCAAAGAATGAACGACCGGAGGATTATTCTGCGGCAGGTATGCCAATGTCACACCGCTGACTACGGGAGAACTGGCCGTCGCTCCGGAGAACTCAGCACGCCACTGGATAAAGCGCGCGTTCGGGCTGATGACACTGGATCCGACAGGGTCGCGCATGGGTTCCGACCAGTCGCTCCAGGTACGGTCCGGCCTTGCCGAATTCCCTGTGCGCGTGCGAAAGGCCAATTTCGCCGAGCCGCGACGGTCACCCCGCCAACTCAGTTGACCCCAGCGCGCGACTGTGCCGGCATCATGCACTGGGGATTCATAACTGCCGTCCGCGGTCTCGCTTTCCGATAAGCGATAGAGCTTCCCCATTGTGCCGGTAGCAGCAACCACACTAGCGCCGGTTCCAAGCAGCCTCGTGGTCTCGCCCTCGTTGGTTTGCGCAATGAGGGTAACTTGCCGGTCGGGCGCCATCCGATAGATACGGCCGTTGGCATCGGTTGAGAACAGCACCTGAGGGCCGTTTAGCAGCACATCGTAGATGTTCTCTTCCTTCGAAGACCAGAGTGTTTCTACGGTGTTGTCCGGGTAGATACGAAACAAAGCCGATTTATCGACGAGTCCCGCGACCTCAGGAGTCGGCTGAGCGGTATAGACCGTTTGTCCGGGACGCCGCAGGCTGCGCCGCTGGCTTCGCAGATTCCGGGCCTTTAGGTTTGAGGTCAGGCGGGGCCTGCGCTGCCGCTGCTTCATCCGTCACTGTAATCGTGGTTGTCGGAGTGGTGACTGGCGCGCCCTGGGCCCGTCTGAGACGCGCCGCCCGCCGCATTCGTCCGCTGTTGAACCGACCCGCCGAGTGCAGCCGCATAAATGCTTCCATCCGGCGCCGTCACCAGCGTGCGAATCTCCGGCAGGTTGGAATCGTAAAGGACGAACGCTTTATCCTTGCCGTAGAGTCGATAAATCAGTCCGTTCGGTTCCGTCCCAGCGAGAACTCTTCCTTCCTTGTCGATCGTCAGGGCCGTGACATGGCTTTGGCCCGTTTCAAACCAAACATCGCCCATGCCCTTCGAGGTCACTCGATACACACGTCCGTTGTCACCCACTCCGACATACAGCGAACCGTCCCGCGCAACAGTCAGCGACCAGATATACTTCGCCTCAGGAGCGAAATACTCTTCCGCGCTCCCGTTTCGGATCCGATAGACCTTCCCATTGGGGGAAGTACCGGCGTATATCGAGCCATCCGGCGCGACAGCAATTGTGAAGATCTCAGGCTCCGGCGCGGTCCAAAGCAATGAACTGGCCCCGCTGCGCTCGACTCTGTACAGACGACCGCGGTGGCCGGTTCCGACGAGCAGGGAACCGTTTTCCCCCTGGGCAACTGTCCAGATCGACGGTTCATCGGACGAAAAGACGGGGTCAAGCCGCGGAGCCAGGACGATCTTTCCATCTCGGGTCAATGACACCCCGGAGAACCTACCGCGCATGAAATCGGCGTAGGTGTTCATCTCCCAGGCGGCCGTGCTTGATCCAGATGCGGACACGCACGCCAACACAAAAGCAGCCCACAAACGCGTCATTCCTTCACTTCCAGCTGTAGCGTCTTCGAACCTGTGACCGAAAGATCCCCTGCCGCGAAAATCATCTCGGCTATAGTTGACGTCCGCGGAGATACCGAAGTGCCCGCCTGCGTGCGGCTCAGGATCATTGCGAGCGACGGGGGAGGATCGGGCAGGTCCCTGCCATCAATCTGATAAGCCGTATCGGTACGCCAGACGCGTACGTAACCCTTCGTATTTGGACGGAGCGAATTCAAGAACGAGATCAGTTCCGCTGCGGGACGAGGCTGTCCCAGCGCGAAGTATCGTTGCTCCGCCGCATTCACCGTCGGGCCATCTCCGACGGTGAAATACAGTGTTCCTAGCGGCGATCCGACCGGGATGTCGTATCGGAGCTTGTGCTTGGTGCGCGCGCCGCCGGCGCCGGCAACCTCCACCATGACATCCACGCTGTCACCGGGCCGCGCCTCTCGTCGCGAGAGCCAGGCATTCTCAATGCTGGCCTGCTTCTTGGCGGTAAAGGAATCGAGTGCGATGTCTACCTTCCGAATACGAATCTCTTCCACCGCATTCTGGAGCGCATAGCCGAGCGGCATCGCGGTGGCCAGCGCAGTTTGCAGGGGAACGTTAACATCGCCCGAGTGCAGATTATCGAACCGCAGAGGCTCTGCGATTCCGGCAAATTCGATCTGACCATGAATGCGGACCGCTCCCGATCCGAGAGTGCGCTCCGTAGCATCCAGCGCCGAATAGATCATCATCTGCAGCAGCATGGGGGAGAGAAGTCGATCCTGCGCCATTTCCATGCTGTAACGAACCGGCGTTGCGGAACTGGAAACCGTGATGCTTACAGGTGTCATCTGCGGCCTGCGGCCTATCTCACCTGCTACTGCGGCATTTCTGTCAGACGTGATCGCGCCAAGCCAGTCGCCGCTTGCTGAAATCTTGAACGAGGTTGAAAGGTTGGGCAGCAACGCGATCACGGAAGCTCGCGTAAAGGGTACGTCCGTCGGCCCCACGGAGAGGAATCTATGTCCGAACGCATACACTCGATTTCCGTCGACGTGCGTCACTGTGCCGTCCGCGCCCACGCTCATATCGCCCGTGATCAGTTGCACACTGATCATCGATCCCGGCTCCAGCGGAGCGGTAGTTCGATGGTCAGAAGGTTGACGGCCGGCGGACAATCCCTGTCGCGGTTCAAGTCCCAACGCGCGCAGCTGAGGTGCAAACGCATCCAAAGTGGACCGGGTAAAACCGTTGAAAGACAATGGCGTTGCCAAGTCGGTGAGTTCCGAATCGAATAGCTTCGCTCTTGCCTGCACGGCCCGCGGATGTCCCGTATCCCCGCCAGCGAGCATTTCCGCGATCGGACGAATTCCGGCGATCGGTTCCTTTGAGAACGGAAATGCCATCGCGACGGCTCCGGCTAGTCTGCCGTTTATGTAAACGGGACTACCACTCATACCTTGCATTACACCTGTTCGATCAAGCGGTCCACCACTCAGCCGGGCGAGGATAATCGACTGTTTTGGACCGGCATTCTCCAGCACGCCGAGAATCTCGACCTGAAATTCTTCGACTGTAGTGCCCTCGAATACAGTTTTTCCTATGCCTTTGAGTCCGGGCCGGATTTCATTTATCGGGAAGAATTCACGGGGTGACGTCGGCGGGGGAGCCGCCCACCCCAGGACGCAAGCTACAGTACTACAATAGTAAAGCGCACGTAGAACGGACACCAGTACCATTCTAGACGTGACAAGCGTTGCGGTTTCTGTGGTGTCGGGTATCATGATTAGACCAGTAGGTTTGTTGCTCGCATGAGTTCGGTTGCCAACCCCGTCGTTCCACAAGTTTCTGATCCACCGCCGGCTAGCCAACAGGTCCCCTGGGCCGTTCTGACGTGGTTTTTTATCCTGCTGGTGTTAAGTTATGGCCCGGTTCTGATGCGCCTGGTGAACCAGTGGAACAACGACGAGGACATGGGGCATGGATTTTTCGTTCCTTTGATCGCGGGTTACATCGCCTGGCACAGGCGGGATCGGCTGCTTGGGCGCAAGCTGACTCCGAACTATTGGGGATTGGCCATCATCGTCTTCGCTGGTCTGCAGATGTATATCGGGACGTTGGGTGCCGAGCTGTTTTTGGCGCGGACAGCTTTCGTCGAGGCAGTTATCGGAACGGTGCTGCTTTTCGGCGGCACGTATGCAGTTCGTGCGATGGTTTTCCCACTGGTGCTGTTGTTCTTCATGATTCCGATCCCCGCGGTCATTTACAACCGGATCACTTTCCCGTTGCAATTGTTTGCGAGTGAAGTTGCGGCGCACACGCTGGAGTTTATTGGGATACCAGTCCTCCGAGACGGCAACGTTCTGGAACTCGCGAGCCAGAAACTGAGCGTCGTGGAGGCCTGCAGCGGAATACGTTCGTTGCTCTCACTCACCTTCCTTTCGCTCGTCTACGGGTATTTCTTCGATAGCAAGAGGTGGATGCGTGTCGTTCTGTTTTTCGCTACTATTCCGATCGCTATCCTCGCCAATGCCGGAAGAGTTACTTTAACCGGTATCATGAGTGAAATGAATCCCGAACTCGCTCATGGAGCGGCGCATACAGCATCGGGTTGGGTCATCTTCATGATCGCTCTCACGATGATGATCATCACGCATCAGATTATTAATCGCGTGTACCGCCTCATTCGCCCTCACGCCAAATCTCATGTTGAGGTCGCCGATGCTTAATAACGGGTTTCTCCAGAGCAGGCCTTCCAGAATTCTTACGGTTGTGCTTGTGCTGCAAGTCGCAGTAGTTTACGGGTTCACGCGATCGGAGGTCATTCCGCAGAACGTTCCTCTTGCTCAAGTTCCTACGCAGTTCGGATCATGGACAATGCAGCAGGAAGGCGTAGTCGAGCAGGAAATCCAGGACGTCCTCAAGGCGGACGAATTACTGAGCCGCTCCTATGTCAGCCTGGAGCAGCAACGGGCTGCACACCTGTTTGTCGCCTATTTTCGATCGCAGCGAACCGGGCAAACACCGCATTCACCGAAGAACTGTCTCCCGGGCAGTGGCTGGATCCCTTCGGTTTCCGATATCATCCAGATCCCGATCGATGGCCGCTCGGAACCCATCGAAGCGAATCGCTACGTGGTAGCCAAAGGGGACCAGAAGAGTATCGTGCTCTATTGGTATCAATCGAGAGACCGTGTTGTCGCGAGCGAGTACAAGGCGAAGTTCTTCGTGGTCGCCGATGCGCTTCGCTATAACCGCACGGATACGGCGTTGGTTCGTGTAGTGGTCCCGGTGGTCGATGGCGACGTCGAAAATTCGGAGAAGGCTGCCATCAATTTCGTGCAGGCGTTCTACTTTCCTTTACGCGCGCATTTTCCGTCCTGAGGAAATCCGTACACGCGTTCTTCGGAATTGGGCTAGCCATCAATTCAGCAATAGCCCGCTCTGCCAATTAACGTAAGTCCCTGTATATAAAGGCTTAAGTGAAGAACAGCGCAGGGCAGTCTCATTTCTGTTATTTATAGGACATTCCCGTAAAAAGTTTTGTTATCAGGCCTGAAGGTTTGTTAACCTAATTCAGTACGGGAGTAGTACCCCAGTTTGTGGGAGTATCTACCCCGTCAAGTTCGTCGGGAGAAGCTTGTATTATGATGAATCATCCCGATCCGCAAGCTGTGCGGAATCAACTCAATCGGATGCTGGACAGCCGATATTTCCGAACCTCGCCCCGGCTGCGTGCTTTCCTGTTATACACAGTCGAGCAAGGTCTCGCTGGCTGCGAAGACCGTTTGAAAGAATACTGCATTGCCTTGGCGGTGTTCGGCAAGCCGGACTCATTTGATCCGCGAGTCGACTCGGCCGTAAGGGTAGCGGCACGTCAACTTCGCGCCAAAATCGACGTTTACTATCTGAACGAAGGCATCAATGATGCTGTTCTGATTCGATACCGTCCCGGAGACTATCTCCCTCGCTTCTATCTGCGAAGTGAGGTGCCGTTGGGGGTCTCGGACCGCATTGAAGGCCGTGCGGTAATCGTCGACAAAGATCGGGCCACGATCGCGGCCGTCTCCGAATGTTTTGACAGTATGGGTGTGCCGATCGGCGCCATTATCGATTGCGGTGAGGATGCGCAAAACGCTCTCGATCAATCTCATCCAGCAGTGCTCATTACCGGCGTGACCCTAACGGGTCCCATGAATGGATTTGAACTGACCCGCCACGTGCACGAATCCCATGAGGTGCCGGTGGTTGTCATCGCTCCGCCAGTGCATGGAATCCGATTTCGTCCATCAACTTGCATGGGCTGAGCCGGAAGCCGTGGTCTTCAAGCCGATCCGTCCGGCGGATGTGAAGAGCGCTGTTCAACTCGCGATCGCAAGGCGAAGCGTACTTCCCGCTGTCGCAGCGAACGGATCCGCATTTGGCGACGGTCGCCTAGGCGAGTCTCGCAGTTAAGGTCGCACCATCGGCACGAATCGTACCGGCAACACGGAACGAGTGGTCACCTTTCCATCGCCGCCCTTGTCCAGAATCACAATTTCCTGCGCTGAAGAAGCGACGCCTACGGGCGCGACGAGCTTCCCGCCCGCGCGAAGCTGCGTGACGAGAGACGAAGGGATCTCTGGTGGCGCTGCCGTCAATAGGATGCGATCGAAAGGCGCCTTTTCCGGCCAGCCTCGATAGCCGTCGCCACCTCGCACAAACACGTTTCTATAGCCCAATTGTTGCAAGGTCTGTGAGGCGGATCGCGCCAGTTCGGGCACGATTTCAATGGTGTAAACTTCCTTCGAAAATAGGGATAAGACTGCCGCCTGATAACCGGAGCCGGTACCGATCTCGAGAACCTTATGTTCCCTCCCGAGGCGGAGTATATCGGTCATAAAGGCCACGATGTATGGCTGCGAGATCGTCTGGCCATACCCGATCGGGACTGGGTGATCTTCATATGCAGCCTATCGGGCATCAACCGGCATAAATAGGTGTCGCGGTGTCACACGCAGCGCGTTCAGTACCGCATGGCTGTGGATACCTCGCGATTCGATCTGTTCGCGAACCATCCTCTCGCGCTGCCCTGTGTACTGATCCTGAGCATGTAGGATCCGGATCAATGCCGCCAGTGTAACCAGAACCTTGCCCATACATTGGCCCTTTACCTGAATCGTACCGGAAATAAAAAGGCCCGCCGTGCAGACGGGCCTTTTACAACAACAGGGAATCGTATTAGAAATTGAGCCGAAGCCCATCGTGATGACGCGCGCACCAATTTGTGGACCAGTCGCCTTTCCGAAATCGGCGTTCCCGATCGTGCCGTTGACACCGAAGGCCGTTCGGTTAAAGAGATTGTAGATGTCAGCCCGATAGGTGAGCATTACTCCCCGGTCATTCAGATAACGGAAGTTCGTCCGCTTCACGATAGAGAGCTGTTCATTCCGAATGTATGGCTGCCGATATTCGCCATAGAACATTGCCGAATTCCCGAGCTGATACTGACCCGGTATCGTAAACGCCGCGGCGTTGAACCACCGGACAGCTGGATTGTTGGGGTCGAGCGAAGTAGCATCGACACCGGTCTGAATGGGACCTGATCCTACATTCGCCTTCTTATAGCGCGAGAAGATGACACCATTGCCAAGGGTGTTCGGTGCCACGACTTGAATCAGGCCGCTCGACCGGTACTGTTGAATACCGCTAAGTGTCCAACCTCCCACGATCCAGTCCTGCCACTGCCCACCGGTACCCAACCACCTTTTGCCCTTTCCGAACGGAATGTTCCACGACCAGAGGATGTTCAGAACGTGTGGTTGGTCAAAAAACGAATAGCTCTTATTCTCTTGTTGATTGTAGGCATCTTGTGGGTAGGACTGATTCTGCGTGAAAATCTGTCGGTACGTATCCAGGGCCAGCGACTTGGACCAAACGTAAGTCGCCGACAGCTGTAAATCGCCGAATCTACGTTCTACTTTGGTTTGCAGTGCATCATACCAAGTTCGTCCGACTGCTGAATTGCGTTCGCTGATATTTAGGTATTGCGGATACGGACGCAATGCCTGCGCCAACGTGCCCGTGAAGTTAGGATAGGGCTTGCTGAAACCGGCTGCAACCACTTGGGGGCTGTCGATCGGTTGTTGTAATAGGCTTCCAAGCGATAAACGATCAACTGGAACCTGGTTGAGATCCGTCGTCGAATTCAAGCGCGTCCCACGATTACCTACATACCCGACCTCGATCAGATACTGCTTAATCTCATGCTGAACATTGAAAGTCCAGTTCGGAATACGGGGGGCCTTTCCAAAATTCTTTGAAAAGTAATCGGCATCCGTGTTGTTGGCCACTGTCGGATCGATTGTGGGCGGTGGGCGGAAGCTGGGCGGCGGCGCGATGCCGTTATCCCAATTGAGAGCCGGATTGACACCGTCCGAGTTGACGACAATCGGATTTGCGAATCCGGTACGGCAACCGCACCCGCCATTTCCGAGCGCTTGGTAAACAATGCTATATCCTCCGCGGATGACCGTTTTGGAAGTTAATCGGAAGGCAAAGCCCAAATGCGGTCCGAAACCGGTGAAGTCAGTAGGATACGGCCGGAGGACACCTTCACGTCCTGCGCCCGACCCGTAGAATACGAGCGCGCCATTGCGATTACCGGCTCCTGGGTTCGGGCGGCTAAGATCTAGGCCGGAGTAGTCGCCGTTGTCGGCCATCCAGTTCATTGGAACTTCATACCGCAGCCCCAGGTTCAACGTAAGTCGCGAATTAACTCTCCAGTTATCCTGTACGTACCCGGCGTAATACTGATAACGGATAAAGCCAGGGACGACTGGTAGAGCCGTCCGATTGGCCGAGTCCACCGCGCCCAACAACAGACTAGCAAAGGCATTGCCTGTGCCGCTCAGATTCGTCGGCAGCCCAGTTTGTGCTCGCGCGAAGAAATATTGTCCGTTGGATCCGGCTAAATCAAGTGGATCGGAGAAGGTCGACAAATAGCGCATATCCATTCCGGTCTTGATTTCGTGCTTCCCATGCACCCAGTTGATGGCGGCAGTGAACATCTTTGTCGCGTTAAGCTGGCTTCCATTAGAGACCTTGCCGTCCTGAACACCCCAGTTCGTGTACCCATCCGCCCCGGTGAACATGACTCGCGGCATTGCATCCGCGTCCCCTGTGATACCCGGAAATCCAAACGCCGAAGCCGCTCCCTTCTGCTGAGGGTTATCCCAGAGCTGCCGGGTTCGAGAGTAACCGTACGTAACGTGGAATAGAAGATTCGGCTTGATGATCCAGTCGTAATTGAAGCGCCAGTTGTCCGGTCTTTGATAGGTTTTCAAACCCTGACCTAGGGGGCCATCGAAAATAGTCACCACATCGGAGAGTTGATTGTCCTTCGAAACGAAAAACGACAATCGATGATTCGTGGTGATGGAATGATCGAACTTCAGGCTCCAGATCGGGTCGGTGAGGTTGGTAGTCGCGACGTAGTCATAGTTGCTTGTGAGTCCCGGACGTGTCGGATCGGGAATTGCACTCAGAAGCTTACTCGAGATAGCGCTGAAACGGTTTCTCGGAATGGTTTGATTCGGGAAAGGCTGGCGCGTGTTTCCGGAAGTAGTCAGTGGATCATAGATGATCTGCGAAGAGGGAAGCTCGCCGAAATCGCCCTGCTTCATCCTGGCAGTCGGCACGGTATTGACTTGTTGCGATATTCCAGCGGGCTGAAGGATTTCCGTGTAGGTGAAATAGAAAAAGCTTTTGTTGCGTCCGTCATAGACCTTCGGAATCCAAACTGGCCCGCCAGCGGCTCCGCCTACCTCGTTCGTGCGCTCCTTAGGCCTGACGCGACCGCTGGCGTTGTTAGCCCACGTATTTGCGTTCCAGATGTCGCGCCTCATATTGAGGAAGGCAGTGCCATGAAGATCGTTGGTGCCTGATTTTGAGTGATAGAGTTCAATGCCTCCACCCGCTCGGCCATACTCAGCGTCGAAAGTGGTCAGCATCTTGAATTCATCAAACATTTCCGCGGCGGGTGGGTTGAAAGAGGTTCCTCCCGATTCAGGAATGGTGAAGGACGCACCGTCAATGAGCACTTCCTGCGAACGGCCGTTCGAACCCTGGACCGAAAGCTCAGCCCCTTGATTCGCACCCTGCATGTAGCCGACAAAGGCACGTGGACTCCGGATGCCGCCGAAATAAAATGGCAGATTATTCATGAATTGCGTCGAAAGATTCTGGCCGCGTTGCGTGCTGACTGTCTCCAGCAGCTGCGCTTCACCGGTGACCTCGACGGTCTGTTGAACTTCACCAATTTCCATCCGAACATCTAATTCCTGACGGGTGGCAATGCGTATCTCGATGCCACTGCGCACCGACTTTTTAAACCCCGTCTTTTCGGCGGTTACCCCATAGACGCCCGTGGGGAGTGTAGCGAACACATATAGACCGGCTTCGGATGATTCGGTCTTAAACTCGACTCCAGTGGCTTCGTTCTTTGCCACAACGGCAGCCCCGGGAATGGCGGCTCCAACTGCGTCGACAACAGTACCACTAAGCGATCCCGTTGCAACCTGACTCCACGCGGAGGAGGCGCACACGAAGAGCATGATTTGCAAAACGGTGCAAAAACGTTTCATTGAGACTCCTGAATCTTGTGAAGTATATGATGGCTGCGCTATCAAGGTCAACACCTTACTCGTTTTTGGCCTCACATCACGCCTACCCAGGGAACTCACCTAGGCCTTTGAGCAAAGCGGAATAGTGCAAGTTACTCGAAGGTAGTAAGTAGAAAAGTAAGGTGATTTTGTATCGGCAAAGAGACATTTCGACGCTAAAATCGAAAGTTCGGAGCTTACAATTTGCGTCAAATTATTGGTCGTGCGTCACTCGCCGTCCTCATACCTTCCCTGTGTCTTTTCGCATCAGACGTCGATCGCGTACGTGAGCTGAATCGGCAGATCCTCCAGGATGTGAGCAGCAAGAGCGTACGCCGAAGCGCGGCATCGGGTGCGATTCTTCTCGAACGGGCAGCGCTGTTAAATAATCTCATTGCGCGAGACCCTGTCGCTGCGCGAGGTCTGCTGCTGAGTCCTCAAACGCTTCAGGACCTGCGGACTCGTCAGGCGGCCGATGGTAAGCTCCTCGAGCGGACGTTCGCCTACAGAGGCCCGGTCGAATCGACGGTCCTCGATCAGCCACGGGAAAAACGCAGCCTGCATAGCTACCTGTTCGAGAGTGGCGGCGAGTCGATAACAGCGTACGGTGGGCCTGCTCTATCTCTGCACTGCGGAGACGAAGCGCGCTTGGAAGGATATCGCGTCGGCAACGTCATGCTCGTGACTGCAGCAGCCGTCGAACGCTCGGCCGAACCTGCTGCCGAATGCAGAACCGATGGTGCGCAGCGGCTCGCGGTAATCCTGGCAAATTTCCCCGGAGCGCCCGCTCCTGAGCTCACGAAAGCTCGAATCGGAGAGCTGATCTTCGGACCCTCAGGGCGTACGGTCAGCAACTTCTATAAAGAGGCATCCTACGGAGCTTTGAATCTAACGGGTGATGTGTTCGGCTGGTACACGCTCGATCGCGAATATAAATGTGGAGAATACGCTCAGCTACGAGTCGCGGCCCTGAAAGCTGCCGACACAGACGTCGATTTCACTCGCTATTCTCGCGTCGTGGTTGTCTATCCCGGCTCTGACGCCTGCGAGACTCTGGGACAAGGAACGATTGGCTGTCAAACTCTCATTTCTCCGAGCGAGCGTACGCAAGCCTCGTACGCATCGGTGCGCTTCACCAAAGCCGAAGATCTGCTATTTACAGTCATCCACGAACTCGGACACAATTTTGGGGTCGAACATGCGCGAACTATGCGCTTTCCGGGAACCGCTATCGGACCCGACCGCGGCCTCGCGACCTTTGAGGAGTACGGTGATCTCTTCTCCGTGATGGGCAGTGGCGAGGCGCATTTCAGCGCCGCTCAAAAAGTAACTCTCGGTTGGTTGCGACAGACCACGGACTATACGAACGTCCAGACGGCGGGTGTCTTCGATTTGGCGCCGCTGCAATCACCTGCCGCCGGGGTGAAAGCTTTACGGGTAAAGCGCAATGCCGGCGATGAAGTCCTTTGGATTGAATACCGGCAGCCCGCGGGAGCATTCGACAGCAGCGAGAATCCAGATCTGAAGACCATGTTCGAAGGCGCGACAATTCGCGCGCAATCTACCGCGGAGGAGCTGTATTCCGATCTGCTGGACTTCACACCCGCAAGCATTGACGAGACTCGCCTCCTCGCGTTTCCTGGCTACTTCACCGATCCTGTTCTACGTCCGGGCCAGGTTTGGCGCGATCCGTTCAGCGATCTCACTCTCGAAGTCCTGTCTATGACGCCGCAGCAGTTGCGGATTTCGGTCCGTTATGATGCGCCCTGCACAACCGTATCGGGAATCACCGACGGCGCTCTCATCAGCCCGGAAGGACGTCCCACTACAATCTCGGTGTCTGCGACTCCTGAGTGTGCCTGGAGCGCCTCACCGAGCCGGAGCTGGCTCGATGTGCCAGGCGGCTTGAATCGAAAAGGAAATGCAAGCATCACGCTCGAGGCGCAGCGAAATTCAACCGCCCTCTCGCGGCGGGCATCGCTGACAATCGAACGAAAGACATTCGGCGTAACCCAGACTGGTATACCGGCGCCGCCTGCGGTTTCGGTTTTTGGTCCGAAGACCGGCAGTTTTCCGAGCCTGCAATGGATATCAACGGATGCGATCGTTTCGGATCCGAATGGGGTAGACGATCTCAAGGAATTCCTTATTCTGATCAACGATTCTCAAACCGAACAGAACGGCTGTGTCGCGCGTTATGACTTCACGACTCGTACACTCTCGCTCAAGGTACCGGAGACAGGCGCGTACTCGTTCGACACGCTTCAGAACGGGGAATGGCGATTCGTGAGCAATTCGCGATGCGGCGCAGGCTACGCTTCCGTAACCGCGATCTCTGATACGGAGTTCGAAGTGTGGATGGATTTTGCATTTCTTCGGACCGTGACCCGTCCGCAGGAAATTTATACGATGGCAGTCGACCGCAGCGGCGCGAGCACCGGCTGGGTACGCCAGGGCTCGTTTACCTTCGACACAGCATGTCGCGTAGTACCGAGGCCATTCCGCCGAGACGTTCCCGCCAGCGCGGGCGTTTACCTGTTCGAGGTCGTACCAACGTCGGAGCCGTGCGCGTGGCAAGTTTCGTCGGCCAGTCCCTGGATTAAGGTACAGAATGCTTCGGGCAATGAATATGACCTCGTCCTCTATTCCGTAGACGTGAATCCGGGACCTGGCGCCCGGACCGGCACGCTTACCGTTGGCGAGTACACACTGCAAATCAATCAGGCGGCTCCCGGTACGATTCGATCCTCTGATTTCATTGTGAGTCCTGTCGAAACACTTGTCTCGAGCGGCTCGGGAATCGTAACGCTCTCGGTGCAAACTCAGAGCGATGCCGCCTGGCAAGTCAATACGACCACTCCCTGGCTTTCCCTTCTGGAGAAAACCAGCCAGTCTGTGACTCTGATCCACGATACGAATACCAGCAGTTCGGAACGCCGAGGGACGGTAACTATCGCCGGCAACACGGTGTTTATTCGACAAATGGCAGGGGATCCCTTGCGGCCGGCAATCGCGGACGGCGGAGTGGTGAACGCTGCGAGCTTCCTCACCGGAATCTCACCGGGCGGATGGTTTACCGTGCGTGGAGTCAATCTGGCGCCCGGAACGCGAACGTGGACGGCCGCCGATTTTAATGGCGACCGCCTGCCGACCAGTCTCGACGGCGTGAAAGTGCTGGTGAATGGGAAGCCCGCGTATGTTTACTACATCAGTCCCACCCAAATCAACGCTCTTGCGCCCGAAGATACGGCCGTCGGATTGGTTCCGATCGAGATCGACAACAATGGCCGGCGTAGCCTCTTTGAGGTCACTCTTCTCCGCACGCGGGCCCCGGGGCTGTTCATGATGCCGGCCCCGGTAAGCCGTCTAGCAGCGATCACGCTCCCCAATGGGATGCTGGTCGCTCCTCCGGATACGTTTCCAAATACGGCAACGCGCGGCGCCAAAGCCGGTGACGCCATCTCGCTCTATGCGACTGGATTGGGAGCCACCAATCCGGCCTATCCTGAGGGGCTTCTATTACAACAGCCTCTCGCAATCGCCACTCCCGCTGTGACTTTGGGCGGTCGAACTGCCAAAGTGTTGTATTCCGGTTTAATCAGTCCGGGCTTGTATCAGATCAACATCGAAGTACCGGAGCTTCCCACCGGAGAACATGAAATCGTTCTAACAGCTCAGGGAACGCGAACACAGCAGAAGGCGATCTTGTTTGTCGGCCCGTAAGGGACGGCGGCGCTATCGTGAGTGCTTGTAAATCAAGTCAAGAAGCTCATCGTACATTCCCTGAGCTTCTTCGGGCGTACCATGCGCGATCGCCTGGGTCGCGCAATGCTTCAAATGATTGCGCATGAGAGCACGTCCGACGGTCCGGAGCGCCTCCTGCACGGCTGAAATCTGAATCATGATGTCCGCGCAGTAACGGTCTTCTTCGACCATCTTCTGCAACCCGCGCACTTGACCCTCAATCCGCCGCAGACGTTTGATATTTGCAGCCTTGATTTCGGGGTCGACACTGACCGCATGGCGCTCACTCGTATCGGAGCAGCCGCATCCACACGAAGCGATGGCTGCCCGATTCGTTCCCGTGTTGGACATCAACACCATCATACCCCCGGTGGGTATACCGATTTAGCGTAGTATCTTCATAATGACGATTCCGTATCCCACACCCGCCTCGTCTACTGTGTGGGCAATCTGAAACGCGATGTTGCGGCCGTCGGTGGACACCACGGGGTTGGATGCTTTCCACCCTTCGTAATCGTTGAAGCTCGTAAAAATCCTGCGCTTCGATCCGGCACTTTGCGTCCTTGCTCTCATAGACGGTCCTCTGGCGAACGATTTTTGGAACATTTCCGGAGTACTCGAAGTCAGCGACGACCAATCGCGAATAGTCGCGAGCGAGCTCAGGGAATTGAGCATTCGTTTCGGACCAGGCAATTCGAAGGTTCTTCTTCGAGATCGCCGCTCCCTCACTCATTTTCTGACCGAGCTTCACAGGCTTCGATCCGGCTTCTTTACTCAAAAACCAGAGCTCGTTGTCGCGACTACGACTCGTCCGAATATCGCTAAAACGCTCGGGACCGATCAGCATAAAGTTGCCGTCGGATAAATGCATCACTCTGAGGAATGCAGCTCCGGGCACACTGCAGGTGAGGCATCGAATAGTGCGGGTTTTCAGGTCTACGGCGAAGGCGTCGCCGAAGCTTTTTGCCATAAACGCGATGCGCTGGTTGTCGGGCGAATAATCGGCGCGTTCCCCGAAGTGAGTGAGCATCTCCATGTTCTTCGGAAGATGGTCGAGTGGGCTCCCGGGTCTCCGCTCCGCGAACAGGACCGCACCAGCGACCAGAACTACGACGAGTTGTCGCATGAGACTGTTCTTTCCTAGAGAGCTGTGACCTGCACAAGATCGTTCGGAGCACCGTCAAGACGTAATTCATTGCGCAGCGGGCGGCCAAAGCCATCGAACGCAATCTCCATAACGTCGCCATCTTCAAGCGTTACCTGGCCGAAGCTGAACGCTCCGGCGCCGAAGAAATGAATATGCA
Organism: Bryobacteraceae bacterium; assembly: GCA_963833675.1. Lineage (GTDB taxonomy): Bacteria > Acidobacteriota > Terriglobia > Bryobacterales > Bryobacteraceae > DASQDN01. Next base: position 68,609 of record CAWHYW010000006.1, on the reverse strand, counting down.
CGTCTCCAGGCTGCCGGTGCGCCGGATACTTGAAATGATGGTGCTCCATGTTCGCGAGCGAGTGGCACATATGGTCGGCGCCGGTCGCGAGTTCCTTCCTCCAAATCTCCTTGCCGGCACGCTCGATTCGGGCGAGTCCTGTGATGCTCTCAAAATCCGGGTCGATCACCAACTCCGGCCCGATCGAGCACTGCCGAAGTTTTGACGGTGCGAGATAGAGATAATTTTTCCGCTCCATCACGTGATCGGAGAATTCATTGCCCATGGTCAGTCCGACTCTCCTGGGCGCTCCTGTCCAGTCGATCACGTAGCATCCCGCGATTTCCGATTCGTCGCCCCCATCATCCGCATACGGAGGCACGTCGAGAGTATCGTTGTGTCCTCGAAGAATTCCGCCGTTTCCTTTGTAAAACCACTCCGGTTGCGCCCCGATCTTTCCCGGCTCAGGTCTACCGCCTTCCACTCCCCATTCGTACATGCGCATCGAGTCAGTAACGGCTTGCGCTCCAGTGTGCATCGAGTTCCGGGTTTGCGCGCTTTGTCTATGGGTCAAGCCCGTACCGCTCACCAGACAGCGAGCACGCTCCTGGGGATGATCGAACGAGGGCAGGTACATCAACTCATCGGAGTACGCGATCGACTCGCGGGATAAGTTTCGTTCCACCACCTCGCGCAACGGCTTGCTCGTATCTATTGCGTTAAATGCCAGGGAATAGACCGAATCGAACCCCGCGACAGGAACCAATCGATCGCCGTCTACCAGAGCTACCCGCCGCCGCAGCGCATCTTCAAGGTATTGAACGAGTCTCATAAGTCAGCGTCCATTGTATGGATTCAGGGTTACACTGTCTATATATGCGCTTTTATGCGCTGCCTTGCGCAGCAGTGTTGTGGTGTGTCAGTTGTGCGATTGCGCAAAAGCCTTCCGCTCCAACCGCGTTTGACAAATCCACAATGGAGCAGTACGTCCGGCATCTTTATGTCTGGGGACCGCAAATAAGCGTTTCCGTGGGTGATCCCAAGCCTTCGACGGATCTTCCAGGGTTCAAGGAAGTGGTCGTGACCGGAAGCGCCGGTCCTGCCACCCAGGAAGAAACTTTCTACATCTCGAACGATGGCCATCGGATCATCAGGGGCGTTGTCTACGACATTGCGAAAAATCCGTTTGACGCCGACAAGGAAAAGCTCAACACCGATCTGCAGCCGAGTTTCGGCGAGCCCGGAGCTCCGGTTGTCATCGTGATGTTCAGCGACTTCCAGTGCAGTTACTGCAAGGAAGAAGCCAAAATTATCCGCCAGAATGTCGCGTCTACCTTTCCGACCCAGGTGCGTGTTTACTTCAAGGACTTCCCATTAGAGCCCATTCATCCCTGGGCCAAGCCGGCGGCCATCGCCGGACGTTGTGTCTTCCGTCAGAAGCCCGCCGCTTTCTGGGATTTCCACGATTGGATCTTTGAGCATCAGGGCGAAATCAATTTGGAGAACCTGAAGGAAAAAGTCACGGAATGGGCAAAAACGAAAGCGATCGAGCCCATTCAATTTGCCGCCTGCATCGACAATAAGACCACGGAAGCCGAGATCACCAAATCGCAGGCCGAAGGAAGAATGCTGGGAATCAACTCAACCCCAACGCTGTTTGTCAACGGCAGACGACTCGTCGGAAATCTACCGTGGCCGCAACTGAAGCAGATCATCGATCACGAGATCGAATATCAAAAAACTCACGGCGGTGGAGAGAAGTGCTGTGAGGTGACTCTACCTACTCCGCTTACGACGAAATAATGCGGCGCAGCATCACTCTGCTTGCGCTGCTCGCAGGCTGTCTCTTCGGCTTCGGTGATATCGATGCTCACAGGTACATCGCCGACATCAAATACCTCTCCTCGAAGCAACTAAAAGGCCGCGCGCTCCGGCGCCCCGAGCTCGACAAGGCTGCTCAATATCTTGCCAAGGAGTTCCATAAGGCTGGTCTTCGTCCGCTGGTTCGTGGGAGTTATCTCCAGCCTTTTGCCGTTTCCGTGAAAGCCGGCCTGGGTGAGAAAAACCGGTTCGCTTATACGCTCAATGGCCACTTGACGGAATTAACCGTCGGAGAAAACTTCACTCCATTCAGTCTCTCCGGCTCTGCAAGCATCCGTGGCAAGGTCGTGTTCGCAGGGTACGGAATTACGGCCCCTGAATACAATTACGACGATTACGCCGGCATCGATGCGCGAGACAAAATAGTCCTTCTCCTAAAGCACGAGCCACAAGAGTTCGAGAACAACAGTATCTTTGAAGGTCGTGTCTATACCGAGCACTCACAGCTGCTCAGCAAGGCCCTGAATGCCCGCGCGCACGGGGCTATCGGCATTCTGTACGTCAACGACACAGCGAACCACGGGTCTGATCTGCTGGAGAAGTTCGTCAGTCTTCCCGGACCGGCAGATAGCGGCATTCCATTCGTACAAATTTCGAGTGAGCATATCGATCGCTGGTTCTTCTCGGCCGGGAAGAACTTCAAGGCCACACAGGAAGAGATCGATCGAACGTTATCATCGCGATCGTTCGAACTGCCGCAAGACCTGATTGTTGAATTGGACACGGACGTGCGGCATACGTCGCGCGATGTCAGCAATGTGGTTGGTTACATACCGGGCGCAACCGACGAGTACGTGATCATCGGTGCTCATTACGACCATCTTGGTTTGGGCGAGCAATATTCGCTCGCTCCCGAGAAGGCGGGCACGATTCATCCGGGAGCGGACGACAACGCGTCCGGCGCGGCCGGCGTTCTGGCGCTAGCCCGATACTTCAGTTCTCATTCGAAACCGGCTCGTGGCATCCTGTTCATTGCTTTTGCCGGTGAGGAACTGGGACTGCTGGGTTCAACTTATTACGTCAATAATCCTTTGCTGCCACTGAATCGCGCGTCCCTGATGATCAACATGGACATGATCGGCCGCATTCGAGACCGCAAGGTAATGGTCGGAGGCGCTCCTGAGGGAAGCCGGTTCCGCCGGATACTCCAGACACTCGGGCCACAACACGATCTCGATCTCGATCTGAGCGACACCTCGGTTTATGGTTCGAGCGATCACACGTCGTTCAAGGCAAGACAGGTACCGACATTATTTTTCTTCTCCGGCCTGCACGCCGACTATCATCGGCCCACCGACACTTGGGACAAGATCGATCCCGATAGCACGGTAAGGTTGCTAAAGCTAATCGCTGATTTAACGATGATCGTGGGAACGCCCGTGAGCAAGCCGCAATTCGCTCAAAGCATTCTCCAGCGTTTTAATACGGCCAGCACAAGCACAGATACCAGAACGATCATGCCGATCACGATGGCCCAGGAGTGAGGGGACTCGATAAAGGGAAGATATTTAAGGTTCATCCCGTATAGTCCCGTGATGACCAGCGCCGGCGTAGCGATCGTGCCAAATACCGTGAGAACCTTCATCACTTGATTCGTCCGATTCGCAACACTCGACAGATAGAGCTCCGTAGTGCCCGTCAACAGGTCGCGATGAATCTCGATCAAATCGAGGTTGCGAACCAGGTGATCGTATACATCCCGGAGAAAGGGCGCCAACTCCTGGCGAACGAGTGGAAACTCGTTTCTTAGCAGATGGCCCACGACGTCGCGAGTATTAGCGAGCAAACGGCGTAGCTGAATCAAAACCCTTTTCAAATCAAATACGTCTTCCAGCATTGACGGGTCCGGATTCGCGAGGGCGAGATCCTCCATCTCATCGATCCGATCGCTCGCGCGGTCAAGGATGGGCTCATACGCATCCACGATGTTGTCCATCACGCGATAGAAAATCTCATCCGGACGAAGATTCGGGGTCTGCTTCACCTTGTTCAACGAATCGGTCGCGTTCTGACATTGATGCTCCTGTACCGTGATGATCCAGTCCTTGCCGATGAAGAAGTCGAGATCGGCTATTTGAAGAGTATGGTCCTCTTTCAAATCTACGGGTTTAAGAACGATGAATAGGTAATCATTCATCGGCTCGATCTTCGCGGCCTGGTTGCGATTCCGGCAGTCCTCGATATGCAGCGGATGAAGATTATATTGCCGCGCGAGTTCGTCGAGCAGCGGATCTTGCGGATCGCGAATATCGTGCCAGGTCATAGGATCAGCATGCAATCGCCATAGGAAAAGAATCGGTATCGATGCTCGACGGCGTGTCGATAAGCGGCCATCGCGAACTCGGTTCCCGCGAACGCGCATACCAGCATCAGCAAGCTGGATTGCGGCAAATGAAAATTGGTCACCAGCGCATTCACGGCGCGAAACTTGTAGCCAGGGCGAATGAACAGATCTGTCTCGCCCGCTAGGACGCCTCTCGTGTATGCTGTCTCGATCGTGCGCACGCTTGTAGTGCCTACCGCAATGCGGCGCCTGGCTCGCTGTGCCGTTTCAAGCGCCTCTCTTGTGACAGAGAATCGCTCAAAATGCAGCTTCACTTCATCTAAGGTTTCGACATGCAGCGGAGCGAAGGTGCCCAGCCCGACATGCAAGGTCACGCAAGCGATATCCGCTCCGGCCGCCCGGCAGCGATTCAGGACATCGGGCGTGAAGTGCAGGCCGGCGGTAGGGGCCGCAACCGAACCAGTCTGTTCCGCGTAGACGGTTTGATAGCGGCTTCGATCCTCTACGCGATCCTCACGCCGTATGTAAGGCGGCAGCGGCACGTGCCCGATCCGCTCGACTTCTTCCAGCAGATCGCATTCCCCCGCGAAGCGTATCGTGCGTTCTCCATGATCTCCGCGGTCGAGCACTTCAGCGCTGAGTACGTCGGAGAAGCGAAGTTGGTCTCCGACCGCAACTTTGCGCCCTGGCCTCACGAGCGTTTGCCAGGACCGGCCGTCCTCCGATACAGTTTTCAGCAAGAAGACTTCGATCCGCGCCGTTCCGGACGAGCGAGTCGCGAAGAGACGCGACGGGAACACGCGCGAGTTATTCAGGATCAGGCAATCGCCGGCGTGAAGGTACTCGGGCAAATCCCGAAAGCTCCGATCCTCCCATCGGCCTTCCTCCGCGATGCAGAACCAGCATCCGGGAGGAGGCCCGATCCGTGAGGGGCTCTTGCGCAATGAGTTCCGGCGGCAGCTCATAATCGAAGTCCGCGACGCGCACGCCCGATAGAATAGCAGTGGTGGCCCGCATACTCGCTATCGAGTCCTCATGTGACGAAACCGCGGCTGCCGTGGTGGAAGACGGCGAGCGTGTGCTCTCTTCAGTAGTAGCATCTCAGCTCGACACGCATGGTAAGTACGGCGGTGTTGTCCCTGAACTTGCGTCGCGGGAGCACCTCCGCGCCATCGTTCCCGTCGTCCGTCGAGCCATAGGACAGACCGGGCTCGCCCTTTCCGATATGGATGCGATTGCCGTAACGGAAGGCCCCGGGTTAGTTGGATCGCTTCTCGTCGGGATTACGTATGCGAAGGCGCTCTGCTTTGCCGCGAAGCTTCCTCTTATCGGCGTGAACCACGTCGAAGGCCACATCCACGCGGTCATCATGGAGGCGCGTCAGAGTGGCGATCCGGTCGAACTGCCCGCGCTCGCCCTGGTTGCGAGCGGCGGCCATACACATCTATTCGAAGTTGCAGAAGGCTACCGTTACCGTTTACTCGGCAAGACTCGCGATGATGCTGCAGGGGAAGCTTACGACAAGGTGGCGAAACTGCTCGGCTTCGGATATCCGGGCGGTCCCGTTCTCGACAAGCTCGCTCCGTACGGTGATGGACGAGCTGTGAAGTTCACGATCGCCAAAATCAAGGGTAATGCTACCGACTTCAGCTTCAGCGGTTTGAAGACCGCAGTCCTTCGCTGGTTTGAGCAGCGCGACATGGAAGCCGAAATCGCGTCTCGACGCGAGTTGCTTCGAAACAATTCACGACCGTCTGTCGAAGAATGGCTCAAAGTTACTCCCCAGGCAACTCTCGACCTGATCGCCTCGTTTCAACGGACCGTGATCGAAGAGCTGCTCCGGCGCATTCGATCTTCGGCCGAGACCACGAATGCGCGATCCATCATCATCTCCGGTGGTGTCGCCTGCAATGCCGGCTTGCGTGAAGCGTCCGCACGAGAGCGCCTTGGGGCGCGCATCTTGTTTCCCAACACCCGGTCTCTCGACGGATAATGCCGCGATGATTGCAGCGGCTGCTTTTCGAAAACTCGAAGCGCAGGCAATTTGCGGGTTGGGACCTGGCGGCGAAAGCCAATCTCCCGCTTACCGCGGATACGGATGTCCGCGCAGGGTCGTGAAGGCCCGGTAGATCTGTTCTGCGAGCATCGCCCGCGCAAGCTCGTGCGGAAAAGTCATTGCGGACAAAGAGAGAAGCTGATCCGCCCGCGCCGCCCATCCTGGCGGAAGTCCGTCATGACCGCCGATGACGAATACCTGATCGCGTCCTTCCATCTCACCCTTGGCGATGAGATCGACGAACTGCGCCGAAGTCAGTTGCTTGCCCGCGGGGTCCAGAAGCACCTTGTTCGCCGCGGAATGCCTGCTCCACAGATCGAAACGGTCCGGGTGGATTTCGCGCATCTCGCAAGCCACGTAGCGCGAACTGCGCTTCACGAACTCCGCCGCAATCGCGTTCGAAGCAGCATCCCGCGCCTTGCCGATGTAATACAGCCAGACCTTCATCGGTATGTCAGCAAACTCCGGTCATCCAAGTGCGGAATCGAGTTGAACGAATGCATCGAGAATCGTTCCCCTGAAAAAAGGAATTCCGAAAACGATCCATTGCGAGACAACCATACAAACTCAATCGCGGTCGCCGGAGCCAGGTCCAGTACATGAGCGACCGTGGCTGCGATGGGACCGCCCGAGGAGATGGCTACCACATTTCGGCTCTGTTCCGACATCTTCCGGATTCGATCGATGCCGGTCTGAATTCGCGTCCGGAACTGCGTCCAGGATTCCAGTTCCGGCGTATCGTGAGCTCCGCTGCACCAATTCCGGGACACGGCCTCGAACAGCTTTTGAAGCAAGCGTCCCGCTTCGGGTGTATGCCGGTTTGCTTCGAAGACTTCGCTCAACCGGCGCACCTCGGGATCGGACTTCACCAACTTCGGTGTAAGCATCTGCATCATGCGGAACGCGTCAAACTCGTCCAACTCCGGAACCATCTCGCTATCCGGCCAGGACAAACCGGCCTTCCGAACATAATCCGATGCGATCTCCAAGGTTTGTTTGTGGCGTCTAGCCGGACCATGAAAACAAAGGTCGAATTGGATGCGATGCCGCACCCAAAATTCGCCCAGCTTGCGCGCCTGCTCCTCACCGAGTGGGGAGAGCCGATCGTAATCTTCCGCCATGTACGACGCCTGTCCATGGCGTACCAAAGTCAAAACACTCATTCCTTACCAGGATATGAGTGACGAAATGGCTAATCCATTTCGATCGAGACAAGATGCTGGCCGCGCGGCAGAGCTAAGACATTTTCGCCAACCATCACAGGGGTCGCCTGCTGGCCATCGATCTCTAACTTCCGAACACTCCTGTTAAGCACTGCTAGCGCCCGGCTTCCACTTTGATAGGAGAGATCAACGCCCCGCGCGCTGATCGCCGCCGTCTGCAAGTCGCCGTTGAAATCGAGGATGCGGCCATTAACAGCGTCCGAAGGCTCGAGCACGAACGATCCGGCCGGTAGCCATACCGTCTTCCCGTCGCTTACCGGCCACGGACGTCCGTTCACTTTGACTCCGCCCTGCCATGCCACACCGAGCCCTTGCGGGCACTCGACGATCAGCTTCTCACCCGATCTCTGGTATCGCTTCGTGACAGCGCCGGCCGCCGGTAACAGCGGCCAATCCGTTTTGGCGATCGAGTTTTCGAAGTACAACGCCACACGCTGGAATGCTCGTGATGCGACCTGCACTAGCTGAAACAATTCGACGCCGGTTTGTTGCTTCGTCGGATACACATCCTGATATCGCTCGACGATGTTAATGTCGATAGCGAGCTTGTCGCGTTTGGGCGTCAGTTCGGCGTAGCGCTTGGCGATCTCAGAGTAACGGTCGGGTCCAAGGTGCCAAACGGTTGCCGGGTCTTCGATAAGAAACTGAAAGTCGTGCTGACCGAGCATCGGCAGGACTGCCGCCGCATCCGCTCCGACGAGTTGTCGCATGCGCGTGTCGAACCGGTCGTCCACGTGTGTCAGAACGATATCGAGATCCGGCTTCGACTTACGAGCGCGCTCGATTTCGCCGAGCCATTGCGACTGCATCGCCTTCGCCAGCGCCGCGCGCCAATCGAGGAACAGGTCCATTTGGCGCGTCTCCGACTTCGATCTGAAAGAGCGTGTAAGGATCGATGCCTGCCAACGCGCCGTATGCGGCACGCACGTCATCATTCATTGGTGTAAAGCGGGCCGCGTTCGCGACGCCTTCGAGCGACTCGAAGTACAACTCAGCCAGATTCACGCCATCCCAGTCGAAGCGCTGAATGAGCTTCTGTGTCGAATCGGCAACAGCGCGAAAGCAATCCGGATTCTGCAGGTTCATCAGCTTGCGCCAATCGAGATGCGCATCCTGCAGCAGCGCCGTTTTCTCGCGCCATTCCGGATGATCCTGCCAGAACTTCTCGCCGACATGCGGCAATTCAAGCCAGGCGTACACCTGGATCGCTCGCTTATGACACGCCTGGATCAACTTCTTCAGATACTCGTCGCGCTCGGCATCAGGTTCGCTGTAATGCCAAGCGGCGACGTGGAGCGCTGCCACACCGCCTTTTCGCCAACGTTCGGCAAAATAATCCACGTCAACACGCATTCGGTAGGACGAATCAAAGAATGCCCAGATCCGGTTTGATCGCAGTGGCGGCTGCAGACCCAAGTCTGTCAAGGCCTGCAAGACGTAAGGAAATCGCTCGTATCCACGAGCGCCGGGTCTTGTTGCGACCCAGAGTATTGCGCCGTTGCCGCGGCGAAATCCCGCCATAAGCGGCGCTCCGGTCCAACGCTCTTTTGCGAACACCTTTGCGTCGGACGGCAGTTCATAGACCGGCAACTCCTGAGCTTTTTCCCAGATGATGCCAAGCTTAGGCGCACGCTCATCAATGACACTGCGGACACGCACACGTTCTTGGCTCCCGGTTTGATCCCAAGCGATTCGGCGGTTGCAGATGACGCCTTCGAGAATACCGAACGCGCCATTTTTTACCTGCGCGATTGCAGTCGCCGCCGGAATATCGGAGGTCTGCCGTACTGAGATACCAACCGAATCGAAGATGGCCGGCCATGCGCCAGGCTCATCCGTCAGGACGAGTACCGTCTGTGCCGAGCAGAGACGAGATGAACAGCAGGCTAATGGCTAAACGCATACCAGAGCCCGATTCTGAGGTCGTAATACCGTTTCGGACGAGGATTGTCCTTTGTCACCGTGTAGTTCCCTTGCAGCGCGCTTGCAGAAAAAAGCATCGACTTCGGCAAGCCCGGAACGCGGAATCGGATGCCCGGTCCGTGTTCTGTTGTGTTGGCCCAGGCAAGACGGCGAACGTCCGTGGTGAGATTCCAATTCCAAACGAACTGCGCACGGAGTGGAAGAAGCGTCCAGCCGAACCGGTTTTGCGAGTACAGCAGAATGTCGTTTTCAAACCGGCTGATAAACACGCCGTCGGCTGTGGTCTCGCCGAAGAAGCCGCTGCTCGGCGAATCGAGATTACGCCCGAAGCTGCGAGCATACGATACGCCCCCGCGATAATCGGCGCCGGTATTTTCCTTGTGGAGGTAACTGAAGGAGTACCCGGCTTCCCCCCAGAACGTCATCCCACGCCAAGGCTGAAAGGAAGCGCCGATGCCGGGAATAGCGGCACTTTCGGAGAGACCCTGCGGATTGACGGAGATGCTCGGGTCATGAATCGAGCCGCGCGTATCTCCTGAGAAACGCGTTGACAGGTATAGTCTGACCGGCAGATTGCTGAGTTTGTATTCGGTCTTCACTTGAGCGTAGGTAAAGACGTCCTTCCATCGCGACGAGTAAAACGGCAAAACCCAGGCGGAGGTATGAACGCGGGCGAGGCCGGACCGCAGATTGCGATACGCTCGATCGGCATCCTGAGCCACCACAGGATCCGAACTGCGCCGCGCCAATCGGAACCATTCGATCGCTTCCTGATCGTCTTTGAGCATGTTGTACGCCCATCCGAGTTTCAACATGACATTGAAAGTCAACGGGATCGTTTTCATGGGCGATACGCAGATACTTCACCGCATCCTTCAAATAACCGGCTTCGAGACTCTTCTCAGCGAGCGATCTTGCCTCGCTTGAGGTTTGCGAACGCAGCGCCTCGGGCCGTTTCTTAAGCGCTTTGGGCATGCGAAGCGCTTCGCGAACACGGTCGGTGACGACATCATCATCCGACTTGAGCGCGCGCTCCAACAGCGGCATGGCCGCAGCAAGCTGATTTCGATTCAACAGGAGGAAGCCGAGTTGAGCTGCCGACAGCGAGTCATTCTTATCCTGCTCCGTTATTCGCCGGAATTCGGCTTCTGCTGCGTCCCGGTTCCCCATTTCGAGGAAGAGGTACGCGAGTTCTCGACGGAGCGGAATGTTGGCCGGATCGAGTCTTGAGCGCTTCCTGGAATTCATAAACGAACGGATAGCGGGCGGGTAATAGCTCACGGGCCGCTTCGGCGGTGCGGGGTTCAGCGCCGCGAGAAGCCGCAAGTAGCGCGGCGTTCGCCCTCTCGCCGGCGCCGAGCGGCTCGCCAGACATCACCGAGGCGAAGGAGGAGGTCCCGGCGCTCGGGACGGAGTCTCCAGGCTCGTTCGTAGTGGGCTGCGGCGGTACCGAGATCGTCTCGCCACTCGGCCAGACGGGCAAGTTCTTCATGGGCGCTAAAGTTTTCGGGTTGGGTTTCGACGGCATGTGACCAGCGTTCGATGCCGGAGCGAAGTTCCCCGTCGATATTTTGAAAGGCCCGCTCGGCCGTGGCGTTCCCGCTGCGGCGGATGCGGTCGAAGACGCGGCGAGCCGCCGCCTGTTGTTTCGTTTCATAGCACAAAAAGGCGTATTCGAGAGCGACATGCGTGTCGTCCGGATCGAGCCTCATGGCCTCCTCGAAACGATCGCGCGCGAGCTCAGTTTCTCCGATCTTCAGGTACGTGTACGCTAGGTCCTTTCGGATATCCGTGCGTTTCGGCGCCAGCGAGACGGCCTCGTGAACCTCGAAATCGCGGTTTCGTAATCCTTGCTCTTCAAAGCGGAGTACGCATCCTGCAGGATGGGATATTCGGGACCGGCGGCCGACGCCACGATCGCGATCAACCCCAAAATGCACCTCCACGCGCTCACAGCATGCTAGTGCCGCGACTGGAGCGGTTCTCTCAGGCAGATGTGTTCCGGGGGGCGGTTCGTTGCGAAACGAAGCCAGATGTGCGGACCCGCTATGCTGAAGGTAATGCGTCGACGCGCCTTTCTGGCGCTGCCGGCTGCGACGTACGCCGCGTCCAAAGACCTCTACAACCGCCTGCACGAAGCGACTGCGCGGATCGAGGTGATTGATACGCACGAGCATATTCTGCCCGAGTCCGAACGCACCCGCCAGCGAGTAGATTTCTTCACCTTAGCCGGCCACTACGCCATTGACGACCTCTCGTCTTCGGGACTTCCCGCTGCCGACCGGGCGCTCCTGGAGAAGCCCGATGTGCCCACGGCCAAGAAGTGGAGCGTATTTGAGCCTTACTGGCGCTATGTCCGGAGGACCGGATATGGCGAGGCGCTGCGAATCGCGATCCGGGATATCTACGGGGCCGACAGATATCAATGCCTCGACAATTGAGCCGACGAACGAGGCAATCGCGGCGCGAAACAAGCCCGGCCTTTACCGCGAAGTCTTGAAAAAGCGATCGCGGATTCGGTACGCCATCAACGATGAATACTGGCAGATAAAACCGGCCGCTGTCGATCCGGAATTCTTCCTGATGGCGAAGAAGTTCGATTGGTTTGTCACCCCGATAACGCCGGCGGGACTTCATCGCCTGGAGGCGCTGGCGGACGTTTCGATTACCAATCTGGACGGACTGAAGCGCGCCATGGAGAAGCATTTCCTGCTTGCCGTGAAGCTCGGAATGGTGACAGTGAAATCGACACTGGCGTATCAGCGCGACCTGCTGTTTGAGGAGACCACAACGGCGGAGGCAAGCGCGGATTTTGAGAAGCTCGCTCGAGGCGAGGGCGTGCAACCGGACGAGAAGAAGCAGCTCGAGCATCGACCGTTTCGGACGCTGTCGAACCACATGTATCATCACCTGGTTCAACTGGCCGAAGCGCATCACATACCCATTCAGATGCACACGGGATTGCAGGCGGGCAACGGCAATTATGTGCAGCACACGAACCCTGCGCAGTTGACGAATGTTTTCCTACGCTATCCCCGCGTGCAATTCGATATCTTCCACATCGGGTATCCCTACTATCACGAAACAACCGTTCTAGGGAAAACATTTCCGAATGTATTTGTGGACTACTGTTGGATGCACATCGTATCGCCGACGGCGGCCAGAGCGGCCCTTCACGAGATGCTCGACAGCGTCCCATCGAACAAGATCTTCGGCTTCGGTGGTGACTACCGTTATCCGGAACTGAGCTACGCGCACCTGATGATGGCTCGGCGCAACATAGCCCGTGTCCTGGCCGAAAGGGTAGAAGACGGATCTTTTACATGAGGAAGAAGCCGCCAGCACCGCGAAGTGGCTGCTTTACGACAACCCGGCGAAGCTATTCGTGCGCAAATGACCCACAACAATTCTCCTGGTTGCGGCGACTACCGGGTATCAAACCCGAACCTTTGAAGAAGCTGCGCGGGCGATGGAAATAGATGTCGTGCTGGCAATTGACCGGTGCGTGCATTTGGAAGGGCCCTGGGGCGAGCATGCGATTCCGGTTCGATTCGACCAGCCGGAGCAGGCGGCAGCTCTGCTGGCCCGGTTAGATCGTCGCCCGGATGGAATCGTTGCCGTTGGAGACAAACCTACGGAAATTGCCGCGCTTACGGCATCGGCGCTTGGGCTGCGTTTTCATCCGCATGAAGCCGTCTTGGCATGCCGAAGTAAGTACCTGGCTCGTGAGAAATTTCGCGATGCCCGACTGCTGGTTCCCGATTATTTCCAGATGCCCGTAAAGAATGACCCGTCGCAGTTTACAAGGCTAGCTCCCTTCCCTTGCGTGCTGAAGCCGCTCGGACTATCGGGAAGCCGCGGCGTAATTCGAGCCAATGACGAAACGGAATTCTGATGATGCGGCGAATCGCATTCGCGCATTGCTGCAGGCGCCTGATATCCGAAGGACTCGGGAAGCGCACAACGAGTTCATCCAGGTGGAAACCTACATACCGGGCCGCGAGTTCGCGGTGGAAGGAATCGTTACCGGCGGCCGATTGCAGGTGCTTGCAATCTTCGACAAGCCCGATCCGCTGGAGGGTCCATTTTTCGAAGAGACCCTGTATATAACGCCATCGAGAGAACCATCGGATGTTCAGGCGAATTTAATCCGCGCGACGCAAAACGGAGTGAAGGCGCTGGGGTTGACCGATGGGCCAGTGCATGCCGAGATGCGATACAACAGCTCGGGCGCATGGTTGCTCGAAATCGCGGCCAGACCGATAGGAGGACTTTGCGCCGAGTCGCTGCGATTCACAGGAGGAATGAAACTAGCCGAACTGATTCTGCGACATGCCGTCGGCGAAGATGTGAGCGAGCTTCGGCGTGAGTCAGTGGCTTCCGGCGTGATGATGATCCCGATTCCCCACAGCGGGATTTACAACAATGTTTCGGGAGTCGAAGAAGCCGCGGCGTACGCCGATGATGTCGTAATCACCGCGCAACCAGGTCAACGATTGCTGGCGTTACCGGAAGGATCGAGCTACCTGGGATTCCTGTTCGCGCGTGACGACACGCCGCAACAAGTGGAATCCAGACTCCGGCAAGCCCATCAAAAACTCAGGTTCGATATCGCGACGGAGTTGCCGCTTGTTTAATGCTTCACAAGATCATTCGGTTCGGATCGAGGCAATCCAAAATTCAACACCGAAACCTTCGGAGCGCAAATCGACTATTTTTCCGAGAGCGATGATGGGCGCTCCCACGAAGCGACTGAGCCTGTCGGTCCCGGGCGCATAGACGTCGAGCGATCGTTTCCGGGCTCGGAAGCTGTATCGCAATGCGCTTCGGGAGTTCGGTCCTGTTTCGGGCTTTCGTCTCTCAAGGATCCCGGTCTGCTCCTGCTCCGGCTCCGGGCGCTCGTGATACCAGCTCTCGTTCGCGAAGATGACTGTCACCGATTCTGCGATCGCCAAGCCCTTGAAAGCGCTTCCTAAGACGAAGAGTAGCGCACGACGAGAACCTCCGAGGCTTTCGTCGTGCGCTGCTGTTGCCATGGCGTCCAGTTTGGCTCAGAAGTTGCGCACGTGCGCAGCCCAATAGACGGTCTGCGGACCTAACGCGACGTTGTATCCGCGGATGCGCAGTTTCCAGGAGCCGTTCACGACCGCGCCAGAGACGCGGGCCCGTTCATAAACGCTCGGGATGGACAGACTCGAAGCGCGAGTGACGCCACTGGGGTCGATCAACGACAGATCGACGTCATTGTGCCACTCCAGTGTGAACGGTCCAAACGAAAACGCGCTTTCCGGCCACCAGAGTGCCCCGTCCAGAGTATTTGCCGCCGCTGCGCTCACCGGAAGCGAGATCTCAATCGTCTCGCCATTCGAAACCGACACCTTACCCCACCAGGCATGGCCATTCGTCGGGAGTTTTAGTGGACCGGCTCCGCTCGTGTTGTTAAACGGGTACGGCTGCTGGCCCGACAGAATCATCTGAGCATAGACTTGACCGGGATCGATGGTGAAGCTGGCTCCTCGCAGCCAGTTGCGTAGCAGGGCGGCGGCTCCGGCCCCGTAGGGAGTGGCTCCGCTGGTTCCCGTGAAGACATGGAGCGCGGTATCGTTCGTATTGCTCGCCGTTAACGTGTTGGTCGGAGCCTGGACATCCGGCTTGAAGCGGTTGTCCGGTGTAGGTCCGCGGCTCTGACTATTAACTTGCGCCAACGTCTGGACGTCAAAGTTTCCGATTCCCAAGACACGATGCGCATTGGCGGGAGAATTGGCGGTGCCCGCCCCCGGTCCGTTGTTCCCGTTGGCAGCAATCACGACAGCTCCGGAATCGAAGGCGTTGTCAGCGGCCACCGAGATGGCGCTGAGATAATTGCCGCTTCCTTGCATCTCTGCTACGATGACCCGGTCGAGAATCTCAACTGCCCGCTCAAATCCCCGGACGGCCGCGGTCGTGCTCAAGCCTCCGTTGCAGGCGCCGCCGGAGAAAGAAGTGGGATAAACCTTCAAGCTGTCCAGCGTAATGCCTGTGACCCCGCGCTGCACGTTTCCCTGATTCGAATTGGCTGTAATAATCGCTGCCGTGGACGTTCCGTGGTTCCAGCAATCGTCGTTTGCATTGAAAGCAGGGCTCACAGAGCTGCAACTGGAGCCGCCGTTGACGCAGTCAAAACGGAACGCGATGTGTGAAGGCGCATTGAACTGCGTATGAGTGAATCGCATACCGGTATCGAGAAGTCCGATCCAACCGCCGGTGAGGCCCAGATTGAAGTAGGGATCGCTGACGATTCGGCTTCGCCCGACGGAAACTTCGTTCTGTGGAGGCAGGTCGCCCGGCTGCTCAGGCTCTACATAAAGAACGTCCGGCCGCGCAGCGATCTCGCGAACGGCCGCGAGCGGAACTTTGATGGTCATGCCATTGAGAATCCAGAATGTTGCGAGCACGGTGGCTTTGTATTGGCTGGAAAGTTCAGCGGCGATTCGCTTGTAGTTGTCCGCGCGCTTGGACTGAATCGCTCGCACGAGTTCGTTCGCACGAGCAAGAGCAGTTTTGTTTGTGGAATAGTCTCTGGTCTGTGTGGTCTCCGGTTCGGGAAACCGCGGGATCTTTATGTCGTCACGGAAGTTGACGACGACAGTTTCAATCGTCTTTGGATCCTTTGACGCCAACCATTTTTCGAGTACCGGATGGAGGCGGGCCGGGGGCACATCTTTCGGAGCCGCAGGTTTGTCTTTGGGAAATGTTTTTGTGGAGAAGGCCTCACGGCTAAGCTTGTCAACCGTGTATTTGAGAACCTTCCCTTCCTTGATTTCGGCCTGGTATACCAGATTCGTTTGGTCTTCGGTCTCCTGACTCGTTTGCGCAAAGACCGTGGTTCCTATCGCCAGGGCTAGCCACACGCGCTTGGATGTTAGCGCTATTCTCACGTCGTCCTCCAGAGGGTCGCAGTTAGAGACTCTGCGTGTTTCTCAGGGGACTAGTGAAGATGGCAGGCCAAACGTGACAAACTCATCCGGCTAGTTCTTGCTCTTCGGAGGCAAATATCCAGGCGGAAATGCCGCGCCTTCACCGTAGAAGTATTGCTCCATTTGAGTCATCAGAAACTGCTGCGCGTCCGGCGTGCTCAGATTGAGCCGGTATTCATTCATGATCATCTTCATCTGTTCTACCCAGAGCTTCCAGGCTTCTTTAGAAACAGTGTCGAAGATCTTCTGGCCCATCTCGTTATCGAATGGAGGTTCGTCCAAACCTGGCATCTCGCGCTGGAACTTCACGCAGAATACTTTGCGTCCTGTTCGATTGCCCTCCGGCTCCGCCGGGATGCCACTACTTCCGCAACCCATGATTTCTTCCTCCATCTACTCTTCTAACACGCAGATGTCCGGCAGATTTCGATAGCTCTCGGCATGGTCGAGACCGTAACCCACCACAAACTCGTCCGGAATCTGAAAACCCACGTATTTCAACTCAACCGGACGCTGGCGCCGCTCCGGTTTGTCGAGTAAGCTTGCAATCGCCAATGACTTCGGCGTGCGTTGTCGCAGCACCTGCAAGAGATAGTTGAGCGTCACGCCGCTATCGACAATATCCTCGACGATGAGCACGTCTTTCCCTTCCAGGGATATATCGAGGTCACGAGTCAGCCGGACTTCGCCGGAACTCGTCTTACCTTTTCCGTAACTGGATATCCCGATAAAATCCAGTCGCACCGGATGTGTGATCGCCCTCGCAAGGTCGGCATGAAACATGACCGCTCCCTTTAAAATCCCGACCAGATGGATCTCTCCGTTATAGTCGGCATCGATCTGCGCGCCGATCTCACGGACACGCGCAGCAATTTTGTCGGCTGGTATCAGCACCCTTAGGTGTGGGTGAGCCATTCGAATCAGTCTGCGAGCCGATAGCGCGTACTGGCCGGACCTAGGTGAATGTGCGGCGCTGTAGCTTTTCCGCGAACTGCAGCCCGGAACGCATAGTACGGGATTCTGGCGTGCTGGAGATAACTACGCAGCCACGAGCCCTCTGCCTGGTCAGGATTCAACGCTACGTCTACGCGTCCCCGGTGATCGAAACCGAGCGAGCGATGCAATGCCGTATCGCCCTTTGCGCTCACCGGAAGCATCTTCCCGAACTTTCGCTGAAAGGCATTGGCGATGCGAACAAAATCGGATTCCCGGAACAGACCCGCTCCATCGAAGCGCTCGATGATCCGGCCGAAACGAAGCGCAGGAGCAGCCTCGTCGAGATCGCTTTCCGCGTTGGCTTGGGCAGCTAGTTCCTCAACCAGGTTGGCCCGGAATTTCGCCAGGTCCAAAGCCTTCCGTCGGAATTCCAGGTCTTCGAGCATCGTCATCAGCGAAGCTCTCGGAACGATGCCTTCATCGACCAAATGCTTCGTAGCCTCGTAACGTTCCTGCTGGCGATCCACCAGCCGCTGTGCCGCGGCGACCATCACGTCGGATTGTTCTTTTGTGAAATCCTCGATTCGATTCGATCCGTAGAGCGTTTGGCGAAGAATCGTATTGTCTTGCGCATCAGCAAGTTCCGCCTGCGCCGCTTCGAGACGCGCCCGAGGTATGCTCCCCGCCTCCGCCATGACGCGGAGCCGTTCGACCTCCAGCCGTTTCAGCTCAGTCATATCCACGCCCTGCGCGACCAGGAGGGAAGCGAAGACGAAGAAACCCAATAGACGCACTTTTATAATTGTAGTACGATACGGGCAGGAGGTCACGCTATCCGCGAAGTTGAGAAGTCCCAAAACGCGGCCCTGGAAACGGAAAGCCCCGACGCAGTAGAGCCAACATGGGTAACGGCAGCACACGCCGCCCTATCGAAGAAAGCCCTGGATCTGGTAGTTCTCGACCTGCGAGAGATCACCAGTTTCGCCGATTATTTCCTGATCTGCACCGGCACGAACCCCCGCCAGAATCAAGCCATTTGCGATGAGATCTATGCCCAGATGAAGAAACGCGGCGAACTCCCGGTCAGCCTGGAAGGGTACGACAACGGGGAATGGATCCTACAGGACTATGGCGACCTGATCTGTCACGTGTTTCTGGATCGCACGCGAACCTACTACGATCTGGAACGGCTCTGGCGGCACGCCAAAAAGGTAGAGGTTCCGGCAGAGGCGGCCTAGATCTCATACAATCAAGGGCAGCGCCAGAGAATGCAATGCGTTATTCCCTTGTACTTTTGATCGCGGCAGCCTGCGCAAATGCCGCATCCAACTCGGTTGTAGAGTTCAACCGTGACATCCGGCCCATCCTTTCGGATCGCTGCTACACCTGCCACGGACCCGATACGAACAAGCGCCAAAGCAAGCTGCGGCTCGACATCGAATCGGTTGCGAAAAGCGATCTTGGCGGTCACTTCGCCATCGTTCCCGGCGACGCGTCCTCGAGCGAGCTCATTCGACGCGTCACTTCCGATGACAAGGCGCGCCGCATGCCGCCCGCCTACTCCGGAGCGGCCAAGCTTTCGGATGGCGAGATTGACCTGCTCACTCGCTGGATCGCGCAAGGAGCACCCTGGCAGAAGCACTGGTCTTTTCTGACGCCGGTTCGCCCGGAACTCCCGCAAGTCAGTGATCCGAGCTGGCCAAAAGATCCCATCGACCGCTTCATCCTTGCCAGACTGGATCGCGAAGGCCTCAAACCGTCGCCTGAAGCCGATAAGCGAACTCTGTTGCGCCGCGTATCGTTCGACCTGACGGGCCTCCCTCCTACTCCGGCGGAAGTGGAAGCGTTCCTCCACGACACCTCGCCTAACGCTTATGAGAAGGTCGTCGACAGACTTCTCGCGTCACCCAGATACGGTGAGCGGATGGCAATGCGCTGGCTGGAAGCAGCCCGCTACGCTGACACCAACGGCTACCAGACCGATGCGGAGCGCTCGATGTGGCGGTGGCGCGATTGGGTGATCGACGCTTTCAATCGCAATATGCCTTACGACCGCTTCATGCTCGAACAGACTGCGGGTGACCTGCTGCCGAATGCGACACGCGATCAGCGTTTAGCGACGGGCTTCAATCGCAACCATCGCGGGAATGGCGAGGGCGGAATAATACCGGAAGAGTACGCAGTCGAGTATGTGGTGGACCGCGTCGATACCACATCGACGGTATTCCTCGGTCTGACACTTGGCTGCTCGCGATGCCACAACCACAAGTTCGATCCCTTCACGCAGCGTGAGTACTATCAGTTGTTCGCGTATTTCAACCAGGTGCCGGAACGCGGGAACGCCTTCAAGTACGGCAATTCCCCACCCACCGTCGCCGCGCCGACGCCCGAGCAGGAATCGCAGCTTGCCGATCTCGACCGGAAGCTATCGACAGCGGAGAAGCAGGCCAAGAACTTGGAGCCGCAGCTTGCGAGCGCACAACATAAGTGGGAGAAGACGCTAAATCGCACATCGGAATTGGAGTGGGCGCCATCGCGGGCACTCGCAGTACACCTCGGTCTGAACGGGAACCTCGGTGGCTACATCGCCTCTGATCCGCCTCACACGGAAAAGTCTCTCTACGTAATCGAGAACGCTCCAACCGAGCAGACTTGGTCTTTCAAAGGACATCCCGAATGGAAAGACGGCGAAAGCGCATATGGCGCCGGACCCTCGAAACAAGCGGCCGAATTCGATGGCAAGCGCTTCATCGAAGTGGGCAATGTCGGAGCCTTCGGCTTCTATGATTCGTTTACTCTCTCCGCATGGATTGATCCCGCCTCGAACTCAGGCACAATTGTGAGTCGCGCCCCCGAAGAGTCGGAGAGCAAAGGTTGGGGCTTGTTTCTGAAAGACGGCCGGCTGTCATTGGTTCTGGCCGCGCGCTGGCTTGATGACGGCATTCGAATCGAGAGCAAGGAGCCGCTGCCTCTCGACCGTTGGTCGCACGTAGCGTTTACGTATGATGGATCCCGGCTCGCCAGCGGAATCCAGCTTTACCTGGATGGGAAGCCATTGGCAGTGAAAGTCAATCTGGATTATTTGAATCAGCCATTCGACGTAAAAGAACCTCTACGCATTGGGGCCGGATTTGGACCTGCAAATCGCTTCAAAGGCCGGATTGCAGACGTCCGAATCTATCGCTCTGCCCTGCCAGAGCAGATTGCGATGCTCGCGTCGCTCGACTCCATCAACCGGTTGGCTGCAGTGCCTGCCGCTCAGAGAAACAGCGTCCAGTCGGCGAAGCTTCGCGAGTGCTTCCTCGATAAGTTTGCACCCGAGATGATCCGCTCCGCGTATGCGAAAGTGATTCATCTCCAGGAGCAACGTGAACAGTTGATCAAGAGTTTTCCAACCGTAATGGTGATGCAGGATAGCTCGACACCTCGCGAGACGCACATCCTGCAACGCGGAGCGTATGATCGTCCGGGCCAGAAAGTCGATCCGGGTGTCCCCGCAGCTCTGCTTCCTCTACCGGCCGGCGCGCCCAATAACCGGCTTGGCTTGGCTAAGTGGTTGATCGACCCGGCAAATCCTCTGCCTGCTCGTGTGGCCGTAAATCGCTTCTGGCAAAACGCCTTCGGTACCGGAATCGTGAAAACGGCGGAGGATTTCGGTTCGCAGGGAGAATGGCCATCACATCCCGAGCTGCTGGATTGGCTCGCCACCGAATTTGTCCGCACCGGCTGGGACATGAAGGCGCTTCAGAAAACCATTGTCATGAGCGCCACGTACCGGCAGTCATCCAAGGTCAGTCCTGACCTTCTGCAAAAGGACCCGGAGAACCGCCTGCTGGCGCGCGGTCCGCGAGTACGCCTTTCCGCAGAAAAGGTTCGCGATCAGGCGCTGCTGATTTCCGGCCTGCTCGTGGAAAAGGTCGGCGGCCCTTCCGTCAAGCCGTATCAGCCGGCAGGCCTGTGGAAGGAACTTTCCGGAGGCGAGGATTATAAAGCTGACACCGGTGAAGGTCTCCATCGGCGAAGTCTTTACACCTATTGGAAGCGCACCGCGCCGCCGCCGATGATGATGAATTTCGATGCTGCGGGACGGGAGGCCTGCGTCGTGCGGGACGCCCGCACAAACACTCCTCTGCAGGCGCTGAATCTCATGAACGACGTAACGTATCTTGAGGCTGCGCGGAAAATCGGAGAACGGATGATTCGCGAAGGCGGAAGCACGCCTGCCGCACGAATCGGCTTCGGGTTTGAGCTTGCAACGGCCCGCAAGCCGGTCAAGCGTGAAGCGGAAATCCTGCTGTCGAGCCTCAGCTACTATCGCGATTTCTTTGCCAGCGATCCGGCGGCAGCGACTAAGTACTTGGCCCAGGGTGAAGCCCCTCGCGACGAGAAGCTGGATGCGCGTGAAGTCGCTGCTTACTCGGCTGTGGCCAGCACGATTCTCAACTTGGATATTGCGGTGACCAAAGAATGACCAGGAACACGGAACTTCTCACACGGCGCTACTTCTTTGGAAAAGCGAGCGCAGGACTCGGGATCGCGGCGCTGTCAAACATCCTGCATGCGGAAGGAGCGGCCGGCGCTCCCGCGCTGCCGCATTTTCCACCAACCGCGAAGCGCGTAATCTTCCTGTTCCAGTCCGGCGGTCCATCGCAGATGGAATTGTTCGACTACAAGCCCCGGCTGAAGGATCTCGCAACTACCGAACTGCCCGACTCGATTCGTGGCAAGCAGAGACTCACCGGTATGAGCGCCGGCCAGGCGAGCTTTCCGGTAGCGCCTTCTCTCTTTAAATTCCAGCAGCACGGCGCATCGGGAGCCTGGCTGAGTGAGTTGGTACCGCACCTGGCAAAAGTCAGTGACGACATCTGCTTCGTTAAGTCGATGTACACCGAGGCGATCAATCACGACCCGGCCGTCACGTTCTTTCAGACGGGCTTTCAGCTTGCGGGCCGGCCTTCGATCGGCTCATGGCTCGCCTATGGCCTCGGCAGCGAAAACAAGAACCTACCAGCTTTCGTCGTGATGATTTCTCAAGGCAGCGGTAACCCGAACGACCAACCGCTCGCCGACCGGCAATGGGGTAGCGGGTTTCTGCCCACCAGATACCAGGGGGTAAAGTTTCGCTCTCTCGGCGATCCGGTGCTTTATCTTTCCGACCCGGCTGGTTTCAATTCACAAGCGCGCCGCAGGTTTATCGACGATGTCTCGCAGTTGAATCAGGTGGAAATGGATCAGTTCGGTGATCCGGAGATTGCGACGCGCATTGCGCAGTACGAGATGGCGTACAAGATGCAGACTTCGGTGCCGGAGCTAACGGATCTCTCGAAGGAGCCGGAGCATACGTTTGAACTGTATGGCCCTGACGCGCGGAAACCGGGCACGTTTGCGGCGAACTGCCTCCTGGCCCGTCGCATGGCCGAGCGCGGAGTCCGCTTCATCCAGCTCTTTCATCGCGGTTGGGACCAGCACACCGAGCTGCCAAAGCAGATTCCCGGACAAGCGAAAGACATCGATCAAGCGTCTGCGGCTCTTATACAGGATCTGAAAGAGCGAGGGCTGCTAAAAGACACGCTCGTGGTTTGGGGCGGCGAGTTTGGCCGCACGGTGTACTGCCAAGGCAAGTTGACTCCCACGAATTACGGCCGTGACCATCATCCGCGCTGCTTCACGATGTGGCTGGCCGGAGGCGGAATCAAGCCTGGAATCTCGCTCGGCGAAACGGATGACTACTGCTACAACATCACGCAGGACCCGGTCCACGTACACGACCTGCACGCCACAATGCTCCACACACTCGGTATCGATCACACACGGCTCACGTACCGGTTCCAAGGCCGCGATTTTCGACTAACCGACGTGTCTGGAAAAGTAGTGAAGCAAATCTTAGCCTAACCCTCGTATGAAAACGATTCTTAGTGTATTTGTGTTGTGCGCCGCGCTTCGGGCGGCGGCGCCGGAGTTGTCGGTATTCAAGACTCGCACATGCGGCTGCTGTGGCAAATGGGTCGAGCACATGAAGGCAAGCGGCTTCTCCGTTAAAGTGACGGAAGTGCCGAGCACAGCCGAATATCGCAAGAAGTACGGAGTGCCGGATCGCCTGCAGTCCTGCCACACGGCCGTAGTGAACGGCTACGCGATTGAAGGACACGTCCCCGCCGCCGATGTGCATCGACTCTTGAAGTCTCACGCCAAGGTCAAGGGTCTCGCCGTACCTGGCATGCCGATCGGATCCCCGGGCATGGAGCAGGGATCCGGCGCACAAGCCTACTCTGTCGTTTCCTTCGACGAGAAGGGCGGAGTAGCTGAGTTTCAAAAATACGAAGCCCGATAGATCTCGCCGCGCGTGAGCGCGCGAAACACAAAATCGAAACAGAGCCGCGAGCGCTAGCGAATCGGAGGTTTATCTCACAGCTCCTGACGATATTGCATTCATGATAGTTCCTCGCAAGCATAAACTACTCAGCGTTGGTGGATTAATTCTGCTTTGTTTTTGCGTGGGCAGCTATTTCGATCCACGGGCCAAGTCAGCCACGTCGAAACGAACAAAGAATCATGGAGTTGATGAAAAGCGCCCGACCGACCGTACAAGAGTGCTGTGTGGTCGGAGTGACTCTAGATAACAGAGTGTACCTTCAACCAAATAGACGTCAGATGTTTATGGCTACACGCCCTCGGCATGCCACTCACGCCCCCCAAACGTGATTCATAGAGCCAGCGAAGCCCATTTACCACCCAACCGCCAAAATATCTACCCCAATTACCAACACTTTAACTAAAAATGGCGCCGGAACCCGCCCCGCGCATGGTAACTTCCAACCAGGAGGAATCATGCGTACCGAAGCGCCAATCGCAGCATCCCGAGCCAACGGTGCCAGATCCCCAGGGCACATCACCATCCTCGGCCGAGCCATATCCGCGCAAAGCAGCATGAGCGCGGACTCGCGGGCGCCAAACTCATCGTCATCGAAGGCGAATCCACTGACGGCTGGCACGCTCTCCTCGCAGCGTTCCCACCGCGAATTCGAGCCCGAACCCTTGGCCTGGAAATGCGGCTTATGGACCGCTACGAGACCCGGATGCACCGCAGCTACGAACGCTCCGTCGAAAATCTCGAGCACCTCCGCCCCCGCCAAAACCGAAAATTTCCAAACGAACCCAAGAATTCCAAGGAATAATCCGCACAAATGATCGAAGTCGCAACCAACTACGGGCCGAATCCGGCGCCGCCGCGATACGTGTACATCGGCAAGCAACAGCCCAAAAACGAACCCAAAGCCGAAACACCCAAGCCCGCGGACCCTCCGAAACCCATCGAATGGAGCGACTTCATCCTCCTTCTCATGCGAACCCTGATGCCGTTCCCCGATGCGCGAGCCGCCGTGCTCGCCGCCGTCGATGCATACGAAGGCGCCTCTCCATGAACTGCCGGTACGCATGCCGGGCAATCTGGCTTCGTTTCGCAAAATCAGCGTTGCCCACGCCGTTTCATAAGCGGTACGATAGTTTCACGAATCCCCCATTTGGAGGGCAAGGATATGCTACGCCTGGACGCCGACCGTCC
Source organism: Bryobacteraceae bacterium (assembly GCA_963833675.1). Classification (GTDB taxonomy): domain Bacteria; phylum Acidobacteriota; class Terriglobia; order Bryobacterales; family Bryobacteraceae; genus DASQDN01. Next base: position 43,810 of record CAWHYW010000006.1, on the reverse strand, counting down.
CGTTGAATTTTGCGATGGACTTCGGCGGCGCGACTTTCTTCACGCCGGTTCTCTCTCAGCACTCGGCCTCTCGCTGAACTCGCTTTTCGGCCTCAAAGCCCAAGGCGCGGTTGACGGCAAACAGGACGTGAATTGCATCATGCTGATGCTGGTTGGCGGGCCATCTCAACTCGACACATGGGATATGAAGCCAAACGCGCCGGCCGAGATTCGCGGGCCATACAAGCCGATCAAAACCAACGTTTCCGGCATCGAGATCTCGGAGAATTTCCCGCGCATGGCGAAGCACGCGGACAAATACTCCATTCTCCGCAGCATGTATCATACTGCTGCCGCCGTACACGACTCCGGCCATCAGATGATGCAGACCGGCCGCATCTTCCAGGGTGGAATCGAGCATCCGCACATCGGCTGCGTGCTCGGCAAGTTAAAAGGACCGAACGGCGATGTGCCGCCGCACGTTCTTCTGCCCCGCCCGATCGGTAATACCGGCGGCAACATGCCGCATGGCCAGAACGCAGGCTATCTCGGCAAGAGCTACGATCCGTTCGTCCTCAACGCCGATCCGTCCGACCCGAACTTCCGCGTCCCGGACATGCTGCCGCCCGACTATCTCTCGGCGTTGCGCGTCGACCGGCGCCGCAATTGGCGCGCCATGGTCGACAAAAGCGTAAGCATGTTCGAAACGTCGCAGGATGCGCGTCTGCTCGACTCCACGTTCCAGCAGGCCTACACACTGATGTCTTCTCAGAAGGCTCGCGATGCATTCGAACTCCATCGCGAAAGCAACGACGTGCGCGAGAAATATGGGATGAATCGCTTTGGCCAAAGTTGTCTTCTGGCGCGGCGTCTGGTCGAAGCCGGCGTGCGATTTGTCACCATCAACATGTTCGAAACAGTCTTTGACGAGATCACGTGGGATATTCATGGATCTAAGCCGTTCAGCCCCATCTCCTGCTACCGCGACCTCGTTGGCCCGATGTTCGACATGGCCTACAGTTCCTTACTCGAAGACTTGGGCCAGCGTGGCCTGTTGAATAACACGATGGTGGTGGCTTTCGGCGAATTTGGCCGGACCCCCAAAGTTAACCCCGCCGGTGGCCGCGACCACTGGCCGCAATGCTGGAGCATATTGATGGGCGGCGGCCCGCTCAAGGGCGGCAAGATCGTCGGCGCCTCCGACGAAATCGGCGCCGCGCCGAAGGACCGTCCGACAACCCCGGCCGAAGTCGCGGCAACCATCTACAAAGGACTCGGTATCGATCCGCACGCCGAATTGCCCGGCGCGCAGGGCCGTCCGATCCCGCTCGTCGACCGCGGCTTCGATCCGATTGAAGAGTTGTTCTCATGATCCGTTCCGTACCACTTCTGCTTCTCGCTTCCTTAGCCGTTTTTGCGCAGGACACACCTCCCGGCGGTTGGAACTTCCGCAATGATGTCATCCCGGTGCTCACAAAGATGGGCTGTAATCAGGGCGCGTGTCACGGAGCCCTTGCAGGCAAGGGTGGATTTAAACTCACGCTTCGAGGCTACGATCCGGAAGTCGATTACGATACGTTGACTCGTCAGTCGATCGGACGCCGCATCAATCTTGCGGAACCGGGAAATAGTTTGATCCTGCGCAAGCCGACCATGCAAATCGCGCACGGTGGCGGACTTCGCTTCAAGCCGAATTCGCTCGAGTACCGAATCATCTCCGAATGGATCGCGGCCGGTACTCCTCCTCCCACAGCGAAAGACAAAGAAGTTGTTTCCTTGCAGGTCGAGCCGCCGAAGGCGACACTCGCCGTCGGAGCCGATACCCAACTCAAAGTCATGGCGCGTTACTCAGATAACAGCGCTGCCGACGTCACCCGCTGGGTCAAATACAATTCCAACAACGAAGGGGTCGCCAGCGTCGATGACAGCGGCAAGGTGAAGATCAACGGCTCGGGCGAGGCGGCTATTACGCTCTGGTATTCAAGCCGCGTGCTGTATGCGACGATGACCTCGCCGTATCCGAATAGTGTGCCGGCGGAAGCTTACACAAAGTTCCCCCGGAAGAACTACATCGACGATCTCGCGCTGGCAAAGTGGAAGAGCCTCAATATCCAGCCCTCCGGTGAGATTTCGGATGCAACATTCCTTCGGCGAGCCTTCCTGGATGCGTCAGGCATCTTGCCCACGGCGGAAGAAGTCGAGCAATTCCTCGCCGATAAATCCCCCAACAAGCGTGCGCAGCTTATCGACAAGCTACTCGAACGCGATGAGTACGTCGACTACTGGGCTTACAAGTGGTCGGATTTGTTCCTGGTTTCCAGCCGCAAATTGCGCCCCACCGCCACGCGAGCCTTCTATAACTGGATTCACGACAGCGTTCGTGAGAACAAGCCGTGGAATCAGTTTGCGCGAGACATCTTCACCGGCGCCGGCAGTACGCGGCAGAATGGCGCTCTCAATTATTACGTCCTCCACAAAGATCCAATCGAGCTAACGGAAAACGTGACGCAGGCATTTCTCGGACAGCGCCTCACCTGCGCGCGATGCCACAATCATCCGCTTGAAAAGTGGACGCAGAAGCAGTACTACCAGATGGCGAACCTGTTTTCTCGCGTTGGTGTGAAGAACGGCGATGATGCGTCGGAGTCGATCATCTATGCCAAGACTTCTGGCGACATCAATCATCCCCGGCTCCTTCGGCCGCTGCAGCCCACTCCGCTTGACGGGCAAGCGATGCCGCTCGATTCGGAAGCGGATCGTCGCGTCCACTTTGCCAACTGGCTGACGAGCCCCAAAAATCAGATGTTCGCGCGAAACATCGTGAACCGCGTATGGGGCACGGTAATGGGCAAAGGTCTCGCCGATCCGATTGACGATGTCCGCGCGACGAACCCCGCTTCCAATGAAGAACTGTTCGCGGCCCTCACAAAAGATTTTGTCGAGAATGGCTACGACATTAAGAGGCTGATTCGGACGATCATGAATTCGGCTACCTATCAGCGCTCGGCGGAAGCGAATGGCACGAACAAGGATGACAATCGCTTCTACTCGAAGTACGTCATCCGCCGATTGCCCGCTGAAGTGCTACTCGACACAACATCGCAGGTGCTCGGTGTGCCCTCCTCTTTTGCAGGCTTCCCGTCAGGCACCCGCGCGCTGCAACTGCCTGATACGCAGGTCGCCTCACAATACCTCACAGTCTTCGGCCGGCCCGCGCGCAACATCTGCGACGCGTCTGAACGATCGAGTGATCCCAGCATCGGTCAGGCCCTGCACATTATCAACGGCGACACGTTAAATAAGAAGCTCAGCAACCCCGAAGGCTACGTCTCCTTGCTGCTTCGATTGGGATTGTCGGACAGCCGCATCGTCGAGCATATGACGCTCTCGGCATTCGGCCGATATCCAAGCGAGTCGGAGAAGCAGGAGCTTACAAAAGCTCTTGCCGATGCTCATGCCGCCAAGGGTACGGCGGAGCAACAGAAAGATACCCGAAGACAAGCGCTTGAAGACATGGTCTGGGCCATGCTGACAAGCAAGGAATTCATGTTCAACCACTGATATGCGCACAGCCATTGCATTCCTCGCTCCTGCGCTGATTTTGGCCGCCGCGAAGCCGCAGATCTTTTCACTGGCCTACTCGCCCGACGGCAAAATTATGGCTGTCGGCCGGTATAAAGAAGTTACGCTGATCGATACAGTCACACGCAAACCTGTGGCGACGCTACCTGATCACGCGGAGACTGTCCGATCCGTCGCTTTCAGCAAGGACGGTACGCTGCTTGCTGCTGCCGGAGGAGTCGCCGCGAAAAACGGTGAAGTCAAAATCTGGGATGTCGCTTCACACACGTTAAAGACAACGATCGCGGGCCACTATGACACCATTCATGCGGTCGCCTTCGCCCCTGACGGCAAGAGCGTCGCTACGTGTAGCTATGACAAGCTTGTAAAGCTTTGGGACGTGCAAACCGGGAAACAAATCCGAACATTCAAAGATCACATTGATGCAGTGTATGCGCTCGCTTTCACTCCCGACGGCGCGCGTCTGCTTTCCGGCGCGGCTGATCGCACGATTAAGGTTTGGGACGTCGCTTCCGGGGAGCGGCTCTATACTCTCGGTGAACCGACCGACGGAATCAACGCGATCGCAATCGATCCAACGGGCAAAATGGTTGCGGCCGCGGGCCTGGATAAGAGTATCCGGATCTGGGCCCTTGAGGCGAAATCCGGCCGGCTCTTGCAATCGCAGATCGCCCACGAGGACGCAATTCTGAAGCTTGCCTGGTCGCCCGATGGATCTAAGATCGTATCGGCGTCGGCCGATAAGACGATCAAAGTTTTCAAGGCGCCCGAGTTGACCGAAATCAAGACAATCGCCCATCAACCCGATTGGACGAATGGCCTCGAGTTCGCGCCAGACGGCAAGACTTTCGCCGCCGGCCGCTATGATGGCTCACTCAGCATCTATGACCTGAACGGCTTCCGAGATCTCGCGGAAGTTCGCACCGCATCGAGGTAGATTCATGCGACGATCCTTCCTGCTCGCGACATTGTCCGCGGCCTGCGCCCTGATGGCCGAAGTGACGCTCTGCTTTGCAGCCGATGAGCATCCGACCGGCAATCGCACTACGCCCCCCACTGTAAACGTCGTCGCCCCAAAGGGGATCGCTCGCGGAACTACAGTCGAGCTGACGGTAGAAGGACTCAACCTCGCGAATGCCGATGCCATCCTTTTTGATGAACCCGGTATCAAGGGCCGCATTCTTCGCGTGAAAGAATTGCCCGACCTGCCCGATATACGGCTCGGCTCAAATGGCACTCCTTCGACCGTTGATCTCGGACCGCTGCCGCCGCGCAACCAGGTAACTGTCGAGCTGGACATTGACCCCGAAGCCAAGATCGGCCCGGTCGGCTTTCGGCTCCAAACGCCGCTCGGCACAACTCCCGAAGGCCAGCTTCTGATCGAGCCCTTCTGGGGAGAAAGCCCCGATAAGGAACCGAACAACACGATCGACACCGCTGTCGAGACATTCCTGCCCGCGATTTTGTCAGGCGACATCGCCAGGCCGGGGGATGTGGACTATTTCAAGATCAACGTGCGGGCGGGCGAAGAGCTCGTATTCGAAAACGGCGCGATGGAGACGGGTTCCACTCTCCAGCCCGTGATCGCGATCTTGCGCGAGGATCAATCGGTGGTGAAGGAGTTCGGCGCGGACGGCGGTCCCACGGTAAATCGGTTCGATCATAAATTTGACAAAGCCGGCTCTTATTATCTTCGTGTTGCCGATTATCAGGAGAGTGGACGCGCGAGCCACACCTATCGTCTTAAAGTTGGCAAGTTCCCCTACATTACAAGCGCATTTCCGCTCGGAGTGCGAGCCGGATCGCAGGCGGACCTAAGCCTCCGCGGGTTCGATGCGCCGGCGAAGCTTGCCGTAAGGGGCGAAGCCTCGGCTACTGAGCCGGGCAAGTTGCACATCCGGCCTAAAGGCGCATTCAACGAATTGACGCTGGCTGTTGGACAAGACCCGGAAGTGCTCGCTACAGCGAGCTCACTAAAGACGCCGCAGCCTGTGAACGTTCCGGTAACGATCAACGGCAAGATCGAAAAACCCGGAGTCGACCAACGTTTCAAGTTCCACGCGACCAAAGGACAGAAGCTCGTCATTGAAGTGCAAGCCCGCCGCTTCGGTTCTGAATTCGATTCCGATATTGAGGTCCTCACCGCTGAAGGCAAGCCGATTGAAGTCGCCACGATTCGCGCGATCGCCGAGACGTCGGTCGCCTTGCGCGATCACGATTCGATGTCTCGTAACATTCGACTCTCTTCCCTCACTGGACTTGGGGTTGGCGATTACCTGATGTGCGGCAACGAAATCTTCCGCATCCTCGAGATGCCGCGTGGTCCCGACGACGACACGATCATGGAGAATTTCGGCGGGCAGCGTATCGATTACTTCGGAACCTCAGGGGAAGCTCATCACATTGAGCGGCCAATCTATAAGGTCCAGGTACATCCTCCGGGCGCGCAGTTCACTCCCAATGGACTGCCTCTCGTTCGAGTCCATGCTCATAACGACGATGGCGGACCGGGATTCGGAAAAGACTCGAAGCTCGATTTCACAGCCCCCGCCGATGGCGATTACATCGTGCGTCTGCGCGATGTAATAGGCGCGAGCGGTGAGGACTATGCGTATCGTTTGAACATTCGCGAACCTCGCCCCGATTTTCGCCTGTCCGTAAGCCCCCGAAATCCCAACGTTCCTGCGGGAGGAACGGTACCGCTCACCGTCACTGCCCTACGTTTGGATGGCTTCAACGGACCGATCGAAATCATGCTCGAAGGGCTGCCTGCCGGCATGCATGCCGGAAAGGCCGTCGTTCAACCGGGCCAGATCTCGACAACCGTCCTTCTCTCGGCCGATGACAATGCGAAGATGACGCCTGCCGTGCCGCTGACGGTGGCCGGACACGCGGACAAACTGATCCGCTATGCCAATCCGGAGGACAAACTGAAGTTTGTCGCATTGATGCCGAAGCCGGATGTGGTCATGACTGCCGAGACCAGAGAAGTGATCCTCGAACCCGGCGGCAAGGCCGAGGTCGCGGTCACCATCGCTCGACAGAACGGATTCGGCGGTCGTGTTCCGGTCGAGGTCCGCAATCTTCCACCGCGCGTCCGCGTATTGGATGTTGGACTGAACGGCGTACTCATTAACGAAGACGAGACCAAGAGGACCTTCACGATCGAAGCTCTGGACAACGTAGCTCCCGTCGACCAGGACATCTACGTCGCGGCGAAGGTTGAGACCCGGTCGCCGCTGGATACCAGTTTCGCGGCGCCCCAAGCCATTCGGCTGAAAGTTAAGCCAAAGACGATCGCCGCAAAGCCTTAACCGTAAGAAATCTCTTGCCTACAAATGGGGGTAGTGTTATCATAAAAATCGAAAAACGTGGATCGATTTAGGGCCCGGCTCCTCTGAGTCCAAGCTAATTGCAACCACGTAAAAAAGTGCTAAAGGCGAGTCGGTCTCCGAGAATTTTAAACCCTGCGACTCCCAAGTCCAGGGTTTTTTCATGAAGGCCGGTCGCCATGGAGGAATCTATGAGCGTTCGGCCCACGGTTCTGCCGTTGCACCCCCATTTGACGGGTCGCGAAGGAGAACTAGTCCTGGTTCGGGTTGATACCGATCCCCGGTTGCTGGAAGACGTGCTGGAATGTCTTGCTGGCGTGAACTTCCCGATTAACCCACAGATCTATCACGGTTTGCCCACCACTGTGGAATTTCCCGCGTATGAGCAGCACCTGTACGAGGTGCGTGATGCGCTCCGGTCCTTCGGCTTGGAAGTTCGCGTGAGCAGCATGCTCGAAGCGATCGCAAGTTAGTGTAGGCGCTACTACAGGTATACTGGGCCAAGGCCCAATGCGACTGATCCTTGGCCCACCAGGTTCCCGTAAAACGACGCATTGCATGCAGCAATTGCGGGCGGTGTTGCGCGCCAAACGCAGCGACTGCCGGCTCATCGTTCCCACCGCGACTATGGGCGAGCACCTGCGCAACGAGTTTGCACGGGAAGGGTTCGTCTTCAAACCGGCCGTGGTTTCAACGTTCACCAAGTTCGTCGAACCGTACTGTATTTCAACTCCGGGGGTGGGTTCGGGCGCAATCGAGATCCTTGTCGCCGAAGTGCTGGCGCGGACTCCTCTAAAGAGATACGCCGGGGTACGCGACTTCGCCGGATTTCGGTCCTCGATTGTGCACATTGTGGAGGAGTTCTCCTCGGCCGGTGGATCCGTCGATGATCTCGTTCGGTGCGGTGTCGAACCGGATTTTATTGCCATCTACACCGATGTCCTTGCCGCTTTGAAACAGCGGAATCTCTCCCTGCGTGCCGCTCAGCTTCGGCAAGCCTCAGCCACGATCGCAGAAAAAGGCTGTGCAGGCGTGAAGGAACTGGTCTTCACCGGCTTCTATTCTTTCACCGCGCCGGAGCTGGAAGTGATTCGAACACTGGCGCGCCAGGTTGAGCTCACGGTGGCGCTGGCGGAATGGCCGGGCGCCAAGCCGACGATCGATGCCTTATCGGAGATCGCCACGAAGATTGAGAGGTTGGACCCATCGCGGTCGTCCGCGCACCGGACACTGTGTGTCGCTCCAACGCTCGATGCTGAGGTGTCCGAGATCGCGCGGAGAATAATCCAGGCGCATGACAACGGCCGGCCGTGGCGTGAGATGGGCGTATTGGTACGGAGCGAAGCGACCTATGTTCCGGCGCTACGCTCAGCATTTCAGCGCTTCGGCATCCCAGCGCGTTTTTACTTCTCATCCCCTCTGGAGGATGCTCCTGCCGTCCGCTTCTTCCGCGGGGTAATGGAGGCGCTGCTCAGCGGATGGGACCACGTCGCGACATTAAGGGCTCTGCGACTGCCCGGCTCGCCGCTAGAGGCCGGAGGCGCCGGTGACGCGTTCGAATATGCCGTTCTCAAGCGAGTTCCCGGAGCGGGCCTGGAAACGCTACGGACACTCGGCGATGATTCAGTTCAAGGCGTCTTGAATGATCTCGATTCCCTAACGCCATGGATGACGGGCAAAGCTTTCCCAAGCACTTGGGCCTCCCGGCTGCGAAGATTGCGATCGATCTTTGCGCCGATGGATTTGCATGATCGGATCTCGCATGAGTTGGCGCTCCTATGGAGATCCCATGCGGCGGCCCTAGACGCCTTTGAGTCGGCGTGCGACTCGGCCGCATCGGTACTTGATGCCGCTGCGCCGATCGAATGCAAGCAATACTGGGATGCTGTCGAGACGGTATTGGCATCTTCGGAGTTGCGGGTACCGGACCATCGCCGTGACGTCGTGCACGTTATCGACGCGTTCGAAGCCAGACAGTGGGGCCTTCCGGTTGTCTTCGTCTGCGGCTTGCTGGAGAAGGAGTTTCCGAAATATCAGACCGAAGACGCAATCCTTCCCGATTCGATTCGGATGCGGATGCAATCTGCGGGCGTGCAACTGAGGACCAGCCTGCAACGGCAGGCTGATGAGCGCTTTCTCTTCGACCTCGCGCTGACTCGCGCGAGCGAGGCGTTAGTGCTTAGCTACCCGCAGTTGAATGCGAAGGGAGAAGCGAATCTGCCGTCTTTCTTCCTGCATCACGCACGACCATTTGTGGAAGATCGGGCGGCTGATGTCCGGCCGCAGCCCGAGCGAGAACGAGCTTTAGAACCGATGCCCTTGATAGCGACACAAGCCGGTCGAACGGAACTCGCCTCGCGTCACACAAAATTCGCTCCCACTCACATCGAGACTTATCTGCAGTGTCCGTTTCAATTCTTCGCGCAACGGACCCTGAGGTTGCGTGGAGCGCCCGAGCAGCCATGGGAAAGACTGAACGCATTGGTGCAGGGCAGTATCGTGCATCGCGTGCTGGAGCGGTCGCATCGAGAACGGCGTCGTGTCTCGGAGGTGTTCGAGGAGGTGTTCGCGAATTACTGCGCTGAGGCCTGTGTGCCGGAGGGCTACCGCACGGAGGCGATCCGGCTCGAGTTGCTATACAACCTGGAGATGATGGAGGCCGACGAACGACTCTCTCGCGGCATCGAATCGTTGTATGAGGAACCGTTCCTTCTCGAATTGGGCGAAGGGGCTTTGCTGAGCGGGACAGTCGATCGTATCGAGGTCCACGCGGACGGTAATGCAACGGTCATCGACTACAAGTACAAGAGCAAGCTCGGAACCGACAAGAGCAAGAAAGGCCATGAGGAGCGAACTGCTGTGCAAGGCGGTTTGTATCTGCTCGCTGCCGAGCGGATGGGCTACAAGCCTGCCGACATGTTCTATTGCGGCATCAAGCGCGATGTGACCTTTGCCGGATGGATGACCTCGTCGCGATACCCCGAAATTAAGCAGGCAGTTGAACCCGAACAGTTGCAAACGGTAATCGAACAGGCGCGCGAAGACACATTGCTTGCGATCTCCAGCATTCGGGAGGGCTCCATCGCACCAAAGCCTGCGGATGAGACGAAGTGCGACTACTGCGATTTCATGAGTGCTTGCCGGTACGAAGTAGCCGCGATGGAGCAGGCTAAGAAGGTGGGCAATTGAGTGGGTGATCTGAAATCGCGATTGAGCGAGCGGCAGATTCATGCCGCGCATCGCCTCAATCAGGACGTTTGCGTGGTTGCCGGACCCGGATCCGGTAAGACAAGCGTACTGATCGAGCGCTTCACGTGGTTGGTCAGCAAGCACGGTGTTGACCCAGGCCGTATTCTTGCGATCACGTTTACCGACAAAGCGGCCACCGAAATCAAGGAGCGGATGGTGCGTGCTTTCGCCCACGCTCCGGAGATCCGTGAACAGATCGAGCGCGCTTACGTTTCTACGATTCACGGCTTCTGTGCGCGGCTGCTTCGCGAGAACGCGATCATTGCAGGTATCGATCCGCAGTTTCAAGTACTGGAGCAGCCGGGCAAGCTGTTGAGGCAAGTCGCCGACGAGGTACTGGAGTCGATTTACGCGGAGCAGCCGGATCGCATGCGGCGATTCCTGCGATCCCTAGCGGTGATGGAGAAGGAGAGTCAATGGGTTCCCGATCTTGCCTCATCGCTTATCGCCATCTACGAGAGCATGCGCATTGCAGGCACGGAGATTCGTCAAGCGCGACTCATCAAGGAGCCCACACCCTATCAGGATCTTCAACGGCTTGCCGCAGCAGTTTTGAACGAACGCCTTCGTCCAACGAAGGAAACGCACGCGAGCTATCTCGAGTGGTGCCGCGAAGTTGTCGACCTGCCGCACCGGCCATCGGTGCGTTGGTTTCAGCTTCTCTCGACTGCAAACTTCAACAAGAACCATCTGCCGAAAGGAAGCGTTGCGCGGGAATCACAAGTTGCTGTCCGCGAGACGGCTGAGGGCCTGCGATCGCATCTGCTGATTGAATACTACACAGAGGAACGCGATCTCATCATCGAATCACTGGAGCGGATAGACGCGGCTTACCGGCAGCGAAAGCGCGAGCAATCCGCCCTCGACTTCGACGACCTGGAGGAGTTTGCAATACGCTTACTCCAATCCGATGAGGAGCTCCGCAGGCGTGTGCAGGCCGGTTTCGATCACATATTGATGGATGAGCTGCAGGATACGAACCCTCTGCAATGGAAACTGATGGGTCTGATCCGCAGGCCCGATTCATTCTTCGCAGTCGGTGATGTCAATCAGTCGATCTTCGGATTCCGCTACGCTGAACCCGAGCTGTACGCGAGCTATCGCGCGGCTCTCGAAAGAGAAGGGAAGGCGATAGACGAGTTGCGGGCGAACTACCGCAGCCGAGAGGAATTGTTAGGAGTCGTCAATAAAACCTTCGCCGGTCCGGCGCCCGGAATCGAGGCCCATGAGCTGACAAGCGGCCGTGAAGACTTCCTCCCGCAGCTGGAGCCGGCAGTCGACGTCATTATCACCAACGGCGAGAATACGGAGGCTGCAGAGCGAATCGAATCGCTATGGGTGGCGCGCCGCATCTGCGAGCTGATCGGCCGCTTTCAATATCGAGACATCGCGATTCTGACGCGAGCGAACATGGCGCTTGGCGAGTTGCAGCGAGCACTTGACGAATTCCGCATTCCATCACTTGTACTCGGCGGCCAGACCTTTTATGAGACACGCGAGGTCAACGATCTCATCCTGTTGTTGAGCGTGCTCGTCAATCCGCGCGACGAGATTGCTCTTGCCGGCCTATTGCGGTCGCCCCTCTTCGGTGTCTCTGACGAAGATTTATTGCTGCTGAGCAGCGGCGGTGAGCTATATAAAGGTGTCCTGAGAAAGCCCCCTGCGAACTGGGGCATGATTGAGGAGCTGCGCGGCATTCGAAACTGCGTTAGTCCCGATCAATTGCTACGCAGAGTTCTCGACCATTGCGATTACGAAAGCGGCCTGACGGCTCGCGGCCGCGCCAATGTCGAAAAATTCCTATCTGCTCTTCGATCTCGCCATCAAGCGTCGCCGGGCTCGCTCTCCGATGCTCTCGACTACATCCGTGACGCTTCGCCAGAGGCGGAAGCGCCTCCGGCCGACTTCGGCGATGCGGTTCGCCTGATGACCATCCATAAATCAAAGGGTCTCGAGTTCCCGGTCGTGTTTCTCCCCTATCTTCACCGCGATCGAGGCACAGGCACACCGATCATCGGCTACACGCATCCGCATGGGCTAGGTGTGAAGTGGCGCGATCCAGCAACCCGGAAGGGCGTCCCGGATGCTGCGCACGGTAAGAACACAGACCTTGCGAAGCTCATGCAGGCGGGCGAGGAGAACCGGCTTCTGTATGTTGGAATGACACGCGCCAAGAGTCATATGGTGCTCTCGTACTCGACCAATGACAAGCGCGGACCCGGCCCGTGGGCGCGTCTTATCTCGCAACAACTGGTCGAGCCGCGCGACGGACGTGTCTCGATCCTTGAGGCCAACGCAGCTCCCGCGCCGATGGAGGCGCCACCGCCGGATGCCGTGCTGCCGACGAACATCTACATAGATCGATTGCCGCGACAGGATCAGCACGACTCGACGGCATCAATCACGGATATCAGCGTGTTTGCGCAGTGCCCACGCAAGTATTTCCTGTCGCGGTACATCGGTTGGGACGCGGGTTCGAAGACGTTCGTGGACATGGAAGATTTGCCGAGAGTGGATACCGGTGAATTGGAAGCAAGCGAGATCGGTACGCAAGTCCATAAGATTCTCGCCGGAATTCCGGTACAGGATGCAGCGGCGGAATCGGTTGAACTGGCGGATCGCTTTCTAACGAGCGCGATCGGGAAGCGTGCGCTGCGCGCGACGCGCAGGGAACATGAATACGATTTTCTGGTATCGATTGATGGGCTCGTGTTGCGCGGCCAGATCGATTTATGGTTTGAGCACAACCGGGAATTGGTTTTAGTCGATTACAAAACGGACCGAGTTCGCGCGCCGATCGATCCGCGGAGAATCCACGCGTACGAACTGCAATTGCGCCTGTACGCAATTGCGCTGGAACAGATCGCCGGCAGGCCGGTGACGCGCGCCTATCTACATTTCCTACGCCCGGATGAATTGGTCGAGGTAGATCTTTCACCGCTGCAGCTCAACGCGGTTCGAGAGCATGTTCGCGCGTTCATCTCCGCGCAGGCTACGCTCGAATATCCGCTGAACACGGGAGACCATTGCTTCCGCTGCGAGTACTACAAAGACATCTGTCCTGCGCGGCGGAGTCTGGCTATTGCAGTTTCTCGATCTTGACGCACGCGATCCGGTTGCGATCCATCTCGGTGACGGTCAGCCGTAACCCGGGAACCTCGACAATATCTCCGGCCTTTGGGATCTCACCCACTTGGAACAGGAAGAAACCGGCTAGCGTTTCAAAACCCGCCTCTGCAGGAAGTTCGATGCCGTACTGCGTTTCAAGGTCTCGAATAGAAGTGGCTCCGTCAAGTTCCAAAACGTCGGCTTCGACAGCAGGCTTGGCGCGCTGCTCATCGTGCTCGTCCTCAATTTCCCCAAAGACCTGCTCCAGAACATCTTCCATTGTGACGAGTCCACTGATTGTTCCGAACTCATCGACCACCATCGCCATGTGCGCGCGGTCCCGGCGAAAATCGTCGATCAATTGATTGAGCGGCTTTGTTTCGGGCACGACGAGAGTCTTCCGTAGAATCCGCCGCAGGCGGAAGGGCCGCACGGGGCGCTTACGTTCCTGGAACATGCGCCGCTCCTCCCAGAGTCGAATCAAGTCTTTGAAATGCACGATCCCGATGAGGTTCTCGGAACTCTTTTCATAGACCGGCATGCGCGAGTATTGATGATCGAGGAAGAGGCGAAGGACCTGATCCAATGTAGCGTCGATCGAAACACTGACAATCGACGTTCGAGGAACCATGATCTCGCGAGCGGAATACTCACTGAGATCGAGCACACGTTGTAGCACTTCCTGTTCAAAGGTGTGCAGGTGGCCTTCGCTGCCGCTGGATCGGATGATGTAGCGAAGCTCTTCGGCGGAATGTCCGCCGCTGTGCTCCTTTCCACTCAAGCCAATTAAACGGCTGAGATAGCTTGACGACTTTTCAATTACGGCAACGAAAGGCTCCGACACCCGGTAGAAGATCAGAAGGGCGGGCGCAACGATTACCGCCAGCCTGTCAGCCTTCTCAATGGCGAGATTCTTTGGTACGACTTCACCTACGACCACATGCGCGAAGCTCATCACCACGAATGACAAAGCAAACGCGAAGCCATGAAGGATGGATGTTGTGGCCGGAGTAATAAGAGGCGTCATCCACTTATAGAGGATGTTGAAAATGGTCTCCTCGCCTGCCCACCCCAGGCCGAGACTCGCGAGAGTTACGCCAACCTGAGTAACCGAGAGCAATCGGCCAGGATTTTCGAGCAGACTCATCGCGGCCTGTGCGCCAAGGTTGCCGTTTTCTGCCCTCTGGCGAAGTCGCGATCTACGGGTAGACAGCAATGAGACCTCGGCCGCGGCAAAGAATCCATTTACGACAATGATCAGCGCGACGAGCAGAAGCCGGTAACCCGTATGTGGTTCCATGTTTTAGCGGGCCGCAACGCACGCTTCGGTACAATGCCCGATAGTGCGCCTCAACCGGCTCCTGAAATATCTTAACGTGCTGATTGGCTTGTTTGTCCTTGTCATCATTGCACTTACTTATTGGTATTGCGTGCGGCCGCTGCCGAAAACCTCCGGTAGCGTAGCAGCTCCCGTACAAAAAACAGCTACGGCGACGCGTGACGATTTAGGTGTTCCACATATCAAAGCCGTCTCAATAGAAGACGCGCTTTTCGTGCAAGGTTACGTCACCGCGCAAGACAGGTTGTGGCAGATGGACATCATGCGCCGGGCAGCAGCAGGAGAGTTGTCCGAGGTAGTCGGTCGAGCCACGCTCGAGGTGGATCGCGAAGCGCGCAAGCTCCGCATCCGGCGACTGGCCGAAGAGCACTCGAGAACCTTGCCGTCGCAAGACCGAGCTTACCTCGCTGCGTACGCGCGAGGGGTAAACCGGTTCATCGACACACATCGAAATAACTTGCCGCTCGAGTTTACAGTCCTGCGCTACGATCCGCGCCCATGGTCAGTCACAGACAGTGTTTGCATTGGCCTTCAAATGATTCGCGATCTCACCACCAATTGGAAGGATGAAGTCGCGAAGGCGGACATGCTCGTGAATGGGGATGCGAAGCTCGTGAGCGAAATCTTCCCGGTCCGCAGCGGACAGGAGATTGCGCCGGGCTCGAATGCATGGGCCGTATCGGGCGCGCACACTTCGACGGGCGAGCCGATTCTCGCTAATGATCCTCATCTCCAATATAACTTCCCCTCCACCTGGTACATGACTCATTTACAAGCGCCGGGCCTCAATGTGGAGGGTGTGTCACTTCCCGGGTTGCCAGGAGTGATCATCGGTCACAACGATCGGATCGCATGGGGCATTACCAATCTGGGATTCGATGTGCAGGATCTCTATCTGGAACAAATCGACCTGAACTCGGGCCGATACGTATTTCGGGGAACTCTCCAACAAGCGCGGCCCGAACGAGAGCTGATTCTCATAAGGGGCGAGAAGCCGGTAGAACACACGACGTGGATCACTCATCACGGACCGATCTGGCGTAATGAGGGTCCGCGGATTTTCACATTGCGCTGGATTGCGGCGGAGCCAGGCAAGTTCCAGTTTCCGTTCCTCGAGCTCGACATGGCCGGGAACTGGGATCAGTTTCGAGCCGCTATGCGGCGGCTTGCGGCTCCATCCAGCAATGTGGTTTACGCGGATGTGGATGGCAATATCGGCTACCAGGCGGTCGGGCTCTTGCCGATCCGCCGCACATACGATGGCGACATTCCTGCGAACGGCGCATCGGGTGATGCGGAATGGGACGGCTTCATTCCGTTCGATGAGCTGCCCAGCACATTCAATCCGCCGTCAGGTGTGATTGTGTCTGCGAATCAGAACCCATTTCCTTCGGGCTACAAATATCGTGTGGGTGGAGAGTATGGGCCTTACTACCGATCGCAACAGATTCGCAGCCTTCTGATCAAGGCTCGCACTCCGGAGGACATGCTGGCGATTCAGAAAGATGTGTACTCCGGACTCTCGCATTTCATCGCGCAGCAGGTAGTCGGAGCCTATGATAAGCGTGGCACGAAGAATCCATCTCTGGATGCGGGTGTCGAGGTGCTGCGGAAATGGAACGGGCAGATGGAGAAAGATGAATCGGCTCCTCTCATTACGTCGCTTGTATATCAGCAACTCCGGCGCGCGATCGGGGATCGAGCGTCCAAGGGTAAAGGGGAACTGTGGGAGTCGAGAATGGCCGGACCTGTGGTGGAAAGACTGCTACGCGAGCGCCCAACGGAATGGTTTCGAGATTATGATCAACTGCTTCTGCGGTGCTTTCTCGATGCCATGGAAGAGGGCCGGAGGCTGCAAGGACGAGATCCCGCGCGTTGGCAATACGGCGGCTATCTTGAAACGACGATGCGTCATCCGATCTTAGGTCGGGCAGACTGGATCAAATACATTCCAACTCTCGGCAAGTTCTTCCGGATTAATGTTGGTCCGGTTTTGATGAGCGGATCGCCCACTACGGTGAAGCAGACCACTCAGCGGCTCGGTCCTTCCATGCGGTTTGTTGCGGACTTGTCCAACTGGGATCGCTCGCTGATGAATTTGACCTTGGGCAGTCCGGCCAAGTGTTTTCGCCGCACTACAGCGATCAATGGGATGAATATTATGTGGGTCGCAGCTTTTTGCGGCCTTTTATGAGGATAGAAGGAAGTACGCTGACGTTCAACCCTCAATAAGGCGGAACGTGCCATCCTTCATCAACAGGTAGCGACGCCCTCGCCAAGTAATCGCGTTGCCGAAGAAGCCGCCGATCCAGAACACAAAGCTCAAGCAATCCTGGACAGGAACAAGAAACCATGAACGTGTCGTCAAGGGGTCGCGTAGGATCCAGTGAGCTGTCGCTACAGCGGCGAGCGCGCGAGCAATACACGTAAGAACTGCGACGGTCCACCATTCCGGCCGAATCAACCAGAGTAGCAATGCGAGCGGCAATGGATTTGTGAAGAGCTGTCCAACATAGCCGGCCGGCCGCGAGCGCCGAGTGCTGCGGAACCACCGCAGGCGATGTCGCGCATTGGGAGCAAACGGCTGCGAGCCGATGTGATGCTCAATCACATACGACGACAGGACCACTCGTCCAGCCCTTTTCCGCGGCGAAATTTCCCAGGACGAAATCCTCAGCCAGATAGTCTTTTAGACGATTCCAACCGCCAATGTCACTTAGCACTTGCTTGCGAGCAGTGGCCGTGGGACCAAGCGCGAACTTCACGCCTTCGAGCATGCGCGCGACAATCACACCGGAGAGGAACTCGGTATTCATACCGATGGCTTCGAGGGTCGACCAGAAGCTGCGCCCAGGAACCGCTCGATAGGGGCATGAGATACACCGAATTTTGGATCCTGAAATTCCGCTGGCAATTACGGTGAGGAAGTCCGGGGTCACGCGGATGTCGCTGTCGGACATGACGAGCACTTCGTACTGCGAAGCTTCCGTCATGTGATGCAGACTCCAGACCTTGGCGTTGGGATAAGGCGGATCGCCCACGATAAGCAGCTCGGAGGGGACGTGCGGATATTCGGCCTGGAGCTTGCTGCACGACTTCGACGGCCGGGTCGGTCTCGACCCGAACAGCGAACAGCAACTCGTAGGAGTGGTAATTCTGTTCGAAGAAGGTTCGTAGGTTCGATTCCAACCCGTGGTCCAGTCCAGCGAGAGGCTTAAGAACGCTAAGAGGAGGAGGACTCTCCAGATGCGAAGGCCGCACGGCGAGATATCGACGCGCGGCCACGATGACAAGCAGGCAATAAACCAAGGACCCGGCTACAACGGCAAGCAGCAGCCAGTCCATTGCACTATTCCGACGAGGCTTTGGAATCGATCATGCTGCGAATGTCGGTAACGAACTCCTCGAGCGGCTTGACACCGATGATCGCCGTGCTTGCGATTGCGCACGGAAACCGTTCCCTGCTCCGCTTCGCGTCCGCCAACTACCAGCATGTACGGCACCTTTTGCAGTTGGGCATCGCGGATTTTCAGATTTACCTTTTCACTGCGATCATCAAGAGTCACGCGGATCCCCGCCGCATCCAGCCGGTCGCGTACCTGCTTCGCATAGTCCATCTGCTTGTCGGTGATGGGAAGCACGGCGGCCTGCACGGGCGCGAGCCAGACCGGAAATGCTCCAGCATAATGCTCGATGAGAATGCCAAAAATCGTTCGATGGAACCGAACAATGCGCGGTGAACCATCAGCGGTTGATGAGCCTTTCCATCTTCGGCGATGTATTCGAGCCCGAAGCGACGAGGCAGTGTGAAATCGAACTGTACCGTCGAGAGCTGCCACTTGCGGCCGATGGCATCTACGAGCTTCACGTCGATCTTCGGACCGTAGAAAGCGGCTTCATCGGGAATGACCGTCACTTTCATCCCGAGCTCGTCGACGGCTTCTTCAGAGCGTTTTCCGCGAGCTGCCATTGATCCGGGCGAGCCGTCGTACTTACCGCTGACGCCGTTATCCCAGGTCGAAAGTTCGGCCTCATACTGATCGAACCCGAAGGTCGTCAGAGTATCGATCGCGAACTGCAGACAGTCCACCACTTCGTTTTCGACCTGCTCAGGTGTGCAGAAGATATGCGCGTCATCCTGCGTGAATCCTCGAACTCTGAGCAGACCGTGCATTACGCCGGAGCGTTCGTAGCGATACACGGTTCCGAGTTCACCCAATCGCACCGGCAGTTCGCGGTAGGATTTCTTACGATCCCGATAGATCAGGATGTGGAACGGACAGTTCATCGGCTTGAGCTGGTATTCTGCATCGTCCAGCTCCATCCGCTTGAACATGTTTTCGCCGTAAAAATTGTAGTGGCCCGAGGTCTTCCACAGGTCGGAACGAGCGATGTGAGGCGTGTAAACGAGAGAATAGCCACGCTTGATGTACTCGTCGCGCATCCAGTCTTCAAGCGTCTTGCGGATAATGCCGCCCTTCGGATGGAAGAAGATCAGTCCCGGACCGGCAAGTTCCTGAATGCTGAATAAATCCAGCTCCTGACCGAGCTTACGATGGTCGCGCTTCTTCGCCTCTTCGACGCGCTTCAAATACTCATCGAGTTCCTTCTGGGTGAAGAAGGCTGTGCCGTAGATGCGCTGCATCCGGTGGTTTTTCTCATCGCCTTTCCAGTACGCTCCGGAGGTCGACAGAACCTTGAAGGCCTTCAATCTCTTCGTAGATGGCACATGCGGACCACGGCAGAAGTCGATCCAATGCGGACCGAGCGTGTATTCGCTGAATACCTCATCGGCTTTCTCGTCAATGAGCTCGCACTTCATGTACTCGCCCATCGCTTTGTACTTCTCGAGCCCATCCGACTTTTTGGAGAGCTTTCGCTCATACGGCAGATCCCGCTTCTGGACCTCCCACATTTTCGCCTCGATCTTCTCGAGATCTTCCGGAGTGAAAGGCGTCTCACGCTGGAAATCGTAATAGAAGCCGGTGTCGGTGGGCGGACCTATGCCGAGCTTCGTTTCCGGGAAACAACTCCTGTACTGCAACGGCAAGCAAATGCGCAGTCGAGTGGCGGTACACTTCCAGCGCTTCCGGATTCTTCGATGTGAGGATCTGAAGCGAAGCGTCGGCTTCGAGGGGACGAGTGAGGTCGTATAGAGCGCCATTCACTCGCGCAACAACAGCGTCGTCGGCAAGTCTGGAACTGATCGACTTGGCGATGTCGAGCGGTGTTGTTCCGGCGGCTACCTCTTGTTTCGATCCGTCCGGCAGGGTAACGATAATGCTGCTCATTGTTTATCCCGCTATATATTTTCCCGCTGCGGAAATTCCCAGGCTTGACATTTTTAGGGAGAGCGGAAGTTTCAGCGTATCATGGGAGGGTGACTGCGGAACACAATGACGAACTTCCGCTCGTTGAACGCGCCCGTGCAGGAGATGCGGCCGCATTCAGCGAACTCGTTGAGCGTTACGAGCGCAAGATCTATCGTCTCGCCAAACACATCACGCAGAACGATGAAGATGCGGAGGACGTTCTGCAAGAGAGTTTCCTCAAGGCGTATTCGCACCTTGACTCATTCCAGGGCGACTCCAAGTTTTACACGTGGCTGGTCCGCATTGCTGTAAACGAGGCATTGATGAAGCTGCGCAAGCGGAAATCCGATAAAACGGTGTCGCTTGACGAGCCTCAGGATACGGGCGAAGATCTCGTCGCCCGCGAGATCGCGGTATGGGAAGATGATCCTGAAAAGAAGTACTCGCGGGAAGAACTGGCCGACATCCTGAGTAAGGCGGTCGATAGCCTAAAGCCAAGTTTCCGCACCGTTTTCGTATTAAGGGACATCGAAGAATTATCGACGGAAGATACTGCGGAAACCCTCGGCATCTCGGTTCCGGCGGTGAAAAGCAGACTCCTGCGAGCACGCCTTCAGCTACGCGAGAAACTCACTCGGTATTTCAAGCGGAAAGGGGACGACGTATTTGCTTACATGTAAAGACTTTCTGAATGAGTTGAGTGAATTTCTCGACGATACGCTGGATCCGAAGATCCGAGCAGAGTTGCACAAGCACGTGGAAGAATGTCCGAACTGCTGGGTCATCCTCGACACTACGCAGCGTACGATCAAGGTTTACAAGGGTTTAGAGCCTCAGACGATTCCGCAGGATATTCATAGCCGACTGATGACTGCTCTTCACAAAAAAATGGCCGCCAGCCCTAAGCATTGACGTCGCACTTATTCGCTAAATCTTCGCTGTTTAGCCCCCGTTTTTAGTCCAAGGTTACGCGCAGGGGCATTGGGATCTTATGGCTGTCCTTATCCAGTACATCGATCCCGTTCGGCGATATCGGCGTAATCTTCATTTCCCGCCCATCGATCTCGACAGATAGAAAATGTAAAACTGCGGCCCAACCTTCGATATTCGCCTCCTGCATCGCCTCCCGAACTTCACCCGTGCGCAGTTCCCCACCTGATCCCGAGACTATATAGCGTATTTTGCCCGTCTCGGCATTTTGTTTGCTGAACTGAAAATTGTGCTCGTGACCGGCAAAACATACCCTTACGCCGCTGCTTTTGAAGACCTCGATGAAATGCTCCAAGTCTTTCGCGGACGACGGATGCCGCGGACCCGCGTTAAAGGGTGGATGGTGCATATAAGGTATCTTCCATGGCGTCCGCGACTCGCTAATGTTTGTCTTAAGCCACGCGAACTGTTCTCCATCCTTGTCGAAAGCGTTGCGCGGCGGCCCGCTCTCGCTATTAGCAGTGGTATCGAGAGCAAAAAAGTCCGCGAGTCCTCCGTACGAGAAACGGTAGTAACGGGAGGGCACGTGAGCCGGAAAGAAGAAGTTATCCAAATAGGCGGTCAGGTCTCCCCGATTCTCGGTTTCATTTCCATCGTGGTTGCCGAGACTGGGATAAAAAGGAATCTGCGCGATCAGCAATTCATAAGGGCGAAAAAATCGAGTCTCCCAATGCGAATCCTTGTCACCAGTGCCGTTAAATCGGAGGATAAGGTTGACGGTTCCATAGATGTTGTCGCCTAAGGTGATCACAAAGCGGACCGGATTATCGCCCGAGAGTCGCTGAAACTCTTTGACCATGGCATCGGCAACACTTTTCTGGTGGGCGTCTCCGGTACCGTAATCTCCGATGACGAAGAACCGTAATTTTTGGGACTTCTCGGGCCAGGTCCGAAGACGCGATTTGGCGATGGAGCGCCCGTTTACCAGGACTTCGTAAGGGTAGTCGGTATCGGGACGCAAATTACCGATCTTCGACCCAATTCTTGTCCGTTACGTTAATGTTGCGGCCATCGATCTTTACTACTGCGGGTCCGTGAGATCGGGACGTGCGGCCAATCGTGTTTTCTCCCGCTGTGGTACCCCACGCGATCAGCGCGTGATCCGCGCCCAGATCGCCAATATACGTAAAGAATTTTCTTTGAGCGAGACTCGCTAGCGGAAGAGCTAGCCATATCAGGATCGCAGCGCGCCGCTGAAGGAGGCTCATCTCTGCTTGATGCCGGACAAATGCTGCGAGTGGAAATTGCCAGTCATTAAGGTAATACCGCTTCTGGCGTTTTTCGCGGTAGTCCGGTAAGCACTGCGTCTTCGCCATTCTGTTTAATTTGATTGTCGAAGTGACTGGACGATGATGTCTCGTCTGCCGAGGATCGCGCTGATCTCCTCGGGGCGCAGATATCCACCGAGTTTTTCGTTCAGTTGGCCCAAGGTCAACTGGCGAAGCGCTTTGAGCATTTTATAGTCGACACGATTCGGCAGCGGATTCTTCGGCTGCATTGCCACGGTGGTACGGAATGCGCGGGTGTGATCGATAAGATACACCTTCCATTCCGGAGAGATCAGCAGGTTGCCCTGGTTGCGATCCGTATTGTAAATGAGCTGATCGAACACACGGACGATATTCAACTGGTCAACCCAGAATTGCGATGCCGGTGGTTTGATCTCGTTGTCTCGCCGTTCGGCTTCGCTCATCCAAATGTTGTCGAGCCACCAGGTCATCGAGCCGGTCTTACCCTCGACCTCTCGCTCCACCGACATCGGAATCATATTGCCGATGCCGACGAGTGTGCCAAGCCTGTAAGCCGCTATGTTGAACTTGTACGTATCTCGGAAATTCTTTTCGACGGTACCTTCGGCCCCATGGAACACGGGCTTATACACATCGATCGTCTGAAACTGGGCATCGTGCGTAAGCTTGCCGTCCGAGAGCGTTACTCGCAACGCGCCCGTCGTGCCTACCGGCGTTTTTCTGCGGCCGGTGATCGGCGCAGTTTTAAGAAAGAGTTCCTCCTCCGAATCACTCAGCTTCGGAGCCGGTTTCATCGGAGGGGGCGTTAGCGGTATCGACGGGGCGTTGGGGTCCGGGCGCCCGCGCCTGTCGTAGGCTGCGATTGCGTAAACGCATGCGCCGACAGGCTAAGGAATGCAATCGAAGCGAGAATCGTTGCGCGCATACAAGGCTCCGTCAGAAGACGCGCACGGACTTATGGATGTTTCCCTTAGTGCTGCTTGGGGCCCCCGACATGTTCGCCTGATTCGCGAGCCAGACGTACCTTCGCCCCATCAAGTTTTTTCTGAACCTTGGCGATCTCGGTCGTGTCTTTCTCGCTCGGAGACGAGTTGTCCCATTCTTTCAAAGAGATCTGCCATTGCGTAATCGCATCCTTGAGGTTTCCCTGCTTGAAGTAAACATCGCCGAGATGGTCATGTACGGTGGGGTCCTTTGCAGTCTGTTCGACTGCGCGCCGCAGATACTCCTCCGCCTTTGGCAGTTCGCCCGCGCGGTAGTACGCCCAGCCCAAGCTATCGAGATAGGCGCCATTGTCCGGGTCGAGTTCCAGCGCCTGTTTTATGTAATCCAAGGCGTCGTTTACGCGTACATTGCGGTCCGCAAGCATGTAGCCGAGATAGTTGAGAGCCGACGCGTTCTTAGGATTTAAGTCCAGAACCTTCCGGAACTCCGTTTCTGCGGCATCGAACTTTTTCATCTTTTCGTACATTGCGCCGCGCATGAAGGCGATCGACTCTTTGTCGTCCTTGTCGGTGGAAAGTTTGTCGGCTGCATCGATGGACTTAGCCATCTCCGAGTAGTTCTTTCCCTTCTCGTACACCTGAGCGAGGGCGATGTACGTTTCGCGATCGTTCTTCCCATCCAACAGCTTCTTCAGCGCGCCAGCCGCGTCATCAGTCTTCCCGAGTTCGGCCAGAACCGAAGCCCGCACCGAAACCAACACCCGATCGCCAGGATATTGCTTAACCGCACTGTCGGCTTCCTGCAGCGCCTTGTTGTAATCCCGAGAGGCGCGATAGGTGTCAACAACCTGGGCAGAAGCTCTGGGCGCAAGCGATGGATCGAGATCGGCTATCTGACGGAAGGTCGCGACTGCTTCCTCATATTTCTCGGCATTACGCTGCATCAAGCCCAGCCGTTCCAGAAGCAGGGCGCGATTGCTCTTTTCACCACTGCTATAGCTCCGCTTAGTCGTCGCGTTGACGAGATCCTTCAAAGCTGCAATCGCTTCGTTGGTTTTTCCTTCGGCCTCGAGAATGTTTATCTCGTTGTACTGAACTTCGAGGTTCTTAGGCTCGATGCTCATCGCCTTCGTAGACGCCTCACGGGCCTTCGCAAAATCCTTCTTCTGACGGTAGATCTGCGAAATACGGAGCTGCGACTGCCAATCTTTGGGATCTTCCGCCACAATGTCGGAATAAGCTTTCAGGGCGTCATCGAAGCGATCTGAGAACAGGAGATTTTGCGCAAGCGCGCGTTTTATTTCCGCATTGTCCGGCTGCAGTTCAAGGGCCTTGCGCAAGGTCTCGGAAGCCGAGGCATAGTCCTTCATCTGCTCGTACTGGCTCGCGAGCGCCATCAACGTTCGGGGCGAAGGATTTTTTGCGGTGAGCTTTCGCAACAACTCGGAGGATCGATTGCTGTCTCCCAGATCGGCATAGACCACAGCCAAACCGGTGAGCGCATCCTCGTGGTCGGGGTCGATCTCCAGAACCTTCTTGTACGCCTTTTCTGCTTCGACGGAATTCTGTGCGATCTTTTGCAGCCGCCCGAGCATCAGCCACGTGTCGATGTCTTTCGGCTCGGCTTCGACAATCTTCGTGTACTGCTCGATCGCCTTCTTCAGCATGTTCTCGTCGACTTTGCCTTGCTGCGAGTCGCCGATCATGCGCGTGTAAATCCGACCGAGAATACGCCGCGCGTTGGTGTCCGAAGGATTCGCACGCAGCGTCTCTTCCGCGTCCTGCACGGCTTCTCGCAAGCGTCCCGATTGCACATACAAATCGGAAAGCTCTTCGCTGATGAACGACGCGCCGGGATCCTCTTTGAGGGCAACTCGGAAATTCTCGATCGCTTTGTTAAGGAAATCGCCTTTATTTCCTGCCTGCTCGGCATACATGTGCCCGAGGGTGTAGTGATAATAGGCGGATGCCCGGTCCCCTGTCTTTGGCGCCTGGGCGGTCTGGCCCACAAGTTGAGAAACCGCCGCAAAGCCGACAGCGATGCCACGGACGTAGTGCAAAATCGTGGATGGGGTCATGAGAAACAGATGGAAGCGGAGCAGCCAGTCCTCCATATCATTATAACGCCGCCCGAGAATAAGCGTTTCAAGGACATGTCAGAATAGTCCTTTCCATGCCCAGAATTCTTCGCGCGCTTCTAAGTGTCACTGATAAGACGGGTGTTGCCGCTTTTGCCAAGGGTCTCCACCAACTCGGAGTCGAACTTATCTCTACGGGGGGCACGGCCGCCTTGCTCCGGAAAGAGGGTGTTGTGGTTCGTGATGTGTCGGACGTTACGGGCTTCCCCGAAATGCTGGATGGCCGTGTCAAAACCATTCATCCTTTGGTGGCTGGGGGGATGCTTGCAATTCGCTCCAACCCGCAACATATGCAGGCCACTCAACAACATGGCATACCTCTCATCGACATGGTCGTAGTGAACCTGTACGATTTTGCCAAGGTTGCTGCGAACAAAGATGCTCCGCTCGAAGAACTGATCGAAAATATCGACATCGGCGGCCCGACGATGATTCGCGCCGCCGCGAAGAACTGGCAGGATGTGGCGGTTGTGGTCTCGCCGGCGGATTACGAACGCATTCTGCAGGAACTATCCAAATCTGAAGCCGGGCTCAGCAAGGAAACGTGCTGGAATCTCGCTCTTAAGGCATGGGCCACCACCGCAGCCTACGATCAGGCCGTCAGTGCGCGACTGAGTGGATCGCCTGCCCTCGATTTGCATGTCCCGAAGCGAATGGACTTGCGATACGGTGAGAATCCGCACCAGCAGGCCACGTTGTATTCCTACGGATCGGGTGGCATTGCAGGAGCTAAACAATTGCACGGGAAGGAGTTATCTTACAATAACCTGGTCGATCTCGATGCAGCCTGGCAGCTCATCCAGGAGTTTGACAAGCCTGCCGCCGCGATCATCAAACATACAAATCCTTGCGGCTGCGCGGAACAGGCGTCGTTGGCGGAAGCGTATCGAAAAGCTTATGAGGCCGATCCCGTCTCCGCATTCGGGGGAGTATTGGCCTTCAACGGCGTTGTGGATGAGGAAACGGCGACTGAGATTGCCAAAACATTCATCGAGGCGATCGCCGCTCCCGGGTACAAACCGGAGGCCCTCGCCATCCTGCAAGGCAAGAAGAACCTTCGTCTCTTGGAGGTCGGCGCCACTCCCGTTGAACCGGTGATCAAGAGCATCTCGGGAGGCATTCTGACCCAAACTCCCGATACAGCCCGCTTCGAGCGGTCGCAGGCAAACGTCGTCACGAAGCGGCAACCGACGGATGCTGAGTGGGAGGCTCTCGAGTTTGCGTGGAAGGTCGCCAAGCACGTCAAATCCAATGCAATCCTGTATGCCAACTCCGGCCAATCCGTTAGCGCAGGCGCCGGTCAAATGAGCCGTGTAGATTCGGTAAAGGTGGGCGCGATGAAGGCTGTCCTCCCGCTGCAGGGGACCGTATTGGCCTCGGACGCGTTCTTCCCCTTCCCCGACGGATTGGAGGAGGCCGCGAAACACGGGATCACGGCAGCGATTCAGCCTGGCGGGTCAGTTCGCGATGGCGATGTGATCGCCGCGGCGGACCGGCTGGGACTGGCAATGGTGTTTACCGGGATCCGCCACTTTCGCCACTAATCCCGGTAGCCGTCGCGGCGGTACTTTTCGTAACTGGCGACCTCTCGGGTTGGCCGGTCCTTGCCGCGCCGGGTAGCGGTATAGAGAAGTACCCCTGCCGCAGCTGCCAGACCTACGCCGGCAGCGTACATCGGGACCGGGTCGGGCGGAGCCGGAGGCACATAGAGAATTCCGTACTCATCCGCCTGCACTGGAGAGTTCACATAGCGTCCATGGTCCGGCGGCGTGAAGTTATCGGCAAACCGCTGTAACTCATCTGCCACCCACTCTCCGGCAACCGGGAGACCATGACCGGTCGCTACAAGGTGCGGCCGCAACTCTGCGAGTTTCTGAACGCTTCTCGCGGCCGCTCCCCAATCCTGCGTCAGGTACCGAGGCGGATTCCGGAACTCGCGGGCCTGAGAGATTAGCTTCGCTGCGTTCTCCTGATTGATGGTGATCACCGCATCGCCTGCGACAAGAGCGCGGTCGGCCTCTCGAAAAAGCGACACGTGACCTGACGTATGTCCGGGTGTGTGAATCCAACGCCACTCCTGAGATCCGGGAACTGAATTGTCGGCGGGCAGTGTTCGCAGATGAATTCCGAGGTCGATACCGCCGTGTGGGAAGAGTCGCGACATCTGCGCCATGAATCCGCCCACCGTGGGATCCGGCGGAGGATAATCGGCGGATCCATTCAGAAAGGGATTCTCCAGGGCATGCGCGTATACAGGCACATTCCACTCCTGCGCGAGCTGTGGAAGTCCACCAACATGATCGAAATGGCCGTGGGTTAGAACGATACAATCCGGAGCCTGTCCAAAAGTCTCCATCGCTGCCTGCTTAATTCGCCATGCGCCGCCGCGCACGCCCGAGTCCACAAGCACCCAAGGTCCGTTCTTCTCACCCAGAAAGTAAACGTTTGCCATGACGATCGGCAGGTACCACACGCCAGGTGCGATTTCGTTGAGCGCTCCTCGCCAGAGCCGGTTGGGATCGACCATTGCAGCCTCCTTGTTGGATTATGGCTTATAGAACGTAGACAACGGTATGGCAACTCCGTTACAAGCCGCTCACGGTGGCATCCAAAGCAGCTAACGCGGCATATCGCGATGACTTTCCTTAACTTTATATCCTGACTTCGCGAGCCGCTTGCAAAATTCGTCCGCCATCATTACCGATCGGTGCTGGCCGCCGGTGCAGCCGAACGAAATTGTCAAATAACTCTTACCCTCGCGAATGTAATGCGGAAGCAAATACTGCAGCAGATCGGAAATCCGTTCAATAAACTCCCGCGTTTGGGGAAATCCGCGAATATAACGCGCGACGCTCGGGTGCCGTCCGGTGAGCGGCTTGAACTCCGGAATGTAATTCGGGTTTGGGAGAAAGCGAACGTCGAATACCAGATCCGAGTCCGAAGGAATACCGTTGCGGAAACCAAAACTGGTCACCTGGATCATGATACGGCTGTTGTCTCTAGGCCCCTCGAACTTTTCTTTTACAATGTCCCGAAGCTGATGGGCTGTGAACTTCGAGGTATCGATCTTTAAGTCCGCCAACCCTCGAATCGAAGACAGAGTGTTTCTCTCCGATTGGATGCTTTGCGCAACCGTGGCGTCTTTGCCCAACGGATGGGGACGCCTGGTTTCACTGTAGCGGCGCACGAGCATGTCGTCCGCCGCTTCCAGAAACACCAAAGTCGTTCTCAATTCTCGGCGCAGGTTCTTGTAAATCGAGGGAAACTTCTTCAGCGACTCTCCCTCGCGAATATCCACTACAAGCGCGGCGCGTCGAATATTCGGTGAAACGCTAGTCAGTTCGGCGAACTTGGGGATGAGTTCGATAGGCAGGTTGTCAACGGAATAATAGCCCAAATCTTCGAGTACTTTGAGGACCGTACCCTTGCCGGAACCGCTAAGTCCGGTTATGATTACCAACTCGCCGCGATCGGCTTCGCTTGGGGCTTTGTCCTTAACTCCCGCCTTTTTCTTCGAACTCATCCGGATAGATGCATTATCGCTCTATCTCTGGCTCGCGCTCTTCAACACTCCACAAGATCGAAATTCCCATCTGACCTGCGCAAAATGACTGCGGGCCGATTTGTCGATGAATCGAGGTAAACAAGATATGGCTCGTCCGGATCGATCTCGGCCAACGCCTCTTCCGAATTCATCGGTTTGGTATCTCCAGGAGCAACCCGGAAGATCTGCGGCCTGCCGTTGACCGCGGGCGCCGCAGGAATGCCTTGCGGTCCCGGTTCCGCCGCAATGACCGTGTTCGCGGCGGCGCCTTTATCCCAACCTTCGCGAGGCCCTTTTTTGGTATCGCGACGCTTATCGCGAACCTTCACGATCTGTTTCTCGAGTTTGTCAAGCGCCAGGTTTATGGCCGTGAACTGGTCCGAATCTACGTGCTCACCGACCAGATGATGATCGAGGAAATGCAACGTTACCTCGGCGCGATGCTGATTCTTGTGCTGATTCAGAATCCCGTGCGCCTTTTTTTCCCCCTTTCCCGCGGCGTCCAGCAGCTTCGATAAATGAGCGATCTTCGCGTCAATGCTCTTCTGTTGTGTGGGATGAAAGAATTCTTGTTTTCCAGTCCAGGCAATATTCATAGGGAGATGACCTCCACTGTATAGACGCTATGTTAGCGCCTATTGCCTCTTAAGTTATTCGCGAACGCGGCGCTGATGCGTGGAAGGAATTTTCATATCTTCGCGATACTTCGCGACAGTGCGGCGCGTTACTTGTATGCCGTCCGCCTGCAGGCGAGCGGTGATCTGTTCGTCCGTAAGCGGCTGCTTCGGATCTTCCTCTTCTATCATCTTCTTCACCTTGCGTTTTAGGATCAGCAGCGGCGTTGCACCGCCCGAAGGACCCTGTACCGCCTCTGAGAAGAAGTATCGTAATTCAAAGACACCTTGCGGAGTGTGCGCATACTTACTCGCAACCGCGCGGCTCACAGTGGAAGGATGAACGCCGATTTCTTCCGCGACTTCCTTGATCATCATCGGCTTCAACTCGTCCAGTCCAAGCTCCAGAAAATCGCGCTGTCTCTGAACGATCGATTGGCAGACCTTCAAGATCGTCTGCTTCCGCTGCTCGATGTTTTTCATCAACTGCAGCGCGGAGGCGTATTTCTCCTTGACGTAGTTGCGGACTTCTTTACTTGGCTCCTGATCGCGGTCCAACATGCGCCGATACTGCGAATTCAATCGGAGCTGCGGGATGTCTTCGTCATTGAGTTGAATAATATACGCGTCCGCGTCTTTAAAGATGTAGACATCAGGCTCGACAATCCGCGCGCTCTGGCCCGAATAACGCAATCCAGGCCGCGGGTCAAGATGACGGATCATATTCACCGCAATCTGAACGTGTTCGAGCGGTCTTCCAAGTTGCTTCGCGATCTCTTTGAATTGCTTGGTTTCGAGAAGCCGCATGTGGTTGGCAATGATCTCCCATGCGACGCCACCCTTGCCGTTCCGGCTTTCGATCTGGATCAGAAGGCACTCACGCATGTCGCGAGCGGCGATACCGGAAGGATCCAGCGACTGAACGAACTGCAAAGCTGCTTGCACTTCTTCGATGCTGTGCCTTTCGCTCTCGGCAATCTCCTCAATGGAAATCGGGAGATAGCCGTTGTCATCGAGATTGCCGATGATCGCCATCGCCGCGTCTCGGACGGGTTCCGAAAGCACTTCCATTGCGAGCTGCCGCTGCAGATGTTCGCCCAGCGTAACCGGCGAGGAGAGGAAAGTCTCAAATGAAGGCTTCTCTACAGATTCGCTGGATGGTGTTTTATAACCGGGATCCAAATAGTCGTCGAAGAAAGATCCGAAGTCAATTTCATCGAAGGGATCTGCTTCGGCTTTTGGTTCGTTTGCATCGACGGAAGGGGCGCTCGCTTCCGCGCCTTCGATGGCAACGGGTTCGATCTCCGGCCCTGTATCGGAATAACCATCAACGACTCCATTCGTTGACTCATCCATGGATTGGAGAATGGCGGAGTCCGCCGGATCTCCGACGCGCTCACGCTCTATGAGAGCCTGAACCTCTTCCGGAGTCATCTCCTCGCCCATTTCGGCGCTTTCTTCGAGCACCGGATTTTGAGCCATTTCCTGGTTGATCATCTCCTTCAACTCCAGCCGGTTCAACTGGAGGACGGTGACCATCTGCACCAAGCCCGGAGTGAGAATCTGCTTCTGGGCAACGCGGAGCTGCAGTCTTGGTGAGAGGAGACTCATCTCGGGTTCATTTTATCAAAGGAAGCTCTGGTTTCGGTACGAAAATTGCGTAGGTTTTTACCGTTCGTCTGAGTTACTTAACGTAAGGCTCAATGGCGGCAGTGATGTTGGCCAAGGCCAGTCCGCCGCCGGTGTTCTCTGCCAAGTCACGCCGGATCATGCCTGCCTTGTCGATGATGAAGAGATGCGGAACGCTCACGGTAGGGTTGTTTGGGCCCACCTGTAGATAAGACACAGCCATTTGGCCGCAGTCAAACAGGACAGGATTGGAAAGCTTGTAATCTGCGACGTACTTCTTTACCTTCGTTTGATCGTCCGGCGGATTCACAACGCTCAGGATCTGAATCTTATCGCCGTATTTGGCTTTCACCTGCTCTAGTGTTCGCGTCAATTCCTGACAATGAGGACAATCGGTCCGCATTATGTCAATGACAACAACTTTGCCGCGATAATCCTGAATGTCATGCTGCTTCAGGGTCAGGACGTCCATCAACGAGAAACCCGGCGCCCTTCGGCTGGAAGGAATCTGCGCGCTCGCAGAAATGGAGAAGGCAAGCAGGAGAGCGAAGGCGAACTTCATATATTCCCCTACCGTAGCATGCGAGCTAACGAACTCAGCGCTATCGAAACGGTCGTTCCCCCCTCCAACGGTTCGACACATCGCGGATTTGGATGTGCTTGGGATTCACCCTAATAGAGGTTGGTTTCAGCGTCCTCTTGTCAGCAGGATAAGCCGAATAATTTAAGATCTGGCTGATGCCGGCTGCTCAATTTGAATAATCGGCGTGGGATATTCACCCGTGTAACACGAGTAGCAGTAGCGATTTTTCTCGTCCTTGACCGCGTGGCTCAAGGATTCAAGCGACAGGTAGCCGAGCGAATCCGCTTCCACGAATCGCCGGATCTCCTCAATCGAATGATTGGCCGCGATCAACTCCTGCTTCGATGGCGTATCCACTCCGTAATAGCAGGGCGAAATTGTCGGTGGACAGGAGATGCGCATGTGCACCTCGCGAGCGCCGGCGTTGCGGACCATGCGCACAAGCTTCCGGCTGGTGGTCCCGCGAACAAGCGAGTCATCCACCAGAATCACGCGCTTACCATGCAGGAGCTGTCTGATCGGATTGAGTTTCAGCTTTACACCGAAATCTCGAATGGCCTGCGAGGGCTCGATGAACGTACGTCCAACGTAGTGATTGCGGATCAGTCCGTGACGAAACGGAATGCCCGACTCGGCCGAATATCCGAGCGCGGCGGCAACTCCGGAGTCGGGTACGGGTACCACAATATCGGCATCGACAGGATACTCGCGAGCCAGCAAACGGCCCATCAGCTCTCGCGATTCCTGCACCGAGCGTCCGAAAACCGTGGAATCTGGCCGCGAGAAGTAGACATGCTCGAACACGCACTGGCAGGCGCGCTTCCGAGGCGCATAGCGCTCCCGCACGACACCCTTTGGTCCGACGATCACCATTTCGCCGGGCTCGACATCGTTCATGTAGACAGCATCGATAAGGTCGAACGCGCAGGTCTCGGATGCAAACGCGTAAGCGTGTCGGCCCTCGGACAACTCGAGCTGCCCCATCGCGAGCGGCCGAAATCCATGGGGATCGCGCGCCACAATAACCTGATCCTGCGCCAGGAAGACCAGCGAGAATGCGCCTTCCAGTTGTAACAAGGCCTCACGCAAAGCAGCCGCGAGCGTCCTCTCCCGCGAGCGCGCCACCAGGTGAAGAATCACTTCGGTGTCACTGGACGCCTGGAAAATAGACCCATCGCTTTCAAGCTCACGTCGCAATTCGGCTGCATTCGTGATATTTCCGTTATGCGCAACGGCAATCTTCCCCTTATTGCAATCCACCGAAAACGGCTGCGCATTGCGGAGCGCAGTGTCTCCGGTGGTGGAGTATCGTGTATGCCCGATGGCCATCTCGCCGGGCAGGCTTGCCACCGCGTGCGGAGTGAAGATATCCGCGACGTGCCCCATGTTCTTGTAGCAATAGATCTCGCGCCCGTCGCTCGAGGCGATGCCGGCGCTTTCCTGTCCGCGGTGCTGAAGCGCATATAGGCCCAGATAGGACAGATTCGATGCCTCGGGGTGACCGAAAACGGCGAAGACGCCACACTCTTCGTGAAGTTTGTCGAACATCGTCTTAAGTCCGGGAGTGGAGGAGATTTTCGAGCGCGCCAGACCAACGCTCGCGCAAGAGAGCGATTGGCCGGTTGATCAGGAGAGTGTCTCGATTTCGAATGATCAACTCGCCCTCAATCGTATCACCAATTCGTAATGCGACCACGTCATTTGCCTTCGCGATGGCCTGCCACCCGGTCCGGAGCTTCCGTCGAAACCAGGATTCGTGACGGCGCTTCCCCGAACAGCAAAAATTCGGGCCGCAAATCGCTATCGAGCTGCACGCGAGCCCCGATCCGGTGACCGAACGAGATTCAGCCAAGGCCACCGCCAACCCTCCATCGCCGAGATCGTGCGCAGACTCCGCAAGTCCTTCGGCAACGATTGTTCGAATGGCGGTCTGAACCCGCTTTTCCAAATCCATATCGAGTTTCGGTGGAAGTCCCCACAAGGATTGGATGACGTACTTCGCGTATTGGGTGCCGCCGAAATGTAAGTCGTCGCACTCGCCAAGTCCACCCAGCAGGATCAACGCCCGCCCAGAGTGCTGAAATGCCGCAGTCACGGGCGTGCCGTGTCTCGAGCAGGCCCACGATTCCAACCACCGGCGTCGGGAAGATTGCTTCGCCGAGCGTTTCGTTGTACAGACTTACGTTGCCGCCCGTGACCGGTACGTCGAAGAAAGCGCAGGCTTCAGCCATCCCCTCAATCGATTCAACCAGTTGCGCCATGATTTCAGGCCGTTCCGGGTTCCCGAAATTCAGATTGTTCGTCGTCGCGACCGGCAGCGCGCCCACGGTGAAAGATTCCGGCAGCATTCCGCGACCACCAGCTTCGTACCTTCGCGCGGGTCGAGATAACAATAGCGTCCATTGCCGTCAAGCGACATGGCAACCGAAGTGCCAGTTTCCTTGATCCGAACGATCGCGGCGTCGGCGCCCGGACCTAAGGTCGTGTTGGTTCGAACGCTCCAGTCATACTGCTCGAATACCCATCGCTTCGAACAAAGTCCCCCGGAAGCGAGCAGCGTCTCCAGGTCACCATTCAGATCGGAGCTGACGGAACGCAGGCGCATCCATCGGAACCGTACGATGCGGTTTTGTGTGCGGCCGGTCATAAAGAGGCGCTTCGTTGGCTAGTTCGCGGCTAGGGATGTCGGCAACCACAACGCCGTGATCTTTCACTACCAGGCGTCCGCTGTCTGTGACGCGACCGATGGTAACCGCGTCGAGGCCCCACTTGTGAAACACATCGGAAGACTTCGTCTTCGCGACCTTTTTCCGCGACGAGCAACATGCGCTCCTGCGACTCGCTCAGCATGATCTCGTACGCGGTCATGCCGGTCTCTCGCTGGGGAACGTACTGCATGTCGATCTCGATGCCGGTTCCCGCCCGGCTGCTCATTTCGCAGGAAGAACTCGTTAAACCGGCAGCGCCCATATCCTGAATACCGACGATCGCGCCCGTCTGCATCGCTTCGAGGCAAGCTTCCAGCAGCAGCTTCTCCATGAATGGATCGCCGACCTGGACATTCGGACGCTTTTGCTGCGATTCTTCCGTGAATTCAGCCGAGGCCATGGACGCGCCGTGAATGCCATCGCGCCCTGTCTTCGCGCCGACATAGATCACCGGATTTCCCGGGCCCGTCCGCCTTGCCGTAGAAAACTTTGCCCGTGCTCGATGACTCCGAGCGCAAAGACGTTTACCAGCGGATTTCCGGCATAGCTTTCTTCGAACACACACTCGCCGCCGACCGTTGGCACGCCGAAACAGTTGCCATAATGCGCAACACCGGAGACAACTCCCTCAAGGATCCGCGCGTTGCGCGCTCCAGTTTCGGGATCTTCAATAGGTCCGAAGCGCAGCGCGTCGAGCACAGCGATCGGACGCGCTCCCATCGTGAAAATATCGCGAAGAATCCCTCCGACGCCTGTCGCCGCGCCTTGAAAGGGCTCGATAAAGCTGGGATGATTGTGCGACTCGATTTTGAACGCGACACCATAACCCTTGCCGATATCGATAATGCCGGCGTTTTCGCCCGGACCTTGCAGAACACGGCTACCGCGCGTAGGCAGCTTCTTCAAATGCAGGCGC
The DNA here is from genome assembly GCA_963833675.1 of Bryobacteraceae bacterium. Lineage (GTDB taxonomy): Bacteria > Acidobacteriota > Terriglobia > Bryobacterales > Bryobacteraceae > DASQDN01. The sequence continues at coordinate 8,593 of CAWHYW010000006.1, read as the reverse complement.
GAACTCTTATAAGAGCAGTGCTCGCTCCACATGACGGAGAAAATACCTAGCTCCGTGTAAGAGGGCTCGCGACCCAGGATAGAAACAATCCGGTCGTACTCTTCCGGCGTAAGCTGATGCGCCGAAATCACGTCAGGAGAAATTGCTGTCATTTTTTATTTGGCCGCGAGCGAATTTACAAGCGAGCCGAGAATTACAATCCCATCGGTCGATCCCATCAGAGGATCGGCGGCGCGCTCAGGGTGCGGCATCATCCCAAGCACGTTCCGTTCGCGATTCAGAATTCCCGCCACATTCCGGATCGATCCGTTATAGGGCGTTACATACCGGAACGCGATGCGATCCTCATCCGCGAGTTCGTCCAGGGTGCGATCGTCAGCGTAATAATTGCCCTCGCCGTGAGCGATCGGAATGGTGAGAACCTGACCCTTTTTGGCGCCGTGGGTAAATGGCGAATTCGTAGTCTCGACGGAAATTTCCGCGGGCTTGCAGATGAATTTCAGTCCGGCATTGCGAAGCAGCGCCCCGGGAAACAGGCCGCTTTCGCAGAGCACCTGAAAACCGTTGCAAATTCCCAACACCAGTCCGCCATCGGCAGCGAACTTCTTCACTGCTTTCATCACCGGCGAGAAGCGCGCAATCGCGCCGCACCGGAGATAGTCGCCGTAAGAAAAGCCGCCAGGCAGGATTACGGCATCGACGTTGCCGAGTTGCTCCGAGTCATGCCAGATATACTCCGCCTGCTGACCGAGGTTCTGCGATACGGCGTAAAAAGCGTCGTGATCGCAATTGCTGCCGGGGAAAACGACAACACCGACTTTCATGGGGAAATACCAGTGTAACAGAGAACGTACGAGCAGATACGTTACCTCAGCTACTTTCCAAATTTGGGATTGACACCCGTGGGACTTCCGATTCCGGTAGGCCCCACCAACTCGGGGTGGATGCAAGTCATTGATAATACTACGACAGAAAGTACTGGCACTTGAAGTGCTTTACCTAGTACCAATCAAGGCGTTGGTGCGACTATTCGCGCATTGCGTCTAGGTGATGGCGACTCGGGCGACTTGCTAAACAACCCCGGCCATCAAAGCCCAAGCGTAAAACGCTGGGAATTAGAAATCTTGTTGGGGAGATCACATGCAAAACAATAGGACCGGGAGGAGTGTTCGCGCTCTCCTGTCTTCCGCCAGAACTGACCTGTTCTGGCTGCTTACTCTCCTGCTCATCACTGCTATCGCAGCTCTGGGACAGGAAAGATTCGGTGAATTAAATGGAGTTGCGACGGACCCGAGCGGCGCCGTGTTGCCGAATGTCAGCGTTACGATGACAGAAACTCGGACGGCGCGCATCACGACAACCAAGACGGATGGATCGGGCGCATACGTGGTTCGTAATCTCGAACCCGGCACCTACACCGTCTCATTCGAACTTCCGGGCTTCACGAAACTTGAAGTGCCGAACGTTGCAGTTCAGGCGGGCCGCGTGTTGAAGGTCGATGCGCCCTTGACTGTCGGCACCGCCGAACAATCGGTACAGGTTACCGAAGCGGCGCCGCTGATCGATACAACGACGACCGCTGTTGCTACAAACGTTAGCTCCGCCGAATTCGACAGACTTGCCAAAAACCCGCACCTTCCAATCGCTTGCGATTCTGGCGCCCACTGTCAATGAAGGTACCGTCGAAGGTGGCTTCCAGGTAAACGGCGCGAGCGGCGCGGAAAACAATTTTATTGTTGACGGTATTTCGACCACCAGCTTGATTCAGGGCAACTCACGGCAGAACACGGCGTTCGAGTTCCTGGAGCAGGTTCAGATGAAGACCTCCGGTATTGAGGCGCAGTATGGCGGCGCAACCGGTGGTGTGATCAGCGCGATCACGAAATCGGGCGGCAACAGCTTCCATGGAGATATTCACTATTACTACTTTGGTAATGCGCTGAATGCAGGCGCTCCTAAGCGGCTTGTGATGGACCCGACTGATCTGCTTACGGTCACCTACCAGCAGGATTACAAGTTCCCGTTGAGCAACCATGAAGCCGGGTATAGTCTCGGCGGTCCATTTATCAAGAACAAGCTGTACTTCTTCAGTTCGGCATCACCTCGATTCCAGCAGGCGAACGCGAACTTCTTCACTTCGGACAAGCAAACCGTCAACATTCATCAGGACCAGCAGTTCTGGCAGGCGTACAACAAAGTTTCGTATGATCCGTTCACGAAGCTGCGCATCAATGCGGCGTTCTTGTGGACACCGACGGCGCGGCAGGGTATTATTCCGGCGTTCAGCGGCTACGCGAACAGCTCAACCTCGAGCGCTTCGAGCGTGCTGGCGAACCAGAACCGCGGCACCTTCTCGCCTCAATCGAATTACAATGCCGACATCAACTGGACCGTCACTCCGACCACTCTCGTTCAGGTGAGAGGCGCGCGCTTCTGGGACAATTACAAGTCTCTCGGTGTCCTCGACCAGAGCGCGGTGGAATGGGGCAATTCGTCTCAGAACATTACCTCTTTCGCTGTTCCGGCTAATCTTCAACAGCCGCAACAATATTCCAATATTCCTCGTGTGCGAAACACGGACTTCGATCTCGCGACTCGCACTATGGTTCAGGCTGACGTTAGCCATTACATGAGTTTCTGGGGCGGTCACGACTTTAAGGTCGGCTTCGGCCGTATGAAGAATGTCAACAAGGTGCTCGGAGGGCTATCCGGGCGGTGGTTACATTACGCTGTGGTGGGATTCAGCTTTCCCGAATCCTGTTGACACGACCAAAACGGATCGTGGCACGTACGGCTACTACACACTCGATACGATCGGTACGCGCGGCTCCACAGGCGGCACGATTGATAACTTCTATGTGCAGGATCGGCTGGAGAATGGGCCGCCTGAGTCTCGACCTCGGTGTTCGCCTAGAGAAAGAACGAGTTCCCTCCTTCCGGCGCGACATTAAGGACTTCGCATTTGATTTCGGTTGGGGACAGAAGATTGCTCCACGCCTGGGCGCGAGCTATGACTTGTTCGGCAACGGGAAGATGAAAATCTATGGTAGCTGGGGCATGTACTACGACTGGGTAAAGTACGAACTGGCTCGCGGCACCTTTGGTGGCGACGTTTGGACGACAGCCGTTCGCTCGTTGGATACGCTTGACGTGCTCAGCCTGAGCGGCACGAACCTGCCTGGCCGTAACTTGTGGCCCGGCGGAGGCGTTCAGGATCACCGCAATCCTAGCTTCGGAGCAGATCAGATCGATCCGAATCTCAAACCATTTAGTTCCGATTTGACCAATGCCGGCATCGAGTACGAAATCAATCCGCGCACAGTCTTTGCTTTCCGCTACACGCGCAATCACCTTCGAAACGCGATCGAAGATCTCGGCATACTTGATGAGTTCGGCAACGAAGTTTACATTTATGGCAACCCGGGACAGGGGTTCGCAGCACGCCTCCATCTCGACTGAGACGACACCCTTCGATCTATCCTCGTCCGGAGCGCAACTACAACGGCTTGAGTTCACGGTCAATCGCCGGTTTGCAGACCGTTGGTTTGGACAGTGCGACTTATCTGTATAGCCGCCTGCGTGGAAACTACGCCGGTATTCAGAACTCAGACGAGATTTTCCCGGCCGGCACCGGGTCGCGTTTCGACCAATTCGCAGCAGAGCGCTGGCACCGCTTACCGTCCTGGAACATCCTCCAGCCGCGCGTGGGATCTCGATAGCTACCTTTTCGATTCGCATGGCAACCTCGAACGTGACGGGCCCGCTCGGTACGGATCGTCCGCACACGGTGAAGTTGTACGGATCGTACTTCCTACCGTTCGGCACGGAAATCGGAGCCTTCTTCCTGGCCCAAAGCGGTATTCCGATGAGCACCACTGTGCAAGACACCAATCAGATTCCGCTCTTCGTGAACGGCCGTGGCGACCTTGGCCGTTCGCCGGTTTATAGCAGAACGGATCTGCTGCTTGCGCACGAGGTCAAGTTGGGTGAAACAAAACGGCTTCGTTTCGAATTCAACGCCCAGAACCTGTTCAATCAGAAGACGGCTGAGTACATCTACAACTACTACAACCGGTTCCGTACCGCGGGTTCGCTCCTCAACCTGCGTAACGTGAACCTGTTCAATGGTTACGATTGGCAATCGCCTCTAAACGGCACCGCCGCGTCGGGCATTCCGGTTCCTCCGGACGTTCTCAAGTCCACTGGAGCTAAAGATCCCCGTTTCGGCAAAGAGGATAACTTCCGCGATGGCTTTATTGGCCGCATCGGTGTGAAGTTCACCTTCTGATATGGGGCGAGCTTGTCAAGCTTTACGTGAAGCCGGGTAGTGGTGAATTGGTGAACGACTGAAAACGACGGAGCTGGGGACAGGACGAGGGGCAAATGCGACGGTTGATCACTCTGATATTCGCGGGTCGAAACCGCACAATCGTGGTCCGTCGGGAGCTGCCTGTTACTAACGACGCGGGTTGGGTGGAAGCACCGTACCGCATAAAAGTTCGGAGGGTTCTCCTTTCCGTGAGCCCTCGTCCCGTCTTCGGCTCTGTCGCAACAAAGTCGATCATTGAATCACCACGCGCCTGGCAACCTCAGCCTGCCATCCCCTCGTCTAAGGTAAGTGTTCTGCAGCGACGCCGGGCCCCGTCAAGGCCTCGCGAAGCGAGCCGAAGGGAAGCCTTGACGGGTGGCGGCGCTGCGATAGGAAGAGATCAGAGGGGATGGCAGGCCCACTGCTCGGAGTTGTCAGGCCGCGCATTGGAGTTGCCCTCGTTGTTCCGCCTTCACCGCAATCGCCCAGATGAAGCCCAGCAGTTCGCGGCCGATGGCAGTGACGATCTGGGGTTTGTTCTTACCTTTGGCAAGCAGTTTCTTGTAACGAGTACACAATCGCCATTGCGCTTTCCATGCGATCGCTTTGGTTTCTTCATCCAGACCTTGTTGCCGTTTCGCCAACCAGCCTCCAATCCAGGGTTTGTGCTGGTAGGCCCAGGCCGCTTCTACGATCACACGTCTCAGGTGAGCATTGCCCGTTTTGGTGATGCCGCCACGCTGAATGCGAGCGCCGCTGGAATGTTCGCTCGAAACCATGCCGCTGTAACTCATCAGTTGCCGCGGGTTCGTGAAGCGGGACAACGAGCCGACTTCAGCGACGATACTGACGGCAACAATCTTGCCCACGCCACGCAGCGCTTGCAAAGCTTGCACCACCTCCTGGATTTCGGTGGGCGCAGTCGCAATCGCATCATCGATCGCCTTCTCCAGCCGGTCGAGCCGGTCAGCAGCGTGCTCGACTTCATGGACGTAATCGAGAAACGCGGCTTGCAAGGCGGCTATTTCAAAGCGCACCTGGCGCTTGATCCAGTCCATGTGCTTGTTTGTCCAATTCTTCTTCACATCTTCGGGCGGCTTCCAGCCGTGCCGCAGAAGAAACTTGCCCAGCCGCTGTCGGGCACGCTGCTGATCCTCTCTGGCATCTTCACGGGCTCGCACCAGATCGCGAATCGCCTCCTGTGCCGGCGTGGGAATCCACACGGCGGTCAGGTCACCGGCACGATAACAGCGCGCCAACTTCTCCGCGTCACGGCGATCCGTCTTCACCTTGTCCCCAGCTTTGACGGGAACCAGCGACGGCGCGATTACCTGGCAGGCAACACCAAGCGCCGTCAATTGCCAATACAGCACGTAACCAGTAGGCCCAGCCTCATAACAAGCTCGAAGCTGGTTAACCGGGCCGAGCTTGGCAATGCGAAACCTATGGTGTTCCTGAGACCCTTCGCGAAGATTTCCCGCCCGGACCCATCGACATTCATGCGAAGGATGGTGGCGTTTTTCGGGATTGGGATCACTGCAGGCATTGCAGGTACTTCCGACGGAGACATATAACATTCCATCCGGTCCAACCGCGACAGTTCGATTCGCGTGCTGTCCGCCATCCGGCAGATTGCCTGCAATCTGCTTTAGCTCGCCAAGCGTGCCATCGGGATTGCGCGGCGCGAGGTAGATCTCATAAATCGTTGCAAAGTAAACCGAGTCGCCGTGAATCGCGATTCCGTGAAGGTGCGGCTTCCTGGCCACCACCGTTTGTTGATCGAGCCGTCCATCACCGTCCGTATCTCGAAGTAATAGACACTCCCCTGCTTCCGGCCGGGTCACGTAGACCGCTCCCTCGGGACCGACGGCCAGGACCCGAGCCTTGCCGAGATTCTCGGCGATCTTTTGTATTTGAAAGCCCGCAGGCGCCTTCAGCAAGGAAATGTGCTGCGAATCAGCTGCAAGCTTCTCGGGCCGAGAGGGACGTGCCCAATTATTTCTTTGTCAACGAACTTTCCTGACTGCGAGAAGGCGATCGCGACCGAAGCAAGCGCAATAGCGTAATGAAAACTTTTGCTCACGTACAGGCGACGCTGCTGGAGCGTTTGTATGCGAGGTCTTACCGTTATGACGATTGATTGCTTGATTGTTATAGAAAACTAGTACATTATAGCTGCATGATTCGCATCGTAACCCTGATCCCGTCAATTCTGATCTTTTGGATGCTGTCGGAACCTCGGCATCAACCTCACCGTTTGCTGGATATTGGGAGGGTCGAAATGAATGGCTTACCCGCGATCGAATTGCGTATTCAGGATTCGGCAGGGAAGCCTACCGGTGACATCGTCTTCTACTTCCAGGAGCGGAAATCCGATGGGCCATGGAATGTGAAAAGCGAGCATGCGGCGCCCATGCTCACTGTGAAAACCGAGAGCAAGACGATGACTTTCGAGGTGACCCACCATGAAATCCCACGGGAATCCAGAACTCGGCCCGAATGCGAAGTTTCGGGTCCAGTGGATTAGCGGGCGGGAACTCAGGCTTTTCAAAGTTGATGCGGGCAGGGAACCTGGCTTGGGCTTGAAGCTCAGTCGTAAGAAATGATGCGCGCGCAAAAAAGGCTGGGAAGTTATCCCAGCCTTCAGGAGGAGAAATGGAAATGGACTACTACGCGAGAGAACTACCGCGCGGCTAACAGCGCCCGCAGATGCCGCGCGCGCTCAGGCGAACGAAGCTGGCGTAGCGCCTTGGCTTCGATCTGCCGGATACGCTCGCGGGTGACGTCGAACTCCTGTCCGATTTCTTCGAGCGTATGTTCGCGCTCACAACCGATACCGAAGCGGAGCCGGATGACCTTCTCCTCTTTTGGCGAGAGCGTTTTCAGAATGTTGGCCGTCTCATCGCGGACATTGGAATCGATGACGGCGTCGACGGGCGAACCGACCCAGCGGTCCTCGATCAGATCGCCGAGCGCCGATTCTCCGTCGCGGCCGACCGGGGTTTCGAGCGACACCGGATCGCGTGAGATGGTCTTGAGCTTCTGGACCTTCTCGACCGGGATATCCATCCGGCGGCTGATTTCATCGTTGGTCGGAGCGCGGCCCAGTTCCTTTTCAAGTTCACGAGTCGCCCGAAGGAACTTGTTCATGCTCTCGTTCATGTGCACCGGGATACGGATGGTGCGCGACTGATCGGCAATCGCGCGCGTGATCGCCTGACGGATCCACCAAGTCGCATACGTCGAGAACTTATAGCCGCGGCGATATTCGAACTTGTCGGCAGCGCGCATCAGACCGATATTGCCTTCCTGAATGAGATCCAGCAGGTGCAGGCCCCGGTTGACATATTTCTTCGCGACGGAAACGACCAGACGAAGGTTCGCTTCGACCAGGTCTTTCTTGGCCCGTCTCGGCTTCCACTTCGCCATGGCGAATGACGGCGAGGCTGTGACGCAGTTCGGTCAGGTTGCGCCGGCCATCACTTCGCGCTTGCGCGATTCCCTTTGAGCTCACGAACCCGACTTTGATTGCCGGATCGGTGAGCCCTTCAACGTCTGCTTCAATCTGGGCCATCTCCTCGGCGGCGCGCTCCAGCTCCTCGGCAAACTGCTTCCAGCGGATCGAAGGAAAGGAATCGCGCGAATCGCCCGATGGTTTCGACGCGCGCACGGTTGTACTTCATGATCGCTTTGCGCGCGAAGCTTCTTGTTGGTGGGGGTGCCGCGTTCGCCTTTTCCATCAACTGGAGCTGCTTCTTCGTACGGGGCTGAAACGATCAGAACAGAGCTGTTTGACCTCATCGCGACGCTTCCTGTCCGCGGGGCTGCCCTCTTCGATTTCCGTGTTGCCGAGGTCAACGAGGTCGTCGAGTTCCTGGGTCTCGCGCCGGATTTCTCGCGCGATCTCGACAACGATTTGCTGTACCAGCGGAGACCGGCTGATCGACTTCTGCATCCGGAGCTTGCCGCGCTCCATTTTGCGGGCGAGGGTGACTTCACCTTCGCGGTCAGAAGCGGAACGGCACCCATTCGCGAAGATACACGCGAACCGGGTCGTCGTATAGATCGATTCTTCTACGTGCGGTTAGCCTGTGGATCTTCGCTGTCCTGCTCTTCCGGATGAAAATTGGCATCCTCATCGAAAGGGATGCTTAGGGGCTCAGCCGCGTCGCCTATGTATTGTTCTTCAAATTGATCCATTCAGGTCACCTCCCCGTAATCTTCAGACAAATGAACGGAGTGCCCGGGGTTGGCCGCCGCAGTGCCGGAACAAATGTGGAGGAA
>CAWHYW010000005.1:0-23583 GCA_963833675.1 Bryobacteraceae bacterium | reverse complement strand
TGCGGGACGGCCGGAGCAACCCTTCCCGTTCATACAAACGCAAGGTTTGGGGATGGATCTGATACTGCTCCGCAACCGCAGAAATCATGTAAGCAGCTTTTGATCTGGCCCTTAGCCATATCGTCGACTCCGAATTAACCTTTGTCCAAATCTCTTCGCGCGGATCCGATTTCTGCATCTCGCCAGTTCACGCAGCAATTCCTTGGTCCGCTCGTCCTGCACCTGCGGCGCCTGCAGAACGACTTCGACGATCTGATCACCACGCGAGTTCTTCCTTCGCATTGTAAACGCCTTTTTCGCGCAGGCGGAATTTTTGTCCGTTCTTCGTGCCCTGCGGAATCTTGAGCAATGCCCGGCCGTCGATGGTCGGCACTTCGATCTTCGCTCCCAAGCCCGCTTCGGTGACCGTGATTGGAACCTTTATGTCGATGTTGTCGCCGTCACGTTCGAAAAACGGATGAGGATCGACGCGAATCGTGATGTACAGGTCGCCGGCCGGAGCGCCTTGCGTGCCCGCATTGCCTTTCCTGCAACGCGCAGGCGCGAACCGCTTTGCACACCCGCCGGAATGCGTACTTCCACCGAATCCTGCCGCGAGACGCGGCCATCCCCGTAGCAGGTCGGACAGGTATTTCGGAGCCTGCCCTTGCCGCCACAGCGGGGACAGGTCAGGTTGAAGCGCATCGCTCCAGCCATCTGATCTACCTGGCCCGATCCGTTGCACTCCGGACAGACCGGTGTATTGCCGCCCGCAGAACCCGTGCCCTTACAGGTTTCGCACATCTCCTGCCGGTTGATGTTTAGACGGACCTGCGTGCCCTTGATGGCCTGCCAGAAATCCACGTTCAGCGCGTACTCGAGGTCGGCGCCGCGTTGCGGAGCCTGGGACTGCGCAGCGCCGCGCTTCGCGCCGAAAAACTGGCCGAAAAGATCGCCAAAGCCGAAGCTTCCTCTCCCGCCTGGCCGCGCGCCTCGTTGCGCTCCGCCGTTACGGCGTGCAAACTCGCGAAAAATCAAAGCCGCCGAAACCCATGTTCGGGCCGCCGGCGAACGGGCCGCCTTCGGCTCCTCCCGGGCATTGCCTGGTCCGAGTAGAAGCCATACTGGTCGAACATCTGGCGCTTCTTTGTATCGCTCAGAATGTCATAGGCTTCCTGCACGCTCTTGAAACGCTCTTCGGCCGACTTGTCGCCCGGATTCAAATCCGGATGATACTTTCGCGCGAGCTTGCGATAAGCCTTCCGGATATCATCCTCAGAGGCCCCACGCGCCACTCCAAGCGTCTCGTAGTAGTCGTGTTTGGAAGCCATATATCCTCAAAACGAAACTCGACGGCAAGTCCTGGAGCCCAATGGCCCGCCGGACTCGCAGTCGTATCCGACTAATTACTTCTTGTCGTCGACATCGACAAATTCGGCGTCGACGACATTGTCCTTTGCTTTCGGCCTTCCGGCCGCCTGCGCCGCGCCGTCGGTAGCGGGTCCGCCGTCCGGACCGGCTTGCGGACCAGCCTGTCGGTACATCGCCTCGGCGAGCTTATGGCTGGCCTGGGTCAGTTTGTCTTTGGCAGCTCGAATCTCCTCCAGCTTGCCCGATTGGACCGCCTTCTTCGTCTCCTCCAAAGCGCGTCTCAACGGCTCTTGGCATCTTCTTCGCTCACCTTAGACCGATGCTCCTTCAACATCTTTTCGGTGCTGTAGACCATCTGGTCGGCAAGGTTCCGCTCAGTGATCTCGTCGGCCTTCCGCCGGTCGTCGGCGGCATTGACTTCGGCATCCTTCGCCATCTTCTCGACTTCCTCTTTCGATAGACCGGAAGAAGAAGTGATCGTGATCTTCTGCTCGTTGTTGGTCGCCTTGTCCTTCGCCGTCACGTTCAGGATGCCGTTGGCATCGATGTCGAACGTGACTTCGACTTGCGGAACGCCCCGCGGAGCAGGCGGGATGTTACCGAGCTGGAAGACGCCAAGCAGCCGGTTGTGCGCGCGCCATCGCGCGCTCGCCCTGGTAGACCTTAATCTCAACCGATGTCTGGTTGTCCGCCGCCGTCGAGAAAGTCTCGCTCTTCCGTGTCGGAATTGTCGTGTTCCGCTCAATCAGCTTCGTGAACACTCCACCCAAGGTCTCGATACCGAGCGACAGCGGCGTGACGTCGAGCAATAAAACGTCCTTTACTTCGCCGCCAAGCACTCCACCCTGAACAGCAGCGCCGATCGCCACCACTTCGTCCGGATTTACGCTCTTGTTCGGCTCTTTTCCGAAGAGGTTGCGAACCAGTTCCTGCACCTTCGGGATACGGGTGGATCCGCCAACCAGAACTACTTCGTCGATCTGCTGCGGAGTCACTCCAGCGTCTGTGAGGGCCTGCTTGCACGGGCCACTCAAGCGCTGGAGAATGTCATCGATCATCTCCTGGAACCGTGCGCGGGTCAGCCGCATTACCAGGTGCTTCGGACCGGTCGCGTCCGCAGTGATAAAGGGCAGATTGATTTCGGTTTCGAGGACGGTGGAAAGCTCGATCTTCGCCTTTTCCGCGGCTTCCTTCAGGCGCTGCAGCGCCATCTGATCCTTCGACAGATCGATCCCGTTCTCTTTCGGAACTCCCCGATGATCCAGTCGATCAGCCGCTGGTCGATGTTGTCGCCGCCCAGGTGAGTGTCGCCGTTGGTGGATTTCACCTCGACGACGCCGTCACCCACCTCGAGGATCGAGATATCGAACGTGCCGCCGCCGAAATCGAATACCGCGATGGTCTCGTCTTTCTTCTTATCCAGGCCGTAGGCCAACGCAGCGGCGGTCGGCTCGTTGATGATTCGCTTTACTTCAAGGCCGGAGATCTGCCCGGCATCTTTGGTCGCCTGCCGCTGGGCGTCATTAAAGTAGGCGGGAACAGTGATTACCGCGGCGGTGACCTTTTCGCCCAGATAAGCTTCGGCGGCTTCTTTTAGTTTGGTCAATACTGCGGCGGAGATCTCAGGCGGGGAGACTTCTTGCCTTGCATCTCAACCCTGGCGTCCCCATTGTCGCCGCGTACGACCTTATAGGGCACCAACGTCATCTCGTTGCCGATCTCTTCGAATCGGCGGCCCATGAATCGTTTGATGGAATAGACTGTATTTTCCGGGTTTGTTACGGCCTGACGTTTCGCGACCTGTCCTACCAGGCGCTCACCTGTTTTCGTCAACGCCACGACCGACGGGGTTGTCCGCCCGCCTTCCTGATTCGGAATCACTACGGGCGAGCCGCCTTCCATGACGGCGACTACTGAGTTTGTCGTACCCAAATCAATACCGATTATCTTTGCCATGCTGCGGATTTCCTCCTGCGTGCTTGTTTCAGCCCACACTTATTATGGAATCTTAGTGTACTATTGTCAAGGATGCGTGAGTGTGTGCTTCGGATGCAACCTTCATTCCGAACCGTAACGATTGCAGGAGCTGGTCTAAAGACCAGCTTTTTTTGGAGGTTTGCCGCGATGCGATTTCAAAACCAATCTGCTTGCCCTGAACGATGAATCGCTTCGGAGCGGAGCCTATGTAGTTGAAAGGATAGCAAGTTACAAGCGTAATTCGCCGGTCAGGAGTGGGATCCAGGACTTCCACGCTCTTCGGCCAGACGATTTTCATTGTATCTACCTGATAGAGGTATGTACCTTCCATTGTGGACAGGCGAATCACGTCTCCTTGCCGGATGTGCCTCAATCCGCGAAAAAAAGTATCCCGGTGGGCAGCAATCCCCACATTGCCCTTTTGGCCGGGAAGCGCCGTCTCCGGGACATGCCCGACAGCCCGACTGAGCGTTTTTGAATCAACACCTTCCTTGACAATTGCCGACACGTCTACCCGGGGTATTTCGATACGCCCGATCATTTCGTCTGGCGTGAACTGTCCTTGCCTCGGGCTGGGGGGGAGCCGGGGCGAGTTCCAGCGGTCGGCTCTTCGCCTTCCGGATGGGCAGCGGTTTTGTTTCCCGCTCGAAGGTATTCGAGGTAGCCCATTAGACGTTGGCCGCTCACCTTGAAGACCTTGTTCAAACTTATAATCCTGCCAACTGCCGTAAAAAAGCCGCTCCGCCGTGGCGTACCCTGCCCAGCCCAGAAAAACGAACCCAATAAGCATGAACAGGATTTCAACCGCCAGCAGCGTGCGACTGCCTCTTGGCTGATTCAACAGGGTCGTCATTTTACGGCCTCCCGGCTGCGGCTGCCTACATTGCGAGAGGCCACATAATGTGTCCTCGTCCGAACCTCATACTTCTTTCCCTCGGGAGACGTAGCGGTGACCTTCAGGCGGCGGATCTTGCCATCCAGCGAGGGATTTCCGGGCGCGAAACCAATGCTGTACCGGCTACGGATGTCGTGCGCGATTTTGTCGCAGATACCAACCAGATTCTCGACATTCTGAGGAATGAAGGCTTCGCCCCCCGTGAGTCGGGCGAGTCGCCTCAAGAATCCAGGATTCTTGTCGTGGTCGTTCGAATCGAAAATGCCGACCGTATAAATCGTTACCAGGGACGTCTCCGCTTCCTCCATAAATTCATCGCGCGTCATTTCGCTCATATTGTCACCGCCGTCACTGATTAGTACGAGAGTTTTCTTAGCGAGCCTGCCTTTCTGCAAATGCCTGAGTCCCAAATCAAGCGCGTCATAAAGTGCTGTTCTACCCTGAGCTGGATTGGATAGCAAAGCGTTTCGCAACAATGTTCGGTCACTGCTAAAAGGGGTGCCATCCGGCAATCCGAAACTCACCCGATCGTTGAAATTGACGATAAAAACTTCGTCATGAGGGTTGGAATTTTTTATAAAGGTTAGGGCGGCTGTAATGATCTCAGCCTTTTTCGGTCGAACGCTGCCGCTATTGTCCACGATCAAACCTACCGTTACTGGGACATCCTGCGCGGCAAACGTTTTAATATGCTGCTCAACTTTATCCTCATAGACTCTGAAGTCTGATTGCTTCAGATTCGATACAAAGCCTCCGTCGGCGTCTTTGACACTTACATCGAGCAGCACGAGTTCGACGTCGCTTGATACACGGAAACCGTTCGGGTCAGGAGGTGGCGGGACGCGGATTGTTGAAATGGGAGGAGCTATTGGCTGTTGAGGTGGCGCTTGATTGGCCTCTTCGGCGATCGCCGTTATGACGATTGCGACTAACAACGGTCCAAACAGAAACTGCGCCGGTTTCATCAGCCACCTCTATGCATGACAGAGCGCCTGGCAATTCTCAAACTGCCAGGCGCTCTTGTCTCTAATTTTATTATTAGCTGCGATTCAAAGCACGGGCGGCAACGCTTGCGCCGAGCGCTAAGAAACCTGCCAAGCTAGCCAGAGGAATCGGGCTGGCTGTACGAGGCAAGCTGCGGCTGCGTGTGCCCTCATCCGTAGGAGTCGCAGGGGCCGGGGTCGCATTATTCTGCGCGATCTCGGTCTGCGGGGCCGGCTCCGGAGCAGCCTGGGGAGTGGCCTGAGGAGTAGCCTGTGCTACCTGTGGCTCTGTTTTCGCGGGTTGAGAATAGGTCTGACGGTCCAGTTCCATTTCCGTTCCAGCCTTGTCAACCGTGCCGACGCGGGCCGTTGCTAAGTCGGATTCTTTTTCGGCATAGGTTGTCGGAACGTTCTCATTTGTAGCCGTAGCGATCTTCATGGCTTCAGACTTGGGGTAAGCAAATTCTTGGCCAAAGTTGTCGCCAGGATAGAACCAGGCGCGAAGAGCCTTCGGCTGGCCTGCAGGAGTTTCCCACCACTGAAACTCGGTTTTGCCTGTTGGTTGCAGGCGGTAGTTTGGAATGGCTAGCACCGTGGTTTGAAGCTGGTCTTCACGATCGTTGTAGATCTGTACAACATGCCGATTCGAAGGCGACTCCATCAGCTTCATTACGTAACGTCCGGGCTGCAGAACCTTGCCGGGAACTTGAATGGGCTCGCCAACCGTGATGTAGGTTTTCTTGTTCCACTGATCAGCCATCGCGGCGCCCGGGATCATTAGGCTTGCAAGGCCGAGAGTCGCGGCAAAAGCTTTTGCGTTCATTATCTTCTCCTCCACTAAACTCAGTTGACGCCTCCGAGTGACGCCAGCTCTTATTGGACCGGGTCGCTTGCCCTGTCCTCACCATTGCTCTCGCAGCTTAAATGCCAAACTTAAATCAGCCCTGCTATCAGGGGATTAGAAGGAGATGTACACGTTGCTCGTGGAAGAAATTACCGCTTAAGGGGATCTTCTACAGAGGGAGGAGTTGCCGACATCAAACGACCGAGGCTCGGCTCGAGTCTCTCCATCGCGCACTTCATACCCCATGCTACAGCGCGATAACTGAAGTGGCCCTTAACTCCCGAACGCAACCTGCAGATGTATTCGGCTTCAGCAAAGTCCATCTTGAACAGGAAACGGGCACGCGTCGCGAAAGGCAGCGCATAGTCGGCCGCTGGAGCGGGCAGATGACCAGTTCCGTCCAGCGCCTTTTGAAAGGCCGCTCGCAAGACGCTATCGAGGCCTGCCTCAATTGCGGGCGGTGGAATCGAGATGCCAAGATTGGTACCGTAACCCTGCCGCAACTGTACGCAGCGGCGGTGACGATGCATGTCCCGGTATGCGCCGACATCCATAACGATGTCGTAGACATAGGGACCGCCGCGAAAGCCGCGCAGCATCTCGTCGCGACGGGATCGAGACCTTAGCGCCACGTCTATCACCTCCATTCGCCGCGCCTCGCTCCAACTCAGCATGGTTTCGTACAGCTCTCGATACGGACGGGCTGTTACTTCATAGAGCAGGCACGCGGCTATGTCGGCAGATACATCAGCGGGCCGGAGCAAATCAATGTCTTCGATCTTCTCGACGAGAGGCGAAGGCAGATTCTGCTCGGCCCATTGCCGCAGTTCCTGCTTGGCCTGATGGGGATACTGATCCGGATCGACAAATCGAGCCAGAGTGGGTGCTACGGGCTCGACGGAATCGCCCGACGACCAGCTACAGGCGGCTGGTTCGGTACATTTGGAGGCGATTTCATCTCCGATTTCACGCAGTTCCTGATATGGGGACGCTTTCAACCGTCGGATCTGCTTCTCGAGCGTACGAATAGTAACTACTTGACCGACGCCGGTTGGTATTCCGAAAAACAGGCAATATCTGGCAACATCAAAGGCGCGGGCGGCGATGTTGCGTCTATACGCCTCGGGTTTCATGTCATCGGGCCGTGGCAGTTTGTCTTCGTACCATTGGCGCATTCGCTCGTGAACATCGGCGTACGCGGCAAGCAAAGAATCCGCAATGCTCCGATAAACTGCGGTATCTTCGTCCGACAATTCCGGCGGAATGATATAACCGCTTTTCGAGAAGTCCTGGTAGCGGGAGGAGCGAGCTTGCCCATCCCAGAGCGGCTCATCTTCGATCTCGGTTGCGGCGAGTTCGGACACGCCTTCGAAACAAATCGCGAGATGACCGAGATCGGCGATGGACGCGTGACCGTATTGGAAATAGAAGCTCTCCAGAAATTTCCCGGAATCATGAGAACGAACCCAATCGATGGAATCGCGGATCGAATCCGGGGACCGGCTATAACGCGCCAGCGCGTAGGCGAGCTTCTCGGGCGGCATCGGGGCGAGCGTCAGAACACGACTCATGCGGAAGCACTATTATCGCTGAGAGTTTCGGAGCCGGGGCTTCGAGCAAATCTGCAGCAGCGTATCATGAATTCTTGCAGATCAAAATTCGAAAGCTTTCCTCCGATGCACATCTTCCTGAATACGCGCACGGACCGGACGAAGATGCTGGAATGGACTTACGAGCGACGGCCGGTGCTGCCCTGGAACCCGGAATCCCACAAGCGATTCCGACCGGACTGGCTATCGAACTTCCGGCCGGCTACGAGGCGCAACTCCGGCCACGCAGCGGATTGGCGCTGAAGCACGCGATCACCCTGCCGAACGCGCCGGCCACTATTGACCCGGGTTATCGCGGCGAAATCAAGGTCATTCTTTTGAACCTGGGACGACAGACCTACGAAATACACTCGGGCGATCGCATTGCCCAGATGGTCATCGCGCGATACGAAGCAATTGAATGGCAGGAAGCAGAGTTGAGCGATTCGACCCGCGGCGCGGGCGGATTCGGTTCCTCGGGCCGCTAATTGACTTCGCCGACTTCGCGATCGAGTCTGCTGGCGAGAGGACCGGTTTGACCGGCGTACTTGTTATTTGGCTTCGTTCGGTACGGAACGGACGATGGTGTCGAAAGTTGCTCGAAGGTGAACGAACAGATCCGCATCCCGGGATAAAGCGCGACCGGCATGCGGCCGAGATTGCTGAGCTCCAGCGTTGCCTTTCCACTCCAGCCGGGATCGAACAGCCCAGCAGTACCGTGTACGATGATACCGATTCGGCCCAGGCTGGATCGACCTTCTAAGCGTCCCAAGACATCGCTGTCCAATTCCAGCTTCTCCTCGGTTATGGCGAGTACGAATTCGCGAGGCTGAAGAATGAACGGCTCTCCGGGTTCGACGACAACAGGGCGCATGATTCCTTCGAGAGCTGTTTTCGACTTTAAGTCGATGTAAGGATAGCGGCTGTGCTCGAAGACATTGAATTCCGATCCGAGACGAAAATCGACCGAGCAGCTTCCGAACTGGTCCGCAGGTAAGCCGGGGCTAATCCTGATTTTGCCCAGTTCGATGTAGCGTTTGATATCAATGTCGGAAAGGACCATGAGTTGGTGGACGGCGGGGGGATCGAACCCCCGACCTCTGCATTGCGAACGCAGCGCTCTCCCAGCTGAGCTAGCCGCCCATGAGGTTCGTACATCGCCAGTTTAGCACAGCGCCCTCCAAGCCCGACAGCGCTACAATGGCTTTCGTCTAGCTCTTCAGACCAGATCACGATGCACGAAATCACGTTGGAAGAACAGTTGCGAAAGATGCGGTGCAGATTGGGACGCTCGTGCCAAAGAGAATGCCCGATACTACGTTGCCACGCTGAAGGATAACTGGACGGACGAAGAATTTTTTGCCTCGGGCGAACAGACTGTCGCTGAGGAGATTCTCACGGACATGGGCAATATCTGCCAGGGCAAAGATCCTAAACAAATGCGGGTCATCGAGATCGGCTGCGGCGCTGGCCGGATCAGCCGAGCTTTGGCACGACTATTTGGTGAGGTTCACGGAGTAGATGTCAGCGGTGAGATGGTAGCCCAAGCGAGCAAGGCGCTCGCCGACACTCCGAACGCTTTCGTCTATCAGAACAACGGAATGGATCTTACAGTATTACCGCAAGGCCCATATGATTTCGCTTTTTCGACAATCGTCTTCCAGCACATTCCAAGTCGGGAAGTGATCTGAGCTATGTTCGAGAAGTTGGCCGGCTACTTCGTCCTGGAGCCCTTTTCAAATTTCAGGTCCAAGGCGATGCTTCTCTGCAGACCCTCCGGACGATACCTGGTTAGGTGTGCCGTTTTCCGAGAAGGATGCGATTGAAATGGCCGAGAAATGCGGGTTCGAGCCACGCTATCGCCATGGAGCTGGTGAACAATATTTCTGGCTCTGGTACTTCAAGAAGTAGAAGTCCCATTTTCTCTGCGAACACGTCGCGAAGCCCAATAGTTTCTCATTCGCTCCGACACCTGCTTACGTTCAGCAGGCGACATATCCTTACGACCGCGACGGGAAAACATGGGCGAGGCTTTTCCTGTAGCCAACAGCTCCAAATTCACAATCACACGATCAATTCTTTGCAGCTCCTCCCGTAATTCGTGGAGCGCGCCCCAGTAGTCCATAATCTGCCTTTGTTGTACAAGCTTACAGCAGATCTTGTTTTTTGCAGCCGATTTAACGACTTAGGAAGGGCCAATGTAGTACTAGTTTGTATCCATACTTAGTAATGGCGAGATATACCCCGAGGGCTATTAATAGCCCCGTTACCAAGAGGCCGATTAGTACCCTTCCCCAAGGGAAACGTTTGTTTTCGCGGCTAAGTACGAGTAAGTAACCCGCGAAAATCCCAATGAAATAGAGCAGCACCATCGGGACCGAAAACAGCATAAGGTTCACGACGTCTGGCGTCGGCGTGATGATTGCTGCCAGGACCACGATGCCCAGCACCGCATAGCGCGAGTGAGAGAGGAGAAAACGGGGGGAAGCGATACGCAACAGAGTGAGAAAGAAGATCAGAACAGGAAGTTCGAAAACTACTCCGATGCCCAAAATGACATTGACGAAGATGTCGAAATAATCTGTGATCGTGATCATCGGCCGCACGTTCACGTTCTGACCGATCCCAAGCAGAAACGTGAGTCCAAACCGGAAAGCGACGAAGTAGGCGAACAATCCACCCGAAATGAACAGCCCGGCAGCCGATATGATGAACGGAGCCGCAAACCGGCGCTCTCGTTTATACAAACCTGGAGCCACGAATGACCACACCTGATAGAGCAGCCAGGGAGATGCGAGAAACAACGACGTAAGCATCGGAAGTTTCACCCAAATGATGGAGAAACTTTCCATGGGCGAGGTAAAGACTAAAGAAGTATCTTTGTACCCGAGCGATGTTAATGCCGCCGCCGCAGGTTCCTGGACAATTTTCCACAACTGCTCACTGAAGGTCAGACTGGCAAAGAATGCGATGCCCAGTCCCGCAAGCGCCATGATGAGTCGCTTGCGTAACTCCTCGAGATGCTCGAGGAACGACATGCGCAGCATGCCCTCCTCGTCGGGATCCTCGAGTTCGTCTTCGACGGGAGGCGGCGGTGGCGGGGGAGGGGTACCGCCGCTCTTTGCCACCGCTTGCTCAGCCGGAATCGCAGTCGCGGTTGTAACTGCTTCCGGGTTGGGATTATGCGCGTACGGGTCGTCGTAAGCACCGTGTTCTTCGTGATGTGGCGCGTAGCTCGGCTCGGTATGTGTGTTCGCCGAGCCAGGCTCCGCCTGACCGGGCTGCGTGTGATCGCCCGGCGAGGCCGACTCCTCGGCTTCGTGCTTATTCGACTCGTCTAAGGACACTAGCTACGATTTCACTGAATGCGGGGCGGTTTCCGTTGCCGGAGCATGCGCAGGACCTGCTGCCTGATCCTCCGAAACCACGCTCGCCGTCTCTGCCGGCTTGGTTCCGTGCTCATCATCGACAGCTACCGTCTGGTGTTGACCCGCCTGGTCGTCGGCGCCCTGAGGTGCGGATGCGCTTACTGAGGTGTGGTCGGCGGAATTGTAATCGTACGAACCGGAACTGTAGTCTCCGGAATCGTAATAAGAATCGTTACTGTAGGAATGTTCTTCAAGCGCGTACTGTCGGGTAACATCCTTCAACGATTCATTTTCCCGCTCAATCGCGTTCATCTCGCGGTCGAACGTTGCTTTTAGCTCGCTCGAGGCGCGCCGGAATTCCGACATCGCCTTACCGATCGTCTTGCCCAATTCAGGGAGCTTCTTCGGGCCGAAAATCAGCAGCGCGAGGACGAAGATGAACACCGTCTCTTGAACACCTAACGGACCCATCTACTCGGCCTCCATCATAGATTGCAGTTTTTATTCTAGCGCAACTCGCAATATGATAGTCGCGTGACACGTGAACTCGTCCTCATAACACTGATCGCTGCCTTGCCCGGCTACACGGCTGTGGAAGTAAAACAAGGCCCTGACAAAGTCGACGTCGCCATCGATGGCCAGCCCTTTACCACGCTGCATTACGGCGAAAATGTAATGAAGCCGTATCTCGCCCCGATCCGTTCCGCGACTGGAAAGGTTATCACGCGCCACTGGCCTATGGAGAACTCGGAAGGAGAATCGAAAGACCATCCGCACCATACGGGCCTTTGGTTTACTCACGGAGACGTCAACGGACTCGATTTCTGGGGGAATGTGAAGCCCGGTCCGAAGTTCGGCAAAGTGGTAGTAGATAAGATTACTACCGCCAAAGGAGGCGGCAAGTCGGGTGAGATCGACTTTGAAGCCCGCTGGTTGACTCCTGATAACAAGGCCTTGCTAAAGGAGAGCCGCCGGATGACATTCTCCGCGTCCGGGGCAAATCGGATCATCGACTTCGACAGTACTCTGACAGCCCTTGATCAGCCCGTGACTTTCGGTGACACGAAGGAAGGATTCTTCGCGATTCGCCTGGCGGACAAACTTGCCGAGAAAGGCGGGACGGGCACAATGACCAATGCCGAAGGCGCGCAGAAGATGAAGAACGTTTGGGGCAAACCGTCGCCCTGGGTCGATTACTCCGGCACACTGGATGGCGAGGCGGTCGGGATCGCGATTTTCGATAGCAAAAACAACCCTAAGCACCCGACAACCTGGCATTCGCGCGACTACGGCCTGTTTGCCGCCAACCCGTTTGGCGATCACGACTTCTATAACGACAAATCGAAAAATGGCAGCATGACAATTCAACCCGGGAGGTCACTTCACTTCCGGTACCGGATCGTGATCCATCCGGGAGACACCGCGACGGCTAAGATTGCGGATCTCTATAAAGCCTGGAAACAGTAGAATCGATGTATGGCTGTCGCACCAACCATCCCAGTCATTTCTGAGGAAGAGTATCTCCGCACGAACTATGACCCGGAGTGTGAGTTCATCGACGGAATCCTGATCTCGAAAGCGATGCCGAAAACATTACACAGCAGACTGCAGGGATTGCTCGTCTTGCTGTTGATGTCGCAAGAAAAACAACTCGGCATTATGGTTTATCCTGAACTCCGCATACGCATACGTGAACGCGTATATCGAGTACCGGATTTATCGGTCTTTGTAGAACCTCCGAACGGGGAGATTCCGACCAACCCTCCTTACATCACGTTCGAAGTCCTCTCAGAAACCGAGACTTTAGAGGAGATCAGCGCGAAGGTAAAGGACCATCATCGAATGGGCGTACAAACGGTCATGGTCGCAAACCCGCACCGTAAAGAAGTCTTCGTGGCCGGAACGGACGGATTGCTACACGAATTGGGCTCGCCGGCTCGCATCGCCGTTCCATTACCCAACGGCTCGATCCTCGACCTCAATTTCGACGAACTCTTCGACGGCTCTCTAAACAGCATTGCTGAGCGCGTCGTGAATGTCGCTATACAGGAATTGAAACCCCGCGCCCAGCAGACGCCTTCGGGACAACTCGCTGGCTTGCGAGCACGACCTCCGCCGCCTCGCCGAGCATCAACTTTAGCGCAAATACAGGAGTATGGACGATTGCCGGCCTGCCCAGCGCCGTCCCTAGGGCTTTTGTGAACTCTTCGTTGCGAACGGGATTGGGCGCCGTGGCATTTACTGGTCCGAAGACATTCACGTTGCCGAGCGAAAATACAATGGCTTCGATCAGATCATCCAAATGAATCCACGACATCCACTGTTTACCCGAACCGGTCGGGCCGCCTACGCCAAGACGGAATGGCGGCAGCATTTGCTTTAGCGCGCCGCCTTCTCTTCCGAGAACAATCCCAGTGCGAGTCAGTACGACGCGCAAACCAAGATTTCCCGCGGCGCGAGCTTCGGCTTCCCATTGGCCACAGACTTCGGACAGAAAGCCTTGGCCGATTCCCGATTGTTCATCCAGAATTTCGTCCGCGCGATCGCCGTAATATCCGATGGCGGAAGCGCAAACGATTGTTTGGGGCCGCTGCTGCAGTTTCGAGACGGCTTCAACAATCGCGCGAGTCCCGAGGACACGGCTGTCGCGTATTCGTTTTTTTACATCGTCGTTCCACCGCTGTCCAACGGGCTCCCCTGCCAGATGAACTATCGCGTCGGCTCCCTCAATCGATTCGGCCGGAACCGCCGATTTTCCCGCATCCCAATTGGAGAACCGGACCCCGGCCGGACCTCCGGGCCGGCTTCTCCCGATCGCATGCAGAGAATGGCCGTCACGAAGCAACCGCGCAAGCAGTCGCTGCCCGATGAATCCGGAAGCGCCGGTGATCGTGACGTTCATGTGCGTGCCGTTTCTTTGCCTGTTCGTTCCAGCGAGTCCATCTCACGCCGGTATGCGTCTACATCCGTTTTGCGACGCATTCCTTGGTTTGACATGTATCGAGTCTGTCCAAAGATGGCCCTTTCGGCCCACGGACGGTCGTGTAATCCGAAGCACCAGAGCACGTTCGTGTATGTATTCGGATCGCGTCCATCGAGCGCATACTTATCGTGAAGATAGATCATGATGCGGAGCGCCTCCTCGTGGGTCTTTGCCCACTCCAAGATTTTCTTCCCCCAATACATTCTGTAATACCCATGAATCTTTCCGCGAAGCAGCAGCTCTTTCTGGGTCGTGTTCCAGAGGTCGTCATAGGTCTCAGCTCTCTCTATCTGCTCGCATGTGAAGCACGGGTTCCGTGGGTCGAAGGCATGTCTCTGCAAAGTCCTTTTAGCCCAATCCGGTAGACAGTTCAGCGAATCGTAATCGGGAGTGTGCCGGGTGAAGTTAAAGGCCAATTCTCGCCTCACGATCAATTCTTCCAGGAATTCATCAGCTACGAGCTTGTGCTTGCGAGCATACTCCTGAGCCGCAATCGCGACTTCCAACGAGCTGATCTGGCCGAAGTGCAGATAAGGGCTCAACTCGGAAGTCGAGTGCGCAGAAGGTTCGTTGCGCTCGCGCGCATACCGGCGCAAGCGGGTCTTCAAAAAGCTCCAAAGGCGTCGGCGCGCTTCGACCGATCCACCGCGAAACGCTGTCGATGGCTTTACGGAATGGTCGATCTCGCAGGACGATACCAAGTCTCCAATGCAGTCTCGCTCCACCTCCGTGTGCCACGCAGGAATGACGCCCGGCCAGCGGCGGCGAAGGCTTGGCATCTTGACCGCATGGAGATACCTTGGGAGCAGTTTCCGGATCTTCGGTCTGATCGTGTAGGCGGCCCACTCACGTTTCTCCAGGCGATTCATCGGGACGATGCAGCTCGAATCGACAGCAAGATACAGCCTCTCAATCTTGTCAGGAACCGATGCATTGTGCTTGGCGGCGATGAATGTCGGGAAATCATCTGTGACGATTGCTGCGGCGCTTTCGGAGAGCCGGTAAAGCACATTGTTCGGCTCCCGTCGATTCCGACGCAGATAAAACACGTATCCGATCCCCAAGGCCTGCAACCGCCCGGTTGTATCGGGGACGCCTTCGAGCACAAAGGTGTGGATGCGATCGTTGGCGTAGGGATAGTCGCAATCAAGACCTTCGTATACCAAAACCGGCAGATCTAAGGAATTCGCCAGCTCTATCGCATACGCCAGCGCATGGTTGTATTCCACCCGCCGGTTCATTTGCGCCCAGTACAAAACGTACTCGCCGTGTTCGCGTACAGGTTGCGTATTGAGCGCTCGAACGCGCTCCGGTTCTACTTCCGTCACTTCAGCGTGGATGCTATCTAAAGCTATCCAGCTACAATAAAGATTCATGCGTGCAGTGAACCGCGCGCGCCTGCTCTGGGGTTATCTCCGCGGTAAGGCGAAGCTGAATGCGCTCCCGGTAGAGTACATCGTCGAAACTACGGCGAAATGCAACCTCTACTGCCCGATGTGTCCGCGCGAGACGCATAAACAGCCGAAGGAAGACATGGCCGACGAGATCTTCCAACGCCTTGTTTCGAGCGCCGGCAAGTCAGCCGAGCACATGATGCTCATCGGCCTTGGCGAGCCTCTGCTGGATCCCAAGATCTTCGAACGCATCGAATATTGCGCGACACACAATATCTCTACGCTTTTATCGACCAACGGAACGTTACTCGATGAGGCTGGCGCCGAGAAGTTGCTGGCAACTCCCCTCGAACACATCACTCTAAGCTTCGATGGTTCGACGAAAGAGTCCTTTGAGTACTACCGCAAGGGAGCTCGTTTCGAACGCGTGCGCGAAAACTTCATCCGCTTCGCCCGCCTCAAGCACGAGCGTAAGAGCAAAGTACAGATCGTTGTGCAAATGGTTCGGATGGAGAAGAACTGGGGCGAAGTCGACGAGTTCGTCCGCTTCTGGCGCGCGGTTCCAGGAGTGGATGAGGTTCGCATCAAAGCTGATGAGACGAACCTCATGCGGCCGGATCGAGGCCACGCCGCAGAGGATTGGACGCATCCCTGTCACTATCTTTGGCGCGGTCCGATGTACATCAAGCACAATGGCGACGCCTATCCGTGTTGCCAGAGCTATATGCTTGACGGCGCCCCGGTCGGGAACGTGGGAACGCAAACCCTCGACCAGATCTGGAACGGTGAGCCGGTGCAGAACATGCGCCGCCTTCATACTGCCGGGCGCGCGGGTGAAATCGATATCTGCGCAAAGTGTTGCACGACAATCCCTCACCCGGCGTTGGTTGCAGGCAGTCTGCTCCTGCATGGCCGCACAGTACGCACCCTACTTCCCTGGGTGGAGCGTCTGGCTTATTTCTCTAAACTCCCGCAGCGATTACTCAAGCCTCCGAAGGCGGCGAGCGCGGAAGTTGAGCTTATCCAGATCGAAACTGCGTCAAAGCGTTAGACTGAGAACTCTCCCGCGCCCAATCCACTCCTACAAGGAATGCCGACCGCGACACACGCCCTCACACGCGAACAGGAACTACACTGGCTTGCTTTAAGAATGACTCCGGGCCTCGGGACGAGGAGCGCAGGTCAACTTATTCAAAAGCTTCGCACTCCGGAAGCCATCTTTCGCGCATCTACTTCGGAATTAGAGGGGCACGGACTCTCGCGCAGTGTTGCTCAGTCTCTTTCGAGCGGGTGCGCCTTTGAAGACGCCGCCGACCAGCAGAATAAGTTAGCTGAATTCGGAACACAGCTGATTCCAATGACCGATCCGCGCTATCCGCAACGACTCCGGGAGATCTACGATCCGCCGCCAATTCTCTTCGCTCGCGGACGCATAGAACTGCTGGATTCGCTGATGATAGCCGTCGTCGGAACCCGCCGGCCCACCCGTTACGGAGTTGCAGCTACCGAAAAGCTCTCCTCGGATCTGGCCATTGCGGGGCTTACAATCGTGAGTGGGATGGCTCGCGGAATCGATACCGCGGCCCATCAATCCGTGCTGAGTGTAGACGGAAGAACTATCGCCGTATTTGGATGTGGCGTAGATCTGGTGTATCCTGCGGAAAACCGCAAGCTGGCAGCCAGCCTGGCAGAAAAAGGTTTGATTCTTTCCGAATTTCCGATGGGAGCGCCTCCGTATCCCCAAAATTTCCCGGTTCGGAATCGTATCGTGAGTGGCATGAGTATCGGCGTCCTGGTCGTCGAAGGAGCGCAGTATAGTGGTTCCGCGATTACCGCGCGACTGGCAATGGACCAGCAGAGAGAAGTATTTGCCGTACCGGGCAATATCACTTCGAAGATGAGTTGGGGGCCTAACTTGCTGATCAAGCAGGGAGCGAAGCTTGTGCAGGAGTGGAATGACGTCGTTGTTGAACTCTCACCTGAGGACCGACGGCGATTGATCGTAAACGGGCAGCCGGAACTGCCTGCGGAAGTCTCGGAAGACATTGAATTAGATACTCCTTTGAACAAAATCTCCAGGGAGATCGTCTCCAAGTTGAAGGTGGATGAACCGGTTCACCTGGATATGTTGCTCGAAACTTTAGAGCACTGTTCGTCATCCGAAGTGATTGCAGCCCTCTTCGATTTGGAGTTGCTCGGCAAAGTCCGTCAGCTACCGGGCCGCAACTTTGTGAAGGTTTCGTGGTAACTTGTTGACCGTTGTCTTATATGGCTAAATCTCTGGTCATCGTCGAATCGCCGGCGAAGGCGAAAACTATCGGCAAGTATCTTGGGCAACCAGTACATCGTCAAAGCCTCGCTGGGGCACATCAAAGATTTGCCGAAGAAGGACCTCGCGGTCGCTGTGGACGCCGATTTCCGTCCCGACTACCAAGTCATCGAAGGCAAGAAGAAGCTCATTACCGAGCTGAAGCAAGCGGCCAAAGGTGTGGAATCCATCTACCTGGCGGCTGACCCTGATCGCGAAGGCGAGGCCATCTGCGCGCACCTGCAGGAAGAACTGGACGGATCGAAGGAAGAAGGCGGTCCACGAATCTTCCGGGTGATGTTCAACGAAATCACGAAGAACGCGATTCAGAAGGCTTTCGAGAAGCCGCTGACGGTCAACGTGCACCTGGTCGAAGCGCAGCAGGCGCGCCGTGTGCTCGATCGGCTGGTCGGCTACAAGATTTCGCCGCTGCTCTGGGATAAGGTCCGTCGCGGACTCTCGGCCGGACGCGTGCAGACTGTGGCCCTGCGGCTGATCGTCGAGCGTGAACGCGAGATCCGCGCCTTTGAGAAGCGCGAATACTGGACGATCGACGTCAATCTCGAACGCGAAGAAGCCGCCGCTGCTTAAGGCCCGCTTCATCAAGCGCAACGACGAAACGCATCGAGATCGCGAACGAGGAAACGGCGAGCGATATCGTCGCGCAGCTTGACGGAGCGCGATCTTCACGCGTCGCTTCCGTGCAGACGCGCGAGAAGCGCCGCAATCCCGGTTGCTCCGTTCATTACGTCCACGCTGCAGCAGGAATCATCTCGCAAACTTGCGCTTCAGTGTCAAGCGCACG
The DNA here is from genome assembly GCA_963833675.1 of Bryobacteraceae bacterium. GTDB lineage: Bacteria > Acidobacteriota > Terriglobia > Bryobacterales > Bryobacteraceae > DASQDN01. The sequence continues at coordinate 5,087 of CAWHYW010000005.1, read as the reverse complement.
ATGATGCTTGCGCAGGCTCTTTACGAAGGCAAAGAGCTCGGCAAGGAAGGCGCGGTCGGTCTCATCACGTACATGCGTACGGATTCGACGCGTGTTTCGGACGATGCGCTCGACGAAGTACGCGCAACTGATCGCGCGAGCGCTTCGGCAGCGAGTACGTGCCCGAGGCGCCGAACGTCTACAAGAGCAAGAAGGACGCGCAGGACGCGCACGAAGCCATTCGTCCTACTTCGGTGCTGCGCACGCCCGAGAGTCTGGCGAACGTTCTGGCGGAAGACGAACTGAAGCTATATCGTCTGATCTGGATGCGCTTCATCGCATCGCAGATGACGCCGGCCGTGTTCGACCAGACCACGATCGACGTCACCGCCGAAGGGCAAGGACGACAACGAGTATCGTTTCCGCGCCACCGGCACCGTGCCGAAGTTCGACGGCTTTCTTGCGGTCTACGAAGAAGGCAAAGATCAGAAGGACGAAGACGACGAGGAACTGAAGCACAAGCTTCCGGCCGTCGTCGAAGGCGAGGTGCTGCAGTTCAAAGACGATCGAGCCGGAGCAGCACTTCACCGAGCCGCCGCCGCGCTTCAACGAAGCGACGCTTGTCAAGGAGCTGGAAGCGAACGGCGTCGGCCGGCCCTCGACCTATGCCTCCATCCTGTCCACGATTCAGGAACGCGAGTACGTGAAGAAAGAAGGCGGCAAGATTCATCCCGACCGAACTGGGATGGTCGTCACCGATCTGCTGGTGGAAAACTTCGACCACATCTTCGACATGAGTACACCGCGCGGATGGAAGAGGAACTCGACGAGATCGAAGAAGGCAAAATCGACTGGCGCGTGGCGATGGCGGAGTTCTACGAGCAGCTTCGAGAAGGACCTGGAGCATGCCGAGCGGAACATGACCGACATCAAGCGCATGGAGAAGCCGACCGACCTGGTCTGCGAGAAGTGCGGCAAGCCGATGGTCATCAAATGGGGTCGCCATGGCAGCTTTATCGCCTGCACCGGATATCCCGGAATGCACCAATACGCGCGAACTGACAGTCGACTGCCCGACGGGCAAGGTTGACGGAGAGGCGAAGAGGAGTACTGCGAAAACTGCGGCCGTCCGATGGTTCTTAAAGAAGGGCCGGTTCGGACAGTTCTATGCGTGCTCCGGCTACCCCGACTGCAAAACGACCAAGCAAATCGGAGCAAAAGAGCAGCAGAAAGCCGATGTGCCGCTTGACGAAAAATGCCCGCACTTGCGGAAAGCAACCTGGTGCAGAAGTTCGGCCGTTTCGGCGAGTTTGTCGCCTGCAGCAATTACCCGAAATGCAAATACGTCAAGCAAAAGACAATTGGCATGAAATGCCCGAACTGTTCGGAAGGCGATATCGTGGAGCGCCGCTCAAGAGCGCGGCAACGTTCTACGGATGCAATCGCTATCCCGAGTGCGATTTCGTCGCTTGGGGCAAGCCGATCCCGGAACAGTGTCCGGAATGCAGCAATCCATACCTGGTCGAAAAATGGTTGAAGGCCGGACCGGTAGCCCAGTGCCCGAATCCCGAATGTAAGTACAAGCGGGAACTGCCGAAGCCTGAAGATGTCGAGGAGCTAGCCGGCAAGAGCGCCTGAGCTAGACAGCATTAACGACGCGTCCTTCTACGAACGCTCGTACATTCTCAACTGCGATATCGAGGAGTCGCGATCGCGCTTCTTTAGTTGCCCAAGCGATGTGCGGCGTCACAATACAATTCTTCGCCGACAACAACGGATTCGAGGCGATGGGCGGCTCGACGGATAGCACATCCAGTGCTGCGCCCGCGATCACGCCGTGGTTCAAGGCGTCCGCAAGCTCCTGATCCACTACCAAGGGCCCACGTGAGGTATTCAACAGGAACGCCGAACGCTTCATTCGCCCGAGGCGTTCCCTGTTGATCATGCCCTTGTTGTCCGGAAACAGTGGACAATGCAGGCTCAAGACATCGACTTCTGTAACGATCCGGTCAAGCGGCATCCATTGGAAGCCTGGGTAGTCGGGAGCGCCTGCTTCGACGACGTCATTTGCGACCACTTTCATGCCTACCGCCGAGGCGATGGCTGCGGTCTGACGTCCGATCCCGCCAAATCCGACGATACCTATCGTTTTCCCACTCAGCTCAATAAGAGGAGTTTTCCAAAAGCTCCAGTCAGGATTCCGTGACCACTCCCCGTTTCGTACGGCTTCGGCGTGCAGCCCGACGTGATGGCATAATTCGAGCAGTAGAGCGATCGCAAACTGTGCCACGGATGCAGTGCCGTAAGTCGGGATATTCGTTACAACGATCCCAAGTTCACGGGCGGCCTGAGTATCGACAATGTTGTACCCGGTTGCCAGCACGCCGATGTATTTGAGGGTAGGCGCCTGTGCAAGCGTGGCTCGACTCAAACGTGTCTTGTTGGTAAGCACAACATCGGCCTCATCGACGCGCTCCACGACTAGTTCTTCCGGAGTTCGGTCGTATATCTCGACCTCGCCAAGCTGCTTCAACGAATCCCAGCTCAGATCGCCGGGATTCAGCGCATATCCATCCAGGACGACGATTTTCATATTTATTTCGGCTGCCGCACACGCAATAGTACGCCCATATTCTGCTCGCGTTTGAATTCCAGCGCGAGTATGCCGCCGCGATCCGCGACAGCTTCGTCCAACTCCTCATCATCGGCCTCGACGTCCAGTTCCGCCGACGGCTTCCATCCAAGCACGAACCAGAACTTCGGGCTGTCCGCGTTTACGTCAAGGCGCATCGGCGACTTCGCGGGAGCCATTACAGTCTCTCCAACCACCAGCGTCTTGTTGACTTCTAGCGGCTGCGGTTTTCCTTCGCGGAGCACTTCCGCCTTGCCGTCCCAATAGCCAATCCAAGTCGCGTCTTCTTCCCAAGAGGATCGGACAAACAGTCTGCCCGCCCGCTTGTCGTGATATCGGAGGGGCATGTGATCGTAGCTTAGGCCTGGTTGATACGGATTCGCCCAGAGAAACTCGTAGGGCGCCCCGAGAAGTGTTTTCATTACGAATCGGTCATGCATCAGCCAGCCTTGCACAAACTGTGTTTGCGTTGCGTTGTTATCATACGCGACCAAACTGAGCTCCGCAGCGCGAGTCATTGTCGCGACTTTCACATCGGGAGGGCCGAACGGTATATGGAAATCATTCTCGGGGGCCGGATAAGTGGGAGGATAATAGCTCAACAGGCGGCTCGCCGCGAAATCCGCGAAGTACGGTCGTGCATCCTCACGTAGATCGATATTCGTGTTGTCACGTATTGCATGCAGCAACTCCATCAGCGGATATACTTCGGCGTGGGTCATCACGCGCCGGCCTGATACCAACGCAGGAGCAATCTGCTTGCGCCACCATTCCTTCACCACCCGCTCAAGTGTCTCGTGATCGTCTAGCGCAATCGCGGCGAATACCCGTGAGCGCATGCCCTCGACGGTGTCAGCCGCCGACGTGATCGCTGTACGGAGTTTTGGCTCGAGTTGTGAACGCTGCTCGGGTAGCCAATCGAACGCCAAGGCAAGACTGCGAAGGTCGCGCGCACTGTTGGCGGCCACGACGGCAGCACGAGCATCTCCCGTCACCTGATAATAGAGCGCCGATGCAAATGCCTGTTCCGGCATAAGCGCTTTGCCTTGCATGAGGGCCTGAAACTGTTCCCACCGCGGAGACTGGCGTTCCCGTTCTCGTTTTAGAAGGCGGAGGCGCTGCGGCGTAAGCAATAAACGGGGATGGTCTTTGTAGATGTGAAAGTCTTCGTCGGTCGTCTGTGCGATCGCACAAACTGTAAGGATGAGGACGAGAGCTGGCCGCATCAAGAATCCAGTGTGTCATAGCGACACAGAGGGGCGGCGCAAGGACTCGGGCCAGATGCCTGCGCGATGAGCAGCAGCTACTATTTTCTTGCAGTTACGATAATGTAGCCGGTGGCGTTGCGATTGCTACTATGGATAGCGAATTGATGGAGTACCCTTTAACCTGACCCTCTGGTGTATTGAGTGATCGAAGATCGAGTGGGCAAATAATTAGCGTGCTTGCGGGAGCCGGTAGTTTAGGTTTCATGCCGCTCATCTCGTCGATTACAAGATGGACCAGAGGGAATTTTTTAGGCCTTTAGCTTTTTCGGCCCTTATTCAAGAATTTTCGTTGTCTCACCAGGGTCCTCGAGTTTCCGTAAACGATTGGGTACAGCTTTCAGCAGGCGAAATAGGACGCGGGTCCTGCTTGGCATGTTCCTGAACGAGCTGATGCCGGGGATCTCGGCCCCATACAAGCGGGGCAACAGGCCGCACGTGTGATGGAACCCGCCCCAAGCGTTACTCGTGCGGCCTTGTTCACCAGTTACTTCGATCGTGATCGGGTATCCTTTGGCCTTCTACCCGCAGATTATTAGTACTCCGAATGCGCCGGGGACGGAGTTCGCCTGAATCCCGGCAATGTTTTTGTCTGCCTCGTTCGCGACGACCCCTTCCAGCGTGATTTTGCCATTGTTCACAATAATGTGAATCGGTGGGACTGCGTTGAGAGCGTAACGGTTCAGCGACGGTTGGCCATAAATGGCCCGGTAAGCCGCAAGCCGGATACGGTCATCGTTAGGAGAGAGCGGGAGGACTTCGATGTTGTTGGTACCTGCTCCACTCCCTCGATGTCCTTGACAACGCGTTCGGCATCCGATTTTACGTCGGCCTGGTAACCTGACCCATCAGTGTTACCTTGTATCCGTCCACTTTGTAAGCCAGGTTGTCGAAGACACCGTAATATGGCAGCATCACTAGCTCGTGCCGGATCTCACGGACAAACCGCTCGTATCCTTTCGCATCCTTATGGTCGGCAAAGCACAGGCTGGTTGTGATCGTTAGGGCAAGTGCGATAGCAAAAACGCGCATGGGAAACCTCCGTTCGTGAGACGCGAGATGGAAGACGACTGTGTCTACAGTGGAAGAGTGATGACTGTTCGATCCCTCGGTGTTTGAAGAAGCGGGCTATGGGGGGACAGTTTCTACAGCGCTCTGAATGCGCGGCACCGGCCGTTTCCGGTGAGTAATGTGAGATGAATGGGTTGGCT
>CAWHYW010000004.1:0-110634 GCA_963833675.1 Bryobacteraceae bacterium | reverse complement strand
TGATTGCCGTAGCAGCCGAGCATCCAAGCCGCGAGGTCATCGGCAAGGATCACCAGTATATTCGGGCGCTGCACGGGAATGTCCTTTGCAACAGCGTTACCGCTTAAAGCAGCGCCGGCAGAGGAGAGCAGAAAGTGTCTGCGGTTCATAATCCGAGAATTCACAATTCTAGAGTACGTCGGCGAACCCGCGCTTCAGATGCCGGAAAAACAATCCACCAACGATAAACAAACCGGCGGCATACGCCGTGAGCAACGCGAATTCGGTCAGATCCGGGAGACGATAGGACAGGAGACGCTCACGATATGCCTTCACGACCAGGGCAAGAGGATTGAGGCGCACCAGGATGCGCAGCCTCTCCGGAATAATCTGTTCGCTGATGAAGATCGGTGTGATCCAAAACCACAATGTCATGACGACGTTCAATACTTGCGCCGTATCGCGCAGATACACCTGGAGGCTTGACACAATCCAACCGATACCAACCGCAAACATTCCCAGCAGAAAGATGTATACGGGCAACAGTAGCGCCATCGGACTGATCGCTCCAACCCAGTAAAGAATCGCGGCGAAGGCGAGAATCAGCGAGAGCAAATGGCTGAGAAGAGAGGAAAGAAAGATCGAGACTGGAAGAATCTCGGAAGGGAAGACCGTCTTCGTGATCAGGTTTGCATTCTCGAGCAACGACGTTGCCGAGCGTGTGACCGTCTCCTGGAACAGCAACCACGGCAGGAAGCCAGAAAACAGGAATACAGTGTAGTTGTTCGTAACTTCACCAGGGGGCGGCTCCTGCTTCATGCAGATCTGGAAGACGAACGTCCAACTCAGGAGCATCACCAGAGGTTGTATTACGCCCCAAAGCCAGCCGCCCGCAGAACCGACAAAGCGCTTGGCGAAATCCCGCTTGACGAGCTGAATGAGGAGGGTGCGCCCTGAAAACAAGTTCTTTAGGAAATGTTTCCCAGGGATGCCCGGCACGCTAATACTCGCTCGACTTGTCGCGCAACCAGTTGCTGAAGCGGCCCGTAAACCCGTAGCGCTCATCGAGAGCATACGAAATCATGGCGCCTAAAAGGATTAAAAGACAGGCGAGAGTTAGATCCATCGGCATACATCCGATGTATCGTCAAAACCGTCACATCGGAACAGATTGAATTTGTAACTTGGATTATAGCAGGGTGGTGTGGCGTCAGCCCGAGTCCGACGCCACAGGCCACTTAATTCTTAAATGTAGCCTTGACGTTTAGAGTTGCTCCCGGCTGCACGTTCAAATCGCGCGACCAGACCCTCGCGCCGCTCTTAACGGTAATTTTGTGTGTTCCCGGCGGAAGTTTCGCCGCGCTTGGAGTGTTGCCGATAAAGCCGCCATCCACTTCCACCTCGGCGTCCGGTATATCAGAGTGGATGTTGACACTGGCAATCTCGACAGGCGCCGAGTTGGTCGCGCTTGCCGCGGCGAAGGAGCCGCTCGATTGCGATAGCAGGGCCGGCTTACCGGTTTTCAAAACGTGCTCGGCATCCGTGAATACCTCGATTACGATGCCTTTATTGATGTTGATGTCTTTGCCCTTGCGAATCAGGAAAAAGGGCGCAGCCGGCCAGAAGAGCACCGCTGCTCCCGCCGTCATCACACCTGTGCTGAGTCCTTTGCCTTCACCGGACTTCTTCTGCATCGTGTACCGCAAAGGAATGTAGTCTCCGTCGATGGCTCGAACTTTGTCTATCGAGAAATCGAGCTTGCCGGCGCGGCCCATGCTTCGCTTTGCCGTTGCAAGAACGATCGTGCCAACGCACGCGCTTCCTTGAGTGATTGCGATCTGATCATTCGCCTTGACGTTCTCTGTGACGGCCATCTGGACCTGCTGTCCTTCTTCCGCAGTTGCCGAAGAGATCGTTTGTTCCAGCCTGCATGCGACCTTTGTGCCGCTTGGTATAACGATATCTCCGAACAAAAGGCTTGCAAGCGAAAGTGTCGCGAATGCAGCCCGCGTAATCTGGTTGTGTGTCAGCATAGTTCTCCTCCGGGACGCCTCTGCCTTCCGCATCGCGGCGTCACATTTCAAGCTTGGAAACCATCGGTATTTAAAACCAATCCTGCCGGTCAGCGGCAGTGATTGCTATCAGCATCAGGTTTCTCTGTAAAACGCGAAGGGCGCGTGTAGCACGGCTCACGCGACGCACGGATATAATCGGTCCAGTATGGCCGCAGCCCAGGAAGTGCACGCCGCGGAAATCGTTGAGTTAAGCCGCATCACAGCGGATGAGCTCGAGCCGGTGCTGCAGGAAGAGCGCATCACATGGCGATCCACGCTGCGGTGGGATTTCAGTTCTTCCGCCGAGCTGGTACGACGCTTTGTGCGAATCCGGGCATTGGGAGGGTACGCTCTTCTTATTTCCGGCCGTGTGGTGGGATATACGTACTTTGTCGTTGAGGACCGTAAAGGTCTAATCGGCGATCTCTACATCCTTCGCGAATTTTCCTGTCCGGAATACGAGGACATCCTTCTGGCTGCCGCTTTGGAAGCGCTGGTTGCGGCGCCTGGAGTATGCCGCATCGAAGCCCAACTGATGATGATGCGTGGTCCTTTCGAACGAACTTTGCCTTTAGGCAGCCACGCAAAGATTCATTCGCGCTTGTTCATGCTTGCTGACGCAGCCGATACCGAGCGTCTGACCGAAGGTCAGGGCTCGCATGGCTTGCGGTACCGGTTGTGGACTGAGGCTCGCGCTGAGGAATCCGCGTTACTGATCGCTGCGGCGTACAAGGGTCATGTGGACGCGACGATCAACGATCAGTATGGTTCGGTGAGCGGCGCGAGAAGGTTCATCAACAATATCGTGCAGTATCCAGGGTGCGGCAGTTTCTTTCCGGCGGCATCGTTGGTTGCCGATCAACTCACAGGCGCCATGGCGGGTGTGATCTTCGGCAGCCTGGTAGCGGCCGATACTGGTCACATCACGCAGGTGTGTGTTCTGCCGGCACACAAGGGGCAGGGCGTCGGATACGAACTGGTGCGGCGTGCGCTTCACATATTCGCGGTCAATCGTTGCGATCGTGTAAGCCTGACGGTCACTGCAGCAAATACGTCCGCCGTCGAGTTATATCAGCGCATGGGCTTCCGAGCTACGCGGCGATTCGCGGCATACGTTTGGGAGGGTTTCTGAATCTTCGATTGATGAATGGATGTTAATCCATCCGTTTAGAGACTTGGCGCGTATTATCGAACAGAGATCAGCGGGCTTGCATACTGCCGTCTGGAAAGATATAGTCATCTAGTCAGCAGTCGTGTACAAGACTAGCGCTGGTGTGGGTTCCCCGCTTCGAGCGCGTGCTGTCGAACACTTCTGTCAGGAGAATGTAATGAAGAAAGTTGCTTTTATTGCTCTTTTCGCTGCCTGCGCTTTCGCGGGCGAGTGGAAAGGAACTATTTCAGACTCCAAATGTGCCGCGGCTCACGAGGATGCCTCCGAAAAATCCATGAAGTGCGTTGCCGGTTGTATCAAGGGCGGCCAGAAAGCTGTCCTGGTCACCGACGGCAAAGTACTTAAGATCGCGAATCCGGAGAAGGTTGCGGATCACCTTGGTCACAAAGTCACCGTTAGCGGAAATCTCGAAGGTGACACCGTCACGATCGATAGCGTAAAGATGTCCGACTAATTTCTCTGTTTGGGGCGAGCTACTGCAGCTTGCCCCTTCCTTCGACTTCCCACACCTCGACAACCTCTTCTCCCCGGTATCCATAGACACGCTCGTGCAAATTCATAGCCACGCAGATGTGGTTGGGAATCACGCGGACCTTCTCGCCGATCTGCCATGTACGTGAGCATTGTTTGAGGTCGACGAATCCGTGCTCTTCGTTCATCTTTTCAAATTCCACATCCGGCGCCTCCACGATGCGTCCGAATCCGGGTTCGACGCTCTTATCGGAAGAAAAGGTCTTCGAGCCACCGTCAAGAATCACGCGGCCAGGCACCGATGTGGACACGACTGTCGTCAGAACATTTGCCGCGCAGTCTTCCCATTGACACGATCCTGAGAATACGGTGTTGCGGTCATTGAAAATGTATGTTCCCGGCCGGATCTCATTCATCGACGGGATCAGATGGGACTGATACAAGGCCGGCGTAGACCCCCCGCTGATAATGCGCGCCTCGAGTCCCGCGCGCCGCAGTGTCTCTAGCGCTTGCTGAATCGTACTCTCTATCCGGAGCAGGCTGATGCTCGCGAGAGGATCCATTTGCTTAATATGTCCGGGATAAAAAGCCAAACCATCGAAGCGCAATCCAGGAAGACAACTGACCGCAAGCGCGAGTTGCCGCAAGGGCTCTCCGGTCGTGACTCCAACACGGTGTAATCCTGCGTCGATTTCGATTAAGACTCCGATGACAACACCGCTCTGAACCGCTGCTTCGGAAATGGCGCGCGCGACCGATATACTGTCGAGCGAGACAATCACCTTCGTATTCCGAGCGAGCCGGACGAGCCTTTCCGTTTTGCTCTTGCCGAGCACGGGATAAGCAACCAGCAGTTCCTCAGGTTCTGCCTTCAGCATCACCTCGCCTTCGGTAGTCTTGGCGACCGTCACCCCGACAGCTCCCATGCTGATCTGCATACGTGCCAAATTGGGGATTTTGTGTGTCTTCGTGTGTGGACGCAAGCTCAGATCGTGCTTCGAAGCATAATCCGCCGCGCGTCGCAGATTGCGCTCCATAATATCCAGATCAATGATGAGCGCCGGAGTATCCAGATCCCAAATTCGCATCTATTTTTCGAAGTCCAGGATCAGACGGCCGGCCGGGCTCTTGTACATGAGTTCGAGATCTTTCAATTTGTGTTTGCCTTCCAGAAAAAAGTATAAGAGGCCGGTGACAGGCTCATTGGTTTCGATCTGCGGGAGGGACTTCTCCTTAAGCAGCGCGAGCAGGGGATTTTCCTCGGTCTTTTCGCCGGCTATCACTGCCGCCGTCGTTTCCGTCGGAGCGCTCACCGCTCCAGACTCTCCATCCCCGCCCGCCCTCCTGGGCCGCGTGCCGGTGCCAGGTGTTCCACCCCATATTGGCCCACGGCTGCCACTGAACATTCCCCCTCCACCACCCGAGCTCCCTTGATTGACCACCAGGGCCCCCTGGCCTGCGATCTGGGCAGGCGCGAGCGGTTGAGAGCGTTGCCCGTCTTTTCGTGACAAGAGCGTGAAGTCGTCAAAATTGATGGCGATCTTGTTCTCCCCTCGCGGCGCGAGCTTGACATTCACGACGATCAGATCCATTCCAGGATCCTGTCCGATTGTCTTGATGACCGACTGATGGTCCGGCACGGCCGAGCCTGTTACAACCACAAACTCGTCTTCGGAGCTGACGGGACCGATATGCTTTTCTGCGTTCGCCAGCATTGCTAAAAGGGCGGTTAGAATTACGTAACGCACGGCGGACCTCCCAGGGGCATTATAGACAGATTGAGGATCTCCAACGGCGGCGGCTTTCCGAACAAAGCAGCCCGGCTGCCCGGCTAAAGGTTGCGAGGCTCGCGGACGATTAGTTCGTTTGAACCATAGGTTCCAAACGTGAACATGGCGACTCGTCCGGCTTTCTTATGCGCAGTATTCGTCTTGGCCAGCTTGAGCGTACTGCCGCTCGCAGGTCAAGGGATGGTATCGGTACAAGTACTTACCGAGCCTTCAGGAGCGAGATATACAGTAGACGGACTCCAATATATTCAGCCCACAACGTTTATGTGGCCCGTCGGCAGCAAGCACGTTGTTTCGATTGTTTCGCCGACATATTCCCAGGATCCGGGTGGCAGCATCTGTGAAACGCCCACAGACTCGCCGATTACGCAATACGATCCTGCATGCGCCAAACGCTACCGATTCGGGGGTTGGGAAACCTCGTTGGGAAGTCCACCGGTAGAAGGAGTCAGCCAGGTAGTCACCGCCGATCCTAAGCTCACGTTCGTTCGCGCAAACTTCAGTCTCGAGTATCGCGTGTATGTAACGTTTTTCGATCGCGGGACCGGCGGATCCTCGCAGTCTTGTACAGCCAAGGCGCAGACCCTTGGTCCGAAACTTGCGGCGGACGGCTCCGGAGTAGTTTTCGTCGGGGGGCAGTGCCTCGATTCATCAAGTTACGTGTGGGTACCCGGCGGCGTTGTGTCGTTGCAGGCTGTCCCATTTGACGGCTTCGTTTTTCGCGGATGGACTTTCGACGCGAGTCCGCAGGATACCGCTCAAGCGAGCTCAATCGATGTTCGGGGCCCGATGGTGATCCAGGCGAAGTTCGAGCCCGCCAAGCGGATGCGTTTCTACACGAACCCCCTTGGACTACGACTCCGCGTCGACAACACCGAGGTGTTGACGATCGATCCGGAACACTTTGTTCTTACTTATCCGATTCCCGGTTATTTCGACTGGGCAGGAGGATCACGTCATACGCTAGCCGGTGTATCGCCTCAATTGGACGTCTTCAATCGTGTTTGGGTCTTCAAGAACTGGAGCAATGGTGGCGGACAGAACATGGTTTACGCCGTCGATAACCAGACGAACGTTGCCACGGAGCTGACGGCGAACTTCGTCCGAGGAGTTGCAGTTAGCTTCCTGACCGAGCCGGCCGGACTGAAACTCAATATCGAGGGTCGTGATAACTGGCCCTCGATGAACTTCGTCTGGGGAGTCGGCATGAACTATAGCGTCCTTGCGCCGGTCGAGCAGACCGATTTCAAAGGACGCAAGTACCTCTTCCAGGGTTGGTCAAACGGAGGGCCCGCGAACCAGCAGATCACACCCGAAGAATCTCAAATGCCATCCGGTATCCGGCTGATGGCGAAGTTCGCGGCGGTACCTCAGGCGGTAATCCAATCTTCTGTTCCAGGTATGAAGATTAGCGTGGATGGAACGGAATGCCTATCTCCCTGCCGTCTGGACCGGCCGGCCGGAAGCGTTCTGAACGTTGTCGTACCGACTGTGGTTCCCATAAGCGAAGTCTCGCGCTACGAGTTTGTCGGATGGAGCGACGGCGGCCCGGCTGAGCGTACCGTGACGCTTAACTCCGACTCGCAATCGCTCGTAGCTACTTATCGGATCGCGAATCGGTTAATGGCGGTTTCCGATCCGGGTGAGGGCGCCGCATTCAACATGCAGCCGGCGTCTTCGGACGGATTTTATCCGGCCGATACCAACGTCACGATCATCGCCGAGACGAAGCCAGGCTTCAAGTTCCGTCGCTGGGATGGAGATTTGGTTGGAACCTCCCGTTCCGGTGTGATAAGCATGTCCATGTCGCGACTGGTACGAGCGATGTTGGACAAAGTGCCATATGTTGCTCCGACCGGTGTTAAAAACGCAGCAGCAGATCTGCCTGAGCCTGGAGTCGCGCCTGGCCTTATCGCGATCTACGGTGGAAGTCTGGCGAAGGCATATGAGGTCGCCTCTACCAATCCGCTTCCCCAAACCCTCGGCGGTACTGTCGTATTGGCAGGAGATCGATTACTCGGCTTGATTTACGTATCGCCTGACCAGATCAACGCGCAGCTTCCGGGCGACCTCGAGCCTGGGACTTATAGTCTGACTATCCGCACCGAAGGCATGGCGGACATCAAGTCCGACTTCACAGTGGTTCGAAATGCGCCCGGTTTGTTCGTGAATATGGTGGATACGACCGCTTACGCTGTCGCTCTTCATGAAGATGGTTCACCGATCACGACTAGTAGTCCTGCAAAACGGACCGAGACGATCTCACTGATCGGTACTGGCTTTGGCCCATACAGCCGACGGGTGATCGACGGATTTGTGACTCCGGCGACACCTCCTGCGCCCATTGTGGATCCCATGGAAGTAGTGGTGGGGGAAGCACATTTGACGCCGTCGTTTGCGGGCGCGGGTCCTGGTCTCGTCGGAATGACGATGACCAGGTTCCGGTTGAATCCGAATACCACGGGCCCCGTTGAGGCCAAGGTCATAGTCAACGGGAAAGAAAGCAATACCGTTATCCTTCCAGTAGAATAATAAGTGGCTGCGAGAGAGCAGGCGGAAGACGCAGGATCGCGTCGGACGCTCTGATTTTACAAGCGCCGCATTACCTCAGCGTGTTCGATCCGATATCATAGGAAGTTGATCCGCTACCAGCCGGAGTTTGTCGAGAAACCTGCCAAGCTTGGCCTACGTCTGGAGTGATTCGCAGAGTGGAAAGGAATTCGCCTTAGCATGAAGTTTTCCAGGCTGTACGGCCTGAACGCCCTTTTCTTGTACCTTCTCTGCCTCCATTCGGCAAATCTCAGGGCTCAACAGAATCAACCGGCTCCGGCACAGGCGAAGCCGGCGCAAAACCCGTTTGAAACAGTGCCGCAAACGCAGGAGCCGAAACCCGCTCCGGCGAAGCCATCTCCCGCGAAGCCTCAGACGCCATTTGAACGGCCTCCGGAGGCCAAGGAAGTTCCGGCCACGGATGCGAATGTCATTTCCGATATTGAATTCCGGGGCTCCCGTCGTGTTCCACAGGACACGTTACGCGCGCTGATCGTAACGCGCAAAGGGGACAAGTACGATGAGGAGGCGCTCCACCGTGACTTCATGGCGCTTTGGAATACGGGACGCTTCGATGACATCCGTCTGGAGAAAGAGCGCGGTACCAACGGATGGATTATTCGCTATATCCTGACAGAACGGCGCGTCGTGCGCACGATCAAGTACGAGGGCGCGAAGTCGGTCACAGTATCGGAGATTCTGGACCGGTTTAAGGAACGCAAGGTCGGTCTTTCCGTAGAAGCGCAGTACGATCCGAGCAAAGTGCAGCGGGCGGCGAATGTGTTGAAGGAGTTTCTTGCCGAACGCGGACGGCAATTTGCGACCGTCGAGCCCGAACTGCGCCAGATTCCGCCTTCGTCTCTGGAAGTCATCTTCCAAGTCAACGAAGGCCCGAAGGTAAAGGTCGGCGAAATCGCCGTAAAAGGCAATCAAGTCTTCAGCGATCGCGACGTGGTTCGCGCCATGAAGAATCTCCGACCTGTTGGCATTCCCCATTCCATTCTGTTTGAAAATCTGTTTGCCAAGAGCTTCGATGCCAACAAGCTCGAAGAGGACAAGGACCGTATAAGGGACGCCTATCAGCAGAAGGGCTATTTCACAGCCCGGGTCGTGGAGCATGACATGAAGATGCGCGATGTCGGCGGCAGCGGCATGAAGATTCCTTTATTTAAACCGAATAAGCCTGGCAAGCGCGCAGATCTGACATTGACTGTGGAAGAAGGGAAACAGTATCATCTCAACACAATCAACTTCGTCGGGGTAAAGCTCTTCAAGACGCCGGACGCTCTCATGCGTCCACTCTTTCAGATGCAGCAAGGAGATGTCTTCTCGACGGCGAAGCTGCGCAAAGGCATGGAGAATCTGCGAAAGCTCTACGGCGAGTTCGGCTATATCGATTTCGTGCCGGAGCCTGTACCTGAACCGATCCCCGGAACGGACAAGATCGACCTGACGTTCAACGTCGACGAAGGCAAGCAGTTTTTTGTACGCCGGATCGATTTCTCCGGCAACACGACTACCCGCGACAAGGTGATCCGTCGCGAGTTGCTCGTGGATGAGGGCGATATCTTCAACACGCGTTTGTGGGAGATCAGCATCCTGAGATTGAACCAGCTCGGTTATTTCGAGCAACTGAAAGAAAACGAAGCGGCGACGATCAACCGCGACACGAAAACCAACACCGTCGATATCACGCTCAAGGTGAAAGAGCGTGGCAAGAACTCCATTCAGTTGAATGGCGGCGTCTCGGGTATTGCGGGCAGCTTTATCGGATTCTCGTATTCGACGAACAACTTTCTCGGGCTGGGTGAGACGCTCAGTCTGGATTCGCAACTCGGCGACCGCATCCGTAACGTGACGTTCGGCTTTACGGAGCCGTATTTCCTCGACAAGCCGATGCAGGCAGGTTTTACGATTTACACAACCCGATTCAACTTTGACCAGGGTCGTGAAGTCTCGCTGCTCTCGGGCCGCAACCTGCTGCCTCTGTTCAACCAGTTAGGTCAGCAAAACCTGCTTAACTACGTTTCGCAGGGGTATGGATTTACGTCCTTCCTCAGCTATCCGATGAAGAAGTTGAGCTTCGCCCGACTTGGTTTGAGCTACGGTTATGACACATCGAACATCACGACACTGACCGAAGCTTCCAAGACGTATTTCCAGTACCTCAACTTCCAGGAAGGCCCGAGCACGCTACAAGGGATCAAGACGAGCAAGATCGTTCCATCGTTCAACTACAACACGGTGGATCACCCGATCACGCCGACGCGCGGCAAATCGCTGTTCATCTCTACTACGTTCGCGGGTACCATGTCTTGGCGGCAATGTTAATATGATCGAGCCGACGCTCGACGCCAAGTACTTCCGGAGGGCTTCCACAAAGGCCACGTGATCGGAATGCACTGCTCTGGGCAGGTTCGTCAGCGGCTTTGGCGGCCGCGTTGCTCCGCCCTTCAATCGCTTCTATATGGGCGGCGAGAACGACATTCCGTGGATTCGATATCTGGGGCATCAGCCCAATGGCTTACGTTCCGAGCCAAGCCACCGGTAAACGTTTTGAATAGCGATGGAAGCGCTCGTCAACCAAAGTTTTCGACGCTAATGGGCAGCAGGTTTTCTCTCCCGTTACCATGCACATTCCGGTTTACCAGCTGATCTTCCCGGTGGCGACACCCAGGTCGTCACCAACTTCGAGTACCGCATTCCGATATTTGGGCCTGTTATTTTGGCGGGCTTCTTTGACGCTGGTATTAACAAGATCGTGCGCGCCGACCAGCTTCGCCTCAATCCATCGCGCGTGACTGAGCTGAACGCTGCTTTTCCACAGGCAGGCTTCCAAGCGCAGGCGAAGGATCGCTCCGGAACTCAGGCCATTCGCAGCGTCGACCGGGGTCGAACTTCAGGTGATGATGCCCGTCGTCAACGCGCCTTTCCGGCTCTACTGGGCGTACAACCCGCTGCGCGTCCAGACTCTGCTCCAGCCGCCGGTGGTGGTGGACCGCTCGTTATTCCCGAATCAGGCGACATTCATAAATTCGATAGCACAATTCGGAATTGCTACCCCGTTCGTCGAAAAACACACCATGTTCCGTTTCTCGATCGGGCGGACCTTCTAAAGATCCGCTATCACGAAGAACGTTATCGCCGTGATATGATTAAGAATTCCAGGAGTTTGATCAGACTGTGAAGAATCGTGTGTCCTTGTTATCTTCCGTTCTGCTCAGTCGCTGCCTTGAGCGCTTCTGCGCAGACCTCACCGACAAAGGTCGGCATCATCAATATCCAGGCCGGCGATCATCGGATACGCGAGAGGGCCAAGCAGCCGCGAAAGAACTCGAAGTCGAATCGGCGCCGAAGAAGAAGGAGCTCGAGCAGCCTGCAGGCGATATCAATGCGATGCGAGACCAGCTCAACAAAATGAGCAGCGTCGGCAGCGACGAACAAAAGCGCAAGTTGATGACGCGACATCGATTTGAAGACCAAGAGCTTCAACCGGCAAGTGGAAGACGCGCAGGCCGAGCTGGATCAGGAGCAGGGCCGAGTGCTGAACGAACTCGGCGGCGAATTGCTGGCCGTTCTGGACAAATATGCGCAGGGACAATGGCTATGCGGTGATCCTGGACGTCAGCTCACAGCAGAACACCCCGGTTTTGTTTGCCGCCAATGGTATCGACGTGACGCGCGAGATTGTGGACCTGTATAACAAGAACGCTCCGGCTGCGCCGGCTACCAGTTCCGCTCCTCCGGCTACTCCCGGGGCCACGACTACTCCGGCCGCGCAAAGGCCTGGAACACCTCTCGTTAAGCCGCCAGCCACTGCGACGCCGAGGCCCGCCACACCGAAGCCGGCTCCCGCGAAATAGATTTTTCCAGATCCCAGGACAACGACGCGCTCCCGACAATCGGGAGCGCGTTTTCGTCTGCTAAGATCGGAATCCGCACAAGCGGTCTGGAAAAAGGGGATGTAAGTGAATATCTGTGTGATTGGTACCGGGTACGTCGGACTCGTTACGGGGGCGGTTTTCGCCGACCTGGGCAATGATGTGATCTGCGTCGATAAGAGCAGCGATAAGATTGAAAGCCTTCTCGGGCGGTGTAATGCCCATCTACGAACCCGGTTTGGAGGAGATGGTGGGGCGGAATGTTGCCGACGGCCGGCTCGCGTTCACCACCGATGGAGAAGACGCCGTCGCCAAGTCTGATGTTGTGTTTATCTGTGTCGGCACGCCACCGACCCAGACCGGCGCTCCCGACATGTCTCAAGTTGAGGCGGCGGCGCGGATGATTGCCCGGGCATTGAATGGCTACAAGATTGTTGTGAATAAGAGCAGCAGTTCCCGTGGGAACTGGTGGGTTTGTCTGCGAGATCATTCGGGCGCAACGGGAAGCGGAGCGATATCGAATTCGACGTGGTTTCCAACCCGGAATTTCTTCGCGAGGGTTCGGCCATTTCCGATTCCCTGCATCCCGACCGTATTGTGATCGGGGCCCCAAACAGCAAAGTTGCTCTTCGCATCATTGAGCTCTATGCTCCATTGGAACGTCCGATGCTCACTACCGATGTTGCTTCGGCGGAGATGATCAAGTATGCTTCCAACGCGTTTCTCGCAACGAAGATATCGTTTATCAACGCCGTAGCTAATATCTGCACGGCCGCGGGTGCTGACGTAACTCAGGTAATGAAGGGCATGGGCTACGATCAGCGAATTGGCAGCGCGTTCCTTCAGGCCGGATTAGGGTACGGCGGTTCCTGCTTCCCAAAAGACACCCTGGCGCTGATTGAAACCGCCGAGAAGATCGGATACGATTTCCAATTATTGAAATCAGTGGTAGCAGTGAACTCTCGACAAGCGACTGTATTTCTTGATGGTCTGGAAGAAGAGTTGAAGGGATTTTCCGGACGGACCATCGCAGTCCTAGGACTTGCCTTCAAGCCGAATACGGACGACCTTCGGGACGCCAAATCGATTGAAATCATCTCGCGATTGCTTGCGTCCGGCGCCTCCGTGCGCGTTTACGATCCGATTGCCATGACCAAGGCGCAAGACATTTTCCCGAACATTTATTACGGAGAGAGCGCTTATGATGCTGCGACGGAGGCGGACGCGATCGTCATCGTTACCGAATGGAACGAATTCAAGCAGTTGAATCTCGATCGATTAAAAAGCTTGATGCGCACTCCGATCGTTTATGACGGACGCAATGTTTATGATCCGGGGAGGATGCGCCGGATGGGATTTTCCTATACCGGTATCGGTCGTCCGCGCGCAGGAGCTGTCACCGCCGGCGCATAAGTGTTTGGGCTTTGCGGCATTTGACGCCGTAACAGGCGCTCGGCGTAGCACCACCGCGTGCTAAATTGTAGGTGATCCGCTATGAAAAAGACGCACAACGTCGAAGAGTTGCAGGCGATTGCCCGGACAACGAGACGGCAGATTATCGAGATGATTACGGCCGCCAAATCCGGGCATCCTGGCGGTTCTCTGTCAGCCGTCGAAATTCTTGTAACGCTCTTCTTCGATGTGATGAATCACGACCCGTCGAATCCGAAATGGCCGGATCGGGACCATGTGATTCTTTCCAAGGGACACGGCTGCCCGGTGCTCTATTCAGTGATGGCGCAGGCAGGTTATACGCCGGTCGATCAGTTGCACACGCTACGCCGGCTCGGCTCCATGTATCAGGGGCATCCGGATGTGCGGTTTATCCCTGCTCTCGAGGCATCTACCGGATCTTTGGGAGAAGGTTTGTCGGTCGGGATTGGGATGGCTTTGGCGGCGCGCCTGGATGGCCGGCCCTCCCGGACGTTTGTCATATTAGGCGACGGTGAATGCCAGGAAGGACAGATCTGGGAGGCGGCGATGTTCGCGCCCTATCACAAGATGGACAACATCGTTTGCATTGTCGATTACAACAAGATCCAGCTCGATGGGTTCGTCAAAGATATTCTCGACCTGGAACCGTTTGCTGCGAAGTGGGAGTCGTTCGGCTGGAACGTTCTCGAGATTGACGGTCACAGTATTCCCACGCTGCAGAAATCTTTCGCCGATGCTGCGGCGGTCGAGGGCAAGCCTACGTGCATCATTGCGAACACCGTGAAGGGTAAGGGCGTCTCCTTCATGGAGAACAATCCGAAATATCACGGTGTTGCGCCCTCACAGCAGGAGATGGAACTCGCGCTTCAGGAGATTGGATAATGCCAGCGCAGACTCAGTCCGAGCGATCGAAATACGAACTGAAACTCGGAGTCGCTACTCGTGAGGCCTTCGGTAAGGCCTTGCTCGAACTCGGTCGCGAGAACAAAAACGTTGTTGTTTGCGACGCGGATTTGACCAAGTCGACGATGACGACTTATTTTGCAAAGGAATTCCCGGACCGATTCTTCGAATGCGGTATCGCGGAAGCGAATATGGTCGCGATCGGTTCGGGGCTCGCAGCCGCAGGTAAGATCCCGTTCGTTTCGAGTTTCTCCGCGTTCGTCATTAATAAGGGTTTCGAGCAACTCCGCGCGACTGCCGCATATCCGCATGTGAATTTGAAGGTTGTCGGTACGCACAGCGGCATCTCCATCGGTGAAGATGGTCCATCGCAGATGAGTATCGAAGACTTGGGTCTGGCATGCTCGCTGCCCGGTTTCATCGTGCTTTCTCCCGCGGACGAGGTGTCGATGCGAGCGCTGGTGCGTGCGGCTACCGACCATAACGGCCCGGTGTTTATTCGCGCGGGACGTCCGAAAGTCCCGATCATCTATCAGGCGGATCAGAAGTTCACAATTGGAAAGGCGATCGAACTCGCCCCGGGTACAGACGCGACGATTATCGGAACCGGCCTCATGACTTCGGAAGCGATTCGCGCAGCACAAGCGCTCGAAGCCGAGAATCTGAATGTGCGTGTGATCGATCTGCATACGATCAAACCGTTGGATCGCGACGCAATAGCAAAGGCGGCGGCCGAAACGGGTGCGATCATTGTAGCGGAGGAGCACCTGGTTGATGGCGGTCTGGGTGTTCGCGTTGCGCAGGTAGTTGCCGAAACCCATCCTTGCATAATGGAATTTGTCGGCATCGAGAATACCTATGCAGAATCGGGCTCGCCCGAAGCCCTCCTCGAAAAATACGGACTCACCTCAATTCGAATCGCTGACGCGGTACGCCGCGCAATTTCGCGCAAGCGATAGGAGTCGACCAGGAGCGAGTGCCCTCTCCGAGCGACGTGCTGGCCTGAGATGACGGATTCTCAACGATTCCTGCAGCGAATGATCGTTTCCACGATCAATGCGCGGGAGGTGGAATCCAATAGGGTCTCTCGTCTTCTTCATGATGAGGTGGGACAAGTTCTTAGCGCCGTAGGCCTGCTTATGGACGTACTCAGGCTGGACTTTTCCAAACAGGTCCCCGAAATAACCGATCGAATCCGAGAGATCCAAAAAATGCTCGATGATGCCGTCGAGCAGGTCCGTGCATTAAGCTACGACTTGAATCCGTCGGTGGTGGAGCGCGCAGGTTTGCAGAGTGCTCTGGACCGTCTCGTCGGGCGTTTTCGCGGGCAATTTGCAGGATCGATCAGATATTTGTATGATTCTTCCATAAGAGTTCCGCTCCCAGTCGGGAATGCCTGGTATAAAATTGCGGAACTGGCATTAAAAAATGCGATACAGCATTCCGGAGCAGTGCGGATAGAGGTGCATGTCCGGCGAACGCAAAAGAATGCCATGATTGAAGTCCGCGATAATGGAAAAGGTTTTTCGTTGGTTGAGGCCAAGGTCAATCCACAGGGACTCGGGCTCCTATTAATCGAGCACTATGCATCTATTGCGCCGATCGTTGTAGATATTAAGAGTGCTCCAGGAAAAGGGAGTACAGTGCGCAGTATTTACGAGCCTGAATCAGCAGAATGATAGGGCACAGAGCGACAACCAGGACGGCGCTGCCGGTTTCGCCAGAAGAAAGAAGCGCCGGAAGGATGAACCGCCATGCGGTATGACGTGTTGCTGGTCGATGACCATAAAATCATGCGGGACGGCATTAAAGCCATTCTTAAGCACTCCGAAGAGTTCCACGTCATCGGCGAAGCTGAAAATGGATCTGATGCCGTCCAGATGTGCCGCCGTCAGAAGCCGACCATCATTCTGATGGATATCGGCTTGCCGGGCCTTAATGGCATTGAGGCTACAACCGAAATTCTTCGCCACTGCCCTGAGACAAAAATCATTATTCTCTCGATGTATGATGACGAGCATTCCGTGGTCAGCGCTATTCGGTCCGGCGCGCGAGCTTTTGTCCTGAAAAAGGCCTCGGATAACGATCTGCTCGACGCTTTGCGCACAGTGGCCAAAGGGGGCTCCTATTTGAGTCCGCAGGTGTCTGACAGATTGTTGAACCGAATTCAACGCGGCGACCTTGAATCTAAGCAGGTTCCGTCGGCGCTAGAAGGGCTCTCCCCGCGCGAGCTTCAGGTTTTACGCCTCGTCGCCGAAGGAAAGACAAGCAAGGAAATTGCCGTGATGCTCGACCTCGGCCTGCAGACGGTGCGGAGTTACCGGAAAACGATGATGAAGAAGCTCGGCGTAAACAACGTGGCTGGCCTGACGCAGCTTGCGCTTTCCGCCGGGTTGACTCGATTCCCGACCGCAGCCAGTCCTGTGGCGGACGCAAAAGTCGATAATTACGGATAAAATGCAGACGCCCTGGCGCGACATCGCCGTCAGCGACGCACACGTACACTTTCTCTCCCGCGCGTTTTTCGAGGGCTTAGGCCGGCAGAAAGGCGCTTCGATCGACGCGCAACTCTCCGGGCTCGGTATTGAAATCCCGACTGAAGATCCCACTACTCTGGCGAACCGGTGGGTCCAGGAACTAGATAAACACGGCGTTCGGAGCACCGTCCTGATCGCCAGCATACCGGGCGATGAAGCACCATTAACTAAGGCCGTTCGCGCCTTTCCTGAGCGATTTCACGGCTATTTCATGCTCGATCCGACCCAATCGAACGCCGTGCAACGTGTGGACTCGGCCATCGAAAACGGGCTTCGGGGCATATGCTTCTTCCCGGCGATGCACCGTTATGCAATGCACGATGAATGTGCGGTCGCGGTGCTGGAATCGCTCCAGGATCGGCAAGGGATCGCGGTTTTCGTACACTGCGGCGTGTTGAGTGTAGGAATCCGCGCCAAACTTGGCCTGCCGTCACGATTCGATATGCGGTTTTCGAATCCGATTGATCTCCATTCAGTAGCCTTGCGTTTTCCCAATCTGAATTTTGTCATTCCGCACTTTGGAGCAGGCTATTTTCGAGAGGCGCTCATGCTGGCCGACCTGTGCCCGAATGTTTACTTTGATACCTCAAGCACGAACAGTTGGGTAAAATACCAGACGCCGGCGATAGAAGTGCATGACGCATTCCGGAAATCATTAGAACTTCTCGGGCCGCGCCGTCTCTTATTCGGTACCGATTCTTCATTTTTCCCAAGAGGTTGGCATCGCGCTGTGTTTGAAACGCAGGTAAGTATATTGTCCGATCTCGGAACGAGCGCGGATGACGCGGAATTGATCTTAGGCGCAAATCTACGACGCATTTTAGCCGCGGGCTGAGAAGAATCATGCCAAAAACCCACTCTCAAGATGGGCTGTTATGTTCAGGCTTTCCCACATCTTTTCTCCAAAGAGCGCTCCGCCGGTAAATATCCAATCTTTTCCGTATCCGATCGTGCCGTGCCCCCGCATCGCAATATTTCCGCCCTATTTTGCTCCGGAGGAGTTGCCGTTGGCTGGTGTTTCGACCGTCGCCGCGCCCATTGAAGTCATTCGCGCAATCGATCCTGGTGTGTGGACTCCGGAGTTTCCGATAGTAGTTTTCTCGCGTTTGGGAGATCCTCTGCTGAGAGAGGAAGAACGGGATTTCGTGTGGAAGACCTTTGGTGTCCCGGTTTTCGAATACTTGCTGGACGAGAACGGTCAAATCCTAGCTCGTGAGTGCGAAGCGCACGAGGGGCTGCACTTCGATCGGCTTCCGAATTCCTGGAATTCGGAGATTATCGAAGAGAGTTGCCCGTGCGGTGCTGCCGGTTCCAGACTCCAATGGGCCGACGCTATAATCGTGGAGAACGAGCCCAATGCGGATGTGGCGAAACTGGCAGACGCGCCAGATTTAGGTTCTGGTTCGGGAAACCGAGTGTAGGTTCAAGTCCTATCATCCGCACCAGCGAATTCTCACTGCTTCTCGAAAACGGTCGTGTTGTTGTACGCTTGACCCTTTGCGTTAGTGCCTTTTGCCGCCACGGTCAGGGTTCTCCCATCTTTTGAAACCGTTCGGGTCGATGTCCGCGATGTCTTTCCATTCCGTCTATATGTGATCTGCGTCGCTTCAGAATTGATGCGTTTCAGTGAGACGGTATCTCCGTAGGGTGAGCCTGTGACCGGTTTCGGCTTGCCATCGTCGCTGACTGTGTAGCTCCATGAGGCAGGCATGCCATCAGCGCCGACTCCGTTAACGGATATTTTTTCACCGCCCGGCGCTTGCTCAATCATTAGAGTTGCCGCGGTGGTGGGAGTGGGGCCCGGATTGTATTTCGATCTCGCGAGATTTTGTTTCCAGGTGCCGATCGTCTTGTTGTCGGCTCCGGCTGCGGAGAGGGAGACTACTACCAGCCCAAGTACCAGACCGATTGTACGAAAGTTCATACTATTCTCCTTGTGACGGCGTAATGAGTCGCGGCAATCATACGCCCAAAAGCGAGGAGTATGCAACTTCTGATTTCGACCGAGGGTTGCTAATTCGCCTCCATAACTCCATCAAACAACTTCAAGTAACACCCAGCCCGGTAAAGTTGAAGGCTGGCCCGCCTCCCAGACAATACGCCGCGTCTTCGGGAATGGCATTCCCGACCGTATTGCTCGATCGTAAAGAGGCAAGCCCCTCAGGATTTTCCGATAATCCTCATTTGCGGTATCGAGAAAGGCCGCCTTGCCCAGGAATCCTCCGGCCCATCCGATATTCAGCAGGCACGCATTGCCTCGGGCGCGAGCTTGTTCGAGCCGGCTAGCCAGTAAATCAACGTTCGCCCGCAACGCTTGCAGGCTCGCCGATTCGGCGTATTTTCGCTGGATGGATATTAGATCGGCCGCGTGGTCATTGGCTCCAGTGAAGATGCGCCCGGAAATTTTCGGGTCCCGCCTGTGTAAAGCTTCACGAAGAAACTCGCGGATGCGCCAGTGGCCCTTGAAGACCGTCCCGGGCGCAGCCATTTCGGCGAACGTCGATACAGGCTTCCATCCGAGATCCTGACGCCCTCCCTTGTCCTGCAACGTTGCCACCCTAACCAGGTATACCTTGAAGGAGGTCGCGGGAACCGAATCCGAATCGGCGGCCATCACTAAACGCATCGGGTCGCCAGCGCCCGACCCGAACGCTGCGGATTCTGCTATTTCACCCGGTCTGCGCGGCGGCCGATCCCCATCCATTCGCGAGGCGATGTCATGAATGGTCCCTGCATTCCAGCGGGCAAAGGCATAGCCGGTCCGAAGAGCTCCTTTCAGGGCCGAAGCCGGAAGATACGGCCCGCTGACGCCGGAACAGAACGTGGGAATGAATAGATTCTCCGGCCGCGTCTGTTCCCAAGCAGGTGTGAGGCTTGGGTGCTCGAAGGGAATTCGCCGCTCCGCATAGCTTTGGGCAAACCCCCCCCACGAGGCGAAATCGAGCTTCTCGGCGCGACGCAACTGAGTGAGATAGCCTTCGAGTCTGGGACCACGGGCGAGGAGTTTGAAAATGCGATTTTGGTCGAGGACGTTCACCTGATCGCGCCAGACCATGTAGTCAATGGGCGAGAGCCGCTTGCCGTCGCCTACGAGCGTGGGTGTGAGAACCGTCAGCTTGTAGAACTTCATGGCTTTTCCTCGTCAGACGCCGAATTGTGTTCTTGCTCCGGCTCCTGATCGGGTGCTTCGGGAGTCGCCAGAGAATCTTCGAGGGCCTCTGTTTCGGTGTCAAGCGAATCAACACTATCGCTTACCGATTCAGTCTCAGCCGTGAAGATTTCCGATTCGGAGGCTAAGTCCGGGATCGGAGTCGCATCTTCGACTGGGGCTTCCTCGGGCGCCTTTCGTTCGATGGGTCTGAAGCTGGGCAGGCGCACGGCCACTGGCACTGTAACTGCGTACCCGGCGCGATAAATAGCGTGACCGGACGCGGAAGGAGCGATATCGCGGGCGAGGCCGACAGGCGTCGCCTCAGAGATCAGGACCGATCCCTCCTCGACCAGAGCACTTTCAATCTTCAACTCCCCGCGCCCATGGGTACGTCCTGAGCGCCGGATGAGCCCGTACGAACCGCGGCTCCAATCGACGCGATCATTTTTGGCCGGAGCGAAAAGCGATAACAAAAAATATCCAATTTCGTGATGTTCGGTCTGCTCCGCCGTAGCGGTCAACGTAGCAGGGAGGCTGTCGAACTCGGGTTCGGCTGACCGTCCCCATCCGATGGATCGCTCACCGCCGATGCCGGTGTCTGCCAACCATCGGAAGAGCGACTGCGTACGAGTGCGCCACTCCTCCGAACATTCAACAGCGCACCACATTCCGGCGCCTTCGGCGAATTCGAGACAAGCCGTGGAGGCGCTCTCGCTGCTTACTAGAGATACACGATCTACAGCCGCGGTTCTTCGCATCGCGATGCGGAATGGCGGACTTACTTCGCCGAATTTTTCGACCGGGAGCAAACACTCACTGACGGGATCTACTGCCCATCGCTCTTCCTTCAACGATTCATAGGCGTTCAGTCGAGGAAGTAATTGCACCGGCACGAATCGCGCGGCTTCCCAGCGGATCTTGCCGGCAATGGCGGGAGGCCAAACATGCCGTGGAGCGGGGGCCAGCAGCGATCGGCCGACGAACGGGAATGCGGAGGAAACGCGAACTTCGGGCTGACTCGCCTCAGCGGTTGCGGCCAACCACTCCGGCAAGAGGCCAAGTTGCTCCGCAGCGATCGTCAGCGCTGAATACAGGCTGTCGCTGTGCAGCACGCGATCCACGCGATCCCGTGCGCCCGTTGAAGGCCCCAGCCGCCACGGACCAATCGGTCGGAGGCGGACAATAAAACCGGAATTCATTTACGCCAGCTTTGCCGCGAGTTCACCCGAGGCAAGGCCCTGCAGAGCCCCGAGATCTCCCCCTGCTACCAACTCCTGCTCGGCCTCGCCGGCAGCGTAGAAGCCCCGACCGCGCCAGAGGAGCCGCATGTTGCTTAGCCGAATTCGGCCATTGCCGCGGGATCCGCCTCCACCGAGGGCGTCGTCCTCCAGTAAGCGCAAGCCTTCCACCACCCGCGCAAACAGCGGTTTGTCTTCCTCGCAAAGAATGTCCATCACCATCCGGATGCGAAATTTTGCTCCTGCCGGAACGCGCTCGAGCGTTCGCGGGTTGGCTTGCGAGGTGATGCGATCGACCGCGTTTTCGCTCTTTACTTCGGTGAGCTCGTCGTCGAGGTTGTCCCGCATCGCCAGTGTG
The DNA here is from genome assembly GCA_963833675.1 of Bryobacteraceae bacterium. GTDB lineage: Bacteria > Acidobacteriota > Terriglobia > Bryobacterales > Bryobacteraceae > DASQDN01. Next base: position 89,117 of record CAWHYW010000004.1, on the reverse strand, counting down.
ATGCTCTCTGCGTCCAAGGCGCAATCGTATACGGTCAGACGCGACGGGGTGGCGACCGTGGTGTCGAGCGCTTCGCCCTGCACTCGTTCCATACGACCGGGATTTCGACCGAACAGGACGCCGATGTCGTCGTCTGGGCGATCGCTCTGATGGATGCGCACCTCCTGACCTTTGCGTCGCGATAAATACACGAGCTCGCCGGGAACCGCCAAACCGCTCGATTGCTCCAGCAAGGCGCGCAGACGTCCGCGAAGCGAACTTCCGGGTATGTAAGGACGTCCGAAAGCGTCCTTCACCACTGGGTTGTCTGCGCCGCCGATTTCAAGAGTGCCTTTTCCCGCGCCGATGTGCAGTCCAGTCTCACAGTGCAGATCGCCTTCGAGGATTAGCTTTCCGATGAACTTCAACTCCGTTTGCGCCGTATGCGAGCTCATTATTCTCCCCTACTCGTTGTATGCGACGATCGCTTCGAACAGGTCGCGGAATCGGTCGTATCCCTTGCCATCATTCTTACGCGTGACTTGCAGGAGAAGCTTCTCGAGCGTGTCCAGACTGCGCAACTGATGTCTGGCTATGGTGTACGCGAGCCTTGCACGCAGCATGACAAACTGATGTTGTTTGTCGGGTTCAGCTGTGCGGCAGGCTCTTCGAACCGCGTTATAGAAGCGCCGCAACTGGCTTTTCGTGCCTGAATCCATATCTCGCATTCGCGCAACCACAGCATGGGCCTGGTTGTCGAGATACAGACTGTCGCTGATCAGTTTTTCGAGATCAATCTCGGGAGGACCTTCAAAGCGCCTGTCACGGCCTCCTCGATCGCCTCCGCGGTCGCCGCGATCTCCACGATCATTGCGAGGACCGCTTCCCTGACCTTCGCGGCGTCCGCCGCCCGGCCCGCCAGGGCCGCGACGCTCAGCGCCTGGACCCCCGCCACGCCTTTCATTGGCCGGCTTGGGTTGCTGCTCCGTTGTCTGGTTCGCCTGCTGCTCGTTGTCCGCCATTCCAGTCCCTTTTGATCAGGCCTATACGCCTGTTTCGAGCTTGGTCCATTCCAAAGCCACACGTCCCTGTGGTCGCAGTCGGACGTGTGCTGCTTTCTTGCCGGTGAAATCGGAAATCAGCTCAGAGCGCAACCTCTGGAAATCCTTGTTACGAGATGCGCCTAGCACCATGTTAATCCGCCTGTGGAAGCGCCATGGACGATCGATGCGATCGTTACGTGTCCGGCTTGGGATTCCCCATTGCGTATCGCTTTCGCGGTAAAAGCTCGCGAGCTCATTCAAGAGATCGGGAGAGCACCTGAAATCCTTAATCAACCGCGTCATCACCTGCTTCGTGTCGGCTGCGTCAGCCAGCTGTTTCCATTCGAGCACGCGGCCCAGGACGTAGATGGAATCGCGCCCTCTCGTTTTCGCAATCTCGAGCATGTCCGCCGCTTCTCCGTACACATCGGCCAGCGGTTGATCGATTCGATCCGCCAGCGCAATTGCCATGGAGATTGTCTTGCCTTCAGCGCCTGCATGATCGCGCAGGTTGGCATCGGTGAAGATCTGGAATACGCGCTGCAATTCGCGCGCGAAGCCGATCAGGGCGTCCCATGCGCCATATACAGCGAATGCGCCCACACCAGTCTCCAGCACCGTAATCTTGCGCCAAAAATCCGGCAACGAGCACAGGACCGAGATTTCACCGGCGAAGAATCGCTTGAACATTTCCGACATCGCAATCCGCTCTTCGACTGTGAGCGCCTTGTCCAGACGAGACGTGAGAGCGTCAACGCTGCCGCGCAGCACACCCCAAGTTCGTCTGCCCTTTGCCCGCGATGCAAGAGTCCGCAAACCGGCCGGCGCTGTGTCCTGATCGTTCAGCGCGGCATGACGAACCAGTGGAATGTCCTCCACTAACGACCATTGAAATTTGCCTGTTCCGGCGGAAAAAGTGGAGGATTCTCCATCTCCCCAACCCACTTGAGTGGCGTCTCGCAACTCTGCGGCGAACCGTGCAAAATCCTGCGCTTTCGGAGAAGGAGCCGGATCAAAAGCTGTATCGCCCGCCACTGCCGCAGGGGTTCCGGTGCGGCGATGCAACTCATCGCTCAATCGGCGTCGTACATCGCTCCAGTCGCCGAGATTTTCTGTGATCGCCCACACCAGGCGAATCGTCCCTCCACTTCTGTCGTGAGCGTCAGCAGCGACTCGCGTGCAGAACTCCTCTGCCTGGGCACGAAATTCGGTAGGCAGGACGAGCAGGAACTCTCCGCCGCCACTGGAGCCCAGAAGCATGGCCGAAAGGCCGAGTTCGCCGAGGAGCGCTCGTGGGGCGACCTCGCTCAGCAGCGAAACCCAATACGCGCGCCCTTCAATGTCATTGGCAGCGGAGCGTAGGAACTCTTCCGTTCCTAGGATCTTGCCATGTAGGAAGATCTGGAAAGACATCCGAAAACACTAACCTAACACGCAGGAGAGCAGCGAGCGAGGATAGTCTATCTCACAACCCGGCTACTCATCACAGGAATGTTTCTGATTTGACGGAAAAGCGCGGACTCCTCTGTCTCCTCTACGAGGATCCAATCCTCGCTCAAATGAAGGAGAGAAGCGGTCGCGCTCTGTGCGGGAACAAAGACCAGATCAACGTTGTGACGCCGAAGTACATCGGCCCACCCTGGTTTTCCGTTTAGAACTTGGAGGTACTCTTCCGAAAGATCTTTACCGAAAAAATCGCTCCTACCATCGATGAATATCTTCTGCCGAGGATAAAAACGGAAGGTGAGATAGTCGGCCCAGCTATCCAGCGTGAAAACTCGCGATCCAGATATCAATTCAGCATGCCGCTCTATCGACGATACCGGAAACTTTGTTGCGGGAAACGAGAAGCGCTGCGTTTCGATCGGGATAAAAGACACCGCGATCAGAGGAGCCACAACCCAGGCACTCAAACGTCTCAGACCGGGCGTGTGATCAAATCCCAAGCATCGGAGCACTTTTGCGACGGACGTCCATTTCCCGGATTCGATCCAGCGATCGCGGAGAGCGGTCAACTCACCTCCGGCAAGAGGGAGACAGACGATTGCAAAGACCGGAATGTGTCGCACGGAGATCAGCGAAGCGTGAGCCCACGCCAGCACCAGCAACGCCGATGCGATCTCTTTCCTAGCTGCCAATCGTGCTGCCGTTAGTATCCCGACCGCGAGCAGGATCTCGAAATACAGCATGCCGTTGGCCTGAAACCGCGGCGATTGGAATTCTTCAACAAGATTTCTGATCCAATCTGCGGAAAGATAGGAGATTAAGTGACGGTGCTCGGCGAGCCCGTACGGATTAATCACGGATGCGGCAACGCAGGATCCGGTCACAAAGGCATATCGTTTCGCCGTTCGCCAGGCTCGCTCTGATGTCTCCGATGACGAGAGAAGAGACTCAATCGCTGACCCAGCCGAGATAATGACTAGCGACACGAGCAGACCAACAAATCCTCCGTGCAGATTCACCCAAAGTACGGTGATCGGTACCAGCAACCACAAGAGAGGCGTGTTCCGCTTCCGGTCCTTGTCAATGAGCCATAGCGAGCAGGTGAGAAACAGAAGTGTGAACAGGTGTGGTCGCGCGAGGAAGTGAATCGAGGATGCACCCACCCAGAGTTGGAACAGCACCAGCGTCGTGAGCGCGTCGGCTTCCCTCCAGAGGCAGTGGCGAACCACACAGATTGCCGTGGATGCGATGATTACCGCGCAACTCACAACTAAGCCTTGCATGCCCGAAATAGCGAAGATCTTCGCGAAGAGTACATCGGCCAGCCATTCCCAGGCGAACCAGGGTTGCCCGTTCTTGGTGTAAGAAAACGGATCGACACGAGGGACGGAGGAGTGCTCCAGGATGTAGTCTCCAGTGCGGATATGACATCCAGTAGCCGAATCCAGCAGCAATCCAGCATCTCCGCCGACTATGGTCATGGCCATGGGCCACAAGAGCACGGCAATGAAAAGGCAATCGCCTAAACTTGGGCGAAACCAGCGCGCCCATCCTTTGTGGCCAGTCGCGCGTCGATCGATAGTTCTCACCTAAAGTGAACTATCGGCCCCGGTCCGGCTCCCCTATAGGCGAGGTCCTCAGCCGCCGATGGACCTCGCATGGCGGCGTCACAATTCCGGATTGCATCGTGGCGACCCACGCTGGTTCATTACGCCGGAGCTTTGACACTCGGCATAAGTCTGCTGCTTCTGATGCCGGTGGACCGGATGTTGATCGGCCAGAACGATTTTGCTCACTTTTATATTGGCGGCACTTTGTTCGGTACTCCCGACCTGCACTCGCCCGAGGCTAATTTTGCCTTACAGAAGGAGCTGGTTGGCGGTGTTCTCGAGCATTCTTACTTCGTACGTCCAACTTTTTACGGCGCGTTCTACAAACCCTTGGCTGCCCTGCCATATAGAGCTGCCTACCTGATCTTCCAGACCTTCAGTCTGATCTGTTGTTTCTTTTTCGTTCGATGGAACTTGCGCCGGCTTCCCGGGTTCGCGGCGCTTGCAATCATGTTTCCTCCGTTACTGGCGAATTTCGTCAACGGACAAGACGTCATGTTGCTCGTTACCCTGTGCTCGCTGTCTTTGCTGCTAGCCGAGAACGACCGTGACTTCGCCGCGGGTATGGTGCTCTCGTTGGCAGCTTTCAAGCCTCACCTGTTTCTCCTGACACCTCTGGCGGCAGGCTTCCATCGGCGTTGGCGGTTCGTTGCCGGCGCTGCGACCGGACTCACGACTTTATTCCTTGTCGGCCTGACGTCCGGCGGTCTCGAAACTCAGCGGAAGCTTTGGCAGATGATTAGCAATCCGGACAGCTCGCCTTATTCCGGAATCATGCCTAATTGGCGGAGTGTGGATGGATCCGGTGGCCCTGTCTACCTGCTCCTGTGCCTTGCCACAGTGCTGGCTATCGGTTACCTGGCGCACCGATCCAAGTCGTTCACATCGGCCTTCGCCTGGTGTCTCGTGGGCGGCCTTCTGATCAGTTTCCATGCGTACATGCAGGACTGTCTTTTACTCTTACTAGCGTTGGCGCTGCTTGCGGAGGAGTTGCCCAGAGCGGCCTGCCTTGCACTCCTGCTCGTGGCACTCCCTCTACCCTATTTCTTTCTGCAATGGGGTAGACCTTTCAGCGGTATCTTCGTGCTGATGGCAGCCTCTGTTCCCGCGCTCGCCGCCTGGGATGCGTTTCGACGGAGCCGGTCCAAGGACATCGCCGACGGCTTGACAAATCCTTACACTCCGGTTGCGACGTGACCGCCAGCCTACGCGTCTGAATGCGTGTAGGTGGTTGAAAATAATGTACCTAGATAAACGAAGCTTAATTTTGACAGCGTCTCTGATCCTCTCGGCGGGCGCTGTGTTTCCCCAGGCTCCGGCAGCCGATTCGCAGGCGCCCGCTCATGAGCGTCACGCCCGCGGCGGTAAAAGATTAGCCGAACTAAACTTGACCGATGCGCAGAAAGAGCAAGCGAAATCGATCCGTGAGAAGTATCGCGCCTCGTCTGAGGATCTGCGGACACAGATGCGAACTCTGCGTGAGCAGCTGAACGCTGCCAAGGAGGCGAATAATACCGCGGAAATCGAGCGGTTAACGAAGGAGCGCGATGCCCTCGCCGCGAAAGCGAAGGAAACATTTACGGCTCAGCGCAACGAGTTCCGCTCCATCCTAACGGCCGAGCAACAGTTGAAGTTCGACCAAATGCGCGACCGACATGGCGACCAGAGTAAATGGCGCAATCACAAGCATGAGGGTGAGAAACCCCAAGCCTAGCTGTTTGTCCTAAGGGGTGTACGTAGTCACTATGCGCGTACACCCTAGTACTAGGACTCGTAGTTCTTGAAAGCACCTTAGGCGCGTGATAAAAACGGTTTGCCATGCAATACGGTAGCGAAGATCGAGTTATGAAATTAGCAGTCCAACTGCGGAAAAATATGCTCTCGGCAGATGACTTCGAACGGGAACTCACAACCTTGAGTCGCGGCGAGAGGAGTGCGCTTGCCGACTGTCTCGATCGAATCGAAAAAGGTCCAATCGAATTGAGATATTCCGGTCGGACCTTGTGAGCTACGCGCGCAGTTCCTTCACGACGAGATCTCCCATCTCCTCTGTAGGGACCTGTCCCCCGAGATCCTGAGTACGGTGATCCCCTGACATGAACACGCTCTACGGCTCGGTTGATCGCCTCAGAAGCCTCTCGCAACCCCAACCATTCGAGCATCATCGATGCGGATAAAATTGTTGCGATCGGATTGGCGATGCCTTTGCCCGCGATGTCCGGAGCTGTGCCGTGAGATGGTTGAAATACCGCATGACCTTCTCCGACATCGGCGGAAGGAGCCATTCCCATTCCTCCGACGAGCCCCGCGGCTAAGTCCGAGAGGATATCGCCGAACATATTTTCGGTCACGAGGACATCGAAAGTCTGTGGTCTCTGGACCAAATACAGAGATGCCGCATCCACGTAAACGCGTGACGTCTGAACGTCCGGAAACTGTTCAGCAACCTCGTCGAAGATGCGCCGGAAGAATGCCATAGATGGCAGGACGTTCGCCTTATCGACTAGCGTGACGTGTTTGCGCCGCTTCCGCGCCTGGGCGAATGCCGATCGAAACAGACGCTCGCTCCGGTCTCGTGAGATGCGCATGGTGTCGCGAACCTCGGTGGCATCCGGCTTGGGCTTGTTCAGTCGTGAGAAGAACAGCCCTTCTGTGTTTTCTCGGAGAATCAGGAAATCGATCTCGCCGCCTTTTACACCCTTCATTGGAGAATGTGCTTCGTGATACAGGCGTATGGGCCTGATGCCGCAATAGAGATCAAGCTTCTCGCGGAGATCGATCTGCGGTGTCATCTCCGTTCCGTCGGCCCAGCGAACGCCGGGCAATCCCATCGCTCCCAATAGGATCGCGTCGAATTCCTTCAAGCGGAGAAATGTTGCTTCGGGCAACGGATCGCCGCTGCGAAGGTACTCGCCGGCTCCCACCGATAACTCAGTGAAGTCGAAATTCGCGTCAATGAATGGCTCGACCGCGCGAAGGACCTTGACTGCTTCCGTGACTACATCGGGGCCGATGCCATCGCCGGGAAGAAGGGCAATGCGGTAAGTGTCATTCATTCAGTGTGAGTGCTCGTGATGATGGACGATATGACAGCCGGTTTGCGACAACTCGCAATTGGCGTGTTCAAACTGAATCGTCGTATGGTGAATGTGGAATTTTTCACCGAGGACCTGGTTAATGCCTTTCAAGATGCAGTCACTTTCGGACGGTGGCATATCTCCGATCAGGGCATGGCAACTCAGCGCATGGGCGCTCGATCCCAGACTCCAGACATGGACGTCATGAACGTCGAGCACGCCAGGCACTTCGCGCATCGCTGCTTGTCACAGATTGCAGGCTGAGGCCGCGCGGAAGTCCTTCGAGCAGGATGTTGAGCGACTCCCGGATAATATCGATCGCGCTCCAAACGATCAAGGCGGCGATGAGAATCGAGAGAATCGGGTCGATCGCCAGCCAGCCTGTATAGCGAATAGCGATTGCGCCCACGATGATGGCGACCGATCCGAGCGCATCGCCAAGCATATGAACGGAAGCGGCTCGGATATTGAGGTCCGATTCGTGCCGGCGCAGACCGAGAATGATCCCGACGTTCAATAGAATTCCGAGACCGGCAGTGACGATCATTATATTCTCGTCGACCGATCGCGGCGTCATCAGCCGCTCATAAGATTCGTAGAAGAGAAAAGCGGATAGGCCGATCAGCGACGTGGCGTTCACGAAGGCTGCAAGCACACCGCCGCGATGATAACCGAAAGTTCGGGACTCATCAGCCGGTTTGGCCTGCAAGTAAACACCGAACAGTGCAAGCCCCAACGCGAGCGCATCGGTCAAGTTGTGGCCGGCGTCAGACAGCAGCGCGAGGCTTCCGGACTGCATGCCTGCGGCGAACTGAACAACAACGAATATCACCGTAGCGAGCAGCGACCATTTCAGTACCTTTCCGCTACCGCCGTGATGATGATGGTGTCCGTGAGAATGCACAGCTTCTACCTACTAGGCTAACGCAGGTACTCTGATCAGAAGCGCGTTACCTCAGTGAATAGGAAGTCGTTGACCTTCATGCCAGGGACGATCATATCGAACGCCTCCTCACCGGATGCGCGTTCGCTCGCGGTAAGGGACTCCACGTTTTGCAGGAGTTCCACAATGCTTTGATTGAAACGAAAGTTGCGCAGCCCGCCTGCAATTTCTCCATTGCGAATCAGGAAGGTGCCGTCGCGCGTCATGCCCGTCATTACTTTTTCGTAAGGCTCGACTTCACGGATATACCAGAGACGTGTGACGAGAATGCCGTTTGGCGTCGAGGCGATCATCTCGTCCGATGACGTACTTCCGCCTGCGATCACAATGTTTAATGGAGCTTCGCCTTGTTCGTTCGGCAGCGGAAAACCGTGACCGGTTGTTTCGACTCCCGCGCGCTTGGCGGCGGCTCGTGAATAGGCGACCTGGCGTGGGACTCCCTCCTTCACCAGCTTGAGGGCGCGTCGAGGAACACCTTCGCCATCGAATCGCGGCCCGGTCTGAAGCGGGAAGTCGACGTCGTCATAGATGGTGATATTCGTGCCGAATAGCTTCTCTCCCAGTCGCTCGTTCAAAAAGCTGCGTTGATCGGCGATTGCGGTACCGCTGAAATCCATGAAGATCTGGCCTACCAGATCGAGAACTGCGGCAGGTTCAAGAATGACTGTGTAGCGGCCTGGAGCGATCTCCTGCGGATTGCGAGAAAGCGTAGCTTTTTGCGCTGCCCGTGCCGCCAGCACAGCCGGTTCGACCTCGTGGTGATTGGGTGATGCCGCCTTGGCCCAGCCAGAACTGTCTCCCGCCATGGCTGTTATCGAAAACTGCGTGAGCGTGTCGAAGTAATAACGAAAGAGGCCCCGCGCGTTCATCAAGACTTCGACATTTTGAGCCGTAGAGTAGATTCCGGCTGCGATCTGCCCCGCGCTTTCTACCAGGCGGATTGCATCAGCCACGCCGGCGGCGCGCTGTGCAGGACTACAGGAAGCTGTTGCTTCCGAGTAGTGGTGGCTGTCGCAGATCGTGGGATCTTCGTATAGCGGTAGAAGATCTCCGGGTTCGCTCGCCTTCGCTAACGCAATTGCTTCATCGACAGCCGCTTGAATCCCGTCACGATGCAGCCGATTCGTGCTGGAGCGCGCCGTGCGTCCGTCTACGATAACGCGCACGGAAAGCGTAGTAACCCGCTCGGATACGTTTTGATGAATGTGATTATTCGCAAAGCGCGTGAGCGAATCCGCCGTAGACGCGAGGCTGATCTCGACTTCGGTGATGCTGGCCCGGCGAGCTGCCTGTTCGACAGCGAGGAAAAGTTCCTGACACTTTTTCCGAGGCAGGAGTTCAGATTCATTCATACTTCAGTCGATTTGCGCGCTGCCGATCTTTATATCGCGGAACCGCGAAGGACTTGCGCCGTGACCGGTACCCATCGCTTGTTCGGGTTGCCCCTTGCCGCAGTTGGGCACGCCCCATAAAGTCCAGTGATCGTGATTGCCGATCGCATCGCAACTGTTCCAAAACTCAGTTGAGATGCCACTATACGTTGGATTCTTGAGCATTCGCACGCGTTGTCCGCCTTTGATCTCCCAGGCGATTTCGCATCCGAATTGGAAGTTATAGCGCTTATCATCAATCGACCAACTCCGATTTGTCTCCATGTAGATGCCATCAGTGTCGAAGACCTCATCCAAAGTTTGCGGTCCTGGAAGAAGACTGACATTTGTCATACGAATCAGAGGCAGGCGAGCCCAACCATCAGCCCGCATCGTGCCGCTGGACCGAGACTGTCCGATCTGTGCCGCCGTCTCACGAGAACTCATATAACCGACGAATTGTCCGTCCGTGATGATTGGAGCGCATTGCGCAGGCACTCCTTCGTCATCGAAAGCGAAAGTTCCGAGCCCTGGTCCATGTTCCAGCCTTGCATCGCAGACCACGTTGACAATATCTGAGCCATATCGCAGGGTATTAAGTTTGTCGAGCGTGAGAAAGCTCATTCCCGCATAGTTGGCCTCGGATCCGAGAACGCGGTCGAGCTCGATGGGATGTCCTATCGACTCGTGGATTTGGAGACCCAACTGGCTGCCGTCAACGATGAGATTGAATCGGCCTTCGGGGCACGGATCGGCGGAGTGTAGAGCGACTGCCTCTTCGGCAATGCGAGGCGCGTGATTCAGGAGATCCAATTCATGGACGAGTTCGTACCCCTTTAACTGATACTGTCCTCCGAAGGAATTGGGATAGCTCCGCTTTTGAATTTCGTCGTCTTTGAAGCTGAACGCCGTGAAGCCCGCTCCAGTGACGGTACGAGTCTGGTCGATGCGGCTGCCGATCGAGGAAGCAAAGTACTGTCGCTTATGCGTACAAACGAACGACGATTCTGCGAGTGTGATCCCTTGCGTTCCGAGTAGCACTTTGTCGACGGCAATCAATAGTTGCAAGTTCTCGTCGACAGGGACCTGGAACGGATCTATCTCGCAAGGCGAGATCCATTCGCACTTATAAGCGTCTTCGGGCGCTAGAACCACGTCATGCTTTTTCGCAATCGCGCCGGACCGGGCGATCTCGATAGCGAGATTGGCAGCGCGTTCGAGGCCTTTCGGAGAGATTTCGTCGGTGGCTGCGAATCCCCAACATCCATTCGCGATGACTCGGATTCCCACGCCCATACTCTCATGTGTCGCGACATTTCCAGGCTTGGCGTTTTTGGTTGTGATGTGCCGCTCCCTGGCCTGCTCGACGCGAACGTCGGCGTAAGTGACGCCGCTCCTCATCGCCGCTTCAAGCGCTCGTTCCGCGAGGTCGCGCATGGTTCATAGTTTACTTTGCCACTTTGGTCAGGTCGTGATTGCATCATAGAGAGTATGTTTTCCTCCCTGTTTTCCGATCCGCTCGCCTGTAGGCACGCTCGCCCCTGATTGGACGATGGAGATCAGGACGGTCAGACGATTCGGCTCTCGGGACTGCGGGGTAAAAACGTCGTATTGGTGTTCTATCCTCGCGATGAGACCCCGACGTGCCGGGCGCAACTGTGCGAGTTTCGGGACGCCTGGAGTCAGGCGCAGCAGAAGAATACCAGTCGTGTTCGGGGTCAATCCTCAGAAAGCCGAAAGCCACGCCGGATTCCGCAGGAATAATCAACTGCCTTTTCCTTTATTGGTAGATGAGGGATCGAAGGTTTCGAGCGCCTATCATACTCGCGGGTTGATAACGAAGCGAACCGTTTACCTGATCGGCCCTGACGGTGTAATTCGATATGCCCGAAGAGGCAAGCCGCCGGTCGATGAGGTACTGGCTGCGGCAGCGTGATCGGCCCGCTCAGATCACATCCGCAAAGCTCTTCCGCAGCTTATAGAACCACGCATGGCCTGCCAGGAACACGACAGCCGACAGGATCCATAGCTTCGCTAGAGCTACCAGCGGCGGGGCCTGACCTTCCAGGAAAATTGCGCGATAGCCGCGGACCAGAACATAAATCGGATTCTTCGTGAGAATCGGAGCCGTTCCCGGAGGCAGTTCATAACAGATCGGCGTCAAAAAGAACCACAGCGTCAATAAAAATCCGATCATCTGACCGATATCACGAAGGTAAACGCCGGTAGCCGAAAGCATCCACGCCAGCCCGAGGGTAAACAGCAACTGCGGTATCAGCACAACCGGCAGCCATGCGACGGTTGAAGGCACATTACCACGCAAGATGAGCAGTGCGCCAATGAATATCGCAGTCGCGAAAGCCTGCGTCACCAGCCCCGAGATTACATGGATGACCGGCACTATCTCGAGCGGAAAAACGACCTTCTTGACCAAGACCCGATTCTCGAGAATGCCTCCTGGCGCACGTCCGATCGCTTCCGAGAAAGCGAGCCACGGCAGCATCCCGGCAAGGAAATAGAACGCAAATCCGGTCCGGCTCTGATCGGCCCCGAATCTCGACTTCAGTACGATTCCGAAGACGAAGAAATACGTTGCCATCAGTAGCAGCGGGTTTAAGACCGTCCACAAGACGTCGCCGAAACTCCCTCGATATCGGGAGAGAACATCGCGGCGGGCCATTGATCGGATCAGGCTGCTGGTTCCGCCAGATCGAAGTGAACGGAAGGGTGAATACTCTGCGAATCGAAGCTAAATGTCTGCTTCGGCGAAGCTTGCCCAGAGTGGTAATTCGAACATCGGCCACTTGCTGCTTTGCCGTGCTCGACGAACACATCCACCAGCAAGAACGGCTCATTACGTGCGTAAAACCACCCGAAGCTCGGGCGTCACGGGCGAGATGTAGACGTGATAATGACCGCGCTCGGGCGGTAGCTGTATCGCGATACTGCACGTCGCTGGTTTGTGCAGAGGCCAGATCCTGCTCGAGGGAATGCCATTCTCCTTCCCGTATGAAAGTCGACGCCTCCGGATCGTAGATCTGCCAGCCGATTGCAAACCCTTCGCTGCGACGCCACTCGCTCATGCGAGCGATTGATCAGTCGGAAGCGGACCGTCAGATCGCGTGTATTCGAGTCGACATCGAACTGATGGGTGCTCGTAGGCTGCGATCATCGCCGATCAGTTATATAGCCAAGAGGGGAAGCGGTCACGGACAGGTCCACGTTTTACGCCAACCGCATAGATTCCGTCCCCTCTGTATTCGGTATCAACGCGGTAAAGTTCGAGCAAATGACTGGACCCATTCGTGCTCCGGGTGCGGTTCATCGAGGAACTCGCCGGTCTCAAGAAGCGAGGTCTCGAAGCCGGCATCCCGGAAAAGAAGTTCGATCTCCCGAGGCGCGTACTCACGCGCGTGCCGGGCTTCCGTCTCGGACCCTGGCTCGGCCGGCTTAATGTACGCAGGGAAAAATCCGGGATGATAACCCTGCAGAATTGCAGAAATCGCACGAGCGGAAACGATGTTCGGTGTCGTCAAAACCAGGTCCCTCCGGGCCTGAGAATGCGGTTGATCTCGGACATCATATGCATCGGGTCGGAGGGAAGGTGTTCAATTAGTTCACAGCAGAGTACTGTATCAAAGTGTTCATTGGGATAAGGAAACATATCCTTCTCGGCGTCGAACAGATCGACGTCGCATGCGAACTTCTCGCCATCTTCGGAATCGACAACTTTGTGGTCCGTCTTTCCGAGCTGCCCGTAATAACAGCCGCGTACTTCACCGTACCCGAGTTTGGTTTTGAGCGCAGGCGTAATCTGCATGTATGAGCCCATTTCCAGGATGCGCTTTTCACATTACCCGGGGGCGTGATTTCCAGCGTCTTGGCCAGCCGGGTAATATGTTTCTGCAGGTAACTGCGCGAATCCTTGTTCTCCGCCCAGCTAACGATGTAATCTGGCTCGATGGAAACCGCAGCTTCGGTTTCTGCCGCAGCAACTACGAGGGCTTTCGTCGGAGGCCGCCAATCCTGCCCTGAGGCGACTGCTTCCGTAAACGCCAAGATATCGTTCCGCGACTGATCTCCAGTTGCACTCCCGCTCGACCCAATCGCGCGCCCGATTCCCGAGAGTCTGGCGGAGATCAGGCCGCGCGATGAGCAGCGTTCAGATACTCGTACAGAGTGTCTTCTTCGGCGGCATCGACAGGGACCTTGAGGCAGATCTCGTCAGGGTACTCGGCAAACGATCCGATATTCGATACGATCACGGCGCGGCCGAGGCCCAACGATCGCAGTAACGTTCCCGAACTCTCTCCGACGGTCGGAAATCGCAGATTGAGAATGATGTCGCAGGCGGCAATATAGCCCACGAAATCCTCCATCGGTATGAAGCCTAGAACCCGCACAGTCGACTGCAGTCCCAGTCCTTCGATCAGTGACTTGAGGGGGAAGTCCGGATGCGGTTCGCCGACTAGAATCATGCGAGCGTTCGGATGAACCCGCAGAATTCGCTTGAATGCTCGCAGCGATTCGGCGATTCGTTTATATGGCTTGAGGAATCCGAACACGCCTATTAGAGGCGTATCGGTGCTTATGCCAAATTTATGGCGAACTCCCAAGCGGTCGGCATCGGGTATCCAGGCTCCATGCGGGATAACGGCCAGCGGCCCTTCGAACCCCGCGTTCCGAATATCGCGCTCCACGTAATGGCTATGGACGATGATCCTCGCGAAGCCGTTCAGGATGCGCCGCAGCATCGGTACGCCGTCATAGTCGGGGCCGACCTCAAGAGCCCGCACCCGGCGCGCATAAGCGAGCGCGTCCGGACCGCCGTCGAACTCGACTTCGCGCATATAGGCATCCCAGTCGTTCCGCTTGATCGTACGCTCGGCAATCAGGTGATGCAGGTTGGATTCGTGCATCACCACCACGCCCGGATTTTCCAGCGCCTGGTCGTAAACGAAGCTGTGATAGCCGTTATTGCCGATCTGGTAAAGCGCGATATCGAAATCGGCTACATCGAACGAAGTGGGTTTTTCGGAGAAAACCTCGACCTGCGCGAGTTCGGAAAGAGAGTCAACAAGAGCGGCGGAGTAATCGGCGATGCCGCTCTTTGAGGGCGGCATGGGAGAAAAGAAAGCAATCCGCATTCAGCGGACTAACTCCATGCTGAACTTTCCCATCGCGAGCGGCACCTGAACCAGAAGCGGCGTGCGCGTTGCATCCTTGGCAAAGAACAGATCGGCCGTCAAATCGGACGCCGGTCCTTTGATGGTGGCCGTCAGCTTGTCAGCCTCCGTCGCCTCCCCGTCTACAACAACTCGCTGGGTGCCGGCGAACGTGACTCTGACCGAATAGGCGCCGCCGTAATACACCTTCTGTTGGGCCGGCAATCGGCCCGCAGCCAATTCACGACGAACGAAATTGACAAACGTGACCGCGTCTTTCGCGCACGGCGAAAGGGAGAGTTCGCTCGTGCCGCCGCCTTCGGTCGTTCGCTTGGCTTTCAGGGCTGCGGAATCGAATTCCGTGCGCTCGTCTAATTTCCGCTTGCCGCGTATTCCCTGCTTGCGCAGCTCAATCGAGCAATAGTCCGGTGTGGCGCGGCTATTGGCAGTCTCCGTCACAGCAAAACCCGGAATCGATGCATCCATGCGAAACATGAAACTCAGCCCGGAGTCGCCGATCGATGACGTAAGCTCGGCCTCGCCCAAGCTGAGACCGCTCGGCCAATTGACGTTGAAATGAAGCGCTTCACTCTTTGCGGACTTAGGCGCCGCCGGGACTGCTGCTCTGGCCACCTCTTTTGGAGTTTCGGCCGCAGGATTCTTCGGCGCCGCCGGTTTCTGACTGCTCTGTTCTGCCGGCAACAATCCGGCAGCGAAAAGAACAAGGAAGATTCTCATCGGCGGGAAACAGAAACTACTGGCGTAGGCTCGGGTTGTGGGATCGCTCCGGCAACCTCGCGATAGATCTCGAGCGTTTTCTGCGCAGTCCTTTCCCATGTAAACAGTGACGCCCGGTGCAGCCCTAAGCGTTCCATTCGAGTACGCAAATCGGCGTTCAGAAGCAAATCCTTCATTGCGCGAGTAATCTCGCCGGTATTTTCGGGATCGAAAAGGATAGCGGCCGCATTCGCTACTTCAGGCATTGAGGACGTGTTTGAGCACGCCACCGCGCGACCGCAAGCCATCGCCTCCAGGATTGGTAGGCCGAAGCCTTCGTAGAACGACGGAAACGCCATCATGTCGCAGGCGTTGTAAAACTGGAGCAGGTCAACGTCATCCACAAAGCCGGTAAATATAATTCGGTCGGCGACGCGGGAGTCCTTAGCCGCATTAGCCACGTGGTCGGCGAACCAGGTCTTCTTGCCCACGACTACAAGTCCGTGCGGCAACTGAGGATTCTCAACAACAAGTTGCTCAAACGCGCGAATCAGTCCAATCTGATTTTTTCGGGGCTGCAAATCTCCGACCGTGAGCACGAATGGCCACGGAATGTCGTATTTCTCTCCCACATACCGGAAGGCCCCCTCGCGAGATACCGGCCTAAACGTGGGAGACATAGCGATCGGAACGACAGAGACCTTCTCCGGATCGGGGTGGTACGCCTCGAGGAGCCGTTTCCGTGAGAACTCGCTCGGGGTGATGACGCGCGCCGCCCTTTGAATCGTGCGGCGGACAGTTACCCGCAATTGTAGGGCCCGGAACCACGGAAAATACTCCGGATGTTCCAGGAAGCTGATATCGTGAACGCTGACCACAATCGGGGATGGGCACGCGATCGGCGCTGTATATTGAACGTGCAGCAGGTCCGGGAGATCTTCTCTGAGGCGGCTGGAGAGATCGAGTCCCAGCCTTTTCAAGCAGTTGGCTGACACGTACCGCCGCCGAAACCGCTCGGGCACGGCCGTTTCGGCGCCACTGGCCGATTGCGATAGATACGCGATGAACTCCGAACTCTGATCGAGCTTCGCAAACCCTTGAAGGAGATTGCGGATGTAAACTTCGTTCCCCGTCAGGTGCCGTCCGATCGCGTGGGCGTCAACCGAAAAGCGCATCCTCGAGTACCAGTATAACTTCAAGCAATCTTACAACCCTGTCGATTCCAACACCTTCCAAGCCACCGGCCAAGTGAACCGGGATTCATAAAGCTCTCGCCCTGATTTTGACAGGCGATCTGCCAGTCCATTTTCGTACAGCACCGATAGTACTTGGTTGGCGAATTGACTAGGGTTGTCGGCTATTAACAGATGTTCGCCAGGTGTAGCATCGAGGCCCTCCGCGCCGATGGTCGTCGAGATGACCGGTGTGCCTGCAGCCCAAGCTTCGAGGATCTTGAATCGAGTGCCGCTGCCCGAGAGCAATGGAACCACTGCGGCTTTGGTACCCGCAATAAGGGGTATCGCGTCCGCAATTGCGCCGGTCGCCTGGATGCGAGGATCGCGCGGCAGTTTCAGCGCATGCGGATTCTTACCCACCAGCCTCCAAACAAGTTCGGGTTCCTGCTTCCGTAAAAGCGGCCAGACAGACTTTGCGAAGAAATGCGCCGCCGCCGTATTCGGGTGGTACGCCATGTTGCCGGAGAATGCGATCTCGTGGGCGCGGGGCACTTGAGGACGCGGCACAAACGGCATAGCATTCGGCCAGACGACGCTGCCATTGATTCGCGCCCGATCCTCCTCCGAGGTGACGAGCAAGATATCGAACCGTGGAAGCAACTCCGATTCGAGGCGGTGGCATGCGGAGGAAAAACGGCGAAGCGCAAAGCGAGCGACCGGAGATTCGGTCTCCGCGCATCGCCGCAGCAGAACCGATTCAATGTTGTGAAGGTTGAGTACCAGCCGGCGGCAATGGGGGCGCAATGCGTCGACGTACGTTGCGCACCAGAAGTGTTCCACCACGGCGAGCTCGTACTTGCACCGAATGGGAAGAGAAAAACCCGCAAATCGATCGACGAGGGGCGGGGCATTGCGTCGCATTCGGTCCAGATTGCGGAGTGCGCGCGAAGACATTGATTTTGAATGGTTGGGAAGATCGACGACGTAGATCTCTCGAGCCAAGCCTGGCGGAAAATGCTCGCGGGGATCCGGCGCGTCCGGCTCTCGAAACGTGATCACGTCGAGCGTATACCGGCTTGCCAGGTATTCCAGCATGCAAGCGGTCCGCATCGGGCCCCCTCCGATTACCGGGTAAGGCGCCTCGGGACAGAGGATCAGCGCTTCATTCATCGGGATCGACCACGGAAACGTCGTATCGCCTCTTCGTAGACTTCGTGAGTTCGGCGCGCGGTCTCAGCCCAGGAGAAATCACGGGCACGCCAAAGCGATAGCTCGCGACGTCGCTCCCGTTCGGCAGGATTGTTTAAAAGCGCTTCCATCGCGTGGGCAATCCCATCTGGTTCGACATGAATTGCCGCGCCTCCCGATACCTCCATCACAGCCGGATCTAACGACGTGATCACGGGGCATCCACATTGCATTGCTTCGAGAACTGGAAGGCCGAATCCTTCGTACTCGGTTGGATACAGGCAGGCTATTGCGCTCGAGTAAAGCGATGGCAGGTCTTCGTTCGGGACTTCGCCCAGGGCACGAAGTCCCGGTTCTTGCTCGATCAACGGACCATCCTCTCGCCGTCTGCCGGCGATTACGAGGTCGACGTCGTGCGTCTGGCGAATGTGTCGCCAGGCCTCGACTGCCGCCGGCACATTCTTCCGTGGTTCCAATGTGCCGACGAACAGAAAGTAGGGGTTGGACGGCAACACCGGCCCAGGTCGAAACTCGGAGCCTGCAGCGATTGGGACGGTGACAATGCGTTCAGGAGACACGCGGAAGTGTTTGATGGCTTCACTTCGGATGGCTTGCGTTCCGGTAACGATCATGGTGGCGACGCCAAGCCTTATCAGGTAAGGGGTGCGGACACGAACGCGTTCCGCGGCGTGGTGCCATTCGGGCTTCTTCCAGGGAGACAAATCATGGAGGGTGAGCACTGATGGCCGCAGCGGAAGGTAGGGCACGGAGAAGTCGGTTCCGTGAAAAATATCGCACCGCAGGCCAAGCATTGCGCGCTGTACACCGATGGTCCACCAGCGGCGGTCGACGACACTGAGAGGCTGCAGTTGATCGGAGATGAGGTGGAATTCATCGCGCGAGAAATTTGCGCGCAGAGCGCGGCTGAGCTCTTCCGTATAGCGTCGGATGCCACCCGAGGACATTGTCAGAGGAGTTGCATCCAGGGCAACGATCACGCCAGTTTCTCTCGGGCCGCCGGATCGTCCTCGGACTCCGAGGGAGCGAGTACCTCGTCGCCCTTTTGTTTTTCCACCTGGTCCGCCAATACGGTATCCGCGGCTTTGGCGATCACTTCCTCTACCGCCGCGGGCTCCGGAACCGGACCGATCTCGCCGGCTCGATAGAAATCGGATGTTTTGTAGATTTCGCGCAGGAACTTCAAGAAAACTTGCCCCACCGCGATAACCGGAACCGCCAGTAAGATTCCGAGAAACCCGAAAAGCTTGCCGCCAATCAACAAGCCCAGGAATACGGCCATGGGGTGGAGACTCAAACGACCGCCGAGGATTCGAGGTGTAAGGTAGTAACCTTCAATGCACTGAACGGCGGTGAAAACACCCAAAACGCCAATCACTCGCCAGATCTCACCCGAATGCGCGAAGGTCAAGCTTGATGCGAGGACGATTCCGGAGCCGGTCCCGACATACGGAATCACGTTCAAAAATCCCGAGAGCGCGGCGATACCGGCCCATGCCGGAACTTGCAAGGCCGCAAATCCGATCGCGTAAAGACCGCCCATGATCATCGCGATCATTAACTGCCCTAGAACATAGGACTGCAGAATGCGGCCGACCTCATCGAACAGGCGGCTGAATGGTTCGCGAAAACGAGGCGGAATGAGATCTTCCGACGAGTCGCGCCAATCCTTAAAGTCAACGAGCAGGTAGAACACGAAAAAAGGGACGAGAAATAGGTCCAGCAAGGTCGCGGCAGTTGTCAGGAAGTCCGTGAGCGATCCAGCGACCCACGATTGCGACATCGTGATCAGGTTATTCGGATCGCGAAGGAAGGAGTAGATGCGGTACCCGATGATCCGATCTGCGAGCGGAGAAACTTCGTGTATTTTCGCCCGCACATGCAGGGCATTCTTTTCCGTGAATACCTTCAGTACTGCATCTCCGGCCAAAGCGCTCTGATTCCAAAGATCCGGAATGACGAACCAGATAAAGACCACAACACATGCGGTTACCACAAGGAGCGCCAGCAAGGCCGAGATGATCCTCGAGAACCCACGTTTCTCGAAAATTTCAACGATCGGATTGAGGATGTACGCAAGCGCCAGCGAGGCGAGGACGGGCACAATGGCAACGCGCCCGACGATGTAAGTCAGGTACAGCACTGCTGACACCAGCACTGCTGTGGGGACCCAACGTATCCACCAGAACGGGGGCCGCTCGGCTATCGGTGCTTGTGAACGCACGATAGGAGTTGTTACCAGGCGCGGCATCTTACAACGATACCCCGAGTCTACGCGAAGTCGATGGCTGCAACTTCGTGTACAAGCACAGAGGGGACGATGAAGGTAATTGTCGCCCCTTCAGATTTCGGCGGCGCCAATCGCTTGCCGGACTCCAACAATGTGATCGCACGAGGGACCTTTCCGTACGGGAGCGTGAGAGTGATCTTTTGTTCCCCAACGGGTATCGGCGCACGCACAAAACCTCGCATCGCCATCGGGTTAGTCAGATTTACGAGATGGAGTGTCGCCGAGTTCTCCTGCTGCCACAACGTGACGTCTAGGAGGCCGGGTCCTTCCACCCGCACTCCTGAGGACTCCTTCAGCGCCCATGCGACCGCGTTGCGCAACAGAATGCCGTGATCGTTGGCAAGCAACTCCCAAAAAGTCCGGTCGAGATCGAACGGGAAGTAGACTACCCGGCCTTTGCCAAACGTACGAACATAAGCTTCAGTCTGTCTGGTTTTCGATTCCGGCCTCGGGTAGACTTCTTCCATCGGTAAGTCGGGGTAGCTTGGAATCAGGAGTAACGGCCCAGGCGATGCCTCGTGAGCCTTGGTCGCTACTCGGCTCACGCCGTGGATAATGCGGGGAGTTCCTTCGAGACCTCGCAACAGCGCGTGCGGACCGTTTAAGGCGAGATAGGCGTTCTGCATGCCATGCGTGATCTCGCCACCGAAAGAACATCCAAATACGTCAGCCAGCCCAAAGTCGTTTCGGCGTTTGCCGGTCTCCTCGTAAAGCGATGTTTCATGGGTGGCGATGATACTTCCGCCGTTGCGCACATACTCCCGTATTTGTACGCATTGCTGGTCGGACAACGCCGCGATGTTGGGCAGGATCAGCAGTTTGTATGCCGGAGTTGCGTGGTCGAGCAACTCATCATGCGCCATTTCGAACGGGACTCGAGCCTCGATCAGCGCCTGATAAAAGCCCAGCGCATGATTTTCAACTTTCTCTGCTGCCTGCGAACCGCCGTATCTTTGCGCGGTACGTTGCGAGTACACCATCGCTACAGCCGCAAGCGATCGCGTATTGCGCAGGTACTTCTCATTGCGCCAGCACCAGTCGTATATTTGGGCGACAGGCTCCATCCAACGCTGATCAATCACCTTAGCATTGAACTTCGCGAACCAGGGTCGAATTCCGTTAGCGATGCCGTCGGCTACAAAGGCGCGCAGTTCCGCCCCATCCTGCACCGAATCTTTCCAACGATGCGCATTCTCGAGACCGACACTGAAGATGCCGCCGACAGGCTTCGAGCCCATGGCGGCGCGATACTCCTTTGCGTACTTCCCATTAATCCAAAGCGGCATCGTGCCATTGCGTGCCTGCCTATCCGCAAATAGAATCGACGAGAGTCTGCCGAGCCTGACCATGTCGATGCGGCTCAACGCTCCTCCCCCGGAATTTGCGATGAATCGCGCATTTGGACGTTGCTTACGGATTTCTGCGTTCCAGAGATGCCATTGCTCGAAAAGCAGGTTCTCTTTCCACTCGGCATACGCGCGGTGAATTCGCGGTTCGCTGTCCGCTCTCGGTAGCTCCAGGCCGGTAGCCTTGCGGAAGTTTGCCGAGCAGTGCTCGCAGTAGCACATGCCGGAGCCTTCCCATCGGTTCGTGAAAATGCCGTCGATATCGTACTTCCGGGCGATCTCACGGGTCACCGCAGTCATCAGTTCAAAGCTGAATGGCCCGAGCGTGCACGTTACCCAGGCGTTGGGGTACGCCCAGTGCCGTCGTTTCTTGCCATCTGCGTCCACTGCGATCCAATCGGAGTGCGCCTGGTACACATCATCGTGGGTAGCGTGCGGGTCGGTTCGTGCGATCACGCTCATCCCGAGCTTTCGGCACCCGGCCACCAGATCGCCAAAAGTATCCATCCCCGGTTTGAGCAGTCGACTCTTGTAGTGAAATGGCACTTCCGTCGGATAGAACGCCATGTATCCGCCGGCTCCAAGACACGCGCCGTCGGCATGGATTCGCTTGAAGTAATCTAACCAGAATTGAGGATCGTAATTCCCGGGATCGTCTTCCACGAAGACGAGTTGCGCCCATCTCATCGGCCGGGAAAGAGCGGGAGGCGCGGATTCTTGCGCCACTCCGGAGGGCGCGAGCGCAGCCATGCTCCCTATCTTCAGGAAGGATCGCCGCGGAAACTGCATCGGCTCAACGAGCGGCGGCTTTGGCTTTCAACTCTTCCCGGGTCTTGCGTACAATCTCTAGATACTGCTTCGCCCGCTCCTCGAAGACTTCGTACTTGCCGGCCTTGATGGTTTCCGGATCGATCAACTCGCCGCCAACAGCTACGGCGCATGCTCCAGCCTTCAGAAAATCGGCCGCAGTCTCCAGATTCACACCGCCGGTTGGAATCATCTCGATTTGCGGAAAAGGTCCCTTCAACGCCTTGATGTACTTCGCGCCGCCCACCGCGCTGGCAGGGAAAACCTTCACGGCATCAGCTCCCGCTTCCCAGGCAGTGAGCACCTCTGTCGGTGTCAGCGCGCCGGGCATGATCGGCTTTGAATAGCGGCGAGCCGCCTCGATTGTCGCCAGATTCAACGATGGAGTCACAAAGAACTGCGCGCCCGCAAGCATGCACGAACGCGCTGTCTCCGGGTCGAGTACGGTGCCTGCGCCGAGCACGATCGTATCGCCAAACTGGTCGGCAATCTTCTCGAGCGCCTTCAGGGCGCCCGGTACCGTCATCGTAATCTCTGCCGACCGGATACCGCCCCGGTGAATTGCTTCGATCGATCGAATGGCCGATTCGGCGGAAGAAGTACGAACTACGGGCACTACGCCGATATCCAGAATCGACGAGAGAATCTGTTGCTTATTCATCTCTTTCAGGGTATCAGGAGGCTTACCAATCGACTACGCTGCCATCATCCTTGTCGTAGCTTTCCTGGTTTCGCCAGTCATGACCGATCTTGTCGGCCATAGCGTTCTCATCCAGCTCAATTCCTAAACCAGGTCCGGTTGGAAGCTCGAGATAACCTTCACGAACTTTAAACGGATTCTTGATGTATCCGGCGCCTAACGAGACCTGCTCCTGGATCAGGAAATTCGGAATGGATGCGGCGATCTGAACGCCTGCGGCGAGCGAAATCGGACCCAAAGGATTATGCGGCGCGATGCTCGCGTAATAGGCTTCGGCCATTCCCGCGATCAGCCGAACCTCAGTTATGCCGCCCGCGTGACATAGGTCTGGCTGTAGGACGGTTGCAGCCCGCTTTTGCAGGACGTCAAGGAAACCCCATTTCGTGAACACTCGTTCGCCGGTCGCGATGGGCAGATGCGTGCCGCGCGCAATCTCCGCCATCACGTCATGGTTTTGCGCCTGGCAAGGCTCTTCGATAAACATCGGGCTATACGGTTCGAACCCTTTGATGAGCAGCTTCGCTGTAGCCGGGCTGATCGCGCCATGGAAATCGATGCCGATATCGACATCGGGCCCCACCGTCTTCCTCAACTCTGCAAATTGTTCGACTGCGTAAGCCACTTCTCCGGGAGTTTCGATATAGCGGGCGGGGCGTCGCTTCTTCGGCCCTGTCTTGAACGCGGTGAAGCCCAGCTTCATATCTTCGCGCATCTTCTCGGGCGTGCCCGCATGCGAATAGACTCGCACCCGGTTGCGCGTCGGTCCCCCGAGCAGTTCGTAAACGGGAACACCGAGCGCCTTGCCCTTAATGTCCCAGAGCGCCTGATCGATGCCGCTAAGCGCGCTTGTGAGGATCGGACCTCCGCGATAAAACGCATGCCGATAGATCGCCTGCCAGTGGTGGACAACAGCACGCGGATCCTTGCCGATCAGATACGGTTCAATCTCTTTCACTGCCGCTTGACAAGTGAGCGCTCGGCCTTCGGTGATCGGCTCGCCTAAGCCGACGATTCCGGCGTTGGTGTGGATCTTGAGAAACATCCACCTTGGCTTAACGAGAAACGTTTCGAGCTTGGTAATCTGAAGCTTTTCTTTCGGCGTGACGGGTGCGTTATTGCCCTTTTGTTGTGCGAGCGCGTCGGCGGGAGCGAAAGCGCCTAGACCTGCGCCGGTAAAAATACTCGCGATTGCGGACCTTCTGTTCATTTGCGGCCAATGTATCACACTGGCTTATCCGGAGGCTTTTTTAAGCGGCAGCGTCCAGCACAACGGCCGCCGCGTGTACCACCGCGGCGATACGAATGGCGGCGGCCACCTGCTCCTCGCTGATGCCTTTGTCACGCAGTACCTGTTCATGCGATGCTACGCAGGTCTTGCAATTATTTATTGCAGACACGGCCGTGCACCACAACTCGAAGTCGGCCTGATCTATCCCGTGAGTGCGAATCCCCTGCATGCGCAGACGCGCCGGAATCTGTTTGTACTTTTCGCTATCCGTCAGATGCAGGAAACGATAGTACACGTTGTTCATCGACATGATCGCGGCCGCCGTGCGCGCCGCGTCGGCAGCCTGCTCCGATAAATATTCTCGCGAGTCAACCGATATCGAGTCCAACACCACCTTACTTCCCGATGCGATGGCGCAGGCCAAAGCTGTGCCCCACAGCTGCTGAGGCGTAAGCTCCGTCTGTTTAAGTACGGAACTGAGGTTTAATTTGATATCTTTCGCGTAAGTGGGGAACGATTCCAAGAGGGTTTCAACAGACATAGCTTTTCTCTCAAACAAGAAAGGCGTGTTGAGCTCCGGGTCACGGAACCACACGCCTGGATTCCATCACGCTTAAACGTGAAGTGTTTCCTGGCCTTTTTGCCAGTTGCATGGACAGAGTTCGTCCGTCTGCAGCGCGTCGAGCACGCGAAGAACCTCGTCCACATTCCGTCCTACGCTCAGATCGTTGACGGACACGTGCCGGATAATGTCATCCGGGTCGACGATGAAAGTGGCGCGCTGGCAAACACCCTCGTTCGGGTCCAGGATGCCAAGTTCTTCTGCGAGTTCCCGCTTCACGTCCGCGAGCATCGGAAACGGCAGATCCTTAAGATCGGGATGATGCTGCCGCCAGGCCAGATGTACGAACTCCGAATCCGTGCTTCCACCAAGGACCTGCGCGTCGCGGTCTGCAAACTGACCATTAAGCTTGCCGAAGCCCGCGATTTCGGTCGGGCATACAAAGGTGAAATCTTTCGGCCAGAAGAAATAGATCTTCCACTTGCCGGGATACGACTCATTCGTCAAATCTTTGAAGGCGTTGTTCTTGTCCGTGCTTACCGTAGCCTTTACTTTGAACTCGGGGAATTTATCTCCGACTCCTAACATTCATCTCTCCTTTTCCGTGTTTGATGCTTCGTTCGCGAACTTATGACTCGGGTTGCCTCGCGCATTTTCCGCACACGCCGAATATTTCCACGTTGTAGCGTTCGATGCGGAACCCGCCGGGAGCGCGCTTCTTCAGTCGGACTGGGCCGACATCGGCTTCGGGCAGGTCCATAATTGCCTTGCAGCGCAGACAGACGAGGTGGTGGTGCGGAACCGCATTCGTTTCGAATCGCGCCGACCCATGATGCGGACTCACTTCCCGGATCAGACCGTGCTCTTCGAACGTTTTGAGATTCTTATAAACCGTCGCCAGCGAGATAGACGGGATATGTTCCTTCACCAGATCGTACACGGCCTCGGGACTCGGATGCCCACGCATCCCGGCGAGCGTTCCGAAGATGATCTGCCGCTGATGCGTGACCGCCAAACCATGGCGTTCGCACATCTCCCGAAAGCTTTGTGCTTGGTTGCTTCGCTGCATCTCAACAATTCCTATTGTTTAATAATCATTATCAAACTGTCAAGCGATGCGCGAAGGATTTGCGGGCAAAAACGAAAGGCCCGGAACCGTTTCGATTCCGGGCCTTTCGAACAGGCTATAACTGTGATTTACCGGCCGCGTGCCGGCTCCGGGTCAAGCAAGTGTCGCTACTTCTTCGGCCTGCAAACCCTTTGGCCCCTGCTTTACAAGGAAGGTGACCTTCGCCCCTTCATTTAATGATCGGTATCCTGACTCCTGAATAGCCGTAAAATGCACGAATACGTCTTCCCCGTTCTCACGCTGGATAAAGCCGAAGCCCTTGGCAGCGTTAAACCACTTGACAACACCGGTTTCCTTCATGTAGCTAACGTCCTTCTGTTCTTTGAACTGAGCGCCTTTAGCGCTGTCGGCAGAATAGCATAGGCGAGAGTGCGAGTTGAAGTCATTTGGCTTACGCTTGAGGCTCTGTTTGCAAACAACAAAGTTGAACCGTTCTGTTTCAGAGGTTTATCCCTGTATAATTCACTGCGTGCAGCTTACGATTATCGACTGGCTTGTAGTAGGTCTCTACTTCGCTTTAAACATTGGCATTGGTTTCTATTACAAAGCCCGCGCCGGGAGCAGCGTCAGCGAGTTCTTCTTGTCGGGTCGTGATGTTCCTTGGTGGCTGGCGGGCACGTCGATGGTTGCCACGACATTCGCCGCCGATACACCTCTCGTCGTGACGGGATTGGTCGCTACGCGCGGTATCGCCGGCAATTGGCTGTGGTGGAATTTCGTGGCGAGCGGCATGCTTACCGTGTTCTTCTACGCTCGGCTGTGGCGCAGGTCCGGAGTGATGACCGATATCGAATTTTCTGAAATTCGCTACTCCGGCAAACCGGCCGCATTCCTTCGCGGGTTCCGCGCTCTCTATCTCGGCATTCCGATCAACTGCATCATCCTCGGATGGGTGAATCTCGCCATGGTGAAAATTCTCACCCTGATCCTTGGCGTGACGAAGGCCGAGGCTCTGCTCATCGTCA
The DNA here is from genome assembly GCA_963833675.1 of Bryobacteraceae bacterium. Lineage (GTDB taxonomy): Bacteria > Acidobacteriota > Terriglobia > Bryobacterales > Bryobacteraceae > DASQDN01. The sequence continues at coordinate 62,359 of CAWHYW010000004.1, read as the reverse complement.
TTGGACTGATCGCCATCACTTCGTTCATCTCGACCCTATCCGGCCTCTGGGGAGTTCTCGTCACGGACATGGTGCAGTTCTTTATCAAGATGACCATGGTGATCGTGCTAGCCGTCGCAGCGGTTAACGCGATCGGTGGAATGGGCGCGATGAAAGCCAAATTGATCGCCATCGACGCGGCGCGGATCGCGTCCGGAGGCGCACAGGGTTCTGTCCTGAGCTTTATTCCCGATATCGGTTCCGCCTGGATGCCGGTGATCACCTTTATCGTTTACATTTCCGTGCAATGGTGGGCTACCTGGTATCCCGGCGCAGAACCCGGCGGCGGAGGCTTCGTCGCGCAGCGCATGTTCTGCGCCCGGGACGAACGGCATTCGCTGCTCGCAACCTTGTGGTTCAACATCGCCCATTACGCGATGCGGCCCTGGCCATGGATCATTGTGGGGCTCGCTTCAGTGATCCTGTATCCGAATTTGCAGGACAAAGAAACAGGGTACGTGCTGGTAATGATCGATCACCTGCCTCCGTATCTGCGCGGCGTAATGGTGGCGGCATTCGCCGCCGCATATATGTCGACGATCGCTACCCAACTCAACTGGGGAGCGAGTTATCTCATCAACGACTTTTATCGCCGTTTCCTGAACACTCACGCGAGCGACAAACACTATGTCCATGCATCGCAGCTTGCGACGGTGTTGATCACGATCGTCTCCGCGGTTGTTACCTTCTACATGGATTCGATTGCCGGCGCATGGAAACTCCTCATTCTTACCGGCGCGGGTACGGGCGGTGTTCTGCTATTGCGATGGTATTGGTGGCGCATTAACGCTTGGAGCGAAGTATCGGCCATGATCTCGGCGTTTGTCGTTTCCGTCGCCATGCAAACCGTGTTCGGCTTCGACAGCGCGAGTCCTGTGGATGAGGCGCGGATCATGCTCGTTACCGTGGCGATTACGACGGTGGTTTGGCTCGCGGTCACCTTCCTCACCAAGCCCGAATCGACCGAAACTCTGGTGAGCTTCTATCGCCGCACCGCGCCTTCTTTGACGGGCTGGGGACCCATCGCTGCGCTTGCGCCTGACATTCGACCGCGCCGGGATGGTTTATCGAACCTGCTGGATTGGATTTGCGGTTGCGTCCTGATCTACGGAGTGCTGTTCGGAGTGGGAAAGATTCTCTTGCAGGAAACCACGGTGGGCTTCGGGCTGGTGGCTGCTCGGAATTGCCGCGGGCGCGGTGATCTATTGGGACCTGTCGCGCCGGGGCTGGGCTTCCGTAATCGATTAGGAACAGAGCCGCGACTGAAGTTCGCTTTAGCGCAAAGGAGCGGAGGTTTTCCTTATAAAGGGAATCGGCTTCCTGGCATCGGAACCGACTGCTGTTTATGACTCGGAAGCGGACCCGGGCCATCGCCAATCGCGCGACCACGTGCCAGGGAGTTGTCCAGTTCCGTTTCATCATAGGCCAAAGGCCGATCGATAACCATCTCGAGGGTCGTCCCTTTCGCTAGCACGGCTTCAGGCCCTCGAGAGAGAAGAACGCCCGCCAGAGCGGCCGCTGCGCCTGCACCGGCTCCAATCCCCGCGCCCATTCCGCCGTGACCGGCGACACTGCCCGCAATCGCGCCGACACTGGCGCCTGCCGCCGCGGCTTCGCCTACCTTCTGGGCGTCACCGCCTTTATTTCCTTCGCTGGTAATCTTGCCTTCGTTTTTGTCGAGATCTTCTGTTGCGCGCCCGTCGAGCGCTCCTACGCGAGCTCGGAACTCACGGGTGACGCCATTCGGCAGCGTCAGAGAATCGAACCGCAAATACAGCTCCCCACGACCCTTCACCCGGCCCGGCCGCTTCACCTGTGTGATCGTCCCGGCAACGTAACTGCCGGGCGGAATAACCACCTTTCCATCGAGCACGATCGGAAATACCGTTTCCAGATAGACCCGATCTCCTTCAGCCGCGCTTTTCGTGCTAACACTGTTGATAAAGCTCAGCGGAATGCGGGTTCCCGGAGTGACGACGAATTGCCGTCCGGGATGCTCCTTCGGAGGCTCCGGTCGCTCACTCAATTGAGCGAATATTCCCGCCGGCAACAAACAAAACACGATAAGAACGCGAACACACATAAAAAAGAGCCTAGATTTAGTGTAGACGGCTTTATATGTCTATGGGTTGCCACGTTCCACCGGCAATCGCGCGTCCGCGGGGCTCATCGTTTCCTTGAACCCGATTCGTAACTCGGGGTTTCGTCCGACGTTCTCGGGCAGCCGTAGATTGATCTGGTACAGCCCGGCGAATCCGGGGGCCGCGCCCGCATACAACAGATTTGCGCGATCCACGGTTTCTCCCGCCAACGTCAGTCGAAAGTCGGCGAGCTTGTCCAACCAGGCGATCCCGGTCGGAATCTGACCGGCGGGAACCCTGGGCTTCGTAGCCCCCAAGCCGGTCGCGTACAGAATGACGATCTCTCCCGGCCTGGCTGGCTTGTCATAGGAAATGACGGAGCCATCCGCTCTCGTTGCCAGCACCGTCTCCGGATCGAGAGGGAAGAGAGCCGGGGAAAACTCGGCCAATTGCACGCGAACGGCTTCACCATACCGGCCATCGAGGGAAAGCTCGATGTCCACTGGCCCGGGGGTGAGCGTCGAGGGAACCAGAAAATTGACCTGCGACGGCGAGACAAAATACAGAAACGCCAGGTCCGATTGATCAGGAGCCGGACGCCGGTACCGAGCAGCGTCGTTGGAAGAGTGCCGTTGTAAAGGTCCTCTGCTGCCAAAGATCGCGTCACAAAGGCCAGATCGCGCCCGAATAGCGTGCCGATCGTGTTCGGAGCCAGCGGTCCGGCCTTGTAGTTCGCGCCGTTCACGACGCTGGATGGCGTGTAGAGGGGCGCGGGGATGCGTGGCGGAGCCTCGGCCGACGCCGAAAGCGCGCAAGTCAACGCAAGAATTTGGAGCTTCACTCCTGCTGAAGTGCCTTCAGAGGAAGCTTCTTCTCAGAGGAGAAATCTAGCGGCTGGTTTCAGCGTGTCTCAGTTCGCGCTGCACTCGGCGGGTGACACGACGCGCAATCAAGTTGGCGACCTTACTCAACAGGCCTGGAACATCCTGTGGTTCAACCAACATACGGCTGTTCGGTCTTTCAGAGGAGGTTGTGTGATACGCAGTAATCAGGGCGGTAGCCGGCTTGTAATTCATCATCTGAGCATGCGCCAGCACCTTCAATCCGGCCTCTGGGGATTCCATCTGCAAATCGCTCAGAACTAGTTGATATTCCTGATCTTCCATCTTGCCGACTGCTTCCGCGGCGGTTGCCGCCGCGTCCACGCGATACCCGCCGGCTTGGAGCACGGTCTGCAACGTCAGCCGCGATGCGAGATCATCGTCCACAACGAGCACTCTGGCAAGTTCTAGACTCTGTCGCGTCTCTTTGGCCGTGATGGCTTCCATGTCCACCATCAGTTTACGCGGAAACGCTTTTAATTGGAATAGACTTTTAGCGCGTAACGAGGGGAAAACGAGAGTCCAACTCTACCCTTGTACACTTAGGGCTGATGGTACTCCTTCTCCCTTAGCGGTGAAGACACGCGCGTAGATCGCATTCACGTTCCGAAGCTGACGATCCAACGAGAACGCGGTTTCAATTTGTTCCAAAGTAAGGTGCTTACGAATTTCATCATCCGACTCGATCGCGGCCCGAAAGTCTCCGCCGGTATCCCACGATTTCATCGCGTGTGTCTGCACCACCTTATACGCGTGCTCCCTGAGCATCCCCGCCGCCGCCAAGTCCAGGAGTAGTTGACCGGAGAACACTAGGCCCCGAGTCAAGTCGAGATTCCGGCGCATAAACTGTGGATTAACTCGCATATCCCGCACCAGCCAGATGGTCTTTGCGAGCAGATAGTCCGTCAGAATACACGAATCAGGCAAGATGACCCGTTCGACGGAAGAATGGGAAATGTCCCGCTCATGCCACAAGGCGATGTTCTCGTAGGCGGCCTGTACGTTCGATCGGACTACCCGGGCGAGACCGCAAATCTGCTCACAAGTAACCGGGTTCCGCTTGTGCGGCATTGCCGAAGAGCCTTTCTGTCCCGCTCCGAACGGCTCCTCCGCCTCCCGAACTTCCGTGCGTTGCAAGTGGCGTATCTCGAGGGCGATCTTTTCACACAGCGCCGCGATCAACGCCAGAACGCTGATATAAGCGGCATGAAGATCGCGCGAAATTACCTGGGAGGCGATCGGGGCAGGTTTCAGCCCCAAAATCGCGCAGATTCGCTCCTCCGCCTCCGGGCCGATGTGCGCGAACGTGCCGACGGCGCCCGAGATTTTGCCGGTTCGGATGTCCTCTGCCGCACGTTCGAATCGCTCCAAATCGCGCTGAAGCTCGTCGTACCAAAGCGCGAACTTCAGGCCGAACGTGTAAGGCTCCGCATGGATCCCGTGTGTCCGGCCGATCATGACCGTCTGTTTATGTTCGAAAGCTTTCTTTTTGAGCTCGCCGAGCAGCTCGTGAATGTCCTTTAGCAGCAGATCGGACGCACCCTTGATCTGTAAAGCCTGAGCCGTATCCACGACGTCGTTTGATGTCAGGCCGTAATGCAGCCACCGCGAGTATTCGGCGCCGCCAGCCGCTGCCATCGACTCGGCAACGCAGGTTGTAAAGGCGATTACGTCGTGGCGGGTTTCGCGTTCAATTTCCGCGATCCGCTTCGCATTGGTTCGAGCGTGCTCGCGCAAGGCGCGCGCGGCTTCCACCGGCACGTCACCCAGCTCGGCTAGCGCTTCCGAGGCGGCGAGCTCTACTTCGAGCCACTGTTTGTACTTGTTTTCCTCGCTCCAGATGCGGCCCATCTCCGGCCGCGTGTAGCGTGTGATCATACGGTGAACACTTCTGATTGTATCCGCGGCTCGGATATAACCAGATTCGGCGCGAGTCCCCGGCGTCCCAGGGCCTGCAGCGCCGAAACGTGCACGATGGCGGGATGGTTGTTGTGTTCGCTCAAATGGCCGAGCACCAGCGTCTTCAGGCAACCGTCCAGGCCATCGAGAATGAACTGCGAAACCATGTCGTTCGACAGGTGCCCGTTGCGCCCCATGACGCGCTGCTTGACCGACCAGGGATACGGACCCACCTTGAGCATTTCTATATCGTGGTTCGATTCCAGCAGCAGAAACTCGGCGCCGCGTAAGTGAAACTTCACCGATTCGGGCATGTAGCCCAAATCGGTCACAATTCCTGCGCGAGCGCCATCCGCCTGAATGCAAAAACCGACCGGATCGACCGCATCGTGAGGCACGGTAAACGTGTCCACTTCCAGATCGCCGATTCGAAAGCGCTCGCCCGCCATAAACAATTCCAACCTGGGCTCAAAATCACCCCAGGCAATCGTAGGCGAGGTCAGCCATGACACATACACCGGAAGATTGTATTTCTTGAGAAGCGGAATCAGGCCGCAGATATGATCGCTGTGTTCGTGGGTGATGAGAACGGCATCCAGGGCTTCGGGCGATTCCCCAATCGCCGCGAGGCGGGTAATCGCGTCCTTGCGGCTGAGGCCGGCATCGACGAGAAGGCGCGTATGTTCGGTTCCGATAAAAACCGAGTTTCCGGAGCTGCTCGACGCCAGTACGCAGACCTTCAGATCCCGTTCTCCTTTGGCGCTACTGTACCACAACAAACATACCTTAAATTGTTTAGGCCGATTCTGGCATCATTCCTATATGTCCGATCTTTCCCGTCGAGCCATGTTGCTGGCGCCTGCCGCTTTTGCCGCAGCGGCCGAACCCGTCAAGCTTCCCAAGAAAATCCGTGTCGCCATCCTCGGATTCGAGGGTCACACGGCCGAGATTCTCGCGCCTCTCAACCGTTTGCCCGACGTGGAGATTGTCGCCTATTGGGATAGCACGGGCAAGAAGTATCCGAAGCTCTCGTCGGCGAAACAGTATCAGGATTGGCGCGAGATGCTGGACAAAGAAAAGCTCGACGTTGTCTCCGTCACAAATAATAACGGCGAACGCGCCCGCGCAATTATCGAAGCGGCAAAACGAAAGATTAACGTCATGGCGGAGAAACCGCTCGCGATCGATAAAGCCGGCTTGAGCGCTGTGCGGCACGCGGTTGAGGCCAACAAAATCTCCCTTGGCATGATGCTGCCAATGCGCTACGAGCCCAGCTATCTGGCGATCAAGAAGACCGTCGCATCCGGTCGGGTCGGAGAAGTGGTTCAAATCGCCGGACAGAAATCCTACAAGCTCGGCAGTCGCGCTCCGTGGTTTAGCAAGACATCAACTTACGGTGGCAGCATCACCTGGGTCGGCATACATATGCTCGACCTGATGCGTTGGACCAGCGGACGCGAGTTCACAATGGTCGGCGGGTTCGAAACGCGAAAGGGCCGCGACGTTGGTGAGATGGAGACGGCAACCGCATCGGTCTTCCAACTCGATAATGGCGGAGTGGCCACCCTGCGCGTCGATTACTTCCGTCCGGAGACCGCGCCTACCCACGGAGACGATCGTCTGAGGCTTGTGGGGACGAACGGCATTGTCGAGTATCAGGCGGCAACAGGAGTCACCTTGATGACGGCAGACGCTCCTCCTCGTACCCTCGACTTACCTCCCGCAGAGTCGCTCTTCATCGACTATCTGAACGCCACATACAACGGGAAGGCGCCCACGCTTCCCATTTCGGATATCTATCGAATCTGCGAGGTCACGCTTGCGGCGGAAGACGCTTCTTCAAATGGAAAAATGGTCCGTATCGCTGGGTAGAATGGTAGTTCTCCCATGACAGCCCGCGTGTTCGTATCCCTGAAGCCGACCGTGCTCGATCCACAAGGCCAGACCATCCGAAAGGCGCTCAACGCGCACGGTCATCCCGAAGTAATGGACGTCCGGCAGGGCAAATACTTCGACATCAACCTTGCCGATGCAACGAGCGCGCAACAGGTGCGCCAAACCGTCGAAACTATCGCGCGCGATATCCTCGCGAATCCAGTGATCGAGAATTATCGAATCGAACTCGTCGATTAAGGAAACGCCAGCGGTCGAATTGGCGCGCCTGTCCCTCCCTCGATCTTCAACGGCGCCCCGACAAAGTGAAACTCGCGCTTTTTGTCTCTCGCGAGCTCTTCGAGATTCAGATTCTCGATGAGGTGAATGCCGCTCTCGACAAGCAGATGAACGTGCACCGCCATCTTGGGGCTGGGCATCCGCTCGAAAGCGAGCGTATCGGAGCCAACCGCAAAGGGCTTACGCTGGCTCAGCCACCTGGCGCCCGCGAGTTCTACCCCCGGCATGCGTAAAGCGGATGCATATTTCACCGGATCGCGAAAGAACTTCGCCCACCCTGTCCGAATCAGCACGACATCACCGGGTTGAACATCTATCTTGCACTGGTCCAGAAGCTCCGGTGTGATCACCATGTCGGAGTCGAGCGCTTCCAAACCAAGCAAGCCCGCCACGTCAAAGAGCACGCCTCGCCGCGCAATCGGGGCCACCGTATCGATCGATAAGTGGCGAATGCCGCCGCCGTAGGATTGGATCGCCACCACATCCCGCCCGTCATATAACTTGCCTGCGCAGGAAAAATGGTTCAGCGCATCCATGTGCGTGCCGGCATGACCGCCCATCGTGATCACGTCCGCGGCCGAGCTGCCGCCGTCCGGCAGAGGGATCTCGCCATGGACCTTCGTCAACCCGTACAGGAATGGAGAGTGTGTAGGAAAGTGCGGCATGCCGATAAAATATGGCTGCGCGAGGTCATAGGGCTGTATATCGCTGCGCATCATCTAATGAACGCCTCCGGTCGGAGAGGTTTCGGGCAGGAAGTAAAAAACGATTCCCAAAATAATATACACAGCCAGAAGCTGAACTCCTTCAAGCCAGTTCGATTCACCGTCGCCTGCTGTCTGGCTTGCGATGGCCACGGATAAGACAATGGCAAGCACCTCCGCCGAGGTAAATACCAAGTCCATGGGCCGCGGCCCGATCGCGTAGCTCAATAGCACCAATACGGGGGCCACGAAAAGCGCAATCTGGATGCTGCTGCCGATTGCGATGCTCAGGGAGAGATCCATTCGATTCTTCATCGCTACAGTTACCGCGGTGCTATGCTCGGCCGCATTGCCGACGATTGCAACTACGATGACACCGACGAAAATCGTCGACATCCCAAACTCGTGCGCCGCAATCTCGACAGAGGCTACCAATAACTCGCTCATCCAGGCGATCAGCGCCGTCGAGACGCCCAGCACTCCCAGTGATTTCGCCATCGGCCATGCGGCATGATTCTCTTCCGCCGCCTCGGAGACATGGCCCGCGAACAACTGCTTGTGTGTGTGTAGTGTGAACAGCAGACTAAGCGCGTACGTCAGCAGGAGCACGATCGAAATATCGAAGCTGAGGTCGTACTCTTTCACGATTCCCGCCGGCCCGCTCAGAAAATGAAATGCTGCCGGTAAAACCAGCGCGACCGCAGCCAAGGTCAACATTGTGGCTTGGACCCGCGCTCCGGTGGCATTGAACTCCTGTGTTTTGTACTTCAAGCCGCCTGCAACGGCTGAGGCGCCCATGACAAGCAGGATGTTGCCGATAATGGAACCTGTCAGCGAAGCTTTCACCACGCCGTGTAGGCCGCGCTGCATCGCCACAATCGCAATGATCATTTCCGCAGCGTTGCCGAAGGTGGCGTTCAGCAAGCCTCCGACTCCCTCGCTGGTTCTTCCGGCGATGTGCTCGGTCGCGCGTCCCAGCCATCCCGCGAGCGGCACAATCGCCAGCGCGGCAGTAATAAAGATCAGCGTGTGCGAATCCGGGCGAAGATAGTGCAACCCGGCCGCGATCGGTACGAATACCAGCAGCCAGTTCAGCATTTAACGTTCTTCCACTTTGATTTTTCGCTTGCGTCCGGGTGTAACGGGCGCGGTCTTAGCAGACCACCGCCCCAGCCGATAAGTCCGCGCATACCCGGATGTCAGGTTCAAAATCTTTGCCTGCACGCTTCCTGAGGCATCGCAGGAGTACCGCTCCTCGATCTGTTGCTCTTGCGCCTTTGGACAGAGTCCGACCGTGAGTTCGGTCAATGACTCCCGTTCTGAAAGGGCCGGATCGAGCGGAAACATCACTTCATCCCAAACAGCAATGTCTCCTGCGGGCTGCCCGCTCGCCGCAATATGGCTGCACTCGAGATAGCGGAAATGCCCGATGTTGTGTACGGGACAGTAGGAGCGAACCACAGTTAACGGCGGTTCTCCGGCAGTCGGAAGTGGAGTGCCCTTGGGAAAGAGCGGATCGAAAGTGACAATCTGACCATTCTCCGATTCGCGCCATACGCCGAAATGGCGTGTGAAATTTTCATGGAGCACATAGCCCGCGGAAGTGTCTGCCTGAATTGCCAATCCAATAGCAGTGGCAGACCGCGTGTATGCGGATCGTCTTACGCGCCGTCCGAAAACCTCCTTCAGCATACGCGCGACCATCGGCAGTTCGCTCCCGCCACCCGTAACATAGAGAGCATCCAGTCGTTCGTGCGCCGCAGACAGCCTTTCAGTGGCCTCTACCGTCCGCTGAATCAACGGACGGCAGCGCTCGTAATACTCGGCTGCGGGAATTGTTACCTCCGGCCACTTGTCACGAACGATTGCGAGATCGACAACGATACGCCGCGTATTCGGGTGCAGCGATTCTTTACGGTTGCGGCACTCCTCGTGCAGTCGAAACAGTTCGGCCTGGGTTAGCGCATCGGCATTCAATCCCTCGCTTTCAAGCGCCATTTCCGACAGCACGATATCGAAGTCATCGCCGCCCACGTCTGGCACGCCTTCGCTCGCGATTACGGAATGAATTGGGCTTTCGATGCGCACTAACGACGCGTCGAATGTTCCGCCGCCAAGATCGTACACCAGGACGAACTCATTATTTGACGCCGAACGGTTCCGGTGACCATACTCGATGCTCGCCGCCGAAGGCTCATTCAGCAAGCCGAGCACCTCGAAGCCGGCGCGCTGAAAAGGCTCTACCGTCAGGAATCGCTGATTGCTGTTGGCATTTGCCGGTACGCCCAACATCACTTCCAGCGGCTCCCGATTCCGAACCGGTAAATTCGACTTCTCCCTCACGGCCCGCTTCAGGTACGACGCCATCTCTTCCAGCAGTTGCAGGATCGGAATTGCAGAGTCGTCGATGTTCACTGTTGTGTAAGGGCCTGCGTCCTCGAGTACGCGCTTGAGAGACCGTATCAAGGTCCAACCCGGTTCGGACTGCAGCGCCCACGCGTCCCAACCATATCGGCGTTCTCCTTCACGCGACGCAACTACGGGAGGGATCCACTCGCGCGCGGCTCCTTCGGCATCTTCGAACGCGAGGACGGGATAGTTGCCGCGATCGACGGCTGCGACCACTATGCGCGTTGTGCCGAAGTCGATGCCAAGCTTCATGCGTCTCTCCGCAACATCTCCGTAGGATACCCTTCCGCAGAGGAACGCTAGCCCTTGAGGACTCGTCGCAGCGTGTACAGTTCACGTCCCGCGCTGGCGTGCTCCAGTCTCCGCCAGTCGTCGTTCACATGAATGAATTTGCCGCTTACGTGATTGGACTCTTCCGATGCCAGAAAAGCGGCGAGCTCAATCTGTTTGTCAGGCGCCATACCGCCGGTGATCCGAACCGAAACCGCTTCGTCATGTTCCTTCGCTCCCGCCTTGTCCCCGGCGCGAAGGATTTCATCCGTCATGTGCGTATAAGTTCGGCCCGGGCTCATCACATTGATTTGAACGTTGTGATCGCGGATTTCCTCCGCGATCGTTTCGACGAACCTTGCCACGGAGGCCTTTGAGGCTGCATACGCAGAGAAGAAGGGCCTTGGATCGGTGGCGCCGCGTCCACCCAGGACGATGATTTTGCCCGATCGACGTTCCAGCATGTGTGGGAGAACCGTCCGGACCGAATTGACTACGCCCATCAGATTGGTCTCGATCGTCTCGGCCCATGCTTTCGCGGGAGTTTCTAGCAGAGGCCCGATAGGCCCTTGCAGTGCTGCCGCGCAGATGAGGACATCCAAGCGGCCGTAGTGCGTCCGCATGCGATCCACTGCGGCGGCCATCTGCTCGAAATCCCGAACATCGGCGCGAATGCGGAGCGAAACACCGCCACCGTGTTCGATCTCGAGGTTGGCAAGGTCCAGTTCGGCTTTGCTGCGCGCAATCAGAGCAACGCGCGCTCCCAGGTTGGCGAAACCGATTGCGAGCCGTTTCCCAATTCCCCGGCCGGCGCCGGTGATGAGTACGCCTTTATCTTTTAAGTTCCGCAAATCTCGGAATACCCTTCCTACATTAGTACAGCCGGGTGCTCAGTAGCGTTTCTAATCATTCATCTTGCCGATCGCAGCGGATCTTGGAACAGCAATGGGGCCAAGGCGGCGAGATTCCTGCGCCATAGCATCCAGGTGTGCCCTCCAGGCGTTTCTACTTTTGTGTAATGGATGTTTTTCGAATCGAGCCACTCGAGAAATTTGCGATTATCGCCGATTAACCGGTCCTCGGTTCCGCATGCGATCCACAACAGCTTTAACTGTTTGTTTGCCTTTTCGTCTAATGCTGGAAATGCAGCTGCGTAATTCTCGTTGATTCCACCTGCGCTGAAGGACCCGATCCAGGCGAATTTGTCAATCGCGTTGAGACCGGTAAACAAAGCCTCCGCGCCGCCCATGGACAATCCTGCAATCGCCCGCGAGTTGCGATCCGCGATGACGCGGTACTTCCTCTCCACTTCCGGTATCACTTCCGTGAAGAGCGCCTCACGAAATTTGGTCATGTTGCGTTCGCTCAAGTCTTGATCACGTGGCGCCGATGAATCGCGATTGAGGACTTCGGGCGCCCCATAACCCAGCGGCATTACAACAAGCATCGGTTTTGCTTTGCCTCGGGCAATGAGATTGTCCATGATCACATGCGCCCGACCGACTGCCGACCAGCCGCTCGCGTCATCGCTAAAACCGTGAAGTAGATAAAGAACCGGGTACTTCTTCTTGCCCGAAGAATCGTATTCTGCAGGAGTATAGACATAAAAGTCGCGATTGTCGCCGACCACACGCGAAGCATAGAAGTGATGATGAAGTTCTCCGCGCGGCGCGTTCGAATATTCCCAGTCCATAGCCGCAGTCCCAGGAACGCTGACCATGCTGTCCGTATCCAGCAAATTGACCTGGATCTGCGGATTGACGGGGTCGATCACTCTGACGCCATCAACACGGAACGAATAGCCGTAGAGATCCGGCGCGAGCGGTTCTGTCGTAACAGACCACACTCCCTGGTCGTCTTTCTGCATGGCGACATTTTTTGCGCCTTCGATCGAGAGAAGGACTTCCTTTGCGTTGGGCGCGCGATAGCGGAAAGTTACCCGATGATCAGCGTGCACCTCCGGCGAGCGGAGGCGCGGCGGCTGTTGCGCTGCCGCGGATAACGCCATCGCTGCGAGCGCGAGGACGGCTCGTATCATGGCTCTATTCTTATCAGAACGCGCGAAGGGCCGCGTATCCTTCGTCACTGTTATCCTGAAAGTGATCCGCTCTCTGAGGAGACTTGACCCGAATGAAAGACATTTCCCGCCGGGAGATCCTAAAGAAAACCGCCGCTGCGGCCGCGATTGCCGCGCCGGGAGTTCTGCCGGTTCTTGGCCAGAATAATCGATTGCGCGTCGGCTGGATTGCCACCGGCGCCCGCGGCCAGCATGTGATGAAGCAGATGTATTTGTCCAGCAAGGACCTGGTTAACGTGGTCGCAGTGTGCGATACCTATCAAGGTAACCTCGCCAAGGGCAAGGACATCGTACAGACGGAAGAAAAGACGACGCCAAAAACATATGTCGACTACCGTGAAGTGCTTGCCGATCCGAATGTCGATGTCGTCTTTATTGCTTCTCCCGAGCACCTTCACTACGCGATGGCGATGGCAGCCCTCAAGGCCAACAAGCATATTTACCTCGAGAAGCCGATCGGTCACACCATCGAAGAAGGCGCCGAGATCGTGAAGCTCTCGGAGAAGACGAATCGCATCGTACAGGTCGGTACGCAGAACCGCTCAAACAAGCTGTACATCCAGGCCAAGAAAATGGCCGAAGACGGACTTATCGGCGAGTGCCACTATGTGCGCGCCTTCTGGTACCGCAACTTCGATCCGACACAGGATCCGGCGACGGGGGTTCCCGCCGCTTGGCGATACATCATTCCGCCCGACGCAAGTCCGCAGAATACGGATTGGAAGCGCTTCCTCGAAACCGCGGAGCACAAGAGTATCCCGTTTGATAAGAATCGCTATTTCCAGTGGCGCAATTATTGGGATTACTCAGGCGGCATTTCCACTGATCTGCTGGTACATCAGACCGACATCAGCAATTTCGTTGTTGGAAAGACCGTTCCCAATTCCTGCATGGCATCCGGCGGCATCTACCAATGGACCAAAACGGGTTTTCAGGATGATCGCGAAGTGCCCGATACGCTGAGCGCGATCTACGAGTATCCCGATCGCTTCCATCTGAACTACTCCTGTTTCTTCGGCAACGATCAGTATGGATACGGCGAACAGTTCATGGGGCAGAAGGGCACCATCGAAGTCATGGACCGCCAGAATTTGCACTTCTACTCTCAGCCCAAATTTATCAAAGGTGCAAAGCCCTTTTCGAAGCAGACCGCTGAGATCCACCTCAACAACATCAAGGATTTCAACCAGCCGGACGCAACCGCGGATCACGTGCGTAATTTCCTCGATGCCGTGCTTGGGAAGACCAAAAATATCGCTCCGGCGCGCGCTGGTCAAATCGCGGCGATCCCGGGCCACATGGCTACTTTGTCCTTCAAGCAGGGTAAGCGAATTCTCTGGGACGAAAAAACCGAGAAATATCGCTTCGTCTAAGCGTGGGCGAGCTATGGATATCTTCGAAGAAATCGTTCGACTTGGCAGAAAAGGGCAGAAGTGCGCGCTTGCTACGATCGTGCAGGTGCGCGGTTCGATCCCGAGCTTCGAGAGCGCCAAGCTGTTGGTCCGCGAGGACGGATCGATGGTGGGGACGATCGGCGGCGGCTGCGTGGAAGCTGAGGTCTGGAATGCGGCGCGGGAGGTGATCGCAACCGAGAAGCCGCGGCACATGAACTTCAGTCTCGGTCAGGATGCCGCTTACGATAACGGTCTTATTTGCGGAGGCCAATTGGACGTCTTTGTCGAACCGGTTATTCCTCAGCCAGCTGCCTACATCTTTGGCGCGGGCCACATCTCGAAGAGTCTGTCGAAGGTTGCCGACCTGGCCGGCTTCCGAACGATCGTCATTGACGATCGCGAGATGTTCGCCAATCGAGATCGCTTTCCGGAAGCCGATGAAATTCATGCCGATGAGTACGAGTCGATTTTCCCCAAGCTTGCCGTAAACGAAACCTCGTACATAGTGATCGTCACCAGGGGCCATCGGGATGACATGCGAGTCCTGAAGTGGGCCGTACAAACCAACGCCCGCTATGTCGCGATGATCGGAAGCAAGCGCAAAGTCATCAACGTCATTCGTGAACTGGAGAAGGAAGACATGCCGGCGAGCGCCTTCGAGCGTGTCTTTGCTCCGATGGGATTTGAGATCGGCGCGGTCACGCCGGAGGAGATTGCTGTGGCCGTTGTTGCCGAAATGATCGCGGTTCGCAGAAACCCCGACTCGAATTGGAAAGAAATCTCGAAATCCGTATTTTTGAATGAGCGCCTGCGGGCGCATCTGACGTGAGAACGGCCGCTATTATCCTCGCGGGCGGAGCATCTCGGCGAATGGGATCGCCGAAAGCTTTACTATCACTGAACGGGGTTACGTTTGCGGATGGACTGATCGACGCCTTCTCTTCTTGCGACGAGATCGTAGTGGTCCTTGGCCACGATGTGGAGCGTATCCGCGCAGGTATCTCACGGCCGACGGAATTCGTCATCAACCCAAACCCGGAGCTTGGACAATTGAGTTCCCTGCACTGCGGGCTCAAGGCTGTTCCGGATGCCGATGCGGTCTTCTTCACGCCTGTGGACTACCCGGCAATCAGCCGGCAAACCGTCGAACTTCTTCTCCAACACTCGGGCACATTCGCGATGCCGCGGTTTGAAGGTCGTCGCGGACATCCAGTGCTTCTCGATCGCGAGATGGTCGGAAAGATCCTGGTCTGCGACACCCGCGCTCGCGATGTAATCCGCGCGCACAATCCGGTTTACGTGGACGTCGACGACCCGGGCATTCTTGAGGATATCGACGATCCGGCATCTTATGCGCGGTTGCAGGAGTGTTGCCGATGACAAAGCGCATCGTTCTCGCAGTAATACTCGCGGTTTTTGCGTTGGGGATTGCGGCCCCATATGTTCAGGCCGACCGTTACGGCGAGCAGATTCGCAGCGGCTTGCAGCGCGGGCTGAATCGCAAGGTGGACATCGGAGCGGTTCACTTCAATCTCTTTACCGGTCCGGGATTTACGATTGAGAACGTCATCATTTATGAAGATCCATCCATGGGAATCGAGCCCTTCGCGCACATGCTGGAACTCGAGGCCCGCGTTGGCTTGAGTTCGCTCTGGAGAAGACAGATTGATTTCTCCACTCTGCGTTTTGTGTCTCCCAGCGTCAACATCGTCAAACCAGTTTCCGGAGCATGGAACGTGGTCCGCCTGATGCAGGATGCGAAATCAGCCACCTCGGTTCCCGAAATTCAGGTCACCGATGGTCGGATTTATTTGAAGATCGGCGACACGAAATCTGCGTTCTACATCGCGAGCGCAGATATTACAGTTACCCCGGGCCGTAACGCCCTCTACTTCCGGTTCTCGGGTGAGCCTGCTCGGACGGATCGCGCGGCGCGAACCGCCGGGTTGTTCACCGCGCGCGGAACGTTCGGCGGAGGTAACCTCGACATGGATTTGGAACTCGAGAAGAGTCCCGTCAATGAGCTGGGGGCCCTTCTCCGGGGGGCTGGTCTTGGCTATCACGGTACGGTTGCTTCCCGCGCCAAAGTTCATGGGCCGGTATCGAATCTGAGCGTAACCGGATCGTTCAACCTTTCCGACGTGCATCGTTGGGACATGATGAACGAACACAACCGCTCCTGGACAGTGAACTATAAGGGTCGTGTGGATTGCTTCGGCGAACGAATCGAGTTGCGGACCACCGACACTCCGAATAAACTCCAGCTTGCTATTTCCGACTGGATGAAAGAGCCGCAGTGGTCCGTCGACGCCGCGGTGACGCAGCTTTCTGCTTCTACCCTCGTCTCGGTCGCCCGGGATCTTGGAGCTCCGATGCCGAAGGGTATCACGGTGGATGGGCGTGTGGTAGGGCGAATTGGATTTGCTTCGATCTCCGGATTGCAAGGCGAATTAGCAGTCACGGATGGATCGGTCCAATTGCAGGATGGACCGGAGTTGAAGCTGGCCGAGGCTTCGCTTTTTATCGCAGGCGATACCTTCCGGCTGGCACCGGCGGCACTTGTCGGGGAGGAAGGACAAGGCGCGCAACTCGAAGGGGATTACAACGTCACCACCCGCGCTTTGAACGCAACCATTTCCGGACATGGCTTGCGGCTGCTGAGCCGCGCAGCTGTGCCGCTCGTCAGCCGCTTTCAAGGCGGCAAGTGGTCTGCTGCTCTCAAGTACCATCAGGACGATGATGCGCCGGGAGTATGGAAAGGGAACTTCGATGTTCGCGACACCAGCACGCGAGTTCCGGGCGTCGCGTCTCCCGTGCGAATATCGACAGCTCGCATCGATATCGATGGCGACGCGTTGAAGGTTCGTCAAATGCGCGCCGTCATCGGGCCTCTGGAGATTTACGGAAGCTATGCCTATGACCCTGCAGGTACACGTCCTCACCGGTTCGATTTGACCGTTCCGTCGGCTGCGATGGCGGACGTGGAAGGTCTGCTCGCTCCGGCGCTGCGCCGGGATGAGGGATTCTTCGCCCGCACGCTCCGGCTGCGACGAGCCGCGCTCCCCAGTTGGCTCGAAGATCGCAAGGCCGAGGGTTTGATCCGCGTCGGTGTTTTGACGGCGGGTGACGTGACCGCGCGGGCGCTTCGGTCTCGCGTTGTCTGGAATGGCGGCACAGTGCAACTCACTGCTCTCGAGGGAAGGTTTGAAGACGGGTCATTTCGCGGAACCGGTCTCGTTGACATAACGAAGAGCGAACCGCAGTATAAGCTCCGTGGCCGGATCCAGAATATTGCCTGGAAGAGCGGCAAGGTTGACCTCGACGGTTCAGTTGAGACCCTCGGCTCAGGGTTGGATTTATTGCTCAACTTCCGTAGTGAGGGTACGTTTCAAGCTCGTGGTGTGATCCTCTCGCCTGAGCAGATCGTACGCACCGCGTCCGGCGGTTTTGGTCTAACACTTACCGCCAAAGGCCCGCAGTTCAAGCTGTCTGACGTACAGGCGTCCTTGGGCTCGGAACGCTTCACGGGTGATGGGATGACGCTCGCCGACGGCAGTCTCCAGATGCAGCTTGCGTCCGCCAATCGTATTGTTCACGTGAACGTGGATTCTGCGCGCTAGAATGTCGTTTCCGATCATGGATGAGAATCAAAACGCTTCGGAGTTGAAGGCCGCCGTCGAGGAAGCCCGCTCGCTTGCGCGCGAGCAGGTTGCCGCTGCCTGGCAACTGCACATCGATCGGGTGCGGGAAGAACTCGAAAGCGGTTGGCGGGAGCGGCTCGAACAGATATTCGAAGAAAGGTTCGCCGACGTAGAGAACCGGCTGCAGCAAAGCTTTGCGACGGCTGTTACGAGTCGATCCCAAAGAAGCCGGAATGAGGTGACGGACGGTTTGAATCAGACGGCGCGCCGCTTGCGGGGAGCCGAATCCCGAGAGGAATGGATTCGCACGCTGACGGAAGCCGCGGCCCCGTTCTGCGCGAAATCGGCAGTATTTGCCGTCACTCCGAAAGGGCTCTCGATGGGCGGTCACCCCGAAGTCCCGCTCTCCTCGGCTCCGGCGTTCGGTAGCGCAGTCGCTTCGAAAGATACGGTTGTGGCGGTAGGAACTCCAAGAGAGTTGTCGCAGACGATATCGTCGATGTTAGGTGACGCGTCTTCAAAGAAGGTTTACCTGTTCCCGATTATCGTGCGTCAGAACGCGATAGCCGTGCTGTACGCCGAGCCGGGTGAGCAGCCGGTCGATGTCAGCGGACTCGAGTTGCTGGCGGGCCTGGCGGCTGCTTCGATCGAGTCGACCGAAACCATCGTGGTGAAATCACCGCCGGCCGATTTGGTTCGTATTGCAGGAGCGACAACTCCGGCAGCGTCTCCGGCGTGGACCGAGTTGCCGAAGAGTGAGCAGGAACAGCATCTCCGGGCGCAGCGCTTTGCGCGAACGCGAGTGGCGGAACTCTTGCTCCACAAGGCGAGGCATGTCCGCGACGGACGGGGAACGAACAACCTCTACGGAGTCTTAAAAGAGGAGATCGAAGCAGGACGTGAGGCTTTTCGAAAAGAGTTTGTCGAGACCTGCCCTTCGATGGTGGACTACTTCCATCTCGAGTTGCAGCGGACGCTGGCGAAGGACGATGCTCGCGCTCTCGGTCCCGCTTATCCTGGGCCTTTGCCTGTGGGCGCAGGCGCCGGCGCAAGCCCCGGCTAATCTCCCCGACCGAGTCGCGGATTATCGCGCCTTTCTCACAGCTCAGCAACTCTTTGATAGTGGCAATCCCCAGCAAGCCATCGAAGCGCCTGAAACCCATCTGGAAATTCGAGCCTGTGTCGCCGCTGCTTGGAAAGGCGGCGATTCTTGGCGCACGCGCCTACCAACAGCTTGGCAACTTTGCCGACGCACTGGAACTGCTTCGCGAACATGTCCGGCTGCTTCCGCAACCGGAAGGTTGGCTTCTGCTGGGCCACAACGCCGAATCGGCAGGAGATAATGCGGCGGCTACAGCGTACTACCAGCGTGTCTATTACGAATACCCGACATCGAACGATGCCACCGACGCGGAGACTGCGCTTGCGAAGTTGAAGGAGATTCTTGCGGAGAACTTCCCGCCCGCAATGCCGCAAGTACGGCTGGAGCGCGCTGCCCGGTTAGCGCGCGGTGGAAAGGCGACTCAGGCGCGTGAGGAATATGCGGCAATGGCCCCGGAGTTCGGAGGACTCGAACGCGATGAGGCCCGAGTGCGAGCGGTTGCGGATAATTTCCGCGCGCTCGATGTTCTTCGCGTCACTTCGGCGGAAGCCGACGCCGAACGGATTTATACCAAGCATGCCGCAGCCCGCCGCGCCAAAATGCCGGAACAAGCGCTGGCTGCCTTCGAGGAACTCGGGAAGAAATACCCAAAATCGCGATGGCGGCTGCGAGCCCTCATCTCACAGGCGAATGATCATCTGGTGAAGAACGAGGTCAGCAAGTACGAGCCGATCTATCGAACCTGTTACCAGGAATTTCCAAACGAACCCGAAGCCGCCTCCTGTCATTGGAAAGTAGCTTGGGCCAGCTACATGCGACGAGAGGGCAGCGCCATGTTGGAAGAACACCTGCGGCTGTTTCCCAATACTGACAAGGGTGGCGCCGCTCTTTATTACCTCGGACGTCGGACCGAACTCGTTTCCCGATACCCTCTTTCCTACTACGCGACCTTGCCTTCGCGAACAATTACGAAACGAAGCCAATCCAAGATTGACTTCGAACCAAGTCCGAACTTGCGGATTCGTCTGAAGCGCGCCCAGGATCTCGAGGCGGCGGCGCTACCCGAGTGGGCTGAGATTGAACTTCAGTGGGCTGCGCAAAACGAACCCAATTCCTATCCTGCTGCCCTTGCGCTCGCGGAAACAGCAGCCCGGCGCGGCGCCTACGATGTTTCCATCCGATACATCAAGAAGTTCGCCACCGGCTATCTGACTATTCCGATGGAAGCTGCTCCGGAACGATTTTGGAAAATTGCGTTTCCGCTTCCATATCGGACAGCGCTCGAATCGAACAGCCGGACCCGCGGGCTGGACCCGTACATCGTGGCGGCGCTGGTCCGCCAGGAATCGGAGTTCAACCCGAAGGCCATTTCATCGGCCAGAGCTTATGGATTAACACAGGTCTTGCCTTCCACCGGACGGCAACTCAGCCGCCGACTTGGGATCACCCGCTTTTCCCCTTCAATGCTATTTGAGCCCGAGATCAACCTGAAGCTTGGGACGTATTACCTGAAGACGCTGCTCGATCAGCAGGAAGGCAGTTGGGAGCAGACTCTGGCGTCCTACAACGCCGGAAAGAGACATGCCGATGAATGGGCCACCTGGGCTACCTTCCGGGAACGGTCCGAGTACATCGAAACGATTCCGTTTACGGAGACCAGGAACTACATCCAGATCGTGCTGCGCAATGCGCATGTCTACCGGCGTCTTTATGCGCCTAGTGCACGGTAAGGCCGTATTCTCGGAGAATTTCGGTTCCGGAATACAATCGCACCCAGTACGTTCCTGCGGAGAGCTTATTCGCGTGAGCGATGGCAACATCTTCCTGTCGCTGCGCCTGGCTGATCGCCACAATCTTACCTGTCGCATCCGCCACCTGCACTTGCAGCGGACCGGGATTGTCCAGACCCTTCAGCGAGAGCCGGAGTGTAAGGGCGGCGTTTGCGGGAGCTTCAACGGGCGCCTCGGGTCCACGCATCGCCTGCATATCGACGACGGACGTGGGCGTTTGTCTCGGAATAAACACCACGAGCGCGAGCGCGGCGCAAGCGACTGCGGCCCAAGCCGGTTTCGGAATAAGAAACAGCTTCTGCGCCAGCGACGACCACCACGGAACCCGAACGGGTTCTTTTTCGAGTTCGCGGGCTGCAGATCGGATGGCCTGCACAAACTGATCTGTCTCTGTGAGGCGATCCTGGCAAACAGAGCAAATCAGGAGATGTTCCTCAACGTGCTCGGTTTCGGTTTCGGACAGACGCCCCATGCTGTACATCTCCAGGGTTTCTTCCGCAAGATGTGTCGAGTTAGGTTTACTCATCATAGTGTGCCTAGAACCTCGCGTTGGCTGGTACTACGATCGCGAGCCTTCAGCCACATTAGTGGAGAAACATCGCCAGGTTTCTCAGGGAATTCCTGGTTTCCGACAACTTTTTTTTACCGAGATCTGCAAACCGGGTTTTGGCTCGGGACTTTAGCAATCGGAATTGCGTGCTGGTCAGGTCCATCTCACGGCAGATGGTTTCCTGCGTTTGTTCATATAGATAGAAACGAGTCAGAATATCGCGGTCGCGGGCGGACATGCTCCGCAGGACGCCCAGCATGACATCAATTTTTTGCCTGTCGATTACCTTCTGTTCCGGGGTGATTCCGTTATCTGAAATAGCTATGCCGGAATCGACAGCAACGTTATCGCGACGGCGATGAACCATCTGATCGATGTGTCCAGCCACCATGCGGCGGGCGATTGTCCGGACGAAGCCCATCAATCGGTCAGGTTCTCTAAGATCTCCGCGCTGAATAGCTTGGACGACGACCAGAAACGTGTCGTGGATCTTATCGTCTACATCCTGCATGCCGAGCTGGCGGCAAAGGTAATGGCGGACACCTCGACCGAAGACCTGATATAGCTCCTGCATCGCCTGGGAATCACCGGCGCGAATCCGCTCGACCAATGGAGCCCAATCAACGGATTGCTGAACTTCGGAATCCTGTGCATGGCCCGGCGCCAGGGATTCATCCAATTTAACGACCTCCTGCTTTCCGATACTATCGCAACTAGTTAACTGGTTCACGTACTGATCCCTTTCCACACTTAAAGTGTCAATCCGAAGTGACTGCGGATGTTCTGTAAGCGTGTTAGTGGTTTTTCTGAGGAGAGCCTCTCTCTTTTCCGATGAGATTATTGGCGGGCTACGCCACGCTCAGGTGAGGGTATGTAGGTTGGTTAGTGAAAATCGTGCGAAGGTACAGGGATAGCGTTCACGTCGATGGCCTCCACCTTACCGGCCCTCACCGAAAGAGACCCCTGGAGGTTCTGCAGAGTTCCCTGAATAAGAAGAAAGGGATTCCGGACAAGCGTTTCCTTATAGCGATCGAACATCTTCGGTTCGACGATAATGTTGGCGATACCGGTCTCATCCTCAAGGCTCAGGAAAACGAATCCGTGCGCGGTTCCCGGACGCTGGCGAACGATCACCGCGCCAGCTACCTTGACAGGCTGACCATCACGGAGGGCGTGCAGGTCTTTTGCCGTGCGGACACCCTGCTTGTCCATCTCCGGCCGGTAATACGCCATCGGATGACGGCCGACCGTGAGGCCGGTTCCGGAGAAATCGGCATGCAAGCGTTCTTTAAGGCTCATTTGGCGCAGGGGTGAAGATTGTTCGATCTGGTGTACAGGATCGAGCAATGGCCCGGCGAGCCGGCGCGCCCGTTCGGACTCCCACATGGCGTCGCGGCGGTGAATATCATTGATAAAGTTGAGGGCTCCGGTCCGGGCGAGCTCCCGCAGTTCGTCTTTGCGAAGCTCGGGAACGCGGTGAACCAGATCGTCGATGCTGGTGAATGGCGATTCTCGCCTCGCGGCCTCGATTGCGCGCCCGGCCTCCTCCCGCAATCCGCGAATATACCTCAGGCCGATGCGCAGACTTTTATCGGAAACGATCGTGCACAGCCAGTCGGATTGCGTGACGTCGATCGGTCTGACTCGTAATCCGTGCCGCTGCGCATCCTTCACCAGGGTCGCGGGATGGTAGAAGCCCATGGGCTGGTTATTCAACATCGCTGCCAGAAAGGCGGCGAGATAGTGGTACTTGAGATAGGCGCTGGCGTAAGCGAGCAATGCAAAACTTGCTGCATGGGATTCGGGAAATCCGTATAGCGCAAAGGAAGTGATCGAATGGACAATCGCATCCTGCTGAGCCCCTACTATGCCGTTGCTGGTCATTCCGGCGCGCATCTTGGTTTCGACTTCGCGCATTCGTTGTTCCGAACGCTTGGATCCCATCGCTCGGCGGAGTTCTTCAGCCTGGCCGCCAGAGAAACTTGCGACGGTCATCGCCATGCGCAGCAACTGTTCCTGAAAGAGCGGTACGCCGAGCGTGCGTTTCAGGATCGGCTCCAATGAGGGATGCATGTAATCGGGTTCTTCCAATCCCATGCGGCGGCGCAGATAAGGATTGACCATCTTTCCGACGATGGGTCCAGGCCGGATAATCCCGACCTGGACTACGAGGTCGTAGAATTTCTCGGGCTTCACGCGGGGCAGCACGGCCATCTGAGCGCGACTCTCCACCTGAAACAAGCCGATGGTATCGGCTTGTTGAAGCGCTGAATATACTTTCGGGTCATCGGCTGGGAGATGCGCCAGTTCGACCTTCTCGCTGTAGTGATCTTCGATCAGATCGAGCGTCTCCTCGATCACTGCCATCATGCCCAGGCCGAGCAGGTCGATTTTCAGAATGCGCATGTCCGCGCAGTCGTCTTTATCCCACTGGACGACCGTTCGGCCGGGCATCGTCGCCGGCTCGAGAGGAACGACACTGTCGAGGCGTCCCTGGCAAATCACCATACCGCCCGAGTGCTGTCCCAAATGCCGCGGCAGATCCTGCACGGCGACATACAACTCGAGAAACTTTCGGACGCGCGGATCTTTGAGCTCGAATCCTGCCTCACGAAAGTTGCGTTCCGGTGTTTCTTTCGGATCTCTCCATTCGAACGATCGGACCAGGCTGGAGAGACGCGTCAACGAGTCTTCTTCAAAACCGAGCGCTTTCCCGATGTCGCGAGCTGCCGACCTGCCTCGATACGTGATCACGTTGGCCGTCATGGCGGCGCCGAGGCGTCCGTATCTCTCATAAACGTACTGGATGACACGCTCACGCTTATCGCCGCTAGGAAGATCGATATCGATGTCCGGCCACTCGCCGCGTTCTTCGGAAAGAAAGCGTTCAAATAGCAGCTCCATGCCGACCGGATCGACGGCAGTGATCCCGAGCGAGTAACAGACGGCGCTGTTTGCGGCCGATCCACGACCCTGGGCAAGGATATTATTCTCTTTGCAGAATCGGACAACGTCCCAGACGATCAGGAAATAACCCGCGAGTTGAAGGCGCTCGATCATCGCGAGCTCAGCTTCAATTTGCTTCCGCGCACGTTCGTGATAAGGACGATAGCGATCACGTGCTCCGGCGTCCGTCAACTCACGCAGGAGAGACATCATTGATTGGCCGGATTGGGTAGGATACTCGGGGAATTCATACCCGAGATCCTGCATGGTGAAATTCAGGCGATTCGAGAGCTCGACTGTATTGGCGATAGCGTGCGGCGCGTCGGCAAATAAGCGAGCCATTTCGGCGCTTGTCTTCAGATGACGCTCGGCATTGGGGGTGAGCAGCCGGCCAGCTTTGTCGATCGAGACCTTCTCCCGGACACAGGTGAGGACATCGGCGACCTGACGCTGCTCCGGTCTGGCATGGAGCGCGCCATTTGTCGCAAGGAGCGGAATCCTCAGCCGTCCGGCCATATCGATGACGTGTTGATTGCGCGCTTCCTGTTCGCGGCGCAGGTGGCGCTGCAACTCGGCGTAAACGCAATCTTTCCCGAAGATAAGGACTGCTTTCTCGAGTTCGGGTCCACCTTCGGCGCCGGCGAGGCAGATGAGTCCTTCGGAATGTTCCGCGATCTCTTCTATGCTTGCAGCGCCTTCTCCCTTGGCCGCTCGCATTTTCAAGCGTGTGATAAGACGGCAGAGATTCTGATAGCCTTTTGCCGATTCACACAGGAGAGGGTAGGACGATCCATCGACGCACGCGACCTCGGCGCCGATATGTGCTTTGAGGTTCAGCTTTTTCGCTGCGATGTGTTGGCGTACCGAGCCATAGACACCGTTCCGGTCCAACACGGCGATGGCGGACTGATCCAAAGAAGCAGCGGTTGCGACCAGCTCTTCAGGTAGGCATGCGCCTTCGAGGAAACTGAACGCAGACCGCGCATGGAACTCAACGAACACTACTCACCAGTTTAGGGTCACATTTCAGGGAACATCCTGGAAGCAAGTTCCGTTTTCCGGATTATGCGGCTATTTCCATTTTTCTCTTTCCTCGTAATGGCGGTCGGCGCCCACGCCCAACCCGCCGATGAACTCTACCGGACCATATCTGCTCTCGATACCGCGTTGTTCGATTCGTACAATTCGTGCGATCTCGAGAAATTCAAGTCGTTCTTCACGGACGATCTGGAGTTTTATCACGATCAGGGTGGACTTACCGTGGGCAGCCAGACGGTAACGGAACAGGTCAAAAAGAATATCTGCGGGAAAGTCCGAAGAGAACTCGTTGCCGGTACTTTGAAGGTGTATCCCATGCACGGCTACGGAGCGGTCGAGGTAGGAAGCCATCGCTTTCAACCCGCGAAAGGCGGCGAACCGACTGGGGAGGCGAAGTTCATTCACTTATGGCAGAGGAAGGATGGCGCCTGGAAGATTACTCGCGTCATCAGCTACGATCACGTTCCATTGAAAAAGTGAGCGGCGCCTGGCGATTCGATTCCGTATAGGATATGAATGTATGAGCACAGCGCCTATCTCCGGTCCTCGGCCCAATCCCGGCAACATCTTTGACAGCCTGAACGCATATCAGCGGTCCGAAGCCCTGAAAACCGCGATCGAATTAGATATGTTCAGCGCCATTGGCTCGGGCAACCACACGGTGGACTCCATCGCCAAGGCAGTGAATGCGCCCAGCCGCGGTGTTCGAATTTTGTGCGATTACCTGACGATCGGCGGGCATCTTGTGAAAGACGGCGATCAATACTCGCTCACGCTCGATTCGGCAACGTTTTTGGACAAGAAATCTCCGGCGTATCTTGGTGGCACGGTACATTTCCTACTTGATCCACGCCTGACGGCGCCTTTTAGGGATTTAACCCAGGTTGTGCGGACCGGAAGAACAACGATTGCTGACGAAGGAACCGTCAGCCACGATAATCCGATCTGGATCGACTTCGCCAGACACATGGGTTCGCTGGCTTATCCTGCGGCAGTGGAGATAGCCGAACTCGTCGCGGGCACTGGGGAGATTCGAGTGTTGGACGTGGCGGCAGGGCATGGATTGTTTGGCATTATGATCGCCCAGCGCAATCCGAAGGCGCGGATCACGGCGCTGGATTGGCCTAATGTGTTGGCTGTTGCCACTGAAAACGCCACGAAGTTCGGTGTGGCCGACCGCCACTCGACGCTTCCCGGCGACGCATTTGAAGTTGAGCTAGGCGGTCCCTATGACTTGGTGTTGGCGACGAACTTCTTTCACCATTTCGACCCGCCCACGTGCGAGAAGCTAATGAAGAGATTTTTCGCGGCGCTGGCTCCTGGAGGACGTTGTGTCACGCTGGATTTCGTTCCCAATGACGACCGCGTTTCGCCACCTTTGGCGGCAAGTTTTGCGCTGATGATGCTTGGAACTACAGTGTCGGGAGATGTATATACTTTCGCCGAATACGATCGTATGTTCCGGAATGCAGGGTTTGCTTAGTCGGAGCTGCACTCGCTTCAGAAGTCGCCGGAGATGGTGATTGTTAGTAGGAAGGCGTAATTTGGATTGCTTTCGTTGTTGGGAGAACACAACGACGCATGGCGAACGCTCCCGAACTCTTGGCCGTAACTGCTGAGTGCCTTCGATTGGAAGGCGTCTGGCAGAAAAGAAAAGAGCGGGGAGGCATATAGGTTCATCTGCGGCCTCGCCCCACTCTGAAGACTTCTACTGCCTGGACGTGAAAGCCCAGTGTATGTCAGGAACCGCGTCGTCCTGCGCCAGCAACTGCGGAGTTCCCAGAGTTGTATCCTGAATTCGGGCGCTATAAAGACGATCGTTGACCCGGTAGATGACATTGTCGCCCGGGACCAGGAGAGCCTCACTGTCGCCTTGTCCCGTTTGCCATGTGATAATCTTTCCGGTGGTCGTGTCATCGCTCTGCGGGATGTACTGCGGCGAGCCCATGCCAATCGCGGTAATCGGAACAGCGAGTCGCGTGGTTCCCTTTTCCGATGTCCAATACATGACTAAGGACTTTGCTCCATCGATGTCTTTGATCCACGCCGTATTCAGGTATACGTCCGGGATATGGACTCCGGCTACCGTGCTTTTGGCTAACCGTAACAGCCCTTTCGGCCATGGCTCCCATGACGTCCCGGAGAGGGTAGGAAGATCAATTTGTTTCCTCAAAACGGTATTCGGAGAATCCATCTGGATCAGGTCCAGCCAGTTGGGCTCCGTGTAGGGCGACCCGATCACCAGCACCGCGGCTGTCGTAATCCGCGAGCACAAAGCTGACGCCGAGGTCCAGAGAATCGCCTGTCGCGTTGGCGCTTCGCTGGGATGATCGCGGCAACCGCTCTCGTCGCGAAATTGCCATTGATTCACGATAATGCGGAGGATTTTGAAACAATCCGAGGAGCGATTGAGCGGTCACCTGAGAGGTTCCCAAAAATGGGACCACTTCATCTGATACGCGTTACCTTACTGACCTAGCCGCGCAATTACCACGCCTCGGCATTGCGGTAGCCGTACGGGTCCGCGCCGGCTTCGATCACACCATTTGGCAGGACACGAATCATCACCGGATAGGCGCCGCTCGACCAGCGGCTTCTTGTCGATGTTTTATGGCCTCTCTCGGTTAGATCCATGAAGGCATGGACCGGGATGCGCTCGTCGAGCAGCAGGTCTCCTCGATTCATCGCGTGATTATCGAAGCTTGAAACGAGATGGCGCGTCTGGAACCGTGGCGCTTCCACAGCGTTTTGCGCGTTCATCCCAAATTCAACCACGTCCAAAAAAATCTGAAGCAACGCCTGGTCCTGGTTATCGCCGCCGGGTGTCGAGAGCGTCATCGCGGGTTTGCCGTCTTTGGTGACAAGTGTCGGGCTGAGCGTTACGCGTGGACGTTTGCCGCCTGCCAGTTCGTTCGGATGACCGGGCACGAGAAGAAAGCTCTGTGCGCGCTGCGTAAGCGGGATGCCGGTATCGCCCGCGATCACCGATGGAAGCCAGGCGCCCGAGGGAGTTGCGGCAAACATGACGCCATCCTTGTCAATGGCATTCACGCAGGTTGTATCGCGAGCCATCAACTCATCATCGATCCGCGTGCGGGCAATTTCGGATACGGAAGGGTGCTTCCCAGGTTTGCCGTTGATCGTTCCAGGCTGAAAATCCAGGGAAGCGCGCGGGCCGACCTCTTTGCGGCGAGCGGCTGCATACTCCTTTGAAAGCAAAATCGCAGCCGGAACTTTCGCCATTGCCGGATCGCCATAGTAGGTGTCGCGATCGGCATACGCGAGTTTCATGGTTTCGACCACTTTGTGAAGATACTCTGCGGTGTTGTAACCCAGGCTCGCAAGATCATCTCCCTCGAGCATATTCAGAGCCTCCAATAGGACGGGGCCCTGACTCCAGAAACCCGGCTTGTAGACCTTGTACCCACGGTAGACAGTGCTGGCGGGTTCTTCAGGCTTTATCCGGAATGCCGCCATATCCTCATAGCGGAGCAAACCATCGTTGGCCTTGCTGAAGGCATCGATCTTGTGCGCGATCTCGCCACGATAAAAGTAGTCGCGAACTGCATCGATCGCCGCTCTTCGTGTGCCACCGGCCTTAAGCGAGTGCTGCTCGGCTGCGACCATGGCGCGCAATGTTCGCGCGAGATCGGGTTGGCGGAAGATATCGCCCGGTTGCGGCATCTGGCCCGCCTGCAGGAAGACAGCTTTCGAAGTAGGCCAGAGATCGAAAAATCGGCGGCTGCGCACAATCGCGTTTGCGCGAGTTTCATCGAGTGGCATTCCATCCGCAAGCTCGATTGCGGGCGCGATGACCTCCGCAAACGAGAGCGTGCCGAATTCTTCCAGGGCCACCAGTCCTGATTCCACCATGCCGGGGACGAGTGCCGGCATTAAACCCGCCACCGGAATGATTCCCTTCAGCCCTCCGGGTTCCAAGGCCAGGATTTCGCCCGCAAGGATCCGCCGCGACCGGAACAACTCAGCGGATGCCAATTTCGGCATCGTCCCTACGCCGGGTATGGCGAATACTTTGCCTTCTTTCGTCCGGATGAGGATGGGAGCTTCGCCGCCAAACCCAAAATGTGAGAATTCCGCGACGGATGCGGCAAACATCGCCGCAAGGCCGCCGTCCACGGCATTTCCACCCTTATGAAGAATCCGCATTCCGGCTTCCGCAGCGTAGTCGCTGCCGGCGGCAACTGCCGCCTTGAGGCCGCGGACCGACTGGCGAACCGGGCGTTCGCGTTTAACATCCCGTTGTCCGAGGAGAAGGAGGGAGGCGCTGAGGAGCAGCAAAACGGATTTGCGCCGCATTTTCGCATTATAGGGGGGAATGACGCTACACAGGTAATGTCAGTATGGCTTCGCATCCGGGAGCGTTTTTGCGATTGTGCAAAACCAGTGCTCCGCCATGTGCTTCCGCGATTTGCCGGCTGAGCACGAGGCCGATCCCTGATCCCCCCGGCTTGGTTGTGAAAAAAGGAACAAAGAGGTTCGCCGTGTTCGCGAGACCGTGGCCTTCATCCCGAACGTATAGGAAGATTTGCTGCTGCGATCGCGACCAGCCGAGCCTTACCGATCCACTCGTTTCCAAGGAAGCGTCGGCTGCGTTGCGAATTAAATTGATGAGCAATTGATCAAGCTGGTCGGAATCGCCCCGGAGGCTGGCGGGTTCGCCGCCTTCGACCAGAACGGGAACGCGCTGCTCAAGCGCAGCGACACGGGAAACCCAGGTTTCGATGTCGATCGGGTCGAATCGCGGACGTGGAAGCTTTGCCAGCCGGGCGTAGGCGCCGAGAAATCGGCTCAGACCTTCGCTGCGCGTGGCGATGATGTTCAGTCCGCGGACCATATCCTCTTCCCAGTCGTCCGCGCGCGGGTTTCTCATCAGTAGTGACGACAGGCTTTCGGCGATCGATTTGATCGGCGTGAGCGAGTTGTTTAGCTCGTGTCCAAGCACGCGAACAAGTCTTTGCCAGGCTTGCAACTCCTCCTCGCGCAGCGGCCGAGTGAGGTCCGTGATCACGAGTAGCTGGTGGGGAAGTCCACCCTCGCGGAACGCGCTTCTGCTAATGCCCCACCGGCCGCTAGCTCCCCGGAAGGTCCGCTGCGTGGTTCGAGCCGCCTCACCAGTAAGGAACTCATCGAGACCGATCTCCAGAGCGGGCAGGTTTACAACACGTTCGGCCGGCAATCCGAGGAGACGCTCGCCCGCCCGGTTGATCAGTTTCAGTCGTGAATCGTGATCGAAGGCGAAGATCGCGACATCGATCTCTTCCATCACTTTGCGGAGTAGTGTTGTCGCCTCTAGCGCGCCGAGGCGCTGTGCGCGAAGCGTTGCGCCCATGGCGTTGACCTGCTGCATCACTTCTCCGAGGGCGTCTTCAAAGCGGGCCCCGCGCGCGCGGATGGAGTAATCACCCTCTCGCATAGCCTCCAGCAAGTTGGCGAGAGTTCGAAGCGGCGATGATACGCGCTCTCGGACAGCGCCGGCGAAGCCGAGCCATCCGCCAATGATGAACAGTCCCAAGGTCCACTGCACCTTGGCGGCGTAATCGCCCGTGCACAGGATAACCATGGACGTGAGTACGCCAGGGAGGCCCGCCGCAAGCGCCAGGAGCTGTACGCGACGCTCATGCACCAGACCTCTGAGTCGGAGGCGCGTCACAGGTTATATCGCTGCAGCCGACGATACAAGGCGCTTCGACTTAATCCCAGGGCGTGCGCCGCATGGCTGACGTTTCCGTCGTAGCGGGCGAGAGCCTTTTTAATGAGAAACGCTTCGACCTCTTCGAGGCTCATCTCCTCCAGACGGGTGGGGCCGGGTGGGCCGATGCGCAAGGCCAGATCGGAAAGCCGCACGTGCGAATCCTGCGCTAGGAGTACGGACCGCTCTACTACGTGATTCAGTTCACGGACGTTCCCCTGCCACGGATTGTTGGTCAAGGCCTGCATGGCGGATTGGTCGAACCCGACCAGCCGTTTGCGATAGCGTTGCGCGTAGGTGCTGAGAAAGTGGGATGCGAGGAGCGGAATGTCTTCTTTGCGCTCGCGCAGAGGCGGTATATGGATCTCAATGGTGTTGAGGCGGAAGAGCAGGTCCTCCCGGAAACGGTTGTTTGCTACCTCCTCGAGCAGATTCGCGTTGGTAGCGGAGATGATCCGGACATTGACCCTTTTTGTCTTCGACGATCCAACCCGCTCCATCTCGCCAATTTCGAGCACGCGCAAAAGCTTGGACTGAAGATTGTAGGGGACGTTTGCGATTTCGTCCAGGAAGAGTGTTCCGGTATCGGCTAGTTCGAAGCGGCCGACGCGATCGGCTTTTGCGTCGGTGAAGGCGCCTTTCACGTGGCCAAAGAGTTCGCTCTCGAAGATACCCTCTGCGAGTCCACCAGCATTCACGGTCACGAGCGGTTTTGCGGCACGTTCGGAAACTGCATGCAGAGTTCGGGCGACGACTTCCTTTCCAGTACCTGGTTCACCCGTGATCAGGACATTCGCATCAGACGGACCGACGCGCCCGATCAGTTGCAGTACGGGTTGCATGGCGGGGGATTCCGCGATCATGAGTGGTTTGCCTTCCGCTCGAAGCAGGCGGTTTTCGGCTTCCAGCCGCTGTCCCTTGCGCAGCGCCTCGCTCAAGGCGAGTTGCGTGCGAAGGATTGACACGAGACGCGCGTTCTCCCACGGTTTCTGGATAAAATCTCGAGCTCCCCTTCGCATCGCCTCGACGGCTAACTCCACGCTGCCCCACGCCGTCATAACGATGACGGGAATCGTTGGATCGGTAGCTTGGATCTTGGCTAGCAGATCGAGTCCTTCCTGGCCGGAGGTTGTATCGCGCGTGTAGTTGAGATCCATGATCAACGCATCGTAGTCGCGGGTTTCCAGAGCGTTAATGACGCTGGCGGGCGATGACACGGAGTCTGCCTGATAGCCCTCTGTTTTCAGCAGAAACCGCAATGCCTCGAGGACATCGGGCTGGTCGTCTGCGATGAGGATGCGTTTTTTATCCATCGAATCGGATCTCGGCGGAGTGGATAGGCATGTTTGATTCCCTAACATCTTCGCCGATTGGCGGAGCTACGGACAAATAATGGTGTCCGGACATGGGACTGCCCTGTGCGGGAGTGGAGGATTGCCCACGGGGTTGGGCCTCCGACGCAACAGCTCCATCCGTAGCAACCTCCACTCACTACCGTTCGTGGCTCTGACCGTTCATAGAACCTTATCTACAGCGATCCATGTAGTGGAAAACGACAAACCACCTTTGCGGCAACTTACGGCGAGCTTGCGGAGTCCAATACTACGGAATGCGCTACTGGGGAATCCTTGCGGCGAAGCTGATCGTCGCGGCGGCGTTTCTGTACGGCGTATGGCGAGGGATGGAAGCCCTCTATACTCCTCCCGCGGAATTAGCGAAGTGGAATCACTCGCCTTTCCTCCACGATCTTCGTTTTACGATGATGGTCTTCCTGTTCAATCTTCTCGTGCAGGGAGTACTGTTTCTTATCATTTGGGATCAGCGGTACCGCTGCAGAAAATGCGGGCGGCGGCTGCGAATGCCGATATTGACCGGAAGATATGCTCAGATGTTGTTGTACGGTCAGCCGAGGCTGGAGTACATCTGCATCTATGGGCACGGCACATTGAAGGTTCCGGAGCTGCACATCACGGGAACCGAGCCGAGCAATTGGGAGCCGCACGAAGACATCTGGAAAGAGCTGTACTCGTTCGATAAAACTCCGGACAAGTAGACGGTTTCGGGCAGAACGGTCCCACAATCGAACACTCCGCGTCCTCCACCTGGCCGATAACTCCTTTATTTGTAAAAACGGAACTTCCGGCACGGCGCGTGCGTTTCCCTTAAGGGCATGGACGTACCTAGAAAGAATGCGGCGCGCAATCGCCTCGTGCGGCGAATTGTTATCGGCGTTGTCGCAGTGGGCCTTGCGGGCGCAATGACTCTCGGGCTTAGCAAGATGAAGCCTGCTGCTCCGGAAGTTGACGGTTCGACGGTGTGGCCCGACACGGTCAAGCGCGGCCCGATGCTGCGAGACGTCCGAGGCTTGGGCACTCTCGTACCCGAAGAGATTCTATTTATTGCGGCACAAACGGACGGACGTGTCGACCGCATATATATACGCCCAGGCGCAATTGTAGAGCCCGATACAGTCCTGATTCAACTCAGCAATCCCGAACTCGAGCTCGCGGCGAACGATTATGAGTGGCAAGTGAAAGCTGCAGAGGCAACTTATACGGACTTGCGCGTTCGTCTGGAGAGCCAGCAACTGGAACAACAATCGGTAGCTGCCCGTGTGCATTCCGATTACGTGCAGGCAAAGTTGAAGGCTGACCTGGAACAAAAGCTCGGTGAGCAGGGACTTACTTCCGAAATCAATTTGAAAACTACGAAGGCCATTGCGGACGAGTTGGCGAACCGGTCGTCTATTGAGAAGAAGAAGGTGGACATTGGTGGCGAATCGATCGAAGCGCAACTTGCGGCGCAAAAAGTTCAGATCGAAAAGCTGCGGGCGACGTGGAAGCTGAAACAAGCGCAAGTAGGCCAGCTTAAGGTTCGGGCTGGCGCTCGAGGCGTGTTGCAGCAGCTGCCGGTTGAAGTAGGGCAGCGGCTGACCGCCGGAACTGTGCTCGCAAAAATCGCCCAACCTTCGAAATTGAAGGCGGAATTGAAGATCTCGGAAACGCAAGCGAAGGACATCCTCATCGGGCAGGTGGCCAAGATCGATACCCGCAACGGGTTCATTCCGGGCCGCGTGAGCCGAATCGATCCCGCTGTGGTGAACGGGACGGTCACGGTAGACGTACGTCTCGAAGGAGAACTGCCCTCCGGCGCTCGCCCGGACCTGAGTGTCGACGGATCGGTTGAGATCGAGCGTCTGAACGATGTGCTGTACGTGGGTCGCCCGGTGCTGGGTCAGCCGAACAGTACAATTACGCTGTTCAAACTGGATGAGACCGGGAAGGAAGCCGTGCGCGTTCCCGTGAAACTCGGCCGCACGTCCGTGGCGACGATTGAAATTTTAGATGGATTGAAGGTAGGAGATCGGGTGATCCTGTCCGACATGTCCGCGATGGATGGTAGCAACCGAATTCGCCTCCGATAGGGAGATATGGAAAGCATGAATGGAAACGACACGCTGTTGCAGATGGAAGGTGTCACAAAGGTATTTGTCACCGATGAGGTGGAGACGCACGCGCTTGCCGGCATCCATTTAGAACTCCGGCGCGGCGAGTATGTCTCGATCTCCGGGCCGTCGGGCTGCGGAAAATCGACGCTGCTTGCAATCCTGGGCCTTCTGGACACGCCTTCAGACGGAAAGTTCGTATTGAATGGCCGGCCCGTGCATGACCTCAAGATGTCGGAGCGGGCGCGAATCCGGAATCGGGAGATTGGATTTATCTTCCAGGCATTCAACCTGATTGGCGATCTGACGGTCTATGAGAATGTGGAATTACCCTTGACGTACCGAGGCATGCCGTCCTCCGAACGCAAGCAGAAGGTCCATCAGGCGCTCGAACGTGTGGGCATGTCGCACCGGGTGAAACATTATCCCTCCCAGTTGTCCGGCGGTCAGCAACAGCGCGTTGCCGTTGCGCGGGCGCTTGCGGGTGAGCCGTCGATTCTGCTCGCTGACGAGCCGACCGGTAACCTCGATTCCGCAAATGGCGAACAAGTGATGGAATTGCTCCGCGAACTGCATCGTGCGGGCGCGACGATCTGCATGGTTACCCACGATCCGCGTTATGCGCGTTACGCCGGGCGCTCCATTCATCTCTTCGATGGCCGAATTGTCGAAGAGGAACGGATTACGGCATGATCTCGCTGCGTAACGTCGAGAAGGCCTTTCAGCACGGCCCTACCAAGACGTTCGTTCTTCGCCGCATCAATATCGACATTAAACCGGGCGAGTTCGTGTCTATTATGGGTCCGTCCGGCGCGGGGAAATCGACCCTGCTGCATGTCATAGGCATGCATGACGCGTCGTGGACCGGTGAATATTGGCTGCTCGATGAGCCTGTGCACAAGATGAGCAAGAGCCAGCGGGCGGAACTGCAGAAACGGAACATCGGATTCGTCTTCCAGAGCTACCATCTGCTGGATGACATGACCGTGTACGAGAATCTCGAGTTGCCGCTGTCCTATCGCAACCTGAAACGGAAGGATCGGGAAAGCATCGTATGTGACATTCTGGATAAGTTCCGGATGGTTGCCAAGAAAGATCTATATCCGAGCCAGTTATCAGGCGGCCAACAGCAACTCGTGGGAATCGCGCGCGCTCTGGTTTCTAACCCCAAGCTGATCCTTGCCGATGAGCCCACCGGCAATCTTCACTCGAGTCAGGCGAAGGAGATCATGGAGACCTTCAAACACCTGAATGACGAGGGAGTAACGATCGTGCAAGTGACGCACTCGGAGAAGAATGCCGAGTACGGCAACCGAATCATCGACATCGTCGATGGCTGGATCAATAATCCGGCGCCGACCGAAGCCGCAAGTCAGGTTTGAGGAGACAAGTCGATGCACACCGTTCTGATGATCGCCCTCGGATCACTGCTCTTAAGCGCTCAGGATCGCGATTTCGAATGGCACGGGCCGGTGGCTCGCGGGTCATTTATCGAGATTCGCGGGATTAACGGAAATGTCCGCGCGGTGCCCTCGACATCCGGTGAGGTCGAGGTACTGGCAACGGTGGATAGTCCCGATCGCGCGTTATCGGTGCAAGTACATATGATGCAGCAGGAGAACGGTGTCACGGTGTGCAGCGTTTTTCCCGGGGAGAAGGTTTGTCGAGCGCCGGGTGACAGCGGTCCCGGCGCGCGAGTCGATTTTGTGGTCCGTGTTCCGGAAGGCGTCGACTTCCTCGGCAGCACGGTGAACGGTGGAGTCGAGGTTGAATCGCTCAAGAGCGATGTGCAGGCTTCGACGATCAATGGTCAAGTGCGCGTTTCTACCACCGGCACTCTTAGAGCGAAAACGGTGAACGGCTCAATCGATGCGGCATTACTCAAACCCTTCTGGTCGAAGCCTCCTGAATTGTCGACAGTCAATGGCGGAATTCGACTCGTGCTTCCGCCGTGCGCCAATGCCGCGTTGCAGGCCGCCACGAAGAACGGCAAGATCCTTACGGACTTCAACGCAAAAGGCAAAGTCACCGACCACGAAGTTAATGGCAGAATCGGCGCTGCAGGCGGGGGAAGACTCGTTCTCAACACGGTAAACGGAATCATCCAACTAAAGCGCGGCGCCTGAAATACTGCCCGAGGTCTAGAGAATCTAAAAGACTATTTCCCACCTGCCGAGGCGTGACCTGCTTGAATAGTCTATAGGCGGAACTATGCGGAATTTACTGGTCGGGTTGTGTATTCCAGCAATGATCGCGCTGCTGGCCGGCGCATCGAAGACTACAACCAAAACGATCTCCATTGACGAATTGCGTGACAAAGTCGAAGGCGGTTGGGCGGGTCAAATGATCGGAGTGAGCTTCGGCGCGCCAACCGAATTTCGGTACAGGGAGAAAATCATCGAAGGCGCGCTGCCGGAATGGAAGCCGGAACGCATCACCAACTCGCTTAATCAGGACGACCTTTACGTCGACATGACATTTGCCAAAGTGCTCGACGATAAAGGTCTAAATGCCACGACCGAAGACTTTGGCGCGATGTTCCGCGATGCGCAATATGCGTTATGGCATGCGAATCTGGCATCCCGGCGCGCCTTAAAGCGCGGTGTACCCGCGGCTTTGGCCGGCACTCCAAGATATAACGCGCATGCTAATGATATCGATTTCCAAATCGAAGCCGATTTCATTGGACTGATGGCTCCGGCTTTGCCACGATCGGCCAGTGATCTTGCTCTTCGCGCGGGCCGCGTGATGAATTACGGCGATGGAATCTACGGTGGCGTATTCGTCTCCTGCATGTATTCGGCTGCGTTCTTTGAAAAAGACCCGCGCAAAGTGGTTGAGGCTGGACTCGCGTGCCTTCCTCCGAGGAGCCCCTATGCGATGACGATCTCCGATGTCCTAACCTGGTCGAAGGAAAATCCCGACTGGAAAATAACTTGGGGACTGATCGAGAAGAAATGGAATGGCCGTGAGCCCTGTCCGGATGGCGCAATGGCTCCGTTCAATATCGACGCGAAATTGAATGGGGCTTACGTCGCGCTCGGCTTGCTGTACGGCGGCGGCGACTTTTGGAAGACGATGGAGATCTCGACGCGATCCGGGCAGGACTCAGATTGCAATCCGTCAAACGCCTGCGGTGTGCTCGGGACAATGCTGGGTTATAAGCGTATTCCGGAAGAGTGGAAGAGTGGCATTCCCACCATCGCGGATCAGAAATTTCGATATACCGATTTCACGTTTCACACCATTGTGGACAGCACCGTAAAGCGAGCTGTAGCGCTGGTGGAGAACACTGGCGGGAAACGAAGCGGCGACAGCCTGACGATCGCAGCGCAGCAAGCGAAACCGGCCAAGCTGGACGTATGGGACGATTATGGCTCGCCGGTCGAGCGCATCAATATCGAGGACCCGCGCTGGAAATGGAACGGAGACTGGAAAATCGAGAAGGACGTAAAATCAAGCGACGTGAAGGGCTCAGAAGCGAGCATAGAGTTTGAAGGAACCGGGGCGATTCTAGTGGGTCCCTATTTGCCCACAGGCGGCAAAGCGAGTGTCTATCTGGACGGGAAACTGGATCGTACCGTAGATGTATATCCGGATGAAGCTGCGCGCAAGAATGGGGAATCCGTATGGCACGCCTTTCGTATGAAACCCGGTAGGCACACTCTTCGCATTGCAGTCTTAGGAGAGCCGTACGGCGCTTCTCGCGGATCCGAAATTGCCATCCAAAGTTTAGTACCTTTTCGTTAATTAAACGCGGCGCTCCGGACTCGATTTGAAAAGTTCCGGAGCGCCTTGGGGGGAGAGAGCGCCGGGTATAAAATGTCGATATTATCCGACCGGCGCCGACGCTATGAACAAACCTTCGCCTGTTAGACGCCTACCCTCGGTGTTCAACGCAAGTTAACTGTAAGCATTGCTGCACCATCGCACATCTAATAACGGCTTACCGGTAGTTCTAAAGTGATAAAAAAGAAACAAATTCACTGAAAATCGACGCTAAACAGACGGCTCCTGTGATTATAATCGGCATACGAACCGTGGAG
The DNA here is from genome assembly GCA_963833675.1 of Bryobacteraceae bacterium. GTDB lineage: Bacteria > Acidobacteriota > Terriglobia > Bryobacterales > Bryobacteraceae > DASQDN01. Next base: position 24,165 of record CAWHYW010000004.1, on the reverse strand, counting down.
TTTCTCAGGTTCATTGTCGACTATGGGACGCACGGTCCTGATCAGAGGAGCCCGACAACTGCTCACACTTCACGGTCAAACTGGCCCGAGGAGAGGCAGTTCGATGCGCGAGCTGGGAGTGATCGAAGATGGGGCGCTTCTGATCACCGATGGGGTCATCTCAAACGTCGGTCCAAGCCGGCGTATAGAGAACCTGGCAGGCGCCAGATCGGCTGAGGAGATCAATGCATCCGGTCGCGTCGTGATGCCGGGTTTCGTGGACAGCCACACCCACCTGATCGCCGCCTCACCGCGAGTCTCCGAGTACCGTACAGCGGGGGTAAGCGACTCGACGCTGGGCCGCAAGGCGATGCAATTTAACATCGAGTACGTCCGCCGCTCATCCGCGTCGGCGTTGGAGCACCAGGCAAAAAAACTGCTCCAAGGATTCTTGCGCCATGGAACGACTACGGTCGAAGTCAAGAGCGGTTACGGCCTGGACGAAACGGGTGAGTTGAAGATACTGCGCGCCATCTCCCATCTCAGCCAGGCCGGAATTAACGTCGCGTCCACCTTCATGGCGCCGCACACGGCGGCCGCCGAATTTTCCGGCTCTCCGAACGCGCACGTCGAATGGATCAGAGACCATCTTCTGCCAAAGGTAAAGCAGAGAAAGACTGCTCAGTTCGCCGATCTTTATTGCGATCCGGCGGGTTTCAATCTGGCGCAGACTAACGAACTCCTGCTTGCGGCCCGGCGGCTCGGATTTGCAATCAAGCTTCACGCTGAGAACACAACACGCATGGGCTCGGTGCGTATGGGCGTCGAAATGGGCGCCGTGAGTGTGGATGGGTTGAATCATGCGGACGAAGCGGATGCGATTGTGCTTGGGCGGTCACACACGATCGGCGTAGTGATGCCCGGTCCTGTTTATCAGGGATATGCGTCACGTTTCGCTCCGGCGCGTCAGTTGATCGATAAAGGCGCTGCCATTGCTCTGGCCTCCTGCTACCACCCACCCATTTCATCAACCTACAGCATGTTGACCGTCATTGCCTTGGCTTGTACGCACATGGGACTTACTCCGGAGGAAGCGATTACCGCGGCAACTATCAATGGCGCGCACGCCGTAGCGCGCGCTACGCAACTGGGGTCACTCGAGTTCGGCAAGGAAGCGGATCTTATAATGCTGGGGGTGTCGGATTTTCGCGAGATTCCCTATCAATTCGGCGTCAATCTGGTCTCCCTGACAATGCGCAAGGGGCAGGTTGTTTTCCAGGAAGGCGCGGTCACGTGCGCCGCCGACTAATCGAGTGTGTCCCAAATTTCTCAGAAGGACGCGATAGGGAACTTGTCGCCGGCATTGCCGACGCAATTACGGGTTGTCCCGGAGTCGCGATTCTGGGGACGACGATGGATGCCGATCACAATCGATCTGTGATCACCTTTGCCGGATCTCCTTCTGCCGTGAGTGAGGCCGCCTTGCGGGCCGTAGCGAAAGCTGCGGAGTCGATTGATTTACGAAAGCATACAGGCGTGCACCCTCGCATTGGCGCGACGGATGTTCTGCCTTTCGTGCCTGTGGAAGGCGTCAGCATGGACGAGTGCGTTGATCTTGCCCACACTGTCGGTGAGCAGATCTGGCGGCGTTTGGGTATTCCGGTGTATTTTTACGAGAAGGCGGCGCGCCGGCCCGAACGAGTGCGTCTGGAATATATACGTCGCGGGCAATTCGAAACCGCGCGGGATCTGGCTGCAGTCGATCCTGATCGGCGGCCTGATGTCGGCGGTCCCGAACTCCACGTCAGCGCGGGAGCCACAGTTGTGGGAGCGCGGCCGTTTCTTATCGCTTACAACATCAACCTGGATACCGAGGAGGTGTGTGTGGCGATGAAAATTGCCAAGAAGATTCGCGCATCGTCCGGGGGATTTCCGGGCGTCAAAGCTCTCGGCGTGTATCTGTTGAGTAGGAAGCAGAGTCAGGTATCGATGAATCTGACGGATTTCCGGACCACACCGGTCCATGTTGTCTTCGATGCGGTCCGCGAGCAGGCCGAAGCAGCGGGCGTGCGCATCGCAGGAAGCGAGATTATCGGGCTGATCCCGAAGGCGGCGCTCGAGAGGGCGGCAAATCACTATCTGCAGTGTGAGAATTTCTCGCCGGATCTTGTGCTGGAGAATCGCCTTGCGGAAGCTCTGCCGTACTCGATCGACGATGTTTTGGATCAACTTTCAGATCCGTCGCGGGCCGCAGGCGGAAACGTGCCAGCTCTGGCGGGCGCAATGGCAGCCGCTTTAGGCGTGCTCACGTTGCGACTTATGAACAGCGACCCGCAAAAGTTCTTAGATCACAGAATGTTTCTTAGAAGAGCCTCAGATCGCCCTGCGGCCACTCACGATCCGCTGAAAAATGCGGAAGAGGCGTTGTCGATCGCGGAGCGTGTGCGTTCCTTGCATGAAGATCTTCGGCTCGCGACGAAGGACTGTCCACAGCAATGCCTCTCAGATCTCACCACTGCGATGGGTCTGGCTTTGTCTGCAAAGTCTGGCGCAATCGCGGCGGTGAGGGCAGCTTTGCCGCTTATCAACGCTGCTTCCTACAAATCTTCGCTTGAGGCCAGACTCGAGACGTTAAAATAAAGGACAGTGCTAGTATCTATTGCGCCGAAGTGGGAAGCGCCGAAGCTTCAACGTCCGTCGTGGCTGCGCGCGCCGGCTCCCGTAGGTGAAAATTATCGCGAGCTGAAACAGCTTGTCACCGACCTCAAATTGCATACAGTCTGCGAGAGCGCTGCCTGTCCGAATGTCGGCGAATGCTGGAATCGCCGGACGGCCACATTCATGATTCTCGGCAATGTGTGTACGCGCCGGTGCGGTTTCTGCGCCGTTCAGAAAGGCGCTCCCCTCGAGACCGATTACGATGAACCCCGGCGTGTAGCGGAAGCTTGCGCAACACTCGGGCTACGGTATGCAGTAATCACCAGTGTCAATCGCGACGATCGTAAGGATGGCGGCGCCGAGTTGTTTGCCATGACGATTCGCGCCATTCGGGACCGCATACCCGGATGTCGTGTCGAAGTATTGGTGCCTGATTTTCAGGGCTCGGAATCAGCGATGGAGATCGTGATGGAGGCTGCTCCCGATGTTTTGAATCACAATATTGAGACGGTACCAAGGCTGTATCGGCAGGTTCGGCTCGGAGCGCGTTATGAGCGGTCGCTACACATGCTTGCCTACGCGAAACAACTAAGGCCGAATATTCCTACCAAGTCGGGTTTAATGCTTGGGCTGGGAGAGACGAATGGAGAAGCGCTCTCGGTGATGCGCGATCTGCACGCGCACAACGTGGACATACTCACATTGGGGCAATATCTGCGGCCCTCGCAGAAACATCTGCCGATCGTTCGGTACGTTCCGGTGCAGGAATTTGCAGAACTTCGCAGCGAGGGCATAAGAATGGGTTTTGCGCACGTCGAAGCAGGTCCCCTGGTGCGCAGTTCCTACCACGCTGACGGAGCGTTGTAGACTCACTCGAGTCGTCATCTCCTCATGCCAATCGACCTCAAGAAAGTAGCTGATGCTTCACGAAACGAACTGCTGGAGCAAGTACTGCCTTGGTGGTTCCAATTCGGAGTCGATTCCGAGTACGGAGGCGTGTTGTCCATGCTTTCCGAGTCCGGCGCACGGTTGGGTACGGACAAGTTCGTCTGGTCGCAGGCGCGGTGGCTCTGGGTATTGAGCGCAGCCTACAATCGCCTTACTCCCGAGCCTCATTTTTCAGAAGCAGCGGAGCACACCGCGCAATTCCTGTTACGCCATGGACGCAATCAGGATGGAAAGTGGTTTTACAGGCTGACAAGGGAAGGGGACCCGGTCGAAGGTCCTATCAGCGTGTTTGCGGACTGCTTCGCCGTTTACGGGCTGAGCGAGTATTATCGACTGTCCGGAGATCAGGAAGCGTTAGAAGTTGCGGTTTCCACCTTCGAGAAGATCTGTGCACGAGTGGAGGACCCGGACTTCACTGAGATTGCTCCTTACTCTATGCGACCGGGATTGCGAGCGCATGGCGTACATATGATGCTGGTCGAAACGGCCAACGAATTGTCCATCACGTTGCGCGGTTCGCCGGAGATCGATGCAATTGCGGCCGGAGCAATGGAGCGGCTGTTGGAAAAATTCCTGCAGCCGGATTCAGGACTCATAGTTGAGTTCCTGGACCGGGAGTGTCGAACGCTTCCTGCTTCGGAGGGCACGCTCGTTGTACCCGGTCACGCGATTGAGGCGATGTGGTTCGTGGCCCATTTTGCCCTTCGCATCGGGCGACACGATTTGCTTCCGATGATCTGTGAGATTACGCTGCGGCACGTCGAATATGGGTGGGATTCCGAGTACGGTGGGCTGCTGCTGAACCGGGACTTGAAAGGAGGCACGCCGCACTTTCCTCATGGCGACAAAAAACTCTGGTGGCCTCATACAGAGGCGCTTTATGCGCTTCCACTTCTATGGTCCCTCGAGCCCGACGAGCAACTTGCAACCTGGTTCGAGCGGATTCATGATTGGACTTACGCTCACTTCCCAATCGCAGGAGGAGAGTGGCAGCAGCGGCTGAACCGCGAAGGCGGTCCGGTAACCGATGTGGTTGCGTTACCGGTGAAAGATCCCTTCCACCTTCCCCGCACACTGATTCTACTTTCGAAGTGGAATGAGAGATCCGGCTTCGGCCTTTAACTGCCACTCGGACATGTCCCCTCGCATATGCGAACCGCGTCGAGATCGCCAACCTTGTCCTTATGAGCTTCGACCTGAACCTTGGCGCCGGTTTCGATTTCGGAATGATCTTTTGCGGGTACGAACAAAGTATTTTTTGATCGGCGAAACACCAGACTCTGGCCGTCATCGAGATCAATGCGAACGCTCTTCTTGCCGAGGTTGCGCAATACTCCTTCAAAGTGAACCACGGCCGTTTCTATTGCATCGGGCGATCCGGCGGAGTTGTTGGGCCGCGCGCCACCCCTTCGGCCTTGGGAAAAGACGGCTGAGGCGAACAGGACTCCCGCGACGAAAGCCATTCGGATATGCATAACTGATCCCTATGTCGAGTATTACATCTGCAGAAAATCATTGACTTTTGTAAATATCGAGTGGTACTCTTTTCCCCTATCTGAACGGAGTACAAAAACGGATGAGTGCACGCATTTAAGCGCGCATGTGTCTTTAGGTCTATGCTCCGGGCATTGCTGTTCCGAACGTCGGCCGAGGTGGTGGTCGAAGGTTCACTCCTCGGCAAATACACGGGAGAAGGAATATGCAAGCTTCAACAACATTATCTCGAGTGATATTGATAGCGCTCGTGGGATACTGCGTCACATTCAATGTCGAGTCTGCTTTCGCACAAGATCCCAGCCGAAAAATAGAACCGAACGCCGGAAATTGGAAGACATGGGTCATTTCATCCGGCCGCGAGTTTCGAGTTCCTCCACCTCCCGACGCTGCTACAACCCAGAATGAGATCGCATGGCTGAAGACAGTCGTATCGGCGCAAGATCCGAGAATTGCCGAACAGGTGAATTTTTGGGATGCGGGATCACCAGGATATCGCTGGATCGAGAACGTAAACGAGCGTTCACTGGCGGAAACCTTCGGAACCGTGAATTCGCTACGTCTGTATCCGTACCTTGCGATAGCGATTTACGACGCTACAATTGCGGCATGGGATTCCAAGTACACCTACAACCGTCCGAGACCGATCGAAGTTGATCGTTCCCTCGCCACTCGGCTACCGACTCCTAACAGTCCGTCTTATCCGTCCGAGCATGCAGCTGTTGCCGCTGCTGCGGCGGGTGTTCTTGCTTACTTCTTTCCGAGTGAAGCGGATTCACTGAATGCGCTCGCAGAGGAAGCCGCGCGCTCGCGTCTCTATGCCGGCTTGCAGTATCCCAGCGACTACTCCGCCGGTCTCGAACTCGGGCGTCAGGTGGCGGCTCGTGTGATAGAGCGCGCCAAAGCGGATAACTCGAATGCCGTATGGACCGGCACCGTGCCGGTTGGTCCGGGCCTGTGGATTGGGACCAATCCAGGTAACGTGACCGCAACAACCTGGAAGACGTTTGTCCTCACATCAGCCAGTGAATTCCGTCCGCCCACACCTCCGGCTTTCGATTCGCCGCAGATGGTGGCGGAATCGGCCGAGGTCAGAAATTTTACCCGGACGTTTAATACAACTGAGAAGGCATTCTTCTGGCAAAGTCCGGAAGGAAGGGAAACCTGGTTTTGGACCTACGCTAGCAAGCGATTGTTTGAAACCAAGCTCGATCAAAATCCGCCCCGAGCCGCCCGCGCTTACGCTTTGATGGGAGTCGCGTTGTACGATTCGTGGACGGCAAGTCAGGATGGTAAGTTTACCTACTGGTATATACGTCCGCACCAGTTGGATCGAGGGATAACACCACTTTTCACCGTGCCGAATTTCCCAAGCTATCCATCCAACCACTCAACGATATCGACATCAAGAACTGAGATCTTAGCCTACGTGTTCCCGCGCGAAGCAGACTACGTCAGGAGTGTTGGCAAAGAGGCCGGGGATTCGCGTATCTGGGGTGGCATTCACTTTCCAATCGATAATGTTGCCGGTGTGGCGCTCGGAAAGGCAGTAGCCCAGAAAGTAATCGGTTGGGCTGAAAACGACGGGTCGAAGTGACCCACCGCCGCCTCGGCAAAAGGCTATAGACGACGAGTTTCGGCTAGGCTAGCCTTTGCGGGCCATCGTATCCGCGCAGCCGGGATGACCGCAATTGCACGTGAGTTCGACTGTGGTACCTGCATCGTGGCAATACGTGCTGCAATATTTCTCTCCTTGCGGGGCCATACAGTTGCAGGCGGGATGCGCGCATTTCTGAGTGTCAGCCATTCGATATCTCCTCCGTTCGGCATATAGACGATTCCTCGGGCAAAATTATGCACTTAAACTTGCTTGCGAACGTCCCAAATGAGATGGCAGGAAACACCTTCCGCTGCTGGATTGCCCCGGGCCAGCGTGTCGAATGCGCCCTTTCTGTGTTAGATCAGATCAGTTCCGCAGCATGGGACGGCTTCAGAAGTTTTCGGCATGGGGGAATGGAGGTCGGCGGAATTCTTATTGGCGCCCGGATAAGTCACATCGTCCATGTTATGGATGCCCGGCCTCTGCTTATCTCGCATGCTAGGGGAGCGGCTTTTCTACTCACCGACGACGATTATGAGTCTCTGGACGGGCTCATTCAGAAAACCAATGCGCAGGTCGCGCCGGAAGGCTTTGAAGTTATCGGGTACTACGAAGCGCATACTCGACGGGAGGCAGTGCTTTCGGAGACCGACATCGAAATATACAACACCAGGTTCCATCAGCCATCAGCGGTCTGTATCGTGCTGAAGCCCAACAACGAAAACGGAACGATCGTCAACGTGTATATCAGAGATCCTCGCGGCGAGATCCTTCAGACAGAATTGGAAGGCGACTCGGTTCGCTATGAGGAGGCGCCGAGACCCGAGCCAGCAATCGCGCCGGTCCAGCCTCCGAAATTACAAGCCCAACCACACGTTCGGGCTATGCCTAAACGCTCGCAACGAACGCGTCGTCGGACGTATGCAATCTTGCTTGTAGGTATCGTAATGGGTGCGGCGGTCATGTTGATCACGAGAATTCGCTCGATGATCTCAGGACCGCCGCCGACTTTATCGAACACGGTTCAGCAGCAGCCTGCCGGTCCGCCTCCGCCCGCGTCGAACGCGATTGGAATAAGTGAGTCTCTGCCGACGCAGAATCCAACCGTGAGCTCTTCAGATGCGAGCAAACGGAACAAAGGCGCCCGAAACCGACGGGCGCGTAGCCGAAAACAGACTCGTTAGCCGCGGAACGGCGCTGCGAAAGCTGAGAAGAAGCGCCGAAACCCATTTTTTCGCCTCGGGGGAGGCGAGAGAGATGGCTGCGATGCCACGAGTGTAAGCGCTTCGGATTTATGAAAGCTCACACTGCTTAGGACAACAGGACGGTCGAAGTCAGAGGGCCCCAAAAGAACCGGATGCCGAGTTGGACGCGATGGTATCGAGAACTGCGACAAGATAAAACCACGTCTGATCCGTGCTTGCAATTGAGGAACTCGCGAACGAGCAACCGCTGGGACAACTTCGGCAGGCCGATAACCTTCCGCCTCACTTGACCCTTCCTCCGCAATGTCTTCTGTGTCCTGTTGTGCGCCCGGGAGCGTAAGGCTAGGCCGTTCGACAGGCATCGAGGTACTTCGAGCCTCCACGACCGTTAGCGGTGTTTCCTGCAAGTCGCGGCTGTTGAACAAAAATGCGACCGCGAGCGTCATAGGAATGAGGGCCGCCCACGTATGGGGCATTCCCGCCTGCTGTGTTGCGGCAATGGCAGCGGGTTGAGTTACAGGGATGACTGGTTGAATCGCGTGACGCTCACTCCGCAAAGTGAACCGTGCACGCATTTGGTCGAGGTAATCGCATTCCAGTACGGCGTCGGAAACGCACTGGTCGCAGGTTAGCAGGTGTGCCTTGATTACGCCGGCTTCGGCCGACTGCAATCGTCCGCGCAGATAAGCTTTTAGCTCTGCACGGTCAGGGTGTGCTTGCATTCCTGGGTTGTCCTCCTTTCCAACGCATCTTATACGATTCCGGGCGCGATTTCACCTACCCGAACGAATTAGCGCTGGACCCAACTGACTGGTTCACTACAATTATGTCAGGATCCTGCCAAAAAGTCCCATTCGGGGGCAGGGACAAATGTGGGGGAAGGCCCGATATGTTGGGCGGAGGAGAACGTAGTACTTCTTACTGACTGTGACGCAGGTCACGAATCCAATAGACCGCGAGTCCGCTCAGTACTAAGCCAAGGCCGACCGGTTCCGGAATCGATACTGCGAAGAGTTGCGTGAGGGCGAGTGCCATTTATGCCTCCACACAGAAATGCGGAATCTGAGTCAAAACGGGATCATCAGTTAACGGAAAAACGTCGAAGACGAAAGACTTCAATAAAAAAGAGATAGATATTCAGCACGCCCAGCCCGCTGACCGCGCCCCGGAAGTAGTTGCTGTTCCAAATGTAACGGAGATCGTACGGAAGAAATGCGAGATCCCAGTCACCAGCCCAGGGCCACACGACGAGGAAGACCCCTAATTCGAAAAGCAGAATGACCGTAATCAGTCCGGCGGTTTTGTGATACCAGCGATATTGCGGCCGTGGCGCCGCTTCGAGTTGGCTTGGTGATTCAGGCTGTAACATGCTGTACCAACTCGGATCCTTTTTCATCGTATCCCGACCACACTGCAAAGGGACAGGCCAGCCGCACCGGCTCGAAGCTGAAACGGTGTAAAAGCGTAGGGCCATACTTTCGTAAGGCTTCGATATGCTCGTCGGTGCTGTACCCCTTGTGACGCGCAAGCCCAAATTCCGGGAAAACCGGATCCCACGCACGCATGCACGCATCCCGAGCCGTTTTCGCCAGAATCGATGCGGCTGCTATGCATTGGACTTTGGCGTCGCCGTGCACGATCGCTTCGCAGGGTAACCCCAGGTCAATCGGCACAGCGTCGGTCAATAAATAATCGGATGCGGGAGAAAGCTTCTCGATGGCACGCTTCATGGCCAGGCGAGATGCCTGATAGATATTTATGCGGTCGATCTCGTAAGCATCCGCGGCTCCGATTCCCCAGGAAACGGCGCGCTCGCGTATACGACCGGCGAGAAGCTCACGGCGCTCCGCCGGAAGCAATTTGCTGTCGCGAAGGCCACGGATCGGTGAATCCGGGGAAAGGATAACTGCGGACGCGAAGACTGGGCCGAAGAGTGATCCACGACCGGCCTCATCTACACCTGCAATACAGGTGTAACCACCGAGGCGGGCCGCTCTTTCGTGCTTTCCGCCGCAGGCGAACCTGACGATCTTCGTCGCGCTTGCCAAGTACTCCCCGGCTGAGTTTCGATTATGCGCGCTCTTTCAGGCGGGCCGCCTTACCGCGAAGCCCTCGCAAGTAGTACAGCTTCGCACGTCGTACCATGCCGGTGCGCACGAAATCGATGCGATCGATTACAGGTGCGTTGACCGGGAAGATGCGCTCGACGCCCTGTCCGAAACTGATCTTCCGTACAGTGATGGTTTCGCTCAGACCGCTATTGTTTCTTGCGATGACGGTCCCTTCGAACGCTTGAGTCCGTTCCTTGTCGCCTTCCTTGATCTTTACGTGGACACGAATCGTGTCCCCCGGGCGGAACTCCGGAATGTCGGATCGCTTGTTTTTGTTCAAAATCTTCGTCATCAACGCATTTTGCATCTGTATACCCTCGTCAATTCCTGGGCTCCGATTCCCGCTGCAGCAGATCCGGTCGCATTCGTGCCGTTTTCTCCCGCGCCGCCTTCGTGCGCCATTTTCTAATCTCTTCGTGGTGCCCGCTCAGGAGCACCTCGGGGACCGGAACGCCTCGAAACACCGCAGGTCTTGTCCACTGCGGGCAATCGAGCGTTTCCGGACCGCGTCCTTCACTAAACGATTCCCAAACGGCGGAGTCCTCATTTCCCAGAACACCGGGCTGAAGCCGGGCCACTGCATCGACAACGACTGCAGCGGCCAACTCGCCTCCGCTCAGGACATAATTTCCTATCGAGAGTTCGTCGTCCGCCAGATGCGTTGCAACGCGCTCATCGATACCTTCATATCGGCCGCAGATCAGGAGCAATTCCTTCTCCCGGCTGAGCTCTCGGGCGACACACTGATCGAACAGGCGTCCCTGCGCCGAAAGCATCACAATTTTCTGCTCGGGCTGCCGCACTGGCCAGATGGATTCAACCGCCCGGAAAATCGGTTCCGCCTTCAGCAACATCCCTTCTCCGCCACCGAACGGGCGGTCATCCACCGTTTTGTGACGGTCTGACGTCCAGTCTCTCAGATTGTGGACCCGAATTTCCACCACCCCGGATTCCCGGGCCTTCGCCACGACACCATGCGCGAACGGCCCCTCGAAAAAATCCGGGAAAATCGTCAACACATGGAAGATCATTTCCGATTCAGGTCTTCCAGCCCTTCAGGCATCTCGACGCCGATTCTGCGTTCGGCGAGATCCACCTCCCGGCAGATTGCGGGTACGTACGGTATCAATAGATCCGGACCTACTTCCAACAATACCGGGCCGCCCAAATCCTGCCACCCGGTGACACATCCAACGCGTCTCGTGCCATTGGTCGTGAAAACTTCACAACCAATCAAGTCATCAAGATAAACCTGGCCTTCCGGCAACGGCGGACGCTGCGCTTCGGGAATGCAGACGAACATCCCTTGCAGAGTCTCGGCTTCAGATCGCGTATCTACGCCCCTGAATTTCAGAACCAGTGAGCCTTGGTGTATCCAGGACCGTTCCAACTCGGCCGGTCGCCCTTGGTTGCTCTCAGGAGTTACCGTCAGAGTCACTGTTAAGCCAGCCGAGAACCGATCCGGTTCGCTCCCCAGGTTCTCGGCGATCAATTCGCCCTTAATCCCTCGGGCTCGCCGCAAAACCGCCAAAGCTACCCACATTTCGCCAGCGCCACGCCTGAATGAAACGTTTCACTCCAAAATCTCGAGATTGAACCGGCGATTCAGCTTCATCCCGGCCGCGCCCAACAGCGTCCGGATGGAACGCGCGGTCCGCCCCTGTTTCCCGATCACTTTCCCCAGGTCGCCCGGCGCAACCCGCAGCTCTAATACGGTAACCTGTTCCCCCGCTGTTTCTCGCACCGTAACCTGATCCGGTTCATCGACGAGAGCCTTGGCGATATCTTCAATCAACTCTTTCATCCCCGCCATGGATGGAGTCTCCTTTCGATTCTTTGGGTTCTCTGAGGCTGAGCGGCTAGTTTTCGCTCCTCACCGGACATCTTGCTATGCCGCCGGCTGTTCGGACGCCCCGGCCTTATTCTCGTCGAGCAGACGCTTTACGGTGTCAGACGGCTGCGCTCCGCTCTTCAACCAATGGGCAACGCGCTCGTGCTTGATATGAAGCTGTTTCGGCTGTGCCACCGGATTGTAATGCCCGACAACTTCGAGCGCACGACTATTGCGCGCGCGTTCTTTATCGATCACGACGAGGCGATACGTCGGCTTCTTCTTCGCGCCGAAGCGCGCCAGACGGATCATCAACATTAAATAAGCTCCTGAGTCATTTGTTAGGTTTGGTTCAGCTGCCGAACAGGTTCGGTAGCTTCAAATTGCCCATATTCGGAAGCTTCTTGCCTCCGAGCAGACCGCCCGAAAGGGTCTTCATCATCTTTCGCGCCTGGGCATATTGTTTGAGCAACTGGTTAACTTCCTGAACGGAGGTTCCACTTCCCCGGGCAATGCGACGCCGGCGGGCTCCGTTAATGATCATGTGGTTGTGACGCTCCTGCCGGGTCATCGAATCGATGATCGCGACCACACGTGTGATCTCTTTCTCATCGACTTTTACATTCTTGAGCTCTTTGAAAGGACCCGTCTGCGGCATCATGCCGAGTAGCGATTCAAGTGGCCCCAGTTTCCGGAGTTGTCGAAGCTGATCCCGGAAGTCCTCGAGGCTGAACTCGTTCTCGATGAGCTTCCGCTGCATCTCCTCGGCTTTTTTCTGGTCGATATTCTGCTCGACTTTCTCAATGAGCGAAAGCACGTCGCCCATGCCGAGAATCCGATTCGCAACGCGATCAGGGTGGAAGGGTTCGAGCGCATCGAACTTCTCGCCGACACCGACAAACTTCAGTGGCTGATCTGTTACGGTACGAATCGAGAGCGCAGCGCCGCCGCGAGCGTCGCCGTCCATCTTCGTCAATATTACGCCCGTGATTCCAAGCTGTTTATGAAATTCTTCGGCGGAACGTACTGCATCCTGTCCCGTCATGGCATCCGCGACAAACAAGACCTCGGTCGGGTTGAGCAGTTCCTTCAATTGCTTCAACTCGGTCATCAGCTGTTCATCGATATGCAAGCGTCCCGCAGTGTCCACCAGCAGCGTGTCGCGACCCGTCTGCATCGCTTCTTTGCGGCCGCCCCGGGCAAGTTCGACCGGGTTTGATGCCTGCTCGGGAGTACCCTCGTAAATCGGCAGCTTCAAATCGCGAGCAATCACCGATAGCTGCTTTCGCGCTGCAGGCCGGTACACGTCCACCGAAACCATCACAGGAGAATGCCCGTTCTTGGAGAGGAAACGCGCAAGCTTACCGGTGCTGGTAGTCTTTCCCGAGCCTTGTAGGCCGACAACCATAATGACTGTGGGCGGCTCATTCGCAAACCGGAGTTTCGATTGATGAGTGCCGAGGATGTGAACCAGTTCGTCGTGGACGATCTTAACGACCTGCTGGCCGGGCGAAAGCGCAGTGAGAACTTCCTGCCCCATCGCCTTCTGCTTTATGTTCTCGATAAGCTGCTTTACGACGCGGAAATGCACGTCGGCCTCGAGCAGAGCGACACGGATTTCGCGCAGGGCGATTTCCATGTTCTCGGTCGTCAGTTTGCCTTCGCCGCGCAAGTTCTTGAAAACGCGCTGCAGCTTGTCAGATAAATTCTCGAACATCTTTTTCGAACTAGTTAATTAACCTAAAGAGGACCAACGCTGGAACCGCTAGCAGAACCAACTGATAGGGTGGTCTCTTCATTATAGAGTACACGGGAATGCGTCTTCCTGTCAGTAGAGAGGAGGGCGCTAAGTTGCCGTTGCATCGAGAGATACGCGACGGCGCTCCGTCGGGCAACTAACTTTCTTCTATTGGAATGCCGATACGGTCTTACATGACCTCCATGCGGCGTATTTTGCAGCCGGCCCTGGCGGGACTGATCAGCGGGGTTCTTTGTTTCTTCCTGGTCAGCGTTTTTCACATCGGCGCCGCGGATTTCAGTTGGCGGCTGCGAGCAGCCCGTGCGCTGTTGGCCGGGCGCGACCCTTACGCGTATACCCCGGGACCAAACGCAATTCCCTATCCGCTTCCTGCCGATTTTATCGGATTGCCTTTCGTCTGGCTTTCCGACAGTCTTGCCGCTGCGGTTTTTATGGCTGTCTCCGTCGCCATACTCGTTTGGGGATTCGCCCACGCAGGCCAGTCCTGGCGAATGGGCATGCTCTTTTCGTGGCCTTTTCTATACTCTCTTCTGTTCGTTCAATGGGCCCCATTGTTTTGCGCCTTGTGGTTCCTTCCGGCACTCTCGGCGCTCTTGTTGGTGAAACCAAATATCGCCATCCCTATATTTCTCGCGACAAAGTTCAGTAAGCCCGGCGCGGTTGCAGCCGCCATCATCCTCCTGATCAGCCTCGCCATTTACCCGACTTGGCCTGTTGTGTGGCTGAGAAGCCTTTCCGGGTATCAAGGGATCAAACCGCCAATCGCGGTACTGCCTCTGGGTCCGCTGGTCCTGCTCGCGCTGGTGCGCTGGAGAACCCGACAAGCGTGGTTGCTCCTGTTGATGGCGTTCATGCCCCAACGGATGTTCTACGATCAACTTCCGTTGCTGCTGGTTGCGGAAAACAGGCAACAACTGTTCTCCTTAGTTGCATGCAGTTGGTGCGGATTCCTCGCGCTTTGGACGTCGGATAACATGGCGACGATGCCCGGCGGATGGCCACTTTGGGCGGTTCTCTGCAACTATCTTCCGGCACTGGGTGTGGTGCTCGCGGGTAGTCCCGTTATTTCTGCTTTGCAATATCGCCTCCCGTGGCGTTCACCGCTCGCATGTAATCAGCCGGAGAGATGAATATCTGAATGCCTCGCTGTCCTGCGGAAATCGAGATCACGTCCCAGAGCTCTGCCGTTTCATCGATGTAGACGGGGTAATCCTTCTTACAAGCCAGTGCCGTTACCCCTCCTCGGATGTACCCTGTAACCGACTGCACATCCTTAAGAGGAACCATATCGATCTTCCGGTCTCCAGTAAGTTGTGCGAGCGCTTTGAAGTCAAGCTCGGCGTTCCCGGGTATTACCGCCAGACAGATTCCATTGCGGTCGCCGTGGACGGCAAGCGTCTTGAATACCTGCTCAGCTGGCAGGCCGACCTTGGCCGCCACGGTTTCTGCTGTCAGATCGTTCGGATCCACCTCATATTCATGTGTTTCATACTTCACGCCCAACTGGTCCAACAGGCGCATTGCATTTGTCTTGGCAGCCAATAACGTCGTACCCTTCCGCAATTAGTGTCACGAGCCGCTTTCTCAGGATAGACCGCTACTGTTCATAGAGACTCTTCATTCTGAAGGATCGATATTGCTGAGTTCCCGTCTCGATAGCGGTGATCCGATTGGCGGTCGAGTCGAATTCGAGCGCGCGGCTAAGACCCTCAGCGGTCCAGCCAAGGTTGAAATGATAGTTGCCGTCTCCGAGTCGCTGAGCCGATCCCAGGGCGCGAGCAAATTCGCCCAGGTCAGCGTTGAGGTCGAGACGCACGGTTCGGGATTGCTCATCAATTCGGAGTACCTGCCCACGGCTGTGTGCAGTTTCGTCTTCGGCCCTGCGTGTATTTCCGTTGTCGAAAACCACGATACGATCGTGCGCGGCCCCAGTTTCGTAATTGGCATCGTGCTGGTGCGAAAACCACGGCCACGGGTCATCCGAGATCATCTGAAAATCGCCATCTTGTCCGAGCTTCCATAAAACCCCGCCCGATCCTGTCCCATTCGCGTAGTCAATTTTGATGACCCAGTCCTGATGCCGCGCCGAATAAAGAATATTGCCGTCGGGAGTCAGTTGAAGCGAGTTCCCGTGGAGCCAGTCATTAGCCGTTGAGCGAAGGTGGAACTCAGGACAGCCGCCACCTCCGGGCGTGCATGTCTCGCCGAGGATCGCTGCCCGCCGAACGTCAAGGTGATCGAAAGCGTCCCAGACCCACTCCACCTGCAGGTCCTTGTTCAGAACTAGAATCATGTCTCCGATGATGTCGACTTCGTCTGGTCCCTGAACGTCGGTGAAGACCTGTTCGGTGGCGGCGAGCGCCATAATTTTGCCATCTGGCATGCTCAGGGCTTCGTGGTGGAAACTCGTGATGGTCCGCTTACCTAGAGCCTTGAGTTGCTCGTTCACAATCGCAGCATTGGTTTCGAGCACGGTATTGCATGCCAAATCGATTTGGCGGAGTTTCTGTTCGTATTCCTCGCCTCCGGTCTTTTCGATAATGGCAAGAAAGTAGCCGCCGTTGACGGGTCGGGTGAGATACCGAATGTCTTTTGGACAATACCAAACGGGGGCGCCTACCAGATTCGTTGCAGTGCTGTATTCGAATACTTTGCTCTGCAAAAGAATCCCTTGGTTAGTCGTCGAGGCGCGGTTTTGGAGCGTTCGAGTTTCTTTGGGTTGCCAACGCAAGCTACCGGTTGTGAGCGTGAGTTCGGGACCTTCCATAGACGAGCCCTGTACTCCTCCAACGACTTGCCGGACTCTGTAAGTGGTTTCGGCACGCAGACCAGCGAGGTAGACATTGACGCTCCGTTCACTCGAGCATGCGAGTTCCGGGGTTGACTGGCCGTAACCATCCGCGTCCTGAAAATCGACACGAATCATGCCGCCGTGCGCGCATGGTGGCGCACTGTACAGGAAAACGAGTTCATTGGCGGTCGGAGTAATTACTGGCATATCCACCGCGCGAGGCGTGACGAGATATTGCGAGACCACGCTGGTTGTCTCTCCGCTCTCGTGGTCTTTCGCGGTGACTTCAACCGCGTAGGTTCCATCCATGAGAGATGGTACCCATTCGAAGGTGTTGTCCGGACTGAAGTCGCGAACGGTTCGGAAAGAAGTGGCATCAGGCGCCCGAAGGCGGAAGCGATACCAGAGCGAATCGGACCCTTCTCCTTGGACCGCTGCCTTCAGCGTGATGGTTCCGCCAACAGACGTTGAAGGCGACGCAGAGGCTTGCAGTTGTAGCGTATTGGCTGGGACGAGTTGCGCTGTGGCGATCAACAGGATAGTTGGGAGTATGAGGGTTGCGGTCTTACGGCGTGCGAATGCAGTCGTCATACCTGCGTAAGCGCTGATATCCATGCTATTCCGCCAAATGAACTCACTTTTCGAAGAGACGGAGTGCCGGAACGGCGGTCAAGTCGTGCGCGAGCGATAGCATCGTCCTATGTCCGATGCGCAGGCGGCGACGCCCGAACTGTCCGAGATGATCATGCAGGCGCTGGAAGTGGTTGTGCAGTATTACGGCGAGTTGCTGAACTTACCAGTAATGCCGATCACGTCGGCCGCGACTGTGCGCGATCTGCTGTCTGAGCCGCTGCCTGTTGAACCCGCGACCGTGACCGAGGCGCTCGCGACCGTGCGAGATGTTGTGTATCCTCTCAGCCGGCACAATGGGCACCCGCGATTCTTCGGTTATGTTGCCTCACCGGGGAGCCCCGAAGGGATCATGGGCGATCTCCTTGCATCAGGCTTGAACGCCAACGTGACTTCCTGGCGCTCAGCGCCTGCAGCTGCGGAAATCGAGCATGTGGTCATTGATTGGCTGAAGGCAATGATTGGGTATGACCATGCTGCCACAGGCGTGCTCGTCAGCGGTGGATCGATTGCTAACCTTTCGGCGTTGGCCGTCGCTCGTACAGCAGCTGATCCGGAGATAGGACGCAAAGGGGTCGGGCGAAGCCGGCCGCTGCGGGTCTACATTTCCGAGGAAGCGCACTTTTCGATCGAGAAGGCCGCCCGCTTGCTCGGGATCGGGACTGAGAATGTCCAGACGATTCCCACTGACTCGTCACTTAGTATGAGTGTCGAGGAACTGGATCGCCGGATAGCTGCCGATCGACGAGGCGGTCGCGACCCGATGTGCATCGTCGCAAGCGCTGGAACCGTGAATACCGGCGTAGTCGATCCGCTGGACGAGATCGCGGACGTGGCCGAGCGTCAGCGTGTGTGGCTGCACGTCGATGGAGCTTATGGAGCCTTCTCAGCGCTGGCGCCTTCGGCCAAACATCTCTTCAACGGCATTCAACGCGCGGACTCGATCTCGCTCGATCCTCATAAATGGCTATACACGTCTGTGGGCTGTGGCTGCGTTCTGTACCGCAATCCGCAGATGGCGATCGATACGTTTGGGAGCCATGCCGAATACACACGTCCTGTAGGTTTGTTGCGCGACGAGGCATTCGCATTTTGGAACTTCAGTCCGGAGTTGTCCCGACCGTTTCGAGCCTTGACCGTATGGCTACAGATCAAGCTGTGGGGCGCGCGCAATCTCGCGGCAGCTATCGAGAACAACATGGAATGCGCCCGGCACTTTGGCAGCCTCGTGAAAAATTCGCAGGACTTTGAGTTGCTTGCGCCTGTGGGGCTTTCGATTTTCTGCTTCCGTTATCATCCGCCGGGTTACACCGGCGACCTCGACGCGCTCAATGAACGTATCTTGATAAATCTCCAACGGGGTGGAAGCAGCTATTTGTCCAATGCGCGGGTACATGGCAAATTCGCGCTGCGGGGCTGCGTCCTGAATTACCGGACCACTATTGAGGATATGCAAATCCTTATGCAGGATCTCCGGAGCGCGGCGCGCGAGGCAGGTTGACCCGCGAGTCCTTATGAAGCCTGAGCATCGCCATCCCGAGTAGAGCGACCACGGTAAGAACTGACATCGCGGGCTCGGGAATCGCAGTGACTGTGCGTTCAACGAAGCGGCCGCCGGCGCCTCCAACCAGATCCGTGGGATCGCCAAGTTTGACGAGGCCTCCTACCTCGAAGTCCAGTACGTTCATGTGAGCGAACATGTCGTAGTAGACGGTCAGTTCACCGCGTCCGGGGATAGTGGGGAGCGAAACCTTGGCCGCGAGTCTCTCGGTGCTGAGACTCAACAAACTTTCCTCGTTACGGAAGAACGATGCGGTCAGCTTTGAGCCGGTGATGCGGTCATCGAAACCAATATCCGCGTAATAGTCATATAGCCGCCCCTTCGTTTCATCGTACGTACCGCCGAACGGTCCCGATGGACTCAGCAGGCTGTAATCAATGAATCCGCCGGCTCGAAGGTGCGCAGTATCTCCATCCCTTATGCCGGTTGTCGTCAGTTCACCGGGCTCGACGACGAAATGAAAATCCAGGTTGATCTCCTGGTCGGTGTTGTTCTTTAATATCGTGTAATAGCGCGCGAACGAAATATGCGAGCCCCTGCTCCTCACGTTGTTTTCGACCCCAACCTCCAACGCCGCAGCCCCTGTCGATACGGATGAGGCGAATCCTAGCTGCCTGTTGCCCTCCACGGCGGCGAAAGATTCATTCTTCTCGCTGGAACCTGGAGTCACGAGTTGTGCTCCATAAGTCTTGTTTTCAAGGAACGTCCACACCGGCAATGTAGTGATTTCGGCGCCGTCTTTGTAATCCTGACGAAGTAGATATACAGCTGCTCCGGTGACGATTCCGGTGGTGATGTCAATCGGGGCGGCGACGATGTTGCCGGTAACCAGGAAATATAGAAATAGGATCCATCGTGTGTTCACTGTTTCCTCCTGACGCAAAGCGGCGCATTAAAGAAAAAGAGTGAGCGCGCGTGCAAACCCGCATATTTTCCGGGGAAAGATGCAGATTGTCAATAAGTAAGAACGATCACTACATCGGCTGCTGTATGTTCAAGGGCGGTCGCGTCGAAATTTCGTCTTCATGATAAACTCTGGCTTATGAGTTTCGCTGTCGAGTTTCTATTCTGAGCCCATCACTGTGATAGACGACAGGGATCTGTACTCCGGGCTGATTCGGCTGCACATCCTGCACCACGCCGCAAAGCAGCCGATCTTTGGCTTTTGGATGGTCGAAGAGCTGGCGGAGCACGGATACAAGATGAGCACGGGAACTCTGTACCCCATTTTGCATGGTCTCGAACGTAAGGGTTATTTGCGTTCTCATGTCGAGAGGCAAGGCAAGACATCTCGCCGGGTATATCAAGCCACGCCGCTCGGCAAGCGCGTTCTGAAGGCATCTCTTGGAAAAATTCGAGAGCTGTACGGCGAATTGATCGAGGACAAGTAGAGGTTTATTGCCCTTGCGAACGATATGGTGAGCACATCTAAGACAACGCCCGGCGGTAAGAAGGCAATGGCGATTTTCGGCCTGATGACCGCCTCGTTCCTCCCGGCGCAAGCGCCGCCATCAGCAGCTCCCCTCACCATAGAGCAGGCCGTCGCTGGAGCCCTCCAGCGATATCCGGCAGTGCGTGTTTCCGAAGCCGATGTGCGGACCGCGGCCGCAGGAATCGAACTGGCGCGAACGGCGTACCTTCCTCAATTGAACGCTGTCGCGGGCGCGAATCGCGCTACGAGAAACAACGTGTTCGGGCTGCTGTTGCCGGCCCAGATTCTAGCCCCCGTCACGGGCCCAGTTCTGGGAACAAACAGCGTTGCGAGCGCTTGGGGCAGCACTGTCGGGGCTTTAGTGACGTGGGAGCCCTTCGACTTTGGCCTTCGACGCGCTAATGTAGCAGTCGCGGAAGCGGGACGTGCGCGAGCTCAGGCCGCCGTCCTGCGGACACGGTTGGATGTGGCGACACTCGCTGCGGACAGTGTGCTGACTCTGGTCGCGGCAGAGCAGACCGTTATTGCTGCGCAGGCCGCGGTCGAACGCTCACGCGAACTGCAGCGGATCACCGATGCGCTGGTCCGGGCAGAACTCCGTCCCGGCGCCGAGTCGTCACTAGCGCAAGCGGAACAGGCCGCCGCGCAAGCGCAACTTATCCGGGCTCGTCAAGCCGTAGCCGAAGCCAAGGTGGCGCTCGCCGCTCTTCTCGGCAGCGATCCGCAATCGCTGAGCATTTCGGCAGGAAGGCTTTTAGCTGCGCCCGAACAGCCCACTAGCACGGGAGATGTGAGAGCGAACCCTGCAACTCGGGAAGCGAATGAAGCAGTTAACGAGTCCCAGGCTAGATTGCGCGCGCTCGACCGAACGTATTTCCCGCGTTTTACTCTCCAGGGCACGGCTTACTCGAGAGGAACCGGGGCGCATCCCGATGGGAACCTACTCGGCGGCGCCAACGGCCTTGCTCCAAACGTTCAGAATTGGGCAGCCGGCTTTACTGTCACATTCCCGGTATTCGACTTCGCCGGCATCCGTGCTCGCAAAACTGCGGAGACTGCGCGACTGGATGCCGAGCGCGGAAGGTATGAGCAGGTATTGATCGATCTCGGATCGCGCCGGGCGCAGGCGCTCGCTGCTTACGATGGCGCTGTTCAGTTGTCGCAAACAACGCCTTTAGCTACTGCCGCCGCTCGAGCGGCAGTCGAGCAGGCGAGCGCGCGATATCAGTCGGGATTGGGGACGGCGCTCGAAGTAGCCGAAACGCAGAGGCGCCTGGCTCAGGCGGAAATCGATGACAATCTGGCGCGCCTCGCAATCTGGCGCGCCGGGCTGGCCGTGTTCGCGGCTCAAGGCGATATAACGCCCTGGGTCACGCAGGCCAGCCACTAGGAGTACTTGGCATGAAACTCGTTCTCGCGGCTCTGACACGCCCGATCAGTCTACTGATTGTCATGGTCGCAGTTGCACTTGCCGCCGGTCTTGCCATCAGGCGCATGCCGGTGGACATTTTCCCGCAAGGGGGCGAACCTGCGATTTACGTCGCACAGCCGTACGGCGGAATGGATCCTGCCCAGATGGAAGGGTTCCTGACGTACTACTACGAGTACCACTTCCTCTACATCACCGGTATTCAGAGCGTTCAGTCCAAGAGCATTCAGGGCGCGGCGCTGATGAAGCTTGTCTTCTATCCGGGTACCGACATGAATCAGGCCATGGCGCAAACGGTCGGGTACGTGAATCGTTCTCGCGCTTTCATGCCGCCCGGCGCCGTGCCTCCCTTCATTACTCGCTTTGATGCAGGCAGTGTTCCGGTAGGCCAGCTGGTATTTAGCAGTCCCACCTTGAGCGCCGGCGAACTCCAAGACGTAGCGCTGAACCGGGTTCGGCCGCTGTTTGCAACACTGCCCGGTGTGTCCGCTCCTCCGCCGTTCGGCGGCAACCAGCGCACAATTGTCGTGCGGTTGGATCCGGACAAGCTGAGAGAATACGGCATCTCTCCGGAACAGGCCATCACAGCCGTAAACAAGGCAACAACCGTGGTGCCTTCCGGAAACGTGCGTACGGGTGATCTCAACCGTTTTGCTGTTACGAACTCCGTTATAGGAGGCAATCTAGCGGACCTGGCGAACGCTCCGGTCCGAGTTGGCCAAGGCCCTACTGTCTACATCCGCGATATAGCCGTCGTCGAAAACGGCACGGATATTCTAACGGCGTACGCTCACGTCAATGGCAAACGGACCGTGTACATCCCGGTCACAAAGCGGGCCGATGCGAGCACGCTGGCCGTGCTGAACTCCGTCAAGGCTGCTCTTCCCAGCTTTCGTGAGGTAGTTCCTGAAGGAGTTGATGTCCGGCTCGAGTTCGATCAAACCGGATACGTTACGAACGCCATCAACGGATTAGCATTTGAGGCCGCGCTTGGCGCGCTTTCTAACCGGTCTGATGGTTCTGCTCTTTCTCCGTGATTGGCGAAGCGCGTTCATCGTCATCACGACGATTCCGCTCGCGCTTTTTTCGGCCGTCGTATTCCTGTGGGCGGCAGGCCAGACGATCAACATCATGACACTCGGTGGGCTCGCCTTGGCTGTCGGCATCCTCGTCGATGAGGCCACGGTGGAAGTTGAGAATATTCACACGCAGATGGCCCGAGGGCTGCCGCGAGGTCTGGCCGTGCTTGAAGCCGCGAAACGAACTGCGCTCCCCCGCTTGCTTGCCATGTTTTGCATTCTGGCGGTGTTCGTACCGGCGTTCTTCATGGAAGGGATCAGCCGCCAACTTTTCGTGCCGCTATCGATGGCAGTGGGATTCGCAATGATCTCTTCGTACGTGCTTTCTACCAGCCTGGTGCCGGTGCTTGCAGCCTGGCTCATGCGTACTGGTCACGCGGAGGATGAGAATCGTGGGCTGTTACGAAACGTCCGCTCCGCATACGCTCGCTACCTCGACGCGGCGCTCAAGCTTCGAATCCCGCTGGTCGCCGTCTACGTCACGGGTACGGTCGTTCTGGTTGCTTTGCTGATTCCTCGGATTGGGACGGAATTGTTTCCTCAGACAGATCCGCCTCAGTTTCAGCTTCGATTGCGAGCTCCAACGGGAACCAGGATCGAGCGCACGGAGCTTGTTTCGCTCAAAGCGCTCGATGTAATTCGTCGTGAGATCGGCTCTGAAAATGTGTCAATCACGACCGCGTTCATCGGCGTGCAGCCGGCAAGTTATCCAATCAACACGATCTTCCTGTGGACGAGCGGCCCTCACGAAGCAGTACTCACTGTGGCTCTAAAACCGGAAGCTCGTCACGGTATTGCGGAATTGCGCGAGCGGCTCCGCCATGCGCTGCATAAAGAACTGCCCCAGGTTGCCGTTTCCTTCGAAGCCGGCGACGTAGTCAATCAGGTGATGAGCACGGGCTCGCCGACACCTGTCGAGGTGGCAATTCAGGGTTTCAGCCTGGCGGACGATCGAGCGCACGCCGGAAAAGTCGAGGCGCAGCCTGCGAAACTCGCGTTCCTTCGTGACTTGCAGTTTTCCTAGCCGCAGGATTACCCAACGCTTCAGATCAACATCGACCGGGATCGCGCCGGGCAGTATGGCTTGACGATGCAAGATGTAGCTCGCTCTCTCATCGCCGCCACGTCGTCATCGCGTTTCACAGACCCGAATTACTGGCGAGATCCTAATTCAGGGAACGCGTTTCAGATTCAGGTCGAGATCCCACAGAATCGCATACAGTCCAGTGATGAAATGAGGCAACTTCCGGTAGCCCCGGACGGCGCCTCACGACCGCTATTAGGCGAGCTAGCAGATATCAAAGAGGGCTCCGTGCCTGGTTCATGGAGCGCTACAACGGCCAGAGAGTCCTCAGCCTTACTGCCAACCTGCATGGGATTACCCTCGGTAAAGCCGTGCCGAAGATCCAGGAGGCCATCTCCCGAGCGGGGGCTTCGCCGCGTGGCGTGAAGGTTTCTTACGCGGCCAGGCGCCGGCGCTTCAGCAGACCGTTAACGGACTTCAGACCGGACTGCTGTTGGCTGTGGTCGTCATTTTTCTGCTCCTCGCAGCCAACTTCCAGTCGCTGCGCCTCGCGCTCGCGATTATTTTGACGACTCCCGCGGTGCTCTGCGGTGTGTTGTTGATGCTGCTTATCACAGGCACGACACTCAACATC
>CAWHYW010000003.1:0-225425 GCA_963833675.1 Bryobacteraceae bacterium | reverse complement strand
AGCGGGTGCCAACGTGGCTTTTTGTCAGGCCGCCGCGCCGCGCCGGGTGGCCATCTGTGGTGTCCAAAATGCCGCGTGAATGGCAACAAGTGGCGCGAAATCAAGCGCCTGCAGCGTGCGCGTGTTAAGGATCAGTCACAACAACCGCAGGAGGTTTCGTAATGTCTGTCTACAAGCCGAAATACCTCGTTATCTGAAAACGGGCGCAACCAAAACGTCCGAAATCTGGTGGTACTCGTTTCGATTTGGTGCCGGTCGCCGAATTCGGGAGTCGTCGAGGTCGACACGTAAAACAGTCGCTCAAGCTGCTGAGAAGGCCCGCAGGCAGGAATTGGAGAAAACCTACAACGGCATCGAGGATACACGCGATGAGCGCATCCGCCCGCTTGACGAAGTTGCCAGCGAGTTCCTGGAAGGCTACCGCTTGCGCAACGAGCGCAGCGTCACCTATGCAGAGTATGCCGTGAAGCATCCGGTTCGCCTGTTGGGCAAGATGATGACGGGCGAACTGGAGCGCCGCGACTGTCACCGACTACCAGTCCCAACGGTTGAAAGAACGCGCCGCGCCAAAAACGATCAACGAAGAAATCGGCATTCTACTTCGCATGTTGGGTGAACAAGGCGATGCGCTGCGGGCAAAGCTGAAGCGCGAAGGTAAGCTCAAATTGAAAATCCGTACCCGGATCTCGAAAGCCTTCAGCGAAGCGGAGAAGGTCAAATTGCTAGAGGCAGCCAAAGCACGCCGGTCGCTGGCGCAGCTCGATCCCGCGCTCATGCTGGCGCTCACGTGGGGATGCGGGACGCGGAATCCGCGGCCTGACAGTGGGGCAGGGTTGACCTTCACAGGGCCGTCGTGACCGTCGGCCGAGGCCAAGACCGAGGCAGGGGAGGGTAGGACGATTCCGCTTGAACGCGGACGTGCTGGCGGCGCTCGTGGCCCATTCCAAGTGGTACCTGAAGAAGTTTGGCGAGACGCGGCCGGAATGGTACGTGTTCCCGGCGGGAAGCCGCAGCCGACCGACCCGACACGCCCGGCGACCAGCTTCAAGACCGTTTGGGGCGCGTGAAGAAAGCAGCGCGGGTGACGGGCCGCTGGCACGACAACCGGCACACGTTCATTACCGACTTGGCCGAGAGCGGCGAAGCCTCGGATGAGACGATCCGGGATCTTGGCGGCACGTCTCGAAACAGATGCTCAAGCACTACTCCCACATCCGCATGGAGGCGAAGCGCCGGGCCGTCGATTCGCTGATGAAAAAGCCAGAGCTGAGGCAAAGATGACCGGTTTTCCAGATGGGCCTGCTAAAGAAATCGCTAAAGTCGAGGTTTTGAACTGATGACGGGATTTCGTAAGTCATTGAAAGATTGGCTCCTCAGGTAGGATTCGAACCTACAACCCTTCGGTTAACAGCCGAATGCTCTACCGTTGAGCTACTGAGGAGTATTTTCGTGTAGTCTTCATTTAACCAGACGCGGCAATCTGATGTCAACCTAATCACACCCCGAATCACTCAACTATGGGCGCTCAGGTTGCTTGACGCGCCGGATTGCCAACCAGGACCTCCTCCAGGGTGTCGGCCACGATGAAGTTGTCGAAGTAGATTGTGTCCACTGAAGGACGGTGCGGGCTGCGATGAATCCCTGGCTGGCAAAAATAAACTGCTTCGGGCCCTTTGGTCTTCAACTTCCTGTCGAGAACCAGAACACCGTCAAACCAGAGCCGCGTGGCGCCCTCGTCCTTATCTTCGGACCAATGAATGTGCATCGACAATTGATGCCATTTCCCGGTGGTGAAGTCCGCCTCCCACTCCGTGCCGTTGCGGCCGAGATTGCCTGTTCCGTAGCGAATTACCGTGCCGCCCGCGTCTTTCGGCTCGACCCACCAGGTCATGACATTGTTGTAGCGCGGCGGCGGATTTCCTTCCCAGTAGAAGAAATTGTCGCGATCCTTCGGCGGCTCGGCCATGTACATCCAGAAGGACATGTAAGTATCGGAGCCTTCTTCAACCGTCACCCTCGGTCCGCCAACCTGCACCCGCAACTGCTGCGCGTTGAAAACATCATCTTCGTGAATCGTGAACTTGCCGGCGTACTTCCCTTGCTGAACGATATCGGTGACAACTTGAACGTTTCTCGGCGTCGCATTCTGACTGCGCGTACCCGTGGCGCTCCATTGGCTGAGATCGCCGGTTTCAAAGTCTGCCCTGAAAGCAACCGCAGCGGCACAATGAACTACGCAGAACAGGCTGGTCAATAGAACCGCTGGGAGCGAACATTTCCCTCGCGCCTTAGACATATTAAGGATTGTCTCGCGAGACCTCATTTCATCCGATAAGCACGGGGCGGTGCGCCATAATATTGCGATGAGCGGCTCTCGCCCGCAAAGTGGGACCAATCCATTAGTTCTTGCACGCGATCGATCACACGATTATCTCCGCTTCCACTCTGTTGACATCTTTGTCCGCGATCAGGAACGCGAGCCTGCGATTCTACCTCGATAAACTGGGATTTCAACTAGCCTTCGATGCGCGTCTCCACACCGGCGAGCGTTGGGTCGCTGTCGCTCCGCCCGACGGAACTGCGGTGCTCACGCTCCGCCAGCCCAAGCCGGATTCGGAAGAATACAAAATGATCGGTCGAGCTACCCGAGTGGTCTTCGTCACGGAGGATGTGCCGGCCAAGTATCGTGAATGGAGCGAGCGCGGCGTGCACTTCCGCTATACTCCGCGGCTCAGGCGCATCAAATACGAGCGCTCGGTATCGCCACAACACTGGAACGATATGTCCGTTCCGCACGGCGATCAGGCGCCTCTCTGGGGCGAGGTGTTCACCCGATTTGAGGACATCGATCGAAATTCGTTCGCGCTTGTCAGCTTCGACGAAGTGAATAAAGCGATCGAATCGCAGCGACGCGCCAACCTCGCGAAATTGGAAGCCGACAGGCGAGCGGCGCAAGAGTTAGACATCGCGAGGCAAGTGCAAGCCAGACTCTTTCCGCAGACATTCCCTCCAGTTCGCACACTCGAGTATGCAGGTGTCTGCGTTCAAGCGCGTCAGGTGGGCGGCGATTACTACGATTTTCTGAATCTCGGCCGCGACCGCCTTGGATTAGTTGTCGGCGACATTTCCGGCAAAGGAATCGCCGCGGCGTTACTGATGGCGAATTTGCAAGCGAACCTCCGCGGCCAATGCGCGATTGCTCTCGATCAGCCGAAACAGTTCCTTGAATCTGTGAACAAACTCTTCCACCAAAACAGTATCGACGCCGCCTACGCCACGCTGTTCTTTGCCGAATACGATGATCGCCTGCAGCGACTGCGCTACGTGAATTGCGGCCATCTCGCTGGCCTTGTGCTGCGCAGCAATGGATCTGTTGAACGACTGGAGTCCACTTGCACCGTCCTGGGACTGTTTGACGAGTGGGACTGTTCGATCGACGAATGCCAGCTCTATCCAGGCGACGTACTCGCGCTATACACAGATGGCTGCACGGAGTCGTTCAATGAGGCAGGCGAAGAGTTCGGGGAACATGGCCTCACGAAATCCTTGTTACGCCATCGGAAGTTATCGCCAGACAGAATGGTGACCGAGATGCTCTCTGAACTCCAGGCCTTTAGCCGCGTAGAACAGCATGATGACGTCACGCTGGTGGTAGCGAAGTGCAGAAACTACGATCCAACAGATATCGAAATCGATTCGAAATAGACGAAACACTAGACGAACTAAGCCTTGCTCTATTCCCTTCCCCTAACATATACTTCCCAGTCAACAACATGTTGAGGTCGTGTTATGAGACAACGTCAGCTTTTCCTCTGCCTCCTTCTTGTCGCCGCGCGACAAGCGTTCCCGCAGACCTTTGCCGCTGTTAACGGGACTGTTACGGATTCCAGCGGCGCAGTCGTTTCCGGCGCTACTGTGACGATCACCAGCATGGATACGGGTGTAAAGCGTGTAGCCACAACCGGGGATGACGGTCTGTATTACTTTCCGTCGATCGCTTCCGGCGTTTATAACGTGTCTGTGCAAAAGCCAGGCTTCAAGCAGGTTACCCGCGATGATCTTCGGCTTGAACTCAGCCAAGTGGCCCGAGTTGACTTCACTCTTTCTCCGGGTGTCGTCAGCGAATCAGTTCAGGTAGAAGCCTCGGCGCCCCTGCTGGAATCTGATACCTCGTCAGTCGGACAGGTAATCGAAACCAAAGCTGTTAGCGATCTGCCACTCAACGGCCGAAATTTCGCGCAACTCGCGATCTTGGGACCCGGTGTAACTGGGGTTGGGTACTCTGCTTCCGGCACGATCGGAAGCGGCACGCGCCCGGATGACATGCGTCCGGGAACTGAGTTGTTTTCAAACGGCAATCGCGAACAGTCGAACAATTTCATGCTCGACGGCATCGACAATAATTTCCGCCGTAACGGGCTGATCACATTGCGTCCTTCGGTCGAGGCCGTACGCGAGTTCAAGATTCAGACCAATCTGTTTGGAGCCGAACAAGGGCGTAATCCCGGGGCAACGATTAACGTCATCACGAAGTCTGGTTCGAATTCCTTCCATGGCAGCGTCTATGAGTTCTTTCGTAACGCCAGTCTGGATGCCCGCAATTTCTTCTCGCGGCCTGGGTCCGCAAAGCCGCAGTATCAGCAGAATCAGTTCGGAGCGAGTTTTGGCGGCCCCATCAAACGAGATCGTCTATTCTTCTTCGCCGATTATGAAGGTTACCGAAAGCGCCAGGGGACATTTGCGTCGGTGAACACAGTGCCAACCGTGGCGATTCGCGGCGGCGATTTCAGTAACGTGCGGCCAATCTTCAACCCATTCTCAGTGCGGCCGGCTCCGGGAACGGCGAGCGGTTACACGCGCGATCCATTTCCGGGCAATGTGATTCCGCGCTCGATGTTCGATTCCGTCACCAGCAGACTTATCGAAGCCTATCCGCTACCAGATGCGGGAGGGCTCACGAACAATCAGGTCACGAATCCTGTGCTTGGACAAAACTGGGACCAGGGTGACATTCGAGCGGACTACAACATTAGTTCGAACACGACTCTTTTCGGACGCTATTCGCAGCAAAACACTCTGACACTTCCACCGTCCACGTTCGGGCTCCAGATGATCCCAGGGCTGGACGAGCCTGTCGGTCTGGGAAATTCGAGCACCTATGCAGGCAGCAACCAGTTAGTCGCACATCATGCCGTTATCGCCGGCACTCACGTTTTCAGTCCAACGCTGGTTATGGACGCCCGGTTCGGGTATGGGCGTTTCAACCTGCATGCCTTGAAGGATGGGGCAACTCCGGGGGCCAACCTCGGCGAGAAACTCGGTGTACACAATTCGAACCAGGGACCGTTTTCCTACGGGCTTCCGATTTTCTCACCTGCAAATTACACCGGCATTGGCGGGCCGGCGTCGATGCCGACGATCCGGCTGGAGAATACGTTCAACCCGAACGTCAGCCTTACTAAGTTGCACGGCGCTCACAGCATAAAGTTCGGGGTGAATATTGTGCGGCGCCAGATTATCGACTTCCAGACGAATCAAGGCGACGGATCCTTCAGCTTTGACCGTACTTTTACTTCCGACCCGAATAATACTGGGTCCACAGGCGATTCCATGGCGAGCTTCCTGCTCGGAACGGCCTCAGGAATCAGTCAGGATTTCTTACTGGTGTGGCCTGGGATCCGTGTGATCGAGATCGGTTCGTATGCCCAAGACGACTGGAAGGTCACAAGCCGACTCACCTTGAATCTGGGGCTCCGGTACGAATACACGCCGCCTCCGGTGGAGGTGAACAATCAGTGGGCAAATTTCAATCTGCAGACCGGCAAGATGTTAATCGCCGGTGTGAATGCCAATCGCCAGGTTGGTGTGCAGACAGATAAGAACAATTGGGCGCCCCGCTTCGGATTCGCGTATCAACTTCGCCGGACCACGGTCCTTCGCGGTGGCTATGGAATCTTCTACAACACGCAAGGCAACGGATCCGCGCTGTTCCGGCTGCACCGGCAACTGCCGTTCGGCCCGAGCTATGTCGCCAATGTCGATCAGTTCTCCTCAACTCCGGCCCGGGTTCAGGACGGACTGCCGCCGATCCCTAATATCGACCAGAAGACACTGATCGAAAACCCGGTCGGAAGCTTCAATTCCGTGCCCCCGAATTACAAAACCGGGTACGCGCAACAGGCCAACTTCGGCATCGAGCAGGAATTGCCGCAGTGGGATACGGTCGTAAAGATTTTTTACGTCGCGAATCTGGCGCGCCAGGTGGATATGTCGTACAACATCAATACTCCAGATCCTGGCCCAGGTAGCCCGGCATCCCGGCGCCCGCTCCGCTTCCTCGCTCCTGGAGTTGTGAATCTTACCTACGCGGATACGACAGGTGTCTCGAACTATCACTCTCTCCAGGTCACAGCCGAGCGACGTTTCGCCAAGGGCCTGGCACTGCTTGGCGCGTATACTTACTCGCATTCTATCGACAACGTCCCGCTTCAGCAGGGCGGAGGCTCGGACGGCCCGATGCCGCAGGATATTCGATACCGATTCCTGGATAGAGGCACGAGTGGGTTTGATATTACGCACCGCTTCTCACAAAGCGTGATCTATGATATGCCATTCGGCGCCGGGCGTCAGGTCAATATCGGCAATCCCGTATTGAACCAGGTGTTGGGCAATTGGCAGGTGAACGCGATCTTTGTGACGCAGACCGGACTTCCTTTCACGCCGGTGCTCGCGACTTCTGTTTCGAATGCGGGAGGAAGCCGGCCTGACCGCCTTAAATCAGGCGCTATCGATAATCCGACGATTACTCGGTGGTTCGACACATCATTCAACACTGTTGACGCGGCATGGGCCACTCCGCGGCAGTACACCTACGGAAATGCGGGCCGTAATATCCTGCGTGGACCCGGCAGAACGAACCTGGATTTATCGGTATTCAAGCACTTCGCAATTACAGAGCGATATCGCCTGCAATTCCGCGCTGAGTTTTTCAATTTCTTCAATCACCCGCAATTCGATTTACCGAACGCAAGCGTCGGAAGCCCGAACGCTGGTGTGATTTCATCTACGGTGGGAACACCGCGCGATATTCAGTTTAGTTTGCGGTTGAGCTTCTGAATATCGCGAAATGGATTAGCGGGCGGGAGCGCCACTATGTGCATTTTCCCAAGCCCGGACTTTCTTTCGTGCGGCATCAAAGAGACGCTCATAATTGCCCTTCCCTACCTTTTGCCGTGCGTCTGTCGTTAGCCGGTCCCAGAGTGGACCGTACTGGTAGTAGACCTTGAGATATTTATCCTGGCTGCTGGCGGCTACCTCGTCGGCGCCAAAGAGAAATCGGTCGGATATCGGTTGATAAGATCAGCCCCGATTTCGATTCTTCCGGACTCGAAAACAAAATGTTTGGCTACTTGATCCCAGGAGATATCGAAATAGATATTGACGAACGCGCTGGTCCTTTATCATCGCCTCGAGAGTGGGCGCGTGGTGGTTCACGGGATGAACGATCCTGCCCACCGCGGTATGAGCCCAAATGATGGTTGCCTGCGGATCGCGTCGAAAGAGGCTCCTGATCTGGTCGAGATAAACCGGCGGAGCGCCTTCTTTTGGGAAAGGGCGCATCCAGGTCGCTGTGCAGGATTGAAACGAGTCCTACATCGGCAGCGAAATCGAAGATTCTGTCGAGAGCCCGATCCTGCAGACTCGCGACTTCTCCTGATACCTTCGCCGATAGAAATTCTTTGTGAATTGTGAATCGCCGATGCCAGTGAATACGCCAGGTAAGGTTTGCAACACACGCCGAATGTGATCTGCGGCATATATGTCCGTGGGATTGATCCAGTGATCATGGGATCGAAGAGAGCGCCCTGCTCGGGTGGCATCGATCTGTACGACATTGCGATAAACGCATCGGTAAACGAACAGTAGTACAGGGGCGCATCCGAGTTCAGGTAATGGGCCGGCGGCCCGGTCGCCATCCACTCGATGTGACCACTGCTGCTGAAGAGGTATGCCAAATAGAGCTACCCTTCCGACTTTATAGCCCATGATCTTCAGGAAATCCTGAATGGGCGTTCCTTCCTGGATGTAATTCGTCAGATGGAAGTGGGAGTCATTTACTTCGTAAGCATTGCTCTGCTATTGCGCAAACAATCCGCCAGCGGCGGCAATCAGCAGGGTGATAACAGAACACTTCATAAGAACATGACCTAATGCAACGCTGTGAAACCAATCGCCACAATCTGCCCAGTGATCTTGCAGGTCGAGTATTGGAAGTTCCGGCTCAACAGCCATCCCTTCAAAACAGCATTATCCGGTGGAACTGGAAGTCATTGCAGGGATCAACGGCAGTGGACGCCCAAGGTGGTCTGTCGCTTGTTGATCAGCCGGCAACTGATTGAGGTACCGTTTGCCATATACCCGCTGAAGTTCAACTCGCCATTGTCGCTCTTGGGGACAGTGAATTCTTTGCCACCCATTTGAACTCACCGAAAATTGCAGAATTTCCTTCCGAACCCTGCGCGAGAGACCGCTGCTCTGATCCTTGCTCGATGACGTTGCAGTCTCTTTCGCTAGCTGCTGAGCGTTCACAACTGCTCGATCCGGTTCCGCCGGCGAAGTCTGAGCTTCCGTTTGCTGCGACTGACCAGCTTGTGCCTGCAGCGCCTGACTAAGCTTGTTTATCTCTTCATCAGTTCCTGGTTCTGCTGTTCGAGTCGCCGGTTCTGTTCAACGGCAGCTGCGCGTTCACACCACTGCCATTGCTTCGTATAGACGTCGACCGATTCCAGTGGATCAGCATAGATTCGGTCGTACTTGAGTAGCAGGTAGGCCAGGGCGCGATTGCCCTGATTGGTAGCGGCTTCCGACTCTTAGACATCCTGAAGCAGGCTGAGGCGTTCACCGGCAGCCTTGCTGTAGAAGTTCAGAATCTTCGTCCACTTGGACGACGCATTGCCGCTGATGAGGCTAACCGTAGCGATCGCCCCAGCGTTCACGAGAGAATTGCCGGTATCCTTCGGCATATCGACGACGGCACTGACGGAATTAAAGGGCCGGCCGGGTCGCTTCCGATCCAATCTTGGCGAACGCTTCCTCGGCGCCGACTTCTTCCATAGCCAGCGCAGTGAATAGACTTTCGAAATCGATTGAATAGAGAATGGGACAGCAACGTCACCGAGCGTGTAGCTTTGATTATCCGGGCTGACGAGCGCTACTCCGAATAGCGTCGAGTTCACCTTAGCGAGCGCCGGGATGTAATCGGCATTCTTGCCACTCGTTTCGTTCTTGAATTGCTCATAAGCTTCATTGACTGTCGCCTTCACGAGTTCCGCGCGAGGCGCAACGGGACTGCGCTGACGGCCTGACGCCGGCGCCTGCCCGCTGACGGAGAACGTAAAGATCGCCGGTAAGGCGGTTTTGCGAGAATGCTTACGAATCGTATTTGATGTTGCACATTTTGCTCTCTGTATGTGTCCGTTGCGATTAACTGCCAACCCGGAACGAAAAGTTATATTTGGCGGAGAACTGGATGCGGTAATCGGGTGTATGCCAGCCACCCTTGTTATCGCGGTAGCCCCACTGAAACTCCGGCCCTAACATGAATCCCTTCGCCGGATAGAAGAGGACGTTGGCGATCGCGTACTGACCCGATTTGAACGCATCGGCCGACTGACCGTCCGTGTTGTCGATATCCAATCGGGAGTAGCCGATAGTGCTGCGTGACTTTGCTGCTCCAGTTCAGATCCAGAAAACCTACCAATCCGAGAAGCGGCAGGGCCTTGCCCAGTACTGGTGTTTTGGCATTGGAGAAGTTGTTGAGGATACCAACATCCGCCGGCGCGTCATTCATGTAGTTCTGGACGCCTTGCCCATATACGACTTGCAAGCGCCAGACATGCTTGGACATCTTGACGTTTGAACTCAGGTTGACGCCCCAACCATTGGCAGATCCGCTGATGTCCCTTGTCGCCGTCGACTTCAGATCGTCCCACTGGATCTTTCGGTATATACCCGCAATCTGAACGTGACCTCGATTGCCGGCAAGCCGCAAGTGTCCCGAGATGTCGGGCATCGGGAAGCGCGGTTTGACATCTTGCAATTCGATCCGGCCCGCATACACGCCCTGATCTGCGCTGGCGCCCGGGCGTTCAGCCGCGATCATCAGGTTCGAATCACCTTTGGACCATGCAGTGTAGCGAACCTGAACGTTGCGAAAGAACACCATCCCGGTCGGGCCCCAGTACTCGACCGAATTCGGAAAGACATCGGGATCCATGAACGGACTCCATGTCTGTCCGCCACCAAAATGCCCAATTTCGCCCCAGGCGTGGCGGAGCCGGAAAGTGGTCTGTCCGGCATCAACGCCAGTACCGAAGAGTTCGAACTCGAAGATGGTCTTAAGCTGGCCGAGGCTGGTAGGGATGTAGCCTCTGAATCCTAACCGGCTCTGCCGCACCCCCGCATAGAAGTTGCGATCCTTTCCAAACTCGTCCTTAAAAGACGGCAGCTTGGTGGGCCGCACCACGTCGAACCAGTTCGGGTCGGTTTGCTTAAAATCGAAGCCGGTATCCACCATGGCGAACCCGGAGATATCGAGGTATGGTTTCGAAGGGTCCGGACCGGTATCTTGCGCTTTGGCCGACGGGCTAATAAAAGATACTAGAATCGCCGCAATTGCGACATGCGATACAGCAAGTTGCTGGCGGAGATTGAAGTGTTTTACGACATTAGGCATTGTGATCGGGTTGCTCCGTGGCCATTGATTAACTTATTGGAACAGAAGTCTCAGAAAATGAGCGGCGCATGACATCATCGCCGGTACTGCTTAAAAAAAAACAGCGCGATCTCGATAGCTCTCATCAATACGGCACTGGAGTTTAGGACACGATGGCAAAAGCGGCGCTCAGCAGCCGTCTGGAACAGGATCTTCTCGGGCGCCGGGAAGTGCCGACAGACGCGTATTATGGAATCCAAACGCTCCGGGGTTTGGAGAACTTCCATATCTCCGGTGTGCCTCTAGCCCACTATCCCGAACTGATCCAAGCGCTCGCGATGATCAAGATGGCCGCCGCACGGGCCAATAGAGATTGCGGCCAACTCGAAGACGATATTGCGAAAGCCATTGAAGCGGCGTGCAACGAATTGCTTGCCGGTCAACTTCACGATCAGTTTCAACTCGACGTCTTCCAAGGTGGCGCGGGCACCTCTACAAACATGAACGCAAACGAGGTTATTGCGAACCGTGCGCTGGAACTAATGGGCAGGCGTAAGGGTGAGTATGCCTACTGTGACCCGCACGATCATGTAAATGGCTCACAATCCACTAACGATGCCTACCCCTCTGCCCTGCACATCGCTCTTGCTCTCGGGAATCGCAAGCTGATTCGGGAATTGACAAGCCTCGCGGACTCGTTACGCGACAAAGCGAAGGAATTCGATCACATCGTAAAGATGGGGCGCACACAGCTTCAGGACGCCGTCCCAATGACATTGGGCCAAGAATTCGAGGCTTTCGCGCGGAGTCTGGAAGACGAGATCGATACGCTTCAACGTGTTGAGACCGCGCTTCATGAGGTGAACATGGGAGGGACGGCTATCGGGACGGGTTTGAATGCCCCAACCGGGTTCGCGGAAACCTGCGTCGCCCACTTGGCAACCATTACGGGAATGCCAATCCGACTTGCGCAGAACCTTGTCGAGGCAACACAGGATACGCAGGCATTCGTTCTCTATTCGTCAGTTCTGAAAAGCCTTGCTATCAAAGCTTCCAAGATCTGTAATGACCTTCGACTGCTATCTTCCGGACCGCGAGCGGGACTACACGAGATCAATCTTCCACCGATGCAGCCCGGATCATCGATCATGCCCGGTAAGGTAAACCCCGTCATTCCAGAAGTGGTAAACCAAGTGTGCTACCGCGTAATCGGCAGCGACCTGACCGTCACGATGGCGGCTGAAGCCGGGCAACTTCAATTGAACGTGATGGAACCCGTGATTGCTGCGTGCCTCCTCGAGAGTCAGAAGCTTCTATCAAACGCCGCCTCGACCTTGCGGGAGCGATGCATCAGCGGTATCACGGCCAACGAGGACGTTTGCCGCTTCTTGTTGGAACGGAGCATTGGGACAGTCACAGCATTGAATCCCATCATTGGCTACGAGAAGGCGACAGAATTGGCCGCCGAAGCACTGCGTACGGGCAAAGGAATTCTGGAACTCGTACGCGAGAAACGGATTCTGACTGAGGAGCAACTCGCGCGCATCTTGGATCCCGGCAGCAATGACAGGAAGGCGCTGGCGGTCTTGAGAGCGCATGATGATATGGCTCGACTTGGTTGTTGTTCTTGCTTGCATTGTCGTCGGAGCCCGATTGGGAGGAATCGGACTGGGCACGGTGGCCGCGCTAGGCTTGACCTTCTTTGTATTTGGCTTGGGACGCGCTCCGGGTCAATTTCCGGGAGAGGTGCTCCTCATCGTCTTGTGCGTGGTGACCGTAGCAGCAGCATTACAAGCGGCTGGAGGCTTGGATTTGATGGTCTCGATTGCCGAAAAGGCGCTGCGCCGGCATCCGCGTCACATCACCCTTCTTGCTCCATTCATCTCTTATCTCTTCACCTTCGTTTCCGGAACCGGGCACGTGTCCTATTCGCTCCTGCCGATCATTGCGGAGGTCTCGCGAAAGGTGAAGGAGCGGCCCGAGCGGCCGCTTTCGATTTCAGTCATTGCATCGCAAGCCGCCGTCACTGCGAGCCCAATGTCGGCGGCGACCGCGGGAATGGTGGCGCTTCTTTCGAGAGGAGGCCGCTTTGGTCTAACGGACATCCTGCTGGTGTGCATACCGTCCACACTGATCGGAGTTTTGGCGGGCGCCCTCGCGGTCAGGAAGATGGGCGTGGAACTCGAGGACGATCCCGTTTATCAGCAGCGGCTTGCACGAGGGGAGCTACCGGCCGAGGCGACTACCGAGACACGCGCCGTTTCTCCAGGCGCGAAATGGTCTGTCCTGCTGTTCCTGGGAGCAGTTGTCCTGATTACCGTGCTCGGTCTCGCGCCCGCACTTCGACCGGACTTTGTGGTGGATGGAAAGCCTGAGAAGCTCAGCATGGTTTTTTCGATTTCGTTAGTCACGCTCGCGGCCACGGCATTGATACTTTTTGCTTCGAAGGTCAAACCGGAGACGGTGATTTCCGGATCGGTGATGAAAGCCGGCGTGGTAGCAGTCATTTCGATTTTAGGCATCGCATGGCTAGGTTCCACTTTCTTCGAGAACCACCGAACTGAGATCCTCGGGGCCATGTCCAGCAACGTACAGCAGAATCCGTGGCTCTTTTCATTCGCGCTGTTCCTGTTATCGATTCTGCTTTACAGCCAAGCCGCAACGGTGGCTGCGTTGATGGGAGTCGGCCTGCAATTGGGCATCGCTTCACCGCAGTTGATTGCCATGTTTCCTGCAGTCAATGGCTACTTTTTCTTGCCGACCTACGCCACGATCGTTGCCGCGATTCAATTCGATTCCACCGGAACGACCCGAATCGGCCGGTGGGTTTTGAACCACAGCTTCATGAGGGCTGGACTCGTGACTACGGCGGTGTCTTTAACGGTCGGATTGCTCCTGGCTAAAGCATTTTACGGCTCGTGACCGCCGGGAAGGAGGAGAAAGTGATGTTCGGACGAAAAGGCTCCCGCGGTCTTGTGTTGACAATCGGATGTTGCGTCCTTGGATGGGCTCAGCAAGCCGAAAAATTACCAGCCGTTAAGATAATCGCGACTGGCGGAACTATCGCCGGCGAGGCGGGCACGTCCGCGCAGTCCGCTTACACATCGGGACAGGTGGGCGTTGACGCTCTGATCAAAGCCGTTCCGACGCTCAGTAAGATAGCTCGAGTCAGCGGCGAGCAGATTTCCAACATCGGAAGCCAGGACATGTCCGACGAAGTATGGCTCAAGCTGGCAAAGCGGATCAATCAGCTTGCGGAATCGAGTGACGTCGATGGAATCGCGATTACTCACGGAACTGACACCATGGAGGAGACCGCCTACTTCCTCCATCTCGCGGTAAAGACTAAAAAGCCCGTGGTGCTGACGGGTTCGATGCGTCCGTCAACGGCCTTAAGCGCGGATGGTCCGCTCAATATATACAACGCTGTGGCGGTGGCTGCGGACTCGAAGGCGGCAGGGCGCGGCGTCCTCGTATCGATCAACGATCAGATTCATAGCGCTCACGACGTGACAAAAACGCACACAACGGCCGTCGATACATTTATGTCGCCGTACCGTGGACTGATCGGAGCAACGGCGTACGGTGTCAGCCAGTATTATCGCTACCCATTCAGAAAACACACCACAGATAGTCCCTTCAACGTGGATTCGGCTACCACGCTTCCGAGAGTGGACATTCTCTATATCTACGAAGACATGCCGGGAGACCTTGTGGATGCAGCGGTCAAGGCCGGCACGAAGGGGATTGTCGCGGCCGGTGTCGGTAATGGAAACATGCCCAAAGCGGTTATGGATGCGCTCGGCCGAGCGGCAAAGGCAGGAGTGGTCGTGGTGCGCGCATCCCGGGTCCCATTGGGTTTTGTCGGACGAAACGTCGAAGTCGATGACGACAAGATGAACTTTGTCGCCGCGGAAGAATTGAATCCGCCCAAAGCCCGGGTGCTCCTTCGCCTCGCCCTGATGACCACAAAAGATCCGAAGGCGATCCAACGGTTGTTTGAAGAATACTGAACTCGAACATGCTTGCTGGCGCTATCAGACAGGAGGAAGTATGAGATCCCAGAACGATCAAGGTAGAAAAGATTTTCTTTCGATAGAAGACCTGAACGGGAAGAATGTTCCGGCGGGCGTGGACCGCCGGGCATTTATGATGCGGAGCGCCGTCATCACCTCTGCGTCTCTAATCACCGGCTGTTCGACATCCGAAAAGGAGAAAACCGAGCGCGCAGCTGCGCCGGCTCAAAAACCTGCAACCAACCTTTCACCAGACCTGGACGTCGTTAAGAAATCCAAAGGACCTGTCATCACCGTTTTGCAGGAGTTCTACAAAGTGGGTCCAGGGCCATCCAGTTCGCACACTATCGGCCCCATGCGGATCACCTACGATTTCTACCAGCGCTGCACTAAGCTGCCGCCCGATCAACTCGCAAAAGCGACCGGAATGAAGGTACATCTTTTCGGCAGTCTCAGTGCAACCGGCAAGGGGCATGGCACCGAGAGAGCCGCATTGGCAGGCCTCGTGGGTAAGGAACCGGCGACCGTCGAGCCGGCGTTTCTCGACAGTCTAGCCAGCAAGCCGGACCAGAGCTTTCCAGTGAAGCTCGGCGACAAAACATTTAACCTCTCACTCAAGGACATCGTTTACGACTCTCCCAAGGGCGACTTTCCACATCCCAACACCATGACATGCAAGCTGATAGCGGGAGATAGCCCTCTCTACGAGCTCGAGTATTACTCGGTGGGCGGAGGATTCATTGAGTGGAAGGGATATGAGCCTCCCAAGAAGGGGCAACCCAAATATCCTTACTCCACGATGAAAGAGCTATTGGCGCACGCGGATAAGGACAAGCTGTCGGTCGCGCAGCTCGTCATGGCGAACGAAGTCGCGGTCTCCGGCAAAAGCTGAGGCGGAAATCAATGCCTTCATCGACAAAATCACCGGAGCGATGGTTGCGATCGTCAAATCAGGTCTGAGCGCTCCTTCAGCAACGCTACCAGGCCCCATCAAGCTCAAAACCAAGGCGGGCGAAGTATACAAACGCGCGATGGAAGATAAGTACGAGAAGGAACGCGCGGTAGGCGTTATCTCGGCGTATGCGTTGGCTGGATCGGAAGAGAACGGCCGTGGTCACCTTGTTGTCACGGCGCCGACGGGTGGATCAGCGGGTGTAATGCCAGCACTGGTGTATGCGCTGGGTGAAGGTGGACGTCGTCTGTCGAAAGAGAAAATTCGGAACGGAATGCTGGCTGCTGCGGCAATAGGTTATTTGTGTAAGCACAACGCGACACTCTCGGGGGCAGAAGGTGGTTGCCAGGCGGAGATCGGCGTGGCATCAGCCATGGGCGCGGCGTTGATCGCCCAGGCCCACGATTCGCCCAATCTGGTGGTGGCGAATGCCGCGGAATCGGCATTGCAACACCATCTAGGTATGACATGCGATCCGGTAGCAGGTTTCGTACAGGTGCCCTGCATCGAGCGCTGTGCATTTGGCGCTGTCAAAGCTTGGACCGGATACATGATCGCGAGTAATGAAATTGCAATCGATCGTCGGGTCGATTTCGACACGACCGTCAACGCCATGGCGCTCACGGCGAAGGAAATGAACTCGAAATACAAAGAGACTTCCGAAGGCGGACTGGCGGTTTCGCTAGTGCTCTGCTGAGATCAGATATGCAAAACCGTGCGGGCGCCGCCGGGGCAGCGTGGCTACTGGCGGCAGTCTATTATTTCTACCAGTATTCCTTACGATCGGCGCCATCGGTGATGATGCCGCAGCTTTCCGATGCCTTCCATCTGAACGCTCTCGGTGTGGCGTCACTTGTGGGCCTCTTTTATTACGGATACTCACCTTTCAGTCTGATTGCCGGCGTTGCCATGGACCGGTTGGGGCCAAGAACTGTGGTCCCAATCGGCGCAATCATCGCAGGAGTGGGCGCGCTGCTCTTCGGAACGGGCAATCTCATGGCCGCCAATGTGGGCCGGTTCATGCAAGGCGCTGGAGGTGTCTTCGCGCTGGTAGGAGCGGTTTATATCGCAACTAAGAGTTTCCCGGCCTCTCGCGCCGCCACTCTCATCGGCGCGACACAGATGTTTGGAATGGCAGGCGGGTCTGCAGGACAGTTTCTCGTTGGTCCGCTCATCGGTACGGGGATGGTGTGGACCAATTTCTGGATAGTCATGGGACTGGCTGGACTAGCGCTCGGCGCACTTCTTTTTTTCTTCTCCCGCGGGACACTACGCACAGTGGCGGGGACGAATGGATGGGTAGCGCTGTCAGGGCAATGGCAGTAGTTTTCAAAAATCCGCAATCGATCCTGTGTGGGTTGATCGCCGGTCTTCTATTTATTCCAACCACAATCCTCGACATGATCTGGGGCGTCCGATACTTGCAGGAAGCCCGTGGATTCGATTATGGTTCGGCAGTAATTCGATCGTCCACTGTTCCTCTGGGTTGGATCATCGGATGCCCGCTACTAGGTTTCATCTCCGACCGGCTCGGACGGCGAAAGCCCGTAATCGTTGGCGGAGCACTGGTCCTATTCGCGTGCCTGGCGTGGATATTGTATGGATGGACGGATGTTTTGCCGCCGTACGTGATCGGCGTCGTAGCGGGCATCGCATCGGGCGCGGCAATGCTTCCCTACACGGTTATCAAGGAAGCGAATCCTCCTCAATTCAGCGGCACGGCGACGGGCGTTATCAACTTTCTGAATTTCACGTTCAGCGCTTTGCTCGGGCCGGTGTTCGGCTGGCTATTTCAGACCATTTCGAGCGGATCAACGCAGATTACGCTTGAACACTATCAGGCAACGTTCCAATCGCTTCTTTATGGTGTCGCGCTGGCAGTCGTGCTGGCGCTTGCGTTGCGCGAGACGGGTCCCGCCGTTCGTGCTTCGCTATCACCGGTAACGCAGGAGATTCCATGACTCAGATAACAACTGGCACAGGCAAGGTCGAATGGCTGATGAAGCGATGTAAGTACCTGGAGCCAATCCCGTGCGCGGTCGCCCATCCATGCGAGAAATCGGCGCTCGCCGGCGCAATTGAGGCCGGACACTTGGGAATGATCGCGCCAATACTAGTGGGACCTGTCGCAAAGATTGAAGAAGTAGCGAAATCATCTGGAATCGACTTGGGTGACACACCGCTCGTCGATGCCCGGCATAGTCACGATTCGGCGAGTAAGGCTGTCGAACTGGTTCGTCAGGGCAAAGCCGAACTATTGATGAAGGGCAGCCTGCACACCGACGAACTATTGGGGGCCGTCGTCGCGCGCGAGACGGGGCTGCGGACGGGACGGCGTATCAGTCATGTCTTCATCATGGATGTACCGACGTATCACAAGGTGCTGATCGTCACCGATGCCGCCATCAACATCGCGCCGACTCTCGAAGACAAGGTCGATATCTGCCAGAACGCGATCGACCTCATTATTTCTCTTGGTCTGGAGAAGCCGAAAGTCGCGATATTGGCTGCGGTGGAAACAGTGAACTCCAAAATGCCGGCAACGCTGGACGCAGCGGCGCTTTGCAAAATGGCGGAACGAGGCCAAATCACAGGTGGGATTCTCGATGGTCCACTGGCCTTCGACAATGCGATCAGCAAGGAAGCCGCAGAGACAAAAGGCATTCGGTCCGCGGTCGCCGGTGATCCTGACATTCTCCTGGTTCCCGACCTCGAAGCAGGCAACATCCTCGCCAAGCAGCTTAGCTTTCTGGCTAATGCCGATAGCGCGGGTCTAGTGCTAGGAGCCCGGGTGCCTATCATCCTGACCAGCCGGGCCGATAGCGTTCGATCGCGGATCGCGAGTTGCGGCGTCGCGATGCTTGCGGCGCACTCCCGGAGAAAAAAGG
Organism: Bryobacteraceae bacterium; assembly: GCA_963833675.1. Classification (GTDB taxonomy): domain Bacteria; phylum Acidobacteriota; class Terriglobia; order Bryobacterales; family Bryobacteraceae; genus DASQDN01. Next base: position 206,855 of record CAWHYW010000003.1, on the reverse strand, counting down.
TTCTGGAGACTCAGTAATGGACGATTACGCGCTAGTCCTCAACGCGGGCTCCTCGAGTCTGAAGTTCTGTGTTGTCCGGCGACCTAAAGCCACGAGTTGGGGGCTGGAATGCCGGGGACAGATTGACGGAATTGGGTCATCGCCACACTTCAAAGCCAAGGATTGCGACGGGGGCACGTTGGTGGATCAGAAGCTGGACACCGCGGTAAGCGATGGACGAAAGGCATTGAACGCACTGGCGCAGTGGCTGCGGTCGCGGTATAAAGGCGCACGAGTGTTGGGGGTTGGACATCGGGTTGTTCATGGCGGACCGCATTTTGCGGAGCCGGTCGTAATCAACTCTGATGTGGTTGCCGAGCTTCATCGTTTAATCCCTCTGGCGCCGCTTCATCAGCCATATAATCTGGCGGCGATTGAAGCTGTGACCGAACACCTTCCCCAGGTACCCCAGGTTGCGTGTTTCGACACGAGTTTCCATCGGGGCCAGCCTGAAGTTGCGGAGATGGTCGCACTCCCCCGGGATGTCTGCAAGGACGGTTTGCAACGCTATGGCTTTCACGGGCTGTCCTACGAATACATCGCTTCCGTTCTGCCCGAGGTCGCTCCCGAGATTGCGAACGGACGAGTCATCGTTGCCCACTTGGGAAGCGGCGCAAGCTTGTGCGCGATGAAAGCCGGCAAGAGCGTAGACAGCACCTTAGGTTTCACAGCCCTGGATGGACTTTGCATGGGAACCAGACCTGGCGCACCGATCCGGGAGTCATCTTGTACCTTTTTCAAAACCTCGGGCTAAGTGCAAAGGATGTGGAAACGATTCTCTACAAAAAATCAGGTCTCCTGGGCATTTCTGGAATCAGCAATGACATGCGGGATTTGATGACCAGCAAAGACCGGTCGGCGCGCTTGGCGGTGGACTATTTCGTTTATCAGGCCAGCAAGCAAGTTGGCGCGCTTGCGGCAGCGTTAGGAGGAATTGACGGTCTGGTTTTCACAGCCGGAATCGGAGAGAACTCCACAGAAATCCGGCACCGAATCTGCCGGAGTTCTGCATGGCTTGGCATTGAACTCGACGAAGCTGCGAATGCACAGAGCGGACCGAGGATCTCTACGCCGGAAAGCAAAGTTTCCGCCTGGGTGATCCCGACCAACGAAGAGCTCATGATCGCGCGCCATACCGGCCGCTTACTCGGTTTATTGGAAGAACATAAATATGCGCAAAAGGAGGGGTGATGGCGACAACAGGAAGCCAACTGGCACAGGATGGAACTAGTGCGCCGTGGTCAGGCTTTCGATCCGGCCTCTGGCAGAACGATATCAATGTCCGTGACTTCATCCAACAAAACTATGAGCCGTACGAAGGAGACGGATCGTTCCTCGTACCGGCAACCGAACGAACCAAGGGAATCTGGAAGCGGCTGAACGAACTCTTCCTGGAAGAACGAAAAAAGGGCGTGCTCGATATATCGCAGATTCCCAGTTCGATCACCGCGCACGACCCCGGCTACATCGATCGTGAAAACGAGGTGATCGTAGGTCTCCAAACGGATGCGCCGTTAAAGCGGGCAATCATGCCTAACGGAGGCTTTCGAATGGTGGCGAATGCGCTCAAAGCTTATGGCTACCAAGTGGATCCGATCGTGGCTGAGACTTTCACCAAGTATCGCAAAACACATAATGAGGCGGTTTTTGACGCGTATACGGCTGATATCCGACGCTGCCGAAGTTCGCACATCCTGACGGGCTTACCGGATGCTTACGGGCGTGGCCGCATTATTGGCGATTATCGGCGGGTACCCCTCTACGGAGTCACACGATTAATCGAGCAGAAGCAACGGGAAAGACGCGCTCTCGATCGGGAGATGTCCACCGATGAGGTCATCCGCGATCGTGAGGAATTGAGCGAGCAGATCCGCGCACTCCATGAACTGAAGGATATGGCTGCAGGTTACGGTTTCGATATTACCGTTGCGGCCGGTAGTGCAAAGGAAGCTGTACAATGGCTCTACTTTGGTTACCTCGCTGCTGTGAAAGAGCAGAACGGGGCGGCAATGTCCCTTGGCCGCACTTCGACGTTTCTCGACATCTATTTCGAGCGAGACTTCAATGCGGGACGCCTAACCGAGCAAGAGGCGCAGGAGATCATTGATGATTTCGTTATAAAGCTTCGGATCGTGCGTTTTTTACGCACACCGGAATACGACGAATTGTTCGCCGGCGATCCAACCTGGGTGACGGAATCGATTGGCGGAATCGGTGACGATGGTCGCGCATTGGTGACCAAAAGCAGCTTCCGATTTCTCCACACCCTTTACAATCTCGGTCCCGCTCCGGAGCCGAACCTGACGATTTGGTATTCGCCTCGGCTGCCGGACAACTTCCGACACTTCGCGGCCAAGGTTGCGATTGATACCAGCTCGATCCAATTTGAGAGCGATGAAATCATGCGCCGCGCCTGGGGAGACGATGGCGCGATCGCCTGTTGTGTGTCGCCGATGCTCCTCGGCAAGCAGATGCAGTTCTTCGGAGCCCGGGCTAATCTCGCCAAATGCCTCCTCTATGCGATCAACGGCGGTCGGGACGAAGTCAGCGGTGAGCAGATTGGTCCGAAGTTCGAAGCGGTGGAGGGAGAGTATCTTCGCTTCGACGACATCATAGAAAAGTTCGAAAGGATGATGGATTGGCTCGCGGGCGTTTATGTCAACGCCATGAACGTCATTCACTACATGCACGATAAGTACGCCTACGAGCGGCTCGAAATGGCGCTTCACGACTATGCGCCTCTGCGAACTATGGCCTTCGGTATCGCTGGAATGTCCGTTGTCGCAGACAGTCTCTCAGCGATGAAGCACGCCCAGGTTCGTGTCATCCGAGATGCGAGTGGCCTTGTGACCAGCTACGAGACCCAAGGCGAATTCCCTCAATTTGGAAACCACGATAATCGTGTGGACCATCTTGCTGCGTGGCTGGTCACCACATTCATGACTAAGCTCCGGAGATACCCGACCTATCGCGGAGCCATTCATACTCAGTCGGTCCTCACGATCACCTCAAATGTTGTGTACGGGAAGAATACTGGCGATACCCCGGATGGCCGGCGTCGTGGGGAGCCTTTCGCCCCCGGAGCAAACCCTATGCACGGCCGTGACAAGCACGGGATTCACGCCTCCGCCGCATCGGTCGCCAAAATTCCGTACCGGGATGCGGCAGACGGTATTTCTCTAACTTCTACGATGGTGCCGCAAAGCCTTGGTCGCACCGAAAAAGACCGTATTGAGAATCTCACCTCCATGCTCGATGCATTCTTCGGGGTTACCGGCTATCACATGAACGTTAACGTTCTGAATCGGGAAACACTGCTGGATGCGGTAGATCATCCGGAGAAATACCCGAACCTGACCATTCGAGTTTCGGGTTATGCCGTCAACTTTGTGCGATTGAGTCGCGAGCAACAGATGGACGTTATTAATCGCACGTTCCACGGCGCTTGACATGGAGACGAACGAGACGCCCAGTCAAGTGCCGCTGACAGCGAAGAGCCCGTTCGAACTCCGGGTTAACCTTGGCAGCCACGTTCCGGAGACCGATGTCCGGTCAGCGGTCGCTTCAGGCGATATCGGTTTCGTCCACTCATTCACGACCGGGTCTACTGTGGACGGACCGGGCGTCCGTGTCGTAGTGTGGCTGACCGGCTGTCAGTTCCGATGTCTGTACTGTCACAATCCCGATACGTGGACCCTCACCAATGGCATTCCGGTGCCGATCGGACGCGCGATCGATGAATTGCGCAAATACCGGCATGGACTCAAAACTATGCGGGGCGGACTAACCATCAGCGGCGGCGAACCTCTGATGCAGCATAAGTTCGCGCTGAAACTCTTCTCTGCGGCAAGGGCAATGGGTGTGCACACCACCCTGGATACCAACGGCCATCTTGGCGATCGTCTGACGGATGCCGATCTGGAGAACATCGACCTGGTGTTGCTCGACATCAAGAGCTGGGATGAAGATCGCCATCGTCACCTTACTGGCGCTGAGATTGCTCCGGTCCTGAATTTCGCACGGCGATTGGCCGCACGCAAGCGGCCAATTTGGCTTCGTTTTGTCCTGGTGCCAGGGCTGACTTACCACCCCGATGACATTGACCGCCTCGCAGAGTTCGCCGGTCGGCTCGGGAATGTCGAAAGAGTCGATGTGTTGCCCTTTCACCAGATGGGAGAGCACAAGTGGAAGAAGCTCGGGATAGAGTACAAGCTCCATGATGTCCAACCACCTTCAAAGAACATGGTCGATGGTGTCTGTGCGCAATTTCGCGCGGCCGGGCTGGCAGCCTACTGAGAATATATTTCTCCAGACTCTCCAGAGCGTCGAAGTGACCGGACTACTCACATTCGCTCAATGGAGTTTGTTATGAAAGCAGATAAAGCCAGCATTGTTATCAATTTATTGCTGTTTGCTGGCCCGATTCTGAGCCAGACGCCGCCCACGCAACCCGGTCAGATCGCAAAAACTGCCTCCAAGGCCTCAGAGGTTCCTAAGGATCTCGGCTGGCCGCGCTTGTACACGGACGGGAAAGCAACCATCGCAATTCACCAGCCTCAAGTAGACGACTGGAAGGATTTCAATGTTCTCGAAGCCCGTTCGGCGATCGAGATTCAGCCGGATAAGGGCGCAAAGAAAGAGATTGCCGCGGTTCACTGGAAGTCGCAAACCGACACGAGCATCGAGAACCGAACGGTGGTCATGGAACGGCCGCAAATCGTGAGCTTCCGGATCCCCGGCGAGACCGAGGAGAAAATTCAGCAATTGCGCGGACTCACCGAGAAACTGCTGCCGGCCAAGACGGATGTGATTGCGCTCGATCGGGTGCTGGCATACCTCGATCCGTCTCGAGTCCGGGCACGCGAGGTAAAGGTTTCCACAGAGCCACCACCGATTATGGTCAGCACTAAGCCTGCCATCCTGCTGATGACCGACGGACCCGCCCATCATGGGATCGATTCAAGGAACGAAGTTGAAGTACGTTGTGAACACGAACTGGGATCTGATTCGAGAAGATGACGACTACTACCTTTTGAACTCATCGCAGTGGTTAAAGTCGGAAGATCTCAAAGGTCCGTGGAAGTTCACCGGAAAGCTGCCAAAAGACTTCCAAAAAATTCCCGCGGATGAGAACTGGGCGGATGTTAGAAAGGCGCTGAACCCGGAGAAGCCGGATACGAAGGCCGAAGCTCCCTGGGTCTACGTGTCGGAGAGGCCGGCTGAACTAATCCTGATTCAGGGTGAGCCCAGACTCAGACCGATTCCGAACACGAATTTGTCAGAAGTCAGTAACACGAAGAGCCTGCTTTTCTTCCATAGTCAGGAGAAGCAGTATTATTTCCTCACTTCCGGGCGATGGTTTCGCAACGCGAATTTCCGAGGCATATGGGAATACGCTACCGACAAACTTCCCGCGGATTTTGCCAATATTCCGTTGGGAGATCCAAAGGCCGTCGTGCGCTCATCGGTACCCGGAACCCTTGAGGCGGAAGATGCCGTTCTGCTGGCGAGCGTACCGCAAACAGCTGTGGTTAATCGGAAGGCAGCCGCCGCTCAGGCCGGGGTCAAATACATAGGAGAACCCGAGTTCAAGCCCATTCCGACGACAACACTGGAGTACGCGAACAACACTCCCTCCGATGTCATCAAGTATCAGGACAAGTATTATCTCCTTCAAGAGGGAGTTTGGTTTGTGTCGGCATCGGCGACAGGGCCTTGGGACGTTGCGGACGTGATACCAGACGAGATCTATAAGATCCCTCCAGAATCGCCAAAGCACAATACAACTTATGTGTATGTGACCGGCTCGACCAGCGATTCCGTAACGTATGCCCAAACCGCAGGATATATGGGGATGACTATAGGCTTCGGCGTCGCGATGTGGGGTACCGGCTGGTATTACCCGCCCTATTATTACTATGGAGCGATGTACCCATATCCGGTTTATTGGGGATACCCCTACCACACCTATGGGGCTGCGGCCTGGTATAACCCTGCTACGGGATTTTACGGGAGGGGTGCTGTTGCCTATGGTCCGTACGGAGGTTACGGCAGGGCCGCAGCATACAATCCTGCGACCGGAGCGTACGTGCGCCGCGCTGGCGCATACGGTCCCTATCAGGGGGGTATGGCGACATCATTCTATAACCCGAGAACCGGCTCTTGGGCGCCGGTTATCGATATGGGAATGGATACCAAGGATGGGGACAAGGTGTCGTGCAGCGGGGAAATCAGTGGGCGCGGGGCGGCTACTACTATGACGATCGCGGCGCGATCGGCGGTGTCCGCAATTCTCAGGGCGGCGGTCTTTTGGCGGCCGGTAACGGAGACAACAGAGGAGCGATTGCTCGCACATCGGATGGCGACCTATACGCCGGAAAAGACGGCAATATTTATAAGCGGGATCAGTCAGGCAACTGGTCGCAGCGTGGGGATAACGGCTGGAATTCGGTAGACACGAGCAAACTCTCCCAGGAACAACAACAGAGACTGAATGACGCACGCTCAAAGCAACCGCAATCACGACAGTCCGGCGCTTCATCCAATCGGGCACAACCAGGCACACTTGGGAGCGGCAGCGCGTCTCAGAGCGGCCGCCTACAACCAGGTACACTCCCTAGCGCCGGGTCAGGTAACCTTGCCCGTCAGCCTGGCCAGACCGGCTCGAGCCTAGGCTCCGGCACGGCCGCGTCGCGCAGTTCGAGCGAAATGCGTTCCTCGAATATCGATCGCGATGTAATGGGCGGCCTCGATCGAGATGCCAAGGCCCGGTCGAGCGGAAGTAGAAACTATCAGTCCTGGCAGGGTAGCCGCGGCTCATACTCGGGCGGAGGATCTGGTGGAGGAATGCGTAGGGGAGGCGGCCGAAGAAGATAGGCTCTCACGCCCCTACGCAATGTCCCACGCTCACTAGTTGGCCGATGCAGTATCGGTCTTGTGGAAGGATCGGAGCGCCTGACCCTCGTCCTCGAATACCTCGAACAACGTGGTTAGTTTTGTAATCTGCATCAGTCCTTCCACTCTTTTTTGAAGGTGGAGCAATTTCATGCTCGCTCCCCTATTCTGAGCGGTCGCATAACAGCCCACCAGTTCACCTAAGCCGGCGCTATCGATATAAGTGACACCACCGAGATCGATCAACACTTTGTTCGCGCCGTTCTCAAGGACCTTTCGAACGGTCTCCCGCAATCCTCCCGACCCATCGCCGAGTGTGATTTTCCCCTCTAACCAAACGATTGTGACGTCGCCATCCGTCGTGACGTTTGATTTGAAAGCCATCGAAATCCTCCATGTCCGCACTTTGAATTAGGTTGCCCACAGAAGTATGGCGCCACAATGACGTCAACGGTGCTTCGTGCGATTCACAAGGTAGCGTCTTATTGTCATTTCTTTTGCCAGAACACTTGATAGGCGATTGAGACCGAACGGATATCGGCTCCGAAGCGTGTGGTAGTTCCCGAAAAATATGAAAACTTCAGAAGCTGTCGACGAGCAACAGCAATGCCCAGAGTGGCACCCAACCGTGTGTTGCCGATATAGTCAGCCTTGATCGTGTCCCCGACCGTGGTACGCCCCCCAGTGTAGAAAGTCGCATCCACCGCCACCCACATTCTGTGCGGTAGCAGGCGGACAACGTGGGCCTGAGCGCTTCCGAGCGGGTCTTGGCGCCGAACTGTTCCTCGGTAGAAGTCGGGATTTTTGGTAAACAGCCAAACGCCCAGTGCTCCCTCAAACGCCCAGTTGCCGACAAAGCGCGAAATCCCGAGTTCGGGCTTGAACGCCCATCTGTTCGCGCCGATGTTGATGAGCACGTTTGGATCATATTGGCCGGTAGGCGCGTTAGCCGTCATACTCACTCCGATAATCGTTTTTGGGCGGTATTTCACAAAATCCTGTACGCGCATTGCACGGGCTCCGTATAGATTGATCGCGAAGCGGAAGGTCGAGTCAGCCAAGCCCGAACGATGCCGGGACTGCTCAATACCTCCGAGTTTGCCGCTCACATCTGCTACGACATAGGGAAGCACCGCGAGCACCTGCGCGGACCGCCCAAACACACCAAGAGCTTCCCCGATTGCGAGCGTCGGCACACCTGCTGTGACACTGGCATCTTCAACCGGAAGACTTGGATCGAACAGCAACCCACCGGAATTCCGGGTATAGCTGATTGTCATGAATCCGAGTCCGATTGGCGCGGGCAGGTAGGCGCGCGGCTGTAGTTCTTGACCCGACGATATAGTGGTCACGAGAAATGACATGAATATCGCGCCCATCGCGATGCCGCGTTTTGTATCACAAGAGACACGATGCGCCAGGACTTCGCTCACGCGAATCATGCAGGGACACATGTACGACGCAACCGCGGCGGCGACGGCTCATTTTGTTGATAAGTCATTGATATGCCTTGGCTCGATATTTTCTAAGTCAGCCTAGGCGACTTTTCAATCTAAGATCCGCGAGTAGCCGCTTGACAAAGAATCCGAACGAACCTGTCCTGGTCTTTCTCACTAGTCACTGGTTAAGCATGGCCGGGGCGACACTGGTGACGATTGCGGGGTTTACATGGCTTTTTGTGCTTCCGCAGCACCTGCGAGGGCATGCCGAAAACCCGTACGCCGGTATTATCCTGTTCGTGATTTTGCCGGTGGTCTTCGTACTCGGCTTGGCGCTGATCCCAGTGGGTGCCTTCCTTGCCCGCCGGCGAATTCGAACCGGTCTAGGCGGCACACCTCTCGACAGACAGAGTTCTTTGCGCCGACTCGGAATTTTTCTTGTAGTCGCAACGATTGTGAATCTGATCATCGGAACCCAGCTTACTTATCGAGCCGTCGAGCATATGGAAACGGTTCAGTTCTGTGGGAGTACCTGTCATGTGATGAAGCCGGAGTTCTCAGCTCACCCGCATGCAGATCACGCGCGGGTTGTCTGCGTGGAGTGCCATGTCGCGCCCGGTGTCGGTGGGTGGTTGGAAAGCAAGATGAGCGGCACCCGCCAGCTGTGGGAGGTGATGACCAACTCCTACCCGCGTCCGATTCCATCCGCTATGGAGAGCAACCGCCTAGTGAGCTCTTCGGGGACTTGTGACAACTGCCACTCGACGAACAAGTTCGCTTCGGCCAAACTGCGCGTCATTCCGGACTACGCAGCCGACGAGTCGAATACCCCTTCTCAGACAGTGCTGATGATGCTCGTCGGAGGCAGCAGGTTTCCCGGTATTCATGGTTCACATTTTGGGCCGGGCATCTCTATCAAATACTCCCCACAGGACGCCAAGCGGCAAACTATCCCGTGGGTGGAATACCAGAACGCAAAGACAGGAGTGAAGCGATTCTACTCAGCTGCCAATACAAAGGCCGAAGACCTGAGCAAACTGCCGAAGTATGACATGCAATGCGTCGATTGCCACAACCGGCCGGCACATACATTTGAACTGCCGGAGCGCGCACTGAACCGGGAGATGCAGTTCGGCGGTATCCCGGTCACTCTGCCCTTTATCAAGAAGACAAGTACTGAAGTCCTCAAAGCGGAATATACAACCAGTGAGGAGGCTGCGCGCAAGATACCAGAAGCGATCAAGTCTTTCTATGCTACCTCGTACCCCGCCGTGGCTCAGAGCAGGGCCGCGGACATTCAACAGGCAGCCAATACTGTGCTTGCCATTTATAACCGCAATGTTTTTCCCGAGTTGAAAGTAAGCTGGGGAACTTACGCCAACAATCTCGGGCACACAGATTTTCCAGGGTGTTTCCGGTGCCATGATGGCGAACACAGTTCATCAGATCAAAACACGATTTCTCAGGACTGCGGTGTATGTCACGAAACGGTGTCCGTCTCCGAAACGTCTCCGGAAGTCCTGAAGACATTGGGACTGGCAGATCGGATTGCGGCAATTCAGAAGAAATGATAAGACTGCGTTTAATCAGGAGAGCACATCGATGAAACGATCTTTGTTTGCAGTTATGTTTGCGATCTCGGTAGCTGGGCTTGCCTTCGCAGCAGGTGATGCTGCCGCAGGGAAGGCCGCCTACGACAAGGCATGCAAGAGCTGTCACGGCACCGACGGAACGCCGAATGCGGCAATTGCAAAGAGCATGAAGGTTGAGATGAAGCACCTCGGCTCGGCGGAAGTACAGGCAACCAGTGACGATGACCTGAAAAAGGCCATTACCGCTGGACACGGCAAGATGAAACCAGTCAAGAGTGTGTCCGCGAAGGCTGCGGACGACATCGTTGCATACGTCCGTACGTTGAAACAGTAGTCGCTCAGATTGAACCGTTGGAAGTTTCATGTGACGTAAGGGGGTGTATCCCATGAGGAAATTTAGATCCATCGCATCTCTAGTCGCAGTGACACTAGCCGGTGCTTCGAACAATTCGTTCACTCCACGAAATAAGGCTTTCTTTGCCGATGAGAAGCTCGTCTCCTTCGTGCGACCCGGCCTGGTGTTCACGATTCAGTCGGCGCAGATCGCGAGCGATGGAACTATAAGCACGGTTTTTACAATCAGCGATCCAAAAGGTCTACCGCTGGATCGCGATGGAATAGTCACCCCCGGCGCAGTTTCGACGAGTTTCGTCGCTGCCCACATACCAACGAATCAGTCACAATACGTAGCCTACACGACGCGTTCAGCGAGCGGTGCTGCCGTGCCCTCGACGCAACAGGCGGCCGCCGATTCCGGTGGTACCTATACTCGCTTGGCTGATGGCCAATACAGGTATACATTTGCCACCAAAGCTCCTTCAGGTTTCCCGACAACAGTTACTCACACGATCGGCATATACGGAAGTCGAAATCTCTCTGAGTTCGATCTGGGCACGAATTATGCAAGCACAACTTTCAATTTCGTTCCGAATGGTTCCGCGGTGACCACGGTGCGCGACGTGATCCGGACTTCAAGCTGTAACAAATGCCACGATCAGTTATCGTTCCATGGAGGATCGCGACGCGGTGTGGAGTTGTGCAATTTATGTCATACACCTCAGACCCTGGATCCGGACACCGGCAATACAGTTGACTTCAAAGTTATGATCCACAAGATCCATATGGGATCACAGTTGCCAAGTGTTGATGCAGGGACACCGTATAAGATCATCGGCAACCAAGGCTCTGTGAACGATTACTCCACCGTAGTGTATCCGTCAGACCCTCGCCGATGCGAATCCTGCCACGAGCAGAACTCCCCAGCGACGCAGGCTAGTAGGTATTTAACAGCGCCATCGCGAACAACCTGCGGTTCCTGTCATGATGACGTGAACTTTGCGACCGGTCAAAACCATGCCGGTGGGCCACAGGTCAGCGACAACCAATGCTCTACATGTCACGTTCCCCAGGGAGAGCTAGAGTTCGATGCATCTATCAAAGGCGCGCACCTGGTTCCCGAGGATTCGACTTCGTTGAAGGGCCTTGTCGTAGAGATCACGAAAGTCGACAACGGAACAGCCGGCCGCACACCGACGGTCACGTTCACAGTGAAGGACAAAGCTGGAGCGGCTGTACCTCTCAACCAGCTAAACAATGTGTCGTTGGTGATGGCAGGCCCCACATCGGACTACGGATATACCAACTTCGGATCGGATGTGACAACGCCGGGCTTCATTTCCGAGAGCGCTACCGGAGCGCAGTGCGATACAGGTGGTACGTGCACTTATACGTTCCGACACGCAATACCAGCAGATGCTAAAGGAAGTTTCGCGATCGGCATCGAGAGCCGCCGCACAGAGACTCTACTGGCCGGGACTACGGACCAAATGGACGTGCGGTACGGAGCCGTGAACAAGGTGTTCTATTTCTCAGTAGATGGATCCCCTGTACAGCCGCGGCGAACGGTGGCCCAAACCGCTTCTTGCAATCAGTGTCACACCTTGCTCTCTTTCCACGGAGATAACCGCAACCAGGTTCAAATGTGCGTTCTTTGCCACAATCCCTCTTTCACTACGACTCCAGACGACCCGAATCAACCTGCTTCAGGTATCAACTTCAACCTGCTGGTTCACCGCATTCATAGCGCTAATCGGAACTTCTCCGAGGTCCGTTACCCGGCGATGAGTCCGCAAGGCGGTCCTGGAGACACGCGCAATTGTGCCATGTGCCATGTGAACGATTCGCAGACGACACCAGCCGGTATCCGCGATGTGCTCGATCCGCAGGGTTTCATCAATCCTGCCAAGCCGGTCACCTCGTCATGCGTGGGTTGCCACGTTACCGCGCCGACCTCAGCACACGCATTAGCCAATACGAATTCCATTGGAGAGAGCTGCACGGTTTGTCATGGCCCCGACTCAACATTCGCGGTCGACAAAGTCCATGCTCAGTACTAGGACAATCATTGCCCTTCTTGGTCTGGGGATCGCGACGATCCCCACCGAAGCCCAACAGGCGGAGTACGTGGGATCCGAGACCTGCCAGGCATGTCACGAAGATATCCACGCCGCATTTCAGAAAGATCCCCATGCCGTGGTTGATACGGACAAGAAGCGCGGGTGGGAGACGCATGCGTGCGAGTCCTGCCACGGCCCGGCGAGCAAACATGTCGAGTCAGCATCGGCCGAGGACATACGCAACCCGGCGAAGCTCGGGGCTGCGAAAGCTGATGAGACGCTGCCTTACGTGCCATCTGAATCAACCTACTCACATAGGACGGATCCAGAGCGGGCATGCCCGAAGTCGCGTGAGTTGCCTGAGTTGCCACCGGATGCACAAGCCGGAGAGCGAGAGCCTGGTGGTGAGAAAACCAGTATCCATCAATCAGCAATGCTCCGCGTGCCATCTCAGCGCCTGGAGCCAATTTCAGCGCCCGCACGCTCACCGGTTGCCGCAAGGCGCAATGTCGTGTACGGATTGCCATAATCCACATGGCAGCTTTTTTCTCCGGCAGGTTCGGACGTTCGCCGCTAACGAGCCTGGTTGTTTCAAGTGCCATTCCGACAAGCGAGGCCCGTTTACATTCGAGCACGCGCCGATGCGGCTGGAGGGCTGTTCCAGTTGTCATGAGGTTCATGGCTCCGCTAACCCGAAAATGCTGACGCGGCAAGAGGTGCGATACGTGTGTCTCGAATGCCACTCCAATATGCCGGCTCAAAACACCGCCCCGCAGCCGGTGATCGGCGTTGTGCCTCCGGCGTTTCACGACTTGCGGTCGCCACGCTTCCGGAACTGTACTATTTGCCATCAGAAAATCCACGGCAGTCATGTGGATCGGAACCTTACGCGATGAAGCCGCTCATGCTACTTCTACTATTGAGCCAGCTCCTTGCAGCACAGGATGCTCCAGCGGCGCAGAAGGGTACCGCGGCAAAGGAAAAAAGACACTCCAGCAGCAAAGGACACTCCAGCAGCAAAGGACACTCCAGCAGCAAAGGACACTCCAGCAGCAAAGGACACTCCAGCAGCAAAGGACACTCCAGCAGCAAAGGACACTCCAGCAGCAAAGGACACTCCAGCAGCAAAGGACACTCCAGCAGCAAAGGACACTCCAGCAGCAAAGGACACTCCAGCAGCAAAGGACACTCCAGCAGCAAAGGACACTCCAGCAGCAAAGGACACTCCAGCAGCAAAGGACACTCCAGCCGAATCCCCGGTTCCGAGCACCGAGGCGTGGGTGACGGGATTTGTCGAAGCGGGCTATCGCTGGCGGACGGATGTCGGAGGAAACTTCAACGCGTATCGCAGCGTGGTAGACCTCGGACAAGGGCCGAAGCTGCTAAGCACGGACTTTTCGATCCGGGATCCGAAGAAACGGCTGTTTGACCGCATCGATACGCGAGCATACAACTGGGGGGACGATCCGTACTCGACGCTGCACGTCAATGCTGTCAAGCAGCGGGTCTACGACTTCAACGCAGACTACCGGAACATTGCGTACTTCAATAACCTGCCATCGTTTGCGAATCCTTTTCTTAGCCAGGGCGTCCTCGAAAGCCAGAGAGCATTCGACACACGGAATCGCATCAGCACCTTCGAACTCGACCTGCTGCCGGGGAACTGGATCATCCCGTACTTGGGATACGAGCGATCCTCGGGCTACGGCACCGGCGTGAGCACGTTCGTCAGCAGCGCGAACGAGTATGCCGTGCCGGCGATGATCAATTACTCACTGAACAATTATCGAGGCGGAGTCCGCATGGAACTGCGGCGCGTGCATGTAACGCTTGAACAAGGTGGGACTACTTTCCGGGACGATCAATCGCTGTTCCAAAGCCCCGGTATCCCGAATCCTGGAAACCGGACGACTTCTTATTTAGGACAGACTCTGTTTCTGAATGGCCTTTCCCAAGCCTATGGAGTTCGGGGTGACGGCATCTATAGCAAAATCCTCGCTACCGCGGAACCTGCGTCGTGGATTCATCTCTATGGACAATTTCTATACAGCCGCCCTCAGAATGACACGACCTATCAACAATTCAATACGGGAAACTTTGCGCCGCCCTCGAATCAGCTGGGGTTCGTCACGAGCCAACAGTTTCTGTTGTCCTCCGCGGCGAGGTCGCCGCATCAATCAGGAAACGCCGGAGCGGAATTACGGATTCTCCCCGCTTGAGGGTGATAACCGGGTGGCAGACGGATCGCATACAGATCAGTGGCTTGAGCACACAAGAAACTTCGATCCTCAGCTCAGCGCTGCGAAATAACTATAATCACGTCGAATTCGATGTTCTTCTCGATGTTACGTCCAAGCTGACGCTCCGAGGTGGATATCGATATGTATGGGGCGACTCGACAAGTTTCGTACTGCCTGTGTCGGGCCTTATCGGACCGGAATCCGTGAGCCTGAAACGCAACATCGGCAAGGCTGGCTTCTCGTACCGGCCAGTAAGCGAGTTCAGCATCACGGGCGACTATGAAGGCGCGGGCACTGACAACGCATACTTCCGCACAAGTCTGTACAGTTATCAGCGAGGCAAAGTGCGCGGCTCATATCAGATCTCAGCTAAGTTGTCGCTTGCGGCGGAATTTTCGGCTTTGAGCAACCAGAATCCGACGCCCAATATTAGCTACGATTACTTTGCCATGCAGACTTCGGCATCTGTGCTGTGGTCTCCGAAAGCAGAAGGGCCCTTGACTGTGCAGGCCGGCTATACGCGATCGACCATACGCTCCGACATTCAGTATCTGGCTCCACAGAATCTTCAGTCCGAGCGATCGTTCTACCGTGACAACGCGCACAGCATTCATGGGTCGGTTGACTTCAATCCGCCGGGATATCACGGATTAAAGCCTAAAATCTCTGCCGGAGGCATGTTCTTCCTGTCTTCCGGCAGCCGTCCCAGCAACTACTTTCAGCCGCTGAGCCGAGTGACCGTACCCTTCGCCAAAGGTGTGGACTGGATCTCCGAATGGACTTACTATGGCTACGGAGAAACGTTCTATACGTATGAAGGGTTCCGGGCACACCTGATCACCACGGGAATTCGAATGACCAAATAGGAGGTCCCGTGCGCAAATTAACTTTCTTACTTCCGTTCACGTTTGCCTTTGGCGCCGTGCTGCCATCCGCGGATTCGCAGCGAGGCGAGGAGATCTTCCGGAAGCAAGGCTGTGTCAGATGCCACAGCTTGCAGGGAAGTGGAGGCAGCACGGCTCCGGATCTAGGGCGCATTATCGATCGAAACTTCACGCCAGCACTGCTGGCAAGTACCATGTGGAATCACGGACCTACGATGTGGTCCGCGATGCGGGAGCAAGGCGTTGACGTGCCGCAGTTATCAGAACAGGACGCAGCGGATCTCTTTGCTTATTTCTACTCCGCGCGGTACTTTGACAGGCCGGGAGATGCCGGAAGAGGCAAGCGCGCGTTCGCCGAGCGGCACTGCGCCGACTGCCACGGGATCAGCGATTCGAAGGCTGCCGGAGCTCCACCGGTGCGGCGCTGGCAGTCTCTTCAGAATCCGATTGCGCTCGCGGAAGCGATGTGGAACCACGCCGGGCGCATGCGTGAAGAAATGGCTCGCCAAAACATCTCGTGGCAGAGACTCACGACACAGGAACTGACGGATATTCTTGTGTATTTGCGAAATCTGAAAGAGCTGCGCGGCCAGCCGGTACGATTCCAGACGGTCAAGAACGAATCCGGAGAGGCGCTATTTGCAGCCAAAGGCTGCGTGAATTGTCATAAGGGCGAACTGGATTTGCGCGACCGGTTGCGCGGGAAAACCCTTACCGATATTGCTGTCGCAATGTGGAATCATTCTCCAAAGATGACCGGCCAAGCCGAAGACATTTGAACTCGGAGAGATGCAACAGCTTCTCAGTTACATCTGGGCAGATCAATACTTCGAAAATCGCGGCAATCCGGACGCCGGCCGAAAGGTTTTTTCTAACAAATCATGCACGAGTTGCCACTCCGGTTCGGGGAAAGCTCCTGATCTTTCGAAACGAGCAGGCCAGTTCTCATCAGTATCGATGGTCGCTTCCTTGTGGCGTCATGGACCGACGATGCTCGAAACGATGAAACAGATGAACGTTCAATGGCCGCGGTTGACTGAACGGCAAATGTCCGACCTGATTGCGTTCTTGAATTCTCCGCGATGAATGCCGCCTCGCCTAAAGTGGCAGCTTCAGTTAGAGCGGCCATCTCCAGCCGGAAATCTCCGGGTTATCGATACCGTGCTCGTAGGCGTAGTTACGGCAGTCGCATTGCCAATCGCGGTACTTCTCTTTCGCGTGAGCGCCGATGCGCTGAAGTCTTGGAGTACGGTCGATCACATCGATCGCCAGGCTGAAACGATCGATCTCGTTGTTGATCGCTAATTCCATAGGCGTGTTGATGTTCCCTTTTTCCTTATATCCCCGCACGTGCATATTCTTGTGGTTGGTGCGCCGATACGCCAAACGGTGAATCAGCCATGGGTAGCCGTGAAAATTGAAGATGACCGGTTTGTCGACCGTAAACAGAGAATCGAAATCCGCGATCCGTCAACCCGTGCGGATGTTCCGTGCTGGGCTGGAGCTTGAACAGATCAACCACATTGATGAAGCGAATCTTGAGGTCCGGAAAGTCGGCGCGCAGTATCGCGGTCGCGGCCAATGCTTCCTGAGTCGGGATGTCGCCGGCCGCTGCCATCACTACGTCGGGCTCGCCACCCTCGTCGTTGCTGGCCCAATCCCAGATCCCGATGCCTTTCGTGCAGTGACGGATCGCCGCATCCATGTCCATGTACTGCAGGTGCATCTGCTTGTCGGACACGATTACGTTGACGTAGTTCTCACTGCGCAGACAGTGATCGGCCACGGACAGCAGCGAGTTCACGTCCGGCGGAAGATAAATGCGCGTTACGTCGGCGCTCTTGTTCACCACCACGTCCAGGAACCCGGGATCCTGGTGAGTGAAGCCGTTGTGGTCCTGACGCCAGACGGTCGACGTGATCAGAAGGTTCAGCGACGCGATCTCTTCCCGCCATGACAAGTGATTGCAGATCGACAGCCATTTCGCGTGCTGGTTGAACATGGAGTCGATCACGTGGACAAACGCTTCGTACGTCGAGAAGAAGCCGTGGCGGCCCGTGAGCAGGTAGCCTTCGAGCATGCCTTCCACGGTGTGCTCGCTGAGCATCTCGATAACGCGCCCGTCAGTGGCCAATTCGCTGCCGTCCGCATCCTCCGGGAAGTATTCGGCGATCCAGAACTTTTTGCTGACCTCGTAGATGTCCTGCAACTTGTTGGATGTGTTTTCGTCCGGACCGAACACGCGGAAGCGGTCCATGTTCGCCTTCATCACGTCGCGCAGGAAAGCCCCGAGTGGCCGCGTATTCTCGGCTTCGATCTGTCCTGGCCTATCGACTTTCAAGCGGTAGTCCCGGAAATCCGGCAAGTCGCAACGGCTTCCTGAGAAGTCCGCCGTTCGCGTGCGGATTGGCGCTCATCCGGCGGATGCCGGTTGGCGCCAGCTCTTTGAGTTCCGGAATCAGCCTGCCATTCGCATCGAACAGTTCCTCCGGTTTTTGCGCGCGCATCCAGTTCTCGAGGATTTGAGTTGCTCCGGGTTCTTCTTACGTCTGCCAGCGGCACCTGGTGCGCACGCCAGAAGCCCTCCAGCCTGTGACCGCCACTTCCTCCGGCGCGCCCCAGCCCTTTGGGTGTGCGCAGCACGATCATCGGCCACCGCGGGCCGCGTGGCAACCCCGGAAGTCGCGGCATTCCTGCTGGTACCTTTCGGATCTCCGAGACGCAATGCTCCAACGTCGCCGCCATCGCCTGGTGCATGCTCTCGGGATCGGACCCTCCACGAAGTATGGCGTCCAGCCGTAGCCGCGGAACAGGTTCTCCACTTCCTCGTGGCTGATCCGGGCCAGCAGCGTCGGGTTGTTGATCTTGTAGCCGTTCAGGTGAAGGATCGGCAGAACCGCGCCGTCGCGAATCGGGTTCAGGAATTTGCTGATGTGCCATGAAGTTGCCAGTGGGCCCGTTTCCGATTCTCCGTCCCCGACGACCGCGGCAACGATCAGGTCGGGATTATCGAAGGCAGCGCCGCAGGCATGAGAAAGCACGTACCCAAGTTCACCGCCTTCGTGGATGGAGCCGGGCGTTTCGGGAGTGCAGTGACTGCCGATGCCTCCCGGGAAATGAAAACTGCTTAAAAAATTCCCGCAGTCCCTCAGTGTCTTCGCTCTTGTCCGTATAGATCTCAGAGTAAGTGCCCTCAAGGTAGACGGGGCCGAGCACGCCGGGAGCGCCGTGCCCGGGCCCGGCGAGAAAAATCATGTCCAGGTCGTGCTTCTTGATAAGGCGGTTCAGATGAACATAGGCAAATGCAAGTCCCGGACTTGCTCCCCAATGTCCGAGCAGCCGGTTCTTCACGTGCTCCGGCTTAAGGGGTTCTTTCAGGAGAGGATTGTCCTGCAGGTAAATCATGCCCAGAGCTGAGATAGTTGCAGGCTCGCCAATAGGCGTCGGTCTTGCGCATGTCGTCTGTGCTGAGAGGCGCACCCTGAACTGTGGATCTAGCCTTACCGTAGGCGCTCAGGGAAGCGAGTTCCGCCGCGTCCGGAACAAGATTTCTTTCCGTAGCTTGCATCGTTTTGGCTGGCATTTTGATTCTCCTTGATGTTAAAATTCACCGTTCTCGTAAGAGGTGGCGAGCCACTCCAGGCATAGGCGGCACGAACTCAGCCGGAGTCTCCGCCCTTAAATGCTTCGCCCGCGATTAGCACCACAACCGAGCGCGCCCCAGCATGATAGGTTCGCTCCCGAACCGGAGGCGCGGCATTCCATTCAACAATCTCCTGCGGAGGTTCCAACGCAGTGTCGATCCATCGGCGCCAGGGATCTCTGCCGTTCATTACGACTGGCAGCTCAAAATCGAGAGGTTCCCAATAGGCATTCATTATGAGATGCAAAGAAAGTCCTTGCGCCGGCAGTTCCGCGCAAAACGCCAGGCTATGCGAGTTAGATCCCCAGTCCGGCTGATTCAGCTTTACACCGTGCCAATCGTGTTTCGCATCTTGAATAAATTGGTTCAAGCTCAGCCGCCGACGCTCATACTCAAGGTCCCGCAGCAAGCGACGCGCAATCAGCAGCCTCACAAACCGATACACATCCTGATGTTTTGAGAGCAGCGTCCAGTCCAACCAACTGATCTCGTTGTCCTGGCAGTAAGCATTATTGTTGCCCCGCTGAGTGCGGCGCATTTCATCACCCATCAAAATCATCGGCACACCGAGAGAAAGCATCGTCAAAGTGAGGAAGTTCTTCACCTGACGGTTGCGCAGCATCTCTACCGCTGACATCATCGGATGGTCCTTCGACACCGCAGTTCCAGCTTCGGTTATCATCAGCTCCATCGCGGTTGCGTTCGCCATTTTCTTCGTTATGCTTCGAGTTATACGAAACCAAGTCGTTTAGAGTGAACCCGTCATGACACGTTACGAAGTTGATGCTCTGCTCGGCCTCACGTTCTTCGTGACCGTAAATACCGGGGCTGCCAAGAAAGCGGTCTGCAATGCGCGACACGGATTGATCTGCGCCCCGGAAGAAATCTCTGACATCGTCGCGGAATCTACCGTTCCACTCTCTCCAGCTATCGCCTACAAAACTGCCGACCTGGTAAAGGCCGGCGGCATCCCACGCTTCCGCGATGATCTTCGTACCTGCAAGCACCGGATCGGATTCTATGTCCCACAACACTGGAGGATTCGAGATGACGCTACCGGACGAACTGCGTGCGAGGATGGACGCCAAATCGAACCGGAAGCCGTCCACGTGCATTTGTTTCACCCAGTAACGAAGACTGTCCACGATCATGCGCCGGACAACTGGGTGATTCGCATAAAGCGTGTTCCCGGTACCAGTGAAATTTGCGTACCCAGAGCGATCTGATTCCAAGATGTAGTAAGTCGAATTGTCCAGTCCGCGGAAGGATTGTGTCGGGCCTGTGTGATCGCCTTCCGCAGTGTGATTGAAGACGACATCCAGAATGACTTCGATGCCGGCCCGGTGCAGCGTTTTCACCATATCTCGAAACTCGTCAACAGGTCCCAGCGGATCCTGACGCGAACTGTACCCCTGGTGAGGCGCAAAGAATGAAACCGGCGCGTAGCCCCAATAATTCAGCCGTCCCGGAGGCGCGTCCTGCGCATCAAACTGAAATACAGGGAGCAGCTCAACCGCTGTAATGCCCAATTCTTGAAGATATGGAATCTTCTCGATTAGGCCAGCATATGTGCCGCGTTTCGATTCCGCCACGCCCGAACTGGGGTGTGCGGTGAAGCCGCGCACGTGCATTTCATAGATGATCGTGCGGGCGCTGGGCCGCTCCAACGGCGCATCCCCCTCCCAGTCATACGCGAGCGGGTCCACGACAACATTCTTCATTGCAGTCGCAGAGTTATCGCCTCTCGTGCGAGCGGCATGACGGTCGTATGCTTTCGGAACCACAACAGCGCGCCCATAAGGGTCGAGGAGCACCTTGGATAGATCAAACCGAAGTCCGCGTGCGGGATCAAAAGGCCCGTCCGCTCGAAATCCGTAGATCTGGCCCGACAAGACGCCGGGTACGAACACGTGCCAATAGTGATAAGTCCGATTGGCCACGGGATCGAACTTTATCACCCGTGTGGGACGTGCATCATCCTCCCGGTCGAACAACAGCAACTCCATGCTGGTAGCGTTTCGGGAGAAGATCGAAAAATTAACGCCTCCCTCAACCGGCGTAGCCCCTAACGGATCGCTTCGACCGGTCGGCGCTGCGACGGGTTGTCGTTTGAGGATACTCTGCCTGGCGACGCTCATGATTCAACCCATCATCTGAGCAACTGTTTCAGCGCGACGGCAATGCTCCGCCTCCGCTATGACACTGGGCACGCTTTTATGTTCCAAATGTCGGCGGCGTATTCGGCAATGGTGCGATCGCTCGAGAACTTCCCGGAGCTTGCCACGTTCAGGATCGCTTTTTGCGCCCATGCGTCCGGTTCAGCGTACAGTTTTGTCAGCCGCTGGTCTGCCTCCAAGTAGGAGGTGAGATCCGCAAGATGCATGTAGAAGTCTCCCCGCGTCAAAAGCACTTCACGCAGAGGATCGAAGGCGCCCGGCTCGTTCCGGCTGAAATGGTTGGAGAAGATGAGATCCAACGCCGCTCGTGTCTCCGGTTCATTTTCATAATGCCAGTAGGGGTTGTACCAGCCGCGCGTCGAGACGACTTGCTCCGTAGTCAGCCCGAACAAGAAAAAGTTCTCCTCTCCCCCCTTCTTCCGCCATCTCGATAGTTGCGCCATCCCGGGTGCCGAGCGTCAATGCTCCGTTCATCATGAATTTCATATTGCTCGTCCCGCTGGCTTCATAACCCGCGGTTGAGATCTGATTGGAGACATCGCTGGCTGGGATCAGGCGTTCTGCTAAGGAAACGCAATAGTCGGGCAGGAATATCACTTTGAGTCGGCCGCGAACCGCCGGATCACCCTCGATCGTGCCCGCGAGGTTGTTGATAAATTTGATTATGAGCTTGGCCAAACGATATGCCGGAGCAGCCTTGCCTCCGAAGAAGAACGTCCGCGGCTGCATTTCAAGCGCAGGATTTTCTCGCAGGCGGTTGTAGAGCACCACGATTCGCAAGGCATTGAGCAACTGCCGCTTGTATTCGTGAATGCGCTTTATCTGGCAATCGAAGATTGTGCCCGGATCTACCGTCTGCCCGGACCACCATTTAAGCCACTCGGCAAATTGACACTTCGCATCGTGCTTTGCCTTACGGAACGCCTCGCGGAAGCTGCCATCTCCGCTCAGCGGCTTCAGTCTGTGTAATTGACTTAGGTCGGTGATCCACCCGTCACCAATGGCGCTCGTGATCACGTGACGAGAGTGCCGGATTTGACAAGAGCAGCCAGCGCCGCGGAGTCACCCCATTGGTCTTATTGTTGAAGCGTTCGGGGAAGATCTCGGCAAGATCTTTGACAGTTGTTCTTGCGCAGCAGATCAGAGTGAATCGCGGCCACGCCGTTTGTGCTATGCGAGCCGACGATCGCCAGATTGGCCATGCGGACCTTCTTCTCGGCAGTTCCCTCGACGAGGCTCACGCGCTGAATGCGTCCCTCATCGCCTGGAAACTTGCTTCGGACGTCATCGAGGAAGCGGCGATTTATCTCGTAGATGATCTCGAGCTGTCGAGGCAACATAATCTCGAACCAGCGTAGCGGCCATTTCTCGAGAGCCTCCGGCAACAATGTATGGTTCGTATACGCCAGCGTTTTCTTCGTGATCTCCCAGGCTTGGTCCCATCCAAGATGTCCTTCATCCAGGAGGATCCGCATCAGTTCCGGTACCGCAATGGCAGGATGCGTATCGTTTAGCTGGATGGCAGCCTTTTCCGGAGAACTGATTCCAGTCGGAGTTCTCGCGCCGGAAACGGCGAACGGCGTCTGCCAACGAGCAGGCAACCAGAAAGTATTCCTGCAGAAGACGCAGCGCCTGCCCCATCGATGTGGAGTCGTCGGGATAGAGTACTCGGGTGAGGGTTTCCGCGGATAGCGTGTGGGCCAGCGCCGCGACAAAGTCGCCCTCACTGAACTCTTCGAAATTGAAGTAATCGGGCGCAGCGGCAGCCCAGAGACGGAGGGTGTTGATCGTAGAACCTCCGTAGCCGACGACGGGGCGGTCGAACGGTATGCCAATCAGAGTTGATGGCCGTCCTGGTATTGCGCGAAGGCTACCTCCCCTGAGCTCGAATGAGCAATCCAGACCGATTTCTACTTTTTCGTTCGGACGAGCTACTTCCCACGGGTCCGGTGAGCGAAGCCAGTTGTCCGGCTTTTCCTGCTGCCATCCGTCCCGGATTGACTGCTTGAAGATGCCGTACTCGTATCGAAGGCCATAGCCCATCGCTGGGAGCTGCATTGTAGCAGCCGACTCCATGAAACAGGCAGCAAGCCGTCCCAGTCCGCCGTTGCCGAGACCCGCGTCAGGTTCCTGCTCAAGTATCTCGATCCAATTGAGATTCTTATCCAGAACGACTTTGTTGCTCAATTCAGTAAGCAGAAGATTGGTGACATTATTGGCGAGCGATCTGCCAATCAGAAACTCCATTGAGATGTAGTAGAGACGCTTCGCGTTTTGGCGTTCGTAAGCTTTCTCCGTCGATATCCATCGCTGCGAGAGTACGTCCCGCACCGAATGAGCAAACGCCTCAAAGCGGTCGCGTGGCGTTGCCGCTGCCACATCCACGACTTTATCAAAGAGGAGATGGCGCTCATATAACGCCTCTTCCGCCCCGCTGAAACGCACTGAGCCACAACCGTATTGGTTGAGCAGTTTGGCGATTTTCTGGAGCCCAGGTGATGCCTGAGGAATTGGCGCCGGCTTAGTGCCCATGTGATGACTCCTTGTTTCCTTGCGACTATGCGTCAATATTTTTCGGGCACAAATCGACGATCTTTGAGCGTTGCCTGATCATCAAAGGCCCGTTTCGTGGAGACACTCGGCAGATCTACTTCCTCTACCTTTATCCGCTCATAGGGAATTCGTTCTAACAAGTGCGAGATGCAGTTGAGCCTTGCCCGCCGTTTATCATCGGAAGGAACGATAAACCATGGCGCTACATCCGTATCTGTCGCGTCCAGCATCATGTCGCGGGCCCGTGAGTAGTCGTACCAGCGCGAACGGGAAGGTAGATCCGTCGGGCTAAGCTTCCATTGGCGTAGTGGATCCTCGATACGCGCTTTGAACCGGCGTTCCTGCTCATCGTTACTCACTTCGAGCCAGTACTTTAAGAGTATGATTCCACTCGCCGCAACGTATTTTTCGAAAACCGGACAGAGTTCGAGAAATCTGCGATGCTGGTCTTCCGTACAAAATCCCATAACGTACTCTACTCCCGCGCGGTTGTACCAGCTTCGATCGAAGATTACGATTTCCCCTGCTGCCGGGAAGTGTTGCATGTAACGCTGGACGTACATCTGGCTCTTCTCGCGATCCGAAGGCGCAGGAAGCGCGACTACCCGGAATACTCGTGGACTGACGCGCTCGGTTATCGCCTTGATGGTTCCCCCTTTCCCCGCCCCATCACGACCTTCAAAGACGATGATCACCCGTTTGCCCTCGTGCTTCACCCAGGTCTGGAGTCTGCAAAGCTCTACCTGAAGATCGCGGATCTCCGATTCGTAGTCCTTGCGGCCCAGGTGTGACTTGCCATTCTCAGGGGCTTTCTTTGCTTTTTTCATCGTTCAGTCCTCCGACTATCGCGTCCAGACGCGGTATTGCGTGACACACGAATGATTCAGACAACACCTCGGAGGATCCATTTTCTCGCTATGCTCGCTTGACAATCAGAGCGGTTAAATCATCGAGTTGCGGCATAGATCCTGCAAACTTTATGACCGCCGAATACAATTCAGAGATGATCGCGGCAGAGGGCAAGTCTCGGTGTGCACGAATCACTTCTTTCAGGCGCTCCTCCCCGAAATCGTTATCTTGAGCATTCGCCCACTCTAAAAATCCATCGGTGACCAACACAAGGATGTCCCCCTGGGCGAATTTGAGTTCCTGGACTCCGCAATAGGTGATCCTGGAGAGGAGTCCCAACGGGGGGCCCTGTGCCTCGTAGGTTCGGAAACAGTTCTCCGATGAAGAATAAAAAAGCAGCGGCCCATGGCCGGCCGAAATCAACTGAAGTGTAGCTTCAATAGGATCCAGCACCGCTGCTGCCAGGGTGACGAACTTCTCCGTTGGCAGGTCTTGGTGCAACAACTTGTTCATCCGATTAAGAAAACTGCTTAAGTCAGGTTCTATCGTGAAGCCTGCACGGGCGTAAGCTCGACATGCAGACATGCAGAGTGCGGAACCGATCCCGTGACCAGTTACATCCGCGACCGTGACAGCCACTCGTCCGTCCGCTAGTTGTTGCCAATCGAAGTAGTCTCCGCCGGTCTCGTCGGCGGGTTGGTTCCAACCTGCAATATCGAAACCGGTAATTTGCGGCGCAGCCTTGGGAAGAAGGCCTTGTTGAATGGAACGGGCGATGCCGAGATCGTGTTCCAACTGCGCAACTTTTGCCCGGCTCTCCGCCTCACGGAGAGCTGCAATCACATAGAGCTGAATTTGCCTCGCCACGGCGCCCGCAGCAAAACCTCCCACGAGGAGAAGAGCTACATACGAGAAAGACGAACCGTACACGAGCAGCTTGTCGTCTGCGGTGGTTTCAGGAAACCGCAGGAATGTGTACATTGACACTGCAGCGTACCCGACGGCGGAGAAACCGCCTGCTAACCGGGACAGCGAGGGGTTGAGGTGCAGCGTCGAAAGAATGATGAAAAGGAAGTACGTAAGTACTGCAGGAGAGGTCAGGGCTCGATGCGGACCAACAAAAGAAACGTGAATCTGTAGAACCAGCGTAATCGTGGGTAGAAGCGACTCGATTAAGATGTTGGCCGTCCACGTTTCGGTAGATACTTCCCGGTTGGAATTGATTGCTCGCTCGACGAATCTCAGCCACAATGCTTCGTAGGCTGTCATTGCGCCAAGGAGTAGCGCGAATGGCCACGCTTCGCCGTAATATCCCTGCGCCAACGATAAAGCCGCACGGACGAGAAGCAGCACCAGCAAGCTTCCGAACACACCTAGAAGAACAAGGACTCTGATGCGTTCGCTGCGAAGCGCGGCGAGTCGGAATGCCTGCGATTTGATTTCGGAATCGCCCATTCGTTTAATGGCGAGCAGAAACCAGCAGCCTCGCCAGCGACTAAATAGCCTTTTAGACTTACTGCCAGCCGCCGCCGAGCGCTTTATAGAGCTGCACAAGTGATGCTAAAACATCCCGCTGCGCTTGCGCGAGCTCTTGTTCGGCATTCAGCCGTTGGCGTTCGGTATCGAGAACTTCCAGATAGCTTGTGACGCCACCAACATAACGCGCGTTCGCAAGCGTGCTCTGGTCCCGGAGCGTCTCCGCGAGCAGCAGAGCGCTGCCAGCATACTCTTTGGTCTTCTGGTACCCGATCAAAGTGTCGGACACGTCTCGGAAGGCGCCATTGATAGCTCGCTGATAATTGACTAACACCTCTTCATACTGCGCTTTGGCGCTCTTATAGTTTCCTGAACGGCGCCCGGCGTCGAAAATCGGCACGTCGAGCACGCCGCCGAGACCATAAGCGAAGCCCGATCGGCTCACTACACCGAGAAGGTCCGTCGACTGGTAACCGCCGAGTGCAGTAAGGTTGATGCTCGGATAAAAAGCGGCCTTCGCCACTCCGACGCGGGCGTTCGCTGCGATCAACTGTTGCTCGGCTTCGCGTACGTCGGGCCGGCGCTCCAGCAGAGCCGAAGGCAGGCCGGCTGGCACATCGGGTGGCTGGCGCTGGTCGACAAGGCTGGCGCCGCGTGCGACAGTGCCGGGTTGCTTGCCCAAAAGAAAATTGATCAAGTTTTCAGTTTGCTCGCGACCCCTCTCCAGTTGGGCAGCTTCGGCCTGAGCCGAGTGAACCAGTGTCGTGGCCTGGTCCAATTCAACCTGGTTTGCAACACCGCCCTCAAGGCGCGCTTTGACCAACTTCACGGATTCCTGGCGCGCCGTGATCGATTGTTGTACATACTCGAGTTCGGCGTCGAATTCGCGCAAATTGAAATAGGCTGAGGCGACTTCCGCAACCAAGACCTGCCTCACGGCCTTTTGATTTTCCTGCAGTGCGAGGAGGTCGGCGCGTGCGGCCTCAGAGGCGCGGCGTATACGGCCAAACAGGTCGATTTCCCACGAAGCCACGCCGAAGATTCCAGCGGTCGATTGCAGCGGCGACTTCACGCCATTACGGCCGGCGTTCGCCTGGGCACCCAGTTGCGGATAGAATTGCGAACGGGTGGCAGCAAGCTGGCCTTCGGCATCCAACACACGCTGAGCGGCGATGCGGATATCGTAGTTTGCCTGCAGCGCTTCGTTAATCAGCTCACGCAGTCGCTCATCCTGGAAAATATCGAACCACTTCGCATCACCGAAGGAGGTTTGTGAAGGCTGCGCTTCGCCGGCCCGGAACTGCGCCGGGGCCGGCACGTCAGGGCGTTTATAGTTTGGGCCTACGGCGCAACTGGTAAGCACCAAAGTCCCACAGACAAGGAGAACGTTGCAGCGCATCACGCGTGTCCTCCCTGGAGCGCGGCAGTCGTAGCCGGGATTTTCGTCCCCGCGGCTGCCTGCCGGTTACCTGTTAACAGATAAGCCCCGTGCTGGATTAGGACATACAGCATCGGAATGAAGAACAGACCCACGGTAGAGGCCATCAACATGCCGGCAAACACTGCGATGCCAATGCTGACTCGCGCTGCGGCCCCGGCGCCACTGGCAACCACAAGCGGCACCACCCCAAGAATGAACGCGAACGCTGTCATCATGATCGGCCGGAAGCGAAGCCTGGCGCCTTCTACGGCAGCGTCCGTGAGACTCATTCCGTGCCTCTCGTGGTTCTCTTTCGCAAACTCCACGATCAGGATGGCGTTCTTGGCGGCGAGTCCCATGAGCGTCACAATGCCGATCTGGACATAAACATTGTTTTCGAGACCGACCAGACTAACGCCAATAAATGCGCCAAATACGCCGACGGGCAAGCCCAGCAAAACCGAAAACGGGATGGCCCAACTCTCGTACTGCGCCGCCAGCACCAGAAATACGAAGACCATGGCCATGCCGAAGATGGGGCCCTGTGTACCACCCGCTTCCTTCTCCTGGTACGCGATACTGGTCCATTCGTAGCCATAGCCCTGGGACAGAGTTTTGGCGGCCACATCCTCCATGATTGTCAGTGCCTCTCCGGTGGATATGCCCGGCCCGTTCGCGCCATTGATCTCCGCCGTTCGGAACATGTTATAGCGTTGCAGGATGTCGGGGCCCGTGGTCATGCTGATCCGGCTTACGGTCGACAGCGGGACCATTGCATTGTCGCCGGAACGTACGTAAATGTCGTTGATGCTCTCTGGCGTCTTGCGGAAATCCTGTTCCGCCTGGAGCATGACTTTATAGGTTCTCCCAAATAGATTGAAGTCGTTAACTTGCAGACCGCCTAGATAGATCTGCAAGCCTTGAAAGACGTTGCTGACCGGAACGTTTAGGGTACGGGCCTTGTCGCGATCGATATCCAGCTTGATTTGAGGAATAGAAGTGCTGTAGCCGGAATAGATACCCGTCAGTTCGCTGCGCTGAGACATGGCCTGCATCAATTTGTCTTTCGTCTCTGCGAGCTCCTGCGGGGTTCGACCGACTCTGTCCTGAAGCTCAAACACAAATCCCGAGGCATTGCCGAGCCCGTTGATCGGTGGCGGCGGAAATACCAGCGAAACTGCCTCAGGGTACGCGGCGAATTTATTCCGCGCAGCCGTCAGGATTGCTCTTAACTGCTCCTCTTTGCTATGCCTCTCTTCCCACGGCTTGAGCATGGTGATGATCGAGGCGTTGTTAGACGTGTAGGCGTTAGTGAGAAGATTGAGACCACCCGTGGTGAGAACCTCCTCCACACCGGGGAGCTTCTTAAGATCCGCTTCGGCACGCCGCATCAATTGGTCTGTGCGTTCCATGGACGCACCATCGGGAAGATTGAAAACAGTGAAGAAGTAGCCTTGGTCTTCGTTTGGAACGAACCCCGCCGGCAGTTTCATGAGGAGGCTCCCGGCTCCGAACCAGAGAGCTACGAGGCAGGCCGTACCGATCAGCGCGCGACGCAGAAAGAACCGAACTCCGCCGAGGTAGCCGTCTGTTGTCTTATCGAAGACTTTGTTGAAACCGCGTAGGAAGGCGCCGACCGGACCCCGGATCTCCTTGCGGGGGCGCAGTAGCATGGCGCACAGCGCCGGCGTCAGAGTGAGCGCGACCACCACGGACAGAATCACCGAAACCGATATGGTGATAGCAAACTGCCGGTATAACTGGCCAACGATACCGCCCATGAATGAAACCGGTACAAACACTGCACATAGCACAAGGCCGATCGCCACCACCGGCCCACTGACTTCATCCATTGCCTTTTCTGTGGCTTGCATCGGACTCAGACCGTGCCCGATGTGGTGCTCCACGGCTTCGACCACGACGATGGCGTCGTCAACCACAATGCCGACAGCCAACACAACAGCCAACATTGTCAGAGTATTGATCGAGAATCCGAGAGCGACAAATGCCGCGAAGGTTCCGACGAGTGACACGGGAACCGCCAACATAGGAATGAACGTCGCGCGCAAATTGCCCAAAAAGATGAACACGACAATCAGCACCAGGAAGATGGCATCTCTAAGAGCGTGGAAGACCTCTTCAATAGCCACCTCCACGAATTTGGTCGTGTCTAGCGAAATGCGGTACTGGAGCCCGGGCGGGAAAGTCTTGCTGGATTCTTCGAGCAGATGACGCACATTCTCCGCAGTCTGAATCGCGTTGGCGCCTGGGAGTTGATAAATTATGAGAACGGTGGCGGGGATGCCGTCCTTACGACCGAAGCTGGTATAACTCTTACCGGAAAGCTCGGTGCGGGAGACATCCTTCATTCTTAGGATCGAGCCGTCCGGAAGTGTGCGGACGATCATGTTTTCGAATTCCGACGGGTCGGTGAGCCGGCCCTTAACATTGACCGTATATTGGAATTGCGTGCCGGATTTCGCCGGTGGCTGTCCTACCTGTCCGGCGGGCGCTACAAGATTCTGCTCGCCGATTACGTTGGCGAGATCTGTCCCCGTCAACCCGAGCTTCGCTAGTTTGTCCGGTCGAACCCAGAAGCGCATCGCGTAGTCGCGCTGACCCACGATCATCGTAGACCCCACTCCAGGCGTGCGGGCTATAGGATCCACGAGGTTGATCGACGTGAAGTTGGAAAGGAAGGTCTCGTCAAACGTGCTGTCCGGCGAGTAGACGGAAATGGCCAGCAGGATGTCCGGCGATTTCTTTTTCACTGAGATCCCGTAGTTGATGGCTTCCTTCGGCAGCTTGGCCGACGCCTTGTTGACACGGTTGTTAATGTCTACATTCGCCAGGTCGAGATTAGCTCCAACCTTGAATGTGCACGTAAGCACGTATCGTCCGTCGCTCGAAGATTTCGACGACATGTAGATCATGTTCTCGGCGCCGTTTACCTCGGCCTCGACGTTCGTCGCAACGGACTGCTCCACGGTCTCCGCGTTCGCGCCGGGGTAGTTGATTTCTACTTCCACCGTAGGAGGCGATATCTGTGGGTACTGCGCGATGGGAAGAGTGCTGATGCTAAGGCCACCCGCAATCAATAGGATCAGCGAGATGACGATCGCAGTGACTGGATGGTGAATGAAGTATTTCGCCACTGCTATGCTCCTTTTTTCGCGCTATCGGTTTCTGTACTCAGAGGAGCCTCGACGGCATTCACCGTGCTGCCGGGGCGGGCTTTCTGTATGCCTTCAACAATGACGCGTTCGCCTGGCTTGAGGCCCTCAGTCACTATGTAGTCCGAACCTACGCGGTCTCCGACAATTACGGTGCGGAGCGCAACCTTATTTGCATCTCCGACCACGTAGACGACGTTCGCACTTTGCATCTGGGTGACGGCTTTCTGCGGAACAAGGAGAGCATTCTCCGCCACGGTTGCTGCCAGTCGGACACGGCCGAACTGACCCGGTCTTAGCAAGGCTTTGGGATTTGGGAACTCGGCAACGAGACTCAGGGTCCCGGTCTTGAGGTCGACGGCGCGGTCGGCGATGATGATGCGTCCCTGTTCGGGAAACGTGGAGCCGTCAGCCAGGATCAGTTGGAGGGCGGCTGCGCGACCTTTCATCTTGCCCTCGGACTTCATACGCTGGTACATCAGGTACTCGCGCTCGCTGATGCTCAGGTAGACGCGCATCGGGTTGACGTTAGAGACGGTAGTCAGCAGCGTGGCGTCGCCCTGTCCGACAAGGTTGCCCGGAGCCACCTGTCGAACCCCGGCGATACCGGCAATCGGCGACGTGACAGTGCAGTATTCGATGTTCAGTTTGGCCTGGCGAAGACTCGCATTTGCAGCCGCGATTGCCGCCTGCGCCTGTTGAATCGATGCAGTCTGGTTGACCTTGGAAGTTCCGAGCTGAGCTTGCTTCCCCTCCAGGTCAGCCTTGGCCGCCTGCTGCCGAGCGAGTGCGTCATCGTAATCCTGTTGCGGAACGGCCTTCACCGCCGCTAGGGGCTTCAGCCTGTTCACGTCCTGATCCGCCTTATTCAACTGCGCCACTGCAATTTGCACGTTGGCTTGGGCGGTGTCGACCACCGATTTCTCTTGGGCCTGCTTCAAATCCGCGTCAGCTTTAGCCAATTGAGCCTGGGCCTGCATGAGCTGGGCTTCATACTCTCGCTTATCCAGAGTGAACAGCACCTGCCCCTGCTTGACCATGGTACCCTCGGCGTAGCTCTGCGCTTGAAGAAATGCCTTGACGCGCGCCCGGATATCCACCGTTTCGGTCGCGTCTGTGCGTGCCGTGAGTTCAGTCAACAATGGCACGGTTTTCTGAACAACTGGAGTAACAACGACAGAGACGGTAGGGGCATCCGGCGTGCTTTTTGCCTTAGCTTGCTCTTTCTCGTCTCCACAACTTGCGAGCAGAATGGCTGTGGCCATCAGGCACCCGGCAATCATCACTGACCATATCGGCCGTTTCCACGAAGCTTTGGTTGGCGAACTCATAGGAACTCTTGTCAGATAAAAAGCTCTTCTGTCGAGCCTTACGATGCTTTCCGTCAGGTCCGCGGTCTACAAAATTTTGCTTAAGAGATCGCTTTCGGCGAGCAGGTGAGTTGCCATGAGCCCGGGCAGCGCGTACGGCGGATCGTTAAACAGGTTACGAATCCGGCACTCACATGAAATATCACTGCTAAACCGTCCCCTCTACGGACAGCGTTCCTTTTTGAGTTGCCGGAGCGTGCTCGGACCCTCTCTAGCGACCCACTATCCGGCAAGCGAACCATACGGGATAGAACTGATTTATTACGATTCCGAGGTCAGTCACATCGATTGGGATTGCAGGCCCTCAGCAGAGATTGTGTAATGGAGGCTGGCTGGAGGACCTCTGGAATTTCACCGAGTTTCAGTTGATGATGCAATAGCGAATTTGTGCGCGGACCGCTTCAACGGTCTCAGTACCGCGGAAGCCGAAGCGCGTTTCGGTACGTACGGACCCAATGAACTCCGCGAAAAGAAAAGGGCGCCTGCGTGGCGACAGTTCCTTAGGCAATTTGAAGACACGTTGGTTGTGCTTCTCCTTGTGGCCGCGGGAATTTCGTCCATCGTGTGGCTCGTTGAGCAAAACGGGGCCTTGCCATACGAGAGTCTGGTAATTCTCTCTATTGTTTTTCTCAATGCGACGCTCGGCTTTTTTCAAGAGGAGCGCGCCGAAAAAGCTCTCGCTGCGCTACGGGACATCTCGGCGCCGGAAGCAAGGGTAATTCGCGACGCTGAATTGCGAAGAGTACCATCTCGCGAAATCGTGCCGGGCGACGTTTTGATTCTAGAAGAAGGAGACGCTATACCGGCCGACGCGCGCTTGATCGAAGTGGCGGAATTGAAGACGCTTGAAGCGGCTCTCACGGGGGAGAGTGTTCCAGTCCAAAAAAGTATCGAACCCATAGAAAATGCCGCCGGCCTCGGCGATCAGACAAATATGGTCTTCTCAGGCACGACAATCGCCTACGGGCACGGACGGGCCATTGCTGTCGATACAGGAATGAAGACCGAATTAGGCCGAATCGCCGGTCTGCTCGAGCAGGGCAAGACTGAGCCTACACCTCTACAACGCGAGCTGGACCGGACGGGAAAGCGCTTGAGTCTCGCTGTAATCGCAATTGCAGTTGTGGTTGTCGCCACTCTGCTTTTCGCCGAAGGCGTCTTCAACGCACGCGCCCTTCTTGAGGCGCTTCTATTTGGTGTCGCACTCGCAGTTGCGGCGGTCCCGGAGGGATTGGCTGCAATCGTCACCGTCGTACTGGCGATTGGCGTCCAAAAAATTGCTCGCCGCGGCGCGATTGTGAGGAAACTTGCTGCCGTAGAAGCACTCGGATCTGCCACTGTCATCGCTTCCGACAAGACCGGCACGCTCACGCGCAATGAAATGACCGTACGGATTGTTGTTACACGCTCCGGCGGCGTAAACGTGGAAGGAACAGGCTATGCGCCTGATGGGGATCTCCGTAGCCAGCACATTGCGGTTACCGGTAGTCACTGGAAAGAGATTGAGCGCCTCATTGTAGGTTCGGTACTCGATAATAACGCGAGTCTCACGACGCATGACGGGACCTGGTCCATTCAAGGTGATCCGACCGAGGGAGCGCTAATCGTTGCCGGGGAAAAGACGGGGTTCGGTAAGGCCAAACTAGAGAAGCGCTTTCATCGAGTGCGTGAGCTTCCGTTCTCATCTGAACGAAAGATGATGAGCACGATTTATGAAGATTGTGAGCAGTCCGGATTCTATATTCTCTGGACGAAGGGAGCGCCAGATGTTCTGCTCAATCTATCTGCATTCGAATTGGAAGGCGAACAGGAAGAGCCATTAACAGAGCATCGTCGTCAGGAGCTTCGATCGAGCAACGGAACGCTAACGACGAAAGCGCTGAGGACACTAGCCGTGGCGTATCGCAAAATCCCTGCCGGCCTAGATTGGAAACGTTGTGAACACGAAGCTCTCGAGCGGGAACTCGTATTTGTCGGACTTCTTGGGATGATTGACCCGCCTCGTCCGGAAGTATTTGAGGCAGTTAAGCGCGCAAAAGAGGCCGGTATCCGTCCCATCATGATCACTGGAGATCATCCTGGGACCGCGCTCGCGATTGCGCACGAGTTGGGTATCGCGGCAAACGAGCGGGTTGTAACCGGCGTTGAATTGGAGCATCATGCAACACTCCGGGTTATTGTCAACGGTTGCCGACACTTCCGTATATGCCCGAGTGAATCCGAGCCACAAAATGCATCATTGTTGATGCGTTACAGGCCAACGGCGAGACAGTAGCTATGACGGGGATGGAGTGAATGACGCGCCGGCTCTCAACTCGGCCGATATCGGCATCGCCATGGGAATCACCGGAACCGACGTCTCGAAAGAAGCTGCCGACATCGTTTTGACGGACGACAACTTCGCAACCATCGTTGCTGCAGTGGAAGAAGGCAGGGCGGTGTTTGCGAATATCCAGAAGTTTCTCCGGTATCTGCTGTCCTCAAATTTTGGCGAAGTGCTGACAATCTTTCTCGGTGTCGTTTTTGCCGAGCAATTCGGGCTCAAAGATCAAAATGGTCTAATTCTTCCTCTGCTTGCAACCCAGGTGTTATGGGTCAACTTGATCACCGATGGTCCGCCAGCCTTGGCGCTGGGCGTTGACCCAGCAGAACCCCATTTGATGCAACGTCCGCCACGCCGACCGGATGAGCATGTGATCACAAGTGAAATGTGGATCAATGTGGCGATTGTCGGTGTTGTCATGGCGGCCTGTACACTTTTGTCCCTGGACGCGTCGTTGCCAGGAGGATTTATCGCGGGAAACGGTGACATACGCCACGGCAGAGCGATGGCATTTACAACTCTCGTTCTGAGTCAATTTTTTAACGCGTTCAACTCACGTTCTCATGAAAAGAGTGCGTTCGACGGGACTAGGAATCCCTGGTTAATCGCTGCTGTGCTTTTCTCTCTATCACTCCAATGGCTTGTCCTGTATCTCCCCTTCTTACAGGAGGCATTCCAAACGACCGCTCTCAGCATACGGGACTGGATCGTATGCGTCAGTATGGCCAGCGCCGTTCTCTGGGTTGTGGAAGTGTTTAAATGGAGCATTCGACGCTCGCGTTCTTCTACTCGGTCAGGCACGCCGATGTAGCAGCTTCTGCTATCGGAGCGTGTAGCTTGCGCTCTTTCGCGCAACCGGCGACAGTATATGGTTAAGTCTCACCTTACCTTCATCGTGAAGTTAAGAGCACCCTGTGTTCCCTCGAAACGGGCTTATCTCGCGTGCTCACAGAGAGAAGAACCTTTTGGCCATTGCAGTTCGACTTATTGGTTTGAGAATTGCTGATAGAGACAGCAAAGGAGTCAAGATGTTAACCATCAAGAGCATTCTACTCCCGGTGGACTTTTCGGCTATGTCGGCATCTGCGGCCGGGTACGCTGGGGTGCTTACCTGCAGGACGCAAGCGCGTTTGACGGTTTTGCACGTTATTCCTTGGCGTGCGCTAAGCGTGAATAATACTGACGTTTCTTTAGCACCGGCCCTTGCTCTTGAAAACACCTGGAATGAACTAATCCATAAACAGGCAGTAAAGGATATGGCGGAGTTCGTGAAGGCGAATCTATATGGAGTCCCAACCACAACCTCAGTGCTGACCGGTGATATTGCCCGAGTTATCGTTCAGCAAGCGCACGATCGCAATACCGATCTGCTTGTTATGGCGACTCATGGGTTTGGAGGCTTTCGCCGCATGCTCCTCGGATCGATCACCGCAAAAGTACTGAACGATGTGGCTTGCCCGGTATTTACCAGCACACACGGAGAATCCGTTCCAGCGGTGATTCCTCCAGTCCGTTCGATAATCTGTGCGGTCGATTTGGGACCGCAGAGCGAGGCGGTGATTCGTTGGGCAGGTGACTTTGCGAGACTAACAGGAGCTGAGCTCCTCTTAGCCCATGTTCTGCCTAACATTGGAATGGGTCAGTGGGGTTATTGCGAAACCGATCTGAACGTAACACTGCGAAACGAAGCCGAACATCGAGGTCAACTGCTGTTGCATGCAGCTGGCGTTGACGCTCCTTTGTTGATTGCAAACGGCGCGGTAGTAGAGTCTTTAAAGGACCTAGCGAAGGATCATCAAGCGGATCTGTTGGTCATCGGAAGACACCACCACGGGAGCGTGTTCGATCGTCTTCGCGACACCGCATACACAATCATCAGAGAATCGCCATGTCCTGTGGTAAGCGTTTAGGTCCGTCGGTTCTCCTGTGGGCACCTACGTAATGGTGAGCACTGCAGAGCCACGCACCTGGTCACGCTTTAACGACTGTAACGCCCGACCTGCTTCAAGTAGCGGATAGGTCTCGACGTTGGTCCGAATCGGAATTCTTGCTGCGAGTTTGAGAAACTCATCCCGATCCCGCCGAGTGTTATTCGCCGGAGCAAGATCACCTTCGACCACATGAAGATCGGTGCGGCAAACGCCGCAGGCGTCTAACCGAACAAGTACATGACCACCAAGTAGCTCAGGACCGGGCACTTCGGGGAATGCCAACGGCAACGATCGGCTGAGGCTTCGAGAGTACCCATGCTTTCATTCGAAATAAACATAACTACATTTGCGAGTGCGCATCGAGGGCTCCTTCTGCGCAGGAGCCTGATGTATCCGCTCTCGAGATCTGTTGAGTATCAGATCCAACTCAGTACGTTGCTCTCTGAAAAGGATCACATTGAACACAGACCGGCTGCAATAACCCGCCGCTTCGATGAACATCGAGTAGCGCCCTTGTCGTAGATGCGTAAAATCGTATGCTCCCGTCGCATTGGTCCTTGTTGTATCAACCTCACCATAAGACACGTTGCGTATCGATACCGTAGCATCTGCAATGGGAACTAAATTGTCATCAGTAATGTGGCCGCTCAACGAAGCTCGGTCGGGATGTTCGCGAGGCAGTATCAATAACAATAACGTCAGACTCGCAACTGAGAGTAACTTCGTCACGAAATCTCCTTTGCCTGCGACATAGCAGGCATGAACACTTTTTCCCTCCCCTCTGAGAAGTGCAATCGTGGTTCCCGAGGATTACCCCGTATACAGTCGATTTCCCAGCCGGCGAGACAAGGATACTGAGCGATATCACGCAGCCATATGCGTCTAATGGCGCGAGTGGCGTCGACAATGCGTGCTCACCGAGGGCACCCCAGTGCACGATAAGATGTCGCGAGGATGACCCGACTGGGGTCTCTTTGCCGCATACGGGATTTTAAGAGCAGGACAAGAATGGAACGTAGACCATTTATCAAATCGCT
Source organism: Bryobacteraceae bacterium (assembly GCA_963833675.1). Taxonomy (GTDB): domain Bacteria; phylum Acidobacteriota; class Terriglobia; order Bryobacterales; family Bryobacteraceae; genus DASQDN01. Next base: position 169,419 of record CAWHYW010000003.1, on the reverse strand, counting down.
ATTAGCCGCAGGCGCCCCCGCGCAGTTTGTCGAGGCACAGTCCGCGCCAGATTGGGGCGGTCCGATACTCGACACGCACTTGCATCTGCGAAACGATGCGGATTCGTGCCTCACCCATATGCAAGGTTGCGGCGTCTCGAACGCCGTTCTCCTGACTCCCTCATCCGACCAGGACCGGGCAAAGCAGGAGATGGATCGACGCCCGGGACGCTTTGGCCGCTCTGTGACAACCGATCCCAGCGCGGCGGATGCCGAACAGGTTCTCCGCGACGCGCTGAGGGCTGGGGCGGTGAGTATCGGAGAAATGAAATTCCATGTGGCGCTGGACTCGGCTGAGATGAAACGAGTCTACGACATCGCCGCTGAAATGAAAGCGCCAGTGATGATGCATATCCAGACGTTCCCCCATTTCGCGGGAGAGAAGCCCTACAACACGGGGTATCCTCAGTTCGATAAGGTTCTTCGAGCACACCCGCGGACAATGTTCATTGGACACGGCGACCTGTTCTGGGCCCACATCAGCGCCGACGTTCCGAGCGATCGAGGCTATCCAGATGGGCCGGTGAAACGTGGTGGTCTTACCGATAGGTGGCTCGGCGATTTCCCGAACCTGTACGCAGATATGTCGGCCAACTCCGGGAATAATGCGTTGTCGCGGGATACTTCTTTCACCCGAGATTTTGTCGTGCGGCACAAGAAAAAGCTGCTCTTCGGGAGCGATTGCAGTTGCTCCGACGGCAATGGATCAGGTGTTTCGCAGGGCAGGAATCCGGAGGCCGCAAGACTTGCAGGCAAGTGCGTTGCGCGCGAGACTCTTGGCATGTTGAAGCAGGTTGCATCACCGGAGATCTTCCGACAGGTGGTTTGGGAGAACGGAATCCAACTCTTCAGGCTTCGATTCTCGTAAGAGTTACTGATTACCAAGAAATCGGTCCGAAAGTTTCACATCTCGCACGCTCTCCACATCGGCAAGCACGCGGTTGATATTAATACAAACTGAACCTGCGCAAAACAACGGTCCTATTTCAGATTCTTCTCTTACAAATCATATGACCCGATGAGTTGTTCGCTGTTCTGCAAGATAGATAGAGAACCGGTATACTCGACGCAGAGCGTTCGTCAGCCTTAGTGCGGGCTAGGATTGTAATTCACTGAGAGACTTCCGTATTTTTGAATTTATATGGGCGAATTTCTTCGAAATCTGTTTTCCAGCGACTTTGTTCCTCACGGCTATTGTATGCGGTGGAAACCGGAAGTCATATGGCTGCACGTCACGTCTGACGCGCTTATCGCGTGCGCCTACTTTCTTATTCCGCCGCTTCTCATCTATTTCGTGCGGAAAAGGCGTGACCTGGCCTTTAACTGGATGTTCGTGTTGTTTGGGCTTTTTATTCTTGCTTGTGGCACGACTCACCTGATGGCGATCTGGATGCTTTGGCAGCCAGTTTATCGACTCGACGGCATGATCAAGGCATTGACGGCGCTGGCCTCCCTTCCGACAGCCATCTTGCTTATTCAGCTTGTACCCAGAGCTCTTAGACTTCCCAGCCCCGAACAACTACAGCGTGAGGTAGAACAGCGCACCGAAGCGGAGGAAGCCCTGCGGCGCCTCAACGCTGAACTTGAGCGACGTGTACAGAAACGGACGGAGGATCTCAAGCGCTCGAATGATGCCCTACAAAGGATCGCCTATATCGCAGCTCACGATTTACAGGAGCCGATCCGAATGGTTACTTGTTACAACCAGTTACTCGCAAGAAGATATTACGGCGCACTCGACGAAACTGCGGATCAATATATTGAGTTTTCTGTTGCCGGGTCGAAGCGCATGCAGCAATTGGTGAAAGATCTTCTTACATATGCCACCTCCCTACATGAGAGAGGTGATCGTAAACAAACGATGACCGACACTGGGGCCCTGCTGCAAACCGTCCTCGCAGACCTTCATCTCGCAATCAGCGAAAGCGGAGCAGTCATCACGGCTGACACTCTGCCGGTCGTCTCGGGCGACCCTTTGCAACTCAAGCAAGTCCTGCAGAATCTCATCAGCAATGCGATCAAGTACGCCAAGGCAGGCCAGAATCCTCGGATCCATATCTCTACGGACTACCATTCGCAGGAGTGGCAATTTGTGGTTCGCGATGAAGGTATCGGTCTCGATCCACGATATTCAGACTACATTTTTGAAGCGTTCAAGAGACTGGATGCCACGTCTCCCGGAAGTGGCATCGGCCTGGCCCTCTGCAAGGCAATTATTGAAGACCACGGAGGCCGCATTTGGGTGGAATCCGCTGCCGGACGAGGCGCTACGTTTTATTTCACTTTGCCTAAGGTTGCCGAAGTGAGAGAAAATCTCTTGGTCTTGCGCGCGTAGTCACTAGCCCCCCGGAACGAGCACTCTATGCTCGCTGAAGGAGTCGATTGGCAGACGCTCGGATTTCAGTGTTACGCTCGAATGCGCGACCGTTTGGGAGCGTTGCAAAAGAAGTAGAGCAGGCGCATCGGCAGACACGAGATCCAGGCGCAACGAGGATGTTAGTTGGCGAGCGGCGGTCCCTTGGGAACGACGATCGGACCGCGAGCCGCTGGATATTCGTGACGCTTGGCAGTGAATTCCGCCGTCAGGTATTCTCCCATGTGAATTGGACCAGAGATCGAATCACCAGAGACAGCCCCGGAAAATGTGAAGGAAACTGAATCACCGGTACCGCGTTCGGCACTCGTACTGCGTAGTTTTATCTGGTCGCCTTCAATAGTGCCGAAGACATCGCGAACCGAAAAATCTCCCCGATGCGTACCTTCGAGCCGGTTCCCTTTCTGTTGGAGGAACAACGTGTGCTCACTACGGCTGCTGAAGAATTTCACGTTGAGGTCCCAGCGTCCGCTGAGATCCGCTGCCGGGGGCCTCATCTCGGTGGGTCTGGGATCGCGCTTAGCGGCGAGGACAGCGTAAATGCGATCGGCCACAGTCTTGTCGTCGCCTGGTCGCATCATCCAAGGAGTGATAGAGAGGGCATTGGTGGCGGGGTCTGGCTGACCTTTGCCGCGGACTCCACCAGTGCCGAGCGCGATCCTTGGCCTGTTCCTGGCAAGATCTTCGGCTACCTCTTCGTCGGTGATGTGCAACTTTACCGGATCCCAAGTTATCATCAGGACCGGGCTGCGGTTAGAAAGCCCATTGGGCTCGCGTACCGCGGTTGTCACGCCATCAATGGTCGAAACGCGCTTCGAGATCGTATCGAGCCAGGAAAGCCATGTCTTCCATTCGGCCTCGTGATCACGCTTTACCCAAGCCTCAACAGCGGCCAACATGCCCATCGTTTCTTCGCGGCCCACCTTGTTGTCGCGGCCCGGTCCATGATGCGGAGAACTTGCCTGCCACGCCGACATTAGAAGATCTTTTCGGCCTAGCAGGAGACCGGCGCATTGCGGGCCGCGGATTGCCTTCCCTCCGCTATAGGCTACGACCGTCGCCCCGCGCTGCAAGTGGACGTTAGGGATGGTAAGTCCCTCAGCGGCCGCATCCACAAGGATAGGAATACTTTTAGGCTTGGCCATTTTCGCGACAGATTCCACAGCCAGCGGACCGGAGAGAGATGGTCCGCCCGCAGTGAGATAAATCATGGCAGTCCGAGAACTCAACGCATTCTCGAGTTCGTCGGCGGTATCCACGGTGATTACCTTGACGCCGATATTGCGCACTGCGTGATCGTACACGCTTCGCGAGGTGCGTGGAATGACGACTTCGGTCTTATCTAGACCGGTCAAATCGGGAATCCGAATTAGCTTTTCTGGATTCCCACCTGCTACACACGCCGCCGTTACGTGCTTCAACCCAGCGGCGCAACCCGAAGAAACCATTCCCCATTCAGCGCCCGTCAACTCCGCTAACCGCCGGCCCACCGCGTCCGCAAGTTCGTCCAATTGGACATAGTGCTGAGATGCAGCTTCCATTGCGGCTCGAACTTCAGGCAGTTCGATGGACGCGCCGATAATTGTGAACGTACCTCGACAGTTGATCACCGGCTCTACACCAATCGATTGATAAATCTGCGATCCCACTTTGAGACCTCCGGTCGCGGCCTCGGCATCCAAACCGCCAAGCAGCGCCGGTAACGCTAACGCGTTTCCGACATAAAACAGCTCACGACGCGTCGGGCCTTCAGAGGTCTTCTCGTGGTTCGATATGGGCGGTTTCTGCGACATACTTTCTCAGTTTAGACTGAAATTCCGCCAGCGTGTCATTGCTTGCCGGCGGACGGATAGACTGTACCCGGTCATTCTCATGCTCACTATTAGTCCAGCCTTTCGCAACTGCCTCGTTCCGTCCCGTGCTTTATTCAACCGCTACAGCTTGTCCATACGGTCGTAAGCCCCGCTTACAGCCAACTCCTTCATGTCACCCCTAAACACGGAGGAGAAAGACTGCGCGTGTTCCACTCGGGATGTTCTCGCGCGAGCGCCGTCACGCGGTCAAATGCGAACATCACCTGAAATCGCACAGGCTTTTCGGACCACAGCGTGCCATCGTTCTTGGAACACAATGAGAACCGTGCTAAGACACTTACATGTCGAGTCGAACGTCCGTTGATCGCCCGTCAGACGCTGTGGGCGTCGTTCGTCGATAGAGATCTTCTCAGGTACATTCCGGCCAGTCTTGGTTAAGTTGAAACGATCGAGTATGATCATTGCCTATGAAGATACTGCTCCTTGTCGCTTACGTAGTCGGGTTCACAACTCTGGGATTTACGGAGAGTGGCGATGAAGCTGCCGTGCGCTCTGCTCACGATAATTTCGTCAGAGCCGCGAAAGAAGGTGAGCGCGCCGCGTTGGAAAAGATTTTCGCTGACCGGTTGCAGTACAGCCACTCAAATACGAAGTTAGAAAATAAGCAGGAAGCAATCGATGCCCTAGTCAAGTCAAAGGGGAATTTCGAAGTGCATTCGCAGACGATTCACGTATACGGAAATGTTGCGACAATCCGTGCCAAAGTCACTGCACACGGCGCTACCGGCGACACGCCACTGACAATGCTTCAGGTCTGGGTGAAGAACGGCAAGAATTGGCAGATGGTGGAACGTCAGACGACACGTATCCCCGCGCAGTAACAACCCGAAGAGTGTCAGCGTGAGCCGCACGTCTGTGTTACCGTATCAGAACTCTTGAGAGTTCGCCTTTCACACCTCCTGAAGGTTTGAATCAGCTCAGTTTCGGCGGAAACCTTCTAGTGGTATCGTTCGCGTTCGCGCATCTAACCGTACATTGAACGGGCCAGAAGCGCGAAGCATTAGTGCACAGATACGGCGGTTGTGAGTCTTGCGCCTGCTACAAGGTTAACTGCTTAACTATGGTTACTCTTTTAGCTCCTCTACGCGTCCCATCTGCAGGGGGGCATGGAGCTTCGCGATGGAACAAACGAACGGCAACCTGTCCATACCACTCACTTGTGGGAAATGTGGTTCGAACAATTCCGTTTTTGTTCACAACCTCACAAGCACAACCCGCTGCCGAACATGCAGAGCGATTGTCACCCCGGTGGCTGAACCTGTCTGTGTAGGCGCTTCGTCTATCGTAGATCTTCTCGAGGGAGCAAAGGTTCCGGTTCTGGCGGTCTTCTTCGATCTACGCTCCGGGCCATGTCGTGTAGCAGCGCCCGACGTGAACTTGCTTGCCCACAAGGTTGCGGGTCGCGCCCTCGTGGTGAAGGTAGACGCGGGGGCGTGCCCCGAGTTGGCGATCGCCTGCGGCGCTCATTCCTTTCCGTACTTTTTGCTCTTGAAAGGTTCTGAGCGGATGCTGGAACATCACGGAGCAGCACCCGAAACGGAGATGAGGCGCTGGCTACAGCCAGTGACACAATCAGACGGCTGTCTACGTCCGAGCAGGATGGCTGGGTTTATTGACAGGTATATGCGGCTGCTGCAGGGTGCACAGACAATGTTCTGGCCGTGGATTCGTTCCGGTGTGCGCGTTCAGTCGACATAGCTAATCCGTACTCTCTTCCGGCTTACCCGGAGATGCATTACTTAAAGGTCTCATCATGGGCAACCTTTCAGTTGCGCTTTGGGCCAAGTAAGCGCACTATGCAACCTAGAGGTTGCGTAAGATGCATGACCGTATCGAAAAATGTATCGAACTCAAAGCGCCTGTGTCACGGGTGTGGCGCGCATTGACGAATTATCGCGAGTTCGGAGAATGGTTTCGTGTCGAACTGGACGGCCCATTTGTAGCGAGTCAGGTCTCGCGAGGCCACATCACCTATCCCGGTTATGAACACGTCAAATGGGAGGCAGCAGTGCTGGAAATACGGCCGGAGCGGCTGTTTTCTTTTACGTGGCATCCATATGCCGTAGACAACGATATCGATTACGCAAAGGAGTCGCCCACGTTAGTCGAATTCAAGTTGGACCAGACTGCGACCGGCACGCTGCTTGTAGTCACTGAATCCGGCTTCGATAAAATTCCCGGCAACCGGCGCATTGAAGCGTTTCGCATGAATGAAGGCGGTTGGACCGAGCAAGTGAAGAACATCGAGAATCATGTCTCGCAAAGGCCTTAACATCGCCGTCAAACCTAAGGTTTGTGCGCCCATATTTGCCGCGCTAGGGTATGAGACGAGGCTGTTGTTGGTGGCAAGACTCTCCAGCGGGGAGCCCTGCTCGATTGTTCAGTTAACTGAAGGATCTAAGTTAACCCGTCAGGCAATCACCAAGCATCTTCGTGTGTTGGAGAAAGTAGGAATTGTACACGGGGTGCGTTCGGATCGTGAGAGCCTGTTCGAATTCGATCCTTCGTCCCTTACAGAAATTAAGAGCTACATTGACCAAATTTCCGGGCAGTGGGATCAGGTGCTGGCCCGGCTAAAGTCGTTCGTCGAAGACTGAAAGGCTCGACCCAGCGGCAACATGCAAACTGCATTGAAGCCAAAATAGGAACTGATCCAAAGCAGGTCTGCATGTGACCCTGGTTGAATTTTTATCCAGCGCAATCCCAGCGCCAGAAACACCAGAGCAAAACCGGTGGAAGCCACTCCGGCACAGCGAAGAAGTCGTTTTTCCACAACGTTGTGCTGAAGAGTTCGCGCGATGGCCAATTCCAGGACTCCACTGCTCGTTGACATTGTCATCAGCAAGGAGGCGATAGTAAAAATGCCAATCGGATAACGGAAGAGGCTGGCTTGGATCAGTCCGAGCGCGCAAACCGCAAGACCGTTCACTACCAGAACCCGCGATTCCGTTGTCCTCGACGTCAAGACACCAGCAGCTATCGTGCAAGCTCCGGCAGCCAGTGCGAGGTTACCCACGAACGAAACCGTCCCGTTCCATAGATGGAAAGTTAGTGGTCCGTCAGTGTATTGCATGATCAAGTAGACTATTGAGATTGCTGCGTTAAGAATGCCAACGAATGCAAAGAGTATCCGATTGCTGATCAGTGTTCGGATCAAAGTGGCCGCACCTCATCTCATGGTAACGTTTTCCGGGCCTTGCAGCTATTGGATCCGCCGGCACTTGCTGAGTGTGGGAGAACAGCGTGCCTGAGATTATAGTGGCAGGCCCGATTTGCCCTGCTGAGAAAACAACGAATGCGTCCTTCTCACATCAAAAGGGGCCGGCACGGCTGATCGGGCCGATGCCGCCCCGAAAATGTCAATTTCTGCAAATCGCTTAATCCGGTCCTCGTAAAGGTGAAGAGAATTCTAAATCGCGCCTCGTCATCCGGAATGACGATAATGGGGCCAATCGGATCAGAGTTTGTCGGAAGTCGTCTGTCGCTGCGGCACAGATGGAGAATTGCATTGAGTTCGAAAATAAGAGCTAACGCGCCGGAATGCCCTAAAGGAATGATGTATGGAGCAGCCTCGCCAACAGATTTTTCTCGTGCGCCACGGTGCGACCGAATGGTCTCGCACAGGTCGCCATACCGGGCGTACCAACGTTCCACTTACCGAAAATGGTAAGCGCAATGCGGAAATCATCGGGCGAGCGCTACGGGGAAAGCAACTCGCAGCATGGACGAGTCCACTTGACCGTGCCCGTGAAACATGCTGGCTGGCGGGTTTCCCCGATGCAGAGGTCGATAATGATCTCCGGGAGTGGGATTATGGAATCTACGAAGGTCGCACCACCCTGGAGATTCGCCGGGATGTGCCTGACTGGTCCGTCTGGCTCTCTCCGATTGTCAATGGCGAATCGTTAGATGAGGTTGCCGACCGAGCTCGTCACGTGATCCGCTCTGTTACCGATGCCACTCATGCGGATATAATTCTCTTCGCTCACGGTCATATTCTGCGTATTCTCGCAGCATGCTGGATAGGTCTGCCGCCGTTGACGGGCCGTTTCCTGGCCCTCGATACCGCGAGCATCAGCACCTTGGGATATGAACGTCAGACGCGAGTGATCAGGAACTGGAACGTGGCGCCGCAGGCCTGAATCACGTCAAGCCTGCTCCAGCCGGGCCGCGAAAGTCGACGCTCGATAGGACTCCCAAGCTTCGGTATTACTCAAGAGCCTCCGCAAAAGAGGTGTCGTCATGTATGTGGTCACCAGAGCCATGATGACCAGCATGAAAAACACTGATTTTGGAATAATTCCGAGGTCGTAGCCGATGTTGATGACGATCAGTTCCATAAGGCCCCTTGTGTTCATCATCGCTCCGATTGCGGCGGACTCCCGCAATGACAGCCCATGGAGTTTGGCCGCCATCATGCAGCCGCCAAACTTTCCGATAACCGCGGTTGCTAGCACCACTCCACAAAACCCCCAGGTTGGAAGTCCGGTCATTGCGTTTATATCGGTGCGCAGCCCTGTGTACGTAAAGAAAATCGGGAGGAAAAACACCGTCACGAAATCATGCAGCCGTTTTCGGAGTGCTCCGCGCAATTCGTGCTGGTCATAGAGAATTGCGCCGAACAGAAACGCGCCGAAAATCGAGAAGATTCCAAGAACGCCGGTAATTGCAGCAGAAGCGAAAACCAGGATCAGTATCGTTGCCAAGGTGTTGAGCGAGAGATCGCCTCGGTTCCCTTGCAACTGCGCACGCGACCAGCGCGAGATAAGAGGCCGGACAAAAATGAACATGACCATCGCATAAAGGCTTAGCAGGCCCACCATGATGGCCTGAGTGCGGAAATCGAAAGCAGAGCGTGCAAAAGCTGTGACAAGGGCGAGAATAATCCAGCCTGCGGCGTCATCCAGGGCCGCAGCCGATATCGCGAGACATCCAATGCGTGTCCGGTTAAGATTCAACTCGAGGATAATCCGCCCGAGAACAGGGATAGCCGTAATCGACATGGCTGCGGCCATGAATAACGAAAAGTTGATGGACCATCCCGGCAATTCAAGCTCCGCGTACATCCAATGACCAACACCAAAGCCCAATGAAAACGGCAGGAGGATACCTAACGCCGAAACAGACACTGCCGTCTGACGATTGTTTGAAAGATGTCCGAAATCGAACTCGAGACCCATCAGAAACATCATCAGCACTAATCCCACTTGGCTCAAGACGCTTAAGATTTGACCTGATGAATCGTCAAACAGCGCATGAAAGGCTTCAGGGGAGAGGTGGCCGAACACAGATGGACCCAATATGAGACCTCCAGCGATTTCGCCACAGACGGCTGGCTGTCCAAAGCGCCGAAAAGCCTGACCAGCTATCCGGCCTGCGGCAATGATAACGATCAGTTGAACAAGAACCCTTAAGAGGGTGATCTCTATATGAGCGGTGATGGGCAAATGTTCCATTGCGAGTGGGCACAGCCTGGATGGCTCGCGGATGGTCGATCCGCGGGTCTAGTGTAATCGATTGTAACCAGATCCCGAAGGACTCCACGCGGGGAGAGCTCACCAGACACCAAAAAATACACCAGGAATGTTTTCCATTCATCTAATCGATGGCCGCACCACCTAGAGCAGGCCGATAAAAGCCTCACCGATGCGCGATAACAATCACCTATCGTTGTGGAATGGTGGCGCCGCCAAGCGCGCGATCACAGAATTGTCGAAAAGGTAACGCAAACAGGCCCGCCCGACTTCGTTCCCGTTGTGGAACGGATTGCGGTGTTCGATAACGATGAACGGGGATAGACATTCATAAGCATGAAAAAACGACTGGGCAGGGGTGCTCGCTAAGCCGACCTCATCAAGTCCCACGCATAGTTTGCAGCAGGGGCGAACAAGTCTTGCTCTTCCTACGATTGATTGCCTGACACGCTCCGTTGTATTCTTACGCGAACCTTATGCAAAGAAATCTCCGCTCGATTGCGCTAGTTTGCGGGGTCTTGTCGTTGAGCAGCTGCTGGCCTAACACAGCTCCTATCGGATCACAGCGGCACGACTCGCGCTCGGTTGAGTTGGACAGTTCCGAACGCGTCCGTGTAGAGCTGAACATGCGTTTCGGAGAGCTGAATGTGCGAGGCGGCGACCAGAAGCTTCTGGATGCGGATTTCACATACAACATGGCAGCATGGAAGCCAGATCTTCGCTATCGTTCGGGCGCGGGAATTGGAGATCTCACTGTCGAGCAACACGGCTCAACGACCTCACGTGGTGATTCCACGAATCGCTGGGATTTGCGTTTTAACGACAACCTCCCGCTGGATCTCAACGTTCAACTTGGCGCGGGCGAGGGCAGACTGGATCTTGGCAGCCTGCGTCTGAGCAGCGTTGATATCCAAATGGGCGCAGGGACGCTTCGGTTGGATCTGCGCGGCGCCCCCAAAAAGGACTACTCAGTTCACGTCCGCGGCGGGGTTGGCGAGGCCACAGTCTACTTGCCAAACGATATCGGAATCTCAGCTACTGCGTCAGGAGGTATTGGAGATATCTCCGTAACGGGGCTGCGAAAAAGCGGCGACCGCTACGTCAATGACGCTGAAGCTCGATCCGGAGTGAGGATCCGGCTTGACATTCAAGGCGGAGTAGGATCAATAAAACTTATTGCTGAGTAGCAGGACCCGGCATTGAGATGGATTTAAGCCTGGCTACTCACTAGTGGTCGGCTAAACCATCCACAAGTAACTTGGCCAGGTCAGCGAGTAAAATAGAGCCCGGGTTATCGGGCGTGTAGTCGGTCTTAGGAATTCCCTCGATTGTGATAGCCATTGCGATACGAGCGCCCTTAGCGTAGACAATGCCAACATCGGATCGAAGAGCATCAAGCGATCCGGATTTGTTTGCCACTGGAAGTTCGCCGATGCGACGGCGAATCCCGGTGTTATCCTGACAGCGCTTCATTATTGCAATTATTTCTTTCGATGCTTCCGGGCTGACGATCTCTCCCTCTTCGAGTTTTTCGAGAATCGCGACCATATCGCGCGGCGTAGATACACCGAGTCCGTACTTCTGGTTTTCCGGCAGTTTTCCAGCAGACGACCATCCAGACGGAGCCTTCAGCTGATTTCCATCCCCACGAACCTTTCGTAACGACCGTGTGCTTCGCAACCCAAGCTTATCGAGGTAGGCATTCACAGCGTCTGCAGTGAATCGTTCCAGGATCATATTGGTAGCGGTGTTATCGCTCAAAACGATCATTAGGTGCGCGACGTCGCTCAATCGAAGCTGTTCGCCGTCCGAAAACTCTGTCCCGAGCACGCCACTGCCCGAGACTTTGTCCGCAGATGTCAGCGTTAGACGATCAGACCACTTCGCTTTTCCGCGCGACACCGCATCAAACACGGCGACGAGGATTGGAAGTTTGATGGTGCTTGCTGTCCGAACAGGTTCGCTGTCGCGTATTCCGACCGATACGCCGGTATCAAGGTTTTTCGCGTACAAGTACACTGTGCCTTCGAAACCGCCGATCCTCGATCGCAAGTCTTCTTGGAGCGATTTTGCGCTCACCAGAGAAGCGATGGACGCAATCATTATTACTCGACTCATGAGAAGTTGCATTTCGCTCCAAGTTGCATTTCGCTCCAAGTTGAATCTTACGCGATCCAGTAGTCTCTAGCCGACCAGTAAGGTTGCCCAAGCCTCCCGAAGTGCGCAGTGGTACACCGCCGGTAAAAAGCTCATACACCAGTGCTAATTGAGAACATGCCGACCATCAAAGGCCGATCGTGGCTAATAGGAACAACAGGCAAGGACACTGGCAGCCCAATATGGACTTCGTTATATAGTGAGTGAGGCTCTAAGTATTCGATAGGTTACACGATGGACAATACAGATTTTTGCCCTTCTCTCCGTTTCCTTGCGGGTATCGTTTTCTTGGTAGGATTCAACAGCCAACTGCAGAGCGCTACGGAAACCGAGCTTAAGGATGCCGACGGAAAGACGATCATTCGTTACGTCGTGGATGCTCCAGAGCATTTAGCGGCGGCGGGCACTGCGGACCCCGCAAAACAGGTTGGATTATTTCTCTGTTTCCCGGAACACGATCGTCCGACGGGAGATGAAATCCTGCCGGTACGCGAAGCGCTGAAGCGGCTTGGAGTACGGGATCAGTACGTCTTAATCGCCGGTCATCCGCAAGAACGAAAATTCGGCGCAGCTGATCATATGCCGATTGCGAAGCTGATCAATTGGGCGAAGAAGACCTACCCGATCAATCCTCGTCGCGTGTACATGTATGGCAAGGGTGAAGGCGGCAAGATTTCCGGTGAGTTCGCGACCATGAACCCGAACGTAGTAACTGCTGGAATCACCTATAGCTGGGGCTGGTGGCGGATGCCCTCTGAGTTGACGGAGGCAATCGACCCGCTGAAGAACGCTCCGGAGTTCTACATGGTTTTAGGTTTGCGGGATCTCTCCTATCACCTGACGACCGTTCGCGACACGTATGCGCGTGTCAATGCCAAGGGCTATCACGTAATTTATCGGGAATTCGATGACCTGGGCGCCCGAACCTATCATCAGCCGAGTAACGATGACGCCGTGGCATGGGCAACGCGCCTGCGGAACAAGAACCTTCCGCTCTCTCCGGAAGAGTCGAAACTACTGAGACGCTTTTCAGGAGCATCCTTGCCTGCCCCTGGCGGCGAAGGCTACTACCCTGCGCTAGCGCTCGTTGGAGGCTCGCCTGCTGGCGAGATCATTCAGCGGTTACTAGAATCCAGTGATCCAAAGATTCGTGCGGCCGCTGCGGAAACATGCCTGCATGGAACTTATAGCGAAGCAACGATGGCTGCGCTTGGAAAGAAGCTCACCGATCCGGACTCGACTGTGCGGCGGGCCGCGATACGGGCGCTTGGATTGAATGCGAACTGGCGATCACAAGCTGCGCAAGATGCGCTGATCCAGTTCGTCACCCATCCGGAGCAGGCGATCGATTCTGCCGATCGCGTGGGGGCCGTAGACATGATCGTGAAGGCCTCGCGTCTGCAACTCCGAGGCGCATGCCAAGATGCGGCGCTACTGAAAACGTTGGTCGCATTACTCGATGACAAAGACGAAGAACTCCGAACGATGGCGACCAATACTCTGGCTCCAATTCGTGACAAAGATTATCGCGGCGATCTCGGCCGTCCGGAGCGTAAGGCGCCTGAAGGCGGTTGGCAGGCCTGGGTAAGTGAAGTTTCGGCCAAAGCGGCCGGCTACCGCAAGGACTATGAAGTCTGCGATTCCAGACCTCAGGGCGGAGATGGCAAGCAGCCGGTTGATCTTTTCTGCGCTGGCGGAGCTTACCTGACTGGCCAGGATTTCACGACGGGCAAGGCCGTTCAACGTGATCCCGCGTTAGCATTCGGTAACACATTGAAAGCGGCCGAAGAAGGATATGTGCCTGCGCAAAACGCAGTTGCTCTGATGTATGCCAACGGAAAGGGTATCCAGCAAAACTATGCCGAGGCAGCTAAATGGTGGGTTAAGGCTGCCGAAGCGGGACATCTCCAGGCCGCGAGTCACGCAGCAATGGTTTACCGCGGCGGTGCCGGCATTCCTTCGGACGCAACATTGTCCGCAAAATGGGCGAAATTCGTGGAAGAGAAGACGGGGTCTGCCCACTAGCTCGTAGCTCCTTGTCGTGGACAAAGAACAGGCAGCCGAAGTTATAAAGATCGAAGGCCGCGAGGTTCGAGTTACGAATCCCTATAAGCCGTGGTTTTCGCGACAGACAAAACTATCCAAGCTCGATCTCGTACGCTATTACCTGTCAATTGCGCCTGGCGCACTTAACGGAATCCGCGATCGCCCGATCGTATTGAAGAGATTCGTGAACGGCGCTGAAGCCGAAGCATTCTATCAAAAGCGAGCACCTTCCGGCAGGCCTTCGTGGCTGCGTACAGTGACTCTCTCGTTTCCTTCTGGCCGCACAGCTGAGGAGATCGTGGTCGACGATGCGGCAGGGCTCGCGTGGATAGTCAACTTGGGTTGCATCGAACTTCACCCGCATCCTGTGCGCTCAGGCGATCTCGACCATCCCAACGAACTGCGTGTCGATCTCGATCCGGGTCCGGGCGTGAATTGGGAAAACGTGCGGAAGGTCGCCCTCGAGGTACAGGCGCTGCTCGAGGAAGTCGGTCTCGCCGGCTGGCCCAAGACCAGCGGATCGCGCGGGATGCACGTAAACGTGCGGATCGAACCACGATGGACATTCGCCGAGGTGCGCCGAGCAGCGATTGCGCTCTCGCGCGCAGTGGAGCGCCGCGCCCCCGCTCTGGCTAGTTCGAAATGGTGGAAGGAAGAGCGGCATGGTGTGTTTCTCGATTACAATCAGAACGCGAAGGATCGGACCACCTGTTCGGCCTACTCCGTGCGCCCACTGCCGGATGCGCGAGTGTCCGCGCCACTCCACTGGCATGAAGTGCCAGATTGCGAGCCGGCCGACTTCACAGTACTGACCATACCGACGCGTTTCGCGCAATTAGGCGATCCGCACGCAAAGATGGACGAAACACCAGGTTCGATCGAAAAACTGCTGGAACTGGCAGCCGAAGACGAGGCAGCGGGTCTCGGCGATGCGCCTTGGCCACCGCACTTCCGCAAGATGGACGGCGAAGCTCCACGCGTTGCTCCCTCGCGAGCTCGATCCAGCTCGAAGAAGAGTGACTCAAAGCCAGCCCCGAAACGGCCCCGAGCGAAAATGCCACTGTTGGTTATCGCAAACTCTCCCGACCGGGACGCTGCTTTGGCGGGTCTCGAAAGGTGGAAAAGCGCATATCCGGAGGCAGCTAAACATGTGTCGGTTGAGGATGTGTTGGTGGATTCGATGCGCGGCCGTTCGTCGACCTGGACTCGGATCAGAGTGAACCTCCGCCATGTGCCTGAGGCACTACGGCCAGCACAAACCACTCCTGACCCGGATGACGACCCGACACGCGAATGGCGTGAGTTGCGGTCGAAATCGAATCGCAAAAACAAGACGTGATCATTCAATCGGCCGCCTGAGGAAAAATGGCCTTGAGTTCCTGCGGAGCTACAACTTCGAGTTGGGCATAAGTACAGTCGCTGGGCTTTTTGTCAAGCGCGCCACCGTCGGAATTGGGCGGTATGACGGAACCGGTCTCCTTGCATGTGGTCGTACGCGACTTCCACCACTAGCTCAGGCCGCAGCGGTTCCCAAGACATGTCCTTGCCCTGACTCCAGCGGCTCTGGCCGCCCGGCATGCGATGCCCAGCTTGGTCGCCGTCCGCCGCTTGCGAGGACCAATTTTTCCATGGGTGCGCAATAAGGGCATCTTTGCGATAGGGCGAGAGAAACTCAACGAGCTCCCTTCGCTTCTCCGTGCTGAAGCTGGCACAGACGCCTACGTGATGCAGGACTCCGGAATCATCGAATAAACCCAGTAATAACGAACCAACCGCCGTACGCTCGCCTTTCTTATGCCATCGGAAGCCGGCAACGACACAGTCGCAATCACGTTCGTGTTTCACTTTCAGCATCACTCGCTTATCCGGCTCATAGAGACCGTCAACGGGCTTCGCCATCACTCCGTCGAAACCAGCGCCTTCGAAGCGGCGAAACCAATCCGAAGCGATCTCGTAGTTCGTGGTGGCCGGAGTTAGATGGAGCGGGGGCGCAACGGAGGCGAGCAGCGACTCCAATTCGCGGCGCCGGGTCTCAAAACTCTCGCCCCGGATATCTCTATCTCCCACGCAAAGCAGGTCGAAGAAAACGATCGATGAAGGGATTTGGCGGGAAAGCAGCTTCACCCTCGATTCGGCTGGATGCAGCCGCAACTGCAATGCGTCGAAATGGAGCCCGTCATCCTTCACAATCACAATCTCACCGTCGAGCACACAGCGGGCCGGCAATTGGGAACACAAGGGATCGAGTAGCTCCGGGAAGTATCGATTGAGGGGCTTTTCGTCGCGGCTTTGAATGAGGATTTCTTCTCCATCCCGGAAGACCAGTGTGCGAAAGCCGTCCCATTTAGGCTCAAAAATCCAGCGACCCTCATCTGGCAATTTGCCGACCCGCTTGGCGAGCATCGGCAAAATGGGTGGGTTTACTGGAAGATTCACGCTTCCCGTTATACCGCGCTACCCTGGACAGAAATCCTGCGACAATGTAAAGAAACTTTCACCGGCTGAGTGCGTTCAAGAAACGTCGTAAGGAGAAATCATTTGCGGAAGCGATCGATTGCTGTCATCGCGATTCTGTTCGGTTGCATGTTCAGCCTGCAGGGTCATGCCTTGTTGAAAGGTGTTACGCCTCAGGCAGGGACTACGGTGGATGGCCGGGAAGTGGCCTTTGCCCTTGACTTCAATACCAGGATCGACGGCGTGCGATCTCGCTTGGAACTGCTGACACCCGAGAAGAAGACGGTAGTTCTACAGATCGAACCGCAAATCTCTCCAGGGTCCTTGCGGGCACGTGCTCACGACCTCCGATCGGGCGCATACACACTTCGGTGGCAGGCGCTGGCAATCGATGGGCATATTACACGGGGAGAGGTGCCTTTCGCGGTTAAGTAGAAGTCGTCGCGCAAGATCGATACATGGCTGCGTACCTTGACATCCTCGAATTTGTTGCCCTGCTGCTGCGCGCCGCCAGTTTCAGCGCAATGGCGCTATGCGCGGGAGGCGTGCTGTTTCTCGTTTTTGTTTCTCGAAGTGTGACTCGCGGTGTAAATTCCGGGATCCGCCGCTGGACCATCCGTTTTTCAATATTGATGGCGGCGATTGAAATTCTTCGCGTGACTATCAACAGCTTCGTTCTCTACGCAACAACGGGAACTCCATTGACGTCTTTGGCCGAAGCCAACTATTTCCAGGCCGGCTTGCTCGCCATAATGTCGGCAACGGTGATTGCCGTACTTCTTAGGAATGAAAGCCCCAAACTCTTCGTTCTGCTTGGCGCGGTGATATTACTGATCGCAACGGCCGTGATGACAAGCCATTCGGCCGCGCGCTTGGAAGGGTCAGTTTGGCCGATTGTCATGACCGCGTTTCATTTCGCCGGTGTTGCGCTCTGGATGGGAGGCCTGCCCTTCCTGTTACTTTCGATTCGCAACGCTCCTGAAGATGTTGGGATCGGCCTGGTGAAACGCTTTTCGAAACTGGCGGGCATCAGTGTGGCCATCGTTGCCGGATCCGGAGTCGTGCTCTCGTTCATCTACATTGATTCGTGGAGCGGCCTGTACGGGACAACGTACGGATTCATGGTCTGCACGAAAATCGTACTCTTAGGGCTTGCGCTCGTGTTGGGGGCAGCGAACAATCGTCTTGCAAATGCCCTGCCCGAGCAGGCATTTCGAATTCTCAAGCGATTGAGCGCTTTGGGAGAAGCGGAGATCGGAATCGGGTTCACGATCATACTGGCCGCAGCCTCGTTAACTTCACAAGCGCCTGCGAGCGACCTTGGCAATCGGCCAACATTCACCGAACTCGCGGAACGTCTTCGCCCGCAAGCTCTACGCCTCAAGACCCCTCCATTAACGGCGCTCTCTCCTGCAACTCCTCTTCCGGACTTGGCGGCGCCTCTCAGCGGAAACGATGACGCGTTCTTGCGACGTCAACCCGCTCAGGTGAATTCGCCTGCAGACATCGCTTGGTCCGAATACAACCACCATTGGTCCGGTATTATCGTTGCCGCGATGGGACTGCTGGCGCTTTTATCCCGTCGGTATCCTCATTCACTCGCGCGACACTGGCCGCTGATGTTTTTGGGCCTTGCTGTCTTCCTCATCTTGAGATCAGACCCTGAAAATTGGCCGCTTGGCCCCAGAAGCTTCTGGCAAAGCTTCCTGGTCGCCGAGGTAGCGCAGCACCGATTCTACGCTTTTCTGATCGTATTGTTCGCCGCCTTCGAGTGGAGCGTCCAGACCGGCCGAATGACCTCGAAGTGGCCAGCATTGGTATTCCCGTTGATTTGCGCGACCGGCGGAGCGCTGCTGCTAACTCACACTCATTCACTGGATAACGCCAAGGACGAACTCTTTGCCGAGATGAGTCACACTCCCATCGCTGTCGCAGGCTCCGTCGCTGGTTGGGCACGCTGGCTTGAGCTACGGTTACCAGATGGGCCGGTCTACATGGGGCTGATCTGGCCGAACTGCCTCATCCTTGTGGGCATCATCCTGATGTGCTACCGCGAGGCCTGAATTGGCTTCAACTCGGACCGGTTGGGCTTGCCGGAACTGATCGAGTCCGGGTCTGCGCGCGATTCCTTTGGAAGCTCTCAAGCTGCGTGAAATCGTAAATCGTTTTTGGAGGATATCGCAGCGCTCGTTGTTCCGCAGCCTCGGCATCCCATTCACGACCAGCCTGACGGTAAACGGCGGCGAGCGCCAGTAAACGGCCAACACTCGGACTTACTTTAACCGCGCGTTCAAAGGCCTGTACGGCTTCCACCATTCTGTGCTCACATGCGTACGCGTGACCGAGCATTCCCAACAATTCGGGCGTATTTCGAATTGGATCTTTCGCTCGTTCCGCAACCCCTATCGCGTCACTGCACCGACGCGCACGGACATAAGCATAGGTCAGATGTGTGTAGCCACGAGCTTTCTCCGGAGACTGTTTTACCGTATCCGTCCAGAACGCGATATCACTGCCCCAAATCTTCGCCCGGTCGTACGTTAAGGCAGAACCAATAAGCAAAGCCGCCACCAGGCCGGCAGTGACGCCCACACTTGGCTTAACTCGCGACAGCACATCGGTCAGAACGATCAAAAGGCCGAGCAGGGGTACATACATCCTGCGCTCGGCGGCGAGATCTTGGATAGGAACGATCGACGACGTTGGCAGAAGGAAAACCGCAAATGTTAAGAGGCCGAATACTGCGAGAGCATAGCGCCTCCGCATGCGCCACGCGGCGGCTCCGCCCACAATGAGCCCCAGAAGGCCGATCCACGCGCCGTTCTGGAAAATTGTGTGCGAGACCGGAAGATCGTAGTCGGCAGTTAACCCGAATGGAGCAACCGTGAGTTTCAGATAGATGAACCACACTCGGAACTGGGTAAACAGGTATTCGTACCAGTGAATTCCAGGAACGTTGAAACCTGCGGTCGCAGAGCGCGCCAGTAGCGCGAAGATGCCGGCGACGGCTAGTACTGCAAAGCCTGCCAGCGGATAATACAGGCGTTTGCCTGACATCAGTGTTTGGCGAATCGAACGCTTCCGAAGCACGACGTCGATGCAAAACAGGATGACCGGTAATACGGCCGCCTGCTCTTTGGAAAGCACGGCGCAACCATAGAGCCCAAGAACGGTTAAGGCTGTCCGCCAGGAGACGACGTCTATCTTCGGATCTGCATAAATCACGAGCGCGGCCAAAACGAAAAATGCGGCGAGCAACTCTGATCGTCCCGCGATATACGCCACGGCCTCCGTTTGAATCGGATGGACGAGAAATAGAACGCTCGCAATCGCGGCCGGAAATACGGCCTTCCGCGCGTCGATGGAGCACAATCGCAGAATCCGGAGGAGTAGGATGAATACGAGAACGGACGACGCGGCGTGAAGGAGAACGTTCCCGGCGTGATAAGACCCTGGATCGCGCTCCGATACCTGGTAATTCAGCCAGTAAGAAAACATCAATAATGGCCTGACCCCACTAATCCATCCCAACAACGGTTGCCGTGCAAAGGAAGGAGCGTAAAATGGCAGACCTAAATCATCAAAGAGAAAAGGGCCGTCAAGGGCCGGGCCATAGAGTGCAAACGCGATTATGAGAGCGATGCCGGCGGCGACGGCAAACGCCCAAGCGGGAACACTCCATGGGCTATTGCTTGCCCGCATCTTGCGATCTTAGCGACATACTGGATCAATCGTAAATCTGTAACGGCTAATTCCAATTTAGCCTATGGGTGCTTACGAGCTAAATCTTCGGTTTTGCCGCGAGTTGCGTAGATGGCGTGAACGTGCCGGCGCCTTTTCGAACCCGCAGTAAGATAGGTGGAATGACTCGCCGCACTCTGATAGGTACCGCCATAGCGCCGCTCCTACCTCTGAGTTCCGTTGCCGTGCAGCCGGTTACATATAAGGGGACGAGGATAGCTACCTCCACTTATTCTTACTGGCACTTCAAAATGGAGAAATATCCGATTGAACGTGTGATCGAGAACGCGGCAAAACTTGGTTTCGATGGCGTCGAGATCCTTCACCGTCAGATGGCGGACGAGAGTACGGCTTATTGCAACCGCCTCAAACAACTAGCCTTCAAGCACGGACTCGCGCTTCCAATGCTTTCCATCCATCAAGATTTCGTCCATCCCGACATGGCAGAGCGGCGCACACATATCGCGCATACAGAGAGATGCATCGACATCGCTGCCCAACTTGGTATCCCGGCAATTCGTCTGAATTCCGGTCGATGGAAAACCATCAAATCCTTCGACGATTTGATGAAAGTGAAGGGAAACGAACCGCCGCTGCCGGGCTACACAAACGAAGACGCATTTAGATGGGTGGTCGAGTCGATTCGCGCCTGTCTTCCTCATGCCGAGAAAGCCGGCGTTGCGATGGCGCTCGAGAACCATTGGGGGCTAACGACGGACATTGATTTACTGCTCCGCATATTTCGCGAAGTGAACTCGCCATGGCTCGTCATTAACGCCGACACCGGGAACTTTCCTGGCGATCCATATGAAGGAATTGCCAAGCTTGCCCCTCACGCTTCGATTGTGCAGGCAAAGACGTATTATGGCGGCGGGGAGTGGTACACCCTGAACCTGGACTACAAACGGATAGCCAAGATCCTGAAGGATGGCGGGTTCCGCGGCTGGGTTTCCTTGGAGATGGAAGGCAAGGAGTCGCCCGATACTGCTGTACCGAAGAGTCTACAGGTGCTGCGCGAGGCCTTCGCATAATCAAATTCTAGAAATGGCGAGGCTGGGCCGGCGACCGTAAAACGGCGACGATTATTGCGCCTAGAAGCGATAAGCCCGCGAGGGTCCAATAGACTTCATTCAATCCTGAGGTGACATTGCCGGCGGCCTTCGCTCTGTCCATGATGCCGGCAAAGTATCCAGGAACGATGAAGCCGCAGAGCCCCCACGCCGTGAATAAGAGTCCGTAATTCGCGCCAACGTGAGTGGAGCCAAAGTAGTCGGCGGTGAAGGAAGGCATCAGTGCCAGATAACCTCCGTAGCTGAATGCCGCCAGACAGAGTCCGGCCAATACCATCCCGAATCCGTCAGCAGTCCGTAGGAAGCCGAGACATGCAAGAATCGACGTGGCGCACATCCCGAACACTGCCGTCTTGCGGCCAAAACGATCCGAAATCGTGCCCCAGCCCAGGCGTCCTCCACCATTGAAAAGACTCATGACTCCGAGGGCCGCGCCGGCCGAAATGATTGGCTTGGCTCCAGCCATTTGCTTCAGGAGTGGCGAGGCCTCCCCGATCGCGGTCAATCCAACCGAAGTTCCGACGAAATAAAGAACCCAGAGCGCATAAAATTGCCAGGATTGGAGCGCTCTTGCGGGAGCCAACTCATCGCCCACTGCTCTTTTGGGAGGCGGCGTCCAACCGCTTGGAATCCAACCGGCCGGAGGGACCCGATAGAATTGTGCTGCGCCAACAACACCAACGAGAAACATTGCGGCCAGAATAAGGAACGTTCGAGGAATCGTAACTCCAAAAGCGGCGGAATCGCTTCCGATCAGAGCTTCAATCAACGGGCCGAATAACAAAGGACCCACACCAAAGCCCATAACGGCGAGTCCGACAATAAAGCCGCGCTTATCTGGGAACCATTTGATGCACATTGCGATTGGCGTGACATATGCGAAGCCCACTCCTACGCCCGCGACCACTCCGTAAGCGAATATCAATCCGCCTAATGTATTCCCTAAAAAAGCAGCCAGGAGGCAGCCGAGAGCCAAGAGGAGCCCCCCTGCACTGGCAACAACTCGCGGACCCTTTCGATCCTGCCAGAACCCGGCGATAATCATTCCGGCTGCGAAGGCCAGTATCGAATATCGATAAGGAGCAATAGTCTGAGCCTGCGACCATCCGTGAAGCTGCGCAAGCGGCCCTCGGAATACCGACCAGGAGTAGATAACTCCCAAGAGGATTTGCATGAATACAGCGCTTACGGCGTACTTTGCTCGATTTTTTACTGCAACGGCGGCAGGTGAGGTCACCGAGTGATTCTATCCTGACGGCTAGCGTGACAACTATCGACGAATCCAGCGGCTGGACTTCCCCTCGAATCGTGGGAGTGAGCCGCGAGGCGCCGAAGTTACCTTAACCCGAAGACTCAGCGCATTCCGCAATGCCGTCACAACCCGATCGATCACGCTCGCGCAATTGTCACGTTCGGCGTCAGCCTCGATAGTAATGCTCATTTCTGTCAGGCTGCGCTCTACAAAGGTTTCGACACGGAACTCCGTAATTCCGCACGATCGCATGACATCCTCAATCGCGCTGGGATAAACATTAACTCCCCGTACGATCACCATGTCATCGCTTCGCGCGAGAATCCCTCCCTGAATCGCCAATTCGGAACTCCCGCAAGGGCACGAAACAACTTCGGCACGGCGGACAATGTCTCCTGTCCTATATCGCAACAGCGGCGAGCCAACCCGGCCGAGATTCGTCAAAACCAACTCACCCGTTTGACCGGGTTCCACAGGTTCGCAGGTTTCGGGATGAATAATTTCAGCAACGAACGCCGCTTCCATGATGTGAAGCGCTCCGGGATTCAACGGACACTCGTACGTGACCGGTCCGATCTCCGTCATGCCGTGATGATCTATGACCTGCGCGCCCGTCCACAGCTTCTGTATGAGCGCCCGAGTCGCCGGAATGCTGCCACCAGGCTCTCCTGCGACGATAACTTTTCTCACCTTTGCAAAGCTGAGATCAATGCCCTCGCTAACAGCGACCTCCGCCAGATGGACGGCATATGACGGAGTAATACATAGAACCGTCACTTCATTGTCTAGAATCGCCCGTAATCGGGCCGGACTGCGCATCCCTCCTCCGGAGATGACAAGGGAACCCATCTGGGCGGCGGCCTCAAACGCCAACCAGAACCCAAGAAACGGTCCGAAAGAAAAAGGAAAAAAGACGCGATCTGCCGAATCAACTCCGGCAGACTCGAAGATCCTGCGCCAACAGTCGATCATCCATTGCCAGCTCTCCACAGTGTCCAGCCAACGCAATGGCCGACCTCTGGTGCCACTTGTCTGATTGAACCGCGTATAGCGCACCAAAGGATATGTAAGATTGGAGCCGAAAGGAGGATTTTTCGTCTGGTCCTCCGTAAGCTCCCATTTATACGTGAATGGGACGAGAGATTTGAATTCGGACAAACTCGTAACGCTCGACGCCTTTGTGTTTTTCAACTTTGCCGAATAGAACGGATTGTGCTCAAGAACGGAGGCTAGAAGACATTGCACTCTTCTCAACTGATCGATATCAAGCTCTGCCCGGCTAGCCGAAGAAGCTTCAGCTATCCTCATGAGCCGAGCAACTCTGGCGGAGCGATTTCGATCTGCCCGCAGATTGTGTCAGGGATCCTGACGGCGGTCATCTCACCTCTGGAAGTGTCGTAACGCACGCACGCAACCACCAGCGTTCCCCGCGCGACCACTCTGGGCGGGTCGTCGTTCAACTTTCGAAAAATGAACGAATATGCAATACTCCTTTCCCGCTTCTCGCGCACGAGCAGCCGGACCTCAACGGAATCCTCGAACCGGAGTGGGTATTTAAAGTCGCAGTCGGCATGCACCCTCGGCCAGCCGAGCGGATCGGAACCTGAGGCGTGTATCGAAAATCCGAGAGATCGAAAGAACCCATGCTCCGCTGCTTCCATAAACCGGAAGAAATTCGAGAAATGCATGATGCCGGCCATGTCTGTGTCCGAGAATTCAACCTCACGGACAATCGAGTATTCGTATGGCACGCTCGATTACCTGGCCCCTGCCATAGGTGAATAATCCGTGCGGTGTTGCGGTAAGAAGAAGCGATCAAGCAGGGTATCCACCTGGAGGAGTCCGTCACGCGTCAGGCGCAAGCTCTCCGCATCCATCCGCAGTAATCCTTGTTCTTCAAGCCGTTTCAACGGATCATCGAACCGTCGATGCACGTCGACCCCGAATTTCTGCTGAAAATAGGCGCTGTGCACGTGACCAAGCTTCATCTGAAGTATGAATTCTCGTATCATACGTTCATCATCGGTCGGTGTGAGGGCGCGCCAAATGGGTAGCGTACCCTGCTGCACTTTGGAGATGTAGGGATCCCAATCATGCTCGTTCTGATAATGCGTGCCGTTGACATGCGAAAACGACGCGACACCCAGTCCGATCATGTCAGCGCCTTTCCACAGGAGATCGCGGTAAAGAAACCTCGTCTCCGCAGGATTCCTGACTGCTGTGTAGGCGCTGCCGACGGTGTAACCGACTTTCTCCAATTCCGAGAAGGCATAACTGACCCACTCTCGCTTGGCAGCCCAACTCGCAACCGGCGCCACAGTCTGGCCCAATATGCGCATTTCCTTGAAGATGGTTGTGTTGTAGGGAACCTCCATCTGATAGATGGTTACGCTGTCCGGCTCCAGTTCGATAGTCCGGCGGACGCAGTCGCGCCAGTTCTCATCCGTTTCACCAACCATTCCCGCAATCAAATCGATGTTGATTTGAGGAAAACCTACCGACCTGGCAAACCGGTACGCCCGATCGATTTCCTTAGCCCCATGGGCACGGCCGTTCGCGCGCAGGATCTCCTCATCGAAATTTTCGATGCCGAGACTCAATCGGGTCACACCCATCCCCTTGAGAATTTCCAATTTCCCTTCGGTGATCGTACCCGGTTCGCACTCGAAGGCAATCTCCTGCGCCTGATCCCAAGCGAGCACGCCCTTCATTGCATCAACAACGCGTGACAGCTGGCGCGTGGAGAGAAATGACGGAGTGCCGCCTCCGAAGTAAATGAAAGTAGGTATCCGGCCGCCAAGGCAGCGTTGCTTCGAGTAGAGCGCCAATTCCTGGATCAAGGCATCAAGGTACTCGTCGATGGCAGACGAATCTTTATCGGTATAGACCTTGAAGTAACAGAAGTGACATCGTTTGCGACAGAAGGGGATGTGGACGTAAACTCCGAGCGGGGCATTGGGGCGTGGCGGGCGATTCAACGCTTGCAGGGCCTCGCCCGCATGGTCTGCGGTCCAGAAAGAATAGGGCGGGTAGTTGGAGACGAAATAGCTGCCGGCTGTGGTTTCCTCTTTCAATACGGTATTCGTGGTGTCGTTCACTTAGGAACCTCTTACCGGCAGCGGTGTGACGTGGTGGCCGGCCCTCAATCGTATGTTAGCCGACGTGATCATTCAAGGAATTGTTACACACGAAAACGGAAAGCCAGTGAAGCTTTGCGATCTTTGTGCAATTGACATACCCTAAAACGCATGTCACGTCGAAGTCGACGGCAATTTCTGACTCGAACCGTTCTGCTTCCATCATTGATCTGCAAGCTGTATGACCAAACAGCGCCCATGCTCGCCGCCCAGACGGGCGGCGCCCCAATCTACGATCTCCTGGTGCGGGGCGGTCACGTTATCGATCCTTCACAGGGTCTGTCAGCCGAAACCAGCGTTGCGGTCCGGCAAGGTAAGATCGCGCGAATCGCCGCGAATATCCCGGAATCGGAAGCGCGCCAGGTTCTCGATGCCAGGAAGATGATTGTGACGCCTGGCCTGGTTGATGTTCACGTTCATGTATACGACGGTGTGGCGCCACTTGGTATACCAGCAGATCCGAATTGCATCGCTAAAGGCGCTACCACTGTGGTGGATGCGGGTTCGGCCGGGGCGCACACCTTTCCCGGATTCAAACAATACGTTGTGCGGATGGTTGAGACCCGGGTCTATGCTCTGCTGAATATATCGGTAGTCGGCCAATCCACCCTCTCCGACGGCAACCCGTTCGGCGAGTTGCTCGACCTGCGATATGCGAACCCTAAGCTCGCAATTCGCACCATCGAGCAAAACCGGGATGTAATCCTCGGAGTCAAGGTCCGGCTTAGTAAGAGCATCGCCGGCGAGAACGATTTGCGAGCACTCGGTTTAGCGAAGGAAGCTGCGAACGCCGTCGGTCTGCCGCTCATGGTTCACATTGGAGGCACCTATTCGCCGCTACCGAAGATTCTTGCCATGCTCAAGCCGGGCGACCTCGTCACCCACAGCTTTCACGGTCGAGAGGGCGGGATTCTCGATGAACGCGACCGCATTCTCCTCGAAGTACGGCGCGCCGTTGAGAGCGGCATCCTGCTCGACGTCGGCCATGGAGCAGGAAGTTTTGCGTTTCGAACCGCAGAGAAGGCTTTCTCTCAGAACGTACGGCCGGGCACGATCTCCAGCGATGTTCATCAGGGCAACGTAAATGGACCGGTCTACGATCTGGCTACGACCCTTTCGAAGTTCCTCCACCTAGGGATGAGTATCGAGGAGGTGATACGGCGCGCAACCGCAAATCCGGCAAAAGCTCTATCGTTCCCTTCCGGGACGGGCTCGCTCAAAGAAGGCTCCGTCGCAGATATCGCTGTGTTTGAGCTAAGGGAAGCGCCTTGGGAGATGGTCGATTCGATGGGTGAGAAGCGTCCCGGAAAGTGGCGTCTGAAACCGATGGCGACTGTCAAGGCCGGGCGTGTTTACGGGAACTCCGTGATTCCGGTATATCAATAGCCGTACATAATACAGAGGCCAGTCGCGATCCTTAGAACAACGACTTGGAGTAAGTCTCTAGTATTTAGATGTTATTGCCTTACTCCTCAGCCATTGGTAGTCTTCCAGAGTCATACATGGTGAAGACGAACTTTCTCCGGCGCTTCGCGTGTCTCTTGGCATACGCTGCATTGGGCTTCGCACAGGAGCCAACCGGGAGCATCACCGGATCTATAACCGACCCCTCCGGCGCCACGGTACCGAAAGCGACGGTGACGGTGGAAGAGCAAGGCACCGGGAGAACATATTCAGTTCGAACTGCGGATAACGGCCAATTCACGTTTCCTGCGCTCGCGGCCGGCAGATATGCATTGAAGATCAACGCGCAGGGATTCGCGCCTTATGAATTACACCGGATCGATGTGGAGATCGACCGTACGGTACGCGTTCCTGCCGAACTTACTATCTCCGGCCGCGAGACAGTAGACGTATCATCAACCGTTCAGTCAGTCGAAACTGCGTCAACAAGCCTGGGCCAGACTGTCTCACAACAACAGATCGTTGATCTGCCTCTAAATGGCAGAAACTTCACTCAGCTTGGGTTGTTACAGGCTGGAGTCGTGCCATTAACGAACGGTTTGGCCGTGGCAGGCGGAGCACTCAAATCGGGGCAGGCATTCGCGGTGAATGGACAAAGACCGGAATCGAACAATTACCTGCTTGATGGCGGGCGGAACGTGAACCGAATGGATGGGGGATTTGGCATTCGAACACCGATCGATGCGATTCAGGAATTTCGTATTCTGACCCATACTGCATCGGCGGAGTACGGTTCAAACAGCGGTGCAACCGTTTCCGTAATCACGAAGTCCGGCACCAATTCTCTGCACGGGAGCGTTTATTACTTTGGCCGCAATGACGTAGTAGATGCCCGCAACTTCTTTTCGGCCGACGTAGAGCCCCTGAAGCAGCACCAATATGGCGCAACCCTGGGCGGTCCATTACGTCGGAACAAGATCTTTCTATTCGGGTTTTGGGAGGGATTTCGGAACCGTGAGGGCATTACGAAGAGCGCCACCGTCCCCACTCCGCAAGAACGAAGGGGCGATTTTTCCGGACTGCAGGATCCCACTACCGGCAATCAACTCATCAACTTTGCCACAGGCCAGCCCATTCCACGCAATCAGATCCCGCCCTCGATGTTCAATCCTGCGTCACAGCAGGTGTTGAACTTTTATCCGCTTGGAAATGTATCTCCTTCGCTATTCCGCGCAACGGAAGTTCTCCATAACGATTCAGATCAGGGCGGATTCAAACTGGATTTCGCAATGAGCGAGAGGGACCAGCTCGCTCTACGTTATGCCGTGGTTTCCGGATCGACTCTGAACCCCTTGTCAATTCGCGGTGCGGATGTGCCCGGCTTCCCGACCGGCGACGACTTGGTGGCGAATTCGGCAACAGTGTCCCATACTCATGTCTTCGGTCCAGCGACGCTGAACACATTCCGTTTTTCGTTTCTCCGCTATCAGTTTCTGTTTGATCAACGCTTCAATCACCAGACGCCGCGGTCGCTCGGATTCAACTACGATTCCACATTTGAGCCGGCGCAAGGGCCTCCGTACTTCATCGTGAATGGGTACGCGAGTGTCGGGAATCCGATTACAGGCCCGCGCGACAGCGCACAGAACGACTATGAGGCATCGGAATCATTGTCATTCGTGCGTGGAAGTCATTCGATCAAAATCGGTGGCGAATTCCGAAGGACGCAGATCAATATTAGTCAGGGTATCGCAGCAAATGGGTTTTTCGTGTTCGCTCCGTTTCCGACGAATAACGCATTTGCGAATTTCCTGATCGGCTCACCAGTGGTTTTCTTTCAAGCGGGCGGCGACTTTCATCGTGGTTTGCGCAGCTTCGATGTGAGCGCATTTGCGCAGGACCAATGGCGAGTGTCGCGGAAGCTGACCTTGAATTACGGTCTTCGCTACGAAGTCAATTCGCCGTTCGCTGAGATAAGAGACCGGCTAAATCAGTTCGCGCCGGGGCGTCAGTCCACCGTCAACCCAGATGCTCCAATTGGCATTCTATTTCCTGGAGATCCGGGCGTCGCCAAACGTATTGTTGACATTTACTACAAGGGTCTGATGCCACGTGTGGGTTTCGCATACGACCTAACCGCGCTTGGGCAAACAAGCATTCGAGCGTCGTATGGCATTTTCTACGATCCGTTCTCTAATGGTTCGAGTATGCCCATGCAGGCGGCAATAAGCGCGCTTCCGTGGCTGCAAGCCGTTCAACTTGGCGGACCCGCGCTCAATTACACCGATCCTTGGAATGGCACGAACGGCCCGTTCCGGCCGAACTTCTTTCCGCAACCGATGACGATGCTGACGGAAGATGCGCCGTCACGCCCACCATATGCGCAGAACTGGAATCTCTCGGTTCAACAAGCACTACCTTCGGAAATGGTGCTCGAGGTCCGATACGTCGGCACGAAAGGAACAAGACTGCCGCGTTTCATCGAGGCGAATCCGTCGGTATATCGCCCGGGAGATTCGGCGAGCACCGTTGACCAGCGACGAATGTATGCGAACTGCAACAGCGCGGGTCAGTGCGAATTTGCATCGGTCGGTCTGCTGCAGTACGGCTCCAACTCGACGTATCATGCGTTGCAGGCGACATTATCCCGCCGTTTCAGTCGTGGCCTTGCTTTCAGCACGTCTTATTGGTTCTCTAAAACACTTGATTACGTTTCTTCCATGAACGTCGCGGGATCCGCTCCCAGGCTCGTGTCGGGTGAGAATGACATCGCGCAGAACCCATTCGACCTGCGCGCCGAACATGGACCGTCGCTGTTCGACGCCAAACATCGATGGACGGCGAATGCAACGTGGCAATTGCCGGGGTTATCAGATGGCTCCGGATTAGCGCGCGCCGTCTTCGGAGGATGGCAATTAAACGGAATCGTGACGATCTCCTCAGGGACGCCGTTCACGGTTTACGATTCCCGCAATGTGGCACAACAGGGATCTCATCCAGAGATTTCGGGATTCGCCGGTAGCAGACCCGATGTGCTGTCCGATCCAAATCAAGGGCCGCACACAGTTGAGCAATGGGTCTCACCCAACGCGTTCCGCAGGCTCGATGCAATCACCGAAGCTGGCCGTTTCGGAAATGCGGGCCGGAATATCGTACGAGGGCCAGGGCAGGCGACCCTCGATGCTTCGGTGTTCAAGACGTTCCAGACCGGTGACGCGATCCGTTGGCAGTTACGCATTGAGGGATTCAACGTCCTTAATCACGCGAACTTCGGTGTGCCGGTAAATGATCTCGTGTCGCCGAACTTCGGGCACATTCTCGAGTCGGGGCCCCCGCGCGTATTCCAGGCAGGGCTTAAACTTCTGTTTTGACCCAAATAAGGAGACGTTTTATGAGTCAGGATCCGATGTTCCTGCCGGATGTCGAGAACAATCCTAAGCCCAGCGCTTGGACAGACAGTATTCGTGCGCTGCAGGCAGATGGCAAGGAGTATCCACAAATCTGGCATCTGTTCGCGTTCCAACCGGAAGCGACGCAACATCTCGCGCGCTTTACACAAGAAGTCATGCGAGGGCCCGCGCCCATTGCTCCCGGAATGCGCGAGCTGATTGCGGCATTCACATCGGTGCATAACCATTGTCCGTTTTGACTGAAGTCGCACGCCGCAGTTGCGGCGGAGTTGCTTGGGAGTGAAGAACTGGTGCAAGGGGTGATGCGCGACTTGGAATCGTCAAGCCTTGACGAGAAGCATAAGGCTTTGCTTCGATTGGTGGCCAAGGTTAATCACGAGTCTCCACGAATCACTCCCGCCGATATGGAGCCTTTATACAAGGTGGGGTGGGACGACGAGGCAATCTACTACGCCATCACCGTATGTGCGTTATTCAACTTCTATAATCGATGGATCGACGCGACTGGAGTTCATGCCCTCTCTGATGAAGCTCACAGAGAGGGTGGGAAACGCAGCGCGGTGCATGGGTATGTCCGCAAGTAGCGCTCCAGCTTCCATACGCTCAGGAATTTACCCTGGATGGTTGGTTGTCCTTGCCGCCTTCTGCGGCGTCATGGTGAGCTTCGGCTCCATGCTGGTCTTCACGTTCAGCGTATTTCTAAAGCCACTGAGCGCAGAATTCGGATGGAGTCGGGAAAGTATCTCGACGGCCTTCGGTATTGCGGCTATCACGGTCGCGGTGTGCTCACCGCCGCTCGGCAGGCTGCTGGATCGTTATGGGCCTCGCCCGATAATCCTGCCGTGCATGATTGTATTTGGCCTCGCATTCATGTCGTTATCGATGCTGACACCCAGTCTTGTTCATCTCTACGCCACCTTTGTGGTACTCGGGGTTGTTGGAAACGGGACGACGCAGATGGGCTATTCCCGCGCGGTGTCTACGTGGTTCACACGCAGACGGGGAACCGCCTTAGCCTGGGTAGTGGGTGGCGTGGGAGTCGGTTCCATGGTGTTTCCGCGACTGGCCCAACTGATCATCGATTCCCGCGGATGGCGCTCCGCATACCTTGTGCTCGGGCTTCTCATTCTTGTCCTAGGTGTTCCGCTGACGGCGTTGTTCGTCCGCGAGCGACCACAGGCAACAACCGGGCCGCGAGTTTCCCATTCTGGCAACACTGTTGGAATGGGATTGAGGTCACGGGCGTTCTGGTTGTTGGTGGCAATTTTGTTTCTAAGCTCAATTGCGGTCAACGGAGCGGTTACACACTTATCTGCCATACTGACGGATCGCGGACTATCCACCGGCGGCGCCGCGCTGGCGCTTTCAGTGCTCGGGGCTATGAGTCTCTTGGGACGCCTGATTACTGGGCCGTTGCTCGATCGCTACTTCGGTCCGCGTATCTGCTTCCTACTATTGGCCGGCGTGGCGGGCGGGATTATATTGCTTTCATGGACGCATGAGATGGCAATAGGGCTGTTGGCGTCTGCTCTTATCGGCCTCGGACTAGGTGGCGAAGCTGATATTACCCCATATCTGCTGACGCGCTACTTCGGGCTTGGTCCGTTTTCTACTCTGTATGGCTTCACCTGGACGGCCTATGCCATAGCAGGCGCAGTAGGGCCGATCGTCATGGGACGAGTGTTCGATGCGACAGGCTCTTACAGTCCTCTGTTGGCGATCCTTTCCGTTCTGACGCTTCTTTCAGGGATGCTAGCGCTGTTGTTACCCGCGTACCCTGCCCACCAAACGATGGACCAATAGCGAGTCATACAAATCTTTACGTTTGACTGCCTACCGGACACATCGAAAAGGTAGGAGGCAGATGAAATGTTCAGGAGCAGAATGGCAGCATTGGCGTTGACGATCGGATCGCTCGTCTCGGTGATCGCGCCCGCGACGGCGGTGGCGCGCGACAGGGACGACGATTGGCGACGAAGCCGTCAGGAACGCCGGCTTTCCGACCGCGAACGACACCTTTTGGAACAACAGAGAATCGCGCGCGAGCGATACTTACGAGAACAGGCCCAGCGCCAGCGGTATGTGTCGCCGTACAGGTATTCTGCGCCCCAGGGATTCTACGACCGCTTCGGGCAATGGCATTCGTATTCCAATCCCGGATTCCGATATTAAGCACGGATTCGAAACTTACCTGCGAGGAGCCGCCTGGCGTGAAGCCGCGCGGCTCTTGAATTTTCACGCGCAGTGGACCTCGCTCCCAGAGGACACTGAGCAGTTCGAGTTCGGCATCGGTTGGCCTTGAGTTGCTCGCTCGTGGCATGGTCAGAGTGCATGACGGTTTCTTTCGTAGTCAAAGAAAAGATTCGTAATCAGCTCGAGCGTCGCTTCCTCGCGATAATGGAATAACCGCTGTATGCATCTACCCAGGTTCGATCCGCTTGTTGCTGAGTGGTTTGCCTCCCGATTCGGTAGTCCCACAGAGCCGCAGATTCAGGGTTGGCGTGAGATTGCAGCCGGGCGTGACGTCCTTATTTCGGCTCCGACCGGATCTGGTAAGACTCTGGCAGCATTCCTAGTCTGTATCGATCAGTTGGTGCGCGAAGCGCGATCCGGCACGCTCGCGAACCAGATACACGCCGTTTATGTATCCCCTTTGAAGGCGCTCTCCAACGATGTTCACCGGAACCTCGAGATTCCACTCGCTGAGATCGGCCCGCCAATTCCGATTCGAACGGCTGTTCGCACCGGCGACACACCTGTCTGGGAACGGCAGCAGATGAGCAAGCAGCCACCACATATTCTGGTCACGACGCCAGAATCGCTGTTCATCCTAATGACGGCCGAGAAATCGCGCGCCATGCTACGGTCTACCCGAACCATCATCGTCGATGAAATTCACGCGATCGCGGACGATAAGCGCGGTTCCCATCTGGCATTGACGTTGGCTAGATTGGATGCGCTGGTCCAATCAGCCGGAGGCGTCAAACCACAACGCATCGGGTTATCCGCCACGGTGCGGCCAATTGAGGAAGTGGCGAAGTATTTATCCGCCGGCGCATCGATTGTCGATGTCGGCCACAAGCGTGAGATGGAGCTATCCGTCGAAGTCCCTAATGACGAACTAGGCGCAGTTGCAACCAGCGAGATGTGGGCCGAAATTTATGACCGGATAGCCCGTCATATCGCGAATCACCGGACCACTCTGGTGTTCGTCAATACTCGGCGGCTATCCGAACGTGTAGCGCATGCGCTTGCGGAGAGGCTCGGAGAAAACGTCGTGCTCCCGCATCACGGGAGCCTCGCGCGCACCCTGCGGCTCGATGCGGAAGCGCGGCTCAAAGCAGGTGAGTTGCGCGCCGTGGTCGCTACCGCCTCGCTGGAATTGGGCATCGACATCGGTAGTATCGATCTCGTAATCCAGATCGGCTCGACACGCTCAATAGCCGTAGCTCTGCAGCGTATCGGACGTTCCGGGCACTGGATTGGAGCCAAACCCAAAGGCTTGCTCCTGGCCACAACTCGCGATGAGTTGATCGAATGTGCTGCTCTGATTCACGCAATCCGATCCGGTGAACTGGAACGTATCGCAATCCCGCAGAATGCCCTGGATATTCTCGCTCAACAAATCGTTGCCGAAACAGCCGCTGAGACTTGGCGTGAGGATGACCTGCTTGCGCTGGTCCGAAGCACGTATCCATATCGGAATTTGGATCGATACAGTTTCGAAGCGGTGATCGAGATGCTGTCGGATGGCATCGCGACATCGCGTGGGCGTAGTGGCGCAATGCTTCACAGAGATCGCGTAAACGGCCGAATCCGAGGCCGGAGAGGAGCCCGTCTCGCTGCAATCACATCGGGGGGAGCAATTCCGGAGTCTGCCGCTTATTCAGTGATTGCCGAGCCCGAAGGAAAGAACATTGGAACGCTCGATGAAGACTTCGCGATGGAGAGTCTCACTGGAGATGTGTTTCTGCTCGGTACTCACTCCTGGCGTATCCGCCATGTCATGCAGGGACGTGTGTATGTGGAAGATGCGAACGGGGCGGCTCCATCGATTCCTTTCTGGCTCGGCGAAGCGCCGGGCCGGTCAATCGAACTATCCGCCGCGGTATCCCGCGTACGAGAACGTCTGCTTGAAGACGAAGAGTTTCTGAAGCGGGAGTGCGGACTGGAGGATGCGGGCGCCAAGCAGGCACTGGCCTACGTTCGCGAAGGCGTGAGATCACTGAATGTGCTGCCGTCCGTGGACACAGTGGTTGCCGAACGCTTCTTCGATGAAGCGGGCGGCATGCAACTCATCCTTCACGGCCCTTTCGGATCGCGTGTGAATCGTGCTTGGGGACTGGCGCTGCGAAAGAGATTCTGCCGTACATTCAATTTTGAATTGCAGGCGGCTGCCACGGACAACGGCATCGTCATCTCTCTAAGTGATCGGCATGCGTTCCCGCTTGAGCTGGTGTTTGAATTTCTCAAGGCTGACACGGTACGGGATGTGCTTACGCAGGCGCTCTTGGATGCGCCGATGTTCGGAGCCCGCTGGCGGTGGAACGCTACACGAGCGCTTGCCATCCTTCGATTCCGCGGTGGCACGAAGGTTCCAGCCCCCATTCAGCGGATGAGGTCCGATGACCTGTTGGGAGCAGTGTTCCCGGATCAGGTAGCGTGCGCGGAGAACCTCACGGGGCCGATTAAGATTCCGGATCATCCGCTGGTCAATGAGACGATTACGAACTGTCTCGAAGAGGCGATGGACATCGAATCGCTCGAAGACGTGCTAAGTCGAATCGAGTCTGGAGCGATCCGCACGATTGCGCTCGACACGCCGATGCCTTCGGTCTTTTGCCACGAGATTCTGAACGCCAATCCGTACGCTTATCTGGATGATGCGCCTTTGGAGGAGCGGCGCGCCCGAGCCGTGCTACTCCGGCGCACGTTGCCGGCGGATGCGGTGGACGGCACAGGTCTACTGGACAAAGCTGCGATAGACCAAGTTGCTGCCGAGAGTTGGCCGGAAGTTCGAGACGCCGACGAATTACACGACGCTCTGCTAACCCTGATAAGACTGGCGCCAGTTCCTGAGTGGGAGGAGTTTTTCGGTCAGTTATCGATTGCCGGCCGCGCCTCGGTGGTGGAACGCAGTGGGCGGTTGTTCTGGACAGCGACCGAGAAGCTTCATACAGTCGACGATGTTGTGGGTGTGGTTCGCGGATGGATGGAGTCCATCGGTCCGATCACTGCATCCGTGCTGACTACACGTCTGGCTTTCACAAAGGAAGATGTGGAAATCGCGCTGGCGCAGCTGGAAGCGGAAGGACAGGTATTGCGCGGCAGATTCACCACCCAAGCAGCAGAGGGTGAAACGGAGTGGTGCAACCGGCGCGTGCTGGCGAGAATCCATCGCATGACGCTCGGCCGGTTACGGAGAGAGATTGAGCCCGTAACAGCGCTTCAATTCCATTCGTTTCTGACGCGTTGGCAGCACTTCGCCGCAGGAGCGCAACTACACGGGGCCGATGGCGTGCTGGAGATCATCCGGCAACTGCAGGGATACGAGGTCCCGACGGCCGCCTGGGAATCGCAGATCCTGGCGCGTCGCATCGGCGCATATGAACCCGCGCTCCTCGATGAGCTATGTCTTTCAGGGGAGGTTATGTGGGCGCGCGTATCGCCGCATCCGGCTCTCGAGGATAGCGAAGGCAGGCGGATCCGTCCAACACGCATTGCTCCGATTACATTCCTATTACGGGAAGATGCAGGTTGGTTGATGGGATTGCATTCGATGACCGAGAATCTCGAATCGCTCTCACATGCCGCTCGCGATGTCTTCAACGCGCTCGAAACAGAAAGAGCTCTCTTCTTTAACGACCTGGTTCGCGCTGCGCACCGCTTGCCAAGTGAAACGGAAGATGCCTTATGGGAATTGGTGGCTGCCGGCCTGGTGACTGCCGATGGGTTTGAAAATCTGCGGGCATTGATCGATCCCAAGAGGCGTCGCGGCGAGGGTGGTGGGCGGCGCGCACGTCCGCGGCACTCTGCAGGACGATGGGCGCTCGTGCGCCGCGATGCTGGGGACGCCTCGGATCGAGTCGAGAAGTGGGCCGAACAACTGCTGGCCCGATGGGGCGTGCTGCTACGCGACCTGCTGGCACGAGAAGTAGGCGCCCCTGCCTGGAGAGATCTTCTTCCGATTCTGCGAAGGATGGAAGCGCGAGGTCAAATTCGCGGCGGACGATTCGTCGCCGGATTCACAGGTGAGCAGTTCGCGCGCCCGGAAGCTCTCGATCTGTTGCGAGCTATTCGGCGTGCGGGCGATCCTATCGACGAACTCGATGTTCCCACAGCCGACCCGCTCAATTTGACAGGAATTATTCTCCCGGGCGCACGGGTTAGTCGGCTCGCTGGAACAATTCCTGCACTAACCACGAAGCCCATACGCTCCAGATATCCATGGGAACGTCATGGCAGTGTTACCGATATCGCGTGAGCATTCGACGAGCGTCACATCTGACCAATGTCACCAGGTCCCGAGCCGGATCACTATTCCGGTTGTGAAGTTGACATCGTTTGCATAGTTAACAGTTCCGAAGTTGCTGACCCACGAGTGAGCATAATCTAGTTTTGCCAGACGGACGGCAACTGCGTCGTTCAGCTTAAGATCCAGACCAGCTCCGGCAGCAACGGAAAGGCCGCTCGATTCGCTCTCGCGCGTATAGTCTTCGTGGTTAGGCGGCGGCAAATCCTTTTTCTCTGCAATCAAAGTTAACGCTCGCTGTTTATCGGGGAAGATCTGTTCTTGAGTGACCTTCCGACCACCGATCAACACTTGAGCATACGGACTCCAACGTCCGGAGGCCTGAGGTACCCAGCGAGGGCCGATCAGATAACTGAGTATGTCGCCGCTGAAATTATTCGGCAACCCGTTAAGGCGGCACCCGTCAACTTCGAACGCCAACTGCCAGGTAGCTGCCAAACGAAAAGCTCCGGAAGCTCCGCCGCCAGGGCAAGAGCCGCGAGCGGATGATCCAGCAAACGTCCGAAAACTCGTAATGGCGCTAAATTCAAAGGGCGCTACACCCCGCGGTGGCGCGACGGGAGCCGCTTTGGAAGGCTTCGATGGTTTCAACGAGCGTCCGAACGCCAATGTCTCGGGATCCGTAGGCCGATACCAAGGCGCTTTTCCGGCCAGCACATTTGTAAACGTGCGACTCGGATTCAATCCCCCGCGCGCTACTGTCCGGAGGAAACGGTTGGAGGTGCGCGCCTCCAGGAACTTTACGACGTATTTGTCCAGGGAATCTTCAGCAATCATCCAACCTAGACCTATGATCGGCGTCACAACGTGATCGACAAAGCCTTGTTGCGGATACAGCGCCTGGATTCCTCCGATAGAAGCTTCGCTCAAAGGCCCGATCTCAAACTGTTCGCTGTACACCCAGGAGAACGCCGTCGCGCGCAACCTGCTTTTCCAATAGTCGCTATTGCGGCCGAATTCTACGTGGAGGTACCGCGTGTCATTTTGCGCCCAGATATAGCCGGCGATCGCGCCTTGCATTGGATGACCGACGTAGTTGACATAGAAGGGATCACCGTCGGACCATCCGTGTAAATTGCTTACCGCATTCAGATATCCTCGAGGAATCTGACTCATACCCTCGCGCGTCCCCTTCTCTGTCGCTAATCGAAAAGCATGCTCGACTGCAAGAAATTCAAGGGACTGAGTCAGCACGCCCGTCCAATTGACCCTCGGTCGCTTCGCCTCAACCTTAAAAGTCGGATTGATCAGGTTCGCAGCCGGTTTAATCAGGAATTCGGTACCGACATCTACTGAGGATTCATTTACCGCCCCCGCTTCATCAGGTTCCGCGGATCGGCCCTGTATGGCGCCACACAGGCAAAAAAGGATACCGATGAGTAGATGCCCGCGAACAAGCGGAGAGTTGTTTTCTGAAATATCGTTTTCTCCCATTCGTTTTGTTGTCTCGGACAGGTCGTTTGGTATGACTCAATCCGAGTGCTGGTGGTTTTAAAACATTGACGCGGATGTGAGGGTCCAGGTTCACCCCGAGAAAAAAAGGTGTCAGCTTACGACCTGAGTATGTACTACGGACGTCGAATACCAATTTTCGTGCGATCCTTCGCGCAGCACCATTACCCTCGATGCGAAGAAAAGTGATCAAAACAACAATTTAGCAAGCTCGCTATGCGAGGCTTAGACGGAATCCCGCTTGCGCTCCGTCCCATAGTTCAACGGCCGGACAATCAGGCCGAAGCCTACATGGCACGCAGATGTGTCCACAGGTTCCGGGAATCGGGACGCCGAGAGTCAATGGGCGGCAGTGCGCGCCCAGTTGAATCGTCTGGCTCAAAACTTCGGGCTGCCTAGAATCCCGTAAGCACGAAAAGCCGGAAACAAAGCAAGCCCGCCAACCTGTTTGATAAACTCGTTGCTGCCGCGCCACGTCGCAGCGGCCATAGGGAGTCCATTGCACGCGCACGAAAAGGAACACTCTCACGACCATCAGGAGCCCCCTTCGGACCTCACTCTAAGGGTTAAAGCGCTGGAATCTCTCCTGACAGAGAAAGGATTCGTCGATCCGGCCGCGCTTGATGCATTAATTGACACATTTCAAAACAAAGTAGGTCCGCGCAATGGGGCACGTGTCGTGGCACGAGCCTGGGTGGATCCTGCTTTCAAGAAGCGACTGTTGAATGATCCCGCGTCCGCGCTTGCCGAAGTTGGATGTACCAGCCAACATGGTGAGCACATGGTTGTCCTCGAGAACCAGCCGAAAATACATAATCTGGTAGTTTGCACGCTCTGTTCATGCTATCCCTGGCCAGTCCTGGGACTGCCACCGGTCTGGTATAAATCCTCTGCCTACCGCTCCCGCGCTGTGATCGACCCGAGAGCCATTTTACGCGAGTTCGGTCTGGATCTCGCCGAAGATGTCGAAGTTCGCGTTTGGGACAGTACGGCCGAATTGCGCTATCTCGTCTTACCTGAACGTCCACCCGGAACGGACAATCTGAGCGAGGAAGAACTTGCGGCACTGGTAACTCGAGATGCCATGATTGGTGTCTCGAACGTACCGATGCCAGGGAGCGGAGACCAGAAATGAACGGCGTACACGATATGGGTGGGATGCAGGGGATGGGGCCGATCCGCTACGAGGAGGATGAGCCGGTCTTTCACTCCCGATGGGAAGGCCGCGTGTACGCGATGAATCGCGCCATGGGCGCCTGGGGCAAGTGGAACCTCGATGCGTGGCGGCATGACATCGAACTTCTCCCACCCGCGGACTACCTACGACTTAGTTACTACGAACGATGGTTGGCTGCGCTAGAAAAACGAGTCGTCGCTTACGGCTTCCTGACCCAAGATGAGTTTGAGAGCGGCGAAACCGCGGCTGGTTCGCCCAAAGCGCAACCGGCGCTCACGCCGGCAGCGGCTCGCATCATCGACCGCGGGATTCCTTCCAGCAAAGATCCGTCGAGTCTTCCGAACTTCAGTATTGGGCAGCGCGTTCGAGCCCGGAACATCAATCCCGTGGGCCACACGCGCCTTCCGCGATATGCGCGAGGCAAGATCGGCCAGATTGACCGCGACCACGGTGTTTATACCTTCCCTGATACGAACGCGCAGTATCGGGGAGAGAAGCGGCAGCACGTCTATTCCGTTAGATTCTCTGCACGGGAACTTTGGGGAGACCAGGCTTCGCCCGTAGATTCCGTTTATATCGACATGTGGGATGACTATCTTGAACAAGCCTGATCGTGATTTGCCGAGCCTTCCTCGAGACGAGGGCGGTCCTGCTTTTGCCGAACCGTGGCAGGCGCAAGCTTTCGCTTTGGCAGTAAGGCTTTCCGAATTGGGCTATTTCACCTGGAAAGAGTGGGCAGCGGAATTAGCTGCCGAACTCCAAGCTGCCGCCGATCGAGGCGAACCGGACGATGGAACGCGCTACTACCAACATTGGCTCGCGACGCTCGAACGCCTGGTTACGAGCAAAGGTCTGACAAATGCTTCATCTCTCGCGCAGAGAAAGGAAGCATGGGCGGACGCCTATCGTCACACCCCGCACGGCCAACCAGTCGTTTTGAGACACGACCATTGACTTCGCTGTGAGTTCCAGCCGTTTTGATCAAACTCCGTTACAGCAGATTATCAGGGCGGACGGTACTGCAAAAGAGATTCGCATTCAGGACGGCCAACTCTTTGTTTGCCAGGGCTGCTGTTGCGGCCGTACAGATAAGGGATTTCCTCCTTTACCCCTCGACGAATTCAAGCGTCAATGGAAGCTACGCGGCATTCGCCGCCGATTCCATCTGACGATTTCCGGCTGCCTGGGTCCATGCCCGCTTGCAAACGTCGTTCTGATCTTCTTTCGCGGACGTAGCGTTTGGCTCCATTCGATCAATGATGAAAAGGACGTGAGCTTAATCTACGGCTACGTAGAACGGATGTTACTCGAAGAGCGCTATCTCGATCCTCCGACAGAGTTGGCCGACCGCCAGTTCAATCGCTACATCTAGCTCGCGCAAAGCCCTCAAGGTAGACTATCGGACGACGGCACGGGTGGTAAACTCACCTGCCATGACTCCTCGATAGAAGTGCGACATGCGCGCGCGACATTTCTCGAGTAAAGCATCAAGCTACCTTTTGCGCACTGGCGGTTGTCCAGGCAAGTATAAAAATCGCGAAGAGCGGCGAACACCTTGTCTTGTGCAACGAGCGCAAGCGGTCCGTTGACGATCTGATCTAATTCCTGTCGCTTTGCCCTTCGAATGTCCAGAGGCAAATCCCGCTGCGCGACGGAGGACGCGAGATACGAAAGCTTCTCGTACAATTCGAGGCGCTTCGCTGAGAAGGCCTTCTGCGCTTCGATCCTTGCAGATGCCGCCTGTTGTTTTGCAGTCTCATGGTAAAGCCATACACTCCAAACTCCGCCCGCTACCAAAGCGATGATGCCCGCGAATTTGGCAGCTGCATCCCAATCCCGAATCCGTAACGAAGAAGCCCCGCTGTCGGCCATAGTTGCACAGATTATACGCAACGGAACACCTTGAAAATGCACCCGAGGAAAGTAGCCAGCATCACGGTTAGTACCTTGCGCCTGATAGTACTAATGGATGATAATCCTTTCTCCTACTAGCTTGTTTTATGGCTGACCACAAAAAGGTCTTCCGGGCGTAAGTGTGTCAGCCCATAACACCGTCCCGTCCTGCCCTCTCGCAGCAGGATAAAAATCGACCCCGCGTGTGGGCGGGGTCGATTACCTGGCGTCCGCGAAGGGACACCAAGAGTACTGGCGTACTGCTTGGATGTTATCACTTTCGTGTGACTCCCGGTTCTAACTCCACACAGAACATATGACGGTTCCCGCTTAGCGGAGCCGCATCGCTGAGGAGATTTCACATGGTCAGAAGTCATGGGAGTAGACTGCTCATCTCTTTCCGAGAGATGCTGAAATTATGGGCATCAGCGTTTCCGCTCGCGGTCATGCTGTCGGCCCAAACAGATCTGGGTGTCCGGACAGGCTCTGCGGGCGCCGGAGCGCCGTTGGCCGGGTTGACGAATAAGGAAGCCACTGTCTTTAGCAAGGGGAAAGATGCATTCCAGGAAATTCAGTCTGTTACCGGTACGATTGCAGGAACCGAGGCAGGACTCGGACCGACCTTCAACAATGACAGTTGTGTCGGATGCCACAGTCAGCCGGCAATCGGTGGTACCAGCCCGGCAACAAACCCCCAGATCGCCGTGGCAACAAAGAATGGCGCAACCAACGTCGTTCCGTTCTTCATCACGATAGACGGTCCGGCTCGTGAGGCGCGGTTCAAATACGCCAACCCACCTACAAACACGATTCGGGACGGGGGAGTGCACGGCCTTTACACAATCAAAGGTCGTACCGACGCTCCCGGTTGCAGCAACATTGCTCAGCCGGATTTTGCAGCGGCTGCCGCGCAGAACAATCTGAGTTTTCGGATTCCTACACCGACCTTTGGAGCAGGTCTTATTGAAACTATACGGGATTCCGACATCCTCGCAAATAAGGCGGCGAACGCGGCGTCGAAAGCGGCCCTCGGAATCTCAGGCCATGAAAATCGGGAGGGCAACGCCGGGACCATTACTCGTTTCGGCTGGAAAGCACAAAACAAATCCCTGCTGATCTTTTCAGGGGAAGCATACAATGTCGAGCAGGGCGTAACAAACGAAGCTTTCCCGCAGAAACGCGGCGAAACTGCAGGCTGTATGTTCAACGCAACTCCGGAAGACCACACCAGCTTCACGTCCGGACCTCCTGGCGACGTGACATCAGACGCGGTTGCATTTGCGAACTTCATGAGATTGCTGGCTCCGCCCACGCCGGTCGCCTCATTTGGAAGCGTGACGGCCGTTTCCATCAACAGCGGAAAGACGCAGTTCACAGCTGTTGGTTGTCCGCTTTGTCACACGCCCACTTTCAAAACCGGGGGATCACCGGTCGCGGCTCTTAACAACAAGGACGTGAACCTCTTCTCTGACCTGCTAGTCCACAGGATGGGATCAGGTCTGGCAGACGATATTATTCAGGGCTCCGCGGGTCCCAGCGAGTTCCGCACTGCTCCGCTCTGGGGACTCGGCCAACGCTTATTCTTTCTGCACGACGGTAGGACGAGTGATCTGATGCAAGCCATTCAAGCGCATGCCAGTAGTGGCTCCGAAGCGAATGCATCGGTTGTGGCTTTCAATCGCCTGACCGTAGCGCAGAAGCAGGACCTTCTCAATTTCCTTAGGTCTTTGTAGTCGGAGGCTGACCGGCGCGGCGCA
This sequence comes from Bryobacteraceae bacterium, assembly GCA_963833675.1. Classification (GTDB taxonomy): domain Bacteria; phylum Acidobacteriota; class Terriglobia; order Bryobacterales; family Bryobacteraceae; genus DASQDN01. Next base: position 126,176 of record CAWHYW010000003.1, on the reverse strand, counting down.
TCGTCGTCGCGCCGGCAACGGGATTTACTGTTATGCGCTTCGAGCTATGCGAATGTATGCGATACTTCTTCCCCGCTAGGAGATGATCTAGGTGTCTCCATTGAAATACGCGGTGCTGATCGCCGCTCTTTCGCGAATTGTCACCGGTTACGAGGCCCACCAGGGAGACCACGATGTCGATACGGCGCTCACCGCCGTATTGAAACAATTGGGATTCACGGGTCGGATACAATCCACACTCGAGGCGAGGCTTGGCCGCCAAATCGATAGAAAGCTGGCCAATCTGGGGCGGCTGTTATGGTTCGACAAAATCGGAGGACTTCATTCTGATAACACGTGCGCCGGATGCCATTCTCCAACGCACGGGTTTGGTGACAGCCAATCGATCGCAATCGGAATTCAAAACAACAACATTGTCGGGCAGAACCGCTTCGGCCCTCGCAACCAGCGCCGTGCCCCGACAGTCGCGAACGCTGCCTTCTATCCGAATCTTATGTGGAACGGCCGATTCGCATCGGTCTCGGGAGACCCCTTCGACAATTCTCGCGGCTTTCTCTTCCCTCCTCCCGAAGGTGCTATTGCGTTTCCACCGAAAGACCCGATCAACGCCCATTTGTTAATTGCTCAGGGACAGCTTCCACCAACGGAACTGGTCGAAGTCGCAGGATTCACAGGAACAGCCGGAACGATCTCGCCGGAATTCGATCAGTTTGATGATGGTCAGGGTTCTAACGTGCCACCTCCGGACGCGAGCGGCTTTCGAAACGAACCCATTCGGCAAGCCGTGCTTGCGCTGCTCAATGGATCTCCTGCGTACCGCCAATTATTTGCTGAGGTTTTCCCTTCTGTCGCGAGCGGCGGAAAAATGACATTCAAGATGTTCGGACGCGCAATTGCGGAATTCGAATTTACACTCATCTTTGCGGATGCCCCGATTGACCGTTTTGCGCGGGGCGAACGGCAGGCAATGTCGTTACCACAGAAAAAAGGGGCTCTGATCTTTTTCGGCAAAGGCGGATGCGTCGAGTGTCACAAAGTAAGCGGCCAATCGAACGAGATGTTCAGCGACTTCAAAATGCACGTGATCGGTGTACCGCAGATAGCTCCGCTATTTGGGATCGGCAAGGGCAACGTCGTCTTCGATGGCCCCGGCAAAGATGAAGACTTCGGCCTCGAGCAGGTCACCGGTTCGCGCGCCGATCGCTACAAATTCCGGACATCTCCGCTACGGAATGCCGCCCTGCAGCCCGCGTTTTTCCACAATGGCGCCTTCCGCCGGCTGGAAGATGCCATCGGACATCATCTCGATGTATTCACGTCGGCGCGGAACTATGACCCAAACTCAGCCGGCATCGACAAGGACTTGAGAGTGCGCCTGGGCCCAATTGAGCCGATCTTGAGCCGTATTGATCCCCTGCTCGCAACAAAAATTGAGCTAAGCGCGGAGGAATTCGAAAGTCTCGTGGCATTCGTGCGGGACGGCTTACTCGACGAAGGCGCCGGCAGACGTCATTTGTGCGCTCTTATACCCGAGACGATTCCGAGCGGACGCACTCCGATTCGATTTGAGGAATGTTCTCATTGAGAGTCTCAGGCCTTCGAACCCATCTACCTGTCGAGTTCGACGGCGAAGTGGCGCATCCCCGCCGGCCTTGAAAATGTATTAATGTGTGAGTAGTAGTTTGCAGCCTGCACTAACTAGCGCGCCTCCTTTAGCCGAAAGTCGGCACATCGCTCTGCCGGCCCCTCGAAACGTAGCTGTCGACACTTACCGGGGCTTGGTAATGTTCCTGATGATGGCGGAAGTGCTGCAGCTATCGCGAGTTGCCGCCGCGTATCCCGGAAACTGGTTCTGGAGCATCCTGGGATACAACCAAACTCACGTCGCATGGGCAGGCGCTTCGCTGCATGACCTGATCCAGCCATCGTTCTCGTTCCTGGTTGGTGTGGCGCTTCCCTACTCGATTGCATCACGCATGGGGAAGGGCGGGACTTTCGGCAAGATGTTCGCCCACGCTTTGTGGCGTTCTCTAATCCTGGTCGCCCTCGGCGTCTTCCTGCGATCGACGCACAGCCCGCAGACGAACTTCACCTTTGAAGACACGTTATCTCAGATCGGATTCGGATATCCGTTCCTCTTTCTACTTGGATTCGTCCGCCCGCGATGGCAGTGGACTGCATTCGGGGTGATTCTCTTTGGCTACTGGCTGGCCTGGGCTCTGTACCCTGTTCCGGGAGCGGACTTCAATTATCAAGCGGTGGGAGTTCCGCCCGATTGGCAGTATCACTACACCGGGTTCATGGCGCATTGGAATAAGAACAGTAACGCGGGATCCGCGTTCGATCAGTGGTTTCTGAACCTGTTTCCACGACAGAGACCGTTTGTGGCAAACAATGGCGGATACCTGACCCTCAGCTTTATTCCTACACTTGGCACGATGATCCTCGGTTTGATCGCCGGACGTTGGCTTCGCTCTTCCGCGCCGGCGATTCCGTACCGAAAGCTACTCCTTGCCGGTGTCGGGACAATGATCGGCGGTGTGTTGTTGCACGTTTTAGGGATTTGCCCCATCGTGAAGCGAATCTGGACACCTAGTTGGACGCTCTTCAGCGGAGGCTTGTGTTTTCTGATCCTGGCTGCATTGAGTTGGATCATCGATGGCAGGAAGTACCGCGGCTGGACGTTCCCGCTAGTCGTTATCGGCGCGAATTCGATCGCAGCCTATGTCATAGCTCACCTTTGGGAGCAGTTTTTCATTGACTCCTTCCGGATACATCTAGGCCCGAACGTATTTCGTGTATTTGGAGCTGGATTAGAACCGTTCCTGCGCGGTACCGCAGTACTTCTAATGTTCTGGCTGATTCTGCATTGGATGTACCGGCGGAAGATCTTCGTGAAGATCTGATCAGTCCGAATAGACTTGGCGCCCGCCGACAATTGTCTGAACAACATTGATACGTTTCGTGTCGGGTTCGTACCGGAAGAGCACAAAATCGGCGCGCTCACCCGCAGCGAGTCCCCGCTGGCGTCCGGCAATTCGCCCGACTCGAGCGGGATTGCGGGTCGCCATCGAAATCGCCTCAATCAGGGAAATCCCGGTCATTCGCATCACGTTCGTAATTGCGTTATCCATGCGAAGGGCCGATCCCGCTAAACGCGTCTGCCCCGCAAGCACGACTCGACCGTCTTCCGTCAATTCCAAGTCCTGTCCGCCGAGCCGGTAGATTCCCGGTTTCGACATTGCCGGCATTGAGGCATCGGTCACCAGAACTGCGCGATGGACACCCTTAGCTCGCAGCGCAACCTTCACGAATGCCTCGCCCAAATGAATGCCATCGACAATGAGACCCGCAACCAATCGGTCTTCGGCAAGCTGGTCCCAAATATAGTTGGGATGTCTGCGGAGCTCACCATGCGCGCCATTCCCGATATGCGTGGACATGGTAGCTCCCGCACTGACAGCTGCCTTGATCTCTTCCGCCGAAGCCTTGGTATGTCCAATGCTGACAACCACGCCCTCGCTTACCAGCGTTTCGATATATCGAGGAGCCTCGGGCCATTCCGGTGAGAGCGTAACCAGACGAATCGCTCCGTCGGTTGCATCCTGCCAGCGGCGGTACTCATTGATATCAGGCTTGCGCACGCATTCGCGAGGATGCGCGCCTCGCGGACCTTCGTCCGGACAGATGTGCGGACCCTCTACATGAAAGCCTTCAATGGAAGGCAGCGATTCCTTCGCCTTGGCGAGATTGCGTAGCGAGCCGACCATATCCTCGGCCGGCCCCGTGATCACGGTTGGATAGAAGCGTCCGGTGCCGGTGGAATTCAGAACGTCGACCGACCGTGCGATCTCTTCGATCGGCGTAACCGGTGAGTTGTAATCAACAGCCGCATAGCCGTTCACCTGCAAGTCGATCCAAGCCGGGGCGATATATAGCGGATTCGCGAGGAGCCTCAATAAGCGTATCAATGCCCGTAATGACGGAATCGTATTCGATCTCAACGTATGCGCCGGATGACGCGTCCAATCCAAAACATTTCATAAGGCTGCTGATTTATTCACAGGATTCAAACAATCGACTATCGCTAAGCCTTTGAAGGCAAAATCATTATTGCTGTTGAAAAGGCCGGGAGGGCCGCTTGATTCCTCTGGACGGCACCCGCCGGCCCTGATACAAATACATCAGATCCTTTCGACGGGCGCGTCAAAACGGTAGATCTCGGGGGAGGTGACTGTTGGGCGCGCCCGAGTTGGATCTTTTCTATTTCTGAACTCCCGCGAACTCCCGAGACTTCACTGGTGTCAGCCAGCCGAATCGGTCCGCGGCAGTTCCATTGACGATGCCGAAGAATTCCTTCTGCAGCCGTTCGGTAACAGGTCCGCGGCGGCCTTCTCCCACCTTGACGCGATCGACTGACCGGATCGGCGTAATCTCGGCCGCCGTTCCGGTGAAAAATACCTCATCCGCGATGTAGAGCAGCTCACGCGGAATGATTGTCTCCACAACAGGAATGTTCAGCGATTGCGCAAGCTTCAGGATCGAATCTCTCGTTATCCCCGGCAACACGGATGCGCCGAGCGGCGGAGTCAACATCTTTCCATCGCGAATCACGAAGATGTTCTCACCCGAACCTTCGCTAACATAACCTTGCTGGTCCAGCGCAATGCCTTCGGCGTAACCATTCGCGTCGGCTTCCATGCGGATCAACTGCGAGTTGCAGTAGTTGCCGCCGGCTTTCGCCAGTGCAGGTAACGTATTCGGAGCAATACGATTCCAGCTCGAAATACACACATCTACGCCGGAGCTAAGGGCCTCGTCACCCAGATACTTACCCCACTCCCAACACGCCAGATAGGTTTCGATGGGATTCTTACCGCCATGTACTCCGATGACCCCATATCCCCGAAGTACGATTGGCCGTATGTAACAAGAAGCCAAGTTGTTCTCTCTGACAAGTTCGACAGCGGCTTCGCTAAGTTGATCTACTGTGTACGGTACTTCCATCCGGTAAATTTTGGCCGAATCTACCATGCGGCGCATATGCTCGGAAAGGCGAAAAACTGCGGGACCATTGGTGGTCTCGTAGCATCGGATGCCCTCGAAAACCGAGCTGCCGTAGCTGACAACGTGCGACAGGACGTGGATTTTGGCGTCGTTCCACGCGATGAACTGGCCGTTATGCCAGATCTTTGGGGTGGGCGTCATACCCTTAGCATAACTTAATCGTCGTATTGAAACGGCTTATAACGTGCTGGCATCTCTATCCTGGGAGGCTTGCGTGGGTAAACGACAGCATTCATTGGCGCTTCTACTGATTCTCTCGGCGTGTTCATTTGCGGCTGGACCGAAGGAAATCAAGCCCGGTTGGAATCTCTTCTCGAAACAGCAGGATGTCGAACTCGGGCGCGAAGCCGCAGCCCAAGTTGAACGGCAGATGCAAGTAGTACACGACCCTCAAATCGAAAATTTCGTACAACGGATCGGCAAGAAGCTCGTTGCCACCGGCATGGCAGGAGATTACCCGTACAGTTTCAAAGTTGTGAATGATCCGAGTATCAACGCATTCGCCCTCCCAGGAGGTCCCACCTACATCCACACTGGACTGCTGAAAGCGGCCGAGAACGAAGATCAAGTCGCTGCCGTGATGGCGCACGAGCTTTCGCACGTCGCTCTTCGGCATGGCACCCACCAAGCTTCCAAGGCGAACCTGATCCAACTTCCGGCGATGTTGGCGGGAGCAGTTATCGGTAACGGATCCATGCTCGGACAACTCGCGCAGCTCGGAATCGGTCTCGGCGCAAACTCCGTGCTGCTGAAGTTCTCGCGCGATGCAGAAAGTGAGGCCGACATCCTCGGTTCCCGCATGATGGCGAAGGCTGGCTATAACCCGATCGAAATGGCGCGCTTCTTCGAAAAGCTCGAAGCGCAAGGAGGCAAGGGAGGCCCACAGTTCCTGTCCGATCACCCGAATCCCGGAAACCGCTCGAAGGCTATCCAACAGGAAATTCAATACATGCCGGCTCAAAAATATACCGCCGCCGATAACAGCGAGTTGCGAGCGATTCAATCGCGGCTGGGCAGCTTGCCGGCGCCTTCGAGATCGAACCCTCGTGCCGGCGCGGTCGGCGAAGGTGACCCGAAACCATCGGGACGTCTACGCGAATATCGGAATAGCGCATACACGGTTCAATATCCTGACAATTGGGAAGCGTTTGGAGACAACCAGAGCGCGATGGTGACGATTGCTCCTCGATCCGGCCTGATGCAGGATTCGCGCGGCGGCGTTGGAATCGGGTATGGCGTCATGATTAGCTTCGCCACTCCCCATGCAAATGGGCGCAATCTGGGCCAGGACACTTCAGACCTGATCAGCCAACTCGCCCAATCGAATCCCGCGTTGCAGACCGGCGGCAAACAACAGCGCGCACGCGTCGGGTCGGATAACGGACTGGTCACGACGCTCTATAATCAATCACCCATGGGCGGACGAGAGATCGACATGCTGGTGACGGTGGAACGTCCAGAGGGACTCTTCTATATGATCTTTATCGGACCCGAAAGTGAGTTCCGCCAGCTCCAACCGGTGTATGAACAAATGCTGCGCTCGGTCCGCTTTGGTTCCTGATGGCTCAATATCAGGCGGTACTCTTCGATTTTGACGGAGTCGTGGTTGACAGCGAGCCTGTGCACTTCGAATGCTGGCAGGAAATCCTGACACCGTTCGGAATCGATTTGGATTGGCAAACATACAGCGAGCATTGCATCGGTATCACCGACCGGACGATGCTCGCTTTCTTGTGTTCACGGTCGCGACTTCCCCTCGATATCGAAGTTCTGGCAGCCGAGTATCCGCGCAAGAAGGAGATGTTTCGCGAACGGATGATGAAGATCGGGATTCCGCCCGCAATTCGTCAACTTGCACAGGAGCTTCGACCACGCTTACAAACTCGGAGTCGTGACATCGAGTAATATTCGCGAAGTCGGCGCTCTGTTGGAATCCGCCGGGCTGATGCCTTATCTCGACACCGTAGTACACGGTGGCGATGTCAAACATCACAAACCTGCTCCCGATCCGTACCTGCTCGCCGTCGAGAGACTAGGAGTGAAGACTGCTCTGGCTGTCGAAGACTCCAAGGCCGGGATCGCGTCGGCTAAGGCCGCAGGTCTCGACGTAATTGAGATTCGCGATGCCAATGAAGTTCCCGCGCTTGTCCGCGCGTTCCTCCGCTAGACATGCAATCCACCGCTGCAGATGAGCACTTCTCCTGTGACGTAATCGGATAGATGTGAGCAGAAGAAGAGCACCGCGTTGGCTGCCTCTTCGGTCGTGCCCAAGCGGCCAAGCGGACACGTTGTCTTTATCGCATCCAGAACTCGCGACTGCACGCCGACAGCGATCGAGCGTCCTTTGATATCGATGCTCGCGCCCTCACCCGACAGGGGCTGAATAAGACGTGTTTGGATCAGCCCAAAGCCCACCGCATTGACGTTAACGTTATAGCGGCCCCATTCCCTGGCCATCGTCTTCGTCAATCCGATGACGCCGGCCTTAGCCGGAGGAATAACCCGCCTGGCCGGCATTGCCGTCGGTGCCCGCGATAGACGTGATATTGACAACTTTTCGCATCACGGTACGGCCTTCCGCAATCTCCTTCTTAGCCGTCTCGCGAATGTAACCCGAAGCCGCTCGCAGAATGCGAAATGGCGCAGCAATATGAATTTCGAGCATCGCCTGGAACTGTTCGTCCGTCGTCTTCTGAATCACGTTGTCCCACGTGTAGCCGGCGTTATTGACGATAATGTCGATCGCGCCGTAAGTCTCGACAGCAGCATCCACGAGCCGTTTCGGGAACTCCGGAACCGTCACATCTCCCGCAATTGCAGTTGCAGTTGCAAGATGAGAAGCCGTTTCCTTCACCGCAGACTCGTCTAGATCGTTGACGACAAGCGAAGCCCCTGCTGCCGCAAGTTGAAATGCAATCGATCTCCCGATTCCCCGCCCCGCTCCCGTCACCAATGCCGTACGACCGCTCAGGTCTATGCTGATCATGCCCGTGATCTCCCGTTTTATACGGCTGCGGTCTGGTAGCGAACCTCGCGCGCAGCCTCAATCGCGTCACGGCACATCGATTCTGTGACGTCGTAGTGTGTAACCATCCTAATCGTATTGGGTGCCACACCATTGGCGAGCACCCCACGGTCTCTCAAGCGAAGCTAAAGGAACCACTGTCAAATCCGGTTCCCGAAATGTCGAAAATCACGATATTGGTCTGGACTAATCCGCATCCGCTTTGATGCCCGGAATTTCCGCAAGGCCTTTTGCAAGCAGCTTTGCGTTCGCATGATCCTGCACGCAACTTCGCGGGGCTGTCGCGCAGCGCAACAAGTCCGGCCGCGGCGAGCACTCCCGCCTGCCGCATGCCACCGCCGAGACGCTTGCGATACAACCGACCTTTATCGATTAACTTTCGCGGGCCCGCGAGAACCGATCCCACGGGAGCGCCCGAGAGCCTTCGACAAACAGAACATGACCGTATCTGCTTTTTCGACAAGCTGCTTCACCGGAATTCCAAGCGCAGTCGCGGCGTTGAAGACGCGCGCTCCGTCCATGTGGACCGGCAAACCTCTATCGTGGGCGCGATCGCAGATTTCGTTGAGCAACTCGGGCGGATAAACGGTTCCTCCCGCCATGTTGTGCGTGTTTTCGATCTCGATCAATCCGGTCCGCGCTTTGTGCGGTCCGAGGGGACGAATCTCGGCTGCAATTTGCTCCCACGTTAGAATTCCGCTCAGCTACCGGCAATCGGTCTGGCGACGCACCCGGCGAACCATGCCAACATGGCGAGTTCATAGTCGAGAAGGTGTGAACGGGAGTCACAAATTACTTCCTCCCCGTGCTCGGTATGCAGTTTGACTGCGATCGTGTTTCCCATCGTGCCGGTTGGAACGAACAGCGCCGCTTCCTTGCCCAACAGCTTGGCCGTGGTCTCTTCCAGCGCGTTCACTGTCGGATCTTCGTTATAAACGTCGTCACCGACTTCGGCTTCAGCCATCGCGCGACGCATTTCCGGCGTCGGCTTCGTCACTGTATCACTTCGCAAATCGATCATGCTGCCAGAAACTCCTGAAAGACTTCGTTGGATAGCAACACACCTCGCCTCGTCAATCGCAGCGTTTCCGCTGCGCGTTCAAGGAGGCCCGCGTCGATGAATCGTTCAATCGGTTCGCGGTGCCGCTGCCATTCATCGGAACTCAGACGAATCCCTTCTGTCAGGCGCAAACCAGTGAACAGTCGCTCTTCGTCCCGGTTCGACGGAGTGATCTTGGCGATCGGCGTCTCGGCTTTTTGCATCCGAGTCGCATACTCCCGGGCGATTCGACATTCTCGCGGCGCTCGCAACCATCGAAGCTGTGCGCATCCGAACCGAAGCCCGTGTAGGGCTCCATCCTCCAGTACTTCAAATTGTGCAGTGATTCGTGACCGCGCTTTGCAAAGTTGGAGATTTCGTAACGTTCGATGCCAAGGGAGCCGAGACAATCCACCGCCGTCTCGTAAAAGTCGGCTGCGGCATCTTCCGAAGGAGCCGCGGATGCGCCATATCGATCTCCATTGTTCAGAATCTCAAAACCTAACCGGCTATCCTCATCGATCTCGAACATGTAAACCGAAACATGCGGCGGATCGAGACGCCCGATCCAATCCAGCGATTCGGCCCACGATTCCGGTGTCTGATATGGAAGGCCGGCAATCAGATCGATGTTGAAATTCTCGATTCCGGCGCTCCGCAGCAGCTCGCAATCACGAGTAACATTTCCGCATCGTGACGCCTTCCGGTCTGCTTTAATTCCGATACTACGAACGATTGCACTCCCAGGCTGACGCGATTGATACCCATGATTCGCCAAGCTTCCGCCTTTTCTCGAGTAATCGTTCCTGGAGCGGCCTCCATCGTCACCTCTCTGCCATGGGCATCCTGGTATTGCCGCCAGTACGCGACCCAAGGCATCCGGATCCATATTGCTCGGCGTGCCCCCGCCGAAATAAACAGTGTCAGGGATCCACTGCCAAACGTGCCCGCAAACCTCCATCAAGAGCGCGCGATTGTACTGCTGCTCGAGCTCTTTCGAAAAGGCGCCGGACGCAAAATTGCAAAACGAACATTTCTGAGCGCAGAACGGGAATGATACGTATACGCCGGGCATTACAAAGTGACTTGCTCGCCCAGTTGCTTCGACACAGCTTCCTCAACCAGCATTTGAAGCGACTGACCGGACTCGGGCAAAACGAACTCATTGCGCGCAGGATCCCAGTTGAGTTTGTAACTCTTCATATGCGCTGAGACCCATACCTGCGCCACCGGAGCATTCGGACTCACTACAAACTTCGCCGGAGGATCGTCGAATTCGATCGTGAGCGCACCGCCAAAGTCCGTGTCAAACCCGTACTCATCGGAGGCTTCGGCCAACCGTTTGTACAGCTTACGGAGGGCTTCGTCAGATTTTAATTGGAACTCCTGCTGATCGAGCATAAGGAGAAACTATCTTAACGGTAGCATCCTATGGCTTGGTTGGCGCATCTGCTACCCTTGAGAAACCGGATGGAACCAGCCTGCCTTCGCCACACGGAATTACCTCACACATCTAGGCTGTTCAGCGATTTCCTCTATCAATATCACCGTGTAGAGCGCTTCTATACCGCTCCTCCTGCCACCGGTTATCCGGAAGAACGGCGTCCAGCAATGGTAGCCGCGCTTCGCGCTCAGAATGGCGACCATCCGTCGTTGCAGACACTGGCACAGCCGGGATCGGTAACCGTCGTCACCGGTCAGCAGGTGGGCTTGTTTACCGGACCGGCATACACGATCTACAAAGCTCTCACTGCGGCCAAACTCGCACGGCAGCTCTCGACGCGCGGAACCCCGGCCGTCCCTGTCTTCTGGCTCGCCACCGAAGACCACGACTTCGCAGAAGTCAATCACGCTTGGAGTTTCGATCACGCCAATCGACCCCGGCGCTTCGAAGTCAATGGCCATTCCGGGAACAATCGACCCGTAGGGTCGATCGCAATCGATAACTGGCCGGTGGACGAGTTTCGAACGTCGCTTGCTGAATTGCCGTTCGGTGATGAAGTCGCGTCTTTACTCGAAGAGACTTACAGTCCAGGTACCTCGATGGGAGAGGCGTGTCGACGCATGCTGGAACGTCTCCTCAAACCGTACGGCTTCCTCTTCCTCGACCCTCTTCATCCCACCACGAGAAAGCTTGCTGCTCCTATCCTGAGTCGCGCAGTGACTATCGGCGACGATTTAAATACTCTTCTGTTGCAGCGCGACCGGGAACTCGAAGCCGCTGGATATCACACGCAGGTACACGTAGAACGAGGGACATCGCTGTTCTTTCTCCTCGAAGAAGGAAAACGCATTCCGATTCGTGACTTGCGCTATACGCCCGACCAACTTGCGGAGCGATCTGAGCAGCTGTCTCCGAACGCTCTCCTTCGCCCAGTCGTCCAGGACTACATCCTCCCAACTGCCGCCTACATTGGTGGACCTGCAGAGATCGCCTATTTCGCCCAGTCGCAAGTCCTTTATGAACGGCTGCTCGGACACATGCCCAGGCTTGTCTCCCGAAGCGGCTTCACTCTCTTCGATTCGCGCTCTGCCAAGTTGATGGAGCGCTATCGATTGCGGCCGAAAGATTTCTTTCATGGGGAGGAGGCTCTAAGGGAACGTATTGCGTCGCGTTTGGTGCCCGAGGGCCTCGACAAACATTTCGACGAAGTCAAAGCAGTCAACGATCAAAACTTCGACAAGTTGCGCCAAGCCGTCGAGGCGTTCGATCCGACACTCAGCGACGCCCTTCGCAAAAGCCGCGCCAAGATGCTCCACCAACTCTCGAGGATCCACGCCAAGGTTGCTCGCGAAATTTTGCGACGCGATCAGCGGTCGCGCGATGAGGCGGAGTATCTATATAACACGGTTTACCCCCACAAGCATCTGCAGGAGCGGTTCTACAGTATCCTGCCGTTTCTCGCGAGGCATGGTTTCGAACTGGTTGACCGGCTTTACGAAGCGGTGAAGCTCGACTGTCCCGACCACATCCTGCTCGAGATCTAACTTTGTTCGAGAGTCGCTTGCAAACGCTCAGCGAAGTTCTCTCCTGATTCCGTCCAGAGTCTTCTGGTTTCTACCGTAAGAGCGCTATCTGTCTCATGCACAAAATGCAGGAGACTCTTCAGATTGGATTGCGACATAAACAACGAATTCGGTAGCTCCGGATCCGGCAGAAAAACCGCGTCAGGGCCCAAGTCGACCCGCAGACTGTCACCCTCAGAGTCCTCAAAGCCGGAAGCGAAACACGTTAAGCTCGCGAGCGTGGGAGTGAGCCTCCAATCGTCAGTGAATTGCCACAGATCCCACTTCGTCTCCAACTGAGCAGCGCAGTCCGGCGCCGCAAACTCCTTTGCGAGCTGCAGTACGACATCGAGCTCGAAGGGGTCAGGCAGACTCCGTTCAAACAACGCCGGCTCACTGAAAGAAACAGCATGAACACGAAAAGTGCTCTCCGTCTTCGAAAGCTTCGAGTAAGGGAATTTGCGCAGAAGCCGCTCCCAATGCCTGAGCATGTTCCCGTTAGAATAGCCGCGCAATTTGTAAGACAGATAAAGTTGATCCGCCACTGCTCCTCATCCTAGCGCTTCCAATCCCGTCGATACCGAAATTCCGATAATCCAAAACTACCGATTCACAGTCGCCACGCTCAGCGTGCGATAGACGATTGGATACCTTTACCCTCCACAACTTGATACCGTCCGGCCTTGAGATTCTTGTACTCCTCGGTGCGTCCTCTCGGCCACCGGATTGTCACTCGATCGATCGATTCCTGCTTGCCCAATCCGAACGTCACCGGCAGCTCCGATTGCGAGAGGTAACTACCGCCGCTTTTCACCGTTCTTGTGCTGGTCTGGCCCCCAAACGAAACGCGGATCGTTGCCCCGATAGCATCGCGATTCGATTCCGTGCCCACGAGCTTGAATCGAATACTCTTATTTCCCGATAGCTGGTCGTTCCGGTAGAGATAAGCCGGCCCCCCATTCGTCGTGATCAGCACATCAAGATCTCCGTCGTTATCGAAATCGCCGAATGCGGCCCCACGTCCCACTTTGGCTGCCGCGAAATCCGACCCGACCTCCGCTGCGATCTCGCGAAATGAACTACCGGTATTGAGGAAAAGGTGCGGAGGCTGCGCGTACTGCGTATTTCGAACCGTATTATCAATGTGGCCGTTGATCACCAACAAATCCTGCCTGCCATCCAGATCGGCATCGAAGAAAAAGCATCCGAACCCAAGGCTGCCCCGAGTCACACGCCCTATTTCCGACCCCGGAGCAAGATCGTGAAACAGACCGCCTTGGCGTCCCTTATAAAGAGCAAGCATTTCGTTGTGAAAATTCGTCACGGCGAGCGTCGGAATGCCACTGTTATCGAGGTCAGCGGCATCGACACCCATCCCGGCCCGGGCTTTCCCGTCTTCACTGAAAGCCACACCTGCACGCACCCCCACTTCCTGAAACTTGCCGTTGCGAAGGTTCTGATAGAGCTTGTTCGGTTGCGTATCATTTGCGACAAAGATATCGGGCCATCCATCGTTGTCAAAGTCAAGCTGAGTCACTCCCAGCGACTTCGAACTGGTATCAAAAATCCCGCTCTCGGCCGTCACGTCCTTAAACTTGCCGTTCCCGAGGTTACGAAATAGCCAGCAAGTCGACCCGCGATATGCCTCTGGCGTGCAATACGATTTCTGCTTACCGTCGATACTGCATGTCACATCCTGATCCGTAGACCACCGGACGTAATTGCAAACAAATAGATCCAGCAGGCCATCGCGATCGTAGTCGACCCACATTGCCGACGTGCTGAAGCCTTGCCGTCCTCCGAGACCAGATCGCGCCGTGACATCGACAAATGTTCCCTTCCCTGTGTTTTGGAATAATCTGCTTTGCCCGACGCACGATAGAAAAATGTCTGGAAATCCATCGTTATTGAAATCGCCGATCGCTACTCCCATGCCGTAAACCGGAACGTTCAGACCTGCTTGGCGTGTGACTTCATGGAACGTGCCGTCACGATTGTTTTTATAAAGGGACAGAGTAGTGCGGTGTCTCAGATCTTCTGGCCAATCCGTGCCGTTGACGATAAGAATGTCCTGCCAGCCATCGTTATCGAAGTCGAGAAAGGCGCAGCCTGGCCCCAGTGTCTCGGGTAGATACTTGCGGCCGAAAGCGCCGCTGTTGTGTATGAACCGAATACGGGATTGCTTCGTGACGTCTACTAAACGAAAAGGTGGCGAAGCGCCGCGCAGATAGGACGCCGACGAACCCAGCACGAACTGCCGGCGATCCATCAGGTCGGACTCACCAACCCTTTTCGGATCGCGTAAAGCACCAGTTCCGCCGTGCGATGAATATCGAGCGTATTCATCATATTGGCCCTGTGCACCGAAATAGTATTGACACTCACGTCCAGCAATCCCGCGATCTCTTTGTTCGAATGGCCCTGCGCGATCAGTTGAAGCACCTGCCTTTCGCGCGGAGTCAATTCGTCAAAGCGCGTATCGGCCTGAGCTGACGCCATGTCAATCCCAATCGTCCTGCCCGCCGCAATATCGCGAATGGCATCCGGCAATTCAATGTCGACCGCATTTTTCAGAAGGTATCCGCGAGCGCCCGCGTCGGCCGCGTTGCGAATGTAGTTCTCATCCGAATGCATGCTCAACATAAGAACCAGGCATTCGGGCGCCTTCTTTCGTAACTCCTGCGTGGCGCGTACGCCATCGATACCCGGCATCGCGTAGTCCATCACGACTACTTGCGGCTTGAGTCGTATCGCGAGTTCGATGGCGTCTCGCCCGTCGCCAGCCTCGCCGACAACCTTCATGTCAGGTTCATCGTCGAGCATCCGTCGAAAACCTCGTCGCACCAACGCATGATCGTCCGCGAGAAGCACCGTTATCATTCGGCCCGTCAACATCTCCAGACTAACTAGAGTAGCGCGGTTGATAGGCCGCAGTGGAACTATTTGTCCACTTTGGTCTTGCTCTTATAGGTGCCTTCCGGGCCGGTCGACTTTACCTTTTCCTTGTAGTCTCCGTCATCGTCTGCCCGCACTTTTGTCTTAGTCTTTTGTTTTCCGTTGACCCCCTTAGTCTCTACCTTCTCATCAAGCTTGTAGTCTCCGTCGCTCTCCGCTTTCGACTTTGACTTAACCTTTGTTTTTTCACCAGTTACTGGATCGATGGTCTCCGATTTGACCTTGTGTTTTTCCTTGTCGTCAGCTGTCAGATTAAAAGTGAGCGCGGCGCTTAAGAGAGCCAGTGTCAGAAATCTCATTCCGCTACCTCCTTCACAGGAGACTTCCGCCATACGATAGGTGTTTCAGAAATTGATCTACTCAGTTGGTCCCTTAAGGGTCACGAGAGTACCGCTATTGTTGGGCTTCCCTGAAATTTGGAGCACGCCGCCGACCATCTGCGCGCGCTCACGCATTGCAATCACTCCCAGCCCTCCGTGCGGTTCTCCGGAAATACCAGCTCCGTTATCTTCGATCTGTAGCAAAAACTCTTTCGGTGAGTAGGATAGCTGCACTCGGACGCTGCTTGCATTCGCGTGCTTGACCACATTATTCACAGCCTCCTGCAGGATCCGATAAACGTGGATCGCATGCCCGGCAGCAATATGGCCTGAGCCCTGTTTCTCGAAGCGGACGGCAATACCGGCTTGCCTCTCCACCGTCGGCAGATAGCGCTCGATCGCCTTCTCTAAACCATAATCATCGAGTATTGTTGGATGCAGCGCTTGCGAAAAACTTCGGGTCTTCTCGAGCGCTTCCTGTACCGCCTGCCGCACCTCGTTCAACTCCTCGCGAAAGGTCGAATCGGGCGGCAACCCTTTCTTTTCGGCCCGTCCAAGCATCAGGCCGACAGCCGTGAGGATTTGGCCGAAGTCGTCGTGCAACTCTCGGGATACGGAACGGAAAATTTCTTCCTGCAAACCGATCAGCCTTCGGGACAGCGTACTGCGCTGTTCAGAAACCTGCTCGAGCCGGTGGAATACGCGCCGGTTCGATATTGCAACAAACATACCGATTCCCGCAATTGCCGTTAGCATACCTGCCAGAAATACGTAAATGTTCCGCTCAACGCGGTCGTAGATCCCCTGAACCGCGGTGTTGGCCTGCTCCTCAGCTTCGTGATTCTGAACCAGCAGTCGCGATACCGTGCTCGACAGAGAAGCCTGTTGAGCGGTAATGGAATTGGAAAGTATTCTACGAGCCCTGGCTTCATCGTGCTGAGCTATGTCCAGCACTTCGTCTATGCTTATCCAGAACTGACGGACAGATTGCTGCAGATACTCGTTCTGTTCCTGTGGGCGGCTGGCCAGCACGGCTTCTTTTTTGAGAGCGTCATCGAGATCGTCGCGAAGGCGCGCGAACTCGCTGCGGAACGCTGTCAATGGATACTCCTGTTGACCTTCGACAATGTCGCGAATCGCCAAACCCAGCGAGTTCAGATCATTCTGAATCCGTAAGAGTTGGAGAGAATCCTTTCGATTGCGCTCGACCGTGTTCGTCTGAAGCGCGCGCAGTCCCTCAATTTGTCGAAGCGTGTAAATCGAAAATACCCCGACCATGATCAGCGTGGCTGCCAGTCCTGCGATCAATCGAGGTGTGGGCGATCCGCTCATCACTGGTCCCGGCCTTCAAACGTACCGCGTCTGGTTGCCACTGTTGGTACAATCAGCAAGCACAACGCCTAGACATTCTATGAGCGCGCCCACTGCGTCTCGAAATCCTGCATCCCCTGATAACTTCGAACCCGAACGAGCAGCGGTTGAACGTCTCCTTGCGAGCGGAATTTTCGATCGTTCTCCCAGCCTGGCCATTTTTCTGCGTTATACCTGTGGCAAGTATTTCGAGAATAGAGCCGACGACATCAAAGAGTACAACATCGCGGTGGAGGCTCTTGGACGTCACCCGGACTTCGACCGGAAGCGCGACGCGATCGTTCGCGTAGAGGCCCACCGTCTCCGAAAACGGCTGCAACAGTATTACGAAGGAAAGGGGGCGGCCGAACCGATTCAGATTGTTATCGCTCCCGGGTCTTATGCCCCGCAATTTCATCTTCGGGTCGCGCAATCGGAATTGATGGATCACACACAACCGGAGGTTCGATATCTTTAAGGAACCGGGCGGTTCCCTGAATCCAATCGATAAGACCTTTCGCAATCTCCAACCCAATGCGCAGGGCAAGCTGATCTTTCAGTTTGTTCCGGTTCGAAATTATGCCCTTCTGAACGGCATCGAAGTCACGGAAGAACCTAGGTAGTTTCAGGCGCGCTTGCCATAGACGGCCTTTCTATTACACAATTTCGTAATCGCGTCCCTCGCGGGCGCATGCAAGTCGATAGACTTGATCCCGAAACGGGGAAAGGGTGAATAGCGTAGTGCGCAAAGAAAAACTGGAACTTCTGCAAGGCACGCTGGACATGCTCGTGCTGAAGACGCTTACCGGCGGACCGCTCCATGGTTACAACATTGTGGATCGCATTCAGCAGTCCTCGAGTGACGTGATCAAAGTAGAGGAGGGATCGCTCTATCCTGCTCTACATCGCATGGAACGGCGCGGCTGGATTGTATCGGATTGGGGCTACTCGGAGAACAATCGCCGCGCGAAGTTCTACCGGCTCACTCGAGCAGGCCGCAGGCAGCTCGAAAGCGAGTTGTGGACCTGGAGTCAAATGAGCCGCGCGATTTCGAGTGTAGTTAATCAGCGGTCCGCAATCGCAGTTTAGAACGTGAATCGCAACTGAAATTCCAGTCGACGGTTATTGGCTTCCGTGCCGCCGCCGAATCCGCCCGCGATCTGAGTCGATTGCCCGAATAAGGCCGACGACAGATTTCCCACGGGAGGAGCCAGGTTTACGGTGTTGAACAAGTTGCGCGCCTGAACGGAGAGCGTGAGGTTATAGCGCTGCTCGGTGCTACCGCTGTCCATAATGCCTCGCATGCCGCCTGCGCCGAAACCACGCATCCGCATTCCTCCGCCGCCGCGCATGCCACCACCGCCATCTCCGCCGCCCATGCCAGCGGGCCGCTTATCCGTGCGCGTTCCACCAAAGCCGAACGTACGGCTCGCCCGAAGGTTCACCGTGAACAAACCGGGACCATCTCCGTCGTTGCGGGGAATGATTGTGTCTCCCCGAACCGGGCGAGGGTTAAACAAGCCATAGATCGTATCGATCGCGCCGGCTTCCCCGGGCTGAGCAAAGGCCGGACGGTCATTCGTCAGAATCGAATCTCCATTTACATCCCGGCCCACGATGATGTTGAACGGTCTGCCGGATTGGGCAATGATAAACGGATTGAAACGAAGCCCGAGCGGCGCGACAAGATTCCCGCCAAGCACAAAGCGATGGCGAATGTCGTTAAACGAGCGTCCATAATCACTGCGGTAATTGAAAGGATCTGCAGGAAATGTGGTAGGACCATCGGTATCGCTCAGCGATTTACTAAGGACATAGAACGAAAATAAGCTGAGTTTCCGGCTGACTCGGCTGTTGAAGTTCACCAGAAATTGATTCTGGTTCATCACCCCTGTCGACTCATACTGGTACAAGTTGCCAAAGGCCGGGTCGTAGATACCCAGGTTTACCGATCGCAGAAGATGCAAGGCCCGCGTATTCGTGTAGGTCGTCGTGATCGTGGATCGCCATGGAAGCTGCCGCTCAATACTGATAGCAGACTGGATCATGTAGGGAGCCCGCAATTTGGGATCGAATTCGTGGACCGTCTGTGCCGACGTCTGACCTACCAACGACGAGAAAGGTGGTACGAGTGGATAAAAATCGGGTCGGTCGATAATGAGCTGCTGCTGATTTATACCATTGAAACGCACCGTGTCGAGAGTTAAATCGGAGTCAACGCGGTCATAGAACATCCCTACTCCTGCCCGGATGACAGTTTTGCCGGTGCGACCACCTCTGGTGCCGGGAGCCCATGCGATACCGAGGCGAGGGGCGAAGTTCGACCAGTCATGGATGTTCGTTTGCATCTCATAGCGAAGTCCCAGACTGAGAGTAAAATTCGGCTTCCAGCGCCAATCGTCCTGCACAAAGATCGCGCCGTCCCACTGCGTTACTCCGGCAAGAGGATTCCCGCCTGCAATCATGAACTGTGTCGGTCCCCCACCCATAAGCCGAATCTGGTCAAGCGACAGTCCTTGACTCAGGCCGACTTCCGTTCGTTGATATTGTTCGATCGAACTGATATCGACGCCCGGATTGCCAGCAAAAGAAAATGTGCCGCCGAAATTTCGGCCTGACGACTCCTCGTAGCCAACGCGGCGCATACGCCCGCCAAATTTAAAGGCATGAGTTCCGTGGGCGATCGAAGTGATGTTATGCAGTTCCCAACGATCCTGGTTCGTCCAGTTATTCCCAACCTGGGCCCCCCCGCCGTTAAATGCGTTCAATACATTGATGGCCGGAAGCGTGTTGTCCCCTAGTTCAGTGCTGTTCAATCGGATGTACTGTAAACGTGTCTCATTGATGGCTTTAGGATTCAGAACCGCCGTTTCGGTTAGCTGGACAGTGTGTGATGTAGAACCAGTGTCGATACCGCGGGTAGGAAGCGTGAAATCACCGATGCCAGAGTTCGTGTTCGAGGCTTGGCGGAAGTTGTAGCGCGCAACTAGGGTATTGTTCGCGTTTATGGCGTAGTCGATTCGGGGAGATACGCTCGTACGGCTGTTCGGAGTTAGATATGCCTGTTGCAGTTGAACGATGTTAAAGGAAGGATCCAGGATAGTGGCATTTACGATCGCGTTGTCATCGACGTTGCGGCGATCGGCGTTGATGAAAAATGATGTCCTCTTATTCAGTGGACCGCCAAAATTGAAGTCGAACAGCTTCGATTGAAAGTCAGGCTTGTTGGTTGCAAATGGATTCCTGGAGTTAAATAGTCCATCGCTTATGCTAAACAACGCCTGACCGTGGTAGCGATCAGATCCAGGCTTCGTAAACACTTCGATTCGGCCAAAGCCAATCCGGTCGAATTCGGCCGAAAACGGATTCTGATTGATACGAATCTCGCGGATCGATTCTTTCGGCGGCAATTGCGCCCCGGAGAAGCCGTCAACATAAATCTGTCCCCCGTTGGGGCCGGCAGCGGGACCGGCAAGCGCCTGGAGGTCGGACGCCAGTTCATCCGGATCGTCGGACAATGTTTCGAGATCTTCCTGCCGCAAGATCAGGGCCCCGGTATTGGCTGTCGGATCCGTGCTCACCTGCGTCGGGTTATCGCCTTGCACCTCGATCTTCTGCGTCTCCATCGCTACGCGAAGGGGCATGTCGGCTGTCACCGTAGAAGCGGGACCTAAGTCAACGGTCTTCTCAGCTACGGCGAAACCCGGCACAGTAACGCTCACCGTATATTTGCCCGGCTTGAGGCCAGGAACCGTGTACTTACCCGATTCGTTCGTCTGTACGGTCTTGCCGGTTCCGTTTGGTCCCACAATTCGAACATTCGTTGCCGGAATGATTGCCCCGGTCTCGTCGGTTACGACGCCCTGTACCGTGCCCGTTTGTTGCCCGAAAGCAGAGAATGCCAGTAAAAAAAGCAATAAGCGCAAATTCATAATTACCCTTTAGGGGACGATATTGATGTCGAAGTTCCACGGGCCATTCAGACGGCCGTCTGCCGCGGGACCTGTGAGCAGCGGCTCCACTCCCGCGAGCACAGCGATAGCAGTCGTGCGCGAGGGGTCAGGACCAGCAGTACTGGCTACAATCAGCGCATCTCCCGGCTTCAGATCCGCTACATTCAAAGCGGGCATGCGTTCAAGCATCCGGCCGATATCCCTCGGACCTCCCCCTTGACGCATACCGGGAGGGCCCTGTCCGCGTTCGGGCGCCGCGCCGGCAGGGGAGGGACTGGGATTCGCAGCAGGAGTCTCCTCCGTTCCTCCGGCGTGCCGCCTCGCTGCCATCATCTGGGCCATCATCGGTGGCATCTTTCGCGTCAGCGACTCGCTATTGACCTTGACGATTACAGGTTTCTTCGTCTGCAGATCGGTAACTTTGATCTCCCCCGCGTTCGCATCGACGGACACCACCGTAGCCGCAAAGTTTCGAAACGCTCCGGAAACAATCACCTCGGCTGCAACGCTGTCGTCTGTCCTGTCCCCAAGCACGCGAACCTGGTCGCCGACCCTCATCTCCGAGAAAGAACCGGGTTTCGCATCGCTGAAGCGAACCGACTCCGGAGCATATCGCCGGAACGATGTCTTTGGAGTTGTGGTTATCTTAAGGCTCCGACCAGCGGGAGTTGCGATCGTCAATTGTTGATCACCGATGGCCGTAATCCGGCCGGCGCTGCCGCGCTTCTGCCACTCCGCCCGTTCGGCCTCCTGCTTTTGCTGAAGATCGGACTTGCTCATCACGATGATCTGATTGGCGCGAACCAGCACGCGATCGCCTGGGTTCACATCTCCGAACGTGATTGTCGCCGCCTTGGCAAGACTCGTTTCTCCGGGAGGTACGCGCAAAACCTTTGTCTCGGAACTGACAGGCATGTTGACGCTTTGGCCGGCGTCGGTTTTGACTGTGATTTGATCAGCGCTTTTGCTTTCCACCTCGCCGATAACTCGTGTAGGCGTCTGAGCATAGCTCGCGCTGAGAAGGCACAACACCCCTAGAATGTTCCGCATGATTTTCGAGCCCGGCGTCGCATTACACAGCAAAGCCGTAGCTATTGGTTAGGCGAAGATGGATTCCGGAAGGTAACTCGAGGGATTGTAAAACAGTGTAAAACGGGCCCCGCCGGTAGCTAACAGCTACATATATCGAGGGGCTTCGATTCCTAGAACCTGAAGGGTTTTATCCAGTTGGGAGCGGAAATAACTGGTCATCCAGAGCAGGAAGGTTCGTTTCTCCTGATCCTCTTCGGCGAGCACAGGATAGTCGTGATAGAAGGCGTTGAAGGCCTGCGCCAGTTGGAACGCGTAACGGGCAACGTGGGAAGGCTCACCGGAAGCGACAGCGCGCTCGATCGCAACACCGGCTCTCGAGGCGGCTAGAAGCAGTTGCCAGAAATCTTCCGACGCGAGTTGACACTTCATCGCTTCTT
This sequence comes from Bryobacteraceae bacterium, assembly GCA_963833675.1. GTDB lineage: Bacteria > Acidobacteriota > Terriglobia > Bryobacterales > Bryobacteraceae > DASQDN01. The sequence goes on along the minus strand of CAWHYW010000003.1, from coordinate 103,992 downwards.
CATTCAATGCCGTTTTGAAATCTGGCAGGCGTCCGCCTCGTTCCTCCAGCTTGCGCAGGATGTTGCGGGCGCGCACGGCTGCATACTGAACGTATGGGCCGGTCTCTCCTTCGAAGCTTAGCGCCTCACCCAAATCGAAGGCGATGACTGAGTTGCGCGTGAACTTCAGCATGAAGTATCGCAAGGCTCCGACAGCGATCTTCGTGGCGACGTCACGACGTTCTTCGGCGGTGGCTTCCGGGTGTCGGGATTCAACTTCTGCGAGCGCCTTGTCGATCAGCGAATTCAGAAGATCGTCTGCCTTTACGCCCAGGCCCTTGCGTCCGGAGACTTCGATATACGATTTCCTCCTGTCCTCTTCCGATATCTCAATGCCGAGCTCTGCACAAGTTGCAGGTGTAAGGGCGACCATCTCATAAGAGAAGTGGATCGAGTTGGCCGCCTGTTCGGGAAAATCCAGAGCCCGCAGTCCCGCAACGACGACATCTTGAAGATACGACTGGCGCGAGTCGATGACATTATAGACGCGGCTCCCGCGACCGAAGGACGGCGCTGGTTTTCCCGGATCGCGATCCATCGAGACATAAAGCGCATGTCCGTCGGGATATTCAAGCAGCTTGCGATAGAAGAAGTCCTTTCCAAGCAGCCCGAATTTCCATAACTGGTACGCGATGTCCTTGCCGACATAAGTCACCGTGCCGTTCGAACGCACGATCACTTTTGAATCGTCTTCGTCTGTTGCCGTTTCAGAGAACGCTGTCGCCGGCATCACCCAGCAGCCTTTATTCTTGCCTTCGGTTTCGAAGTAGATGGCTTTCCGTTCTTTTAGCAGCTCGAAGGCCTTTGCCCAGAACTTCAGGTGAAGGATTTCGCTCTCGCGCGGGAGCACATCGTACTCGATGCCGAGCCGGAGCATGGTCGCAATGTGCGCCTGCACAATGGCATCGGCTACGATGTGTCCGAGCTCGGCGACTTCGCCATCGCCTGCTTCGATTGCATGCAGCGTTTCGGCGCGCCAGCTCACCGATTCGGGATTCTCCTTGTGATACGCGCTGATTCGCGCATAGAGATCCCAGCAGTAATAATCGAACCGATCCGCTGCGATCAGCGCTCGAACTTCTTCGATGCCTTTCTTCTCAAGGTAGTGAAACCCGACAACCACATCGGCTACTTGTACTCCTGTGTTGTCGATATAGTTCTGTACTTCCACCGTATGCCCCGAGGAGCGCAGCATGCGAACGAAAGTGTCGCCCAAAACCGCATTCCTGAGATGTCCGATGTGAGCGGCTTTGTTCGGATTGATGTTCGTGTGCTCGACGATGATCTTTTCATCTTCACGGTCCGCAGCCCATTCGTCCCCTTCTCGAAGAACGCGATCACCGTACGCGCCGCGATCGAACCGAATGTTCAGGTAGCCATTGCCCGCAACTTCGAGCGAGCCGACGTTTGGCAGGCCGCTCAGATCGCGCGCGAGTTCCTCTGCGATCTGCTTCGGCGCTCGCTTTAGTTGCTTTGCGAGCTGAAACGCGACCGGCGCAGCGAGCTCACCAAAGGACGCTTGCTTCGGCTGCTCCAGCGTAACCGGAACGTCAACTCCGTAGCGCGTCTGAATGTGGTTGGAAACGGTATCGAGGATCTGCTTTTCGAGAATATGAAACACGTCTACATCTCCCGCCGGTTCTCAAGAGACTTCAGCATCGTGACCTCATCCGCGTATTCCAAATCACTGCCCACCGGAATACCCATAGCGATTCGCGTCACCTTCAAACCAAGGGGCTTCAGAAGCCGGGACAGATAAGAAGCAGTCGCTTCTCCTTCGACCGTGGGATTCGTGGCGAGGATCACTTCCTGTATGGCGCCATTTTCGATTCGATGCAGCAAGCTCTTAATGCGCAGCTGCTCGGGGCCGATTCCCCGCAACGGAGAGATTGCTCCATGCAAGACGTGATACAAGCCGTGGAACTGGCGCGTCGTCTCGATCGGCAGGATGTTATGCGGCTCTTCGAGTACGCAGATGAGCGACTGATCGCGAGACGCATCGCGGCAATAGGAGCAGACTTCCGCATCACTAATGTTGTTACACACCGAGCAGATGCCCAATTTCTCCTTGACGTCGATCAAAGCCTGTACAAACCGATCCACATCTTCCCGTTTGGATCGCAGTACGTGGAAGGCGATTCGCTGGGCGGATTTTTGTCCGATTCCGGGTAGACGCTTAATTTCGAGGATGAGCCGGGCAAGCGGCTCGGCAAAATCGGGCATCCTTTAGAACATGCCCGGAGGCAATCCGAGGCCGCCCAGCATGCCTCCCATGATCTTTTGCGATTCCGCCTCGACTTTTTTGTGCGCTTCGTTGAAGGCAACCATCACCATGTCCTGCAACATCTCCGCGTCACCCGCCGCTTCGGACTCGATCTTCACGGACAAGACCTTTTTATGACCATCCATTTTCACGGTCACCATGCCACCGCCGGCCGATCCTTCGGCTATGATCTTTTCGACCTCTTCCTGCATGCGCTGCTGCATCTGCTGCGCTTGCTTCATCATGTTCTGCATGTTGCCGGGAAGCTTCATGATCCCTCCTTTAAGTTGCGCACCTGCCGTATCTCGGCGTCAGGAAACGTTTCGCGAAAGCGTTGAATTGCCGGATCCGCCATCGCTCGATTCATCACTTCATCTTCCGCCGGCGCCTTTGCAGCCATCGGCGCGGCATTCACAGGCGTTCCCACAGTCAGCTTGATTCGATAAGCCTTTCCAAAAGCCTGTAGCGCCGCCTTCTTCAGGTCCGAGTCCGACATGGCGAGCTTGAATTCGATCGGAGTGATGAAAACGAGTTCGCCGTTAGCTTCCGTGACCTCCGATGCCTCAACTGCATCGGCCGTGAAGTTACAGCCTAGGTCGCTCAGCGCCCGATATAGCGCCGATTTCAAATCCTGTGCCGGAGCTGCCGCAACGGCTGTCGCGGGACTGGATGACTTAGGTTCAGGAGGAGCAGACTTCCTGGACGAGTCCACTGCAAACGGTGACGGTCCGGTTCGCGGCTTGGGCGGTTCGGCGGACGGAGCCGTCGCCACGAGACGCGGCGCGCTCGTTACATTAACCCCTACATCGGCCATGGCCTGCTCTATGGGCACAAGACGGCTGGCGTGGACCAGGCGAAGCAAGCCGATCTCAAGATGCAGGCGCGGCTGAAGCGCAGCTTGCATATCTTTGAACAGTTCCAGCGTTAACTGCAGGTATCGGGTCAGATCTTCTTCGCTAAACCGTTGTGCCGTCTCACGCATCCGGGCTTGTTCGACTGCCGATGCCCCGATGAGTTTGGTTTCCTCTCCCGAAATCCGAGCAACTAACAGATTACGGAAGTATCTGGCTAGCTCACGACAGAAGTGATGAAGACTTCTACCATTCCTTTCAAGTTGCTGTACGATCTCTAGCATTCGCTGAGAGTTAGTTTCAAGCAAAGCATTGGTAACTTCCTGCAGCGATTGCATCGAAAACAGGCCCATGAGGCTGCGCAGCTCGGTGGCGTCGAGGGTGTTGCCGCAACAAGCTATTGCCTGGTCCAGCGCTGAAAGCGAGTCGCGGACGCTTCCTTCTCCAACGTGCGCAAGTATGCCGAGGGCTTCATCGTCGGCCTGAATTCCTTCCTGTTCGCAGATCCAGCGCATACGAGAAACCAATTCGTCGTAGTCGACGGATCGAAAGCTGAATTGCTGGCACCGGCTCGCGATCGTCACGGGAATCTTGTGCGATTCCGTCGTGCAGAGAATGAACACGACCCATTCAGGTGGCTCTTCCAGTGTCTTCAGAAGCGCGTTGAACGCCTCCGTCGTAATCTGGTGCGCTTCATCAATGATGAAAACTTTGTAGCGGTCGCGGGCCGGACGATACCGGACGTTTTCCCGCAACTCGCGCATCTCATTGATACCTCGATTTGAGGCGGCATCAATCTCGATTACATCGACGCTGTTGCCGGCGGTAACCTCTTTGCAACTGGCGCATTCACCACAAGGATCGGCGGTGGGGCCATTGACGCAATTAAGACAACGAGCAATGATTCGGGCAACTGTTGTTTTGCCCGTACCTCGTTGCCCAGAAAGGATATACCCATGAGCAATCCGCCTGAGCGTTATCGCGTTTGCGAGCGTAGTTCGAACGTGCTGCTGGCTGATCAGCTCCGAAAAAGACGCCGGCCGATATTTGCGCGCGATGACCTGATACATGATTTTGCGAAACGAAGCCAAGAAAGCCGCTGGCGATTTTTGCGAAACGAAGCCAAACTAAAAATGCCAGACCCCGGGTAATCCGCGGCACACGAACCGCACCGCTACCGTTGCTTCCTTCCGGATCTGGCGGGGTTTGCGGCCGTCCATTGCACGGAGCCCGAGGCCTGACAAGCATTCAGTTTAGCATGCGCATCCTAATCTAAAGACACGAAAGCCCGGGTTCACTACCCGGGCTTTCATGCTTTCAGAGGATGCAGCGCACCCGTTCTACGCGACGTGCTCGGCTCGATGACGGTTCAGAATCTCCATCATCTGGTCCTTCAAGTGAAGCTTAAGCTTCTTGAGCTTAACCTCTTCTACTTGTTCAGCTTCCGTAAGGGCGTGTTTTGCTTCAAGCTGCTCTAGCTTCACGTCGTAATCGTGATGCTGATCATATAGCTTACGGAATTGCTCGTCGGTTGCCATCAGGTGCGCCTTCAATTCATCCTGCGCTGATGTCTCCATCGTGGGCTTTCTCCTTCGATTGAGTTCCTCGCCCGAGTCAGGCCTGTTGGTCGGCTCGTGACACCTTGAACTTATCATGCCTAGGCGAGCCGTGACAACCTCATTACAAGGGCGGATTCGACCGGATCGTCATAGTACTCCGGGCGAGTTCCGACTACGACAAAACCAAGCTTTTCATATAACTTGCGAGCTGGACGATTAGATTCCCGAACCTCGAGAAAGACGTCTTCGGCATCCAGGGATGCGAGCAGTTGGGTGGCGATGCCCTGCCTTCGGGTTTCGGACGCCGTCGCCAAGTTGAGCACCTCGATTTCGCCAGCAATCTCGCGGCTGACCATGAAGCCGGACACCTCGCCGCTGCGTTCGGCCACCGAAACAGTAAATTCGAAATACGTCGCCGGTTCCCAGTGGGAGGCTGTATGGGTCGACATCTGAATTGCACGGATGGCACTCACGTCGGAAGGCCTGCCCGGCCGAATAACAACTCCAGTTAGCAGCTCGTTCCAGAGGCGGTTTTGAAGACGCCCGATGCGCCGCCAGTCAAAAGTTCTTTCAACAAGCGCTCTGCCGGCCTTTGCCAGCGCGATGCGAAGGTCGTCGCTGCCCAGAAGCAATTCAATTGCGGCGGCAAAAGACTGGGGGTCGTCTGCGATCAGCGCGTGCTTGCCGTGTTCCAATCCAAGACCGGCGCACCCTGAGGTAGTAGAGACCACGGCTCGCTCACATGCCAGCGATTCCAATACCTTCAGGTTCGTTCCTGCGGAAACCTGTGTGGGAACAACCACAAGATTCGACGCAGCGTAGAATGGTCGAACGTCGCTGATGAATCCTTGCAGTTCGACATCGGGATCACGAATATCGTCCTTGAAATACAGCTCGGGGTTAGGGCCGGCGATGGTGATGAACCGGGCGCCTGCGATTCGTTCCTTAAGCAGAGGCCAGACCTGTTCGAGAAACCAGCGGAACGCCAGGACGTTCGGAAAGTGCCGAAATGAACCGATAAAGAGAATTCGACGACCTGATGTTTCCGGCTGCGCTTGAAACCGTTTGACGTCAACGCCGTTCGGGATGACACGAATATTCGGGGCGCTCCCGAGCAGACCCGCATCTTTATCTGACATCACGACCACACGGGGATACCGTGCGACTGCTCGTCTCTCGAAACGCAACCACCGTTTCAGATCCCAACGGGCCGACATGGAAGGATCCGAAGTTACGATCTGCTGGTGGAGGTCAAACGTTACGTCATGCTCGACGAGGACGTCGCCGCCATAGCCTGCCATCTGCGTGTACTCAACCTGCAGTAACTGAAGCGCAAACTCCCGACGGTATTCGGCCAGGGTTGAGAGAACGTACATACATGAGAATTCCTTTACCTCGGGCGGAAGTAAAGATGACCAGCGGGGCTCACGATAGCGGGGGTGCTGAAACGCGATTACCTTACTGCAGAAGTCAAGCACCGGAGTCTGAGCGACATTGGAGGGTTTCTCGACAAACGAGAAAAGGAATATGTCGAACTCGCGCGCGGATTCGCGAAGCAGGTTGTAAATCCGTACAGCTCCGCCATGACTCAGCGGGAACGGGAAGTACGGGGTCAAAACAGCAACTCGCGGCCGCCCCTCACGCAATGGCCGTCCTTCAAAGACATGGCGCGTATCCGGGTAAGTCGAATGATCCCGACGCAGCGGAAACCATTTGGGCCGAAGCCAGATACGGTCAAGCGGTACACCGTTAAGAAACAGTATCGAGGCTATTGCAGTGCGCAGGCGCAAATGATGACGTTCGAGTTGCGCATTGTACGCGAGCACCTTTCCCGGGCGCGTAGCGAAACGCGGCGCGACGCAAGCCCGCATATTGAGGATCACCCGTAAACAGGGCCGGCGCGAGTCCGATTCGTTTTCGGCGCAACGGTCCTGGCAGCGCATCAGGGCGAATACACGTTATCCCCTCAACGGGAAGGCTTGTGACGGCAAAGTGCTCCCGATCCGGCACAAGCGAGCGGACCTCCTCGACCATGGCTCGCGCGAGGGGCTCAGGGCCGGAAAGAAAGCTGACAACAACCGCCTCAGGATCTTTGCCGAGCAACTTCCAGATTGCGGATTTCAGACCCATCGTTTGCGGAAGGACCACTGCAGCAGAAGCGCGGAGGCAAGAGGGAGCGCCGCGATGGCGAGGCACACCGGCTGCCAACCGTACTTCTCGGAAGTGCCGCCGATAACCGGCGAAAGGAACGCCTGCATCAGGCCAAAAACGCCGGTAAGGAGGGAAATGGCAAATCCGGCGCTGACACTTCCGAACAGGTCTAAGGGAATCGCGTAGTAATTGACGCTAAGGCAGGTAACTGCGAAGAAACTGAGGCAAATCGCCGCTACGGCCGCGACAGGACCAGAAGCGACTGGAGCGAAGGCAGTGGCAAAGGCGAATACCGATGCGGCAGTTGCAATTCGCAGGCGCGCCGTTACGATTTCCACTCCGCGCCGGATGGCCCGGTTGGCAATCCATGCGCCGAGCAAGCCACCGAGAGTCGCGAATATGGGCGGTATCCAGGCGTACTGGAGATTGGCTTTCTGCTGTGTGAGCCCGTAGGAGGAGACCAGAAACACCGTGGTCCAATTGGTCCAAAGACTATAGATCGTCATCGCTAAGATATTGGCGATCACCAGCGAAAGATAACGGGGATCCCTCAACATTTCTTTGACGCGGCTGCCCGGCGCATATCCCGTGTCCGGTAAGACGGGCGCGCGTCTGGCTATCGAGAGCCAGACCGGAATCCAAAGGATACCGAGCATGCCAGAGACAATGAAGGCGGAGCGCCAACCATACAGCGCCGATATCCATTCGGTAAGCAGCGGGGCGCCCATACTCCCGACGGTCAATCCTACCTGACTCAATGCGGCGCCGATTGCGCGGTCTTCCGGGAGGAGGTACATCGCGAAGCCTTTGCCAGTTGCAGGCACTCCTCCGGATTCAGCTAAGCCTAAAAGAGAACGGCACAAGAGCAGCGCGAGAAACGATCCGGCGAAACCGGTGGCTATTCCCACGATGGACCACAGTCCTACGATAATCGCAGCCCCCGGGCGTAAGCCGATCCGGTCGAGGAAATGACCCATCAGAGGTGAGCTGAGCGCATAGACAATGGAGAAAACAGATACGACCGCGCCAACGTCTTCCCTGCTCAACCCGAACTCGATCTGAATGGTCGGCATGAGGGCCGAAAGCACCATCCGATCCAGGTAATTGAGTGCTGACGAAAGGACCAGGACGATAACGGCAAGCCACCGCAGCTTAGCGGAACTCAATCCGAGTCACCTTTTTCTTAGCACCCGGCTCGTACTCGACTTCCACTTTGCGAGGGGGCGTCTGAGCGCCACAAGAGAACGATCGCTCCCCACCCCCGCCAAGAGCAATCCCATTTGGATTTACGACTAACAGCTTCGTCACCGAGCCGCCATTTTGTACAACAAGTATCGCCTGCGTACCCTGGCAATCCACGCGTGTGAGCACACCATCCACTTTCTTATTTTTCGGGGCTGCTTCTTCCTTGTATTGATCGAGCGTATTCGGATCGATGACCGGTTTTCCGGCGTTTGCCTTGGTTTCCGCCTTACGGATCTCCATCAAGGCGCGGTTCTTGAGATCCTGCAACTCCTGCTCGGTCTTCCGCCGCGCCTCATCTCGGGCCGCAAGTTCAGCTTCCCCGCGTGCTCGCTCGCCTGCCGCGCGCAGTTGATGCAAGCGTTCCCTCTGCTCGGGATCGTCGCTGATGCGTTCCGCGGCAGCCCAGCTTTTGCTAGCTTCTGCCAACTGATTCGCCTTTTCCTGTGTTTGCGCAAGCGCGGTCCATGACGCAACATCGTTCGGGTCCAATTGAGTAGCTTTTCTCAGGACAGCGAGTTTTTGGGCGGGATGCGTTTCGAGAGCGGCCATGAGTTTGTACGGTTCGGCCCATCGCGGATTCGCCGCCCCGGCCTTTTCGAGCACTGGCTTACGATCAGCTTCGGGCAAGAGTTTCGCGTATTCGACCAGCGCATAGGCGCCGGTGGCCTGGGCCAGCAACTCGCGCGCTTTCTCCTTGTCTCCCTTACGAAGCGCCACAAGACCTTGTCCTTCGGGCGAGTCGTAATCGGGACGCGCCTCCATTTGCGAACGCGACGTCGGCCATTGCGAGAGCGCCGGCCTTGTCATCAAGCTCTTTCGCATAAAACTGCTTCTGAGCGTTGATCGGCTTACCCGAGACGGGATAGGTTCCGTATTGCCCAGCTTCAATGTATTTGTTAAGCGCCTGTTCGATCTGTTCGGCAGTTTTCTCAAATGCGTTGCGATAAGACACTTCGGGATCGATACCCTTGCCGAGATTCGACAGCAACACTCGAAGCCGACCGCTGTATTCGGGTTGCACTGCCAGCATATGAGCGCGTGCCCAGTCACGATCCTTTGTAGCGGGCGGATTGCCGAGGGTAACGTGTGTTCCGTCTACATCGAGAGTGGAATACAGTGTCACCAGCCCGCGCCGGATATTGGGAGGCACATGTCCAGGCCAGGACTGCAATAGCACTTCCACTATGCCAGCAGCAGTTTTGGGCGTAATCTGTTCGAGACTGCAAGTCCAACTTTCACGCGCGAATTTGACTTCGGGAAACGCCTGCCGCTTGGGCTTGAGTACTACCACTCGGATCGGCCACACGGATTGCATGTCCTGCTGGCCGACGGCTTGCCCTAACGCATTGCGCAGTTGCTCGAGATAGTTGAGTGTGACGCGCGCTTCTTTGTCGCCGCCATCGGTGATCACTTCGAAGGGGCCGGATTTGAACTGTGTCCAGCCGGCCAAGGCTAGCGCGGGGAGCAGTAGTGGAAGGAGGTAACGCACTTATGTTCTAAGGGTATCAGCGAGAGAAGGCTTGCGGTTCTGGAGGCTTATGTGATTCAGAGTGGTCGAGTCACCTGTAAGGCACAGCCTGCAAACGGCAAGCCCGGTCGAAACTCGCGCGATCGCACAACGTATCCATTCGTACTGGATGGTCGTCCGTGGACTCCACTCCTTTCCGGTACTTAGCCATTTCAGATCGATCGCAAAGTACGACGTGGTCAGAAATGATCGATCTCGCAGCGACCACTTCTGATAGTCGGGTGTTCTTCGGCCAGGTAGCTTTGGTTTGGCGGAAGCGCGACTTCTCAGTCGTAATCCGTCGGCGAATGTGATACTGAGGAAGTGCCTAGGGTGGCGGGTCCGTACCGTATGTACTTCTATAGCCATGAACCAAACGAACCTCCCCACGTCCACGTGGATCGTGATGACGACTCGGCGAAGTTCTGGCTGGACCCTGTTGCGCTCGCAGTGAACCTCGGATTCCGGCCATCAGAACTCAGACGTGTTCAGCGGCTAGTAGTAGAAAATCGGGCTCTGTTGCTGGAGAAATGGCATGAACGCTTCCCGTCCTAATCCAGGAGAACGTGTCCGCGATGTGCGGCTCACCGAGGACACTCTCGCAGTAGACTTGGTCGACGGCCGAACGATCATCGTTCCGCTAGTCTGGTATCCGCGCCTTTTGAGCGCCAGTGTGGAGCAGCGCTCGAATTGGAAGGTCGCCGGTGGAGGATATGGAATTCACTGGCCAGACTGCATGAGGACCTGAGTACGGAGGGCCTCCTTCGTGGTGCGCCTGCGGCCGCTGACCCTGCTCAACTGCGCCGGTAATCCGACGCCAACTGAGGTGCTAGGCGAGGCGAGGTGTGAAGGCCAAGCTTGTTGCCCGGATCGATGAAGGGCAACCCGCAAACTGACGCGATGCCGACTTATTGGTACCGATCCGGCTCAACTACCGGATAGCCGACCATCCGGACACTATCCGGTGTTCCCGCAACCACCCGCAGCTCCGGACGGCACGCACAGGCTGCTTTGCGTTGCCCACTAGCGCGTCAACGGGCTTTCCCAGACGCGGGAGAGTAATTTTTTGAGCTGCGCGAAATCCTTTAGACCTAGTTCCGCTCTCCATTCACGCTCGATGTTGCGCAAAATATCATGGATTTTCGAGTATGCAACGTGTCCGCGTTTGGTAAAGCGGATAATTCGTGCGCGGCCCTCATGAGGTGCGTCGGATCGAACGATATAACCGAGAGCTTCGAGGCTCCGCAGTAGCTGGTTCATAGCCTGCTTGCTCACGCCTGCACGCTCGGCAAGAGTGCCTGGCCGAACCCCGTCCGGACCCGGAAACTGCAGCACTGCGATGTGTGGCAAGCTGAGGTCGTCAAAGCCGGCCGCGTTGAGATCCTGGATGATACGGCGATGGATTGCCTGGGCCGGAGCTCGTAGCAGTGCCCCGATCAGCATTTCCCTTTTCTTGAGCGTCGGAGTTTTCGGCGATGAAGGCATTGACATATTCATAAACTGCGTTTACTATCTTAGCGAAGTAAACGCAGTTTACTGTATACGAACTTCAAGGAGACTCAAGTGACTCAGCAGATCTTCGACCTCCACGTCAATCCTTCCGAGGAAACCATTTGCGTTGGGCCACTCACGATACGCTTCCTGCTCACCGGAGAAAACACAACCGGCACCGTCGCGGCATTTGAGTTCACCGTCCCTGGCACTAGAGGTTTGCCCGCACCAGCCCATAGCCACGACCATTACGAGGAGACTGTCTACGGTGTCGACGGCGTGCTGACCTGGACCGTCGACGGCAAACAAATCGACGTTGGGCCTGGGCAGGCATTATGCATTCCGCGAGGCGCGATTCATCAGTTCGCGAACCACGGAATCCAGACCGTGAAGGCCTTCTGTGTGATCACGCCAGGCGCGGTAGGTCCACAGTATTTCCGGGAGGCTGCCGAGGTGATCAACGCGGCGGCTGGAGGTCCGCCGGACCGAGTGAAGATGGCCGAGGTCATGCGGCGCCACGGCCTGACACCAGCTCCGCCGCAGGCGTAGCTTCTGGGTGAAGGCGTAAGGGGAAGTCCTGTCATGCCAACCGGCTTGTTTGGCACCAGATTCGGTTATGATAGCTTGTCAAATTCGGCGAAGCTGGTAGCGACGGTTCCGCCAAACGCTCGCAAGAATAAGGGAGAGCTCATGACGCGGGTTCTGCTGCTAGGCTACGATCCAGAGACTGTGGATTTTTCTGACCCTGCTTTGCCACCAGGCATGACCGCTGAGAAGGTTCACGCCGGCATCGCGGTTGCGCTGAAGCAGTTCGCTGAACGCGGATGGGAGGGCGACGTTGGTTTGATCCGGCCTGATGAAACCGCTGGCCCGACAGTGGAGCGTCAGTTAGCTTCGAAGAGCTACGATTGTGTGGTAATCGGAGCCGGCGTGCGCCTGCCGCCCCGGGGCCTTGCATTATTCGAAGCGGTCATCAACGCTGTTCATAAGGCTGCCCCAGGCGCGGCGATTGCCTTCAATACACGACCCGACGATAGCGCCGATGCTGCCGCCCGATGGTTGGCGGCTGGAAGCCGGGCTGTATAGTCCGGCGTCCAACAAACCAGGACCGGCCAGATCAAGTTAAGCCGCCATCAAGAACATGAAATGGATAGGTCCTGAATAACGCGCAATCCGGAAGTCGGCTTACGGGATGCCGACTTCACGGGACTGATTCACCCCGGCGCGCTATACACGTCGCTATGTTGTGAGCCGGAGGATATCCGCTACGTGCTGCCTGTGGTCAGGGGCTATTTCGCCCACGAACGTGAACACGGTCTCCACCTGCGTCTCGTCCAAACTTGTTCGTTGGTCAAATAACGCGAAGCGTGCCACCGAAACACAGTAGTTTGCGAAACTACCTCCCGCCACAAGCCGCTCCGGCGACGTGAGTCGAACATGTTCGAGGAGAGATTCCAACAGCAACGTACCGTTTGACGTGATCTCTTGGTCGAAGGGCTCCTGCTCGGAGGATCGAAAAAGACTGATCAAACGTGAATAGCGGGCTCTCTGGATGGCGTTCGCTCCATTAAACTCCACTAGTAGAATGAGATCGACTGCTCGACGACGCAAATGACGTCCATGAAAAGTTCGCCAGAACCGCTCCGGCAGGTCCACTCGAACCTCTTCCAGCCATCGCGAGTCCCGTGACGAAACAAACTCCATGAACCACTCTGCTGCGATAGCCTGCCCGCCCTGATCCTCTTCCGCAACATTGAAAGCTCTTTGAAGCGGCTCGAGGATGCGCGGGCCTGACATGAGAAGAAACTGTTCGAACTTCAATCGAGAATCGAGCTGCTCATCAGGACTGCGTCGGGCATCGTAGAACGCGAGTACAACCTGCTGCAGTAGATATGATTGCAGTATCGCTGTGTAATCGCGTAACGCGTTTGGGCTTGCCATTCTAGTCGTAGTCGCAAATAACCACGGAGTCAGCCGTCGCGTACGCCGCCTTTAGGTTTGCTTCAAGTGTGCTGTAATGGCCTCGCACATATTTGTGATTCACAGAAACCGCGCGATGAGTGGCAGCAATATAGCCGCGTCCTTCTGGTTCGAAGAAGTCTGGACCTACGACGCACCAACGTAATTTCTTTACGAGACCGGAATAGCCGTGACCCTACATTCCGGGCTATATCCCAGTGGGTGAGCGCAAACCAATGGTCGGCTGACACGTCGACGTAGTTTGGACAGGTCTCATCCGGTCTAAAGAAGACGCAATCGATTTGAAAGCGCGTTTTGAAAGCATTCCTAAGGGTACGATTAGCCACTTGCGCGTGAACTGTCGTCGTGAGTTCCAGGTAAGGTCCGGTGTGGTGGACAATCCACCGCTGATATAGGTTGACGCCTAGCCGATCAACTGCATCGTAGAATCGAGCCGTGCTCGAATTAAACTCCCCGACAACACCCACTTGCCCGTACATCATCGTGCTCCGTGGATATCGCACTGGCGTGACGTACACCGCATCCCCCCATGTGAACCCCGCGCGCTCTGAGGCGTACAACTGTTGGGACGCCAGCACTGTATTCAGCTGCCGAGCCGGCATGTACTTCACGATCTGGATGACATCCTCTTCTACGATTGACGTGATGAGCGGATGCGCACGACTAGAATCAACGTATCTCTCGATATCCCGTTCCAAGTCGGCCAGCGACATTCTTGCAGTCTATCGCGAGTGCCTCCAGCTTTTCAGCGAGTCAGCGGCGGGGCACACACGCATCGGAACGATGGAAGCGATTGTTTGTCAGCTACATACGCGCATGCCCAAATGATCAGACCCGCTAAACGCCACAGTATTCTGGAATCCACGCGGACGTAAGGTCGCCGTTGCTGATTTCTGGTCGCGCCGTGGGTACGATCCATTCTCAACCGCGACATCGCCGTTTCCCGTCAACTTGGTCTGACGCTCAAGCTCCGAAATGCCTCTCAGATCGCCTAAGCCATGGTTCGAATGCCGTTCGGAGGACGTTCTCATCGATGTAGAACCCCGAGGCACGCAGCTGCGAGAGCACATCTTGCACATCGATCAAGCCGCGCTCGGCAGCAAGCCTTAAGCTGATGTTCCGAGAGAACGCCTGAACGATATGCCTCTGCCGCCAACCCTTCGAGCGCCACTCGATCGGGTAGGATTGATTGACTAAACAGTGCACGACCGATGTCTTCCGGTATTTCGATGACGATCTGCATAGCTGCCCGTATTCTACTGTCCCTCATCGCGCCCGGACGGTCAGCCATCCGAACGGCGTCCAGTTGAACGTATAGTCGCCGTTGCTGAGACTCGCCAGACCGGCGTTGCAGGAAGCACTCCCTGCCGGTCGGCTATCGTTTACTAACTGAAATTGGCGAACGGCGTTCAATGAATGAGGCCATCCGGCGGTTTCCGACCTGAGTCGCATATTACGTGAATCAGTTTCATCACTCTGGCGGAGCCGGTATACGCGGGTACCAAGCTGTTTGGATAAGCAAAGGGACGCGGCTCTTTCGGTAAATGGGGCCGGTCTAACTTCACCGATCGCAAATCAAGGAATCGAAGCTCGTCAGTGACCGGCCCTGCCGCGAAGTAGATGCCGCCGTCCGGACTCGCTCCGATTACCAGCGCATGCGACGCACTCATAGGGGTCGGAATCCGATGCTGACCACCTTGCCGTCGGCGCCGAGCATGACTCGCCACTCCGTCGCGCCGTGCTCGAACTTGACCTGATAAATGTCCGCGCCGCCCGGCCCGACGCCGGTAAAAGTCACGGATTGCAGTGCGCCTAATTGTGTCATCGCGGCTTTCAACTGAGGTAACTGCTGGTGGGTCAGGTCCGCGAGCTGCGCGCTCATCTGACCGTAGTTCGGCTCTCCCCGCTGCAATTCTTCGATGTTGCGGCGCAACGCGGCTTCGGTTCCCGCGGACTGGGTTTGGTCTTTGAATCGCCTGGCGATCCCGGCGGACTCCGCGGCCGCGCGCTTGACATCCGCGTCGTTCATGCGCTTCGCAATAATATCTCTTCCGTTCTGATGAAGCGTAACCTGCGTCGGCGCCCCTGCGCATCCACATCGAAGGTGAATTGCGCGTCCACGACCTTGAAAAAGAACTTGCGCTCGCTTTCCGGGAAGACCTCAAACTTCGGCTGTCCCGTGAGCTGCGCGTAAAACAGGTCTCCTTCGCGCGACACCGTCAAGATCGCGCTTGGGCCAAGCTGGTACTGGCCGACATAGCGATCGAAGGTTTTCGTATCGAGCGTGATCTGGTGGTGTTCGGAAGGCGGTTCAACCTTCATTAGGGGATAACTCGGGTCGAGCAGGTGTCGGCCGATGTCGTCCCCGCCCGCCGGCGTTGAGATGTTGGCGAGCACGACAACTCCCACGCGGGTCTTGGGATTGTAACCCATGTAAGTCCGGTAGCCGCCCGTACCGCCGTTATGCCAGATGATGGAATTGCCGCCCTGGGTCTGAATGTGCCAGGCATAGGCGATTTCCATGCCGGGAGCGCCGGCCGGCCGCCGCACGGATACCTCGTCCGCCATGTCCTGAGCCAGCGGAGTTTTGATGAAACCAAGATTGGCCGCAAGGAACGTCAGCATGTCATTCGCCGTCGAGCGCAGGGCGCCGGCCCCCGCGAGAGTTGGTAGATCCCAGTTCTCTACGGGCGCCAGGCCGCCGCTGTGTCCAACGGCAAGCCGCGCCTTCATCCCGGGGGTCAGGTTAATGCGTGTATCTTTCAGGCCGAGTGGATCGCAGACACGCGAGCGCACGAGCGCTTCATAGCTGGTTCCCGCGCGCAGCGACAACACATGGCCCAACAGCCCGACACCGAGGTTGGAATACTCGTACTGCGAACCGATGTCGCGCGTCAGCGTATAACCGGAAAGGAAGTCGTACATCTGTTGCACCGTGTAGTCGGCGTAGGGATTGTTCTTGTCCTTCGGCGTGAGATTGTCAGGAAGCCGCGGCAAGCCAGAGCTTTGGGTGGACAGATCGGCGAGCGTGATCTTGCGGCCATTGCGCTCCGGCACTTTCACGTTTGCCGGGAGATATTTCGAAATGGGATCGGCAAGCGCGACTTCGCCGCGCCCCACCATGTTCATGAGCACCAACGAGGTGAACACCTTCGTCATCGAGCCGATTTCGAAAACTGAGTCGCCATCGAGCTTGCGATTGTCGTTCTTGGCGAGGCTTCCGTAAGCGACGGTGCGGCGGCCGTTCGCGTCGACGATGCCCACCACAATGCCGACGCCGTTATTCTCCGTGCCGATTCGGTCTGCGAGAATTTTGCGGATCTCCGCATCGGTCGGGATGGCCGGGGTCGTATTGGTTTGCGCCGCAGCGCCAGTCGCCAGCAGAACAAAGCCGGCTAATGCCCGGTTAATATTTTTCCTATTCATTGCCGCCCTCCATAGCTTGCAATTCCTGAATTCTTCGGTCGAGTTTTCGCGCTCCCCACCGGTTCAGAGCCCAGCTTCCGACCATAACAACGTGCCCAAGATAATCGGCCCGATCAGTGGCACGTTGAGCCCGCGTTTGATGACGACGCCGGCAAACGTAGCCGCCAGTCCCGGCACTAAGGGTAACAAGTGTCAGCGCCATACCGTCCGCAAAGCTTCGCGTTGCCACTCCAATTCCAGCCGGTGGAACTGGAGCGAGGCCTTCGCGCCGTTCATACAAGCTCATTCTGCTGCGGGCTCACATGGGAGGTAGTCTGCGAAAGATCCAGTTTCTTACAGGCAAGAAGAAAGGAATCTGAATTTCAGAGGCGCCGCTTTCGACCGGACCGCTGGAGGAAGGTCGAGCAAGGCACGCGTTACACGACGGTGGACCGGGGCCGATGCATGTTGACGTTGTAGGCGCTGATGCTGAGACTGGCCAGACCGGCGTTGCGGGAATCGCTCCATGCCTGTCGGGTGTCGCCTACTATTTAAAATTGGAGAACGGCGGTCCATGAATGCGGCCGGCCTGCCGCAGGAAGCCGTAGCGATGCGGAACGAGGCGTCAAGAGGGCGACGCTCTCGGGCAAAAGCCCTCGATCATTTCAGGAGTGGTTTCGCGAGCGCTGCATTTCGTTTGGCTCTGATGAATTAGATTGTTTCCGGACTTGCGACTGTCCGCGAATCATGAATGTTGCCAGTGTTGAGGGTACCGGCGGGCTCGAACAACAGAACGTGCACTTCCGAATCCGCGTGCGGCCGGTGCTCGGTTCCGTGAGGCACGATGACGAACTCGCCCTCGGAGATCAGGAGTGTTTGTTCGATGCCAGAGGAGTCGCGGTACCGCAGGTCGAATTGGCCCTTCAATACGAGGAACATTTCGTCCTGCATCTCGTGGCGATGCCAAACGAAGTCCCCTTGGAACTTGACGACTTTGACGTGCTGGTCATTGAGTTCCCCTACAATCTTCGGACTCCAATGTTCGTTGAAAGTGGCGAGCTTCTCTTTGAGACTAACCTTTTTCATAGGGCAACCGTGTTACAGATAGACGATAGCGCGAAATGCGAAAACTAGTGAGTTTGATAGCTACGACTATGGCCCTTTCTGCAGCCGGCTCGGACAACATACGTCTCATGATTTTGGACCCGGGACACTTCCATGCTGCTTTGATTCAGCGAGAAATGTATCCCGGTATTTCGCCGCGAGTCTCGGTTTTCGCTCCGTTGGGACCGGAGCTGCTCGATTATCTGAACCGTGTTTCCTTGTTCAACAACCGGACCGAACAGCCTACGCGCTGGGATTTGGAAATCCACACCGATGCCGATCCGCTAAAGCGGATGCTGAAGGAGCATCCCGGCAACGTGGTTGTCCTTACGGGCAAGAACCGGGCGAAAATTGGCCGTATTTCAGCAGCTTTAGAAGCGGGTGTAAACGTGTTCGCCGATAAGCCGTGGATTATTTCCTCTTCGGATATGGGCAAGCTGGAGCAAGCGCTCGGCCTTGCAGAGAAGAAGCGTCTGATCGCCTATGACATTATGACCGAGCGCTACGAGATTACATCCATTCTTCAGCGCGAATTAGTGAATGACGCGGCGTTGTTCGGCAAGCTGGATATCGGAACTGCCGCGAACCCGGCGGTGCAAGCCAAAAGCGTGCATCACGTGATCAAGACGGTGGCTGGTCTTCCGCTGCGGCGGCCGGTTTGGTTCTTCGACATCGATGAGTACGGCGAGGGGCTCGCGGATGTTGGCACGCATGTTGTCGATCTGGTGCAGTGGACCGTGGCGCCGGAGAAAGCGATTGACTATCGGAAAGATATCCAAGTGCTCAATGGACGACGATGGCCGCTTGTGCTAACTCGCGAGCAGTTCAAACAGGTGACAGGTGAGCAGGATTTTCCGGAATCCGTTCGGGCGCACGTGCGGGACGGGAAGCTCGAGTACATGTGCAATAACTCGGTAGAGTACACGATTCTCGGATCGCACGTGAAACTCGACATTCTTTGGAACGCCGAGGCTCCGCATGGCGATACCTATGAGGCGAGTTTCCGTGGGACAAAGTCAACGGTCGCAATTCGACAGGGAGAGGCCGAAAAGTACCGACCGGAGTTGTACGTCACACCAGTGTCTGAGGCGTTGAAGAAAAAGATTGCGAGCTTGCAGTCCGCTTGGCCGGGCGTGTCGTTTGAGGAGAAGAATGGTGAGGCGCGCATCCTAATCCCCGAGAAGTATCATGTCGGCCACGAGGCTCACTTCGCGCAAGTGGCAAACAAGTTCTTTGGATATCTGCGCTCGCCGGAATCCTTACCCGTGTGGGAGCGGGCATATATGCTTGCGAAGTACTACGTGTCCACGCGAGGCGTGGAGATTGCGAAGCACTAAGCAGCTCATTTCCGGTATGCGGATTTTGGAGACTCAACATCGCACTCTTACGAGTCTGTGAAAAAGCCTCCACACTTCGTTGCGGTAAAGCGAATTTTGATCGTGGCTCCGTTTCAGTCGACTAGAACTCCACACGGAACACCATTATGCCGTGCCACCGTCCGGTGCCAATATCCGAGAACGAGCCCCGCGTTCCGTTAAAGGTCCCGAACGCCGCCGGACAGGGCGCCGTTAAACTCGCGGGACATGCGTTGGTGCGGTTTGTGATGTCGAAAGTGGTGTTCGGCGGATTGAAGCTGTGGTACTTGTACGGGTTATTTACATCGAATCGGAGACTGGCGCGCAAGCGCTCGAAAATCTGCCACTCCTTCGACATCGATATCTGGGCCCATACAACGCCAGATGACTGCAGAGTGTTGCGTCCTAGCGTACCCGCCTGGAAGCTTGCGGGATATGCGAATCCGGTGTAATCGAAGTAGCGATTCTGGGCCGAGAACGGGAATCGGTTGGGACCGATGTCGACATGGTCCAGCTTTACCTCGTCATTCGATTTTAGCTGGTTGGGGCGCATAGCGCCGGGCAAATAAACATTGGGCGAGCCCGAGAACGTGATCGTCACAGGCTGACCAGTCATGAAGTGCTGAGATCCCGTGAGCTCCCAGCCACCGAAGACCGCGTTCTTCCAGCCTCCCGAGTTCATGAACTTTCTGCCTTTTCCGACCGGCAGTTCGTACGTGGCAGTCGTCACGAATCGATGGCTGATGTCATACCCTGCGCGACCCTTCTCCAGGCTGCGGTTGTACCAGGTGATGCCGGCGGCGCCTCCGTCCTCGTCTACGTCGTTAATTGTTTTCGACCACGTCCAAAACGTGTTCAAAGTTACGCCGCTGGAATAACGCTTTTCGACCCGGAGTGTCGCTCCATGGTACGTGTTGTGACCGTAGTTCGAATAATGCTGGATGGAGCCGAACTGCGTGTAGGGTTTGAAATTCTGGTAGCCGATTCGAATCTGGTTCAGTGTGGCGAAATCGCTAGACACGTTCAGCGGCACCACGTTGATATCCCAATTGTTCAGAAGTCCGACACCGGCCGATCCCTGATAAAGCAATTCCGCCAGCCATGTGTTCGTGAACTGGTACTGGAATCCTGCAGACCAGTTCATTACATATGGATTTCGCATATTCGGATCCCACCATGTCGCGTTCCGCGCCCCGTAGTTGGTACCGATGAAAGGCACCGACCCGTCCGGATTAGTGGTGAAGTTTATTGGCGGCGGTCCATCTTTGAGATAGAAAACGGAACGCGGATCGCCCGGTGGCGCCTGGACGTTGGCGGTTGCCAGATACTCCTCGAAGTTGTTGTTCAACGTGCTCGTCAGAAGATCCGAGGTAATCAAGCCAAAGTTTCCGCGGAATACCCAATTGGGACGGAAGTTCCAGGCCACGCCGACCCGAGGCTGGAAGTTGTTCAGATCCCGTTTCGCCAGCGCCCCGGGATTGTGAACGATGGCGCCCATTTTTCCGGTGAGAGAGTCCTTCACGGTTGGGTCGAACTGCGAAATCAGACCTGTCGTGTTGAACGGCGTCTCGTACATCCAGCGCAAGCCGAGGTTCAGCGTCAGGTTGCGCATCGGCTTCCAATCATCCTGAAAGTAGAACGAGTTGGAATACCACCGTGGAGCCCACCAACCCTGCGCCCGAGTGAACTGTGCACTCGCGACAGAACCCAGAAGGAAATTTGCGAACGTATTGCCTGTGTTCGGCGTAAAGGGAAGCTCTGTCCCTCCCGTGAAGTAATAACGGCCGGACGGAAATGACTCGATCAGTGAGTT
The DNA here is from genome assembly GCA_963833675.1 of Bryobacteraceae bacterium. Lineage (GTDB taxonomy): Bacteria > Acidobacteriota > Terriglobia > Bryobacterales > Bryobacteraceae > DASQDN01. Next base: position 83,229 of record CAWHYW010000003.1, on the reverse strand, counting down.
GTAAGTGGTGCGCAGCAGCTCATAGCCAAACTTCGTAGTGTGCTTCCCGATGATCTTCGTCATGTTTTCCTGGAAGCTGTAGTCCTGGCCGATCCGTTCGCTAAATCCACCGGGTCCCGCATTGTAGAAGCGAGTATTACTAGTGGTGCTGAGGAAATCCGGAAATGTTTCGCCGCTCACGTTAGGAATCCCGAGTTGTTGTGCCCAGTTGCCGTTCTGTGCCGGCGGTTCATTGGTCTGATGCCGCCGGTTAAAACCGAATCGGAACTCATTAATCAACGTCGGGCTGAAGGTATGCGTGTCGGCCACCACGATGTTGGTCATGTCGAGCGGGTACCAGTAGACCGGATCCAGCAGGTCCCATGCCAGCTCGTATGAGGAGAAGAACCTTCCCGGAATCCGTTCCCGCACCCGTGTGAACCGTCCATACAGGCGGTTGTCCGAGTTGAACTGGTGATCAATCTTGGCGTCATATCGGGTGACGTAATACCGGCCCTTACTCGGCACCACCAGGTTATTTGCCGGTCCCGCTGATCCGAGCGATCCGGGGTCCGTAGGCTGTTTCCACGGAGTGTGGGAAAGATAGTTCTTCACTACGGGATCGATGCGAGACGGCGGAATGATATTGCCCGGAAACGGATCGCGCGTCCAAGTACCGTTCGCGAGTTGGCGTGTCGTCGCGGGATCGTAGATGGGGAAGCCGCGTCCTCCGAAGCTGAAGTCGCCTGCATACATCTCGGGCGTGGGGACGGTGCCTGTGTACGTCTCGGTGACCTTTTCGTGGTGACGCTGGAAGCCGCCGAAGAAGAAAGTCTTGTCCTTGCCGTTGTAGATCTTCGGCAACACGACAGGCCCACCGATGATCGCGCTCATTTCGTGGTAGGAAAACGGATTACAAACCTGCAGTCCCTGGCAACGGCGCAACTGTTCAAAATACTGGCGGTGCACGAGTTTCCCTGGCAGGTAACGGTCCTCCGCGCTGCCGTGCAGCTGGTTCGTGCCGCTCTTGTATACGCCGTTCAATTGCCCGCCCGAGGAGTGCCCAAACTCCGCCGGCAACCCAGTCGTGTACATCTTGAACTCCTGGATCATATCGAGCGTGGCTGTGACGACGGTGTCGATGGAGTTCGGGTTGCCGAGGACAGACTCTTTCGCATTCACACCATCGATCGTGAAGCCGAGCGAGCGCTGCCGCTGACCGACCGCGTGCTGCCCGTTTATCACATTCATGCCCGGCATATACAGGTAAATACGATAGAACGCTTTCTGCAGCACCGGGATCTTTTCGATGGTGCCGCCCTCCAGCACCTGACCGCTGGTGGAAGTTTCGGTTTCCAATAGCGGCGCCGTTCCCGTCACCTGCACGCTCTCGGTGACGTTTCCGACCTCGAGCGCAACATCGATTCGCGGCGATTCTCCTGTGCGCAACTGGATGCCATCGCGCACGTAAGTTTTAAACCTGCCGCTTCAATTTTGATCTGATATGCTTCCTGAGTTGAGGTTCGGGATGTACCACGTACCCTCGGATGTCGTGGTGCTGGTGAATGTGAAATTCGTTCCTGTCTGGATGACAGTGATTTTTGCCCCTGGCACGACAGAACCGGACGAATCGGTCACCGCGCCAAGCATCGTGGCAGTGCCTGTCGCTTGACCGAAAGCGCTCGTGGCCATCCAAGAGAGGATGAGCAAAATGTAGAGAGTGCGACAAATCATGGCGATTCCCCCCGCGGGAATCTATCACTCCACCTGAGCAGAAGTCAAACTTTCCTGGTATCGGTTAATGCAAATAGCCGGATGTTACGCTGCCAATTAGTCGATGCGGATTCTTTTGACGAATATTACTCTCGCGTCTCAGTCGGGAACGGAGATCGTTACGCGTGACCTGGCGCTCGGGCTGAAAGCGAAGGGTCATGACCCTACAGTCTTCACGCCGAATCCGGGTGTTGTGTCAGACCAGATCGAGCGCAGCGGCGTGGAGGTAGTCCGAAGACTGGAAGATGTTGTCGAGGCTCCCGATATTATCCATGGACATCATCTGGTTGAGACCGCGTCCGCTCTTCTCCATTTTCCGCAAACGCCCGCCATTTTTGTCTGCCACGATCGTTTGATCTGGCATGATTTTCCTCCAGTATTCGAACAGGTACGCAGATTTGTGGCGGTCGACAAAAACTGCTTGGAGCGGCTTCGTTTTGAAGCTGGAATTCCCGGAAGATAAGACGCGCGTGATATTCAACGCGGTCGACACCTCCAGATTTCCTGCTAAGGCGGCCGCTCCCCCAGCGCCCCAAAAAAGCACTCATCTTCAGCAACTATGCGCGTCCGGGAACGCATCTGGAACCGATCCAACAAGCCTGTCAACACATGGGAATCGCTTTGGACGTGATCGGTACAGGAATGGGATCCGCCAGCGAGGAGCCCGAACGGATTCTCGGCGATTACGATCTTGGTATTCGCCAAGGCTCGCTGCGCACTGGAGGCGATGGCCACCGGCTGCGCCGTGATTTTATGTGATACGCGAGGGTTTGGAGGACTGGTCCGCAAGAATGACGTGGCGACTTTGCGCGAATGGAACTTCGGCATGCGCTGCCTTCATCAGCCCATAACACCAGGGTTGGTGATCCGTGAGATGCTTGCGTACGACGCTGCTGATGCCGCCGCGGTAACCGCATATATACGCGAGAATGCATCTCTCGACCAAGCTGTGGACCGTTACATCTCCTTGTATGAAGAAGTCCTCGCCGAGAAGCAACTTTATTCGGCTCCGATCGTGGCAGCGGACGTGATTCGCGCCGTTGCCCGAAGAGCCGGAGACCTCGAAGACAAGCTTAGAGTTTCCAGCCGCCTCTTCATGCCACCGCTACCAGCGTCTATCAGTAATCATCTGGGCGTTCGCATTTCGTCGTGTGAACGCGAGATGGAGCCAGGTTCGCGGAATACTGTTCGAATCCGAATCCGAAATGACTCGAGAGACCTCCTCGCATCGATCGGGCCTCATCCGGTTCATTGGAGTTATCATTGGCTCTCGGCACTTACGCGCGAGACTGTAGTGTTCGACGGCCAACGAACCAGGCTCACGGCGGACGTGCGTCCGGGATCCGAGCATGAGCAAGGTATCAAGGTTCTCGCCCCCGACGCGGGCGGAGACTTTATCCTTCGGGTCACCCTTGTGCAGGAGGGCGTGTTCTGGTTCGATCAGCTTCACCCTCCCGTAGCCGCCGAGGGCTTGGTCGCGGTTTCATCATCAGGAGGCCAGCCGGTTCCGCCGCGATTCTCACTGGAGCAAGCTGCGGAGTGGCATGATTTTCGGATAATCCGTAAAGGTTGGTTCTCTAATCTCGGATTCGCGAATGATCCTTTGCCCGAGTCTCTGGCTTTTGTTGAAAGCGCATCCTTCGTCGAGCCAGTTAGGAACAATCCAAACATTGCATGTGTCATTACTCTTCCGGAACTGGCCGAATCGTTTTCAGAGCGCCTCGGTATCGGCGTGTGCGATTCGCCTCGCCGGGCCTTCGCTGCTGTACATAATTTTCTGGCTTCGAATACATCTTTTTACTGGGCGAACTTTGCTAGTGTTATCCATCCTGCGGCAAAAATTCATTCCAACAGTTTTGTGGCGGAGCAGAACGTCATCATCGGCGCGAATGTAGTAGTCCATGCAAAGGCTGTGGTTCTCGAGCGGACATTCATAGAAGACGGAGTCGAAATCTACCCTGGGGCAGTATTAGGTTCCATTGGATTTCAAACCATCCGCGTGGGGAATGAACTACTGGATCTCGCTCATGCGGGAGCAATCCGCATCGAGACAGGAGCGCACATTCTAGCGAATGCTCGTCATTGCCCGAGGAGTATTCAGGCAGTTTACCGAGATCGGACGCAACTCGCGTATCGGCAACGGAGCGTTCATATCCCACAACACAAGCGTCGGAAGCAATTCGTTTGTCGGCCATGGAGCCGTTGTGAATGGCAATGTAAGGATCGGTTCGAATGCGTGGATTGGGCCAGGCGCCGCTTTAGTTCACGGCATCCAGATTGGAGATCGCGCGCATGTGAGCTTCGGATCGGCCGTCATGCGCGATGTAGGTCCCGGTGAGCGAGTCATCGGCAGTATCGCCTTACCGCAACGAAAGATGCTGCGAATGATGGCATCACTCGATCGATAATTAAGAAATCGATGACAATTCCTGAAATAATCGCGCGAGGAGACGCGAACTCCCCCGCTATACTCGCGGAAAATCAACGAGCGATGAGCATTCGCTTTGTTGGGCGCGCTGATTGGGAAGACGGTATTTTCGTTGAATCAGTTGGGCATTGGACGCGAGGATCGTGTGGCTGTTGTGCTTCCGAACGGACCCAATTTAGCTACCGGTTTTCTTGCGATCTCTGCCGGGGACCGGGTTTGCGCCGCTAAATCGGGCTTATTCGGCAGCCGAGTTCGAATTTTTTCTTCGAGATCTCGGCGCTGCGGCTCTGGTGACTCCGCCGGATTTCTGTCCCGCCGCGATCGATGCCGCCAGAGGGTCGGCATACCTGTTATCGGATTGCTGGCCAGAGATAGCGGGATTGCAGGCGATTTCACTCTGGAAGGCCATCGCGTGAAGCCGGCCTGTGCCGCCCCGGGCCTATCGGGCGCATCAGATATCGCGCTGCTGCTGCACAGCTCCGGCACAACTGCCCGTCCAAAACTCGTTCCGTTAACTCACCGGAATCTTTCCAAGTCCGCCTTTAACATCGCGAGCACTCTGGCGCTGACTCCGGTCGACACTTGCCTCAATGTGATGCCTCTTTTCCATATTCACGGATTGATCGGAGCGCTGCTCTCGAGCATCAGCGCCGGCGCGTCGATCTATTGTCTGCCGGGATTTAACGGACTGCGATTCTTCGATGGATTGCAGAATTCCGGCGCGACCTGGTACACCGCGGTGCCCGCGATGCATCAGATGATCCTCGGAAGATCCGGCGAGCGATCCAAAGACACGCGGCTGCGTTTTATCAGGTCGAGTTCAGCGCACTTGCATACTCCGATCTGGCGCAGAATGGAAGATCAATTTGAATGTCCTGTCCTCAATTCCTACGGCATGACGGAAGCCTCGCATCAGGTTGCCAGCAATCCTCTGCCGCCCGGCGTTCGAAAAATGGGCACCGTCGGGAATTCCGCCACCACAGAATACGTCGTCCTGAACGAATCGGGGGAGGTCCAGCCGCAAGGGATAGAAGGCGAAGTCGCCCTCCGAGGGGCCGCTATTACCAAAGGCTATTTGTCGCCAGCAGGAGCTACTGAGGCGGCATTCCGCAATGGCTGGTTCCGGACCGGTGATTCGGGTGTGATCGATTCCGATGGTTATCTGTCGTTGACAGGACGAATCAAGGAAATCATCAATTGTGGCGGCGAGAAGCTCTCGCCAGCCGAGATCGATGAGGTGTTGATGGATCATCCTTCCATCGCGACGGCGCTTACCTTCGGTGCTTCCTGCCCTGTTCTAGGAGAGCGTGTTTGCGCCGTGGTTGTGCTCCGACAGGGATGTGAAGTGACTGAGTCCGAAATTAAGTCGTTCGCGAGGGAAAGGCTCGCGAAATTCAAAGTGCCCCGTCAGGTGATCATCACTGATGAGATTCCCCGCGGAGCTACAGGCAAGATGCAGCGTATTGGAATGGCCCGCCGACTTGGACTCGAGTAAGAGAAAGCATAAAGTAGTATCAACCTATGCGAATCTCTCTGCTGCTGCTGAGTGCCGCCTTGCTGCACGCTCAGGAATATGACCTTATCTTGAAAGGCGGCCATGTCATTGATCCGAAGAACAAGATCAGCGCGCGCCGCGACGTCGCTGTCAAGGATGGAAAAATCGCGGCCGTTGAAACGAATATTGCCGCGGATAAGGCCGCCAAGGCGATCAATGTGGACGGACTTTACGTTACACCCGGCCTGATCGATATTCACGTTCATGTGTACGCGGGAACCGGGACTGCTTACACCGGTCCGACCAGCGTGCGCCCCGACGATCACACCTTCAGGTCCGGCGTGACCACGGTGGTTGACGCAGGCTCGTCGGGCTGGCGCAACTTTGAAGATTTCAAGAAGCTGATCATCGACCACGCGCGAACTCGTGTATTGGCGCTGTTGAATATTGTAGGCGCGGGCATGGCCGGCGCTCCCGAGCAGAATCTGAACGACATGGATTCGAGCAAGGCAGCCGAGACGGCAAAGAAATATAAAGACATCATCGTCGGCTTCAAGAGTGCGCACTATGCGGGACCGGAGTGGACTCCTGTCGAGAATGCCGTGAAAGCAGGTGAAGCCGCAGGCATACCGGTCATGGTCGACTTCGGACGATTCAGACCAGAGCGTCCGTTCGAGGAATTGGTCACGAAGAAGCTTCGTCCGGGAGACATCTACACACACCTGTATCTGTCGAGCGTGCCCATGCTGGACGATTCAGGCAAATTGCGGCCATATTTGGTCGAGGCCCGTAAGCGCGGTGTGATCTTCGATGTTGGGCATGGCGGCGGCAGTTTCCTATTTCGCCAGGCGGTTCCGGCAATGCAGCAGGGGTTTGGACCCGATTCGATTTCAACCGACCTCCACATCGGCAGCATGAACGGCGCGATGCAGACGATGCTGACGACGATGTCGAAGTTTCTGAATATGGGGATGAAGCTTGATGATGTGATCCTCCGGTCGACATGGAATCCTGCTCAGGAGATTAAACGGACAGAATTGGGCCACTTATCTGTGGGCGCTCCCGCCGATATCGCCGTGCTGAGGTTGCATAAGGGCGACTTCGGTTTTGTCGATGTCAACGGCGCTCGAATGCGCGGTACACAAAAGCTCGAAGGCGAACTCACCGCCCGTGACGGCAAAGTCGTCTGGGATATGAACGGCCTCAGCCGGTCAGACTGGAAGGGCCTCGGAAACTATGGCGCGCAGGGCGATCCGAAATGGGATGGAATAGTTAGATCGGAGAACCGGACGCGGAGATAGCGCTTCATCTCCGCGTCGCCGGTTATTTAAAGTTTGTGTACGGACCCATTGTCTTGACGTCCGGGGCCGCGAGGCCCTCGCTATCCCAGACAACAGACCCGTTGCGAATTGTCATCACGCAACGAAGCTGCTGATCGGTAGCGAGGATCGCGATATCTGCGGGGGCCCCCTCCTTCAACGTACCCAGGTCGGGACGCCGAATTGCGTGCGCCGGGTTTACGGTCGAACGCTCTACCGCCTGGTCGAGAGTCAATCCGAGCTTCAGAGATTTGGACATGGCTGTCATCATGTTCGAATGCTTGAGTAAAACGTTCTCGGGATCTATACCGCTGGAAATAACATCTCCCGGCGGTTCAAACGAGGAAGTCTTCGTACCGACGATCAGAGATGGGTATTTTTTTATCAGTCCATTTGCGGCCTCGTCGTCTCCGGCCTTCAGGAAGGCGAGCATCCGCACCTTTGAATGATCGATCACCGCTGGCCTTGAACGTTTCGAAGTCTTTTGCGCTCGCGCTGCCGGCATCCACCGCAGTGGTGACGCCATTCCGCAAACTGTTGTGATCAGGGTTCAGATTCGCTCCGAAGTGCGTGTTGATATCGATCAGCCCAGGTGTGACGACGTAATCGCTGACATCGACAACAGCACGCGCATGGGCCGCGGGAATATCCTGCGCTACTCGAACGATCTTTTTATTGGAGATTGCGATATCCAATCGGCCATTCCGGTGGTTTGCCGGATCGATAACCTTGCCATTCTTGAGGAGCAGATCATAGATTTCCTGTGTGGACGAGGTGATCGCCGGGGTCAGAGCGTCATAGACAATCTTGCCGTCTCGAACCGTCATGACGGCTTGAATTCGTTTCGGCGCCAGGCGTTTCGCTCCCCACGCGTCCTTGAGAGCGAACACGCCGCTTTCCTGGCGCAAAACCGCTATATCTGCCGTGTGTCCGACACCTAATGTTCCGATCTCCGGATATCTGCCCATCTCTTTCGCGGGATTCACGGTCGACCTGAGCACCGCATCGGGAAGGCTCATACCGAGGAACATGAGCTTCGAGATGCAGTTCGGCATGTCGGATTGCGGTCCCATGATGCTGGAGGAGTGAAGATCGGTGCTGATCGTGTCCGGCATGAAACCGGCTGCCATCGCGCGGGTCGCCACCGGCCACAAGAAACTGCCACCTCCGTGCCCCAGATCGAACAGCACTCCACGCTTACGCGCTTCGAACATGTATGGCTGTACAGCTCCACTGAAGCGGTTTATCAGCTCGAGCTGGCGGTCGTTGTACATGTGCGTGTGAATGTCACCCGGACGTAAATGTTCGAGCAGTTTCTCCTGAGTGGTGCGTCCAGTGTTGGTCTGAATCCTGTCATCCACCATCACGGGGACGCCGGCGATCCGTCCTGCCGCGACCGCATGATCGATTGCTGTCCATCCACTTCCGCCAAAATGAGCAGTCTTGATACCGACGATGTAATCGCGATTGGCCTTGATGGTCGCCGCGGTTCGTTCCGAATCCATGTCATTCGTGTCGCTCTCCGCAGCCGACCCAACCATTCCCTTCCCTACGATGTTGATCAGCGCCAGAACTCGAGTTTTGGAGCGGGTGATGACGGTCCGGCGGAATTCATCGTAGGTTCGCCATCCACTTCCACCCGCGTCCACAACTGTGGTCGTTCCTGCCGGCAGGGCGGTGTCGTCAGGAGCTATCGCGCCCTCGTAGCCAAACACGTGAGCGTGGAAATCGATGAGGCCCGGCACGACATAGAGGCCGGAGACATCCACCTGCTTTTTCGCGTCCGATGCCGGAATCTGCGCCTGGACGGCCGCAATCTTGTTTCCGGTGACCGCGACATCCATTACTCCATCGATGCTGTTGGCCGGGTCGAGTACCCGAGCTCCATGCAGCACCAGGTCGTAACGCTGTGCAGACAACAGCAACGCACCGCTCGCTAAAAGCAGCAAGCCTTTCCTCAATACTCCTATCGACATGTCCTGCGATTATAATGCAGCGATAAGGATATTGTGCACATGAGCAGAATTAGCAGGCGGGATGTTTTTCGAACCACTGGGATTTTGGCTGCCGCAGCAGCGACGGGAGAGGCCGAAGCGGCTACGGTGAAGACAAGCGGCCCAGAGGTGTATACGCGAATCGGGGTGCAGCCATTCATCAACTGCACTGCGACGTATACGATCAATGGCGGCTCACAGATGCTGCCCGAGGTGATCGCCACGATCGAGCAGGCGTCGCACTATCACGTCAACATCGACGAATTGATGGCGAAGGTCAGCGAGCGGCTGGCACATCTTCTGCAAGTTCCGCGAGGCATTGTCACCGCCGGCGCGGCGGCTGCGCTCACGCATGGAACAGCCGCCTGCATCGCCGGGCGCCGACCCAGAGAAAATGCAGCGCCTGCCAAACCTGGAAGGCCTGAAAAACGAGGTCATCATGCCTCGTGAGTCGCGTGTGGTTTACGATCACGCGGTACGCACGCTCGGCGTCAAAATCATCGAAGTGAACTCGCCGCAAGAGCTGCAGGCCGCGATAGGTCCGCGCACGGCAATGATCGAGATTCTCGGACAGCATTTCGGCAGCGCCAAGCTCGACCTGAAGGATGTCGCGCCGATTGCGAAGAAAGCAGGCATACCGATCCTGGTCGATGCGGCAGCGGATTACTTGATCGTTCCGAATCCTTATCTTGCCTTAGGCGCAGATCTCGTGGCATATAGCGGAGGGAAAATTATCCGTGGTCCGCAAACTGCAGGTCTGCTTCTAGGCCGAGAAGATCTCATCCGCGCAGCCTGGGCGAACAGCGCGCCGCATCATGCGTTCGGTCGAGCGATTAAAGTCAGTAAGGAAGAGATTGTCGGAATGCTTCGGGCGGTCGAGGTGTGGCGCACGGAGCGCGACTTTCAGAGCTGACTTCAAAGAGTGGGAATCCTGGTATGCGTACATCACGGAACAGATCACGCGTGTGCCCGGAGTTAAGGCGGAAGTCCGCGGACCCGCTCGCGGCGGTCCGTTTCCGACTTTGAACGTTTCGTGGGATCCGGCCCGGGTGGCGATGACCGCCGGGGAAGTCGGCCGCAAGATGCTGGAAGGCGAGCCCCGCATCATGACGCATGGTGAGGGGGAAGGCCATTCGTTCCTGATTCGCCCGGTGGCGATGAAACCAGACGAGTACAAGATCGTTGCAAAACGGTTATATGAAGTTCTGAAAGCAGCGCCATCCACGCGCCAGGAAAAACCCCATCCTGCAGCGCCCACAACGGATATCGCGGGGAACTGGGTCGCGGAAATCGAATACGAAATGGGCTCGGCGGAGCACAAGCTAGCGTTGACGACCGCCGGTAACTCAGTCTCGGGCTCGCATGCCGGATGGGCGTACAAAGGCGACATCAAAGGCGCGGTGGACGGTTCGCGCGTTGACTTCCGAAGCAGCATGCCATGCGAGGGTACGCACCTGACGTACCGCTTCACCGGCACGGTTACAGGCGATCAGATGTCCGGCGAGGTGGGCCTTGGCGAATATGGCAAGGCGCGCTGGAGGGCGCGGCGTCAGACCGCCAAGGCATAGCTCTCTACGGGATCCAGGCGACGAGCTCAATCTCTACACGCGTCGCAACATCCGGAAACTCTACGCCGAACGCGGAGCGTGCCGGCGCGTCCTTGGGGAAGTACTGCGCGTAGACTTCATTCATCGCAGGCTTCTCGGTCTTAACGTCCGCGAGGTATACGACCACTTTCGCAACGTTCTCGAGCGAGGACCCCATCTCCTCCAGATTCTTTTTATGCATCTTGAGAATCGTGTGGGTCTGCTCCTTGATATCCCCTCCGAATGCGAGAGGGTCTTTGCGCGCCTCGGGACGTACGCCCGTCAGACCGGAGCTGAAATACAGATTGCCGATTCGAATGCCACCAACAGCTTTCGTCCGATTACCGGTTGCAGCGGCTGCCGCCATGGCTGCCATTGCGCCACCGGCTCCCAACTTCATTGACTTTTTAAGGAACGTCCTTCGCTGGTCCATAGGGAACAGCTTATACGATGCGGACGCTACAGCGGCACTGCATTTTTTGAGACGTAGCTCTCGACTTCAGACTCGTCAGCCGGGACGTAGTGGAAATATTCTGCGTATTCAAGTCCGTGGGCCTTGCCACGAAGCCGGTCGCGGCTGAGAGCGAATTGCTTCGTGTACTGACGATTTGCGGTCTCATCGTCATTGCCGAGCAGGGGCAGTTTCAGCTTCTTCTCGGCGAGTTTTTTCCGCAACGCCGAGCCATTGTCTCCCGCCGGCCCTTGCGTCACGTTCGCCATATTGGCGAACACTTTCTTGTCGATATAGGGGCTGATATCGACAACGCGATTGACTAACTGCGGCCCGCGGGCAAAGAAATACCTGTCTTTCGGGGCATGAGGCGTCAGACCGGCGCGGAAATGCTCCGGATAATCCCACTCGGAGCCAGCCATCCAGCAAGCCGACTCGACCGCGCGAGCAGTGATGTAGTGATCCGGGTTGCGCTCGTAAAGCGCGGACGGATCGTACACCAATACCGTGTCGACCTTCATCAACCGGAAGAGAAAGACCAGCCTGGAGCGCATCTCCACGATGGGCCAGGCATCCATGTTGTGATTCGGATAGTTCAGGAAAAAGGTGTCTTTCAGCCCAAGACGCCGGGCCATTTCAACCGTGTCGCGCTCGTTCTTGCCGACGATGTCGCCGATCGAAGAGCCTGTTCCCGCCATGGAGTCATTGGACATCGTGATGAGGATGCCGGTATAGCCTTCGTCGAGCAGCTTGAGTATAGTTCCTCCGGCGAAAATCGGGATGTCGTCGCAATGCGGCTGGATTGCGGCCAATACCTTGCCCTTGTGCGCCTGACCGGATTGCTTTCGTTTCGACCGTGACATTGACCGTGTAAGAAACGCTTCCGGTGCCGCCGGCTTCAATCTCACGCCCGTCCTGTCCTGCGAAAAAAGCTCCCGACGAGCCGAGAAAATGCCTTCTATCCATCGTGATAACTCCTTTTACTCGGCTGTCTTCGGCAGATATTTCCGAGGAATCAAAGTGGCAACCGTACCGAAGTAGGTCGCGATTTTGTGCTGTACTACGGCGCCAAAAAGCAGGTTCGCCTCCGGAGCGGTCAGTTTGTATTCGCTGGTTAGCCAGTGCAACATATCGGCGTTTGCGGCACGCAGGGCGAAATCCATGCTGCTGTGGAATTCCGGCTGGCTTCCGATCGAGACGATGTACTCATCGTTCACCAATCGGGGCATATCCAATTGTTTCTTTTTATGTACCTTGACGGTGAACTGCACGTCGAGAGAAGTCTCAACCCCGTTGCCGAGACCCTCTCCGTCACCCTGCACAGCGTGACCGTCACCAACATAAAAGTACGCGCCTTTATGAAAGACCGGGAAATACAGAGTGGCGCCTTCGACAACGTCGTTGTAATCCATGTTGCCGCCATGCGAACCGGCAGGACCGGAAGACATCACCTCGTAACCCGCCGTACCCACACCAATGCAGCCAAGCATCGGTTTCACGGGAATCTCGAACTTATAACCCGAGCTTTGCAAAAGCCTGGGACTCGCCGTTTGCTTTTTAAGGTCCAGATCCCAGGGAATTAAGTCGGCGCGCTGCGGCCGCAATACGTCCATTTTGTAGAAATTCTTGTACTGGGCTTCTGCGGCGGATGACGTCAATATGTCGGGACTCAGTCGATACGAAGTATATCCCCAGTTCCGATTCAGCCGCAGCTTGTCGATATGCACTTCGAGCGCGTCGCCGACTTCGGCCTCTTCGATGTAGAACGGTCCCATCAGAGGATTGCCGGATTCCGGATAGACGTAAGGATGCTGGATGTGACGGACGCCGGCCTGGTCCTGTCCTCCGGAGTCCCACGTTTTAGTTATGACTGTGTCGCCGGAGTGAACACGTAATACCGGTTCGAGTTGTGCCGAAAAGATACGCGAATGGTGATCGGGATAGATTTCATGCGTTTTGGCCGCAAGGGCCTGCGCAATCAGCAACAACGCAATTATATAGGGGAGTCGGAACATGCTCATTTCCTGATCTCAGCCAGGCGCTTTTTTACATACTCGTCGTACTCTTTCTTGAGTTCGGGTGTGAGCCCGGAGCCTCCGTACAATTCACTGGCGCGATATTTGCCGGTGAGGAATTTCGCCTTGGTCCACTCGTCGTGAATGTGAGTTAAATCGGCTTCGTCCACGATTTGCTTCACAAGGTGAGGCGGAATGAAAATGACGCCTTCGCGGTCTCCCAATACCACGTCGCCAGGCATTACGATCGCTTCGCCGATTTTGACCGGAATATTTATTCCCGCGACACTCACCTCGGCGACAGCGGAAGGATGCGCTCTCCGGTAGTACACCTGAGTCGGCAGTTCAGCAATCCCTTCGAGATCGCGAATCATCCCGTCAATAACGGCGCCCGTTTTGGTTCGGCCGAAAATTGCGGCGTGAAGGTTGTCGCCGCCAAACGTGTGTCCAGGACCCGCCCCCATCATGTCAATCACCGGCACGTCATTCACTTCGAGTAAATCAATTACCTTCTGGTTCGGCTCCTTTGCGAGGCCGTTCGCCTTAGCCTCAGCGTCGAGCACTTCGGTCATGTCCGGCCGCGCAGGGAGGTATTGAGCGGTAACGGCTCGGCCGACGAGTTTTTGTCCGGGATGTAATACCTGCAGGTCCCAGCCGGCGAACTGATGCTTGTAGCCATGTTTTTGCAGCAAGCCCCATGCTTCCTCGAGGGAAAGGCCTTTTACCCGCTCCAGGGTTTTGTCGTCCACCTTCGGACGACCATCGGGAAAACGGTCGAATGGATTTTTCGCCGTGTACTTGATCATCTCCTCTTTGCTCAGGCGGAAGACCTGGGCATACATCGGCGCGAACGCCAGCATTGTCGCTAACAACGGCTTCAAAAGCCTCATCGGAACTAGTACCTCTGCTCTATCTGGGTGGAATCTCGATGCGTTACATTGAATCACAATTCTCCACAAAGATTGACATACAGCCGATTCGGGCTTGACTCCGATCTTAGTCTGGAGTACAGTTTCTCCAATCTCAGGAGAGTCGAGGAGCTACCTGCGCAACCTCACGTAGGCGCAGGTGTCCGCGTTCGATCTCGTTTTCGAGAACTTTCTCTGAATAAGGGGTTTTGATGTTTTCCAGATTGCAAGTGATAGCGGCCGTGATCGTGATTGCGGCTATGACGCTAATTCCAATCGCCCGAGCTCAATCGACAACGCAAGCAGTACTAGGCTTGGTTTCCGATTCAACCGGCGCGGTGATCCAGGGCGCAAAAGTCATTCTGACCAACGCCGACACGAACGTGACGCAGACCACAACGACGAACGAGACGGGCAATTATTCATTTCCTCTGATCCAAGTCGGCAACTACGACCTGCGCGTCGAGATGGCCGGATTCAAAACAGAGTCCGTCCGAAACATTCGCGTAGAGACGGCCGCACAGGTACGACAGGACGTGAAGCTGGATGTCGGCAATATTACCGAATCCGTCGAAGTTTCGGCCAGCGCGGTAATGCTGAACACGGAAAACGCGGCACTCGGCGCGGTCGTCGAAAACCGGCGCATCACCGAACTTCCGCTGAACGGGCGCAACATGCAGAATCTGGCAGTACTAGTCCCCGGCGTACAGTACGGAATCCGTACCGGGAAGTCCGAGGGAGCTAACGCTGCGTTCCCGATTCCCGGCCAAGGCTTCGGCGTGATTGCAAACGGCATTCGTGAAACACATCAGGTGGTTTCGCTCGATGGTGTAGATGCGAAAGATCCGCGTATTCACGTCACCAACTTCGTTCCCTCAATCGAAGCGCTGGAGGAATTCAAGATCCAAACCAACGCCTACTCCGCAGAGTACGGTTTCGGGGGTGGCGCAGTAGTTAACATCACGATGAAAAGCGGAACGAATGCTTTGCATGGCACGTTCTTCGATTTTCTTCGCAATGACGTATTCGATGCGGAGAATTATTTTCTGAATTTCGAGTTGGCGCCAGGCGCAACCCGCCTGAAGAAGAATACTCTTCGGCAGAACCAATACGGCTTCGTGTTGAGCGGACCCGTGGTGATCCCGAAGCTATATAACGGCAGGAATAAAACCTTCTGGGCAGTTAATTATGAAGCCCGCCGGACTCGGGAAGGACAGGTCAATACCGCGAATTACCCGATCGACGCGTTCCGAAACGGCGACTTCTCCGCTCTTCAAAATGGATATATCGCGAATGGCCGCTTTGTGTCTCCGATTTTGATTTACGATCCAGACACGGGTGTTCCTTTCCCGAACAACGTGATTCCGCAATCGCGGATTCACCCCGGCGCCCTCAATGTTCTCAACTTGTATGTGCCGCATGCGCAGTTCGTTCAGTCGGACATTCAGGATTTCACCGCCCGGGCAAGCGTTCCGACACCGACGGATGTAAACACTTATTTCGCGCGAGTGGACCACAATATCAATGACAACAATCGCGTATTTGCCCGTCTTGCCTGGGATCGCTCAAACCTGACGCGCAACAACATCAATCCGAACATCCCGGTCTTTGTGAGTTCGAAAGTCACCAATCTAGCAACACAGTGGATTCACACATTCGATCCGAGCAAAATCCTGGAAGTTCGGTTCGGTTTCAACATCTCAGATGACCTCACCTCCAATCCGCGGACGGATAATACAAGCTTTGATATGGATGCGCTCGGAGTGGGCCAATTCCGGATTCCGGGTGACGGGAACCGCAAGCTGACACCCCGCGAACATGGTATTCCGAATTTTGGCGGATTGCCCTTTACACTTTCCGAGCAAACTGCCGGCAACGGGTACGACAACATGAATACGTACCAGCCGTCATCGCATTTCACCTGGGTCAAAGGGAAGCACACCCTGAAGACGGGCTTTGAATACTACCGCATCAGCATGGAACGCGGGGCCGCGAATATCGAGGAGGGGCAGCTCAATTTTTCGAGCCAGACTTGCGGGTATGCGTTCGCATGCTTCCTCCTTGGCCGGCCTCAGAATACCCAAACACCGGAAGGCATCCCGCTCACTTTCCCGGTGGCGAATCGGTGGGGAACATACATTAACGACGATTTCAAAGTGAACTCCCGGCTGACCGTGAACCTTGGCCTGCGATTCGATTACAACGGCTGGGGAAAGGATACGCAAGGTCTCTGGCGAACATTCGATATTCCTGGTCTCGGAGCCGATATCGGCCGTGGCGAGGGATACAAACTTCCCAGCGGCCAAGTTATACCTACGATTTTCCCGGGTGCGCTTGGCGAAGCTGGCGCAAAGAAACTCACGGCGCAGCAAGTCCGCTTCTTCATGCCCCGGATCGGTATTGCGTTTCGACCGACCGAAAAAACGGTCATTCGTATGGGCGCCGGATGGTTCGACAATATCCAACACCTAAACACCTTCACGATCTTTAATCTGATGCCGCCGAAAGCAGGGAGCCAGGCGTATACGACTTCGTATGTACCGGCTCAAACCGTGCCAGTGAACGCAGCCAACGGACAAGTCGTCAATTACCAGACTTCTCGCTACGCTCCCACTTCGCCGGTTCTCAGCTTGAACGATCCGTTCCTAACCAGTACCGGGGGCGCTGCCGTGGTACGACCTATCGACGTCGTCTATCTCCCGCCGGATTACAAGGACGGCGATGTTTGGAAATGGAGCTTCGACGTTCAACGCGAGTTGCCAGGAAACATGGTATTTGGCGTCGGCTATGCCGGTTCCAAAGCTTCTCATATAGGGAACTCGGTCATCAACTGGAATGACCCTGTCGCTCCCGTGCCGGTGTTTGCGCAGAACCTTCGGCCCTACCCTCAGTTTTTCGATCCCGCGCGACCTGACCTCGGTGTCCAGTCGACCGGACGAATTCGCTATATCGATTCTTACGGAGAAGGCTTCTATCACGGCCTTCAGGTGAAGCTCGACAAACGTCTGTCGCACGGCCTTTCCTTTGGCGTCGCTTATACGTACTCGAAGTCCTACGGAGATGGCGAAGCAGGCGGCCAGGAAGGCGCCAGTTTCCAGAATCCTCGCGACCGGCGTGGGTCGCGCGGCGTCTATTCGTTTGACCAAACGCATCGGACCGTCGCCAACTTCGTGTGGGATCTTCCGGGCCGCAACTTGAAGGGAGTTGTCGGAACGTTGATCGGGGGATGGCAGATGAATGGCATCCTCACCATTGCTTCCGGGTTCCCCTTCACGATTACTCAGGGAGCGGCGGATGTCGGCTTGCCGAACGGCTCTGTCCGTCCTGACGTCGTCGGAGATCCCAACCTGGATAGTCCTTCGCGCAAGCTTTGGTTCAATCCAGCGGCGTTTCAGCGTGTAACATGTCAGGTCGCTTCTCGTTCTGACCTTTGCCATTTGGGCAGCGCAGGCTATGACCAGATGCGGGGACCCGGCCAGAGGAATCTGGACTTCTCCTTGTTCAAGAACTTCGCGATCAAGGAACGGTATAACGTTCAGTTCCGCTGGGAAGCGTTCAATTTCACCAACACGCCATGGTTCGGTAACCCCAACGGAGTCAGCTTTTCCAGCACGACTCAAATCGTTCCGAACGGCACTCGCGACGGTGAAATCCGGTCTATTCAGACACCGATGCGCAGAATGCAATTCGGTCTGAAGTTCCGGTTCTGATACTCACTTCAGCCCTGTTAAGCCTTCGGGCTTAGCATGAAACGCCGGTCTCTGTTGCGGAAGGAGACCGGCGTTTCTATTTACGCGAGAATGTCCCGCAACACCTGACCCGCGACGTCGGTCAGGCGGAAATCGCGGCCGCTGTAACGATAGGTCAGACGGGTGTGGTCTAGCCCGAGGAGATGAAGCACTGTCGCGTGAAGATCGTGCGGATGCACACGCTTTTCTACTGCCCGTAATCCGAAGTCGTCGGTCGCACCGTATGTGATGCCGCCCTTCACTCCACCTCCGGCTAACAGAGTAGTGAACCCGTGCACGTTGTGATCGCGGCCCTGATTTACGCGCAACTGGCCTGCGCTCTGGACCATCGGCGTTCGCCCAAACTCGCTCCCAACGATGATTATTGTTTCGTTAAAGAGACCTCGCTGTTTGAGATCCTCGATTAGCGATGCGATCGCAGGATCAGCTTCGCGCGCCAGGCCCCGGTGGGAATGAATATCTTCATGACTGTCCCATGGCTGCGAGTTCCCGAAGTACACCTGCACCATTCGAACTCCGCGTTCGACAAGACGACGCGCTAACAGGCAGCCGCGGCCAAAGTCAGTATCGCCATAGCGCGTTCGTGTCGATTCGTTTTCTTTTTCGACATCAAATACGTCCGGAGCTTCCATCTGCATTCGGAACGCAACCTCCATGGCTTCCACACCAGCCGACAGTTTCGAATTCGCCGGCGAATGCCCCAGATAAAGCCGGTTCAGGCGATCCATCAAGCGAAGTTGCCGTTCCTGTTGCTCAGTGGAAAGGGATTGGTTGCGAATGTTGAGAATCAGCTTTTCTGCCGTGCGCTCGTTGTTCGGCACATAGGTACCCTGATAGACGTTCGGCAAAAAGCCCGAACTCCACAGGCGAGGTCCCATCACCGGATAACCGGGACAGAGTGATACGAAGCCGGGAAGGCTTCTGTTCGCGGTACCCAGGCCATAAGTGATCCACGAGCCCATCGATGGACGACCCGCCAATTGATGACCGGTGTTCATCAACATCAGGGATGGTCCGTGGTTTCCGTTATCCGCGTAGCAGGATCTGATGACACAGAAATCGTCGATGAGAGTTCCAACCCGAGGGAATATCTCGCTTACTTCGATACCGCTTTGTCCAAACTTCCGGAACTGAAATGGAGAGCCCATCAGGTTGCCGGTGGCGCTATCCGTCTTGACCTGCGGACCCGGCAACGGCTTCCCATTCTGGCGCTGTAATTCAGTCTTGGGGTCGAAAGTGTCTACCTGGGACATTCCGCCATTCATGAAAAGGAAGATGACGTGTTTGGCTTTAGCGGGAAAATGGGGAGCTTTGATCGCCAGCGGTCCGCTGTCTCCTGCGGCGGCGAGGGTCCCAGCCAGTCCGAGCGAGCCAAAACCGCACCCCGCCATTCGGAGCACTGACCGGCGAGTGAAACACGCTTCGTTCGGGTTCATCAGACGTTTCTCCTATCGGACTGCGCTGAATTCGGACGTTCCGAGCAGGACTTGCATGTACTTCGGCCAGGGGTCCTTCTCGCTTTTCACATAATCGAGTCCGGCCTTCATCTCGGGCGCCGTTACCGACCGCCCGAACAGAAGATCATATGCACCCTCAATCCGTCGACGATCATCGCTACTTTCTTGTGTAATTCTATCCGCCAGTAGCTTAGATTGAGCGGTCACGAACTTGCTGTTCATAAAGAACAGGCGCTGCAGCGGGCCGACGGTCACAGTCCTTTGCTCTGAGGTTGCGTTCGGATCCGGAAAATCGAGCATCGCCATCGTACGATCGGGCTTCGATCGACTGACCGTCGCATAGATCGTTCGTCTCTTGTACTCGTCTGTCAGCGGCTGAGACGGACCGCCGATCGTTGGATCGAGCGAACCGGCGACAGCAAGAATTGAATCCCGCAGCGATTCCGCGTCCATTCTTTCCTGTAGTGGCGCGCGAGAGAAAAGACGATTGTCCGGGTCTTTGACAGCCGCTTCTCCGCTCACGTCAGAACTCATCTGATATGCCGAACTCAAGAGCATTTCGCGATGCATCGCCTTGATCGACCACCCTGATTCCACAAACCTGGCCGCGAGATACTCGAGTAGTTCGGGATGCGTCGGCCTGTCTCCAAGCTGGCCGAAGTTGCTCGTAGACCGCACGATGCCCTCGCCGAAGTGGCTCTGCCAAATTCGATTCACCATTACCCGCGCTGTGAGCGGATTGTCCTTTGAAGCAATTGCGTTTGCCAGTTCCAATCTGCCGCTGCCGTCGTGAAAAGGGGACGGGTTGCCTTTGCAGAGGATTGAGAGAAAAGCTCGGGGCGCTTCTTCGCCCAAATTCGATTCGTCTCCGCGGATCGCGATCTTGATGTTGGCCGGTTTGTCAGAATCCTTGAGCACATGCCAGAAGGGATAGAGCGGCGGAATTGCCTTCTCCAACTCTTTCGATTGCGCCTCAAGTCTTTCCATGTAGGTTTTCCAGTAAGGTCCCAAAAACCTGAGCGCTTCCTTGCTGCCGTAGTAGTAGACTCCGCCTTTAAACTTGAGATCCTCCACTTTATACGGTCCGGATGCCATGTCGCGCCAGAAGTAGAACTTCTCTATCGGCAAAGCTTCGACCAGAGTGGCGATGACCTTGTCCGTATCCTTCATGCCTTCCAAGCCGCCAAGCTTTACATAGTTTCGATCCTGAATGGCTTTCTTTTCTGAGAACACATCTGCTACAGCAGAGTGAATCTCCTTAGCGACTGCCTTTACTTCCTCCTCGGTCGCCTTCGAAGGTCCGCCGGAACGCCGCATCAGATCGTCCCAGCGACTCATGTACTGGTGATCGCGTTCAGGACGCTCCAGATATTTCACCCAACGTTCGAGAGTCTCGGGATCCAAATCATACTTTGCCGCGATTTCGGCGGGCTTCAGGCTGGGATTTGCGAGCAATCTCCAAGCCGCGAAAACGAACTGTGAAGTCTGTGCCGCGAGCATGTCGACCACTTGCGCAGTCTGGTGTTCTGTCGCCAGCTTCAGTTCGGCCTTTTTGTCATCCGATGTTTTCTTGGCTTTCTTATAAGCCTCGATGATGTCGGGGGACGCCAAGGGATACTCATCGACCTTGCTGCTTCGGAACACGCCCAGCATCGAATAGTAATCGCGAGTGGGTATCGGATCGAACTTGTGATCGTGGCACTGCGCGCAACCCACAGTGAGACCGAGAAACACACGCGTGGTTACATCGACCCTGTCATTATCGCTCTCGCCGAGTGTTTGAAAGCCGAGTCCCGGCAGCAGCGATTTGCGTTGGGTTTTCGGCATCTGATCCGCCGCGATCTGGGCCTTGATGAAGAGGTCGTACGGTAAATCGTTGTTGAGCGCCTCGATTACCCAATCGCGATAACGAAAGGCGTTCGGATAGGGATCGTCGTCTCGCGCGCCACTCCGGCCGTCAGAGTAGCGAGCCAGATCGAGCCAGTGCCGCGCCCATCGCTCGCCGTAATGTGGAGAACTGAGCAATCGGTCCACTATTTTTTCGAATGCATGGGGCGAGCGATCCGCGACAAATGCCTTCACCTCTTCCGGTGTCGGCGGCAGACCGATCAGGTCCAGAGTCACTCGACGGATCAGCGTGCGCTTGTCCGCCGGAGGAGCGGGCCTAAGCCCGGCTACCTGCATTCTTACAAGCAGAAAGCGGTCGATATCGGTCGTTGCCCATTCACTACCTTTCGGAAGTACCGGCAACGCCGGCTTGTTTACCGGCTGAAACGACCAGAACGAACGCTGCTCTGGAGTGATGGACCGGGCGACCGTCTTGGCTTGCGGTTGTGAGGCCCAGATAGCTCCTTCATCGACCCACTGCTTAAGGTCCGCGATTTCGTCAGTTTTGAGCGAGCCTTGCGGCGGCATTTTGAGACGCGGGTGCGTCCGCTGTACTGCAGCAATCAAGAGACTCTCGCGGGCCTTTCCAGCCACGATCGCGGGTCCTGATTTCCCGCCTTTCAACAGTCCTTCCCGTGAATCGAGACGCAATCCGCCTAATGCGGAGTTGGCGTGGCAGGCAAAACAATTCCGCGCCAGAACTGGTCGAACGCGCATTTCAAAGAATTCCGCGCTTGCAAGTTTGGTCTGAGGCGGTGTGCTAGTCTGGGCGGCTGCCCCCAAGCTGAGAAGTCCGAACAGGATCGATCGACTGCCGCGCCACAGGCGTCCCCAAAAACACATTTGTCGTCAGTCTATCGCACATTGGATTCATGGGAATCTTCGTGACGCCCGTTTCAATACTCGAACTGAAACAGGAACTGGATTTGGCGAGCCGGCAAGCTCTCGAGCGTGCCAGCGTACGATGCCACCCGGCCCACGGGCGATGCGAAATATTGACTGACGCGTTCAGTGTTCGTGTGGTTCAGCAGGTTGAAGCTCTCGGCGCCGAATTGAACCATTGCTCGATCATTCATCACTCGAATTGTCTTCATCAGACGGAGGTCGAGCGACACGTTTCCCTGCGCCAGATACGGATTGCGATTTAAAGCGGCAGGGCGCGCGGAGATCGGAAGCGCGCCGGTGCGATAAAGATCCGTGGTAAGCAACGCGTTGATCGGCCTCCCCGAACCTACCGTAAATATGGGCGCCACGGAGATTTCTTCGAGGGCTTCACGGAGCATTTTGGGCATGCGCCGGACTTCCTCTACCGGCAGGTCGAAGAGCGCGCTAAGCGCGAGCCTGTGCATCTGATGTTGGCGTGATAGCGACCAATCGCGCCGAATGTTTGCCGGGTCGGAAGGCTGCTCGTCAAAATCCGAACCATCGTCTCGCGTGCGGCCAATGTTGTAGGCGATCAGATAGCCGAAATCCCGCGACATCCTCCGGTTCAGGGAGATGGAGGCGCCCATGAAATCGGACCGGGCAGTCTGCTCAAGCTCATATTGAGGAGGAACGGTCAGCGCAATGTTTCTTACACGAGGCAGGTGAACTCCTCGAAGTTCGCTCGCCTCAATCGAAAGGGACGTGTCTTTGTCGAGGCCGTATTCTACGCCGACACTGAGTTTTCTTCCGTACGACGAAGGAAAGTTTGGCGATGTTCGATACGTGGTGGGTAAGATAGCCGGAATCGGATTCGACTGCGCCGCTCCCTTAGTTGTGGCGAAAGCGTTCCATGCCATGTCGCCATAAGCGAACTGTTCAAACGCTTGCTTGCCGTCTTTCTGCAGGGCGTCGTTCAGGTAAGCGAGAGGGTATCGGTCGTAAAACAGACCGAAACCAGCGCGGACGACCAACGGCATGGTTACTGAAGGCCGCCAGGCAAGGCCGAGGCGCGGCGCAACATTGTTTGATGACGGCGAGAGGTGCGCCGGCATACGCTGGCGGTCAAAACGAAACCCAAGCTCCAGCGAGAGTCCCCGCCTCAGTTCCCATCGGTCCTGCAGCCACGTTCCAAATGGAATAGTGACTAGATCCGTGTGGGGACTGCCGAAGGCCTGTATAAACATGTCTGGACGGCCCCGCTGGAAGTCGTCGATCGTCGGGAAGATATACAGCGCTCCGAAGCGATTTCTGAGATTTGCGCCCAATGTTACAGCGTGTACATCAACCCCGACGCTCAAGCGGTGCGCGCCGACAACCCAGTTCAGATTTTCGACAATCTGGTAATGTCGTTCGGTCCGGTCGGCGTCGAGCCGGTCAAACTGACCCATCGTGGCGACACCCGGGATCTCCAGCATGGGACTCAAGGCGTTGGGTCGCAGTTCCAAGTCTCGCTGGCCAAACTGAGCGCGGAGATCGTTTACCAAGGAGGGGGACAACACACGAACCCAGCTTCCAACCAGCGAGTGATCCACGGTTAAACTGTTCCCTTGAGCCGAACGATCGGCGACATTCTCGGGACCTTGCACCTCGTGCTGCACGCGTCCCCTGGAGAACGCGTAACGCGTGGAGAACGTATCCTTGGTTCCGGCCTGGTGATTCAGTTTCAATGACAACTCCGTGCCGCGTGTGCTTGTGTCGTAGAGCCCACGTTGTACCGATCGAATGGACGATCCTGTGAAGAGACCTGATGACAACGCGTCATTAATCAGCGGCACTGCGAATTCGGGAACGTTCGACCATTCCTGGGCCGACTCATGCTCGTATTCAATCGCACCTGAGATGAACGTCTTGTCCCGACGTAAGGGACCATTGGCAGATGTGCCCGGCTGATATCGTCGAAATCGCGGCTTGACGTCGCCGGTTACTTCAGGACGCGCGGCATTCAACGCCTCATTCTGTGTAAAGAACGTGACATCGCCGTGCCACAGATTGGAACCCGATCGAGTGACCATGTTCAGCAAGCCACCCGCTGCGCCACCCAGCTCAGCTCCGACTTCGGTGCTTGAAACACGAAACTCCTGCACCATCTCGAGTCCAACGGCAACGCGGCTGCCACCGCTGGTTTCGTCGCGATTATCCATACCATCGATGAGGATGCTGTTGTTGCGAGGACGCATGCCCCCGAATGTGAAACCGCTATCGCCAAGCGTGCTTCGCGTCCCGGTCATGGACCGGGGAGAACTGGATCCTGCTGCAGGCGCGACTGCGGGCGCGACCAGAACGAAATTGAGGTAATTGCGACTGCGAGAGGGAGCCTCCTCGATCCGCTCATAGCCGATGGCGACACTGGCTGTGGAGGCAGTTACGTCAATTGCTTCGGGGTGTTCTTTTACCTCTATGCTCTCAGTGATTCCTGCGGGCCGAAGCTCAAAGCGCTGGACAATGACTTGGCCTATTGAGAGCAGAAACGGCTTAACCTGCACGGTAGCAAATCCTTCGGCTTGTACGCTTGCCGTATAGGTTCCGATGGGAAGAGCACGCACGGTGAACTGACCGCCAGCATCGGTCACGGTATTACGCGTTGCCTTGGTCTCCTGGTTTCTCACCGATACTTGTGCGCCGGGGACGGCCGCTCCGGTGAAATCGTTCACCGAGCCCTGAACCGTTCCTGTCGCAGAACCGCTCTGGCCGTAAGCAAGGAACGGGAGAACTAGCAACAGTGAGAAGACAGTGCAGCATCTTAGCCGCCCGGGAACTAGCACATCTTCATGTTACGAGCGAGGCTGTCCTAAGGACGGCGCGGGCCTTGCCTGGCCAGCCAATTCATAGCCGTTGGAAAGTCAGTCGCGTGGCCACCCTCGAAAATTGTAAGGATCACCGGACCCGCAGTTCGGCTGTAGAGGGTCGCGAACTTGCCCGATTCCGAGTGGACCCGCTTTTCGTTTTGCAGTCGCGGCGGAATTCTCTCCTCGACCGTGATCTTTCGGATCTCCTCTTCCGAAAACATTTGCTCGGCGTGTCCGTTTGCTTTCGCAAGAACGTTGAAAGCACGCAGCGATTGACTCACAGGAACTGAACCATTATGGCCGTCGTGAATCCCGGTGTGAATGGAAATCGGCAGTCCCTTGGCGCGGTCCAAATTGAACAGGGGCGACCGCCTTCTGTACTCTGATGCGGCGTTTGCAGGGGCCCCGCCGAAACACTTCTCCATCATCCGGTCGTAGCGAAGGCCTGCTTCTTTCGTACTTGCGTGCCACGCGGTCAGATCGGAAATGGGAACCCACGCAGAGACGGCCGCCCACATCTTGGGATAACGGGCGGCCAAGAGCAATGCCATATATCCACCGCCGGAACCGCCAACCAGATATATTCGGTCAGCATCGATTCGCGTTACGGACTCGGCATAATGGATCGCGTCCATTACATCCGAAACGGCGAGATTCGATCCGCAAGCTTCCGGATGGTCGTTCGGACCTCGAAAGTTCGGAGAAAGAAAGACCCATCCTCTGTCTCGCGAAGCCTTCTGAACTTCGTCCATCAAAGATGAATTTTTGTAGTCGGACGACCAACTATGAAGATGAACGACCAGAGGGATCTTGGCCCTTGCGTGCCCTGCTTCGGGTATCTCCAGTAGAGCCGGCTGTTCCGTACCATCCTTGCTGCTGCGAATTTTTATGTCTGCCGCTGTGGCGCTGAGACAGAGCACGAGGGCGAGGGCGATCTGGCGGTGTTTCATCCTCTCTCCTGATATCACACCAGGCACTCTGTAACGAGACTTCGTTGGGACTCACTAGGTATCGACGCTGGCCATGTCCACGCAATAGGAGAATACAAATGGAAAATGAAGCGGCGACATTCAAGCCGACCAAAGTAAGCAACAGTCATTTAAAGATCGTGGTCGCTGAAGGCAAGGTGACTCTGGAAGATCTGCATCTTGCGCTAGATCGGTCCATAAAAGAGATCGTGAGGGGTGGTTGCAATTGCGGCCTTACCGGATTTGACCTCAGCTTCGTTCGTGGCGATCCCGCTCTGACGGAGTTAACACAGATTCCCAACATACGCTCGGGGATCCTTACTCGAGGGTAATCCCTTCTATTCAACGCTCAGGAGACAAGGAGATGCTCACTCAGACAGCCGCGGGTTCGGTATGCCTCGACAAAAGACCGGATACGAGCGTGGCGGTCGGCGTCACATATGAGGGACGGGATCCTCGGCTGCTTGAATGCATGCTTCCCCTTGTCGACTGCGTTGAGGTGACACTCGAGACAATCGCCGAAGTAAATGACGGCCGCATCTCCCTAAGCAAAGAGATTATCGCCGAGATAAAGAATATCGGCAAAGCGGCACAAATCATTGTTCATGGCGTCGGTTTATCCATCGGCTCACATGAGGGATGGTCACCTACATATTTTCATCTGCTGGATGAATTTCTGGAACAGATAGATGTGTCCTGGCACAGTGAGCATCTCGGCTACACCAAAGTGGATGGAGAACATTTGGGCATCATGCTCGCCATGCCGAAGACGGAAGAGGCCCTCGATATGGTGTGCGAGCGAGTAGCTGCCATCCAGGAACGCTATCCGTTGCCGTTCCTGCTAGAAAATATTGTTCACGTTTTGCCCGATGCTCCAGCCGACTATTCTGACGCGGGTTTTCTCAATGCCCTTACCAGGCAGACAGGTTGCGGCCTCGTGCTGGATATCTACAATCTCGAGTGTGATGCGCATAATCATGGTTTCGATATTCCGGCGTTCTTCAATGAACTCGATGCTACGAACATTAGAGAACTGCACGTCGCTCGAGGGGTAGAGCACAACGGATTTTTATTGGACGTCCACTCCCAACTCACACATCCTTCCACCATCGAGCTTGCGCAGTACGCAGTCGCACAATCGGCGGGAAATGCCCAGATCGTTATTTACGAATTTATGCCGGAATCGGTACCGGGCCTTGGCCGTGACGCGATCGTAAACGAACTGAGCCGGATACGAGACGCGTTCAGGAACTAGCCATGGATCTTGCGACTCATCAACGAAAGCTCCTGGGCCTGTTTCGGTGCAGTTACCAGCCCAGCGTCGATGACGACGCGCATATTCGAAGCGTCGCACTTTCGAAGGATTTGGATGAGGCGCGAAGAAATATTTTCCTGTGGCGGGTTTATGTGCTCGAGCGCACGTGCTTTCTCACGTTTACGTTGCTCAAGCAGCGCAAACTTCTGCAGGAGACCTTAAGCGCATTTATTAAGTGTCACAATATTTCGCCCTTCCGGGAGACGCAGGCGCCCGCCTTCCTCGAAGCCCTCAGCCATCATCCCGACGGATTGGTCGCATCCGTCGCGCAGTTCGAGCTCGCGCTGATGAAGGTTCGTCAGGGAGATCCGCGCTCGTATACGATCCTTTGGAATGTCGAACCCGGCGCAGTCCTCAACAGTCTCGCCAAAGAACTTCCGCTAGGGAACTTCGGTCCCGAGGAGCCCTATCAAATTCTGGTTTCAGGCGATCTTCCATATCATTTCCAGATTCTGTCCGCTCACCCCCCCACCGCCAGTGCGTAGAACTCAGAGCGTCCATTTTCGTCTTTCTTAAGGTGATTCGCCGTTGATTCGCAGTTGAATTGACTTGCGCCGTAAAGTTTTGATACGGTAAGCCGAACAACATCAAATCCACGACCCGACTTGACGACTATGAAGCGCAAAATCAGTATTACCGTGAATGGAGATCGCCACTCGGCTGAAGTCGAGCCGCGCCTTCTCCTAGTGCACTTTCTCCGAGACGAGCTCGGTCTTACCGGCACGCATATCGGCTGCGAAACATCGCTTTGCGGGGCTTGTACAGTTTCGCTGGACGGAGCCGCAGTGAAATCTTGCAGCCTGTTCGCCGTACAGGCGGACGGAGCCGAAATTATCACGATTGAAGGACTTGCGACGAACGGCAAAATGCATCCGGTCCAGGAGGCATTCTGGAATCATCATGGTCTACAGTGCGGTTTTTGTACACCCGGCATGGTGATGGCGTGTAAAGATCTGCTCGATCATAATCCGGCGCCAACAGAGACCGAAATTCGACATGCCATTGATGGGAACCTTTGCCGCTGCACCGGATATCAGCACATTGTGAACGCGGTGAAAGCTGCGACGGCGGTATCTGGCGTTTAGAAGACGGAACTAGAAGACGAGGGAAATTATGGCGACTATTACTGTCCCCGCACAGGCCGACAAGCTCGTCGGCAAAGCGATCCGACGCCGCGAAGATCCGCGCTTGCTTACCGGAACGGCGACATATGTTGATGACATCCGCATGCCTGGTATGTATCACGCCTGCATTGTTCGCAGCCCGCATGCCGCAGCACATATTCAAGGCATCAACACAAAACCCGCGCTCGACTTGCCTGGCGTAGTAGCTGTCTATACAGGCTCCGATATCAAGGATGTTGGACCAGTACCTTGCGGCGCTTCCCTGCCCGGGTTACGCGTGCCCGACCACCGCATTCTTGCGCAGGATCGCGTTTATTACGTCGGTCACGCCGTCGCTGTAGTCGTCGCGACGGATAAGTACATTGCTCGCGATGCTGCCGATGCTGTCGAGGTGGAGTACGATCCCACACCGGGCGTAGGTGATCCCGAACTGGCAATGAAAGAGGGCGCGCCGCTGGTTCATCCTGAATACGGCGATAACGTGGCGTTCCGATACCACCAGGAAGGCGGCGACATAGCCAAGGCGTTTGCCGACGGCGAGATCGTGGTAAAGCAACGCATCGTCAGCCAGCGCCTGATTCCTACTTCGATGGAAACTCGCGGGGTTGTGGCGAACTGGAATACTGGCGACAAGTCTCTTACGCTGTACACTTCTACCCAGATTCCGCACCTTTTAAGGACCCTGGTTGCCGGCATGCTCGGACTTCCAGAACACAATTTCCGAGTCGTGGCTCCGGAAGTTGGCGGCGGCTTCGGATCCAAGCTGAACGTGTATGCGGAAGAAGCGCTGATGGGCTTTATTTCGATGCGGCTCGGCAAACCGGTCAAATGGATTGAGTCGCGCCGCGAAAACTGCCTCACCACGATTCATGGCCGCGGTCACGTCGACCACGTTGAACTCGCGGCAAAACGCGATGGCACTATCCTCGGCCTGAAGATTCACATCCTGCAGGATCTCGGCGCGTATCATCAATTGCTCACGCCGTTGATTCCGACGCTTTCCGTGTTAATGATACCTGGCCTCTATCGTTTTCAAAATGTTCAGGCGGATATCACCGGCGTCTTCACGAACTGCGTACCCACAGACGCCTACCGAGGCGCGGGCCGTCCCGAGGCAACGCATGCCATCGAGATCATGGTGAGCATGCTGGCGGCCGAGTTGAACATGGATCCGGCCGAGATTCGCATCAAGAACTTCATTAAACCTGAAGAATTCCCATTTGCGACCGCAACCGGACTGTCTTATGACAGCGGCAACTATGAGGCTCCCTTGCGCAAGGCGCTAGAGACGATCGGTTATGACGATCTCCGGCGAGAACAAGCCGACGCTCGAGCTGCGGGTAAGCTGATGGGAATCGGCATCTCCACCTACGGTGAGATTTGCGCGTTCGGTCCGTCTCCCGCAACACCGGCCGGCGGATGGGAAAGCGCCACGGTCAAAGTGGAGCCAAGCGGGAAGGTCACGGTTCTCACCGGGGTATCGCCGCACGGGCAGGGCGAGGAGACCACGTTTGCGCAGATCACGGCTGACGAACTCGGCGTGAATATGGAAGATGTTGTTGTTCTTCATGGCGACACTGCGATCGTTCAATACGGAATCGGCACTTTCGGTAGCCGCGCGACCGCGGTCGGCGGGGCTGCTCTCTATCTGGCGCTACAGGAAATCAAAACGAAGATGCGCCGGTTCGGTGAGATGTTGCTCGAATCTGACGACGTCACCCTCGGGCGCGGAGCCTGTATGTGCAACAAGTCGGGAAAATCGGTCTCGGTATCGGATATCGCGGGTTCAGCCTATCGTGCTCTGAAGCTGCCTCAGGGAATCGACCCCGGGCTGGTGGCAACGCGATTTTGGGAACCGCCGAATTTCGCCTACCCCTTCGGCGCACACATTGCAGTTACCGAAATCGATAAGGAGACCGGCGAAATTACGATCCGCCGGTATGTCGCAGTCGACGACTGCGGTAATGTGATCAATCCTCTGCTCGTCGCGGGCCAAGTTCATGGCGGTGTCGTACAGGGTCTCGGTCAGGCCCTTTATGAGCATGCCGTTTACGACGAAGGCGGTCAGTTACTCACCGGCGAACTCATGGACTACGCGATCCCTAAAGCGCGGATGGTGCCGTGGATTGAATGTAGCCACACTACCACTCCATCGCCAGTGAATCCGCTCGGCGTGAAAGGAGTAGGCGAGGCGGGCACAATCGGCGCTTCTCCCGCGCTCGTAAATTCAGTTGTCGATGCACTCCTGCCGCTAGGAATAAAGCACGTTGACATGCCCATGACACCGCAGAAGATCTGGAATCTCATCCATGCAGGAGGCCAAGCATGATTCCGCAAGAATTTGAGTATTCTTCTCCAACACAACTGAGTGAAGCGCTCTCGTTGCTGGGCGAGGGAGCAAAGCCTCTTGCCGGCGGCATGAGCCTCGTGCCGATGATGAAACTCCGCTTGGCCACTCCGGAGCATGTAGTCGATATCCGACGGATCAAAGAACTGAATTATGTAAAGGTCAGCCCTGACGGAGTTCGTATCGGAGCCACGGTCACGCATCACAGCGTCGAAGGATCGGAAGTCCTTCGAGCCGTTTCACCTCTGCTCTCAAAGACCGCCTCATGCATAGGAGATGTGCAGGTGCGCAATATGGGAACGATCGGCGGAAGCGTTGCTCACGCCGATCCAGCGGCTGATTACCTTGCGGCGTTTTCGCGCTAGAGGCCAAAATCGGGCTCTCCAGCGCGACCGGTGAGCGAAGCCTGTCTATCTCGGAGTTCATCATCGATTCATTCACGACTGCGATTGAGCCGGGTGAAATTATTCGCGAGATCGTCGTACCTGCGGAGTCCAATGGGACCGGAACGGCCTATGTGAAGATGTCTCAACCGGCATCGGGCTTCGCGCTGGTTGGTATCGCGGCTCGCGTGCGTCGTGGCGCCAATGGTTCGATCGATTTCGTTCGCATCGGTGTCACAGGTGTTGGGCCTTACGCATATCGTGCCCAAGCCGCCGAAGCGAAACTGACGGGAACGCAAGCATCTGATGCCGATATCCGCGCCGCCGCGGCTCTAGTCACCGAGGGTGTCGATGCCACCTCGGACTTGAACGCCTCTGCCGACTACCGCAAACACTTAGCTGCGGTGCACACTGCGCGGGCTATTCGCACCGCCTTGGCCGAGGCTTCGGCCGCATGAAGGTAAGCGGAACCTACCAGCTCGATACAACTCCGGACCGTGCGTATGCGCTTCTGCAAGACCCTGAAGTGCTAGCGAGATGTATGCCAGGTTGCGATCAGATGGTGAAAACAGGCGAAGACGAGTACACGATGAAGATGAAGTTACTCGTCGCCAGTCTCTCGGGCCAGTTTGAAGGCAAGGTGAAGTTGACCGAACCGAATCCTCCGCATAGTTTTCGGATGCGTGTGGACGGCACGGGAAAGATCGGATTTGTAAAGGGCGAAGGCGCAATCGCGCTTGCTCCGAAAGATAACGGAACACAAGTGACCTACGAAGGCGACGTCCAACTTGGGGAACAATCGCCGCAGTGGGGCAACGTCTGGTGGACACGACATCAAGGATGATGCTCAAGCGATTCTTCGATAAGCTCTCCGAGATCATACGGCAGTAATTCCGGCCGAGTTCGTGATAGCGTATCTTGATCGAGGTTGCGCAATGACAAACGATCCCATCAGGAGTCTCATTCATCTCTATGAAGATGGCGCGTTCAATCGCAGGGAATTGATTTCCCGCTTAACCAAGTACACGGGCAGCATTGCAGCCGCGACGGCGCTTGTTGAGAGCACCGGACTGGCGCAGTCCCCGACGGCCGGATGTCTAACCGACGTGCGAGTCGCGGAGAATGATCCCGCGGTGGTTTCGCAGGACCTGACGATTCATGGGGAGGGAGGCCCGCTCTTCGTCTACCAGTCGCTGCCACGCGATTACTCTTCGGCGCGGCGACCGGCCGTACTTGTCATTCATGAGAATCGGGGCTTGAACGATCACATCAAAGACGTGAACCGGCGGGTTGCGAAGGCCGGCTTTGTAGCCATTGCGATCGATCTACTCTCAAGACAAGGAGGCACAAGCAAGTTCCCGGATCCCGTTGACGCCACTGCTGCGTATAACCGCACAACAGTCGAGGAAAGAAGGCAGGACATGCTATCTGCACTGTTGACGATTCGCGATCAGGCGTACGTCCGGAGCGATCGTCTTGGTGTTGTAGGTTTCTGCGCGGGTGGAGGCAATGTGTTCGATCTCGCTGTCAACACGGATAAGCTTGCGGCGGCAGTCGTGTTCTACGGACCTCCTCCGGCCGCTGAACAGCTCACAAACTTAACCGCGCCACTACTTGGCAACTTTGCGGAACAAGACCGAGGGATTACCGGACGGGTTCCCGCTGTGATCACTGCCCTGAACGATGCGCGCAAACCTTATGAAATCCACATATATCAGAATGCAAATCATGCATTCCATAACGACACGGGGCCAAATTACAACGCGACCGCTGCCTGCGACGCCTGGCAGAAGACCATCGCGTTCTTCAACCGTCACCTGAATGCTGCGTAGAGATCTCGGTGGCAGAGAGCTCAAACCATTCGATCAGAGTTCGTTTCCTACCTAGTGACGAACTCTGATCGTCGATTGTGGATTGGTTCCCCCAGACCACGTCGTGGTACTCTCCCTGGTCTACGCGCGATTGAATACGGCCACAGTAAAGTCCCTCGCCTCGATCCAGGTAAAAACCGTACGTCCGGCACGCTATCGGGCGATGGGCATATACCAGGCAGGATCCGGACGACCGATCCAGGAAAGGGCACGTGTAGGGCCGATGAGCGTCACGCAAATCGGCGATACGACGACGCAGTTCGCTTTTCTCTGTGACAGGCATCGAGTCCGACAGCTAACTGCAGTTCACACCACTCAGCATCGGTTATCTCAGGAATCGCAGCCAGATGCCGGCAACAATCGTCACAGCCTTTGCGGCAAGGCCAATCGCCGCGATCCGTCAGGATCGCGGAAACGCGGCGATCGATCTTTTCCTGAATCGTGAATAGCTCCGGACGCACTCCTACCAGTAGAACTTAAGCGCAACCTGCAACCGACGCGGGTCGTTCGTCTGGCTGGTGACGACACCAAACGTGTTGCTATTCAGGTTGGTGCTTCCGGACCCGAAGATCGTTCGGTTCAGGATGTTGAATGCCTCTCCTCTGAGATCGATGCGCATGTCTTCGGTGATGTGGAAACTCTTGGCGAGGCTGACGCTCTCGTCTTTATTCCAGAAGTTGCGGACCTTGGGATTGTACTTGGTGGCGTTACCGAACACAGCCGGCGATTGCACCGGGAACTGAGATGCGGGCTTGAGGAAAGTGTCGACCGCCGGGTCGAATTTATCTCCTTTGATTGGCGCGCGCCAATTATCGTAGCTGTCGATGATCGGGCGATTCTGGCCGTTGAACAAAGCGGCTGACAGCGAGTTGTTCCTTGTCAAAGCAATCGGAGTGCCGCTAGCATAGATCTGGATCGCGCTAATGCGCCAGCCGCCGATCACCTGGCTCAGAAATCCACTCGTCAGCCACTTCTTGCCCTTGCCGAATGGAAGTTCATACAGGGTGCTGAACTTCAAGTTGTGCGTTTGATCATAGCGTCCGATTGACTTCTCGAGACTACGATTGTATTGATCCATCGCCATTCCTTCATTGGCGAAGTAAGAATCGGAGTCAGTCAAGAGCTTCGAGAAGGTGTAGTTCCAGTTCAGTGTCAAACCCGCCGAGTAGCGGCGATCGAAGGTGAGCACCATCGCGTGATAGGAGGAATGTCCGCTCTTATCGCCATTTTGAACGCTGGTCGTGATGCCTTGATATTGCGGATAAGGACGCAGGGCTTGCGCCACAGTGTTGAGACGCTGATTCGGAAAGCTCGGATATGGAATCGGAATGTTGGCGGCCCGGGCCTGCGCCGAGTTGATGTTGGAGCTCAGCAAAGAAAGCGCCTGCGTGGGTCCATACTGCTGAACGAACTGGTCCAGATACTTTGTCGGCACCTGGTTGTAGTTGAGCAGTCCTGTCTGTAGATGTGTCCCCACATTCGCGTTGTACGCGATACCCAACACCGTGTTGGCTTTGACCTCACGCTGCATCGAGAACGTCCAATACAGATTTTCCGGAGCACGCACGGCCTCCTGCCCCTGCCACCAATCGACGGCAAGACCGTTTGAGAACGCGGGATCGATAGCCGGCGGCAACTTATACGCAGGCAGCCCCTGATCCCAGTTGAAGGTTGGAGTAATGCCGTTATTCGTGTTATCGAACTGATACTGACCGATGAAACCCGCAAAGTGACCACTCCCCTGCACTGCTGTTACGCGGCTGAAAGATCGTCCGAAGGCCGCTCGAATGGTGCTTTTCTGGTCTGGAGCGTATGCCAGCCCAATGCGAGGTCCCCATCCGCCATACCAACCCGGAACCAGCGATCGCTTGTTCTCCCGACCTTCTCCGAAACCTGCGAACATCAGCGCGCCCGGATACCCATCGGCGCCAGGATTGGGCTTGGTGGGATTGAAATCCGAGTACTCGTCCGTACCGGATACGGGAGGCTGGGTGAACTCGTATCGCAAACCGTAGTTGAGAGTGAGCTTTCTGGTGATACGCCAATCGTCCTGCGCGTAGAAACCATAGTAGGGATAGTGCTGATTCACGTAACGAATCGTTTCCGTGCGACCGAGAATCGCGTCGCCAAGAAGCATCGACGCAAACGCGTTGCCGCCTAACGCCGCGTTGGTTCCCCCCGGAACACCTGTGCTTTGATAACTGAAATCGGCTCGTCCCGAGATGTCCTGCTGGCCGAAACCATTCGCATTCTGGGCTTGGAAAGAGAAGCCGAACTTCATCGTATGCGAGCCACGGATGTAGCTGAGATCGTCCTTAATGGACCAACTCGGCTGCTCAGTCCCGTTGTAGGTCGTGCTGTTCCAAGACGTGTACTCGGTGAGACCGATGTTCGGGAAGTTCACATTGCAGTCAACGGCGCCTTTCATGCAAATCTTGTCCTTCCAATTCATCCCTGTGGCGCCCGAATAACTATCTTTTCGAAATGTGTTCTTGAACCAGGAAAAGTGATTTACCAACGTCGCCGAGATAGTGTAATCGTGAGCGACGCGGAATGCCTCGGTATCCCATGCCTGGATCTGACCATTCCATAGCGGAATTGGTAGTCCTGGAGGTCCCGCCGGACCCGGTTTGTTCCGGAAGGTTGTCGTGTTCCACAGGAAGCTGACCCGCTGCTTATCACCCAGCATCTGGTCGCCTTTTACGCTCCACTTGTCAGTGGGAGTGACGAGCGTACCACCCGTCACAAGGTAGTTATTGCGGACATAGGCGCTGGTCCCAGGCAGGGCTCCGCGATTCGGGGCGATCCCGTTCGCATACGGCAACACTGCCTTCGTGAGTGCGCTGAATCGATTTAAGGGAATCTGGTTATTCGGAAATACACTCCGGATAAAGCCGCTGCCATTCGGATTGGGAACTTGTGTTGCCGGATCGTAGATGGGAATCTGCTTGCCGCTCGCATCCACCCAGTTGGAGAAGTCGCCATTGTACATCTCCGGTGTGGGGACTGTAAGAATCGTATCGTTTGCGCCGACTCGATTGCGGAAGCCTTCAAATGAGGCGAAAAAGAATGTCTTATTCCGGCCGTCATAGATTTTCGGTATCCACACCGGTCCACCGGCCGAAACGCCAAAATCGTTCTGACGATACACCGAGCGCTTGGCTGCAAAGAATCCCCGAGCATCCATGGCGTCATTCCGAAGGAAGTCGTAAGCCGACCCGTGGAATTTATTCGTTCCAGACTTGGACGCGAAAGTCATTACGCCGCCGCCGGCCTGCCCGTATTCCGCTTTGAAGCCATTGGTATCGACAGTGAACTCTGTCAGCGATTCAACGGACGGCGTGTTCAAGGCAGCCTCTGCGGCGTCCGAGGAGCGATTCGTGCCTACAGAATGACCATCAAGTGTCGCGTCCCAAGCCGCGACTTGACCACCTCCAAGAGACAAACTCTGCCCACCGCCCTTTGCTTCCGGCGCTACTGCGACCAGATTGAAAGGACTTCGCATGGCTCCAGCGACCACGAGGGGCAACTCGTCCACCATCTTGTTCTGTACTTGTGTGGAGACTTTCGCGTTATCTGTCTGGATAACGACAGCCGAGGCGGATACCTCGACAGTTTCACTCACTTGACCGAGTTGCAGTTGGATGTCGGTACGCAAAGTCGAAGCGGCAGCGACGATTACGTTCTCCTGAACGAATCGCTTGAATCCCGGGGCTGTTACCTCGATTCGGTATGTACCAGGACTGAGATTCGGGGCGTTATATTCACCGGACTGTGCCGCTACTGCGTTCACAGTAGCGTTGGTACTAACATTAATCACCCTGAGAACGGCGCCACTGACCGCCGCCCCCTGCGGATCCGTTACGATTCCACCAATATTCCCACGTTCGCTCTGCGCGAAAACGAGAGATGCCAGACATAGCGCGAGTACAAGACGTGTAGCAGACATTGCCCACCCTCCACAAGGATTGCCGTAATTCATATCACGTCAAGAGGGTAGGTAGCAAGCCTTCTATACTGTATATTTGCGTTGTCCACGTTGAACTACATAGGTAGATTCGCGCCCTCTCCCACAGGACCGCTGCACTTTGGATCGCTGGTAGCAGCCACTGCCAGCTATCTCGACGCGCGAGCGCACGGCGGCAAATGGCTGGTCCGCATGGAAGATGTGGATGTTCCGAGAGTGCAACCCGGAGCAGCGCTGCACATCCTCCGGACCCTTGAAAAATTCGGCTTTGAATGGGACGGAGAAGTAGTGTATCAGAGCGCTCGTACAGCAGCCTACCGCGAAGTATCAGCGATGCTATGCGCAGCAGGACACGTTTATCCATGCGGATGCAATCGAAAAGATACGGGCGAACGATATCGGGGGACCTGCCGCGCAGGTCTGAGCGGAAAGTCGCCTAGATCCTGGCGCGTGCGAACGTCCCACGAACCGATCACTTTTATCGATCGGATGCAAGGTTTGCAGATGCAAAACGTGGAGGATTACTGTGGGGATTTTGTAATCCTGCGCGCCGACGGGCTCTTTGCCTATCAGCTTGCGGTCGTGGTGGACGATCGGGAACAAGGCGTGACCGATATCGTCCGAGGCGCGGACCTGCTCGATTCGACAGCAAGGCAGATTCATCTGCAACGCCTGCTCGGCTGGCCCACGCCGCGATACATGCATACGCCCGTGGCCTTAAATGCAGCGGGCCAGAAGTTGAGCAAGCAAACGCAAGCCCCTGCCGTCAACCCGGCTCAGGCGGAAGAAACGCTTGGAAAGGTCCTTGCGTTTCTTGGCCAGGAGCCGGCATTCGGAAGCAGTCTTGCCGATATTTGGCGGCGAGCGATTGAGAATTGGCGGCCCCACCCGACGGTTTCCATTTCGCCGGATCGATAGCCGCCGTGGCCGAGCAAACGAAAATGAGCCTGCGCGCTCTACGACTAGACTCAAACCAGCGTGTGCGAAACTGGGATTTCACACAAACCAACCGAGAGATAAATCAATGGAAATTGTAAAGATAGCTGGCAGAGAGATACTCGACTCGCGTGGCAATCCAACGGTGGAGGCGGATGTTTTTCTCGCCGATGGAAATATGGGCCGCGCCGCCGTCCCATCCGGCGCATCAACCGGCGAACATGAAGCAGTTGAGTTGCGCGATGGCGACAAGAAGCGGTATCTCGGCAAAGGCACTCGTAAAGCGGCTGAGCACATAACCTCCGAACTAGGCCCAGCGCTTCAAGGGATGGATGCGAGTGATCAGGGCTCAGTCGATCGCAAGATGATCGAAATCGATGGAACCCCGAACAAAAGCCGACTCGGCGCCAATGCGATTCTCGCTGTATCGATGGCAACTGCGCGGGCCGAAGCGGCCTCTCAGCAGACGCCACTCTACCGATATCTCGGCGGAGTCCAAGCCACGCTTCTCCCGGTCCCAATGATGAACATTCTGAACGGCGGCGCGCATGCAGACAACTCGGTGGACCCGCAGGAGTTCATGGTTGCTCCGTACGGAGCTGAGAGTTTCGGCGAAGCGCTGCGCATGGGCGCTGAGGTTTTCCACACTTTGAAAGGCGTGCTGAAAAAGAAGAACTACTCGACAGCCGTCGGCGATGAAGGCGGGTTCGCTCCGAATCTCAAGTCGAATGAAGAAGCGCTGGAAGTAGTGATGGAAGCCATAACGCTCGCCGGCTACAAGCCCGGCGAGCAGATCGGCATTACTCTCGACCCGGCGTCGAGCGAGTTCTACGATGCTGCCAAGAAAAAGTACATCTTCAAAAAATCCGACAAGAGCGAGCGCACATCGGAACAAATGGTTGAGTTCTGGGCCAACTGGGTAGAGAAGTATCCAATCGTCTCCATCGAAGATGGTATGGCGGAAGACGATTGGGACGGCTGGAAACTCCTTACAGATCGTCTTGGCAGCAAGTGTCAGCTAGTCGGTGACGATTTATTTGTGACAAACACGAAACGGCTCGTGATGGGCATTGATCGTGGCATTGCGAACTCCATCCTTGTAAAAGTGAACCAGATCGGGAGCCTGACTGAAACTCTCGATGCGATGGCGACTGCGTTCCGAGCCGGCTATACGTGCATCGCTTCGCATCGATCTGGTGAGACTGAAGATACGTTCATTGCCGATCTCGCAGTGGCGACCAACGCCGGTCAGATCAAGACCGGATCTGCGAGCCGCACGGACCGCATCGCAAAATACAACCAGTTGCTGCGTATCGAAGAAGAACTCGGCGCGAGCGCGAAATACGCCGGCAGGAAGGCGTTCAAGCGCTAATGGCAAAGATCCGTCCAGTAGTATTGACGATCCTGGACGGCTGGGGATTCTCCCCGGTCGTCGAGGGTAACGCGATCTTGGCGGCCCGCAAGCCCGTCTACGATCGTTTGCTGCAGGAATATTCGAACACGCTTGTCCACACGTCCGGACCATATGTCGGTCTTCCCGAAGGACAGATGGGGAATAGTGAAGTCGGCCATCTGAATATCGGTGCCGGACGCGTCATCTATATGGACGTCACGCGCATCGACCTGATGATTTCATCGGGCGAGTTTTTCTCGCATCCTCTGCTGGTAGACGCAATGAAGCGGGCCCGTAACAGCCACCTGCATCTTTTCGGGCTGTTATCGAACGGGGGCGTCCATTCGCAGAACACCCATCTCTACGCGCTGCTGAAGATGGCCAAGGAGCAGGGTGTGCGTGAGGTGTTCGTGCATTGCTTCATGGATGGCCGCGACACACCGCCCGAGAGCGGCGCCGGATTCCTCGAACAGTTGCAGCGAAAAATGGCCGAGTATGGGATCGGCAAGATCGCTACTGTCGTCGGCCGCTACTACGCAATGGATCGCGACAAGCGATGGGAGCGCGTTGAACGGGCCTTCGGCGCCATGGTACAGGGGAACGGTCAGAAAGCGACCGATCCGGTCGCGGCCGTAAAGAAATCTTATGAGCGCGGGGTTACAGACGAGTTTATTGAGCCGATCACGATCGTAGATGACCGAAACGAACCCATTGGGCTAATCCGCGATCACGACGTCTGTATCAATTACAACTATCGAGCCGACCGTGCGCGTGAGATCACGATGGCGTTAACGGACAAAACGCTCGAACAGCCTTCGCGATCGCTTGTGCCGAAGGATCTTTTCTACGTGATGATGACGCAGTACGACAAAAGGTTCGATCTTCCGTTCGTGCTGCCTCCCGAACATCCGGACAACATCCTGGCCAACGTTATGGCGCAGGTGAATTATAAAAACCTGCGCGTCGCTGAGACAGAGAAGTACGCACATGTAACCTACTTCTTCAACGGGGGCGCGGAGAAACCCTTTCCGGGAGAAGAACGCGAATTAGTGCCCTCACCCAAAGTCGCCACTTACGATATGAAGCCTGAAATGAGCGCGGACGGTGTCGCCGATGTCGTGGTGAATGCAATCAGCCAGGGCTCCTTCGACGTAATCGTGATGAACTTCGCGAATGCCGACATGGTCGGTCACTCGGGGAAGATGGATCCGACGGTCAAAGCGGTAGAAACCGTCGATGCCTGTCTTGGGCGTATTTACACCGCTCTTCGACAGAATGGCGGGTCCTGGATCATCACTGCCGATCACGGCAATGCCGAGACGATGATCGATCCTGTGACCAAAGGCCCGCATACCTATCACACGACAAATCCTGTTCCCTTCATTTATGTCGGCGAGAATCGAACTCCACTGCGTCCTAACGGAGCCCTACAGGATATCTCGCCAACAATTCTGGGCATCTTGAAAATCGAGCAGCCAAAAGAGATGAAGGGCCACGATCTCCGAGTAGTCTGATTGCTATCGATATCCATGCGGAAACCGATTCAACGGCTGCGCTGGTACATCGGCTTCATTCTGTTCCTGTCGACCGTGATCAACTATATCGACCGGCAGACGTTGAGCGTTCTGGCTCCTCATATCAAGGACGAATTCCATTGGGATAATTCGACCTTTGCGCTGCTCATTATTGCCTTCCGAATTTCGTACTCGTTCGGCCAAACCGCGTCCGGTCGATTCCTCGATGCGGTAGGTATTCGCAAGGGCTTGTCGATCACCGTTGCCTTTTACTCCGCCGCCGCGATGCTGACTTCCTTCGCAACCGGCCTCAAGAGCCTGGCAGCGTGTCGCTTCCTGTTAGGCGCCGGTGAATCCGCGAATTGGCCTGGCGCCACGAAAGCCGTCGCCGAATGGTTCCCCCGCAAGGAAAGCGGATGGGCAGTCGCGTTGTTCGACAGCGGGTCGGCGATTGGAGGAGCCGTCGCGCCGCTCCTGGTTTACGAAATCTACAAACACACCGCGAATTGGCGTCTCTGTTTTCTGGTAACCGGCACACTGGGATTGCTTTGGATTCCACTGTTTCGATGGCTCTATCGCAATCCGGATGAGCATCCGCGCCTTTCACCCGCTGAACGCGAGTTAATCCTCGCCGGCCGCGGCGATAGTTCTCACACCGAGACAGCTTCTGTCCCTTACGGCAAGCTGCTTCGTATCCCGCAAACCTGGGGCATAGTTATTTCCAAAGCTCTGACTGATCCGGTGTGGTTTTTCATAGCGGATTGGTTCGCAATCTATCTCGTCTCCCGAGGTTATCGACCGGAAGACAGTCTGCTCGCATTCTGGGCGCCTTTTCTGGCAGCTGACATCGGCAATTTCGCGGGCGGCGGCCTTTCGAGTTGGTTGATCGCGCGCGGCTGGTCGACGGGCCGCTCACGTCGCACTGTCGCAGTGGTTTCCGGCATCGGGATGAGCACGCTCGCGGCGACGGTTTTCTTTCATTCCTTCGCAGTGCTGGTAATTTGTTTCGCCCTGGCGACACTCTGCTATGCGGCGTTCTCAACTATCGTCCTGGCTCTTCCTGCGGATCTGTACAAGACAGGCAATGTGGCATCAGTCAGCGGATTAAGTGGCACTGGCGCAGGCATCGGCACGATCGCGGCGACCTATCTTACTGGCGTTGTCTCGGACAGATATTCTTTTGAGCCGATCCTGATCGTTGCCAGCCTCATCCCGCTACTCGCTACAGCAGTTGTGGTCATCTTCATTCGGAACGGAAAGGCCACAACTGAGGGGATCATCAATCCCATCTAGGGGTATCCCCTACAATGGAACCGAGGTCAAACCATGAAGAACCCTCTCGATCAAGACTCCCCTAAATCCGGGCTTCTGTTAGGCTCAGACCCCATTGATGATGTGCGCCATCGCCGAGCCGCCGCGCAGTCCGATGACGATAAATCCGACTCGAAGGACAGCGACGGCATGGATGGAGATGCCGACGACACTGACGGTACCGATTCCGACGGAACCGATTCAGACGGCACAGATGGCAAGGATTAATCTCAACCTGTATGGCGACGCATGACCTAACCGGCTTGCTATCGCCATACAATTCCGAGGAGTTCCTGAGAACGTGCTGGGGCCGACAACACCTGCACGTTCCAGGAGCTCGCGGGAAATTCTCCGATCTGCTTCCCTGGCCCGCGCTAAATCAAATTCTCGAACAACACCGGCTGGATACACCTCGCATCCGGCTCACACGCGAAGGGAAGCCGATCCGCCGCGGAGAGTTTCCTTTCCTATCACGCAAATCGAAGGCGACCAAATCAGCCGATAGCGCGAATCCGTGCTGCCGATCTGACGACCCAATTGCGTGACGGCGCAACCCTTGTCCTTGACGCAGTCGACGAGCTGCATGCTCCCATCACTCAGCTTGCGGAATCGCTCGAACGTGTTTTCCGGGTCCGGATTCAAGTGAATGCGTATGCGGGATGGCGCACGTCACATGGCTTCGATCTGCACTGGGACGATCACGACGTCTTTATCCTCCAAGTAGCGGGGCGCAAGCAGTGGCAAGTGTACGGCATGACGCGGAAATATCCGCTCGCTCGCGATGTCGAGCCGACCGTCGACAAACCTGATATTCCGCTGTGGGAGGGCATGCTCGAAGACGGCGATCTGCTCTATATTCCTCGCGGCTGGTGGCATGTGGCGACACCTTTGGATGAGCCCACTTTGCACTTGACCGTCGGCGTGAATAATCCCAACGGAGCCGATTTTCTTGCCTGGTACGTCGATCGCCTCAAAGCGAGCGAGGATGTGCGCAGAGACCTGCCGCAATTCGGCTGCGCGGACGAGCAGAACTCCCTGCTTGACCGCCTTCGCGATTTGCTTCTTCAGGAATGGCGACCCGGCCTGATTCAGGAATTTCTCTCGGAGCGGGACGCCAAAAGCCGGCCGAGAAGTCGTGTGAATCTTCCGTGGGGCGCAATGCCGGATGTTCTGCCGCCGGAGGATCAACCGTTCCGTGTGCGATGGAGTGATTCCCGTAAGCCCCGCATAGAGGGGACGAATGGCGAAGTGCACGTATTTGCACAAGGCCGGCGATGGCGATTTGCCTCGGCTGCGTCTCAGTTGATCGAGATGCTTGCCACGGGTCAGCCACTTTCAATGGCGGACCTAGCTATCCAACAGATCGATCCGCAAACGGTACGTACTTTTGTTCGCGAATTAGCCATTAATGGACTGATCGTCGTCCTATGACTGAGCGGTTCTTCTGCTCTGAGAAGTCCCGCAACCGTCAGGAGTTTCTTTTCGGCACGGCCACCCGTGTCCGCACTTGGCTGCTCATCGAGTATCCGGGGGTATGGAGATCGGACGCGATCAACGAAAGCACTCTGCCGACTCCAGTGAAGGAACGCCTAGAGCATCTTCAAAAGCTGCAGCCATTCCTACGGCCACTTCTTATCCGGCAGTCATATCGACGGTCAGACCGAATGCGGTGCTTCATCGTAAACACGCCGGAGATATCGCCCTCAATTCTCTACGCTGAACTTTCCATCTGCGACGAGCTTGATCGCTTGGATATCGCACAACTGATGGAGCGGGCGCGGCCGTTCGAGGAACCTTTGTTCCTGGTCTGCACGCATGGCAATCACGACAAATGCTGCGCGAAATTCGGCATCCCCATCTACAAGGCCGTACGCGAAGTGGTGGGGGAACAGGCGTGGGAATGTTCGCATGTCGGCGGTGATCGATTCGCGGGGAATCTACTTTGCTTTCCACATGGTATTTACTACGGTCATGTGACCCCGGCCGACGTTCCCTTCATTGTTAACGCATACTCGCGCGGCGATGTTCACCTCGACAACTATCGCGGACGTTGTTGCTATGCCCGAGTTGTACAGGCCGCCGACTACTTCCTTCGACGGCAGACCGGCCGCCTCTCTCTCGACAGCTTCCGTTACAAAAGCGCGGTCAAGAGCGATA
Source organism: Bryobacteraceae bacterium (assembly GCA_963833675.1). Lineage (GTDB taxonomy): Bacteria > Acidobacteriota > Terriglobia > Bryobacterales > Bryobacteraceae > DASQDN01. Next base: position 39,192 of record CAWHYW010000003.1, on the reverse strand, counting down.
AGTGGACAGTCCATTTCACTGGACGTGACGGTCTCCACGAAATCACGCTTAGGTCACGATCGGGCTTGGTCGGAATTGTCACCTGCCACTCGAGCACGCCCTCTCCGATTCCTCAATTCGAACTGATCGGACATAGTCAGCCGGCATTTTGATTGTGGCAGTCTAAATACGATGACTACTCTCTTGCTGCACTCCGTCAGCTACGCCGGTCTGTGGGGCCAGGCGTTTCTCCCCGTCGATGAAGTCGTCGCCAAGGCCGCGAAACTTGGCTTCGGAGGTGTGATGCTGATGGCGAAGCGGCCTCACGTATCCATCCTGGATTACGGCAAAAAAGAAAGAGAAGCGCTTCGATCAAAACTCGAACAGAACGGTATGACCGTCGTCATAGCTGGATACTGTAATCTGACGGCCGATCTCGAGCACGCGGATATTCCACAACGGGAGATGCAGGTCCACTACATCACCGAACTGGCGCGGCTTGCCAACGATCTCGGTGGATCGATCGTGCGCGTCTTCACAGGTTATGAGAGCCCGGCCGCCGATCTCACACGACAGTGGCGGCTGATTATCGACTCGCTCCGGGAGTCGTCGCGCCGGTCGGCTGACTTCGGTGTGACGATCGGTGTCCAAAACCATCATGACATCGGAGTCGGGTATCAATCCCTTCACGATTTGATTACGGCAGTGAATGAACCGAACTGCCGCGCGCTGTTCGATGCCTGGGCGCCTGCGCTGCACGGAGAGGATTTGGTCGCAGCCGCGCGTCATCTGGCTCCGTTGACCGTCCACACCACTATCGCTGATTATCAGCTTCGGGCCAGATATAAATACGATTCCGCGCTCGTAAACTATAACCGGCAGACACCCTACGCCCAAGCCGTGCCGATGGGCGAGGGCTTTATCGATTACCAGTCGTTCCTGCGAGCCCTCAAAGAGGGTGGATTCGATGGCAGCATCGCGTACGAGATGTGCTCGCCGCTGCTACACGGCGGCGACCTAGCCACGCTGGACTGCTACGCGCGACGTTTTCTCGAGTACATGTCTTCTTTAGGCGAGTAGTTCTTTCTTCACGTCGCCATGCACATCGGTTAGGCGGAAGCTTCGGCCCTGAAACTTGTACGTCAGCCGCAGGTGATCGATGCCGAGGCAATAAAGTAAAGTCGCCTGAAGGTCGTGAACATGTACCGGCTGTTCGACGATGTTATAGCAATAGTCGTCCGTCTGCCCGTGGACAAGTCCCCGCTTTACGCCACCTCCTGCCATCCACATCGTGAAACACCTCGGATGATGATCGCGCCCGTAATCGTCCTTGGTAAGTCTGCCTTGGCAGTACACGGTACGGCCAAACTCTCCACCCCAAACCACCAGCGTGTCGTCGAGCATTCCCCGCTGCTTCAAATCCTGAATCAACGCCGCCGAAGGCTGGTCGGTCTCCTTGCAACGCTTCGGCAATGCTTCGGGAAGCTTGCCGTGATGGTCCCAGTCGCGATGGTAGAGCTGGATGAAGCGCACGCCACGTTCGGCAAGTCTTCGCGCCAGCAGGCAGTTGTAGGCGTAAGTGCCCGGATTGCGCGCATCGGGTCCGTAGAGGTCGAATACGCTTGCCGGCTCCTTTGATAAGTCAGTCAATTCCGGTACCGACGACTGCATGCGAAACGCCATCTCATACTGCGCGATGCGCGTTGAGATCTCCGGGTCGCCGTACTCGTCGAGATTCTCTTCATTAATCGATTTCAGCGCATCGAGGTACACGCGGCGATTCTCGGCCGAAAAGCCCTGGGGGTTCGATAGATACAACACCGGATCGCCGACGGAGCGGAACTTTACGCCCTGGAAGCGCGTCGGCAAAAAACCACTGCCCCAGAGACGGTCATAAAGCGGCTGCCCGGTTCCGCCCTGACCCGGAGAAATCATCACGACGAATGCAGGTAAGTTTTCCGTCTCGCAGCCAATACCGTATGTCACCCACGAGCCCATGCTCGGTCTGCCTGCAATCTGTGCGCCCGTCTGGAAAAAGGTCACCGCTGGATCGTGATTGATAGCCTCCGTATATACCGATTTGACGATCGTAATGTCATCCACGATCTTCGCTGTATGAGGTAGGAGTTCACTCACCCATGCTCCAGATTGTCCCTGTTGCGCGAATTTGAACTTCGAAGGAACGACCGGGAAACTGTGCTGTGTTGCCGACATTGCAGTCAGGCGCTGGCCTTTGCGGATGGACTCGGGTAGATCGGTACCCTGAAATTCAGTTAAGCGCGGTTTGTAGTCGAACAGCTCCATCTGAGAGGGGCCGCCCGATTGAAACAGATAAATGATCCGCTTGGCCTTAGGCGCGAAATGCGGCAGACCTTCCAGTCCGCCGACTCGCCCTGCCTTCGCTTCTTTGCTCATCAGCGCAGCAAGCGCGGTGGTCCCCAGAAAGTGACGCCGGGAGATCATATTCATTGCTTTGTCACCGCCTCATCCAGATTAAGTAGAATGCTCGCCACACCGGTATAGGCCGCAAGCTCGGGATCTGCGATGTCCGATCTTCGTTCAGATTTTCCCTGCGCCAGGAATGTTTCGGCCTGCTTGGGATTGCCTGCATATGATGCGGTGAACTTTCCCAGCGCGGACATTAGCGCGGCCTTTTCCGAAGTCTTTGCGGGACGACCGGCAACCAGCAAGAATCCGCGGTCGATCCGATGTTCCGCATCGGCCCCGCCTTCGCCGATCATCCGTTCGGCAAGTTTGCGCGCTGCCTCGACGTAAGCCACATCGTTCATGAGATCTAGCGCCTGCAAGGGCGTGTTCGTTCGATTCTCACGCACTACGCACGTCTCCCGGGTCGGCGAATCGAACGTGATCATGTTTGGCGGCGCGACGGTTCGACGCCAATATGAATACAAACTGCGTCGATACAACCCTTCTCCGCTATCTTCCTTATAACCTTCCCCGCCCTGAAGTTCCTGCCATAACCCCGCCGGCTGATACGGCTTCACCGGTGGTCCCCCGACCTTCTCCACCAACAGACCGGATGCTGCCAGAGCCTGATCGCGAATCATTTCTGCCGGCAATCGGAACCGTGGTCCGCGCGCCAGGAGCCGGTTTTCGGGGTCTCGCTGCAGTATGTCCGGGGACACCTTCGATGATTGCTGGTACGCTGCGCTCATCACAATGGTCTTCAGAGTGTGCTTGATGCTCCAACCCGAGTCCATGAAATCGACAGCTAACCAATCAAGCAGATCCTGGTGGATCGGCCACTCGCCCTGCGAGCCGAAATCTTCCACAGTCTTGACCAGGCCGATTCCAAACAGCATTGCCCAAAACCGGTTCACAGTCGCCCGTGCGGTCAGCGGATTATCACGATCTACGAGCCAGCGAGCTAGCCCGAGCCTGTTCTTAGGCCACTCAGGCCGCATAGGATTTAAGAACGCCGGAACGTTTGCGCTAACTTCTTCTCCGTGCGCATCGTAAGCGCCCCGCTTTAACAGATAAGCAGGCCGCTTTTCCTCGGCGTCCTGCATTACCATAACGGACGGTATCGAAGCCAGAAACTTGCTGCGATCCTCGCTCGTGGTTCGCAAGGACGCCATCGTTGTCCTTACATCGGCAGGCGCACCGATTTCTAAGAAGCACAAGCGCAGCTTATCTTTCTGCGCAGGTGTACGAGACGCCGGCGTCATCTGAGCTAGCGAATTGATCGAGTCGCGCACAGTTATTGCCCCAACTTCTTCGGGCGACAGGACACGCGCGTATACCCGGACATCATCGATCGCCCCCTTAAATCGCAAACCGCCGCCCGCGCCCACCCTCCAGGGGTGCTTCTTTGTGTCAATAGGCCACAGCAGCTGGTCAAAGAGTACTTTCAGTTCTTGTCGTTGGCCGTCGACATACATCCGCACGCCTGCCGCTCGTTTTCCGCCATCGTAAGAGACAGCCACGTGACTCCATTTATTGAGAGGCACCGGATTCACAGTCTCCACGCGCATGGCAAGATCCGTCCAACGAAACGTCACATGAAGACGCAGCTTGCCATCCATCAGGTAAAGACCATGCTGCTGACCTTCCACGTAATCTTCTCCACGCGAGAAGATAGCTCCGGTCGATGTCTCGGGTTTGATCCACGCCGATATCGTGAACGGATCTCGATAATCGAACGCAGGGCCGCTTAGGCCGGCATCGAAGAAAGAAGCGCCATCGAATTGCTGCGCCGGGCCTGGGAGCGGAATCGCTAGCTTCTGCCCGTCCGTAACGGTCCACTGCAATTCTTTTTTTGCAATCTTGCGTTCCCACTTCGACTGCGCGCGGTCGACCTTCGGCTGTAGCCGCTGCAGTTGCGCCTCATATCCATCTATCTGCTTGTCGAATGTGTCGAGCTTCGCTTGTTGTTCGGGCGATGGCGTTTTAACCACCGGATCTTCATTGCCGAAATTCCAAACAAAGCCACGTTCCGGAACGTTGTTGAAAAATGCGAACAGCGAGTAATAATCCTTCTGCGTAATCGGATCAAACTTATGGTCGTGGCAGCGCGCGCAGCCCACAGTGAGCCCGAGCCACACTGTGCTGGTCGTCTCCGCGCGGTCCGCGACATACTCGACGCGAAATTCCTCATCGACGATACCGCCCTCGGCGCTCGTCCGATGATTCCGATTGAACGCTGTCGCGACCTTTTGTGACAACGTGGCATTCGGAAGCAAGTCTCCCGCGATTTGCTCAATTGTGAACTGATCGAACGGCATATCGCGCTGGAACGCGTCGATTACCCAGTCGCGCCACGGCCACATCGTGCGCGGGCCATCAGTCTGGTAGCCGTTCGTATCTGCATATCGAGCGGCTTCCAACCATCGAATCGCCATGCGCTCCCCATACCGAGGTGATGCAAGCAGCCGATCAATCACCTTCTCGTAGGCATTCGGAGAATCGTCGCGAACAAACGCCTCAATGTCTTCAGGGGAGGCGGGCAGGCCCGTCAAATCCAAGGTCACGCGACGCAACAGGGTACCTTTGTCTGCCTGCCGCGATGGGCGCAGCTGCTCGCGCTCCAAGCGACTCAGAACGAAATAATCGATGTCGTTGCGAGGCCAGGCAGTATCTTTAACTTTCGGGCGAGAAGCTTTCCGTGGCGGAATGAATGCCCAGTGCGGCTGATATCTCGCTCCTTGCTCGATCCAAAGGCGCAGTAACTCGATCTCGCGTGCGGGTACCGCGTCATGACCCAGAAACGCGGGCGGCATCCGTAGTGCGTTATTTGTGCTGGTGACTCGTTTGTAGATCTCACTCTTGGCAGGATCACCAGGCACAATCGCGTGTCTACCTCCGCGAAGCGACGCTTTCGCTTCGGCTTCGATATCGAGACGCAGTCCGGCTTTTCGGTTACCCTTGTCCGGACCATGGCAGGCGTAGCATCGATCGGACAGTATTGGCCGGATATCTCGATTGAATTGGATCTCGGCTCCCGCCGCCGTGATAGCCATCGAAAGCAGCGCGAGGCAGGTTCCTTGCAAACATCCGGGCATACAGATACTTCCATCTTATCGAGTACGTCATATGGCGGTGATATTCTGAACCAAGCGCGCGAAATGCACGGGAAGGCGGTGAAATTCCGCCACTGCCCCGCAACTGTGATCGGCAACGCATCGGGATCGTACGGCCACTACCCGGAAACGGGCGGGAAGACCGTTCGAGGAACAGCCCAGCCGTAAGTCAGGAGACCGGTTTCGCGTGGCGAGCCACGTTCCGAGGGAGAACGTCTCAATGCGAACGGATCAAATAGCTCTCAATCTTCCAGCGACGGAGCGCCCGTGAGCGCACGTGCGCTGTTTGTCGGCGGCACTGGCTCGCATGCCGGCAAAAGCTGGTTCACGGCCGCAATCTGTCGCCATCTTCGAAACCGGGGAATCCGTGTAGCTCCTTTCAAAGCGCAGAACATGTCGAATAACTCCGGTCCGTGCCGAATATCGGTGAACGGGTCGAGAGCTTTATATGGAGAGATCGGCCGCGCCCAGATCGCGCAAGCTGAAGCGTGCGGCCTCGAGCCGGAAACCGACATGAATCCCATACTGATGAAGCCGCACTCTGAAACGGGATCGCAGGTTATCGTCAATGGCCGGGTCTGGCAGGATCTCAGCGCATCTGCGTATTACCAGCATTTCCCGGAATTGCTACAGCAAGTGCTCGACGCCTACGAGCGTCTTGCAGCCCGTCACGACTTCATCGTGATCGAGGGCGCCGGCAGCGTCGCCGAGGTCAACCTGAAATCGCGCGACCTGGTCAATTTCGGCCTGGCTGAACGCGTAGGCGCACACGCCCTGCTGATCTCCGATATCGATCGTGGAGGTGTTTTCGCTTCGATTGTCGGAACCATGTCGCTGCTTACTGACAGCGAGCGGGCACTCGTTCGATCATTTGCCATCAACCGGTTTCGTGGAGATCCGGAGTTGTTCCGCGATGGTATTCAATTCCTGGAGCAGAAGACCGAGCGCCCATGCCTCGGGGTCTTTCCCTTTGTTTTCGATATTGCGCTCGACGAAGAAGACGGCGTTTCCCTGGATGCCTCTCGCAGCGACGGCTCCGTCGCAATAGTGCGTTTTCCGCGAATATCCAACTTCACCGAATTCGATCGCATCGCTAACGCAAAGCTAATTGCGAAACCCGAGCGCACCCTTTACGATCTTGTCATCCTTCCCGGCACGAAGAACACGATCGGCGATCTCGAGTGGCTACGCGCTGTCGGGCTCGACCGCTGGGTCATCCGGCAGCATGCGGCGGGCGCCACAATCATCGGTGTTTGTGGGGGCTATCAGATGCTAGGAGAATCCGTCGATGGCGTACGCGGCCTGGGGTTGTTGCCGGTCACAACCACGATGCAGCCCGAAAAAACGGTTCGTCCGGTCCGAGCCGAGATTGATGGTATATCGTTCGATGCCTATGAAATTCACATGGGCGTTACGAATGCGCCGTACCCATGCGAGCCATTCGCAAGTGTCGATGGCAATCCTGAAGGCATACGGAGCGGCCGCTGCTTTGGGACGTATCTGCACGATGCGCTCCGCTGCGATGCTGTCCTGAGTATCTTCGGAATACAAGGGGAGAAGCGCGCTTTACCTTACGATCAACTCGCCTCCTGGTTCGCATCCAGTGCGAACATCAAACTTTTCGAGGATCTGTACCTGTGACGCGTTGGGAGTTGCTGGCTGGAGTCGCGTTGGACGTGGTAATCGGGGATCCGCACGTTCTGCCGCATCCTGTGCGCGCAATCGGTTGGCTGACATCAAAAATAGAGATGCTCTTGCGACGCAGTGGAATTCCTTTGCGCATCGCCGGGGTTCTTCTCTGCGCATCTGTCGTAACCGTATCAAGTGTAATCGTGTGGTTTACGCTGCCTTGGGCCAACATATATTGGGTCTACTCTTTACTTGCACTACGTAGCCTTGATATTGAGTCGAAGCGTGTCGTGGACACGCTCGAAGGAGGTAAGCTCGATGAGGCGCGTGCACGTCTGGCGATGATCGTCGGTCGGGATACGGCTAGCCTGAACGCCTCGGAAATTATGCGCGCCGTCATAGAAACCGTCGCCGAGAACGTGAGCGATGGAGTCATCGCGCCTCTGTTCTACCTGGCGCTATTGGGACCAATGGGAATGGCGGCTTACAAAGCGGCGAACACGCTGGATTCCATGGTGGGGCACAAGAACGAAACATATCGCGATCTGGGTTGGGCCTCGGCGAGATTCGATGATGTCTTGAATTTCATTCCAGCACGGCTGAGCGCGCTGTTGGTTTGGATCGCGGCCGGATTTCTCGGAATGAGCACCGTACATTCCATGCGCGTCACGCTGCGGGATGCCAGTTTCCAGCCGAGCCCGAACGCGGGTTGGCCTGAAGCCGCTTTCGCCGGAGCAATTGGCGTGCAGCTTGGAGGAGTGAATTACTACCGCGGAGCCCGCAGCGTGAAACGATTTCTGGGCGATGCCCTCCGGCCGCTGGATGTCGATGCTTTCCGCGATACGCGCCGACTTCTATACTCTTCATCTCTATTAATGGTCGGCGGAGTTGTGGCTATGGTTGTAACCCACGGAGGTAACGTGTTCGAGGCGGCTAGATTGCTGGACTGCGACTGGCACGACGTCCTCGACTTCAGCGCAAGCATCAATCCTCTCGGTCCAGCCGAAGCTGTTAAGCAAGCGATCAGGGATGCGCTCGATCGGATTGTCCATTATCCTGATCGCTATGCCGATCGATTGCAATACGTACTAGCCGCAGCATGGAATGTCGATCCCGACCGTATCCTGCTCGGTAACGGCGCAACAGAACTGATTCACTTTCTTGCGCGGACATGGCCGATCGAAGCTACACTCCTTACACCCGTATTCTCGGAATTCCATCGAGCGTATCCAAATGCTCGACTGAACACGCCCGGCGGAAACGGGCTCCTGGTCACGACCAATCCAGTGAATCCGACCGGGGCTGCTTCGATGCCGCCGGCCCACTCAGGACCTATCCTTGTCGACGAATCCTTCATCGAGTTCACGGATCTACCCACACGGATGCACGACGGCTGCATCGTACTTCGATCACTAACAAAGTTTAACGCGCTGCCCGGTTTGCGCATCGGAGCACTCGTTGCGCCCGGAGATCTTGTCAAGCAGTGGCGTGAGAGACGCGAGCCGTGGCAGGTAAACGTACTTGCAGAAGCGGCTGCGATTGCTGCGATCGGCGCTAAGGATCATCACCGAAGGACACTCGAATTTGTTGTCGCCGAACGTGCGCGTCTCTGGGATCTTTACAAGACCATTCCGGGCATCCGTCTAACGCCAACCCACGCGAATTACTATTTCGCGCAACTAGACTACAGCGCAGCCACGCTCTGCAGCTATATGCACGAACACAAGGTCTTAATTCGCGATTGCTCCGGATGGCCAGGTGTGGAGGGCCAGGCAGTACGATTCGCCATCCGCACACACGAAGACAACGATAGGCTGCTTGCGCTTTGGAGAGCCTTCCCATGCGATTGATTCTGCTGCTCTGTCTTTGCTTGAGCACGATCGCGGCCCCGCAGCGTATTGTGTCGACGGGCCCGAGCATCACCGAAATCCTGTTCGCGCTTGGACTCGGTCCTAAAGTCGTCGGTGTGACCGACTACTGCAACTACCCTCCGGAAGCGCGCAAAATCCAACGGATCGGCACGTGGATGACACCTAATATGGAGGCCATTCTCGAAACACGCCCCGACCTGGTCATAGTGCAAAAGACAGGTATTCACGACGATGCGCGATTCAAAGCGATGCGCCTCCAGACCGTGCTGGTACATCTCGATTCACTGGATGGAATTGCCAAGGCGATCACTGCAATCGGCGCAGCGACGGATACGCAAACTCGGGCCGTTCAGCTGATCACGAGCATCAACCGCGAATTAGACGCAATAAGGAAACGCGTTGGCGGGCGGCCACCGACCCGCGTGATGTTCATCGTCGGTAGAACACCCGGAGCACTCGAAGGTCTCATTGCGGCCGGTAGCCGATCTTATCTCACCGAAGTGATGGCTGTCGCCGGAGGCCGGAACATCTTCGAGGACTCGGCGGTAGCATATCCCAAAGTGATTCACGAAGAGATACTTGCTCGTAAACCCGAAGTGATTATCGATATGGGTGAACATCCGGATGCTGCCGGCCTGACGGAAGCGCAAAAGGTATCTGAAGTGGCGCTCTGGAGCAAGTACCCGAGCCTGCCGGCCGTGAAGAATCATCGAGTCCATATCGTGGCCTCGGATCTTTACGTTCATCCCGGGCCTCGCGTGATTGACTTGGCGCGCGAACTGGCCCGCCTCTTCCATCCGGAGCTTTATCCGTGACGCGAGCCTTCGAATTGAGAGGCCTCGGCATGCGATATGACGACAAAGAGGTGCTCTCAAACGTATGCTGCGATCTCGGCGGCGGAGAGTTCATCGCCATCGCCGGGCCGAACGGGGCCGGAAAATCGACGTTGCTCGGAGCAATGTCTGGCTTACGCAGTGGCTACTTGGGATCATGCTTATACCGCGGCAAAGAAGTTCGCAGATGGGAACGTAAAGCGTTCGCGCGCGAAGTATCCATTGTCCCGCAGAGTGTACGCATCGACTTTCCATTCACTGTAGAACAGGTCGTGTTAATGGGCCGGGCGCCCTTCGCGAACTCGCTTTTCGAGTCGGATGAAGACCGCTATCAGGTGCAGCGGGTGATGGCGCTCACTGGCACGACAGAATTTCGAAACCGTGACTTTCGTACACTCAGCGGCGGAGAGAAACAGCGCGTCGTCCTCGCCTCAGCTCTTGCGCAAATGCCATCCGCGCTGCTCCTTGATGAACCCGCGGCGTTCCTCGACATCGAACATCAAATCAGCTTGTATCGACTGCTGCGAAACCTTTGCGAGAGTGGCGTGCTCGTTGTTGCGGTTACGCATGATCTCAATCTGGCGGCGGCATACGCGGGCCGTATAGTGCTGCTTCGCAAGGGCGAACTGGTAGCGGATGGATCGCCGAGCCGAGTGCTCGATACCCAAACCTTGAAGGATGTTTTCCGGATCGACGCGCGCATCGTTCCTGGTCCTGCCGGCCGCCATTGGATTCAGTATGGAGGCTAAGCGGCTCTGGGGCCTGATTTCGATCTGCGCCGCCATTGCGATTCTTTGCGCACTCATCCTACCGTTGGTGGGTTCCGCGCACATCAGCTACCAAAAAGCCTGGGCCGGTGAAATGCCCGATTACGCGATCCTTTTCGAAATCCGATTGCCTCGCGTGCTGCTATCGATGCTCGCCGGCGGCGCTCTTGCGCTCTCGGGTGTGTTGTTCCAAGCTCTGCTGCGCGATGCATTAGCAACACCTTACACCCTGGGAGTCTCGGCAGGCGCTTCACTCGGGGCAGTGGTTGCAATCTGTGCGCGCATCGAATCAGTGTGGCTGTGTTCGATCGCAGGAGCCGGATTAACCCTGATGATCGTCCTTGGCGCTGCCACCAACCGCCGAGGATTGTCCCCTTTCACCCTACTGCTGACCGGCATTACGGTCAACAGCATTTGCATGGCTGCGATCATGTTCTTACATAATTTCGCAACTTTCGGGCAATCTTTTGCAATCAGTCGGTGGCTGATGGGCGGCATCGAATCAGTATCGATGCAATCGCTGGCGTGGCTCGCGCTGGCCGTGTTCTCCCTCACGATTTATTCGTTCCTGAAAGCGCGCGACTGGAATCTAATTGCTGTCGGAGATGAGTGGGCTGCAGCCAGAGGCGTCAACACGGGACGCATGTTGTTGGAAGGTTATCTGATCGGGTCGATTCTCACAGGCGCTGTAAATGCGTTGACCGGCCCGATTGGTTTTGTGGGTTTGATTGTGCCTCACGCGCTCCGCCTCGCGTTCGGCGCGGATCATCGAAGCTTAGCTCCGACATCGTTTCTGCTGGGATCTGCGTTTCTTGCCATTTGCGACACGGTCTCTCGCATGGCGCTCGCGCCCGCAGAAATTCCGGTGGGTGTTATCACCGCCATGTTGGGCGGTCCTTTTTTCATTTGGATGCTTCGGACAAGATAGGCAGGACTTATTTAACTCGCGCCTAAGACGTCTGACAAACTTTTTTTGCCTTGAACCAAATCCAGAAGGCCATCCTCTGGACATTCCGATTGGTACTGCATGATCGTTAGTAACACCGGATCGGAATTGATTCCATTTGCCGCAGCGGAAAGATCGAGCGGCAACATTCTCTGCACACCGATTTCAACCCATTCTTCACCGTGTCTGGCGATCAACTGGCACCACCCGCTGAAAACGCGAATGCCCAAAATGTTCAGTGTGTACGCAATATACCTTTTTTTGGTGTCTACCGACCGCATTGTTTGGGATGAGAGGCCTTTTCATCAACAGGGTTGCCCATAAGGGCATGCTGGCGCAATACAGCGATCAGGGGTGGGAAGCTGGAATCGCGAACCCAAGACAAGCCAAGAAGGAGGTAGATAACGCGGGAGGCGATTCCAGCAGCCTCATCCCTATTGAAACGCTTATTTCAAACGAAAGCTATCCTGTATTGGCAGTAGATTCACGAAATTATGCGCTTTCGGACTGCGTAGAGCACGATTTCGGCCGCGCTATGCAATCCGAGTTTCTGCATCATGTTCGTACGATGCGTCTCAACCGTGGTAACGCTGAGGCCGAGTAAGTTCGCAACGTCCTTATTCGATCGCCCCTCAGCCAGAAGTTGCAGGATTTCTTTCTCACGATCGGTCAACAGATCGTAAGAATCCTCAAGCCCGCGCTGCCGCAAGTACCGGATGTGATCTTCCAGGAGAGTCTTTCCGATTGCCGGACTGAAGTACGATTTGCCCTGCAACACCGCTCGCGTGGCGGGTAAAATCTCATCCTCCACGGCGTCTTTCAAAATGTATCCCCGAGCTCCGGCAGAAAGAGCGCGAAGGATGTAGGTCTCATCGGTATGCATGCTCAAAATCAGGCATCGCGTTTGCGGACTCGCCTTCGCAATGAGAGATACCGCTTCAATACCGTTGAGCTGCGGCATTGCAACATCCAAAATCGCGATATCCGGCTTGAATTCCTCGCAAAGACGAACCGCTTCGCGGCCATTAGCCGCTTCCGCCACGACAACCATCCCCGGTTGCGATTCCAAAACGAATTTCAAGCCTTTGCGTACAATACCGTGATCGTCCGCAAGAAGTACACGTGTTTCAAACAAGTGCCGCGCTCCGTTCAGCCGGCATCGTTATTGTCAATGCTGTACCGCGCGAATTCGACTCGATTGTCATTGATCCGCCCATCTCTCGCGCACGCTCCTGAATGCCGACTAATCCGAGTCCCTTTCCATTCGTGCCCGGTCGAAAGCCGATACCGTCATCGCGAATCGTCAGACGCAGATTGCCATTTTCTCGTTCGATCAAGATCGCGATCGATTTTGCGTTTGAGTGTCGGGCGCAATTTGTCAACGCCTCCTGCACAATTCGATAGAGGTTCGTCTTATCGCTCTCCGGCAAATCCGCCAGCGAGGTCTTCACGGTAATATTCACAGGTATTTCGTGCCGCCTGGAAAAATCACGGACCTGCCACTGCAGCGCGGCCTCGAGTCCTAAATCGTCCAACATCGAAGGTCGCAACCCCATGGCAATATCGCGGACCGACTGAAGAGCCTGGTCCAGCAGGCCCTTCCCTTGCTCGATCCGCGACTGGAATTGGTCAGGGGAAACATGATGCATCTTCGCCAGACTGCGAAACTCCATTCGTAAGCCAGTCAGCATTTGGCCAATCTCGTCGTGCAACTCGCGCGATATGGCTCTGCGTTCCTCTTCCTGAGCATGCACAAGCTGCTGCGACAGTTGTCTCATCTGCCTCTCTGCTTGCATGGCGCGGGCATGCTGCCGCTCTCCCCGCGACTCCAGTTGCGACACACGAAATATACTCACAAATGCAACGACAAGGCCCGCAATCAGCGAGATCATCGCCACCCGTCTGAGAAACGCGTTGAAGTCGGACTCCTGTTCGGCGATCCTGTTTCGCTGTTCCTGCAAGGCGGCATTGTTGAACGCTTCCACGTCGGACGCGATATTCATCACAGACTCGCGCTTGGGAATTACCCGATGTCGAAGAAAAGCAAAGCTGAAGGCTTGCTTCTCTTGCGGTGTCCATTCGAACACCGGATCAACGGTCTCCCAGTAAGCATCGAGCTGTTCTCCCATCTCCTTCAGCTTTTCGCCCTCGCGCGGCGGCATCAGCTTCAACAGGCTCTCGAGTTGTTCGTCGGTCTGAGCGCGCATCTCGAGCATGTCACTGCGATATTTCGCAACACGCTCTGCGCGCGGATCGAGCAGGTAATCACGAAGCAACAGGCTGCTTAGATGAATTCCGGAACGAAGCCGCTCTAAGCTGCGCGCGCTATTGTGGTAGCGCTCATTCACCTCGGATACGGAAGCATTCAACCGCTTCGCACGCTCGATCATAGCGACGTCCGCGCCGATCATCAGCAGGATCACGCATCCGAACGCAAGTACTAGTAACGGCCACGATCGGAAGCTTCGCGTCGTTTCCCGTATCGACAGGATGGCGGAGTCATCCGATTCCTGTTTTGATGAGTTATGGTTGATCTGCTCCATCGGACCGAGCCCGCACAAAACGGTACGCGCAATGGCGACTCAACCGCCATGGTAGCGCTCGATGGAGCGGTGCGCTATACCGTTCAAGGAGTAGACACACAACAGACCGGGTCGTGCGCCGTAGTCTTAGCAGAAAGTCGGCCACGAAATCATATCCCAATGCCGCTCGCTAGGCCTCCATGGCGAACTCGTAATCGTTCGCCTGCATACGTCGAAAACCTCGGATTTTCGTTCGGAGAGGAACTACATTCGTCAATGTTCCCGCGGCCGTCGTAGCTGTGAAACGCAAAAGCTAAGTCGTTGACACGGCAGGATCTTCGCCGTATCTACTCCATCGACAGGATACCCTTTTCATAGTACGGAGGGTAAGCTGGTACTACGTTGAAAATTAAGGCGGAAAGGACAAAATGGCAATCTGGACGAAGAACGATCTATTCAGTTTACTTTCATCAGAGTTCAGCGACTACCGCTTTGTCGTGGTCTCGAACCGTGAGCCTTACATTCACACGGAAAGCGGCGGAAAAATCGAGTGCAAGCGACCGGCGAGCGGTATGGCTGCGGCGCTGGATCCGATTCTACGCGCCTCCGGTGGAGTGTGGGTGGCGCATGGCGGCGGCAACGCCGATCGCGTGACTGTCGATAGCTTCGATCGCGTGCAGGTTCCGCCGGAAAATCCTTCCTACTCACTCCGGCGGGTATGGCTTCCAAAGAATATAGAAGAGTCCTACTATAACGGTCTTTCGAATGAGGGTCTCTGGCCCTTATGTCATATCGCGTTTGAGCGGCCGGCTTTTAAAGCGGCGCAATGGGAAAGCTACCGCATCGCAAATCAGATCTTTGCTGACGCAGTGATCGAGGAAACAAAAGGGCGGCCTGCGGTTGTATTCATTCAGGATTATCACCTTGCACTCTTGCCGCGCATGCTGAAAGATCGTAATCCAAATCTGATCGTTGCGCAGTTTTGGCATATACCGTGGCCAAATCGTGAAGCCTTTCGTGTCTTTCCATGGAGAGACCAAATCCTTGATGGCATGCTCGGCAACGATTTGCTCGGATTCCATCTTCGCTATCACTGCCAGAATTTTCTTGAGACGATCGACAGCAATGTCGAAGCCCTAGTAGACGGTGAGCGCTTTACGGTGCAACGAAATGGTCAAACCACAACCGTGCGGCCTTTTCCTATCAGTATTGACGCCGAATCTCACTCGCAGAAAGCGCAATCGATTTCGATTGATCGCGAAATGCAGACCTGGTCGGATCGGCTCGGATCTTTCGAGTTCCTCGGCATCGGCATTGATAGGGTCGACTATACAAAAGGTATTCCGGAAAAGCTGCAAGCGGTTGATGTGCTCCTCACGCAACATCCCGAGTACGTAGGCAAGTTGGTATTCGCACAAGTCGGAGTTCCGAGTCGCATCGCAATCCCGAAATACGATCGTCTGAATGCAGAAGTCCTCGAAAGCGTGGACTCTATAAACAACAAGTGGCGGCGAGGTTCATGGCAGCCGATCCACTTCATCCATGAGCATGTCGATATGCCCGCGCTCATGGCCCTGCATCGAATGGCGGACTTCTGTCTAGTCGCATCGCTCCACGATGGGATGAATCTTGTCGCGAAAGAATTCGTCGCCAGCCGATTTGATGAAGATGGCGTACTCATTCTGAGTAGTTTCACCGGATCTGCGCGCGAGCTGACTTGCGCTCTGCTGGTAAATCCGTTCGCTCCGGATGAAATCGCTGCCGCTATGAATACGGCAATTCTGATGAACCCCGAGGAACGTCAGCAAAGGATGCGTCGTATGCGCCACGCTGTGCGGTCAAATAACGTCTACCGATGGGCGGGAAAGATCCTGACGGAACTCCTCCGTCTCGAATCGCCCTCGGGTAATTCACAGATGTCGGATCGAATCACGGCCTCTTTTGGAGATGATGCGACCTTCTCCACAAACGTAGGTTTTATATGACACGCCCACTGCGCTTTTGCGATGTGCGGGACTCCATCTCCCACGCGGATACACTGTTCGTAATCTCCGATTTCGACGGCACTCTGTGCCCGATCGCAAGCACGCCGGACCTGGTGCAGATGCCATCGCGCACGGAATGCGCCCTTCGACGTCTCAGCCGTTCTCCACACGTCGTTCTGGCGATCGTCAGCGGTCGCAAGCTCGAGGATGTAAGAGCACGAGTCGGGATCGACGCGATCTACGGTGGCAATCATGGGATCGAGATTGCCGGCCGTGACATCGATTTTGTTCACCCGCAGGCCACTATGTTCGGTGACCGCCTCAATCGCATTTGCGCCGAGCTGGAGCGCCAGCTTAAGACTTGGCCAGAAGCGTGGGTCGAGAACAAGCAGTGGACGGCGACCGTTCATATGCGTGCCGTGCCTTTCGATCGTTGGCCCGAGCTAATCGCGTCCGTTCGCAGCCACATGCTCGGGAGCGAAGACATGTTCGGAATCCGCTCCGGACGTGCTGCGCTCGAGATCTATCCCCGTCTGGGTTGGGACAAGGGCTCTGCGGTGAAGTACATTGTGCGCACGCTCGGCCTGGAACGAGCGTTGCCGATTTGCTTCGGTGATGATGCCACAGACGAGACGATGTATCGCGCACTGCCGAACGGTGTCACAGTGAATGTCGGCCCGCGAGCGCAAACCGATGCCTTATTTAGTCTCGAAGATGTCGACGATGTCACGCGTTTCCTGGAGCAATTGCTCACCGAGATAGAAGCGCCGGTATCCCGAACTTCGGTCTGGCGCGCGCCCCGCGGAGGCAATTGTCGCGCGTATTCCGTCGCTGCGCAGAACAAATGACCCAACTAAGGTAGGACCTCTCCCAGTCGGTCCATTTCCTCCGGATTGATGTAGAAGTGCGGCGAAAGCCGTACCCAGCCCTGCCGAGGGGCAGCGAGAAAGCCGGCATTTTTGAGCTGATGCACTACCAACCGGCTGTCGATCCCGTCGCGCTGAAAGCTCACGATACCGGCGCCGTTCTCAGAATTCCGAGCTTGCATAGTTCGGTATCCCCGCTCCTTGACTGTGTGCTCCGCATGGTCACCGAGCGCTTGGACGGCAGCCGCAATCCGCTCCACTCCAACATCAAGTAAAAACTCAATAGACGCCCGTAATCCATAGATCCCGATAGTATTTAAAGTTCCACATTCGTATCGGCCAGCGTTCGGGCGAAGCGTCATATCGTGGCAGGAGTATTCATTGAATCTAGCGACGTTCGTCCAACCGAACTCCACCGGCTCAATCTGATCCTGAATATCTTGTTGGACATACAAGATACCGCAACCTTCCGGGCCGAGAAGCCATTTATGGCCGTCCGCCGCTAGGCTATGAATTCCGCACCGATGTACATCGACCGGAAAAGCGCCCAGTCCCTGAATAGCATCGACAAAGAACAGCGCACCGCGACGGTGGCAAACCTCACCGATCGCCTGTAAATCGGCGCGATACCCGCTCAGATATTGCACAAAGCTGATCGTCAGCAATCGAGCCCCCCGAACCGCTTCATCGATCCGGTCGAGAGGATCGGAAAAACCAAGCCATTCGATCTTTACGCCGTTTGCCTCTAAACGCTTCCAGGGAAAATAGTTGGCAGGAAACTCGTTCTCAAACGCAACGATCTTGTCACCAGGCTTCCAGTCAATGCCCATCGCAACCGTCGCAATTCCCTCGGACGTGTTCTTTACAATCGCAATCTCCGAGCGATTCGCGCCGATCAATCGACCCGCCGCAACTCGTAGCCCGTCGTACGCATCCAACCATTTGTCGTAGTGATACGATCCGTATAAAAGAGCGTCGTCCGCGAGATGTCTCATTGCGTTGGCCGCTGGACGACAAAGTGGGGCAACCGCAGCGTGGTTCAAGTAGACCAGGTTTTCGGTGACGGGAAACTGGTCTCGGTACTCCTTCCACAGGTCGGAGACGGGACTCATGAAAGATTCGTAACCCATCTTCTCGAATATACGTTAAAGTTACAGATGCATTCGGGCTGCCATTCTGGCTCAAACAGGCATATAGTAGAGACAGCAGATGGCTCGTCAAGGAGTTCACGGATGAAACGCCTCATATCCGCACATTTCGGCCTGATGGCGGCGCTCATGTTGGTCATGGCGCCTGTCCAAGGTTTCGCCGCCAAGGAAGAGAGCACAACCGCCACCGAAAAGGCGGATAACACTGAGAAGACCGAAAAAGCTGAAAACAAAAAGAAGAAAGATAAAAAGAAGGACACCGACGCGATTGGTGAACGCGACGTCAGCAAGGGCGTAAATTTCTACTCAATCGAAAAGGAAATTGCACTCGGCAAGCAGGTCGCGCAGGAAATCGAGCGTCAGGCAAAGATTATCGATGATCCCGTTATCGCCGAATATGTTAATCGCGTCGGACAGAACCTCGTCCGCAACTCGGACGTGAAAGTTCCGGTAACGATCAAAGTGCTCGATGCAGAAGAGGTTAACGCGATGGCGCTGCCTGGCGGATTCTTCTTCGTGAACTCGGGACTGATCCTCAAAGCGGATAACGAATCCGAGTTGGCCGGCGTTATGGCGCACGAGATTGCGCATATCGCTGCCCGTCACGGAACACGACAGGCAACCCGCGGGCAGGTGATCAACCTTGCGACGATCCCATTGATCTTCATGGGAGGCTGGACCGGTTACGGCATTCGGCAGGCGACGAGCATCCTGGTTCCGATTGGATTCCTGAAGTTCTCGCGATCGTTCGAACAGGAAGCAGATTTACTCGGCCTTCAATATATGTACAAGGCCGGATACGATCCGACAGCGTTCGTCGACTTCTTCGAAAAGATTCAATCGATGGAAAAGAAGAAGCCGGGTACCATGGCGAAAGTCTTCTCCTCTCACCCTATGACTGACGATCGAATCAAGGACTCGCAGAAGAACATTCAGGAAATCCTGGCAGCGAAGCCGGAATACGTGGTCACCACTTCTGAGTTCAATGACGTGCGCGCCCGACTCGGTCAATTGCTGAACCACCGCAAGATCGACGATAAGGACGACAACCGCCCCAGACTGAAGAAAGCTCCTGGCGGCAGCACCTCGCCGATCGAAGACAAGGACACAAAGCAAAAGAAGCAGGATGAGGAGGACGAACGTCCGACTCTGAAGCGCCGCACCTAATCGATTACATCCCCGCAAGCGCTAAGGATGGACGGCCGACCCCACAAAGGGTCGGCCGTTTTGGTTTTAAATCAACTTACACTCTTTTGACAAATCGCTAACGACTTCAATTGGTCCCTCCGCCTAAGCTCTAGGCATGTGGAGATTAAAAAGGCGAGGAGCAATTTTGGTGGGACTCGCAAGCGCGCTGGGGATAGGCGGATTGCAGGTTGCGCCCTTCCCGAGGCGAATCAACCCCGCAGTTGTTGTTTCCCACACGCTCCAGAGCAGTACCGCCATTCCCGGCAGTGTCCATGGCGTGCTGAAGCGCGCCTGCATGAATTGCCATTCTAATGAGACGCAATGGCCATGGTACAGCTATGTCCCACCGTTTTCGTGGGGCATGGTGAATGACGTTGCGAAAGCTCGCAGAGCGCTCAACTTCTCTGAATGGGCGACCGGCCCTGGCAAGCGCCCCGCCGTTGCCATGGGATATCTCGCGGCCATCTGCGCGGACGTGAAGAGCGAACGAATGCCTCTTTCGAAATATCTTCTATTGCACAAAGAAGCGCGGTTATCCGATGAAGATCGCAAGGCAATTTGCTCCTGGACCACAGCCGAAACAGAGCGATATGCCCAATTAAAGCGTCGCAATCTTATCTCACAAAACGGAAAATGAGCGTTCACATTTCTTTTACAACTGCCCAACAACTTTACCGAACTCCAACCCTTAACATCGGTCAGTACTACACCACATAAGTGAGGGCTATGGAATGAAGCTTCGCAACCAACTCATCGTCGCTGGATTGGTAGTGCTCGGTGGCGCAAGCTCGCTGCTGGCACGTTCTGCGGGCGCGCCGCAGGGTGTCACCGGCGCGCCAGGCGATGGCATTTGCACGAACTGCCACCGGACTAACGCGCTAAATTCGGGTCCCGGGAAGTTGACGATCACGTTCTCTGACGGATCTACGTACACGCCGGGAAAAGCGCAGAAGGTGACCGTCAAGATCGAAGACCCAAACGCAAAGCGCTGGGGATTTGAAGCGTCCCCCCGGCTCGCATCCGATACCACCAAAGGCGGGGGCGATATCAGCCCGTCGGACGGGAACACCCATCTTGCCGGAACCAGTGGGACTTTGGAGTGGATCACACATACGTCGGAAGGAACCCGGCCCGGCACCACTGGATCCCAGACCTTTGAGTTTAACTGGACCCCGCCCGCAACCGACGTCGGCAGTATCGATTTCTATGTTGCCGGAAACGCCGCCAACAACAGCGGCGACAATACGGGCGATTTCATTTACTCGACCAAAGCAACCGTCGCCTCCAACGCGAAACCGGCCATCTCGAGCGGAGGTGTAACAAGCGCAGCGAATACGAAAGCCGGTATCGTGTCAGGGTCCTGGATCACCATTTACGGCCAAAGCCTGGCGGGGGTAACTCGCACATGGCGGGACGATGAGATCGTAAACGGAGTACTGCCGACTTCGCTTGACGGAGTGAGCGTGACTGTCAATGGCAAGCCGGCAGCCATATCGTTCATCAGTCCCGGCCAGATCAACGCTCAGGCTCCGGATGATGCAAGCACTGGAATGGTAGCCGTTGTCGTAAAGAACGCAGCTGGTGAAAGTGCGCCGGCAATGGTCAACCTGCAGCAGTTCTCTCCGGCGTGCTTCCAATTCGATAGTAAGAATGTGGCCGCCGTCGCGCCGGATGGAACGTTTCTCGGGCCTACAGGTTTACTCGGCAGTTCTGTCGCTACGAGACCGGCAAGGCCTGGTGAAATGATCCTGCTTTTCGGTACCGGCTTCGGACCTACGAATCCGGCAGTTTCCGCTGGAAAAGCTTTCTCTGGCGCCGCGAATCTCGCGAATAACGTGCGAATCATGATCGGCGGAGTACAGGCAAACGTCGCGTTTGCCGGACTCTCCGGAGCAGGCCTTTATCAATTCAACGTCACGGTCCCCGCTACCGTGGCGGACGGCGACCAAGCCGTAACCGCGAGTGTCGGAGGCGTTGACTCGCAGGCTGGTTCGACCCTTTCCGTCCGGCGGCAATAGTCGTCGGGCGGCCGGCGTGCGATGTCTGTTTAACAGGCGCAGGCATCGCACGCATTTGCTCTTGGCTACAATTGCCTTGAGCCTGAACCATGCGTACCATTCTTGTCATCGACGATGACGACAGTCTTCGCGACACAATCGGAGTTCTTCTGGAACAGGAAGGCTTTCGCGCCATCCTGGAAAGCGACGGGAAAGCGGGTTTCGAACGTGCTTTGGCCACAAAACCCGATCTCATCCTCGTCGATCTCCGGCTGCCCACCATGAGCGGCACTGAGGTCTGCAAGCAATTACGAGCCGCTCGCATCTCGACACCCATAATTGTATTGAGCGCCATCGGCGAAGAGATCGATAAGGTTCTTCTGCTCGAGATCGGCGCCGACGACTATGTGGTGAAACCCTTCGGAACACGCGAATTGCTCGCCCGCATCCGTGCCGTGATGCGGCGCTCACTCCCCGAAGCTCATCAGGTCATTACATTCTCAGAAAATACGGTCGATCTCGAGCGCGCGTGTTGTCACGCGTCGCGGCATGGAGTTGAAGCTCACGCCGGCTGAATACAATCTGCTGACGTTTTTTCTTCAGAACCCGGACCGTCCGCTTACTCGCGACGTCATTCTGAATTCTGTTTGGGGTTATGAGTCGTTTCCCAATACCCGCACGGTAGACGCGCATGTGGTTCGGCTTCGACAAAAGCTGGAGCCGCAGCCGGATTGCCCGCGTCACTTCCTTACAATGCACGGCGTCGGATATCGCTTCCTGCCGTGATCGAAAGTTCCATGCAATGCCTCGTACCATACTTATCGTGGATGACACGCACACTTGCGGAGATACTCTCGCCCTTGCGCTGGCGGCAATACCGGATTTCGATGTGCGTATGGTGACGTCCGCGCAGGAGGCGTTACGCCTGATGGACAACCTGTCCTTGGCGGCCGTAGTAACCGACTTGCATATGCCGCGCATCGATGGTTACGAGTTAATTCAGAGGCTTCGCGCCGAGCCGCGATTTGCAGCGGTACCGATTGTGGTGATCAGCGGCGATACTGATCTCGATACACCCACTCGGCTGCGGCGTCTGGGGGCGGATGCGTACTTCACCAAACCGTTCTCCCCGAACGCGGTTCGCCGGACCCTGGAGCACTTGCTGTATGCGAAGTAAAACCTCCTGGTTATTGCTATTCATCTCCGCGCCCTGCTGGGCGCAAACCGATCAGGGACTCGCCGCTGTGCTGGCGCGCCTGGATAAACTCGAGCAGCAGAATCGTGAGCTGATGCAGGAAGTGCAGGCTTTACGACAGCAACTCGTATCACAGGCGCCGCCCGCCCCGCCACCTGAAGAACGCCCACCAACCGAAACTAGGCCACCCGCTGAGGAGCGTCTCGAGATCCTGGAACAGCGCACGCAGGACCTCGCGCAAACCAAGGTTGAGGCCTCGCAGCGTTTGCCGATTTCCCTCACGGGCATGTTGCTGTTCAACGCCTTCTGGAATGGCGCTTACAGCGGAGCACAGGATAATCCGACCGTCGCGTCTCTAAACCAAACCCCGCGCACTGCTGGAGGAACACTGCGGCAAACCGTTCTGGGATTCAAATTCCTCAGCCCCACAACCGTTCTTGGCGCTCAGGTGAATGGCTCCCTCTACATGGATTTTTATGCCAATCCCGTTTCGACTTTCGGCGTGGAGCGAGCTGTAAGTAACAATCTCAGCCGGCTGATGCGCCTGAGGGTCGCTACCGTCGAGCTTGATTGGGGATCGACAAATCTTCTTGTCGGTCAGGACAAACCGATCTTGTCTCCCGCGAGAACCGAACTCTCTTGCGCAGGTCGGAGTTTCTCCGCTGACAGGCGCCGGCAATCCATGGTTGTGGCAGCCCCAGGCCAGGATCGAGCATCGCTTTCCGCTTCAACAATACAACGGACCTTCGTGCGCAGGTGGGCGTATTCCAAACTTCCGAGCAGAGCGCCGCCGTACCCACTGAATTTGCGCCCACCCTTGAAAGCGTCAGGCCTGGGCTTGAAGGTCGCTTCGCCTTGCATACCGCATTTCTCAATGACGGCCACATCGAGATTGCCCCTGGATTTCATGTGAGCACGACCCACGTGGCTGGTATCTCCGTACCTTCCCGCATGTATAGTGTCGACTGGTCCATAGCGCCGATACCGAAACTCGATTTCTCCGGAATGTTCTTTGCGGGAGAGAACACCGCGAATCTCGGTACTCTTCGACAGGGCTTCACGATCTTTGGCGCCCGGCAGGTGATTCCGGTTCATTCCCTCGGCGGCTGGGCCCAGCTCAGCTATGCGGCCACTCCTCGACTCACCTTCAATATCTACGGTGGCCAGCATGACGATCGCGACAGCGATCTTCGCGCCAATGCCATCGGCAAGAACTTTGCCTATGCCGGAAATGCGCTATATCGAATCGCGCCCAATGTGATCCTCGGATTCGAGACGATGCAAGTCCGGACGAACTACATCGGCGCAGGCCGGCGGCTGAACAATCACTATGATCTTGCGCTGGCTTATCAGTTTTAGTCTTGGATTGCCAGCCTTTGCCGGAACCGTGAGCGGCCGTGTCTCCCTCACAGATTCCAAGAGCAAGGACTTTTCCGGCGTCGTGATATGGCTCGAGCCGATAGCTGGGCCTGCCGCACTCCCGCGGCCCACGGCGCATGCGCAAATCCTGCAGAAGAATAAAACCTTCTCACCCCATATTCTGGTGGTCACCACCGGAACCACCGTTGACTTTCCCAACAACGATCCTATATTTCATAACGCTTTCTCAAACTTCGAAGGCAAGGTATTCGATATCGGCCTCTACCCGCCGGGCACATCGAAATCCGTCCGGCTGGATCGGCCCGGAGTAGTGCGCGTATTCTGCAACATTCATCCGACAATGAGCGCCGTTATTGCAGTGCTCTCCACACCCTACTTCGCAACTTCCCGCAAGGACGGCCGATTTCAAATCGCCAACGTGCCGCCAGGCGAGTATACTTTGCACGTGATGCATGAGCGGGCCACTCCTGCCACGCTCGACGCGCTAACCCGGCGTGTGACGGTGCATGAAGCTGCGGTCATGATTCCGGCGCTCTCCATATCCGAAAGCGGTTATCTTCCACTACCGCACAAGAACAAATACGGCAAGGATTACCCGCCCGTGACCGACGATTCTTTCTACCCGGGAGCAAGGAAGTGAAGAGCACCTGGTTTTCCCGATTATCCTTGCTGCCCAAGGCGCTTATCGTCACGTCGCTCGTAATCACCGTGCTGTTCGGTGTCACGGGATGGCTAGTTCAGCGATATGCGGTCCATACAACTTCACAGGGCCTCGAAGAAGAAGTACGCGCGAGCCTGCGCGCGTATGAATCGCTGTGGCGATCCCGCTCCGACATGCTTGCTTCGGTAACCCTAGTGATCAGCAATATGTCGGACGTTCGCGCTGCGTTCAGCACGCGCGATCAGGCCACCATCCGCGATACTGCGGGCGAGTTGTGGGCGAAGATTTCTCACGATGACGCGATCTTTCTGGTCACAGATCCGCAAGGCACGCTGGTCGCATCTCTCGGCGGCGACACTCGCATTCCGGAACTCTCGATCGTCCGCGCAGCCGCTGATTCGTTTCCCAAGCAGGCAATCGGATTCATGAAGGATGCCGCGCAGTTATACCAAGTCGTTGTTACCCCGGTCTATGTCCAATCGCAGCACGGTCCGGCGCTGCTGAACGTGCTCGTAGCTGGGTACCCGGTGACGCACTCGCTCGCGCAGCAATTGAAGCAGAGCACGGGCAGCGACTTCATCTACTCTTCCGAAGGCAAGCCTTTGGTTTCCACGCTCGATCCTTTAACGACGGCGCGGCTTGCGAGTGCTCCCCTGCTTTCCCCGCAAGCGGAATACGCAATGCTCGCGACTCCTCTGATCGCTGTCGATGGAAAGCAACTGGGAGAACTGCGTATTGCACGTTCATTCGCCTTCGCGCAGAGACATCTGTCCGAGCTGCGCAAGAACCTTTTCCTGATCTGGCTCGTTGCCGTAGGCGCAGGTGTACTTCTCAGCTATGCGCTCACGCTTCGAATCGTCGAGCCGATCGTGCGACTGGATATGGCTGCCGCGGCCGTGGCTGCGCATAATTACGATTCCCGCGTACCCGTAGAACGGCAAGACGAATTAGGCCGCCTGGCCATGACGTTTCAATTCGATGTGCTCTATCCATTCAGAAAGCGCAAAAGGAATTGATCCAGCAGGAGCGTTTGGCCACCATCGGCCAGCTCTCGACTTCGATCGTTCATGATCTTCGAAATCCGCTTGCTGCTATTTACGGTGGCGCGGAGATGCTTGTTGATGGTGAACTCCCGACGCCGACCGTCAGGCGCCTGGCAAATAATATCTATCGCGCCTCGCGACGTATTCAGGAGTTGCTGCAGGATTTGGTGAACACATCCCGAAAAGCGGAATCGGCTGAGGTCTGCAGTGTACGGGATCTCGTCGCCGCTGCCTGCGAGCCGCTTCTTCCAGTGGCGGAAACGCAGCATGTGCAGATCAGCTTCGATATACCCGAAACGCTGGAAACCTCCGTCGAGCGGGCGCGGATGGAACGCGTGTTCTTCAACCTGTTTACAAACTCGCTCGAGGCCCTCGGCGAGGGAGGAAGTATCCACATCTCGGCCACCCAGTACAA
The DNA here is from genome assembly GCA_963833675.1 of Bryobacteraceae bacterium. Taxonomy (GTDB): domain Bacteria; phylum Acidobacteriota; class Terriglobia; order Bryobacterales; family Bryobacteraceae; genus DASQDN01. Next base: position 13,227 of record CAWHYW010000003.1, on the reverse strand, counting down.
CGGCTGCGCCGTGGTCCGCGTCACCGACACCGGTCCCGGAATCCCTACCCAGGTGCGGCACAAGCTTTTTGAACCATTCGCCACCGCAGGCAAGAAGAATGGATTGGGCCTCGGACTCGCTCTCTCGCGGCAAACCGTCTTAGCTCACGGCGGGGACCTTTGGTCGGAGCCGGTAGATCGCGGAGCTTCTTTCTGCCTGCGTATACCGCTGGCACGGTCATAGCGTTCACAAGAAATTTACAAATTCGCTACAACTCCGAATCGGAGTCCAACGATCATAGTTTTGGCAGCTTCTCCGCGTTATCTCTAATAACGCATCGAGTCTCCTGGTGGGAGTGGCGCGTCGTTCCCGACGCGCTAAAACAGGGGAACGCGGGTCCGGAAGTCGTCGCCGGACCCGTGCTTTCTTGCCCGCGAGTTTATCCAAGTTGGCATACTCATCTTGTATGCCCATTTCTACGCAACCGGCTACAAGCAATCACGCGGCCGATCCACATTGGGTGCCGATTGTGAGCTTTCTTGCAGTCGGTGTACTCTATCTGGCGATCCCTCCGCGCCTTTCGCCGGGTCCGAATTGGCTGCTTTTGGCAGTGGTGCTCTCTTTGGTGGTTGCCGGAATACACCTGCGGAAAGGTGGTTACGAGCTTTCGCTGGAGCGCTTGAGATTGGCGCTTTCTGGCGTGATTACCTTAGCTTTGGTTTGGTCCTTAGGAAAGCTGATCGCGGGTCTGTCTGCGCATCGCGACACTCCGGCGGAACTGTTCCGGTCTGCTGCCGCATTGTGGGCTGCGAACGTCCTGGTTTTCGCCTCCTGGTATTGGAAGCTGGACGCCGGGGGTCCGCATAAGCGCGCAATGCGAGGCGCCCACACCGACGGAGCTTTCTTCTTCCCGCAAATGTCGGCCGACATGAAGGATTGGAGCAATCGGCCGTGGCAGCCGGGCTTCGTGGATTATCTATTCCTCGCGTTCAACACCAGCACTGCGTTTTCTCCGACGGATGTAGCGCCTCTTACGCCGTGGGCCAAATTGTTGATGATGGCCCAAAGCATCATCTCGATCGGCACAATCACGATTCTCTGCGCGCGGGCGGTCAATCTCCTTTGATTGTTAGCGGACCGTTACCTGCTATTGGCTACTCCGGCGGGATATTGGTTGTAATTTCTCCTCTCCGTAGATCTTCCACTGACCGTCAACCTCACGCAATTCAAGCCGATACGAACCATTGATTTTGCTATTCACAGCATCTGACTCGATACGAAACTCTGCATAGGCTAAGCCGGCATCCGAAGGGCGCAACCGGAGATCATCTATTTCAAAATGTCGCACTCCTGCCAAATCGGCAAGCATTGTGCTTTTGAAGGTCCTGACGACCTCCTGTGAAACGCTCGCTGCGCCGTTGAAGTGATCGAGTTTCGGGCTGAAGAGACTCAAGTGCGCTCCAAGATTCCCGGTCAGCAGAGTGTCGGCCCATCGATAAACCAAGCTTTCAATGGAATTTGATCTGGGCATCTGCGGCTTGGAAGGAAGCTCTCCTGGGTCACCAACGAGCGATCCAGGTGGTTCGTAATGAAGGTAGCGTTCCCCAGTTGATTCCATTGCGCCATGGTTCGCCGCGGCCGAGACATTCGGATCAGGCGCATGCGACCTGCCAGGATCCTGCATTCGCGAGCGTTGGGATGCTGCCGGTTCGGACCGACTTGTAGGAGTGATCGCTCGCCGGTGGGCCTGTACACCTGTGGCACGTTGGGTAGGTTTGTCCGCGTCGAGTTTCGGAGGATTAATAGTCGAATAGCCGTTTGTTCTTGAGGTGTCGCGTTCGGATGCGCTCCCGAAAACTGCTCGCTTTTGGGCCAGCTCCTGAGATTCTGTTTCCGCGCTTGCGGCTCGGTCATTCTTACATGATTCCAGCAATAAAAGCGGCGCCAATTGCGATGCAATTATGAAGATCCAACGAGTTGCGGCCCGACTTCGACCTCGGATCGTCATACTGGCACTATTGCAGTTCACGTGCCACACCCTGATTTTAACGACAGCGCCTAGAAGGATAATCAAACATCGCGCGGGATAAGAATCCCGCTCGATCGTCATTTCTGACGGGCCCCCAATGTTCTTTGCGCTGATTCTGTTAAAGAGGACATCAGGGCCCGTTCCCTTTATTGCGTGGATCGAATTGCGTAAAGGCGCAAATGCGCTGCGCTTTGGCTGGATCCTCACGGAAGCTGGCTGGATTCTATCGGAGGTACCTCCTAAGCGCGCGCCGCGCTTAGGGATTCATGTCCCATTGATGTTCGAAGATTTCACGATGTACTGTGTCGAGCCGCGTGGGATTGTCGCGCCGTCCTATCGCTGGATGCAAATAGGGCCGTAGCTCGAGATAGGCGTATTTGGTGTGGTCGATTCTTCGATCACAACGCTCTTCTCGAATCCGGCACACCCGGGGTTTCCTTCCGGACATACCTGTGCCTCCGGAAGCGCTGGCGTAGTGATGGGTTCCTTGTTTCCCGCAGATGCGGACACGATGGCCGCACAGGCCACGGATGCGGGCTTCTCAACCTTCAATGCAGGTATTCATACCCGGCAGGACGTCGAAATCGGGTTGCCGCTCGGTCAAGCGGTCGGGCAGCAGATCATTCAGCGTGCTACAAGGGATGGGGCGCAATAGACAGCTTCGTGCGGCGAAGGCATAAGACGAAAGTCTACGCACGCAGATAGGGCGCCAAAGCTGCAAAGTTAAAATCGATCTCCTCGATCGCCTTGGCGTCAAGATCGAATTCGCGCTGCCTCGAGATCGTAGTCTTGAAAACTCCACGCTTTTTCATTACGTATTGACGGGTTCCGGGAATCTGTTGCTCACACTCGAGCATCAACAGAAGTCTGCTGAACAGGTCGCGGGCCTTCGCCGCCTGCCCGGACTGGTAAAGGTCCCAGATCTGCGCGTAGATATCCGAATATGGAGCGCCGGGCATCGTGCCGTCGAATCCAAGGCGCATCTCGTACATCATGCCGTGACCGCCGCCGCCGCTAAACACACGCTTGATTGCCGGACGATCTGCTGAAAGCTGCTTCATCCTCGGGATCACCGGTTGGAATTCTTCTTTGACGTAACCACAATTCGGAGATTCGTGTGCGAGCTGAGTAATAAAGCTCACGTCTGGCGTAATGCCTTTCGCGCCGCCGGTGGTCTGTATGAAGAGCGGACGCTGCGTAGATTTCGCGAGCGCTCGGTAGTACTCGCGAAAATCATCCAGTGTTTTGGCCTCGGCCGGCGGTATCGCGATAATCGCGTCTGCTCCCAATTTTTCTGCGTGACGCGCATATGCCAGAGCGGACTCCACATTTGGCCCTTGGACACCAAGAACGAGCGCCGGCCGCTTACCCTTGGCAGCGCGCGCAAGCACCTCCATTCCATGCATCCGTTCCTCGGTAGTCAATTTGACGTATTCGCTCGCCAACTGCGGCCACACCATACCGTGTACACCGCATTTATGCAGAAACTCCGTCTCACTCGCGAGGTCTTCGAAGTCGACGGCCTTTGCAGCGGTGTAAGGTGTAGACATGATGATGAAAATGCCGCGCATCGGTTTACCCGACGCAGCATACAGACGATTCCCCAACCAGGCCGAGCCGAAACCGCCCAGCAATTCACGACGAGAGACAGCGGCGCTCATGTCAGTACACTTTACACCCATCCGCTTACCACGTCCTCCTCAGTTACGACTAAGGCTCGCGTGCAACTCGGAAGCCGAGCATGCGAAAGGCCTGCAATGACGGCCAGCCCGCTGATCTCGCATAAGTTCGGAGATCCTGAGGCTCCATGAAGAAACTTCCGCCGCGAATCACTCGATACGCGCCGCTGGCGGGCCCTTGCGGATTTTTTTTAGGTGAGACGGAGTAGTAGCCGCGACTATACCAATCCTGACACCATTCCATTACATTGCCCGCCATGTCATATGCGCCGTACGGAGAAGCATTGCTATGGGTCTGGAGCTCCCCACGCTTGCTGCCATCGTAGTAACCAACGATCTGAGCTGTGTCAAATTTTTGAGCTCCAACGTAATTCGTGTAGGAATGGTCGATGTTGTTCCCCCAAGGAAAACGGCGCTGGTCTGTGCCTCGCGCAGCCTTTTCCCACTCGGCTTCGGTCGGTAGGCGATACTTCTTGCCGGTCTTCGCGCTCAGCCAGTTGCAATAGGCCGTAGCTGAGTCCCAATTGACACCCAGGACGGGATAATTGTCGCTGTTCGGTGTTCCACCCCCTGATTTTGGGCCTGCGTCCAGTAAGGGATCTGATCCTTTGGAACGACGCGCCCGCTTGGCCAGTATTTGCTATCCGTATAACCGGGATCTTCGCGGAACCTACGCCAGTCGGCATTCGTCACTTCGAACTTGCCGATATAGAAGGCATCGACATCGACCACGTGCACCGGGCGCTCCCGAGACTCGCCGTCCCCAAAGTTGTCACCCATGCGGAAGACTCCCGCAGGCACGAAGACCAGATCGCCATACCCGTCATTGACAACCTGCGGCTCGGTCGATTTCGAGGGCGGCGCAGCGGACAAAAAAACAGCAAGAAAGGCAGTCAGAATTAGATACGACGCATTCTACTTGGATTCTCCCGTCTTGGAACGCGCGAAGAATCCATCCACTTCAAGGAAATGGCGAAGCGCATCCATCCAGGGGCTAAACTCGGGACTCGTATACGCCGCGCCGAATCCGTGACGGCCTTTTTGATAAATGTGGATTTCCGCAGTCGCTCCGGCACGATTCATATCAAGCCACAGTTGCGCTGATCCGTTGGCTGCTCCACGATCGGCTGCGGCGGCCAGCAGGAAAGTCGGAGGAAAATTCTTTAACTGCTCGTTTGGGGTCGGCCTGCCTGCGCTGTAGACCATCACGAGATAGTCCGGCCGGGAATTCATTCGTGAGACTGGATCGGCCGCGTTCGGATCGCCTGGACCCGCGGCGGCTGCTACCGATCGGGCTAGCGATGAACCGGCGGAAAATCCAGCGAATCCTATACGGTCTGTATCAAGTTTGAATTCACCGGCTCTCGCTCGCACAAGTTGTATGGCTCGCTTGCCATCCTCCACACGCGCGTCTTCTCCATACTTAGGCGACAAGCGATACGTAAGCACGAAGGCGGTGAATCCCCAATCGTTGAATCGTTCGGCGATTTCCATCCCTTCGGCTCCGTACATCAGCATGATGTTCGAGCCACCAGGAGCTACGATCACAGATCCTCCATTTCGCTTGTCTTCGGAAGGTAGGAAGACGGTCAGAAGGGGATTATCGAGCGGCCCGGTCCCCTGCGCGAGCGGGACCTTGCCCTCGTCCCAGAGCGGAATATTGTAATTCTCAGCCCACTTTGACCCTGCAGACCGCTTCTCTGCCGCGAATAGACACGTACAGATGCCGAGGATCGACAGGATAGATCTAAGGTATGCCATTGATTACGCAGTCTCTAACGTGTAGCATTCGTTGTCAAGGGCACGTCGCCCGTGCCAGACCGGCAACCTCAAGTGGAGAGAACCTTAACGGTTAAAGTTAACGCTAATGCGGCTGTACTTTATTCATTGTACGGTAAAATACAAGTATCGAAGCTTATGATTACCTTGGCGAACGCAGAGAGCAGGCGCGTAACGGAACTTGTTGCCGCTTTTGAAGACCATGAGATTACGGCGCATGAACTCTGCGAATGCCTGGAAGGGCTCAGCTCCGAAGTTTTGTTCGTGATCGCGAATTACAGGGTTGGATCGGAAGATCTCCTCCCGGCTTCCGATCGCCTGCGTTCAGCCCGGCAAATCTGCCGACAACTTGCCGCTTCTACGCGAGCTTATTGCTAACCGGTTTTAGTTCCCGAGTATGTCAAGCACGTCTCGTGAGATATGAGACATAGTGCGCTCAAAAATTTTCCTTCTATTCCAACTAACAATCCTCGCATTCCTTCCTTGCGCGGCGGTCGCGCAGGACACGTTTGAAATTCAGGTTTACGAATACGAGACCGTGCCGAAAGGGATGTGGAATCTCGAAACGCACCTGAATTTTGTGCAGCACGGGACGCGAGATTATGAAGGCCGGGTCGCGCCCACCGAACATCAAACGCATCTTACGTACGAGCTCACGCACGGTATCACTAACAACTTCGAACTCGCGGGATACCTGGTTCTTGCTCAACGACCCGGCAGTGGAGACTTCTTGGAGTACGCCGGATCTCGCATTCGGCCCCGCTACTCAATCCCAAGGTCATGGAAGCTGCCGGTTGACATCAGCGTCAGCGCCGAGGTCGGCTTCCCCGGTATCTCTACGAGGAGAATGGAGTAACTCTAGAGTTGCGGCCGATCATCGAGAAAGTCCTCGGTCGATGGCAATTCGATGTCAACCCCGTTGTCGCGCGGGCGTTGAAGGGTCCTGGCGGCGCTGAAGGATGGGAGTTCGAACCGGGGGTACGTGTGGGCTTCGCGCAGAACAAACTCATTGATTGGTCGATGGAGTATTACGGCGCGACCGGGCCCGTGTTTCACCCCTTTGGGATAAGCGAACAGGCACATATGTTTTTCCCGGGAGCTGACATTCACCTGACTGAAAACATCGTCTGGAATATCGGTGTAGGGTGGGCAGCGACCGAATCAGGAAATCAGCTTACATATAAAACCCGCTTGGGCGTGCTCTTCGGTCACAAGCGACCGTAATGTATTATTGGATCCACTCCAAAATTACTGCCGTGCTGTCGTAGTCACCACGAAGACTGACGTTCAGACCGCGGCTCATCAGGTATGTGCCGCTCATACCGGCTTTATTGACAAGCTTCCCATCAACGGACTCTAGACGATAGACGGCTTTCGGATCAAGCGCTAGGAGCCGAATCGCGGGTACATCGGTTCGGTATTGCTGTGAGTGACGGAATACGAGCAATACCGTCTGCTTACCGTCCGGATGAGACATATTCATTCGCAGTGATATCGCTGGTTCGTGGAGATGAGAGGCGATAAAGATTTCCAGTTTGAATGGTGGGACGTATTCGCTTATACAGCGCAATCATCCTAGCGGCGAATTCTGCATCCTGGTCAGTCCACTTGTTCAGGTTCGCGCCAATGCCGAGCGCTCCTTGCATAGCAACAAGAAACCGATATTGCAGGAGAGTGCTACGGCCGTTCATATTCGGCACGTCGGTAACCCATGCGGACATAACTTTCGGCGCAAAGATCTGCGAAAATCCTTCCTGAATGCGAAGCCGATCGAAGGCCTCGGTATTATCGGAAGTCCAAACCTCATCGTACGCTGTAAGATTCCGAGATCGATGCGTCCACCACCTCCAGAGCAGGATTCAACCTCGAGCTTGGGATGTTTGGCGCGCAATCGATCGATGATGTCGTAGAGATTTCGAACATAATCGACCCACAACTTTTTTTGATCGGATGCGCCGGCCTCGGGCCAGCCGGGTTCTGAGAAAGGACGATTCATGTCCCATTTGAAATAGCGGATATTGTTTTCGCTTGCCAGCTTGTCCAACACGGCGAAGATGTGCTCTTTGACGTCATTGCGCGCGAGGTTCAGAACGAGTTGATTCCGCATTCACTCCGCGGACGGTTAGGAAAGTTCATCACCCAGTCCGGGTGAGTACGATAGAGGTCGCTATCGGGATTGACCATTTCGGGTTCCACCCAGAGTCCGCCCGCCCAAACGCGACCTGCTCCTCCTGTGTATCGCCCGGGCGATCACTTGCGGCGATAGATGGTTTCGAAGTCCGGCTTCGGGCCGAACGAAACATTGGTTGATGCGGAATGAGAAGGACCCGGAGGTCCACCTTCCCCAACGCGCTGCTCAGAAGGGCGCCGGGTTGCCGGACCGGACTTTGTCACAGCGGATTGTTTGACAATGCGGCTGCCACCCTTGGGCCGATAATCAATGCGCTCGATCTCGTCCTTGGGGATAACTGTCTGTTCCTTCTTGGTAGCGATAAACAGACTATCGTCGCTGGCATGATCCATTTGCGCGACGAATGGCTGCTTGCTCCCGTCCCTGATGATGCGTAGTTCTGTTCCGCCCTTCAGCTTGATGACATTCAACCAGTCATCGGCCGCCAACACTGTGGCCGCGGTAGTAAGTAGAAGAAAGAAGGCTTTCATATTATCCCGCCTGCTTTGGAAGCATAGGAAATAATTCGCGAATCCGAGCGGCGTCGGGCTGAGCGCCATATTCACAGATCTCGAACGCCTCGTAGTAGAGGGGATCCTTGGCGGCTACGGTGGGTCCATACCACTTCGACATGGCCGCGCGAATTGCCTCCGTAGGCGTCGGTGTACGACGCTTCGAGAGCCACTTTTTGCGTTCCGCTTTGTCTGTCGGAACCTCGATGCTTGCGTTCACATTCGTCTGGAATTCGTAGAACTGCGATTCGTGAGCATCCATATCGTCTACTTTCTTGTCCCAAACCGAACTGATATCGACGACGATGTCGGGATGAAAGGGCGTAGGCTTCTGGAATCGATCTTCGTAGTAAAGAAAGACAGGATTCCGCTTGATCGGTGGAGTATTGGGCAATACTGCAGGCACGACGACCATGTATGCGGCATCCTGAACGAGGACTCCTGTGTAGCGATGGTCAGGATGATAGTCGTTAGGGCGTGAGCTTAGTACGAGGTCGGCATTCCATTCGCGGATCTTTTGAATGATCAGGTTGCGATTGTCAAGCGTCGGCATCAACTCGCCATCGTGAATATCGAGTATGTCGTACGTCACACCGATTCGACGGCCGGCTTCGGTCGCTTCGGCACGGCGCCGTCGCGCCAAGGGAGCGCCTCCCATTACGGGATGCCCCGCGTCGCCATTGGTGCAGGCTACAAATTTCACGGCATGTCCCATTTGCGACCACATCGCAGCCGTGCCGCCCACGCGGATATCGCAATCGTCCGGATGTGCGCCAAAGGCTATGATGCGGAGCTTCCGCTCCTGGGCAAAGGAGGGTTTGACGAGCGCTGCTCCCATTCCGAGCAGAAGAGACCTGCGATTCATGGGAACTATTGTCTATCGGAAGCTAAGGGATTTCAAACAGCACTCGCGCCTGACCGAGATAGATTTCGTCACCGGAATCGATCCGAACTCCTCTGCCGCCCGCCGCGGGAACGTTGATCAGGCGTCCGTCGTGAACGACGCTGGTTCCGTATGTGCTTCCATCGTCGAAGAGGCGATACTCGCCTGTCGAAGGCTCAAACTCGATGTGGGCGTGGGCGCGAGAGATCGTCGAATTAGGTTTGTCGGAAGATTCCAGAAAAGCTATATCGTTGCGGCGAACCGGACGACGACGATCATCGAGGACTTCTGATAGACGGCCGAGTTGAATACGGCTCCTTGCGATTTCGTAAGAAGCTTGTGCCGCGGAGCCGTGAAGGACAGTGAACCGTACCGTTGGATTCGGCTTCGATTCCGCGCTGCGCGGCTCGCGCGTGCTGTAAGTAATGTGGAAGCCTTTGGCGGCTATCTCTGGCGGGAGGGTCTTCAAGAGCTTCGACCTTTACGTGGAGATCGGAAGGGACTTCGATATCTTCGCCGCGAAGATATGTCGCGATCTCATTCTGCAAAGCGTCGCCTTCGATGAACACAAGAGCAATTGCCGATCGCCGATCCGGCTCGGCTGCCGCAATGCGGACTATGAGGTCGTTGTAGGGAAAGCGGCGGCGTGCCCTGGGCAATAGTTGAGCACGATCTTCCAATTCATCGAGGATGGCTCGCTGGATCTCGATGAGCTCCCTGCCCTGTGCAGTCGCGCTCTCGGACGCGAACATCTTTCTGAGCTGTCCGTCGATGCGCTTTTCGATCTCACGAAAGAGACTCATTGGTTGGCCCCCGGCGGCGGATTGTTGAAAAGTCCTAGCTGCGACGCGGCAGTGACGATCTCGCCGGCGATTGGAGCCGCAGCCGTTCCGCCGTATTGGCCATTTTCCACCAGGACCGCGAATGCGATTCGACGGCCAGGAGAATCATAAGGAGCGAAACCGATAAACCACGCGTGCGACGCGCCTTTCGCGAGTTCGGCAGTGCCTGTTTTCCCCGCGATCTGCACCGATGATTTGGCGAGCGTACGGCCCGTACCGCTGGTGACAACATTTCTCATGAACTGAGCAAGCGTATGGGCTGACTCCGGCTGCAGGACTGCATGCGGCGGTTCGACACGTGGATTGCTATCGTCGGTAATCCAGCGACCGTAAGGCATCTTCCCGTCATTGGCTATGGTCGCGGCAACTCTAGCGAGTTGGAACGGGCTTGCGACGACTTGGCCCTGCCCGTAAGAAGCTTGCGGCAGTGCGTCTTTGAGCTTCTTGGGCGTATTCGGACTGGCAACGGCAATCCCGAAAAGGTCAGCGGTGGCATGCAGCGCATCAGCACCGACTTTATATGTGCCGAGCTGCGCGAAATATGCGTTACACGATACTGCAATTCCTTTGCTCATGTTGACGGTGCCGTGCGGGACTCTGTCGGCGATGTCATCGCGAATCGGCCGCCCCCAACCCTTGACGTAGTTCCCGACACGTCCGTCAGGAAGCGCTTTGCAGTCGTAGGTCAGGGATGGCGAATTCGGGTCGGCGCGAAGAGCAGCCGCCGCGGTTACGACTTTGAAAGTGGAACCGGGAGGGTAGAGTCCGTAACGCGCCCGGTCGAGCAATTCATCGATTCCGTCGTCCGGTCCGAGAGCGGGCGGCATCTGTTCGGGCCATGGATAACTCACCGACGCCAGAAGGTCGCCCGAATCAGCGTCCATTACGACGACGGCTCCCTTCGGTTTTTTGAGTCGCTGCAAATGTGCTTGCAGGATCTGAGCCGCCTTCATCTGCAGGCGCGAGTCGATGGACATGTGGACGTCGCGCTCGCGGTTCATCACTTTGACGACGTCCGGATGCTGGGGCTCGTAGCGATGGCGTAGTAGCGGCAGCAACTCGCGAAAATCGCGCCGGATCGTGTAAGTGGGTTTGCCTGTACTCGGGTCGGGCACTTCGACCACACGCGCGCGATCGTCATAGCCCTGGAGACGGACCGCGGAGTCACGTTCGACATAGGAGCTATTGCGAGCGCCCCAGTTTGCCCTGGAGCGGGTATCGCCGAGCAGGTGCACCATCGGCGCGCCAAACGGATAGTGACGCGCATCATCGGGATCGATATTCTGAGCGAGATTGTGCTGCTTCAGAACTTCGATGTCGCTGGTTGCAAGGGGCACGCCATTGCGATCGTAAATCGTGCCTCGCGGGATCGACCGAGCAATCGCGGTAAGACGAGGATTGTAAAGATAACGCCGCAAGCCATCGGCTTGTAGAGTGAGGGTGCCTGCACCCGTCGTTGCGTCGGCGCGTATGATTTGAATCCATGCAGCCTTAGCGACAACGGCAAAAGCAAGATAATCCAAGAACCTGCGCAAGCCGTCGGACCGGCAAGCGGAAAGGCTCGGTGTGATCGCTCGTCTGTTCGTTGTGCGAAAGCGACAGAAGCACTCCGAAGATGGCGAAATTCGCAATCATCGCAGTCCCGCCGTAGCTCAGGAATGGCGTGACAACCCCGGAAAGAGGCGACAGATCAAGCACACCGCCGGAAATGAGCAGCGTGCTGAACGCGATCAGCAGAGTCAAGCCGAGGGCGAGGAAGAACGCATAGTCATCGCGGGCGCGCATCGCGATTCTGAGTCCGAGCCAGATCAGCGCAGCGTACAGGATGTACACACCCGCAAAACCAACCCATCCCCACTCTTCTCCAAGCACCGCCAGGATCAGATCCGTGTGCGCCGCAGGCATGATCTCCGGATCGCCCAAGCCTAAGCCCGCGCCGAACGCGCCCCCGCTCGACATCGCCCATAGAGCGTGCACCACCTGCTCACCACCGCGAACGTGGTTGTCCCAGGGTGAAAGCCACATGTCCACTCGCTGATGTACGGTATTCGGATACTTCAGAAGGTAACCGGCAAAAAATCCGCAGAGCATTAACGCCAAGCCGCCGGCCGCAAGCAGAGCCCGATTGCGAGCTACCGCATACAGCGCGAGAAACACGCAGGAGATCAGAAGCGCAGGTCCAAGATCTTTCTGCAGGAAGAAGAACACCAACAAAACGGCGACAGCAACGAGTACCGGCAGGAGGTACTCGAGCCGGGGAATTTCGATATGCTTCGTAATTCTCGCAAACCCCGGCCGGCGTTCCTTTAGTACACGAAGGAATTCCCATCGCTGGGCGAAATATCCAGCGAGGAAAAGAACGATCAGGATCTTGATGAACTCTACCGGCTGGAAGCCGAACAAGTTCACCTTGGCATCGCTCATACCTGGACCGGTGCCGAAAAGGATCAACGCCAGCGAGAGAGTCAGCGCTCCAAGTAAAGGGACGAAGCTCAGCTTGCCTAACATTCGCGGCACGTCGATCTGGCTGGCAATGACGAGCACGACGCACGCTATCGCGATCGCTTGAGCGTAGTCGGCAAAGGCGAGTGTATCGCGCAGCGGGTCGCGCAAGCTCACCATCAGCGCGAGGCCTGTTCCTGTCAACAGGTGAAGAACCGGAAGAATACCCTGCTCGCCGGCGAAGCCATGTACGCGCCAGAAGATATGAATGGCGTAGAAGAGCACGAAAAAGATTCCGGCCCATAGCAAGAGCTTTTTCCGATATTCGCCCAGCGTCCGGACCGCGATAGCCGGCTTCAGACGAGCAAGTTGGGACTGCGTAAATATCGGCTTTTCACCGACGCGCAGACGCCCGATCGCGCCAACGTTTGGCAGATGACCTCCATGCGACTGGACGAGATCGTATACCTCTCGTCCCGCGACCTGACGCTCCCGTGGAGTCGGCAATATCTGCTGCAGATACGGGATTAGTTGTTCGGCACGTGCGAGATCGCTCAAGTAGACGGGCTTTGCGTCCGCGACTTCGGCCGCCTTCGCGAGAAATGTGAGCGAAAGAGCTGCGATAACCAGCACTGAAGCCAGCAGCATGGATACGAGTTCGAATGAACGCGAGTTCCGCTCACGAACTAAGGGTGGAGCGGTCTTACGGTCAGCGGCAGTGCTGCGGGTTACCGCCATGGCCAAATGCTGTCTTTCATCGCATCCCGACGCGCGTCAATCACAGCTATATTCTCCAAAACTCGGCCCAGACTGGTTGAGGAGTTTCCATAGGGAACGATATCGCGGTAGATCTCTTCGGCTGCATGGAGATCCTTGTCTGCGCGCTTAAGGAGATCCTTTTCTTCAGGAAG
>CAWHYW010000002.1:0-78174 GCA_963833675.1 Bryobacteraceae bacterium | reverse complement strand
GAAGCTGTGCAACCGGCGGCCGGGCAACAATAGCGACGGAGCATGGAATCGTCGGCTCACATTTCCGGCCGCGACGACACCTGCTCTCCGCTGCTGATTACCGCCTTCTCCGAAGCAAACGATTTCGAATTTGGAATGAGGTTACCGGGGCAACCGCGCTCGCGTAAGACGCGTGTTGTCCTGTTCCGCGTTGCATCACGGCTCCACCGGCGCACCTGTGGCCGTCACTGGGACAACGTGACAATTCCCCGGAAAACCCTCATCGACATCAATTGGCGATCGGCTACCGAATCACCAAGACTCCGGTGTTAAGCGGTCTACATCACGACTATCGCCTGGAGAAGGAAGCCGCTTAGCGGTAATTATTCCGGACCACACGTCACTTTCGCGCGCGGTCTGGGACGGAATCGGTCAGTATCTCGGGAGTGGGTAACACTAAGCGCACGCCAGCCGCATCCGCCTCGGTCGGATCAGCGAAAGCATGAGTCCGATCCAGTATAAAGCGCGCTCGATCCAAGTCAGAAAAATCTACGGCCGCCGTATATCGCTGCGCGAAATCCAGAGTGCGTACAAGTGCCCCAGTGATGCCGTTCTGTGACAGCGCTTTCAGAGCCATCAGATAGTTATTGCGATAAACCGTCGGTACAACGATTCGATTTTCACCCGCTGCAACCAGTTCCGCGTTCATCATGATGCGGGCGGCGCGACCGTTGCCGTCGGCGAAAGGGTGAATCTCGGAAACCAGGAACATCATAAACATCGCACGGTGCAAAGGGCTCGTGAGACCTCGGTAGATCTCGAAGCCCTTCGCTAGAGTGCCTTCCACGAGCTCAGGAGCGACGAAGAGCGTCGACCCGGCACGATTCGGATCAACCTTAAAGCGGCCGGGACTTTTGTCTGGCCGTCCTTCCATGATCTGTGCGTGACGGTTCTTAAGTAGTGTCGTAAGTTCCTTGAGAGTTCGAGGGAGGCGCGACATTTCACGCTCATCAGAGACGACCTTCCATGTACCAAGTACGTCATGCGCGTCCTCAGGACGGCCCTTTGGAATGTGGCCTTTGAACACAATGTCTGCAGCTTCATCAACGGCAAACTCAGTCCCTTCAATGAAGTTTGAAAAATACGCTTCGAAGAATGGAAGTGCTGGCCCATCTGTGGGACGTGCGAGGCGTGTCACTGGCGCGGTTGCGGCAAGTTCCGCAAAGAAACGCTGAAACAGATCCAGACGCTGCGGATCGTATGGCAGTCCGGCGGCGCGCGCGACGGCAACTGGCGATTCCACTGGCGCGTCGCGCGTTCCAAGCAAAGTACCAATCAGAGCGTCGAGCCGCTGGAATTCATCCTGCATGCCTAGCAACCCAGAAACTTCGCGAGCATTGTCGCGAAGGCGCTGAAGACCAGACTCACCGTCGCGCCGCAGTATTTCGTCGAGACGTTCCTCGATTTCTCGTTTTGAAAGGGTGCGGGCGATGCTCTCGCGAGCACGAGAGGGACGCATGTTCTCCAGAAAAGCGCGCGCCGGAGAAGCGATCCGCAAGTCGCCAATGAACGGTCGGTCGCTATCCAAAGGTGGTGGTCCTCTGCGAGGACGCAGAGTAACTCCTGGCATGACGATGTCACGTTTGTGCTCCGCGATGAGAAATACGGAACCATCGGCTGCAGGCCGATTCTCAATGGCCGTACGGTCGGCAATAAGGGCACCCGGCAAATACGCCGCGACGAGAGGCCAGAGATTTCTCTGAACGACCTTTTCCGGAGGGTCTTTCAGATTACGGGTGTAGAGCCGTGACCCGAGCTTCCGCAAGCGACCAAGCTTCACCTCGCGCGAGACGGCAGTGGCGAGGTCGGCATTGGAAACAAAGACTTCGGGCATTGTTGAGAAATCGGGCATTACGAGGACTCCAAGAACCTCAGTCTAGCAAGGCTTTGGGACTTAATGATCACTGCAGGATGTTTTATGGGATTTAAGGGAAATCATTCCGCGGGTCAGTAAACGGGCGTTAATAAAAAGGTCACCCGGGTGTTCCAAATTTTCGGGAGATAGTGATTCTTGGTTGATAATTTTTGGGGCTTAAGACCCCATTGGCCCGATACCCTTAGCGCGAGATGTATTGCAACTCAGTTCGGTCGGTCTGATACGCCTCGACATGCACGAAACGGAACCGGCCGGCGCTGTTCAAAGGGCGACATTTCGAAGCGGAAATCATAGTCCTCTGTGTCCGTTGGTATCTGCGCTTTTCATAAGCTTCCGAAATCTGGAAGGGATCATGTCGGAGCGCTACGTGAGCGTCGATCACGTCACGATCTGGCGATGGGTTCAGCGCTAGGCGCCAGAACTGAATCGTCGCTGCCGTCCAGAACTGCGGAATACGAACCGGTCGGGCGTGTCGCCGAGACGTATTGCATCGCTGGCAAGTAGACCTATTTATAACCGCCGGCGGTGGATTCGACCGGGCCACGATCGACTTGCTCCTTAACGTGCCGCGGCTGCCGGCCAAACGATTTCTTCAAAAAGCGTTACGCGCACCGAAGTATCGCCCGGCCGAGGATTATCAACGTAGACGGAACCCGTCATACCCGAAGGTCATTACGGAGCTGAAGCAGATTCACGAACTCGGTCGTCGCTGCCGCTGCCGGCCGGTCCGCTACCTGAACAATATCGTTGAACAGGACACCCGCTCCATAAGATCAACAACTTGGTTAGTTATGGGACTCGGTAGAGGGGGCAAAAGCGAGGTCGGGCGATCGACCCTGTTGAAACACGTCAGCCGAATGCCAGCTAGCAGAGGATCGAGTCCGGCCATTTACGGCCGGACCCGGAGTCAGATTCAGGCATCGCCCGCGTCAGGCTCGGTTTCAGGTTCAGTGCGGCGCTCTGCGCGATCGAGTTTGCCGACCGTGTCGGCGCGCACTTCGAAAATGCGATGCTTCACGCCGTCTCGTTCGTACTCGCGGGTCTGCACTGCGCCCTGCGCCAGCACATATGAGGCTTTGGTCAGTGTCCGCGTGAACTCCGCCTGCTTCCCTAATGAAACAATTCGGTGCCAGTCTGTTCTGCTCTGCCAATTGCCGTCGGCGTCCTTCCAGGATTCTTTGGTTGCGACGGAAAGCGTAACAACGAGCGTGCCGTTCTGCGTGTAGTGAGCTTCGGCATCAGAGCCCGTGAAGCCGATGATCGTGATCTGGTTCATGGTGTACATTGAGTTCTCCTCTTTCTGCTGCCCGTCTGTTCCGGGGGCAACCGGAAAGCAAGCGACCCCGCTCCCAATCGAAGACGGAGTGCTTTGTTGGCGGGACCGGCGCTGATGTGACTTGAAGCATCGCTTGGCCACAAATTGACGCATCGTATTCGGCCAATTGCCGGGGCTGGATTTGAGCGACTTACGCGGCATTGGCGGCCAATCGATGCTTCAATTTGGCGAAAGGATGCTTCAAGTCACAGCTGAGGTTTCTCTGGTGTCGAGAAGCCGGGGGAACCCACAAAGCAGAACGCAGCCGAGAGCCGGGCGCGTGGGTTGAAGCGCAGCAGGTGCCCTGGACAATCGGGCTGAAGGATGTGGAGAACGAGGCACCATGAAGCGCAGCCGTGATGTGGCTCGAAGAACGGAGACAAGGTCCGGTACCTTTGGGCCCGCTGACGACTTCAATCAACCGAAGCCGTACGGCGATGGGCGCAACTGCCATGGTGACTGTGGCTAGAACTGCGGGCGTGTGTTCGTCGCCGGCTCGGCAGGGTCGGGACTTAGGTGCGCCCTGACAACGCGTCGCGGTACTTCGACGGTTCTGAGTCCGATGACTTGATCGGGAGTGACACTCGATACGCCGCTACACCAGCTCCGTTGCTGAAACATCGATAGGCCGGCCCATTCTGCTGCCGTCGTGCGGTGCCGCATGCGAACGAAGAATGTGGGCCGAGCACTTCATCGTGCCCGTGGGATGGCGCTTCCACCGGATCCATG
Source organism: Bryobacteraceae bacterium (assembly GCA_963833675.1). GTDB lineage: Bacteria > Acidobacteriota > Terriglobia > Bryobacterales > Bryobacteraceae > DASQDN01. The sequence continues at coordinate 74,215 of CAWHYW010000002.1, read as the reverse complement.
ACAGGCTACCTTTCCTGAGGACATCAGAGAAATGTCTTTGCAACTGACCGAAATCTGACCGCGACAACCCCTGATCTCATAGAGGCAGATTACAAAATGGATTCTCGTAAACCTCTCGCAGACAATTTTGGAAAGAATCAAAGGATTTTATCTGCTCGTCGGCTGAACAGTACCTCTAAGGAACAATCCGCCAGCAGTCCTGTGCCAAAAAAGGGCCCACAAACTGGATGCTCGCAGGATTGTACACCGTCACCAAATCTGTCACCAATTACGCGGATGTCTGGGGAGTACAGGGCAACTGTCACCAAATCTGTAACCAAATTGAGGGGAACGGAGGGCAATGGAATCAACGTTTGTGGGCAATTCAGCGTACCGGTGGGGCAGTGAGGGCAATATTTTGTTTGGGCTCATAACCCAAAGGTCGAAGGTTCAAATCCTTCCCCCGCAACCAACCGATTAACTGTCCGGACCGGACACATAGGTAACATTTCGTTCCTAAGACATAGGTAACACTATTGGCCCAAAAGGATTGTCGAGGGGCTGCAGTGTTTTTTCCTCCAGATCGATATAACCCAAATCGTAATCCATAAAGCTGACGAGCCAGATGCCGTTGTCGACTTCTTTGACTCCGACGGCTTGGCCGGCTAAGGACAAGCTGAGGTTGATTTTCTTTCGATACAAGCACAAGCGGCCGCAGCTTGTGACCATCACGGTCCGGTCGTGGAACGGATAGTGCGGCTCGGGAATGCCTTGGTAAAGCGTGACAGAAGCGGTATAGATTTCAGCCGGACACTTCATCTGCAGGGCTTCATGAGGACGTTCGTTGTTGAATTCCTCGATGAAGTCGTCGAACTTGGCTTGTTGCTGGAGGATGTTGGCGCCGGCGGGACGCGTAGCTTCTTTTTTCAATGTCAGATGCATACGCTCATGCCGGCCGTTCTGCTGCGGATGGCCAGGCTTGATGCGTTCGATGCTGATGCCCAGGCGTAGCCACCACACCGAAAGCTTGGACAGATTGAATAGTCCATTAGGCGAAGCAAACGGAACGCCATTGTCCGAACGGATTGCGCGCGGCAAACCGCGTTCCTTGAAAAGCCGCTCAAAGGCTGTGAAGGCAGGCTTTTCCGCATTCGACTCCATTGCTTCGCACAACAGAGATATCGCGAAGCATGGTCGGTGACCGTCAGGGGGTAGCAGTATCGCTTATCTCCGAGCATGAACTCGCCCTTGTAGTCCGTGCACCACAGATCGTTCGGGCCGAGGCCCTCAGACAGAGGCGTGCCCGTCGTGCGCGTTCTTGATCGCGTAGGGTGAGTCACCAGGCCGTGACGATCCAGGATGGCGTGAATCGTGCTACAGGCTGGGATCTTGACTGCGTGCGGCAATTGCCGCAGCAAGCGCTCGCGAATCTTGCGTGCGCCCCAGTTCGGCTTTTCGCGCTTGGCTGCGACAATTGCCGCTTCTATCTGTTCGGGCAGTTGGTTGGCATAACGGAACGGCCGGCGCGTCCGATCGCTGAGCCCTTCCAGACCGCATTCTTCGTACCGCTCAAAGATCTTGTAGCCGGTCTTCCTTGAGATGTCGAACTCACGGCACAGAGAAGCCATACTTTCCCCGTCCTTGAGTCGAATTACAAATCGCATTCGTTCGTCCATAACAGAGCTTTCCTTCCATGGCATTCCCTTCTTCCGCGCCCCCTTCGGGGGAAAAAGTGTAACCCATGTGTCCGGAACGTTCTGTTACCTATGTCTCGGAACGGTCACCATTGCAGTTGTTCACGTCTTTTCTCGCGAAACGCCCTTACAACCTGGGCGCTGGCTCGCAACTAGTTGGTTCTACAGACCACAATTGGTGACAGCACGTTGGGCTCTCTCGATCACCACACTTAATCGTACCGTGTGGAAACGAAAGCATAAACCGACTGACGCGCTCGTCATGTTGTCACCAAAATGTCACCAAATGTGGTGCTTTTTCGAGCTTTGATATCTGCAGCAAGTGACTCCTATAGGGAGGCGGAGCGGTCGACTACCTGTTCGCATTGAGTCGTCTTAGCGAACAGGCGGGATCGCAAACGCTCAATAGCAATGGTTCTTTAGCGTGTTGGCTCACTTTTGGGGAATGTTTTGTTTTCCTTGATTCGGAGTGCTCACGCATCAGCGTCGGGCTCAACGTCTGACTTCTGTCATCGCTCTGCTCGGTCGAGCTTGGCGATCGTTTGAGCGCGGAGTTCAAACGATCGATGCTTCACTCCCGTTTGGCCAAAAATACTCATCGCGGATTCGATGAACGGTTCGGGAACGGTATTAACAGCCTCAAGCGGCACGTCGTATTTTCACCATTTCGGTCTTTGGCGCATACGCCGTGGAACACGCGTGCGGGCTGACAAACAAAATAGAGGCTAAAGCTGTTTTGCTCGTCGAGTTTGGAACTAGCGGGAAGGATCGGGCTCGGCATTCTGCCGAGCCCGAAGGTTACGCTTATGCATCATTCGGTTCGGGATCGCCGTCACTTTCAGTCCGGCGTTCGGCTCGATCGAGCTTTCCAATCGAGTCGGCACGCACTTCTGTAACGCGGTGTTTGATGCCGTCACGTTCGTATTCTCGGGTACGCACCGCTCCTTGCACCATCACGTAGGAACCTTTCGTTGAAGTCCGCGTGTACTGGGCCAGTTTGCCGAAGGTGACAACGCGGTGCCAGTCCGTGCGGCTCTGCCAATTGCTATCAGCGTCCTTCCATGATTCTTTGGTGGCAACGGAAAGCGTTACCACCAGTGTGCCGTTGGGAGTGTAATGAGCTTCGGCATCATTGCCAGTGAAACCGATGATTGTGAGCTGGTTCAAAGTATACATTCGAGTTCTCCTTTTCTGATGCCTCTGTGCCGGGGGCAACCGAAAAGCAAGCGGCCCCGCTCCCAATCGAAGTCGGAGAGCTTTGTTGGAGGCGCCAGCGCTCAGGTTTCTCGGTCGTTGAGAAACCTGCTGGAGGAACCGACAAAGCAGAACGCAGGCGAGAGCCGGGCGCGGCGGTTCAAGCGCAGCCGGTGCCCTGGACAGTAGGGCTGAAGAGTGGGGAAACGCGATATTCGTTGGGCAGCCATGTGTCATACCGTGTCCTCGCAAAGGTGGATGCTCACGCTCACTCCCGAACACTGAGACGAACCGACGATGACGTCCAAGCGTCGAAGGATGTTGATCAATGCTCGCCAAGTGCAACGATATGGCTGTCTCGCTGTGCCATCTGGTTGAGCAAACAACGACGGTAACGATGGGTTCTCATTGCGTCCTGGCATGGGAAGTACTTCGCGGTGAGCATGAGTACGACGGCATCAGTTAACTCACTGCTGACATGCGTGCCCGCTCAATCGAAAAGCTAGACGGCTGAGATTCAGAGTCTGTCGAAGTGTGATTCCCCTAAGGGGATGTGTTGCGAAGTCGGCTTGATGATCTGATACGATGCGACGGAGCCGGCCAGGACTATTCAAGGGAAGACTGTGGATGCAACGTTATTTGCATCTCATAAAGCCGCAAAATGAACGTAGGCAGTTTGGCCACACATCACCAAGCCGTCGGAAGGTCAAGTGTTGCGCTCGTGCCATGCGGGAACAGCATGTCGCTTGACGAGTACCATCAACATCGGTCACTCGTGAACCCCGTGCAACCTGGAAGATCAGGTTGCTTTCAGGTCTATCACAGTTGCGGCCGAGTCCGGTGCCATCAGCACCACATCGGGTACGTTTGCATAATCGAGCCACTCGGTCGTAACTGTTCTTTGTACGGGGAACAGCCCTGATTTTTGGTAGTCAACCGTCAACACTCCGCCACGGTTGACGGCCATATCAACCAGCCGTCTGCCCGACTCAACGTGTATCCAACTCAGGATGACCATTGACACTGATTCTGACATCTGGTAGCGGTTGACGCCGGTCCAGAACACGTCCGCTCGAAGAACGGCGGCATGCTGTCCGACTATTTTCGTCTGATCGACGCCGGTCTGAGTCGGGTTCGAGCCAGTGTATAAGAATTTCGTCGCTTCACCCAGCTGCGTTCGCGCGGCATCACTCAATCGCGTCGCAACTTTAGCTGGATCCGGTGGCAAGTGCTCGCCAGACATGACAGTTACGACAATCGTCTAGGACTGGAGCCGTAGCAATGTTCCCTCAAACGCAGCCGAGATGCGGAAATGCTTGTCCGGCTGTCGGCTCGTTCAGAGTCACTCGGATCGGAAATGTCTTATCAGCCGCTGCGGCATCGCCGTCGGCATCGCCGTCCTTGCCATCGTCATGGAGAGCGCCCAAAGTCTTGATAGCTTTCCCGGTGGCATCGACGCGAAGTAGATTCACGCCGGTTTGAATCGCCATGGGATCTACGATAGCTGCGGCTATCACCACTGAAGCGGGCACACCAACCTGTACAGACGGAGGCTGCGCTGAAACTTGGCCGATTGACGAGGCACCACTTGCGGTACCTACGAGTATGCTCGCCGCCATAACAGCCTGTATACAGACACAGCGTTTAAAGTAGGGCGATTTTTGAGTTGAATTCGATTTCTCTACGGCGCGATAAAGATGGAACTCTGCAATCGCAACCAAGCCTGTAACTAAGTCAATCGCAATCGACGCTGAAGCGGGGGACGTAACGAGCGCCATTGCAAAAAAGGTACCCAATAGGTTCACTGCTCACCTCGAATTGGCCAGCGGCGTATTTACCAAACTCGGCCGTCACCTATAAGCGGAATCGAATGGAAGTATGCGACTTTGCAGTCTCCAGATGTTGGATAGGCTACGCTTATATCTGTTTATATGCTCAGTCACGAACTGGCCAGCAGGACTCTACGAGCATGGAGCAGACGAACACGCCCACGTGTGTGAGAATATGTCGACGTGCCGTCCGATCCTACCCGCGGACAACTCCCAAGAGAGGCAAAGGCGATTGTAGCCCTCTCGTTCAAATCTTCACCTTTATATATCTCTCGTCACAGCGCCAAGACCCGCCGACTGTTCTTGCGCACCGGTTCCAGCGCTTCTCAAATTTTCGGGACATACTGCTGTACCCACCGCAGAATCCTCGTATGCGCCAATTCAATCCCGCGCTCGCCTACCATATTCACCAGATCGCGCGAACTCAGTTTGTAGCTGAGATACCACCTGCGCATAGGATCACAACCTCATGATCGAAGTGTAGGCCCTTGAACAGCTCCGGAATCGCCTGGCGAGCAACCATTCCCGTCATTGTCCCAACCGATGATGCACTCGCGGAGTTTGCACCAGAACCGGTGGATCTGCAATCCTGCGTAAGTCTTCTGCCGCACCGTCGGGCTTCAATCGGCTCCGAGCGAAAACGCTGCCCTATCTTGACGGAGCTTCCGCCCTAAGCTGCACCCAATTTTTTGCGGACGAGCCCGTTTTATTTGGCGTTTGCACCGGCTTTCGTTGCCGCCAAATGCGTATAGATACTGAGCTTTTTCTGAAGCCCGTAATGTTGGACCACTTCAGGATTCGCCAGGTTGGCGGGGACTCTGCCCTGGTAAACGGCACGGACGCTCGCGCATGTCTCAAAGTTCAAGTCGTGAATCAACTCCTCGGTCCAGCCCACTGAGTGCGGAGTGAGAATTACATTGTCGAGTTCGTACAACGCGTGCCCAGGAGGCAGAGGCTCGTTTTCGAATACATCCAGACCAGCTCCGGCGATACGCCGCGTTCTCAATGCATCCACGAGCGCAACCTCATCGATCAGTGCCCCCCGAGAGGTGTTGATCAGGTAGGCAGTGGGCCTCATTAAAGCAAGCTCACGCGCTCCGATCAGGCCTCGTGTTTCGGCATTGAGGGGCGCATTTATCGCCACGAAATCCGATTCCCGCAGGAGGGTCTCGAGACTAACTAGTTCAACCCCTAACTCTGCGGCACGTTCCACGGGAGCGTAGGGATCAAAGCTGAGCAGCCGTCTGAATCCCATTCCGCGGACCATTCGAAACAACTCGCTCGCGATGTTTCCCAGGCCAGCCGATCCCAGCGTGCGGCCGCGGATACACACGCTGTTGCTCGTGAGATTTTCGCGCCACCTTCCAGTTCGAACCTGCGCGTCGAGCGGCCGAATGTTCTTTGCGAGTGCAAAAAGCAGGGCTAGGATCCCTTCAGCGATTGGCCGACGCACCGCTCCAGGACTCAAAGACACCATCACATCGTTGCGAGTGCAAGCGGCCACGTCGACGCTGTCGAATCCGACTCCCCAACGCGCAATGCAACTAAGCCGATGCAAGTTCCTCACCGCCTTTTCAGGAAACCGGTAGGCGAAGGCAATGATGGCATCGTATCGGTCGAGGATCTCGGGAGTGGCGGCGCCCTCAATTTCCGGCATAACCTCGTGTGACAGTCCGGGCAGCGGCTCGAGCACCTCCGCCAAAGCAATGTGAAACGTATCTCGGGCCCAATCGGCCCAGTCCGGGGAGAGGCCGACTTTGAAAGAAGAGGTAGCCATTGAAGGGTCAATCATTGCGAACGATTGGACGGATTGTCAAGGCTGATATGATCTCGTCTCCGCGACATTGGCAACATTTCAGCGCGTTCGAGTTTTCTCGACATGCGGCGTTCGGAATATAGGCATCAGTGTGCATGGGACGAAGAGGCCGAGCTACGGCAACTGTAAAGGATGACATCAGACCGATGGTGCGGTCTTGGAGGGACAACACGGCCCACAATGAAGATGTACGCGAGTATACCTGGAATCATGATGAGCGCGCCCAGCGCAAACGGCACGATGTAAGAGCCAGTCCGGCTTACCAATATACCGGTAACAAAAGGCGCGACGACGCCGGATAAGTTTCCACAGCAGTTCATCACTCCCGCCCAGCGGCCCACTTCGTCGGGAGGCGCACAGGACTGTTGATTACCATCATGTTCGCAACGGCGATTCCGGTAAGCGAACTCACGATGAGCAGCGTGAAGACCAACTGCACGCTCGGCACGAGCGGCACCGGAATAACAAAAGTCCGCAAGTGCAGCCGAACACCACCAGACCTTTCCTTACTTGCTGGGATCCCATCCGCGACGAATGAGGTAGTCGCCAAGGCGTCCGCCGAACAGGCTGCAAAAGGGCATATAACCAGTAAGGCATCGCGGCAACAACTCCCGCCCCCAGAATTGTCATACCCCGCTCTTTCGACCAGATATGTGGGCAGCCAGGTCATCAACAAATACCAGCGATAGTTGTAACAGAAGAAGCCAACGCATACGCCTACCAGATTTCGATTGACTGTCACGAACGGTCTGCCGGCAGCGCGCTGATTCTGCGGGTCGGCGAGCGATTCCATAAGGAGTTCGCTCCCGCGGGGCGCGAAACGGATCCACGGGAAGAGCCATACCAAGCCCAGAGAAGCCGATGACCGCGAACATGACGCGCCATCCGAATTCCTGAGAAAGATAGGCGGTGAGTACCGTGCCCGCTGCGAGGCCAACGCTGGTTCCGCATTCAAACAGGCCGGTCGGCAGACCGCGTTCGGCGGGCGGGAACAACTGGCTGACCATTTTCGTGCTGGTTGCAAAATAAGCCGATTCGCCGACTCCCAGCAGCATCCGGATGAGCACGAATGCCACCAGGCCGCCGGACAATCCCGTGATGCCGCAAGCCACCGACCAGAGCGCATAGGCTCCAGCGTATACCCACTTCGGGTCGAAGCGATCCACCGCCCATCCCATGGGGATTTGCATGACCGCGTACGTCCAGAAGAAAGCCGACAGAAGCGCGCCTTGCGCCTCAGGCGAGAAACTCATCTCCGCGGCAATTAACGGGAGGGCAACGGAAAGGCTGCCGCGATCGACGAAGTTGATGGCAGCGGCCATGAACATCATCCACACGGTCCCCCACCGTGCAGTATCGGAGAGGACGGGCCGTCGAGCAGGGATTGCGGGGACCGCGACGAAGGGGCTATCCATGAGCTTGGCCGAGTGAACCGACTAAGCGATGATGTCTTTCAGCACAGCGCCGCCGATGTCGGTCAGCTTGCGGAACCGGCCGGCGTGGAGATAGGTAAGCCGATCATCGCTCAAGCCAAGCGCGCTCAGAATCGTGGCGTGGACGTCGCGAAGAGGGATCGGTTCGCCGACAGCTTTGATGCCGAACTCGTCGGTCTCACCGGTGACAGTACCACCCTTTACATCTCCGCCGGCCATCCAGACCGTCAAGCCATATTGATTGTGATCGCGCCCGGGCTTATCCGATGTCAGATCGTTGATGAATGGCGTGCGGCCCATTTCGGAGGCCCACACCACCAGCGTCTCCTGAAGCAGACCGCGGGTTTTCAGGTCCTTGAGAAGGGCGGCGACAGGCTGGTCCACCTCAGCGAGATGAGATGGGATCCGCTCCTTGATGTTGCCGTGATCGTCCCAACTGTAGCGGCCGATTTCCACTCCGTGGATCAGGAGCACATGACGGACGCCATTTTCCACCAACCGCCGGGCCAGCAGGCACTGTCTGCCGAAGCCCTCCGTCTGTGGATTGTCCAAGCCATAGAGCTTCTTGGTCAGTTCGGTTTCGCGCGAAAGATCGACAATCCCGGGGCTTCAGCTTGCATCCGGAAGGCCAGTTCGTAGGCGCCAATGCGCGCTTCCAGCTCACTGTCGCCGGGCCTGTGGGCGATATGCTCTTCGTTTAGCGCTTTCAAGAGATCGAACTCGCTGCGTTGACGTTCGCGACTGACTCCGTCCGGCGGCGCCAGATCCAGAATCGGGGTTCCTTTGGATCGGAATAAAGTGCCCTGATAGCTGGCGGGCAGATAGCCATTGGCCCAAACCGCGGCGCCATTCACAGGAGCGCCACGCGGGTCCTGAATCACGACATAGGCCGGCAGATCCTCGTTGGGGGATCCCAAACCGTACGTGACCCAGGAACCTACAGACGGACTGCCCTGAAATTGTGAGCCCGTGTTCATGTGCATCGTGGCGGGACCATGGTTGTTGTTGTCCACCTTGATGCCATGGATGAAGGCCATGTCGTCGACACATTCTGAGAGCTTCGGCATCAGGCTGGAGACCCAACGTCCGCATTGGCCGTTTTGTTTGAACTCGAAAGGGGTGGGAATCGCGCGGTGGGGAGAGTTGAGAAAGCCTTCGATTTCTCCGGAAAGTCCGGGCACCTTGGGAAGGCGCTTGCCGGCGTATTTTTGAAGGGCGGGCTTGTAGTCGAAGGTCTCCAATTGACTGGCGCCGCCGGCCATGAACAGAAATATGCAGTGCTTTGCTTTGCGTGGCAGGTGCTGGGGCTTCGGGGCGAGCGGATTGACGACGGCTGCCGGAGCCTCGTGGGACATCAGGTGAGCCAGCGCCAGAGTACCAATCCCGTTGCAGGCCCGGTTGAGTACTTCGCGGCGGGACAACGGCTGAAAACTTCTCGACAGCATCGGCGTACCTTTCTAGTCCAAATAGATGAATTCGTTCGAATTAAGCAACACACGGCATACACCGATGAGGGCGTCATCCTTAGCAGCGATGGGCTTCAAGAACGCACTAACCTTCTGTTGCTCGATCGCGCTGGGCGATCTGCCAAGCGTGATCTGAAATGCCCTCTGCACTTGTTCGTTGAGGTCAGGGCCCACCTCTTTGTGCACACGCTCGGCCAGATATCGAGCCTCGGTATTGACGAACTCGCCGTCATACATAGCGAGCGCCTGCAAGGCAGTGACCGATCGGCGGCGCCGGTCGCAGGTGGCGTTCTGCACCTCGGCATCAAATGTCTCGAGCAACGGAAGGTTCAAAGACCGGCGCTGGAACACATAGATGCTTCGTTTCCGGCCGTCGGGCCCATCCGAGGTTTCCCAGGTGTTCACGTTCTGGACTCTCTGCGCTTCATCCAGGCCTCTCGGCAGCGGCGGGTAGACCGGAGGACCGCCGCCTTCCAGGTTCAAACGACCACTTACCGCCAGGACGGCGTCGCGGATAACATCGCCCTCCAGTCGCAAACGCGGGAACCGCCACAATAAGCGGTTGTCCGGGTCCAACTTCAGGGTTGTCTTCTCATCGGAAATAGCGGAACCTTGGCGATAAGCGCTCGAATTCAAAATCACGCGGTGCATCGCCTTGATGCTCCACTTCTCTTCGATGAATCGGGTGGCCAGCCAGTCCAGCAGTTCGGGATGGGAAGGCGAGCCGCCATTCTTACCAAAGTCGCTGGGAGTTTCCACAATGCCCCGGCCGAAGTGATGCTGCCAGAGGCGATTGACCATGACGCGGGCTGTCAGTGGATTGTCGGCACTGGCAATCCATTTGGCGAGCGTCGCGCGGCGGTTGCGGTTCGGATGACGCTTGTAGCGGTCAATCGGAATCACAGCCGGATCGGAGTTCCCCGTGATCGCACTCAAAAACCCCGGTTGCACCGCTTCGCCATGGTTGTCGAATTCGCCGCGGATCTGCACATACGTGGGCGGCACGACAGGGCCATATGGTGGATCGTCTGCATTGCGCAACGACATCGCCAGGGGCTCCAGACGAGTGATCGCGTTTTTCAAACGAAGGATCCTCTCGGCGAGGCGTGCAAATTCCAGCTTCTCGTTCTCGGTGAACGTCTCGTCTTTGTGCACCAGGCTGAGCGCGTTGTTGCCGTCTGTGTCCAATGCGCGTTTCAGGTCCTTCAACGTGAGCGGTTTGGGAGTGGCCTCCGGCGTCTCGGGTTTTTCTGTCTTTTCAGCCTTTGCAGCCTTCTCGGCCTTGCCTTTCTCGGCCTCGGCCTTTTTCACCGCAGCGAGTTTGACCAACAGGGGCTTGGCAAATTGGTCGAGAGCCAGCTCCGCAGCCACGAGCTCCTTCTGGTAGGCTTCGCGCTTCTTGTCTGCCCACTCCTTTTGCTGCGGCTTATAAAATTCGGCCGGTTGTGGACCACCTAGCTGCTGCACATCGCCCGGCAGGGAGCGTTCAATGTAGACGCTGGCGAAGAACGCCTTCATGCGATAGAAGTCACGGGTGGGGATTTGGTCGTATTTGTGATTGTGGCACTTGGCGCAGCCGACGGTCATTCCAAGAAACACTGAACTGGCGGTGGAGGTCATCTCGCTGAGCAGGATGTCGCGGCTTTCCTCGCCTCGCGGCTCTGTGAACGGAGCAAGCCGCAGAAACGTGAGCGCCACGACGCCTTCCGGATCCGGCGAAGGCAACGCCCCGGCCGAGTTCACATCCGTCAATTCATCGCCGGCGAGCTGCTCCTTGATGAACTGGTCGTACGGTTTGTCATTATTGAACGCGTCAGTAACGTAGTCACGATAGCGCCACGCGTAGGGGAACTCCGGATCGCCTTCATAACCGTTGGTATCCGCGTAACGCGCCAGATCGAGCCAGTGGCGAGCCCATCGTTCACCATAACGTGGGCTGGCCAGAAGCCGATCGATCAATTCTTCGTACGCCTTGGGAGACTTGTCGCTGACGAACGCCTTGATTTCTTCCGGAGTCGGAGGCAAACCGATGAGGTCGTAATACACGCGTCGAATGAGCACGGTACGGCTCGCTTCGGGCGCCGGCTTCAGACCCTTTTCTTCCAGCTTGCTCAGAACGAAGTTATCGATGGGATTACGAACCCAGTCCGCGGCGGCGACTTTCGGTGGCTCAGGCTTTTCCGGCTTCACAAAGGCCCAATACCTTTGGTTCGAAGTCTGGACGGCCTGGTTGGGTTTCAGCTCGCGAATCCACTTTTCGATAACCGCGATTTCAGAGTCCGGAAGGGCCTTGCCCAACGGCATTTTGGGCGCTATCTGCCCTCGCAGGAGCTGAATTAGAGGGCTCTTCTCGGGATTCCCTGCCACAACGGCCGGTCCGCGACGATTTCCACCCACCATGACAGACTCGAGAGAGTCCACGGAAAAACCACTCGTCTTCCCGCGATCATTGTGGCAACCGGCGCAGTTAGATTTGAGTATCGCCAGAATCTCGTCGTCGGCGCCATTGGCCGCCGGATGAAGTCCGATGGCAACCAAGAGAATGGTAGCGGCCGGATATCTCATTCCGCGAACACTCCTTATCCACATTGAGCCATGGTCAACATTTTTACTATTAAGTAAAGCTCACTTATCGAAATTATCATATGACTTCTCGGAGGGCAACGAGGTTTTCCCAGATTCTTCTTTTGGAGAAATCTTTGTCGTACTGGTAAACTTATCGACTGCGACCCGCCGATGCTTCCTCGAAACGCCTACCGGCAGAAGTATTGCACAAATGAAGGCTCAAGAGCCATTCCAACCAGGCTTTGCTGGAGGACAGATGATGCCCTATGAGCCGCCTCCGCGCCGCGCACTGGTCACGGGCGGCGCCTCTGGTTTGGGCTTTGGCATTGCGTCAGCACTACTCGAAACTGGTGCGTGGGTCGCGATAGCCGACCTTAACGAGGCGAACCTCGAACAAGCCGAAGCCTCGCTGAAGAATCCCCGGATGCTGCCGATACAAATGGATGTCACGTCGCGGCCGTCAGTCGTGGCCGCTGTCGAGCGATGTCACAAAGAGTTTGGTGGGTTGGACACGCTGGTGAATTCGGCCGGCATCTTCACTTTCGGAACATTCGAGGACATTCCCGAAACGGAGTGGGACCGGGTTATAAACGTCAACCTCAAAGGCGTGTTTTTGTCCTGCCAGGCTGCGGCACCCTTCCTTCGGGCAAGCGGACGCGGACGCATCGTCACGCTGGCGTCGGATGCCGGCCAACGCGCCTATCCTATGATCAGCAACTACTGCGCCTCGAAGTTCGGCGTCATTGGATTCTCGCAAGCGATTGCCGGTGAACTGGCGCCCTATGGCGTTACCGTCAATTGTGTATGCCCGATCGGCATCACATCGACGCAAATGGGACAGCAAGTTCTCGACCTACTTGTGGCCAGTACGGGCAAGTCCGCTGAGAGCATTCTAACGTCGCGGGAGCAAACGGTGCCGTTGAAGAGGATGGCGCGCGTGGAGGATGTAGTTAACGCGGCAATGTTCTTCATTTCGGAAAAGTCGTCGTTTCTAACGGCAGAAGCGCTCAATGTGGATGGCGGCGTACTCGGAACCGGCGTGGTACCGGGCATCACGGAGGATTGAGCGACGATGTTAACTCACGATAAATTTCTTTCTTTTTGATAAACAGTATAGTATCGTGTTCTGAGTCCCTACGGTCGTGCCCACACCTGTAACGATTCCGAAAGCGTCGATTTCCATGGAGGAGGGGACCATCCTAAAATGGCTGCTTGCCGAAGGCGACCCCGTCTCTCCGGAAACTCTACTGTTAGAGCTAGAAACGGATAAAGCCATCATTGATGTGCCCGCTCCCGCGCATGGGATTCTGCTCAAAATCGTCACCCACCATGGCTTAGTGCGAGTCGAAGAGGTAGTTGGCTGGGTTGGCGAGCTCGGAGAAAGCCTGGACACGGCAGCATCGCAGAAATCCGTGGAAGCTCCGGACCAGCCGAATGTAGCGTCAGTGGAAGGACCGCCGCCGGCCCGCACCATTACGCCGTCAACACCCGCAGCGCGCCGCCGGGCTGGTGAACTCGGAATCGATCTGGCGACGGTGAACGGTTCAGGTCCTCGCGGACGGATAACGGAGGAAGACGTGGAGCGTGCTTCAGCAGTTCCGCCTGCCGCTCCAGAGCCAGCCGACCACGCCCGCGGCGAGCTCGGACGTGCCCTGTCCCACGCTTGGCAAACCATCCCGCACATCCACATTAGCCGCCACCTGGATGCGGATTCGCTGGTTGTGTGGACCGAAAAACTGCGCCCTCGGGGAATTTCGGTGACAGATATTCTGTTATTCACACTAGCGAGGCTGGCGCCGTCGATGCCCGAGATGACGCATTGCTGGCGAGACGGGCGGTTAGAGCCCGCGTCCGGTCTGCACCTTGCATTCGCGGTTGACACGGCCAAGGGTGTGGTGGCGCCGGTAATTCATGATGTCGATTCTCTGAGCCTCGAACAGATCAGCCAGCGCCGGCGCGAATTAACCGGCGCGGCCCGAAGGCATCAAACCAGAATGGCCGACTTGAGCGGCGCCGTTTTTACACTTAGCAACCTGGGCATGACCGGGGCTGACTTTTTCGCCCCAATCGTCAACTGGCCCCAAACGGCGATCCTCGCGACCGGCCGAATGACGACGGAACCGGTGGTACGCGACGGATCCATCGAAATCGGGTGGCGCATGTGGGCAAATGTGGCCCTCGACCACAGAGTGATTGACGGCGCCGCTGGAGCCCGGTTCCTCGCGAGGTTGCAGCAGACTTTGAACCAACTAGCGAAGGAGTTTTAGGTACCGTATGACGATTCGAGACGACTTGCGCATCGCGGAGTTGCGAGCCATTCCACTGGAGCGGAAGCTGGATAGGGTGTTCCAGGGCGGGACCTACGAGATTACCTCCCGATACACGTTGGTAACCGAGGTGGTTCTCGAAAACGGCGTCACTGGTTGTATGTTCGGCGGTGACGAAACTAATTACCAAAAGGACATCACGGCGCTGATCAACGGAGAGTTCCGGTCGATGCTGGTTGGCCAGGAACTTCCGAACCTAGAGCGCATGTGGTCTGCGATGTTTGATTGCACCTCTCTCGAGCACAGAAACCGCAGTATCCATACACTCGACCTGGCGAATCAAAGCATCAAGATGCAGGCTGTTGCAGCCGTGGACGTGGCGCTGTGGGACGCGCTCGGCAAAGCGCTGGGGCTGCCGGTCTGCCAGCTTCTGGGAGGATATCGTGATCGTGTACCCGTCATCGCGATTGGCGGTTATTACCAGAAAGGTAAGGGCATTGTCGAGTTCCGGGAAGAGCTGATGTCTTACAAAGGCATGGGGATGGCTGGCATGAAGTTGAAGGTCGGCCGGTTGACGCCTAAGGAAGATATCGAACGAGTTCGGATTGCGCGCGAGGTAGTGGGTCCGGAGTTTATTATTGCCTGCGACGCTAATCAGGCCTGGACGGTCTCACAGGCGATTGAGTTCTCCCGCGGTGTGCAGGATTTTGGCGTGCGCTGGCTGGAGGAGCCCGTCCGCTGGTACGATCAGCTTCGCGGTCTTTCCGAAATTCGAAGCGCCGGAAGGATTCCTGTCTGCGCGGGCCAGGGAGAAATTTCGGGCTATGGGTGCAGGGATCTGATTGCGAGCAATGCGATCGACGTCTTGAATGTCGACGTGACTATCGCCGGCGGAGTGACCGAGTGGCGCCGGATGGCCGGCATGTGCCGCTTCCTGAACATTGGCATGGCCCATCACGAAGAGCCGCAAGCCGCGCTGCACCTCTTGGCCGCTGTGCCGAACGGACTCTACGTGGAGATTTTCCCCGATCCCGAACGCGACCCGATGTGGTTTGAATTGCCGGAGCGTCATCCCACGATCGAGAACGGCTATATGCTTGTTCCGCAGGAACCGGGATTTGGCATTAAATTGCGTCCTGAGGTGATTGAACGCTACCGGGCGGACGACGTGAGCGCCAGCGTGGCGGTTTAGAGAGGGAGTGTATGCTGTTCGGATGGCTTGTCAGATCCGCAAGGGAGGTTGAAGTATGCCGGTAGTAACGATGAGAGAGGCGATCACCCAGGCGCTGCAGGAGGAAATGCGGTATCAACCGGATCTCGTTTTATTGGGTCAGGACATTGGCGCATACGGTGGCACGTTCGGGGCCTACCGGGGATTGTTTGATGAGTTTGGACCGGACCGCATTCGGGATGGTCCGTTGTGCGAATCCGCGACTGTGGGATTCGGGATCGGCTTGGCCATCACGGGCATGCGATGCGTGGTCGAGCTTGAATTCATGGATTTTGTGACGGTCGCCATGGACCAGATCGTCAACCAAGCCGGCAAGATGCACTATTTCCTCGGCGGGCAGGTGACGGTTCCCTTAATCATTCGGACTCCGATCGTCAGCCGCATCGGCATGGGCCCGCAGCACTCGCAAAGCCTGGAGGCCTGGTTCATGCACGTGCCCGGTTTGAAACTGGCGCTTCCCTCCAACGCATACGATGCTAAGGGTCTGCTGAAGACGGCGTTGCGCGACAACAATCCTGTCGTATTTCTGGAGAATGTGAAGCTCTACGGCACGAAGGAAGAAGTACCCGAAGAAGAGTATTTCGTCCCATTCGGCCAAGCACGTGTGGTGCGCCAGGGAAACGATGTCACGATGGTTGCCATTTCCGGTACTATCCCCGAGGCATTGCTGGCAGCCGAGGAAGCAGAAAAAGAAGGCATCTCAGTGGAAGTCATCGATCCGCGAACACTGTGCCCGCTGGACATAGAGTCGCTGGTCGGTTCTCTCCGCAAGACAGGCCGCATGATTATCACGCATGACGCTTATCGTACCTGCGGCGTCGGCGCGGAGATCGCGCAGCGAATGATGGAAGAGGCGTTTGATTACCTGAATGCTCCGATTCAGCGGGTAACCGGGTTGGATGTGCCGGTACCGTCGGGGCCACTGCATCATAGCGTCGTACCGGATTCGGCAAAACTGCTGAATGCAATTCGGGATGTGAGTCGGTAAAGAGGATAGCTTTATGCTGGCAGCCACTGGGCAAACACTCGAGAAATCGCTATCGTATTATCACCGGATGGTAATGATTCGCGCATTTGAGCAGCGCGCTTTGGAGTTATTCGGCCAAGGTTTAATCACCGGATCCACTCACCTTTGCATAGCCCAGGAAGCGACATCGCTGGGTGTATGTGCCGCGTTGCGCCCGGACGATCTCGTGCTGGCAACCTATCGCGGGCATGGCATTGCGCTGGCCAAGGGCAGCGATCCCAAGCACATCATGGCCGAGTTGCTGACGCGGACTACAGGGTGTTGCCAGGGGCGCGGTGGGTCCATGCATATCTGCGATGTCAAGAACGGCTTCTTCGGCACCAATGCGATTGTAGCCGCCCATATTCCCATCGCCGGTGGTGTGGCTCTGTCGGCCAAACTGCGGAAGACCGGTCAGGTAGTAGTCTGTTTCTTCGGTGATGGAGCCAGTTGCGAAGGCGAGTTCTATGAAACGCTGAATATGGCGTCGCTCTGGAAAGTGCCGCTGGTTCTGGTCTGCGAAAACAACGGCTACGCGATCTCCGTGCCGACGCGACTTTCGCAGAGCACGCCGGATGTTGCGGACCGGGCTCGAGGGTTCGGCATGCCGGGAGTTATTGTGGATGGGAACGATCTGTTCGCGGTTCGCGATGTCACCTCCGACGCTGTGCAACGGGCGCGGGAAGGCGGCGGGCCTACGTTGATCGAAGCCAAGACGATCCGATGGGAACGCCACAGCGCGTTCGCCGCTGGCAAGTATGCTAGTCCGGAAGAAGCGCAGAAGTGGAAGACCGTTGATCCGCTGCCGCGGTTTCGGCGGGAACTCTTATCCATGGGCGCGACGGAAGACGAATTGGACGCACAGGATCAGTCTGCCCGGCAAGTGATAGACGAAGCGGTGGAGTTCGCAAAGAATTCGCCCTCGCCCGGTCTTGAAACCCTGTACGAGGGCACGTACGCGAGGTCGTGATGGATCGGCCGCACCTTTATAGTTCCAAATCGGCAATCTGGCAGCCGCATCCAACGTTACCTGGCATTCGCATTCAATCGCTGGAAAATCGGTCGACGTGGCCGGAGGCGAGCGTTACGCTGGTCGAAGTGGCGCCCGGCGGGATGATCATCGAGCATCTGCACGAAACCAACTTCGAAAGCGCCTTCGTGATGGCGGGCGAGGGATTGCTTCACTTGCCGGGAGGCAAGGTTCCGATCTCGGCCGGCGATGGCGTCACCGTTCCTCCGCAGACGCTGCACGCGTTGGAGAATGTTGGGACGGAACCGATGCGCCTCCTGGCGGTACATATTCCGCCGCTCATGTAGACGGCGCTTCCATTAGGACAAAGCAACACATTCATGAAGATTGCCCGAATCGAAGCCTTTCCTCTGCAATACCCGGAGCCACACGACAGCAACAAGCCGCGCAACATCACGTTGGTGAAGGTGGAGGCAGACGACGGCGCCTTCGGATGGGGAGAGTGCATTTCTCAATGGCCGGAGGCTGCGCTGGCCGTGAAGGTAATCGTCGACTTTGGCTTTGCTCCACTACTGAAAGGCCGCGACCCGCGCGATATTCGCGCTATCTGGGAATTGATGCGCCTGCATTCCACCTGGTATGGGACGGGCGGAATTGCAACGTTTGCGATCAGCGCCATTGACACTGCCCTGCACGATTTGAAGGGCAAGACGCTCGGTGTTCCCGTATATCAACTGCTTGGTGGAAAGGTGACGCCGCAGTTGAGGGCCGTAGCCAGCATCATCTTCGACACGATTAATCAGGAAGCCACCGCGGACGAGTTCGCCGGTTACGTGAAACGCGGTTATACGGCGGTGAAAGGCGGATGGGGAAAGAGTGCCGACACAGCGTTCGGGCTGGACGCCAAACGGGATCTGGCGCTCGTGAAGCGCATACGAGATGCCATCGGACCCGATACGAAGTTCATGCTCGACGTGGGTACACACGTGAAATGGGACGTTGCGCATGCCATCCGCATGACCCATCGGTTCGAGGAGTACGGAATCGAGTGGATCGAAGAACCACTGCCGCCCAACGATCTGGATGGCTATATCCGGCTGCGCCAGGCGATCCATACCCTGATCGCCACGGGCGAGAAGGGCTGGACGGTTCGCGAATTCCAGACCATGGTCGATCGAGGCATTGCGGACTTCCTGATGCCTGACGTGGGCAAGGCGGAAGGAATTACCGGTGTGAAACAGGTGATCGAACTGGCGGCGTTGAAGTATCAGTTCTACAACCCGCATTCCTGGAGCAGCGCCATCAACACCGCGGCCAGCCTGCATCTATGCGCGTCCTCCACCAACGTCGTGTATTTTGAGCTGAAGCCGAATCCGAATCCGATGCAGCACGAACTGGTCGATTCGCCCTTCGATCAAGTCAACGGCTCCATATCCATTCCTGACGAACCCGGGCTTGGTGTGAACGTCAACGAAAAAGTCGTAAAGAAGTATCTGATGCAATCGGCATAAGAATCGAAGGACAGGATGCAGCGACGGACCGTCCTCGCTATGACTGGCGCGGCTTTCAGCGGTAAGATCGCGTGCGCCGCAACGCCTCCGATCATCGACACGCACATTCACTTGTTTGATACGGGTCGGCCCCGGGGCGTGCCCTGGCCGGAGAAGAAGGACACTGTCCTCTACAAACCTTCGCTACCGGAACGATACCGCAGAATTACGGCGCCGTTTGGCATTCGCGGCTATATCGTCGTCGAAGCCAGCCCATTGCTCGAAGACAACCAATGGGTGCTGGACACCGGGGGCAGGGATTCTCGGTTCTTGGGTATGGTGGGAAATTTGAAGGCAGGTGAAGCTGGTTTTGGGAACAATCTGGAACGCTTTCGTCGAAATCCGCTATTCCTGGGTATCCGGTATGGGAATATCTGGGACTACGATCTCGGCCGCGAGGTCACCAGGCCGGCGTTCCTCTCCGATATGAAGACATTGGCCGATGCCGGGCTTGAACTGGATACAGCGGATCAGGACCCGGCGCTGATCCACGCGGTGGTAAGGCTGACGGATCGCGTTCCGTCGCTCCGCGTGGTCATCGATCATCTGCCGCAAATGGATCCGCCCGGAGACGAAAGGAAGCGCCGCGCAGTGCAGGAGGATTTACGAGAGTTGGCTAGGCGCCCGCAGGTATACGTCAAGGTGTCCGAGGTTCCGCGCCGTGTGAATGGAAAAGTGCCCGAAGATCTTGGCTTCTACCGCTCGCGGCTCGACGAGATATGGGAAACATTCGGAGTCGACCGCTTGGTCTATGGCAGCGATTGGCCGAACAGCGATATCTGGGGACCGTATGGCCTCGCGCTGGGTTTGGTGACGAAGTATTTTTTCGAGAAGGGGCAGACGGCCTCGGAGAAATTCTTCTGGAAGAACTCGGTTGCCGCGTACCACTGGAAAAGGCGCGATCCGGCGCAACCGCAGGTTTAGGCAATGCCGGCAGTCAATCGTCAGGCCAGCAGCTTCGGTATAAGATTACCAGCCACGTCTGTGAGCCGGAAATCGCGCCCTTGGCTGCGGAAGGTCAGTCGTTTGTGATCCAGTCCAAGGCAGTGTAGTAACGTTGCGTGGAAATCATGCACGTCAACCTTATCTTCGACGATGTTGAATGCCAGGTCGTCCGTTTTGCCGATTGCCTGCCCGCCCTTGATTCCGCCCCCTGCGACCCACATACTGAACGCCAGCCGATGATGATCGCGCCCAAGCGTGTCCTTGCCGTCGGGCTTGCGGTTCTCTACCATCGGTGTCCGTCCGAATTCCCCACCCCAGATAACCAGCGTTGAATCGAGAAGGCCGCGTTGCTTCAAGTCTTTGACCAGCGCGGCTGCCGGCTGGTCGGTCGCTTCGCACTGTTTCTTCAAACCACTGTTCAGATCAGAGTGATGGTCCCATCCATCATGAAACAGTTCGACAAAGCGCACGCCGCGTTCCACCAGTCGCCGGGCGAGCAGGCAGTTGGCCGCGAACGGCTGTTTGGCGTCGCCTTTGATGCCGTACATCTCTAGCGTGCCAGGACTTTCTTTCGAGACATCCAATAATTCCGGCGCCGCCATTTGCATGCGGAAAGCAAGCTCATACGAAGCGATTCGAGCTGCGACTTCCGGATCTCCGGAGTTGGCGTATCCGACTTCGTTCAGATCGCGAAGCAGATCCAGGCGGTCACGCTGCATCTGCTTGGAGACGCCCGGCGGGATTGGAGAGGTAAGGAACCGGATCGCCGACATTGCGGAATGGGACACCCTGAAAAGTAGAGGAGAGGAAGCCGCTGGTCCAATTGCCGCTGCCGGCGCTGGTGCCGCCTCCTGAACTGAGCACGACAAAGCCGGGAAGGTCCTGCGATTCGCTGCCTAGACCGTAAGTTACCCAAGCACCCATGGACGGCCGGCCCACGAAGGGCGATCCGCAGTTCATCATGATCTGTCCGGGATGATGATTGATCTGTTCCGTGTACATGGAACGAATGAGGCAGAGATCGTCGGCGTTGGAAGCCGTGTGAGGCAGCAGGTCGGAAAACTCGGTGCCGCAGGCGCCATATGGTTTGAAGGTGCGGGGACTGGGCCAGATCTTCGCCGTTGGCTTGATGAAGGCCAGGTTGAGATTCTTACTCAACGATTCGGGCAGCGCCTGCCCGTCCCACTTCTTCAGTGTTGGTTTAGGATCGAACAGATCGATGTGGCTGGGTCCGCCAGCCATGAACAGGAAGATGACATTCTTGGCCTTGCCCGGAAAATGGGGTTTCTTGGGCCGTAGCGGATTCACGTCCGTGGCGGCGTCGGCTGCACGTCCTTCGCTCGCCAGCAGATGCCATAGCGCGACCATGCCCATCCCACCGGCAGTGCGCTCCAGAAATCCACGTCGCGACTGTATTTTGGCGAATGCTTCGGGTGTCATATCTCAACTCCGGGTAATGAATTCATCCATGTTGAGAATGACGCTGACGATGCTTACCCAAACCGCAGCCTCCAGTCGATCGACCTTCTCAACGCCTCGCTGTGGGTACAGACCATCAACCGCTCCATCATCGTTGGACAAGATGTTCTTCTGGCGCTGATAGTAGCTGCTTACCTTGTCCTTCTCGACCGAAGTGGGCGGACGTCCAAGGGCTTTTTGGAACAAATAATCTATCCGTTGTCCGACGTCGCCGCGTTCTTCTCGAAGGATGGACGTCGCGAGACCCTGAGCCGCCTCCACAAACACCGGGTCGTTGAGCAGGATTAACGCCTGCAGCGGAGTGGTCGATCGTTCGCGCCGTACACACACGGTAAGCGCATCGGGCGCATCGAACGTGATCAATTGAGGATAGGGCATCGTGCGCTTGCGGAAAATGTACAGTCCGCGGCGGTAGAGGTCGCTGCCCGAGCTCTGCTTCCATTGGTTACGATACGCGAGTTCGCCCACGCTTGCCGGCTGAGGCGGGAAAACGCTTCTTCCACCAATGGCCGGGTTCAACAATCCGCTAACCGACAAAGCCGAATCGCGAATAAGTTCGGCGGGCAGGCGAATGCGGTTTTGGCGCGCCCACAGTTGATTGCCGGGATCGGCAGACTCAAGGTCCTTGCGCAATGCGGATGACTGGCGATAGGTGGCGGACTCCACGATGAGTTTGTGCATCCGCTTAACATCCCATCCGTTGCCCGCGAACTCGGTCGCGAGCCAGTCCAGGAGTTCGGGATTTGTGGGCGGATCGCCGCGCGCGCCGAAATTGTCTGAAGTAGCCACCAGTCCGGCGCCGAACAATTCCTGCCACATTCGATTCACCGCTACGCGGGCGGTAAGCGGATTCTGCGGCGAAACCAGCCAGCGCGCCAATGTAAGCCGCGTCGGTTTGACGTCTCTGGGTAGGGGCGGAAGCGATGCTGGCGTGTCCGGAGAAACCTCGACTCCCAGTTGCCGGAAGTCGCCACGCAGCAGGATGTGGCTCTTGGGTGGATTGGGGTTCTCCGCGATGGTTGCGGCTTCGCTGAGGGCCGGATACTCCTCCTCCAATCGCAGCAATTTGTCGGCGAGTTCCTTGAACTTCAGCTCCTTGAACTTCGGCCCGTCCACCAGGCCGTACCATTTGATGAAGTGGTCGGTGAGTTGGTCCTGCTGCTTCGGCGTACGTTTTTCGGCAGGTGTGCGAAGGATGTTCTGGCCCCCGTCGAAGTCATAGCCGACAGTCTCCCAGGCCAGAATCCACTGGTCTCCGATGTTCGGATTGGTGGACGCGTCCAACGTTTTGCGTTCCCATTCCGGTTGATAGGCGGGAACATTGTAGGCATCCAACAGTTCTTTTCTCTTGCGGTCGCGCTCCGGTTTGCCGTGCAGGTACGGACCCATTTCGCCGGCCAGCGGAGCCTCAATGTTAACTTCGATGCCGCGATTGAAGAATGCGAATAGCTGGTAGAAATCCTTCTGCCGGATGGGATCGAATTTGTGATCGTGGCATTGGGCGCATCCGATCGTGAGGCCGAGCCACACCGTGCCGAGCGTGCTGGTTCGATCCAGGATCTGGTCGATGCGGAGCATTTCCAAATCCATGCCGCCTTCCCGATTGGTTAGCGTGTTGCGGTTGAATCCGGTGGCCACACGTTGTTCGATGGTGGAGTTAGGAAGCAAATCACCCGCAAGCTGTTCGATCGTGAACTGGTCAAACGGCATGTTGCGGTTGAGCGCGTCGATCACCCAGTTTCGATAGCGCCATGCCCAGGGGCGCGGCGCGTCCGTTTCAAAGCCATCGCTGTCGCCGAAACGCGCCAGGTCCAGCCAATATCGAGCCCATTTTTCACCGTAGTGCGGTGACGCGAGCAAGCGATCCACGACACGCTCGTAGGCGCCCGGACGGGTGTCGGCAAGGAATGCTTCGACCTCCGCCGGCGTTGGCGGCAGTCCGATCAGGTCGAGGCTTAGCCGTCGGATCAGAGTCGCGCGGCTGGCTTCCGGCGACGGTTGGATCCTGGCGGCCTCAAGACGGGAAAGGACAAATGCGTCAATGGGATTCCTTACCCACCTGCCGTTAGCGGGCTTTGGCGCCGCGGGACGGGTAGGGGCCTGGAAGGACCACGGAAGGCTTCGGGCTGCCGGCGCGTCGGAGGCGGGCGCCTTCGGGGAGGCGGCTCCCGTCCAAACGGCACCCTGGTCAATCCAGGCGCGCAGCAAGCCAATCTGATCCGCTGTTAGCCTGGCTCCGCCTAACGGCATGATTAGGTCTTTCTCCACGCCCGCCACCAGCCGGATGAGTCTGCTGTCGGCACTCTTGCCCGCCAGAATTACTGGACCTGAGTACCCGCCCGCGAGAATCGCAGCCCGCGTGTCGAGGCGGAAGCCACCGCTCTGAACTTTTGAGCCGTGACAACCGGCGCAATGTGACTTGAAGATGGGTTGAATATCGCGTTCGAAGTCCACTGTGACCGAAGCGGGCGGAGGCATTGCCGGAGAGTTTGGTTGAGCTCCGAGTGAAGCACCGCACAGGGGTAACAGCAAGATCAAACAAGCGGAGCGTAACGAGAGGGTAAACGACATTCTGCTGAGACCCGCGATTCGGCAACAGCCCGGCGCTCGGAAGCGCCGGGCTCGCCTACCTGTTGATCCTTGTTAGAAGCTTATCCTGAGGGCCATCTGAATTTCGCGTGCGTGCTTCTCCGTCAGAATTCGGCCGAAATTCGGGCCGCGGCCGGTGCCGGGCTGGTTATAGTTGCTGTTATTCAGCGCGTTGAAAGCTTCTGCGCGGAACTGGAGGTTCATTCTCTCTTTAATGGGAATGTTCCTGAACAGGGAGAAGTCGGTTGACGTGAAGCCCGGTCCAATAATGACATTCCTTCCGCTGTTACCGAACACGCCAGGCTGTGGCGTGACAAAGCAGTCGGTATCGAAATACCGCGATAATGTTCGTTCCCCGGAGGAGAGGTTGCCGTCGCAAACCCGATCCCAGCGGGGTAGGTAGCGTGCGCCTACGCGCGCCGGGTCGCCGGGAAGACTCGGCGTGAACGGCGATCCGCTTTGTACCTGAAAAATGCCGTTCAACTGCCAGTTCTTGATGAGGTGCGCAGCGAATCCCTGCATATTGCGACCAAACGGAAGCTCCCACGTTCCACTGGCGTTGAAGCGCTGCTTGATCTGGAACCCGCACAGCCCATAGTCACCATTCAGGTCATAGATATTCTGGTTATCGGCAGCGAAGCTGGCCGATGAGTCCATATCCTGACAGCGCGAATACGTGTAGCCTACCAGAACGTTAAACCCGTTGGCAAAGGTCCTTTCCGCCCGGACCTGAAGCCCGTTGTAGTTCGAGATGCCTTCTTTGAACGAACCGAGCACCGTTCCGTAAAGTGGGAACGGCTGACGTGATTTGACGGGCGTGGGATGCGTGGGGTCCGTGTCCAGACGCGCCTGATTCAGGTTCCACCGCTTGGATAGGTTCTGACCGTGCGAGCCAACGTAACCGACCTCGATCAGGAAGTTGTTGGCGAACTTATGCTGGACATTCATGTTCCACTGGTACACCTTGGGCCAACGGTCGGTCGTACGCACGACATATGGATCTGCATTGAAGCCGGGAGGCGGAACCGGGAACGAATCCTTCACGAAGAAGGTTGGAAAGGGGTTCTCGTTGATAGGATTGGAAAGCTGGGTTTTATCCGGGTGGAATTGCCTGAAGTTCAACTCGTCACCTTTGGTTGGATCGTAGAAAATACCGAATCCACCGCGTAACACCGTGCTGTTCGAGCGCATCGGCGTCCAGGCGAAACCGACTCGTGGACCGAATTGCCTCCAATCCGGGTCTACCACTTGAGACCGCAGTTCTCCGGTATCGGTCAGGATGAGCTTGCCCGGACTGCCCTGGTCGACACAGACCGTGCAGAAGGCAGCGAGTTTGTTGTCGCGTGGCTTGGCTTGCATGTTGTACTCATAGCGGAAGCCCAGGCTCAAGGTCAGATGCGGGCTGACTTTGATATCGTCCTGTATGAATACATGCGTATTCTGCCATGTGAACTGAGTATAAGTGGATCCGACGCCGCCGTAGGAGTTTTGGGGAATGCCCAACAGCAGGTCGGCCACGTCGGAGCCCGTTCCCGCAACAGCGGACTGCTGCCGCAACTGGGACGTGAACTCACCAGTGAAGCTCCAACTACCCCGCAGACCCGTATCTTCGGCAAGTTCCCAAGGTCGCATGTCGCTGACACTGCCGCCGACCTTAATCGTATGCCTTCCCCGGATCATAGTCAGAACATCGCTATATTGAAACAGCTTGCCACCGCTGACGATGTCCCAGCTGTAAGGGCCAATGCCGCTGAAGCTGACTCCGCTAACACTCGGGTACCCGTATTGCTGGGGCCGGGGGTTGAGATTCTTGATCCCCAGTTGCGCACTGATGTTCTCGCCGGAAGGATTATCCGGAATCACATCGAAGCGGTCGTCGTTGTATCCGAACCGCGCTTCATTCAGCGTTTGCGGGCTGAAAGAATGCGTGACGCCGACGGCGACATTCTTGCTCTTGAGCAGAAAATTGGCTGTTGAAATCTCGGCATAACCCAGCGGACTCAGAATCGGCGAGTTGTATGCCGAGTATCGGCCGAACATCGTCGTATTGTCGTTCAGTTTTTGATCGATACGGATGTGATACTGGTCGTCATTGCGGCTCTCATTTCGTCCTACAAAACTGTTCGGCGTGCCGGTAGGAGCGTTCTCCACCTGAGGAGCCGGGAAAAGCGAGATCAACTGCTTCGAGATGGGATCGATGCGATTCGCCGGAATCACGTTTCCGGGGAACTGCGTTCGCAGCCCGGTCGAGGCGTCGTATGTATTCGGATCGAAGATCGGGACGAACGTTCCATTGGAGGTTGTCAGCGTGGAAAAGTCGCCGCCGCGAAAACGCGTTGGAATCGCTTGGCCAATGAAGTTCGAGTATCGGCGACTACGCAGCCCTTCATAGTCGAAGAACCAGAAAGTTTTGTTCCTACCATCGTAGAGCTTCGGGATCAGCACGGGGCCGCCCAACGATCCGCCAAATTGATTCAAGCGGAAGGGAGCCACCTTCTTCTCACCGTTGACCACCGGATCCTGCATCTGACTGGCATCCAGTATGTTGTTTCGCAGAAACTCGAACGCGCTGCCATGCAGTTGATTTGTGCCGGACTTAATGGCAAGGTTGATGAGAGCGGGCGCTCCGCCGAACTCAGCGGAGAAGGCATTACGCTGGACCTTGAATTCCTGGATCGCGTCAAGCGAGACCTGCATCGCCGCCATCATTTCGAAGTTGCTCTTTGAATCCACGCCGTCAATGAGATAGCCGACTGACACTTCGCGCTGACCGGAGATTGTGTACGACAGCCCCTCGCGCTTCGTCTCCCCTGTGATCGCGCCGCCCTGGTTGCTCTGAATCGGCGCCGCCCCGGAGCCGATGGTGAGCAACTGCAGGTAGTTGCGGCCGTTCAGCGGGAGCTCTTCAATGTTCCTCTGCTGAACAACCTGACCAAGTGTGGCATCGTCGGTTTGAACAAGGACAACCCCTTCGGCGTTTACAGTCACAGCCTGACTAATCTCGCCGAGTTCCAACTGCATATCGAAGCGTGCCTCCTGGTTTACCTGGAGTACCACGGCGGTGATAACTGCCTTCCTGAATCCAGCACTTTCGCCGGATATGTTGTAGCGTCCGGGCAGCAGCAGCGGGAACTGGTAATTTCCAGTCGAATCAGTCAATACGGAACGGCTTAATCCCGTGTCCACGTTCAGGACTGTCACCTTCGTGCCGGCGATTGTGGAGCCGCTGGTATCTGTGACTGTGCCGAGAATGGTTCCAGCAGTGGCCTGAGCCCTCGCGGGCTGGGGTACAAGCCCAACCAACGCCATCATGAATGTGAAGATCAGAGCGCCAGGTCCGGCGATCCGAGAAAACATCAAGACCTCAAATCTACTGGTACCGGCAGGCATCATTTCTCCTCATCTGGCGAGAGCCACAGCTTTACTCATAGGAAACAAGTCTCTCATAAGTTAAAGCGCAATGCTTGTTGATACACTATGTCAGCACTGGTTGTCAAGACAGATAGAGGTTGGACACGAAATAAGGATTGGACAGGTGAAGATTGGAGGCGCCAAGGCTGTGAGTGCGCAAATCTAGCAAGCCTGAACAGGCTGCGAGTTCGGACCGAGCCTCCCGTTGGGAAGAAAGAGTGGCAGGCTCAACCTTCGGCTTCGATACGACTCCGGTCCTTTTGAGTTCCAGGCGATGTCGGTGGCTAGAGGGTTGGCCAGAACTGAATGCCTAATTCGTTGTAGACCGTAATAATCTGCCGGATTATCATCGCTCCGACAGATCCTCAGGTGACTACTCGTCGCACTTAGGCGACGTCTCGTTAGACTTTTCTCAACTTACTAACTCTGCCGTACCGGATCCATTCGACCACAAAGATATTCCCACGTTTATCGAAACAGGCGGAATGAGGTGAGTTGAACTTGCCGTCGACCAGTTCGGTGGGAGGAAGATTCGGCCAACGCCTGTCCTTCCAAATCTCGGGATTGTCGCCCAGGTGAGTAATGAGCTTGTTGTTTCGGTCAAACAAGGTCAAGCGTCCGTTGAGGTCCGGGATCAGCAGTTCGCCTTTGCGGATGTCGAAGTGGCAGGGCTGACGAAGTTCATCGTACACAAAACTCACATGCTTGCCCTCGGTAGTGAAGTATTGCAACCGCTCGTTGGTTCGATCCGCCACCAGAACTAGTTCTTTTCCGGATCGGGCATCGATCCAGATGCCGTGTGGTTCGTGCAGTTTGCCGACCTCCTTGCTTTTGCCGCCGCCAAACGATTTCCGGTACTCGCCGTTTTTGCTGTAGATATGTACGTAGCTTTGGCCGTACCCGTCAGCGACGAAGATGGTACCGTCTTTTGTCACCGCGGCATTAGTGGGAACGTAGCGGCGCTTTTCGGCATCGTTGTAGGCGCCCTCCAGTTGCGGGTACGGCAAGGTCATCACCTTCTCGCCATCGGGAGTAAAGATCTCAACGACGCGGCGTTTCGTATCGCAGAGAATCGCGCGCTGGTCGTTGCCGTCTTTGTACAGGGTCAGGCCGTGAGCGCCACCTTCGAATTCGGCGCCCCAGTGTTTCATCAGCTTGCCCTTGCTGTCGAAGACTGCCATCGGCTTAGGGCCCGTGTGATGAACCAGAATTCTGCCGTGTTCATCCACCGCCACCCCATGGGTGAAGCCCCACTTCCAGTCGGCGGGAACCTGGAAGAAATCTTTTTCGAACTCGTAGCAATGTGCGCCGGAGCCCAGGATTGGAGCCTTGCGTCCGAGCAGGATCAGAGGCGCCGAAGTCCCTAGTCCGATGAGGCGTGTAAATTCGCGTCGGGTCGCTCTATCTGGCATACGGCGATTGTAGACGCGACCACAGTCCGCGTCAATTCA
This sequence comes from Bryobacteraceae bacterium, assembly GCA_963833675.1. Classification (GTDB taxonomy): domain Bacteria; phylum Acidobacteriota; class Terriglobia; order Bryobacterales; family Bryobacteraceae; genus DASQDN01. The sequence goes on along the minus strand of CAWHYW010000002.1, from coordinate 45,340 downwards.
ACTGACATATGTCATCTTCAGCCCATACTTCCCGGATCCAGCACGGTATTCCACGGCAGTGTCTGATGCGACGATCTATTTGGGTGAATCGATAATAAGTCGTCTTCTGGCAAACTGCCGCGCGGCTCGTTCCTCATCGGTAAGTTGCCGAAACCTCTCAAAAGCCTGCCGCGATTGTTCCTGTCTTCCGGCTCTCTGGTAAGCCTGTCCGAGCAGATAATAAGCACTTCGGAACTTCGAATCCAGAGCCACCGCCCGCTCTAGCTCCTCTACCGCGCCGGCATAGCGTTTTTGGTTGTAGTCCGTTTTGCCCAGAATGTAGTGGGCGCCTGCATGACGAGGTTCGCCGGCCAGCAGCTGGTTTGCGATCTGGCGAGCCTCGTCCGCAGACGAATCAATGAGCGCGTCAGCCAGCTCGTACTGGGCTTTCAGATGCGATGGCTCAAGAGCAAGAGCCTGCCGCAGATGGCGAATCGCATCCGCGCCTCGCTCCAGTTTCTTCAGCGCGACGCCGGCATAGAAATGCGCGGCCGGATCGGTGGGAGCGATCTTGAGAGCCTTTTCAAACTGCTCCAGCGCCTGCTCCCGCTTTTCATCCCCCAGGTATGCGCCCCCGAGCAGAACCAGGCACTGGCTGGACTCCGGACGCAGATTCGCGCATTTTTCAAATGCCCGAATGGCGTCCAGGTTGGCTCCTTCCAGCAAGCAGACGCTGCCGAACAACATCCACGCGTCTGCGTGACTGGGATCGATGTTCAGCGCTTTCAAGAGCATCTGTGCCGACGCGATGTTATTGCGCTTTTGGAACTGGACCATGCCCAACCGGTAGTAGACTTCGGCGGAATCAGGCTTGTGTTTCAGCGCCTGCTCGAACGAGGTCATGGCCAAGTCCAGCTTCTCCAGCTCCAGGTAGCAGCGGCCCAGATAATAGGAAACGTCGAAGCTCGCAGCAGGGTTTGTGATTTTTTTGAGTTCGTCTGCGGCCTCGCTGTACTTTCGACGAAGGAACAATAGGTTTGCTAGTCGTAGGAGGGCGGCGTCCCGGTACTGCGGCGTCGCGGCGAGCTTTCTTAGCGTCGCCGCCGCCTCGTCATGTTGTTCGTCGGCTGTCAGCAGGCTGGCGAGCGCGAACTGAAGCTTGCTGTCTTCTGCGCCGAGTCTCGAGATGGCTCGCGCCGTTTGCAAACCATCCGGGGCGCGGCCTGCGCGGAAATACACGTCGCACAAATAGAGCATGGCTTGCAGATCACCGGGGTTGTCCTTGCGGACTGTTTCCAACTCGGTGATTGCCAGATCGAAGCGGTTTTCCGCCGCATAGGCGCGGCCAAGCATATAGCGGCTGTTCAGGTGCCCTGGGTCGAGCTGCAAAGCTTTCCGAAATGCGTCAATCGCCTCGCCCGTCTTCCGGCGCGCCAACAACGCATTGCCGAGGTTGTGCTGGAACAGAGCGGAGCGGGGATTGAGATTCGCGGCCTGGCGGAAGTGGGTTTCGGCTTCCTCCAGGCGTCCCTGGCGCTGCGCGATCATACCAAAAAGATTGTGCGCATCCGGGGGATCTTCGCGATGGGCGATCGCGCGTTTGACTTCGCCTTCCGCCAAGTCCAACTTTCCTTCCGACAGGTATCGCAACGCCTGCGGTAGGGCCTTTTCGGCCTGTGTTTGCGCACTTGCCAAGAGGACCGCCACCATCGAAATCAGCAGCACTGCTGTCACTGCGCGGGTCCTGAGGGGGCGGGCTCGCGCACGGTCAGCACTTTATCCGCCGGGGCGCCCTCGATCCGTTGGATCACGCCGCTCGGCCAGGAAATCTCCAACAGCTTTGCCGAGCGGTTGAGCCCAAGTCCGAAGTGGACTCGTTTGTCGCTTGCCGAGAGATAGCCCACCGCGGTCTGCACCGTCGTACTCTGCTCCATTCCATCTGCCGTCACCAGCCGCAGCGCGGCGCCCATGCCATCCCGGTTCGACGACGTCCCTATCGTATTCACAATCAACCAGTGATTGCGATTGCCGCCGGAATTCTGCAAAAGAACTGCGGGCTGACTATTGCAGTTGATCACGATATCGAGAAAGCCGTCATTGTTCAAATCGCCAAAAGCCACGCCGCGCGCAGCCAGCGCTTTGCGGAAGGGCGGCCCACTGCGTTCCCCGACGTCGTCGAACTTGCCTTCGACATTGCGCATCAAAGCGAGCGGCTCGAAGTAGCTCAACGCGGGTTGCGTTTTTTGAATCGTGTCCATCGAATGGCCCTGGCCCACAAACAAGTCCTTCCAGCCGTCATTGTCGTAGTCGACCAGGCCGGCGCCCCAACCTGAATGGAGCAGTGAAATGCGGCCGACGCCGCTGGGTCCGGAGACGTATTCGAAGGAGCCCTTGGTGTTCCGGAATAATGCGTACTTCTGGTAAGAAAGCGCGTTCACAAAGATGTCGGGCCAACCGTCGTTGTCGTAGTCGTCAAACGCGATGCCCATCCCCGCAAAGCTCCGGCCCTGGTCGTCAAACGCCATTCCCGAGGGCAGACCGAGTTCCTCGAATGTACCGTCGTGCTTGTTTCGAAAAAGCTGCTGCGGAAACGAATCGTTGGCGATGGCAATATCGGGCCAGCCATCCCTATCGTAGTCATTGATAGCGATGCCTAAGCCCTTTCCTGCCGCGGTTCCGATTCCCGAAGCATCCGACACATCCTGGAAGGTGCCGTCACCGCGGTTGCGGTACAGGATTGGCAACGCTGGTTCGAAATGATCGGGGTGGCAGTACGAACGTTCGGCCAGTCGCTCATCACCGCACCAGATGCTGCGTTTGAAATCCCAATCGAGATAACGGGCCACGACGATATCCAAATTGCCGTCTTTGTCGTAATCGAAGAAGGCGGCGCCGGTAGACCATCCACCCCCCACCGCTCCCGACTTCGCCGTGATGTCCTTGAATGTGCCGTCCCTGTTGTTGTGGTACAGAGTGTTTCCGCCGAATGCGGTGACGTAAAGGTCGGCGTAGCCGTCGTTGTCATAATCGCCAACTGCGGCGCCCATGCCGTAGTAGCGGCCTGAGAGGCCAGCGGCCTCTGTCACATCCACAAACGTTCCGTCGCCCAGGTTGCGGTACAGCCGGTTCCAATAGCGCGGGTTCGATTTGTCGGGCATTTTGCCGGCGGGCATCGGATCACTGAGTGCCGCGCCGTTGACAAAAAACAAATCCAGGCGGCCGTCATTGTTGTAGTCGAAGACGGCCGCGCCACCGCCCATGGTTTCGAGCAAGTACTTCTGGCGTGTGTGATCAGCCTGGTTTTTGAAATCGACTCTCGCCGGCGCCGCAATGTCACGGAAGGTAGGAAGAACGGCAGAAGCGAGAAGGGAGGCCGCAAGCCACAAAAACGCTGTCTTCATATCCCCTCGCGAATTGCGACTGGACGCGGTCTCGTCTGAGAGGCGCTACAGCAGGCATGCCGCCGTTTCACCGTCGCCAGTATAAGCATCTCGTTCGCGCCTCAGTTGCCCGCGTGAACGACGACGTAACGCACCTTCTGGTCGCGCGAAAGCTTGGGGCCGTGCGGCACATGGCCACCGTGATACAAGCAATCCTCAGGTCCCAACGAGTATTTCTTGTCGCCTACGATGTAGTCCATGGAGCCCTCGACCACGAAGATGAATTGCTCACCGGGGTGTTCCTGCAGACCAAACTCGTACGTCTTGCCGTCAATCAGCACGATCATCGGCTGCATCTCCCGCCGGCCGGCGCCGTGCACGAGCAATTGGTATTCGTAGTTCAGCGAACTGCGCCGGCCATGCACTGTCTTGCGATCGCTTTTGGAGTAGAAAACCTTGCCCGGATCCAGGCCGTCCGTGTCGAAAAACTCGCCGATCGGCACGTCGAGCGCATTCGCTAGTTTCGCGAGGGTACCGATTGGCGGAGATACGATGCAGTTCTCGATTTTAGAGAGCAGTCCCTTGCTTAATCCAGTAACGTCGCTAACCTGCTTGAGTGTCATCCCCCTATCAGCGCGAAGTTGTTTGATTCGACGCGCGATGTAGCGTTCCAGTGCATTTTCCATGAACTTGAAACTATTGTAAGGCGGTTTGACGTAAGCCCCAATGCGCTCGCCCGAGCAGGCGGTTCTCTCGTGCATGAACTCATAACCGCAGGTAGCCGAGCATCATCGGGGAATATACTTTACCATTGTGATCCAGCATGAAAATGCGTCCAAGGCTGAGAAGCCTGTTGTTTGTTCCGGGAAACAGTCCCTCAAAAATGATCAGAGCATCCAGTCTTTCGACGGACGCTCTTGTCGTCGATTGGGAAGATGCCGTACTGGCTGCCGACAAGCACGTGGCGAGGCGAATTACCCTTGACTTCTTGCGGCAGCAGAGCCTGGCGCCGTTTGGCTTCATCCGTTATAACCCGGCCGGCACTTCAGAGTTTGAGGAAGACATCAAGACGTTGAAAGAATTCATCCCGGATGGAATCGTATTGAGTAAATGCCGGAACGCGAGCGACGTCGCAGGTTTGGAGGATGCCTTGGCCGCTGCCGACCCCAATCGACGATGCGCGATCTGCCCGCTGATTGAATCCTCCGTGGGGCTGTTGAATGCGTTCGCAATTGCCGGCGCGTCTCCACGTATTTGCGGAGTGGCATTCGGCGCCGAAGACTTCTGCGCGGAAATGAGCATTCGTCGAACTGAAGAAGAGGTTGAATTGCTATACGCTCGGTCGGCCATCGTGACCGCGTGCCGTGCTGCTGGCGCCGAGCCGATCGACTCGCCGTGTCTCGAGTTTCGCGACTTGCGTCAACTCGAAGCATCGGCGGCGAGGGCACGCAATGTGGGCTTCAGCGGCAAGCTTGCGATACACCCAGATCAAATCGATTGCCTCAACCGAGTGTTCGCGCCGGACGCTCACGAATTAGCCCGGGCTCGCCAGATTCTTGAAGCGTTCTCGTCGGCAGGCACTGGCGTCATCACTGTCGATGGAAAAATGGTGGATGAGGCGGTGCTAAAGAACGCACGCCGACTTCTAGCCGAGCCCGACGTTGACTGAAACTAGATAAGGTGCGTGTGGTGAAACTCGCTGTGATACCGTAAGGTGATCTTTCGAGAGGAACTACATGGCCTTCGGCAGATATTTTGAAGAGTTCGAACCCGGCACTTTGTTCCAGCATTGGCCGGGCCGCACGATCACCGAGGCGGACGACACGTGGTTCTGCCTGCTCACGATGAATCAGCATCCGCTGCACATCGATGCCCATTACGCGAGCCGCACGCAGCACGGCCAGCGTGTTGTCGTCGGGACTCTCGTGTTCAGCCTCGCCGTAGGCATGAGCGTTGCCGACATCAGTGGCCGTGCCATCGCCAACCTGGAGTACGAAGAAATCAAACACGTCGGACCGGTGTTTCACGGCGACACGATCTACGCCGAAACGCGCGTCCTCGAGAAGCATGAATCGCGATCGAAGCCGGACCGCGGGATCGTGCGCGTAGAGACACGAGCGTTCAATCAACGCGAGGAAACCGTTTTGACGTTTCGCCGTCGCGTGCTCATTCCGAAGTATCCCGGGGATCAGCAATGAGCCTCCCTCTAGAAGGTGTGCGAGTACTCGCGTTTTCGCAGTTTGGGGCCGGACCCTTCGCGACATTGAACTTGGCGGATTTGGGCGCTGATGTCATCAAGGTGGAGGATCCGAGCACTGGCGGTGAAGTGTCTAGATTTGTCCCGCCTTACCAGGACGGCGCGGACAGTCTTTACTTCCAGTCGTGGAACCGCAATAAGCGCAGCATTACCTTGAATCTCCGCAAGCCCGAAGGCGTAGCCGTGTTCCACGACTTGGTTCGTATCAGCGATGTGGTGTTCAATAACCTTCGCGGCGATCAACCGGCCAAACTGGGGTTGACCTACGAGTCGCTGCGGGTGATCAACGCAAAGATCGTCTGCTGTTCGCTGAACGGGTTCGGCGCCGCAGGTGCTCGAGCGAAAGAGCCCGGCTACGACTACCTGATGCAGGCTTATGCCGGCTACATGAGCATCACCGGCGATCCGTGCGGACCACCGTCAAGCTGTGGAGTCTCCTTCATCGACCATGCGGCAGGATTCGCCGCGGCGTTGGGAATCGTGAGCAGCGTGCTCGCGGCGCAACGAACCGGAAGCGGCCGCGACCTTGAAGTAAGCCTTCTCAACACGGCCTACTCCATGCTCACCTATTTGGCTGCGTGGAATCTGAACCGCGGCTTTGAGCCAGTGCGCCATGCCGGCTCTTCGCATCAGACGCTGGTACCGGTGCAGACCTTCCGAACCAGCGACAGCTACATCACCATTTTCTGCGGCAAAGAAAAATTCTGGCAACTGCTGTGTGAAGCCTTTGACGATTCATCGATGGCAGAAGATCCGCGATGCCGCAGTTTCGCCGCGCGCCTGCAGAACCGCGAATACGTGATCCGTCGCGTTCAAGAGCATTTTCTCCGTAAGACCACCGCCGAATGGGTCCAGAGGTTGACTGGCTTGGTCCCATGTGCGCCGGTCCGGTCCATGCGTGAAGCACTGGCCGATCCCGAACTGCTAGATCAAGGGACCATTGTGGAGGTCGAGCATCCGCGCTTCGGAACCGTCAGGCAGGTTAACACGCCCGTTCGCTTTCCCGCCGCGGAGGCGCGGCAGCATTCGCCAGGACCTGCGCTGGGAGAGCACACCGAAACCGTCCTTCGAACGTACCTCGATTACGGTGCCGATAAGATAGAGCAGCTACGCGAAATCGGAGCCATTTGAGGCACGGGGCGAAGCGGAAGCGCTTGTGGTCCCCAGAAATTGGATACCAGCCTCTCAGCCGGTACTCATGGTGAAGTCCGCCGAGAACGGGAGTACGTAGAACACGTGGCCTGCGGGGATGCGGTGGCGATGAGCGCTCTCCGGTGGTGGCGGACGCATACGCCAGGGATGCCCGGTCCAAGACTGATGTGTGGTTTGTTGCAAATAGCCGGACATGAGAATCGTGGCCAAAATTTTCTGCGGCAATCTGCTCTTTGGATCAGGCCGCGACGCCAATCGTCGTAGCATTGAATCGCACCTGGCCCATGATGTCGGCCTTCGGCGGCAGCCAGCGGATCTGGCCTTTACGGATGATATTCATCGCCTCAAATCCCGCTATCGTGTTCGGCGCTCTGTCGATTGACCGGAAACCACGGGCTGGCTACGACGCACTTCTTCACAAAACGGTGGATCCTATTATTGAAATACCGTGAGCGACGACAGCGATACCTATGGGTCATCAAACCTGATGTAGTTTGGGAATAAACAGGTTGAACCTTGGCCAGTTCAGACGGTACAACGATGCTGCAGTAAGATCAGTTCGATGCTTTTGTTTGTCTCGGCGCTGATCGCCTACATCCGTTCCTTCTTCCTGGCGCGGCACAGGCTCGCGTTGGAAGCCGCTGCTCTACGGCAGCAACTGGCTGTCTTCAAAACGCAAACAATCTCGACCAAGACTTGGTCGCGCGGACCGGATCTTTTGGACTGTCCTGCGGAGACTGTATTCAGCCACAGGCGCGCCATATGCATTTCACACCTACCAGCGCTTCCTGTCTGAACATGGTCGATCGCTTCTTCCGCGATATCACTCAACAGCGGATTCGGCGTGGCGTCTTTCGCAGCGTTTCCCGGTTGGTTACCGCTATCAACCAAGTACGGAATCACAACCAAGCGCCCAAGCCGTTCATCTGGACTGCCAAAGCATCCGACATTGTTGAGAAGGTCGATTTCGGTCGGAGGGCTTTTCCATTTTGCATCACGACGGTGAATCCCGAACAGAGGCTCTGGGCGTAAACGCGAAGATTGCGGGGCTGGGTTTGCCCGGCACTCCAAATTAGCTGTTGCGATTGGATTCGCGGATGGCTTGCCAGATCGCTTGGGAGCGATCACCGGGTAGTCGCGCATCCAGCGGCTGCGGCCACCACGGTTGTGGTCTTTGCGCACAGGCTGGTGTGTTGGTGCGGGCTTGTCTTCCTGCTGGCGGGAGATCGAGGCGGAGATGTCGAGGTACGCGCCTTCATACCGCATGGCAAGGCTGCCGTCCAACCGTGCTTCAACTCGCACTTTCTGTCCCTTCATTGCCACCCGGACACTGGCTCGGGCAATCTGATACCGCTTGCGCTCAAACTGAATCGTGTAATCGGTTGCAATCGTGCGCATCTCGACACGGCTGAGCGTCGCCGCCAGGTTGTGCAGTTCGGTAAGGGATCGATGCGCGTCGGCGGTATTAGCCGGGGACACAGTGAACCGCTCGTCCCAGTCAGGCAGGAACTGTGTCTCGAGGCAAGCGTTCGCTGCCTCCAACGTGCACGCGCCGGCCAGGCGCAACTGCTTCACCAGCCGGTCCTGGGCTGTGTTGAAAAATCTCTCGATCCGTCCCTTGGCCTGCGGACTGTGAGCCGAAATGCGCTCGATCCCCAACTCCGTCAAAGCACGAGTGATCTGCGTCGGCTGCATCGCCTCTTGCTCTGAGGCGTGCGAAGACTTGGGTGTGGTCTCGAACATCGCTGCCTTGTCCGTGTAGAAAGCCAGAGGCCGTCCATATCGCTCTAACCACTGCCACAATACCCGCATGTTTTCTTCCGCCGTGTCGTGCCGTACAAACCTGGCATGGACGCGGCTGGTCGCATCGTCGATCATCGCGATCAGATACAGACGCTCGCCACGTCCTTCGAGCCAATCGTGAATGCACGTATCCCATTGCACCAACTCTCCAAAGCAGGCACACCCGAGCGCGGCGCACTCTTGATAAGGTCGCATCTGAATGACGCACTACACTAGTTGCCTTGTCAGGATGTTGCGCGGGCAGTACGGCCGCGGCTGGCCATTGACGTACAAATTACCCGCCACCCAGGCGACATTCTTCCGCCAGGGCAGAATCATGAGTGAATCGAAATCCGGGACGCTCATAATGTCCGAATCGTGCGGGCCCTGATTCAGGTCACCGGCCGCGAAACCGGCAAAACCCGCGCCGTGACGCGCCATTTCCTCCAGATGAGCGATGGGAAGTAACTTGGACTTGGGCGCGCCACTCAATTCAACGAACGAGCAGAAAACATTAGTTCGATTGCAACGGTAATCGGTGCCGGTGAGCAGATGGCATCGGGAGCAAACGTGCGAAGCAACGATTCCGTGAACCTCGAGGAATCGCTGGGCGTGCTCGCCGGACTTGAACCGGCGCATTCGCTTTCTCGCGCTCACGGGTGGTTGATGCGAGTTCTCCGCGCGGTTGTTAAGGTAGCGGTGTTGTCGATGAGCAATGCGCGGGCATTACAGCCCGTTTCGCAGCACCATAGCTTCGGAGTTTATCGGTAATGATCACGCGGGGATGACGACGTCCTGTAGCCCGCGGCACCCGGCGAAAGAAACGTATGGCCGCGAATCGATCCCGCCGTGGCTGCACAAGGATGTCGAGCACAACGCCGTTCTGATCAACCGCTCGCCAGAGGTAATGAGTAGAGGTAATGAGTAATGCCGTTGATCTTGAGGAAAACCTCATCCAGATGCCACCTGTCGCCGGTTCGAGCCCGCCGTCTACTAATGCCATCGGCATACGCTTTGCCGAACTTGTTGCACCAGCACCGGATCGTTTTGTAGCTAACCACCACGCCACGTGCCGCCACCATCCCTTCTATATCACGAAAGCTCACGCCGAACCGGAAGTCTAGCCAGACGCATTCCGAGATGATCTCTTTCGGGAATCGATGCCCGCGGTACGGGTTGTCCGGCACTCATTCAGCATCGCATCGCAGATCCTCGGCTCAGCCTGACAATGCCGGGCCGAGCACTTCATCGTGGCATGGAGTCCGACTTGAGGCGGCTTACGCCGAGCATGTTCGTAGTCGCCGTGATAAACCGGTGGGATGGCGCTTCCACCGGATCTGGATCATTTCAGGCTACTTTTTCTGAGGCATCGAGGAAGGTCTTTGCAGCTGACCGAAATCTGATCGGATAACGCCTAATTTCATAGAGGCAGATTACAGTGCATGCCGTAAACCGACGAGCACATAAATCCTCTGACTTTTTCCAAATTATCTGTGGTGGGTGCTTCAAAAGACTCGTCACTCCCGTTGTGCGGCAGCCATCGTACGCGATTTGACTGCGACGTAAAACAGTTTTCAAACTCGAGGATTACGAATCGGCCGGAATGCTCAGCCGAAAAACGACCGCGCCAACGCACGTCGACAGCGGGAGGGCTTTGCGGCCGGGGTTCGCGGAAGTTCGCATATAAGAGTTATCGCGTCGCCGTTCTGGCGCGAAAAATATCCTTGCCGTAGGCGCCTATTAGGTGTTAATGAGTTGCGGTTTTACGGCTTGCGAAGGAGTGCAGCACGTAACATTGACTGGCCGACATACCGAACGCAACGCTCCGCCGGATCATCGGTCACTAAACCGATGCAATGTTCAACCGCCATCGGATCGTCGAGCAGAGAGACATTCATGAAGCCGGACAGAAGGGTGAACAATACCTTTAAGAAGCAATCCGCCAGCAGTCCGATGCCAAAAAAAAGGACCTCGCAAAATGGTTGTTCGCAGGATTGTACAACGTCACCAAATCTGTCACCAATTTGATGGGGAACCGAGGGGAATCCGGGACAACTGCCACCGAAACGAAAGCCAGGGCACGACGTGGAAGGACTTCATTGCCGCGCATATGCCCGTTCTCGCAGGCATCGATTTCTTCACAGTTGAAGTGCTCACTTGGCGCGGACTCGCCACATACTACTTCTTATTCTTCATCCATCTGGAGACCCGGCGTATGACCATCGTCGGTACCACGAAACATTCAACCGAAGAGTGGATCTTGCAGATCGGCCGCAATGCAACCGATGCGAGCTTCGGATATCTGAAGCAATGTCGTTAGGTTCTGCACGACCGAGACTCGAAGTTCACGGCATCCTTCCGCGAGACACTACAGTCGGCTGGCGCCAAAGCCCTTGCGGCTTCCGGCGCAGAGTCCGAATCTCAACGCGTTTCCGGAACGTTGGGTGAGATCTATTAAAGACGAATGCTCAGGGGAGGTGATCCATTTCGGCGAAGGCTCGTTGAAGCGTGCGCTGACCGAATTCATGGAGCATTACCACAGCGAACGTCCGCACCAAGGAAGGGGTAACATCCTTCTCTTCCCAAAAGAAAGTGGGTCATGCTAAACCTTTCACAGTTCCGTTAGGCGCGGAAAGAAAGGAAAGGAGAGATGACCCGAAAGCAGAATAGCGCGAAGCAGATGGATTGGAAAGCGATGATGGCGGAGCAGCAAGATTTTCTGCGTCCGCTGATTCGGGAAGTACTGCAACAGGTCATGGAAGCCGAGATGGACGAGGCGCTTGGGGCTGAAAAAGGCGAGCGTAGCTCGAACCGCGTTGGCTATCGGTCCGGATACTACGGACGGACGTTGGTCACTCGCGTCGGCAAGCTGGAACTGCGGGTGCCGCAGGACAGACAAGGGCGGTTCCGGACCGAGATCTTCGAGCGATATCAACGCAGCGAAAAAGCGTTGGTCAGCGCGCTGACCGAGATGTACGTGCAGGGCGTCTCGACACGGAAGGTGAAGGCTGTTACGGAAGAGCTGTGTGGGCACGAATTTTCCGCGTCGACAATCAGCCGGATGAACCAGAGCTTGGATAAAGAGTTGGATGAATTCGCCCAGCGCCGACTAGAAGATGCCTACCCATACCTCATCCTCGATGCGCGCTACGAGAAGGTGCGCGAAGGCGGAGTGATCCGCAGCCAAGCTGTAATGGTCGCGATTGGTATCGACTGGGAAGGCCGGCGTTGCGTGCTGTCAGTGGAACTCGCCAACCGTGAATCAGCAAGTAGTTGGAAAAACTTTGTCCTCGGCCTAAAACAGCGCGGGCTGAACGGAGTGGAACTCGTGGTCAGCGACGACCATGCCGGATTGCGCGCCGCGATCCAAGAGGTATTGCCCGAAGCGGCCTGGCAACGCTGCTATGTACATTTTCTGCGGAATGCGCTTGATCACCTGCCGCGCAAAGCTGATGACGAGTGCATGACCGAACTGCGATGGATCTATGATCGCCGCACGATCGAGGAAGCACACCAGGATCTAGCGGCCTGGCTGAAGAAATGGGGGAAGCGATACCAGAAGCTTTGTGACTGGGTGGAGGCCAACATTGAGGAGACGCTTACGTTCTACCGTTTGCCGCGGCAACACCACAAGAACATGAAATCGACGAATCTGCTGGAGCGGCTAAATGAAGAGATCAAGCGTCGCACGCTGGTGGTGCGGATCTTTCCCAACACGGCCAGTTGCCTTCGTCTGATCCGAGCGCTGGCGGTCGAGATGCACGAGAACTGGATCGAAGCGATCCGGTACTTGAACATGGAATATCTAAAGGAGCACAAGAAAGAGCAGTTGAGGCGGGCCGCGGCATGAAGAAGCTCAAGGCCCACCAGCAGGAACGTGCTCCCGCTACGCCGCCCATCGAAGGCGTAGGAAGTGCCAGAACGGTGCTCGCGGACAAGGGTTCGCCACACGGATCAGCCGCTAAGTGATGGGCCCGTCCGTTGCAATGCGAGGCTCGGCGGCTTCCTCCGATCCTATTCCCGGACCGCCCGAGTAATTTGACCACACGGGATCTGCTGATTATTTTGACTCTTCCGGTATCGACGGATTCTTGGTGCGCTATCCAATCTCGGACACACGGTTGCCCACGATATGATACACAGCCTCGCTACATCATGAGTGTCGCTGTAGCGCTGTCTTCCTTTCAATTAAAACCTCAAAATCAATCCAAACTGCAACGTCCTGGGGAGCGCCTTTGCGGCAGTCACGACACCAAATGTCGAACTTGTGACGTTGGTATCGGGCTTTTCAAAGACCGGGTGATTGAAGGCATTGATGAACTCGGACCGGAATTCCAGGTTGATCCCTTCCTTGATCCTAGTCTTCTTGATGACCGAAAAATCAAAGTAATCAAGACCGTCGGCGCGAAGACCCGAGAAAAGCGATGGCTGGTAGCGGATGTTGGAGGCCAACTGATTCCGGGAGTTTCGTTCAAAATTGGCTGTATTGAACCATTGTTCAGGGCGACGTTGATCGATTGGGAGAACAATATCTTTGGCATCGCCATAATAGATAAAGTCACCCAATCCTAGAGGGTCGCCGGTCTGGTGCTGCCAGATACCGTTTAATTGCCAGCCTTCCATTATCTTTCCCCATACTCCGGAGGCTTGCAGATACCGCTTACCGGGGCCGACCGGTAGCTCCCAAACGCCATTAATGACAATCCGATGAGTGCGGTCGTTGGCGGAAATCACGCGCTCCGGGCGGTCATCCATTGCATTTAGAAAGCTGACGGCCTCCATGTTCTTTGACCAGGTCCACGCGCCCATCAGCGTATAGCCACCTGCAAATCGGCGCTCGACGCGAGTCTGTAACCCGTGATACCAGGAGTAGCCGTCATTGGTGAGTTCGGTGACTCCGGAATACTGGGGATACGGACGCAAGATTTGGGAGCGCGAGACTGTGGTCCCCGACAGGCTGGTACCTGGCAGGAGCGGATAGAACGGATTGGGCACGGCCTGACTGAGACGATCAATCGTGGCCTGATCGCGTACGCGTAATGTACTGAGATATTGATTTGGAGTACCGTCTAGCTGCCGGCTGGTTTGAATCGCAGTTCCTCGATTGCCTACATACGTGATGTCCAGCGCGATGCGGGAAATGAGTTCACGTTGAATTCCGAGAGACCAGCGCTGATTGTAAGGCGTTCGCGGGCTGTCCGGATAGAAGCTGATACTTCTTCCCAGGAAAGTGGATAGACCCTGGCTGCTCCCGGGAGCCGTTAGCAAACCATCAGGAAATGGGTTTGAAAGGGTCGCGCGAAAGGACAAGCCATTATCGATGGTGGGAACGAATGCAGTGTCCTGACTAAATCCGGTCTGAATCGGCAAGTTCGTCGTAATGCCGATCTGGTCAAAGAAGATGCCGTAGCCACCACGCACGATGGTACGCGGAGAGAATGCATAGGCAAAACCGATTCTGGGCATGAAATTCGATCTCGGCGCGGACCAGAGGCTGCGGGATTCGCCGTTGACGTTGGCAAAGGTAAGTCCCCCCTTGACGCGGAAATCTGCGGGAGAGACTTCTGCAATGGGAGCGAGCGCATAATTTGCTCGCGCGGCCGCTTCAATCGGACTGGCGGCATCAAACGCGAAACCACCTACGCTGCGGTCATAGCGCTCGACAATGGCGCCCTCATACTCGTAGCGAAGCCCAAGATTCACGGTGAGGCGTGAACTGACCTTCCAATCGTCATGAATAAACGCCCCTACGTATCTCGTACGCGCGGCAAACGAATCGTTCCGGTCGATTCGTCCCGAATCGGGAATCCCCGGTTCGGATCAGGGTAGGCGCTCAGAATATTTTTACCCACCGGGTTGAAGCGATTCGAGGGAATAATGTTGTTGGGAAATGGGGTACGGCTGAAGCGGCCGTTGCCGATACTCTGAGTGCTCGCCGGATCATAGATCTGGTACTGCGTTTCCCAGTCTCAGGAGCGCAGAGAAGTCGCCATTCTTTTCCGCGACAGTGGGCACGGTCAAGACACGAGGGTCAGGAAGCTTATGGCGGATTCCCTCATAACCCATGAAAAAGAATGTTCGGTTTTTGCGAATGGGTCCACCCACAGTCCCGCCCCAGCGGTTGAAGGTATAGGCGGGTCGCGGCTGACCGGCCTTGTTGTTAAAAAACAGGTTGGCATTGAGCGCACGGTTCTGAAGATAGTCATAGAGGGCGCCGTGCTACTGGTTGGTGCCGGACTTCAAGCTGACATTGACGGTTGCGCCAGAGGTATGACCTTCAGAAGCGTCATAACTCGCAGTCTGGACTCTATATTCCTGAATAAACTCGACAGAAGGTGTGTAGGCTGGGCTGCGTCCCCAGGTATCGGCGACGCCATCCAACTGAAATTCGACGCTCCTGGTTTTCGAGCCATTTACCGATGACTCCGCCGCGGCTCCATCAAACGGACGCGTGAATGCGACATTTCCGCTAAACGTGATGCCCGGCGTCATGAATTGAAGCATGAACGGGTTCCCATGCAGGAGCGGCAGGTCTTGAATCCTTTTATTATCGATTACGGTGCCGATGGATCCGCTGGCTGTTTCGAGTAACGGGACGCTGGCTTCGACCGTTACTTTTTCGGTTATCTCACCAATCTCCAACACGAGGTCCAAGTTCAGACGGTCGTTCACACGGACTGTGACCGCATTACTCTCAGCAGCCTTGAAGCCCTGTTTATCGACTCTGATGTGGTAGTTTCCGGCCTGGAGAAGACTGAGCGTGTACACACCCTGCTCATTACTCTCTGTCCTGGTAGTCACGTTGGTGGCCGTATTGAAGGCACGAACAGATGCCCCTGGAACTACGGCGCCGCTGGAGTCGTGAACGACACCGGTAATATAACCGCGATCGCCCTGGCTCAGGCAGGTCATCGCAAACAGCATTGCGCACACAACGCCGACGGCGAGGCAACTGGTACGTGGCATGAACAGTGTTCTCCCTTCCTTCAAACAACAAGCTTTAGAGCGAAAAATGTGCGCCCCTACCGCATCACGAATTCACACAAAGATCCTGATGCTTATATGGAATGCAGTATTCGCGGTGACCAAGTCTTTCGGCTTTGGTAAGTTCCCCACCCGCTATCGCGGTAACCCGGTGGAAAATTTCAACTCCTATGTCCTCCACCGAAGCCTCGCCTCGAATGATGAGTCCGGCATTTACGTCCATGTCGCCACTCATTCTCGAAAAGGTCTCCGGATTCCCGCAGACTTTCAGTACAGGAGAGATCACACTGCCGATGACGCTGCCGCGTCCGGTGGTAAACAAGACTATATGCGCCCCGCAGGAAACCAGATCGAGAATTCCCTCAGAGTCATTTGGGTTGCTATAGCCAAAAACGAACGCTGAGGGATCGGGTACCGAGTCGAGCAGGAACAAACCTCTCCCGCACGGCCGCTCCGCAACTTTGACCACTCCAGAGATAGGACGAGACCCGCATTTGATAAAAGCGCCCATCGATTTTTCTTCGATTGTGGTCAGTCCGCCGGCGCGGTTACCGGGCGCAATGGAAAACTGGTCCGCAAGCAATGAGAACCGTTCTGCTTTGTCAATGGCGTGCCGGAGCAACTGGGAGGCTGCCACGTCGGCGCCGCGCGAGGCGATGACATCGCCGCAACCCACCATCTCCAATGTTTCCTCGATTAATACAGTGGCGCCTGCATCGACAAGCCGGTCAAAAGCAGCACCGACGGCCGGATTGGCGGCAATCCCGGAGGTCGCGTCAGAGCCGCCGCACTCTGCGCCGACGATCAAATCGGAAATTTCAATTTCAATTTGGGGTACGTGTTCAATAAAGCGAAGCAAGCGATTGGCAATCTCGCGCCCGCACGCGATTGCGGGCTCGGTTCCCCCGGCCTGTTGAATTCTCAAGATCTCGACGGGACGACCATTGTTAGCGATCCCGGAGGCAAGAACGCCGGCATCCGTTCCCTCACACCCAAGGCTCACCAGCAACACGGCTCCGACGTTGGGATGCGATGCCAGCGCGGTCATCAAACGCGCGGCATATTCGTTGGAGTAACAACCCGGGAACCCCATTGCATGGATACGCGGGTCGATCGCTGCAATCTGCTGCGATACGAACGAGGAACACTCCACGGTATGAATCGATAGCACACAGTTACGGATACCAGGAGGTCCATTCGGACGTTCATAGCCGCGGATTGAACTCATCGTTCTCCCTGTTCGCGCCTGGAGACAAAATAAGACTTCGCGTTATGAGTGTGTACCCATGCGCCGGCAGGGATGGGCTGCGTGGCAAAGCCGATCGGCACTCCGTACTTGCGAACTGCGGAGCCTTCAGCAATCGGCTCGAGTGAGATCTTGTGACCGAACTCAATCCTGTCGCTAGCGACAATGCTGCTTTGACAATCGCTCACGAATACAGTTGCAGTCGAGGGAATGGCCTCCAGCGCAACCGCAACATTGTCATCCGGATGAATTCTGAGCGCTCGCATAACTTAATCCCATTCTGGAAGCTGCGCATCCTCGACCCAAGCATTCTCCATCGACAACTTCATCAGACGGGAGACGGCTTCCACGTTGCCCGTTGGAATAAGCTCGATTAGCTGTTGATGCAGACCCGCTATTTCTATCAGCTTTCCCCGATCAGGACCCGCATGCCGGATGATGCCAAATGCGAAGAGCTTCGGAACGATACCTTCCAGCGAACGAATGAGACTTTCGTTTTCTGTCGCTTGCCAAAGCGCTCGATGAAACGCGAGGTCAGCCTGGTAAAACTCCGTCAGTTTGCCATCCCGCGCCGCGGAGCAGAGGCGATCAGCGTGTTCCTGACAAATAGCAAGGTCAGGATTGCGCCGCTCGGCAAGGATCTCTACTGCCAGCGTTTCCAGCCGGATGCGCACGAGGTAAATGTCATCGATCTGCCGGCGGCTGAGTGAAGTGATGCATGTCTTGCGAGGACCCTGGCGTTCGATATAGCCGATGAACTCCAGTTCCAGCAGGGCTTCGCGGATGGTAGGCTGAGCGACACCCAACAAGCGAGCCAGAACGAGTTCCTTAATCTGCTCGCCGCTTTTAAGCTCACCGCGTTCTATGGCTTCCCGGATTCGACCGACAACTTCCCCTTTGAGGGAATGCCTGCGGATGGTGCGCAGGGTAGGCGGGGCGGGGAAAGCAACTAACGATGTATCGGACGTAGGAACGACCTCAGTTTAAAAAATATAGTTTAACGTTACTAGCAGTTGATGGCCTGCGTCAAGTGAAAAAGTTGTCCTCGATATTAATCACTTAGCAACGAAGGTAGCCACGCAAGCGTTGACATTCTCCAATCAATCTATTAACGTTAATCTTTTACATGGATCTCGATAGACGACATGCGCTTAAAATTTTCGCTTCCACAGCCCTAAGCTCCCAATCTCTGCTCGGTCGGTCTGCCGGCGCCCGAAAGAAGGTCATCGTGACGGGAGCGGGAATTGCGGGGTTGGCCTGCGCTTATAAGTTGGCGAAGGAAAACTTCGATGTGGTTCTGCTCGAGGCGGCCGGTCGAAGCGGCGGCCATATTCTGACCGTTCATGACCGCCTCGCCGAAGGCTTGTATGCGGATGCCGGCGCCGAACACTTCTACCGGCCCGGGTACGACCAGCTTTGGACTTATATAGACGAGTTCAAATTGCCTGTGATTGAATACCCACGGCGAAAGAACCTGATGCGATCGATCGGCGGCCGCTTCTATTCTCCTAAGGAGTTGTCTACCGCATCGGTGCTGAAAAGGCTGGGATTCAATCAGCGGGAAACTGAGTATATCGTCGAGCACTCCTGGGGCAGTCTCGCCGGTCTCTACTACGCGGACTATTTCGATCGCTTCGAAGATGAATACCGTCCGTTCGATAGTAGGTTGAGCGAATTAGATGCGATAACGGCCCGGCAGCATCTGTTGAACCGGGGCGCCTCAGCCGCGGGGGCGGGCTCGCTCGGCGGATCACAATCGGCTCTTCAAGCGGTGTGGCATGCGGCAATCCGGCGTAAACGGAAAATGGCATGGCTCGAGTTGAACCTGTTTCGCATCCGGGGCGGAAATCAGTTGCTGACGGATGCCTTCGCGTCCCGGCTCGGCGACCGGCTCCGTTTGGGATGCCCGATCACCGAAATCGAACATTCTCCGCGAGGAGTAAGAGTCAAGTTCCGCGAAGCAGGAAAAGAGAAGACAGAAGAGGCAGACTACCTTGTCACATGTTTGCCACTGCCCTCGCTGCGGCAGATTTCCATAAAACCCGAATGGCCTGAAGCCAAACGCTACGTGATCCAAAACATGCCATACAATTCGCACGCACGGGTAATTTTTCAATCTCGAACGCGATTCTGGGAGAAAGACCGCGTAAGTCCAAACATGGTGACGAGCGAACGCGCATTAGGCATGGTGTGGTACATGGCGGAAGAAGTACCGACTCGACGAGGAATCCTGGTAGGGGACGCTGCCCCCACGACGCCCGAGAATACCCAAGCAGCGTTTCGCCGCCAGTATGCAGGCCGTTCCGAGGACATCGAACAAACTCTCATCGTGAACTGGACGACTGATCCTTGGGCGTCAAGTTGCATTCCCACAAGCCTCCCTCCAGGAGTGCTTTCGAAATTCTGGCCGGAAGTCATCACGCCTCACGGGCGGATCCATTTTGCCGGAGTATACGCAGACAACTATCCATTCGGGATGGAGAGCGCGATCCGGTCCGCGCACCGGGCCGTACGAGAAATCGAGGCGGCATCCTGAGCTCATCCGGATCTTAACAGGAATTTCTGCTATGAAGACATTGATTTTGTTAGCCGCGAATCTCGGTCTGCTTGCGCCCTATAGTCTTGGACAAGGCGCCGTTGAGACAAACAACATCTCCAAAGTTAAAGCGCCCTATCCAGCAGTGTGGCCCAAGGATCCTGGTAGAGATTCAGTTCCTTCGTGGGCGGCGCCCGGCAAGATCCGATTCGCACGCTGGGATGGCGGACGTATCGAAACCGCGAAAGCGTTCCTCTCCGGCTGGCCAGGCCTGAACCCTACCGACCCGGACCTCCTTTACACGATGACGAACTGGTATGACGTAAAAACAGTTCGCTTCCTGAAGGAGGCCGATATCAACCTGGTTTGGCTCACGTTCAGCGTCGGCTTCTCCAACCAGACCGAGGCTGCGCATCAGGCGGACGTGCGCCGCTACATCGCGGAGTGTCATCGCCAGGGTATCCGCGTCATGGCCTATGAATCGATCGGAAACATGTTTTGGGAAGACATGTTTCAGGTAGTGCCGCAATCGAAAAACTGGATAGCTCGAAAGGCTGACGGACAACCGGTTCCCTATAGCGCTGGTACTTATTTGAAGATGGGTCGCATCACGCGATACATGGCGGACTTTCGGAATCCTGAATGGCGAGAGTATCTGCTGAAACGTATTGATCTGGCAGTCGACTCGGGAGCGGACGGTTTGATGTATGACAACAACTTCGGCGATAGCCTGTTCGAACTCTATCCACAGCTTGTAAGCCATTCCCGCAGTCGAAAGAAAGATTTTCTCCTCATGGCGAACTTTCACGCAGAGACTTATGTTCTGAATCGTCTGCTGAACTGTATTACGACCGAAGATGGTGTCGAGCCAGGACTCCATTCCTCTTCGTCCGAGGGGTATGCGGACTTGAAGCCGCACTATCCCTATTGGCTTCAGATAGGCGATAAGTTTCTAGTGAATAATATCGGCCTGTTGCGGATTCACGAGACGTTGGCAGAGGGATGGAAGCCAGTGATGGTGGAAGATGGGCGGCGCGAGCATCTGGAGCGGATGGTCGGCATGGTGTCGCCTTCTCGCGCTCAGTTGAGTCTGGCGGAAAAGATGATGTTCGGCATCGCGCACGAGCAATATATCGAGGCACGCCCAGCGCATCAGTTGATGACCAACGACCCCGCGGCTGTGCAAACATGGCAGGCTATCGGCAAATACAATCGCTTCTTCCGCGACCATGAAGATCTCTACGTCGGCGCACGTTCGAGGGCGCCATTAGCCATTATTCTCGACGACCATAGTACTGGTGTTCCTCTACTTGATGGATTGGCTGCCCGGCAGGTTCCGTTCGAAGTCCTATACGAAAAGGACCTGACTGCCAAACTACTTTCCCGCTTCCAGGCAGTTGCAATATTGTCGGCCCCCATCGTGCGCGGCTCCGCCATGGCCGCCTTGGAGCAATTTGTACGGAAAGGGGGACAACTGATCAGCGCGGAAAAGAGCGCAACGCTCGACGAGCAAGGCGCCGCCCGCCAGTTACCGTCCTTCTTCCGGAACACAACCGGGCCGGGACGAGGAATCCATCTGGACCAGGTTCCCCCCGTGGAGGAACTGGCGAAGATGCTTCGAGCGGCTTCCGGCGCGAGTCCGATACGGCTGGAGGCGCCTGCCGGAGTTCTGTACAACGTTACGGAGCAGGAAGGCCGCGGCCGGCTCATCGTGCACATTCTCAACTACACTCTGGCGCCGATTACGAACTTGAAGCTGGAGGTTGCCGGCACGTATCGCGCCGGACGCGCTGTATCTCCTGACGATGGCGGCTCGTTTACAATCTCGTCGGGATTGGGGTCTAAGAGCGCGACCATTCAGATTCCCCGTCTGCAAATTTATGCAGCGGTTGTGCTCGACCGGTAAACTTCCGAACAGCGAGGACATTATCAAATCAATGCGAATTAGCATTAGTTACCTATACACGATTTTCAAATACGGGTATCCCCACAGCGTCGACGATGCGATTCGATCTCTGGACGACATCCGCAAGCTCGGCTTTCGTTTTTTGGAAATGGAAGGCCTGGGGAAAGAAAATCTGCGAGAGGTTTACGAGCGGCGGAACGAATTGCGCAACGTACTGGAGGGCTGTGGACTGCATGTGCACAACTTCTGCGTGGTCGATCCGGACATGGTGCATGTCGACCCGCAGATTCGCCAGCCGGCGCTGGATCGTTTTCAGATGGGCGCCGAAATCGCCGAAACGATCGGCTCCGAGACGCTCCACCTTGCCAGTTATGCTCCTCCGGTCGACTATCTTCAGGCCAGGCCCTATCAGCTTTCTGCCGACGATGGATACAAGTTTGAAGACGTGACAAGGCTTCGTCTCCCCGAACATTTCGAGTGGTCCTGTGTATGGGATGCGCTTGTAGAATCGGCGCGTTTCTGCGCGGATGTTGCAGCGCAGTACAAGAGGACCGTGCTGATGGAACCTCGTGTCGGAGAAGTCATCTGCTCGGTAGATTCACTCATCCGGCTTATCGAATACGTAAACAGACCTAATTTCAAAGCAAACTTCGATACCGCGCACTTCTCTGCGCAAAGGGAGAACGTCGTTCTAGCGCTGGCAAAGCTGAAAGGGAAATTCGCCAACGTACATGTTGCAGACAATCATCCAAGTAACTCTCAGCATGTTCCTATTGGCGACGGCTCCATCGATTGGAGAGAGTTTCTGTCGACTCTGAAGCGATTCGGCTATGACGGCTATCTCGGGCTGGATCTCGGATTGACCGATGATCTTCTGGATGGATACAAACGTTCCGTCGACCGGCTCCAGCAGATTGCCGCCGATCTGGACATTCTGATGGAAGTTTAGCTGGTTTCAAGTGCAGCGAAGGCCGATCCGAAATCTGCGCTGGGTCATTATCGCGACGTGTTTTCTGACGACTGCGGTCAACTACCTGGACCGCCAATGTCTCTCGGTTGCAGCCCCGGTAATATCGAAAGAGTTTCACTTTTCGAATGCAGACTATTCGAGCATTATCGGCGCATTTCTGGTGGCGTACACCATCATGCAAATGGTCTCCGGCGCGCTTGTCGACCGGATCGGAGCCCGAACAGGGATGGCAGTCTTCCTTTCCTGGTGGTCGATTGCCGGCCTGCTGCATGCCTTTGGAGGCGGTCTCTGGTCGTTTCGAATCCTTCGCTTCCTGCTCGGAATGGGTGAAGCAGGCAACTGGCCCGCTTCGACAAAGGTTGTTTCAGAATGGTTTCCCACACGAGAGCGGGGACTTGCGGTTGCAATTTTCGACAGCGGCTCGTCGCTCGGAGGATTGATTGCGCCGCCCCTTGTCGCGTGGCTCATTGCGACTCACGGATGGCGTGCCGCGTTCCTGGTCACCGGGTCTCTGGGATTTATCCTTCTTATCTGGTGGCTGTGGCTCTACCAGCAGCCAGAACATCACCCAAGTATCACTCCCGCTGAACGGGATCTGATTCTAAGCAACCGTCAAAAGCAAGGTTTACCCGACTCAGTGCGGGTGCCGTGGATTCATATGTTGCGAATTCCGGAGGTTTGGGGAGTTATCTCCGGACGGTTTCTCAGCGACTGCGTGTGGTGGTTTTACGTGTTTTGGCTGCCGAAATACTTGGCCGACCAGCGTGGGTTCGATCTCAGGGCGATTGCCGCTGTCTCCTGGATTCCCTTCGTGGCAGTCGACTTGGGAAACATGTCCGGTGGATGGCTCTCCAGTTTTCTGATGCGCCGCGGATGGAGTCTCGATTCCTCGCGAAAATGCATCCTTCGTATCGGAGCGCTGGGCATGCTGGCTGGGGCGCCAGCCGGATTGGTGGCGAGTTCCTCGCTTAGTGTTGTGTTTATCGCCCTAGCCAGTTTCTCGTATGGAGCGTGGGGCACGATGATGCTTACGCTGCCCACGGACCTCTTTCACCCTTCTCGTGTCGGCGTGGTGTCAGGTCTATCCGGAACCGGCGCGGGGCTCGGCGGTGTATTGTTTACCTGGGCGACCGGGGTCATCGTCGACCACGTTTCGTACCAACCGATTTTTATTTCGGCGGCAATCCTGCCTATTCTTGCGTTGATCGCAGTTCAACGCCTGATCCCGACGATTCGTCTGTTAGAGCCGGAAGTCACTTCTCAGAAGTGCTGAGAGATCCAGTTGACGACAGTATCGCTGCGATTCGCTTGCGGCATCCCGATCTGAAGATTTCGGTCCACGCCCATTTTTTTATAGATATCCGCGGTCCATTGATACGCTGTTCGAAGCGAGCTCTCGGGAATGTACTCAGCTACTTCGCTCAGTCGCGGCGAAGGCGCAAAATAAGCGGGACGCTCGCCATTATAGGAAACAGGTTTTCCAGCACTAAAAATTGCCAGCGGCCGTGGCGCGATGAGCGAAGCCAGTTGGGGCATATCCCCCCAAGTCAAGATCCGTGGAACATCGGCATAAACATGTACGAGTCCGGAGGTAGCTTCCTGTTGATACGATGCAGAATCCAGAGTTGCGGCGACGGCACTGATGCGGTCGTCGAGAGCCGCCGCATACAGAGCTGCTTTCCCAAACAGGCCATACCCCAAGACGGAGACCTTTTCGATGTCCTTACGAGCTAGCAGATATGTGGTCACTTTCGAGATGTCTTCGGCCCACATACCGACCGGCGGTCTGCCCATGAAATCGGCCCAGTTTGTCATCTTTTCACCGCCCCACTCGACTTCACCGGTCCCCCGCGGATCCAGGCAAAGAACGGCATACCCCTTGTCCACGAGCGTCTTCGTCTCGATGGAATTGCCATGCTCTTTTCCAAGGAAAATGACGGCGTTGAACTTTTCTCGTCCCGGCCGTCGTACCAAAACTCCGGGTAGTATCAAGTCAGCATCGACTTCAAATAGGAGCTTCTCGGCACTGTAGGGTCCCGAAGACGCCTGGTAGTCATAGCGGTAAATCACTCCGGGAGCCCCAAACGGTTTGCGCCGCGAAAGAAGCGTCTCCAGGGAATTGCGTTTTTCGCGTTGCCAGGAGGAGATTTCGGCCGGACCGCCTGGAATTGGCGACGACCGGATGCTTTCTTCAATCCAGCGGGACGCCAAGGCTGGAATCGTGAGATTGTCAGGCGGCAGCCCAACCCTCAGAACGTCAGCGGGTTCGGCGCGGTAAGCCAAATCCGTATTTCCATGCGGCATCTTACCAGCGAAGAACCATTGATTGAGCCATTCATAGAGCTGAACACGTTTGTCCGCCTGGTAGCCGTGCCCTGTACTGGATTCGTGAAAACGAATTGCATCCGACTTTCCAAACAACTTATAAATTTGTTTCCCGTATGCCACTGATCGCAGCGCATCCGGAAAAGAAAATTCGATCAATTCAGGGTGTCCATTCATCACCAGCAGTGGCCGTGGTGCGATCATCGCGTAAAACGTAGCAATGTCGGCGAGTACCCGCAAGCCCGGCGGGCGCTGGTGCCAATCATAGTTGGCTCCAACCTTGATCCACTGAGAGATTGCACCGGACGATGACACGGGTACGGACAATGTAATGCGGTCATCCAGTGCGGAAACCCAGTATGTGCTGTTGCCACCTCCCGACTCGCCGGTGAACGCAATCCGGGTCCTATCAACATCGGGCCTGGAGTAGAGGTAATCCACTGCTCGAATACCATCCAGAACCTCGATTCCCGTGGGTGTCCGCCTGGTATAGGAGAACAACGAGTTTGTGTGATCCTCGCCTCCAAAAACACCAGGCTCGCAAGGGTTGCGCCGGGCACGTTCGAAACACCCGAAGTAATCGTAGGAGATTACGATAAATCCGCGCTGAACGAGGTTGTAGTCACGCGCCTGTACGTAATCGGCGGCCTTGCTGTCGCAATAGGTGTGCCCGCTGATACTGACGACGGCAGGAGCCGGCAGTTTCGCTTGCTTGGGAGCCCAGACCAGCGCTGGGACATACATGCCCGGGTAACTCTCATAGAATATTTTCTCGATCGTATAAGAGCCCCTATCAATAACTCCGCGCCGAGTAACTTTCAGACTATATTTCCCCAGGATATCGTCGATTCCGATGAGACTGAGCAGGCGGGGTTTCAATTGTGACTTATGCAGTCGCCACTGCTCGACACTGGCGAATCGAGGAAGGGATGGAATGTTCGCATCCACATAGGAGTACATCTGAGAATGACGAACCGCCTCGGGAAGGAGCGGACGTGTAAACCACTCGGGAGGAATCTGGGCAACTAGTGCATTCGTGGCCGCAAGGAGAGCACCAAAAGCTAGTCTCAAACTCATGAAGTTGTGATCCAACATTAGCAGCAGTCGAAGTTCGAAGTGGTGATTTTGCGAGAGCATCAGCCCGGCCATCTTTCTGATGGCGAATTGATGCCGCGATTGGAGTCTGGTACAACCCTCGATAGTGCCTCCGCCACCGATACGAATCGAGACCGATTAGCCCTGAACGTAGCCAAAATACCTCCATCGCGGATCGGTGTGGATTGTTGTATGCCCGAGCGGTGCCGGTGCGGACGGTCCGTTTCGCCGAGTTAGGAAGCGAGACTAAGTGCGACTAAACGAGCAATGCAACTAGTCGAGCCGATGAGTTCTGTTCGATCCTGGATCCGGTCGGCCTCCTGCCGCCGGAAAAGCCTACGAATATTGGATATCAAAGCAAGAAAAGCGAGTTAAGCAGCTGCCGGCCACCTATACTGATGAAAGAAACCGGCTGGGCGGGCACTGGAGATCACCGCGGCGCTTGCAGAAGGTCTACTTTCCGCCGGACGGCGATTCGGAGCGTCTTTATCTAGGGACTGTTCACACTATCAAACATTGCTCTTATGAAATGTTTGAGGAATCGTGATCACGGAAGAGCACTGCAGAGCGATACCATCACGATCAAAAACGGAAAGAACGACAAAAGAGGACGTTGCGTAGCGATGGAAAATCCATACATGGACTTCGGTCTCCATCCAATGACGGACTGTTGGCGCGCACGCCTTCCGCAAACGTGTGATAGCGCTGTCCTTGGGGACGCTCATCATGCTTTCAGGATACGAAGCGACACTAGCGAACCATATAATACAGTTTAGCTTTCGAGGCATACACACCATGTCACACACTCGCCGCCAAGCCATCCAACTAATGGGAGCGGCCGCCGTAAGTCTCGGCGCCGCCGCAAAGAATTTAGAGAAGCGCAGGTTCGGCAAAACCGGCACAGGAGAAGCCGTGGATTTGTTCACGCTGAAAAATGCAAAAGGGATGGAAGCTGCCATCACGAACTACGGAGCCATCGTGGTCTCGCTGAAAACACCCGACCGCAATGGAAAGATGGCGGATGTTGTGCTCGGCTTCGATTCCCTCGACGGCTACCTTGGAGATAATCCGTACTTTGGCGCATCGTGGGTCGCTCCGGAAACCGCATCGCGAAAGGACGATTCACGCTGAACGGGAAGCAATACCAGCTCGCTACGAATAACGGACCGAATGCGTTGCATGGCGGTATCAAAGGTTTCAATAAGGTTGTATGGCAGGCGCAACCGGTGGGCGAGTCCGGCGTAAAGCTCACATACGTCAGTCAGGACGGCGAAGAAGGTTATCCGGGTACTTTGACGGCCACGGTCGAGTACACCTTGACCGATGGCAACGAGCTGAAGATTGCCTACCTCGCCACCACCGACAAAGATACGGTGCTCAACTTGACCAATCACTCCTATTTCAACCTGGCGGGGGAAGGTACGGGCGACATTCTGGGGCATGTGCTCCAGATCTTCGCCGACCGGTTCACGCCCTGTCGATGCCACCCTCATACCGACGGGCGAACTAAAGCCTGTGGCAGGTACTCCCTTCGATTTCCGGCAGCCTCACGCGATCGGCGAACGCATCAACGCGCCGGATGAACAAATCAAACTTGGCGGCGGATACGATCATAATTTTGTGCTCAACAGCACGATGGGCACACTGCATCCAGCTGCTCGTGTCAGTGAGCCCACCTCAGGACGTGTCATGGAGGTGCTCACGACGCAGCCCGGTGTCCAATTTTACAGCGGCAACTTTCTCGATGGCAGCATCAAAGGGAAAGGCGGGAAGCCGTACAAGCGCCGTTATGGCCTTTGCCTGGAAACGCAGCACTTTCCGGATTCGCCGAATCACCCGAAGTTCCCCACCACGGTTTTGAAACCGGGCGAGAAATATCAGACGACGACGATTTACAAATTCTCAACCGGGAAATAGCATGCTACTGAATTAGCTCCGGCTTAATTGCCAGCGCTTTGTCCCAGCACGCGCGCGCTTCGGTCTCCTTGCCAAGCGCTTTCAGGATGTGTCCGAGGTTCAAATTCGCTTCCGCAAAATCAGGTTTCGTTTGCAGCGCGTGAGAGTAAGCATTGGCTGCATCCTCGAGCCTCTTGGCAACCTGTAGCGCGACTCCCAGATTGTAGGACAGTTCGGAGAATGATCCCCGAGCTGATTGAGCTTCGACTGGTAAGCAACGGCCTTGTCCAGATCGTTCATCTCTATCGTGAGCGATGTCAAGGCGCGCAGGATATCGGCCGACTTCGGCTGTGACGAATGCGCCTTCTCCAGTGCTTTGCTCGCAGGCGCCCGCTCTCCCTTGCGCCAATAGGCGATGGCCAGATTGAGTTAGCTTCCGCCCAGTCGGGCCGCCGTCCGACGCAGTTTTGAAACGCTTCAATGCTGCTGTTGTACTCCTGCTGTTGAAGTTGCCAGTATCCCAACCGAAACCACGCGTCATCCCAATCCGGCTTCTTCGATACCGCTTCGGAGTACAGAATCGCTGCCTCTTCCGCATCGCCCTGTTGGTCGGCCACAAGCGCCATGTTCCATAAGGCCGCGGTAAGGTCCGGTTTTGCCTGGAGTGCCCTTTCATATGCTTTTCGAGCGCCATTCAAATCGCCTTTTTCCTGTAACGCTACTCCGAGGTTGACAAGCGCTTTCTCGGAATCGGCTGAACGCGAAGCGATTCATTGTAGGCTTTGATCGCCAGATCGGTCTTTCGCGCCTTGTGATAAGCCACGCCAAGGTTGTAATGGGCTTCGAAAGACGACGGCATGATCTTAACCAACTCCGAGCATCGCTGTGCTGCTTCCTCATACCGGCCGTTTGCAAGCGCCAGGATGGCTTGCCCCTGCAGTGCAGATCTTGATTGCGGCTGCAGACGGAATAGCTTCTCGGAGTATTCACGCACTGCGTTATTGTCATTGCGTGACAGACTCACCGAGATCAGATTCGACAACACGGTCGCCGAATTGGGCTTGCGGGCGATGAGCTTTTTGTACGATTCGATTGCATCGTTTACTCGACCCAGCATTTGCAACGCGCGCCGCGTCCGAACAGGGCGGTCTCGCTTTCTGCGTCCAGCCGCAAGTAGGAGTTGAACTGATCGAGAGCCTTCTCGGCTTCACTTAACCGGATCATACAAATTCCGAGACCTAGCCGAGCTTCCTTCCGTTCCGAATCGATATCGATGGCGGTACGGAATGCCTCTGACGCTTCCTTATATTTCCCGCACTTTTCAAGGCAAACGCCCTGGTTGTAAAAGCCCGTCTTATGCCGTGGTTCCAGCACTATAAGATTGCCGAACATGGCCGCTGCGTCATCGTACTTCTTCAACTCGAAGTAGATCTGACCGAGTGCCGGATAGATCTCGGCTAACGATTTGCCGCTTGTAATGCCGCGCTTCAGCTCTGCCAGCGCGTCTTCACTTTTACCGGACAGATGAAGCTGAATCGCTTTAACGACTTCAGCCGAAGTTGCCGCGGATTTGCCATCGACCGATCCGGTATCCACCTGTAGTGGAGACTGTTCGCTCTCCTCATCGTCAAACCACAACCATTGATCATCGTTCTCTGGCATACTAATTGTTCTCCTGCGGCGACTATCTATGTAGGAAACCTGTGACGATTTGATTTGCGACCGCTCACCCGTCTCGGTATAGAAGCCCGCGCCACCCAACTTAATCCGGTTGTCCGTCCAATAATCCACCAGCTTGCCCTGTACATACGTCGTGAACTTATCGCCGCTGACGTCAAGACGCACTTGATACACGGTGTCCACTTTGACCTCGGTTGGCAACATCACCTGTGTTCGTGTTGTTTCCTTGCCGTCGATCACGGCATATTTCACCATAGCCACTATTGGGTTCGCGCCGGGCTTGATGGTTTCGAGCTTCATTACGTAATAATTCTTCGGATTCGATGCGCGGAAGATCCAGCCGAGCGCCTTGCGCTCGATCTGCCCGCGAAACTCGAATCGGTAGTCGGGCATCGTCATCGACGGACGATAAATCGAAATCTGCTTGCCTCGGTTGGTCGGCGTATCGGCTCCCCACGTGGTTGTCCAGCCGCCTCCGCCGATCACCATTCCCGGTATGGCTGTTCGATTCGGCTCGGATGACGCCGCCGCCGACGTCTTGCCGCCCGAAAAAACGAAGTAACCGCCAACTCCAAGAGTCACACAACAGCCGCGACGATTGCTACTTCGATCGGCTCGACTTCTCGCCTTGCGAAAGTCCCGAGCATCGGCACTTCGGCGATGGCAGCCGCAGGTGCTAGCGGTTCCGGTTTTCGAATCGGAACCATCTTTGGCTTCGGCGAGTGGAGCCGGAGGTTCGGGGATTAGTTCTTCGACAGGGACCGCTTTCCTCGATCTCTCACCG
This sequence comes from Bryobacteraceae bacterium, assembly GCA_963833675.1. Classification (GTDB taxonomy): domain Bacteria; phylum Acidobacteriota; class Terriglobia; order Bryobacterales; family Bryobacteraceae; genus DASQDN01. The sequence goes on along the minus strand of CAWHYW010000002.1, from coordinate 15,368 downwards.
GCCGGTTCGGTGGAGCTGCGTCGGTTTGCGAACGCTTCTCTTTCTCGCCTTGAACTTGGTTCTGGTTTCACGGCCGGAGTTGTCGCCGCGGCCGCTGAGCGTTGAACAAAGGTCAGCCGCGGGTTTCTTGGCGCTGGAGCAGCTTTCTGACTACAGGGCCTGCCCGCGAAAGAACTCAGTTGGCTTCACTTCAGGGATCCGTTGGTATCAGGACGCAGATGATTGGTCCGTGTAGAAGTCTTGAGCGCGCTGTTTGCAGCGTCAACTCGGGAAGTTCGACATGCGTCAGGAAGCGCTAACGTTCCGAAGCCCTGCTGATTTGCCGGATCTGGTGCAGCAGTTGGGGTTCGGTAACAGAGGCGAATTGAGTTATACAGGAGGTTCAGGTTCAGTCTCCGGTTCGGGTTCAAGTTCGGCCGCTACCGAGCCGAAAGAATCCTCCTCCTCGTCCTCGTAATCGAGAAATTAATCGGCTCATAAACCGCAATCGGAGTGGCGGAAGGCCTGAACTTCCAGGATCGGCCTGGGCTGCGAAATTGGGATTTCGGTCGGGGCAGCGAGATCGGGGGTCCGGTTCACTTCCAGCCAGGAGCGTCCACGCCCTTGAAACCGGTGGTGCAAGAGGCCTGCGTCGAGGTCATCCAACTCCAATAGCGTGGCGCAAACAGAAGATAAGATTCGGCAATGTAATGCGGGCCGCTCCGCACGGGCGGGCCTAGATTATGAGGCCGACCCCGACAGGTTTCAGTAGCGGCTTGTCGGTGCCTTGTTTTTTTGGGTCGCTCACGGATTTCTCACTTCGGGGCGCGACTGCGCCTTCGCGCCGGCTCACAGAATTGCTGCTGAGAGTATCGGCAAAATCCGAGGGGAGGCTTTATATTGGGAATCGACCTGGACGGTCTCCTCCAGGAAAGTTCTGACGAACAATAGAGTACAAACGTGGACCGATCCGCGTTTTCCGAACGTCCAATTATACAGTCATAATGAAAGAACGCCTCTCCGTCGATTGACAGGCGTCCGGACAGGTGTTTCTTAAATGAAGTTGAGTGTCGCCCTTGTCGTCGCTGTGTCTGGTATGGTCTCGTTGGCCGCGGCTGAGGCCGAACCGCCCGAAAGCCGGCAAAGTTCAAATTCTCAAATCCTCGGAGCTGAAGCCCGGCATGAAAGCTACGGCCTGGACCGTATTCGAAGGTCAACACCGGAACCCGTTCCGGTCGAGATCATCGGCCTGTGGAAGAATGCCTGGGGCCCCAAGCAGGACATCATCCTCGGCAAAATGGGCGGCAAGGCGCTGCGGACCAACGTCGCCGGCGGCATGAGTGGCAGCCCGGTCTACGTGGACGGCAAACTGGTCGGCGCGGTGGCTCTGCGGCTCAGCGTCTTCTCGCCCGATGCGATCTGCGGCATCACGCCGATCGAGCTGATGCTCGAGATCAACGATTTCGACAAGAGCCGGCCGTCCGACGCGCAAGGCCCCGGACAAGTTCCAGGCGCGCGCATCGGCATCGAAGTGCCGGGCGACCTGCTGGCGCAGGCGGTCGCCGCGGGCGCTTCCGGATCTGCCGCAGCAAGCGCCAGCTGATGGTGCCGATTGAGACGCCGCTCGTCTTTCTCCGGATTCAACGACAACGTCTGCGGGAATTCGGACCGATGTTCCAGCAGCTGGGCATCACCGCCGTGCAGGGCGGAGCGGGCGGCGCATTCAGCGTCCAAAGCCTGCGCCAGGACTGGCAAAACGCGCTGCAACCCGGGCGATGCCATCGCCGGTGTGCTGGTTTCGGGCGACATGAGCGTCACCGGGCTCGGGCACCGTCACCTATAACGATGGCAAACGCGTGCTGGCTTTCGGACATCCGTTCTTCAATCTCGGTCCCGGTAGACATGCCGATGAGCAAGGGCGAAATCCTGATGGTGCTTGTCCTCGCAGTTCCAGCCGAATAAGTTCGGCAATGCGACGGAGATCGTCGGCGCGCTGAAGCAAGACCGCCACAGCGGCATCATGGGCGAGCTGGGCGCAGCACGCCGAATGATCCCTGTCTCCGTGAAGGTCCGCACCTATACGGACGGCAACACGGTCCGCAAGGAAAAAGATCTGAACTTCAACGTCTTCGTCCACCAGAAGTGGACGCCTTACCTGATGATGGTGACGCTGTTCAATTCCATCTCGGGCATGAATGACTTCGCGGAAGAAGCCACCTACCGGCTGACCGGTGAGATCGAACTGGACGGCCAGCCGAACGTGTCGCTGAGCACGATGCTCGCCCCGAGCGAGATGCCGATGCCTGCGCCGATGCTGCTGGCCGGCTGGTGGGGCGACAAGTTCAACCGTCTGTTCGGCAATGCCGTCAAGCTCCCGAAACTGAAGCGCGTGAACGCCACCGTCGACCTGCTTCCGGAGCGCCGCATCGCGACCATCGAAACAGGCCTGGCTACCGACGACCGAAGTTCAGGCCGGCACCGAGGTTCCGGTCAAGGTTTTCCTTCGGCCATATCGCGGCGAGCGAATCGAGCGCGAGGTCACGGTGAAAATTCCTGCCGGTATGCCGAAGGGCGAGCACCGCATTCTGCTCAGCGATGCCGAAACACTGAACCGGATGCAGAGCGTCGCCGGAATGGCAAACCGCTTCATCGATCTTGCCGGAAACCGTGTCGCTGATCAATCAGGAGCGCAGCAACAATCGGCTGTATGTTTCGCTAGTGCAGCCGCGCCCGACGTTTTACGAAGACGACAAGACTCTGCCGAGTCTGCCGGCTTCGGTGTTGAATGTGATGCAGGCGAGCCGCGCCGCCAGCCGGCCGCTTGTCAGTTCGGGTGACAGCACGTATGAGCAGGCTTCGATTCCGTTTGAGTTCGTTGTGAACGGCAGTCAGTCGCTGAAGATCACTGTCAAATAGAAAACATCTACTACATGATTCGACACTTCCGTCCGCACACGGCGCCCGGTTTGGCGGCGTGTGCCGCTTTTCTCCTTGCGCCGTTTGCAGCCGCTCGAGACCAGGAGTTGGACCCACTCGGGCCAGACCGATTTTGAAAAGGGCACCTCGACAACCTTTCGCTGAGCAGTGACGGCCGCCTGACCCTGGCCCCGCGTGTTTCGGGAACTGGCAGATCCATCCGTCGCTTACCTGTGGGCGCTTGCCGTCGGACTCGAAAGGCACGCTGTATACCGGCGGCGGCAGTCCCGGCAGCGCCACTTCGAAACTGGTCGCCATCGACTCCGCAGGGAAATCCCGTACGGTAGCCGAACTGCCGGGCCTGCAGATCCAGGCGATCGCCGTTGACCAGCAGCGATCGGGTCTATGCTGCCACTGCTCCGGACGGCAAGGTCTTTCGAATCGAACCCAATGGCAAGTTCGAGACCTTCTATGATCCGAAGGCCAAGTATATCTGGGCGCTAGCCTTCGATAGCCGTGGCGACCTCTTCGTCGCTACCGGCGACGGCGGCGAGATCCATCAAGGTCACGCCCGACGGAAAAGGGTGCGTCTTCTTCCGGACCGAGGAGACACATGCACGCTCGCTAGCGATTGATTCCAAAGACAATCGTCATTGTCGGGACCGAGCCGGGCGGGCTTGATTCTCCGTATCTCCCCGGCCGGCGATGGGTTCGTTTTGTATCAGACGGCGAGGCGCGAAGTTACCAGCGTCGCAGTCAACGGAGCAGGGATCATCTATGCCGCGGCGGTTGGGTCGAAGATCGGTGTCATCCTCCAGCAGTTCGCTCCATAGCCTGACCACGACCTGACTCCGCCGACGCCGGTCCTCCAATTCAGGTCGGCGGCGCAGCAGGCACCGGAGCGGCTCCAGTCCAGCTTGCGCCGCCCCGATCGCTGGCGCCTGCCAGTGCTCCGCAGTCGATTCCTCCGGCGGATCCGAGGTCTACCGGATCGGCGCCGACAACTTCCCGCAGCGCATCTGGCAGCACGCTCAGGACATCGTCTACGCGGTTGGGTTCGATTCGCAGGGCCGCCCGATTCTCGGTACCGGAAATAAAGGCAATATCTATAGGATCGATTCCGACCTGGTCAGCACTCTCCTGATCAACGCCTCGCCGACCCAGGTGACGGCGTTTGCGGCGGGCCGAAAGGGCGTCTTTTCGCCGCGACCGGAAATGTCGGCAAGGTGTACCAGGTCGGGCCGGAGCTGGAGAAGTCCGGCAAGTTTGAAAGCGAGCCGCTGGACGCGCAGTTCTTCTCCTATTGGGGCCGCGTTCGCTACAAGGGAGAACTGAATCAGGGCGCGAGTCACGATTGAAACTCGTTCCGGCAACCTCGACCGCCCTCAGAAGAACTGGAGCGCCTGGGCGCCTCTGGATAAGGCGCGCGCACGAGTTGTCTCCCGTCCGCGCGATTCCTGCAATATCGGGTCAGCCTCGACGCCGGAGCGCACAGGGCAGCTCGCCGGAGTTTCGCGAAATCGAACTCGCTTATATGGCGAAGAACGTCGCGCCGATCATCGAGGAGGTCGATATCACGCCGGCGAACTATCGCTTTCCCGCTCCCACCCTGCCGCTTACGAGCGCCCAATACCATCACGCTCACGCCGCTGGGACAGCGGAAACGGGCGAACGGACCGTCGATCTCCCTCGAAGCGTTTCTTCGAAGTCAATCCATGACTTACGCAAAGGGCATAGTGGCGCCCGCTGGGCTGCGAACGATCCGAACGATGACGACCTCATTTACACCGTGCAGATCGTGGCGTTCAGGAGAAAGAATGGAAGCTCCTTCGCGACAAGCTGAAGGAGAAATATCTGAGCTGGGAATCCAACGCTTTCCCGGATGGCGAGTACATCCTTCGGGTCACCGCCTCCGACTCGCCCGACAATCCGCCCGATCAGGCGCTCACGGCAACGTATCGAAAGCGAGCGATTCATCATCGACAATACCCCGCCGCGTATCAGCGGTCTGGCAGGCTCGAGATCCGGATCGAAGGTCACGGTTCGCTGGCACGCGCAAGATGAGCGGAGCGTGATCGACAAAGCGGAGTACTCTGTCAACGGCGGCGAGTGGATTGTGGTTCAACCCACCACCCGCTTATCCGATGCGCCCGAGCTCCAGTACGAGCTGACAATCGAGGCTCCCGGTCGTAGCGGAGCGCACGATCGCAGTTCGCGTGACCGACGAATACGACAATCAATCCGTGGAGAAGGTTGTACTGAAGTGAAGCCGGTCTCCGTCTTCCTGCTTCTCACGTTCAATGTGATTGCGAAGCCTGTCTGCATCGACACGGATCCTTCCGTTCAGCAAGAGGGCGTGCATGAAGTGGATGACGGCTTTGCTCTGGTACAGGCATTCCGATCGAAAGAGCTTGGATTCGCGGTGTTATTGTCGTGTTCGGAAATGCGCCACTGGCAGGGGCGTTTCCGATGGGCAGGCGATCGTCAGGCGGTACGGCCGTAAGGGCGTACATCTCTTCAAAGGAGCCGCAGGCGGGGAGGACATCGGGAGCGAAACCGAAGCATCTCGCGGCTGCCCTCCGCCGCGGCGCGAGGCCTATATGGAAAGCCGGTTAGACGCGCAACTGGACGACAACACACGAACATGGCTCGCAGATTCTTCGCGCAATCAATTCTTCCCTGAGCGTCGCGTGGCCGAAGTCAATCCGACCTCCAAGTGGTACCGCGCCGACTTTGAGAAGAACGGTGGAAGTGTGAAAACCTTTCTGGCGAAGTACGCTCCATGGTTGCCGCCTTCCTGAAGCAATCCAGCGCGTCCCTTCGATACAAGTCCTATCATTGGGGTCTGAACGACTCGTCTTCGGTTGGAGCATCCTACTCTTACGTGAATTACCTGTTCGACGCAGCTCGGAACAAATAGCAGCTACGCGACGAATCGGCGGGCGAATTCTAGGTCCGAGAGAAACCGGCGATACTCCTCTTCCTGACGATCAGAGACCCGCAACAGATACGAGGGATGAACGGTAGCAGTAACGGCCGACGCATACCGGTGCGGCAGAAGCTGGCCACGAACATCGGAAATCTTTGTGGCTCGGCCGAGCACGGATAATAGCGCGGTGTTGCCCATGCACAGAATCAGCTTCGGACGAATCAACGCCAGTTGCGCTTCCAGCCAAGGCTGACATGCCGCAACTTGCGCGCGGCTCGCCGTCTTATGAATGCGATGCTTTCCGCGCTCCTCAAATCGAAAGTGTTTGACGGCTCCCGTAATATAGATCTCGTCCCGCAGCAGCCCAACTTCGGCGAGCGCCCGATCGAGCAACTGTCCGGAAGGTCCGACGAAGGGCCGACCGGCGAGATCCTCCTGATGCCCCGGCTGCTCCGCCACCAGAACGAGACGGGCGTTTGGAGGGCCTTCGCCGAAAACAGGCTGCGTGGCACGTTCGTGGAGGTCACACCCGCGGCAATTCCAAATAGCATCGCGCAGGATTGGTAACGTCGCTCCGGCAGGCATGAAGTCGGCAGCGGATTTGGGCTTCACATCGCAGAGTTGTTGCGCCCTTGCTTTTGCTTCTACAACCAGACCGGGAATCACCGCACTCTCCGGCATTGTCGCCCAGTAACGGCCCGGTATGTGCGTCCGCAGAAGATCTTCGTTTACGCGCGCAGGATTGAACGTCGATGCATAATAAGCTTTCCACAATTCCTCGAGCGCATCCTCTGAGGGCGCCTCGGACGCCGGGACGCCAGGACCGAAATGCAAGTTCGACAGATCCCAGTTCACACTGCGATCCGGAGTAAGAATACTCCAGCGCATACTGCCGAAACGCCGAGCGAACCATGGCGCCAGCACCTCCAGCACCAGATGATCCGGACGGTGCCACGCGACGTAGTGTCCGTCTACTTCGGAAACGCACGAACGCCTTCATCCGATGCATATCATGGGTGACCTGCTTGCGCATCATATAAAGCCGGTGGATATCCGGATCGCTTTCGATCGCAAGCAGATGCTGCTCGCCATTTGCGATTCGATAAAGCACGCGATAGAGCGCTCCCCATTTCGCATCGTCACGATGGCAACTCACGACCTCGGCGAGTTCAAGGAATGCTTTCGGTACGGAAATCTTAGGCCGGAGTTCGTCGGCAATTTCCGCGCTAAACAGGGTTGGCTCTTTAGACCATAGGACATCGTCAGGGTGTAAGTTCGCTGCCAGCAACCTTCGAGCTGTCTCGCGCCAGCCCGAAATAGTCTCATCGAAGGTCGCGACAATCATAGTTCCCCAGTCATCGAGGCGAAGGTCGATTCGAACAGGCTCATCTGCTGAAACTGCGCCGGCAGGCGAACCTGATCCAGTTGGAAGGCAGCAGGATTGTGGTCAGCAGTGATGATGAATGGCTTGGCTTTGGCGAGTGGAACGCGCAAGCGTCCGAGATCCTCCAGTCGCAATCGCGAAAACTTGCGAATTTTGACCATGCGCTGGACGTTGCGTACGCCAAAACCGGGAACACGGAGTAGTTCCTCTGGGCTGCGCGATTTATATCAACGGGGAAGCGTTGTCGGTTCCGCAATGCCCAATCGAGCTTCGGATCACGCTCGAGCGATAAATTTTCATCCTGGGCTTCTGCCAACTCCGATGACGCGAAGCCATAGAAGCGCATGAGCCAATCGGCTTGATAAAGCCGGTGTTCCCGCAGAAGCGGAACGCGTTGCAAAGGCAATCGGCATCGCCAAAAGGAATTGGGCTGAAACCTGAGTAGTAAACGCGCTTCAAGCCGTGTGCCGAGTAGAGATGTGACGCGGTCTTGAGGATAGCCGCATCGCTAGTGCCGGTGGCGCCAACGACCATCTGCGTGCTTTGACCGCCCGCGAAAGGCTGCTTCGTCTCTTTCGCCTCCGCGATACCGACGCGAATCTGCGCCATGGATGTTTCGATCTCGTGATGGCGCTTCGCAGGCGCAAGTTTGTCCAAATCAGCCTGCGTCGGCAGTTCAATATTTGCGCTCAGTCGATCCGCCCATCGACCAGCTTCGAGGATCAACTCGCGAGATGCGCCGGGAACAGCTTTCAAATGGATGTAGCCGCCGAATCGGTGCTCCGTCCGCAATGAGCGCGCGACTTGTAGCAACTCCTGCATGGTGTAATCGGCACTTTGGATCACGCCGGAACTGAGGAAGAGTCCTTCGATGTAGTTCCGCTTGTAGAACTCAATTGTCAGCGTTACGACTTCGTGCGGTGTGAAGCGCGCGCGTGGTGTATCGCTCGAAACGCGATTCACGCAGTACGAACAGTCGTAAACACAGTAGTTCGTGAGGAGAATTTTCAGAAGGGAAACACAACGGCCGTCGGGCGTATAGCTGTGACAGATTCCTACGCCGGCGCCGTTTCCAATGCCGCCTTCAGGGCGTTTTCGAAATGAGCCGCTACTTGCGCAGGAAGCGTCGTACTTGGCTGCGTCCGCGAGGATCCTGAGTTTTGACTCGACATCCATAACAATGAGAGAACAAAAGGCGAATCTCCTTGTATTCTCTCATACGTACTTAGATGCCGTCTCCGCCGACTGCCCCGATCGTCGGGACGGACAAAACCTCACGATTCGAGCATGCGTGGAATCTGGTCCTTCGCTTCCGACATCTTTCGTAGACGAGGGTCTGCGGATCGATGTCAACGAACTGCTCGGCCCCGACGATTCCCGGGCACGATCCCGTTCGCACCGTCTTCGTCCGATGCACACGGTGCAGATGGTGATCAGTCCGGCTGCGCCGACATCTTCGCCAGTTCCGGCAGGAGATGACTCTCGACATCGTCCGCAAGGACGTGGACCATGCAGCCGCGGTCGAACAACTCGCGCTCCAGCAGGTATGCGACTTCGGTTCGCGCGGTCAGCCAGATCGTCACGGGCCGGTGACCTGCGCGTTCCCAGCGCTCCGCTGCGGTCAGACGGCTGCGCTCGAACTCGACGCCCGCAAGCAGGACTTACGACTGCGGTCCTCGCGAGCAACTCGCTCGGCGATCATTCCGGCAGCCACCGTCAGGTTCGAAACCGGATCGATCAGAATGAAGGAGCCTGTTGCGCGATTTTTGCCGGTACGGCATCGAAGAAAGCGGCCGATGCGTCTCCATCGAGACCACACCGATTTCGTTCAGCTCCAGCTGTATCGGCCGGCATGCTGAAAGATCGTTGATGTCTACGCGATGTTGCAGGTTCGTGATGGTGGCGCGGACCTGCTGGGTAGTGTGCTTCACCAGATAGGGCTGATCAATCTGCATCGGCGTCCGTGTGCATCCACACGACCGTGGCTTCAAACCGGCGCGATACGTGCGGCATGCGCGAAGGCTTCACCAGCATGTCGCCGCGGCTGATGTCGATCTCGTCTTCCAGGCACACGGTCACCGATTGCGGCGGGAAGCGCTTCTTCACAGATCGCCATCGAATGTGACGATCGATTTGACTCTGCTGGTGCGGCCCGAAGGCAGCACCATCACCGGTCGCCCGGCTGAATCGACGCCCGACGCAACCTGCCCCGCATACCCACGGAAATCCAGAGTTCGGCCGGACGACGTACTGGACCGGGAACCGCATCTCTTCGCCGAAGTTGCGATCGCTCGATCGGCACCGTTTCCAGATAGTGCAGCAGCGATCCGCCCGTGATACCACGGCGTGTTCGCGGCTCCGGCTCACGACGTTGTCGCCCTCCAGCGCGCTGATCGGAATGAAATGCAGGTTGCGGATGTGAGATCGCGCGCAAATTCGCGGAAATCGGCGCAGATCGGCTCGAAAACCTCCTCGCTGATACTCGACGAGGTCCATCTTGTTCACCGCCACGACGACGTGCGGAATCCCCAGCAGCGAAGCGATGTATGCGTGCCGCCGCGACTGCGGCAGCACCCCTTTACGCGCATCCACCAGCACGATCGCCAGATTGCGCCGTGGACGCGCCGGTCGCCATATTGCGCGTGTACTGCTCGTGGCCGGGCGTGTCGGCGATGATGAATTTGCGCTTCGGTGTCGAGAAGTAGCGATACGCGACGTCGATCGTGATGCCCTGCTCGCGTTCCGCCCGCAGGCCGTCGGTCAGCAGCGAGAAGTCGATCGGTCCGGCGGACCGATTGACCGAGGCTTTCTTCACCGACGCGAGCTGATCTTCGTAGACGCCCTTCGAGTCGTACAGCAGGCGGCCGATCAGCGTCGACTTGCCGTCGTCCACGCTGCCGGCGGTGGAGAACCGCAGCAGTTCCTTCTGCTCTTCCTGCTCGAGAAACTCCTCAATGTCCGCGCGCAGGTTGCGCGCGGCCATCTAGAAATAGCCCTCGCGCTTCTTCATCTCCATCGAGCCTTCCTGGTCGTGATCGATGATGCGGTTCTCGCGTTCGGAGCGGCGCATGCAGGAACATCTCCTCGATGATCTTCGGCACCGTATCGGCATCCGATCGGATCGCGCCGGTGCAGGGGTGCAGCCCAGCGAGCGCATGCGGCACATCACCATCTGCGGCTTCTCGCCCGGCAGCAGCGGAGGATCGTGCTCCATTGGCAGCAGCGACTCGCCGCGGACGACCATCTGCCGCTCCTTCGCGAAGTACAGCGGCACGATCGGGATGCTCTCCAGATGGATGTACTGCCAGACGTCGAGCTCGGTCCAGTTGGAAAGCGGAAACACGCGGATGGTCTCGCCCTTGTCGATCCGGCGCGTTGTAGATGTTCCACAACTCCGGCCGCTGGTTTTTCGGATCCCACTGGCCGAAGGCGTCGCGGAACGAATAAATCCGTTCCTTGGCGCGCGACTTTTCCTCGTCGCGGCGGGCGCCGCCGAATGCAGCGTCGAAGCCGCACTTCGCTAGCCCGTCCAGCAAGGCGCGCGTCTTCAGCAATCCGCAACACTTCTGCGTGCCCAGCTTGAAGGGTTGGCCCCGTCCGCATGGCTTCCTCAGTTGCGTATGAACGAGCAGCTCGGCCCCGATCGAGGCCGGATACTGATCGCGGAACTCGATCATTTCCCGGAACTTGAAGCTCGTATCGATGTGGAGCAGAGGAAAGGGAATCGGCCCGGATAAAACGCCTTCTGCGCCAGCCGAAGCATCACCGAGGAATCTTTGCCGATGGAATACAGCATCACCGGCTTCGCGAACTCCGCGGCCACCTCACGCATGATGTGGATACTTTCCGCTTCGAGGGCACGCAGGTGAGTGAAGTGTGCGGGAACTGATGGCTTCGGCTACTGCGCTCATGCTAACTGTGGTACTAATGCAGGATATCATGCGAATCTGGAAGAAGTCTATCGGGATTGGGGTGATAGCTGCATTACTGCCGTAGGTGTCGCTCATTGCGCAGAACCAGCAGATCTCGGGCGAGCCGCATCAGAGCCGCACGTGCAGTTCCTGTCGAGCGACCTACTGGAAGGACGTGGCGTAGGCACGCGCGGCGGCCAGCTCACGGAAGAATACCTCGCCGCCCAGCTCGCTGCGGCCGGAGTGAAGCCCGCGGGTGAAAACGGCACGTATTTTCAAACAGTCCCGATGGTTGGCGTCAAACGCTGCCCGAGTCGCAACTATCGGCGAGCAAAGGCGGCAAACAGCCGTCAATTTCAAATGGCAGGATGAGTTCGTCGGCGGACCACCACAGTCAGCAGCCGCGATGTGAACTCTGAAAGCCGAGGCGATTTTCGTCGGGCACGGCATCGTGAACGAGCAGGAGAAATGGGACGACTACAAAGACGTGGACGTGAAGGGCAAGATCGTCGTGGTCTTCACGAATGAGCCTCAACCCGAGAACCCGGAAGTGTTCAAAGGCCGGACGCTTGACGTACGCGGGTCGCTGGGTTTACAAATTCGAGGAAGCGGCGCGGCAGGGCGCGCTCGGCTGCCTGATCATTCACACGACTCCGACCGCCGGCTATGGCTGGGAAGTGGTGCGGAACTCCTGGAGCAAGGAAGATCCGCAAATGATGCTGGAGCCGAACGTCCAGCGCTGGCGTTTGCCGGGCTGGGTGACGCAGGACGCCGGGGAGAAGCTGCTGGACTTATCGGGACACACAGTGTCGAGGACTGATCAAGGCCGCGGACTCGCGCGACTTCCGGCCCATCCCGCTGAAGTGTAACGATCCGCGGCCGACCTGAATCGAAGATCCGAGAGATCGAGAGCCGCAACGTACTCGGGATGATTCCGGGCAGCGATCCGAAGCTTGCGCGAGGAGTATCGTCCTGTTTAGCGCGCACTGGGACCACCTGGGGATAGCGCTTCCGGTCAATGGCGACGATATTTACAACGGCGCAATCGACAATGCCACCGGCTGCGGCGTCGTGCTGGAGATGGCGCGCGTCTACGGCGCGCTCTGCGCCAGAAGCCGCGACGTCCACTCCTGTTCGCGTTCTGGACCGCGGAGGAGAGCGGCCTGCGCGGAGCGGAATACTACTCGCATCATCCGCTGTTTCCCGCCGCAAAGACTGCCATCAACATCAATTACGACGCGCTGTTTCCTCGGCTCGCACGCAGGACATCGTGGTCACGCGCCGAGCGGACCGACCGCAGTTTCTGGCCGATGGTTCAGGAAGCGGCGCAGCGCTTCGAACTCGAGATCACGTCCGATCCGCGGCCGGAGCAGGGCAGCTACTACCGATCCGATCATTTCATGCTGGCCCGGGTCGGATTCCCGCCTTTCAAAGTTGGCCTGGGAACCCAAGAGTTTACGGCAAGCCCGACAACTTCGCGGCCGCCGAGTTCACGAGTACAACACGAAGCAGTATCACCAGCCGAGCCGACGAGTTCCGTGAGGATTGGGACTTCACGAGTCTGGAGCACGCCGCTCGGTTCGGATTCACGATCGGACTGAACGTCGCAAATCAGGAATGACTACCCCACTGGAATGCGGGAGATGAGTTCGCGGTAGCGCCACGCTGACGGTGGCGTCTACTCCGCCGGCCGGACGACCATCTTCATCCCATACCGGGTTCGCAATGTGAATTTGCGGGTGCGTGCGATGACTTTATACCGGGAACCAGATCGAATCGCCAGCGCTGTGCGATCGTCGCCATGACTAACACGCCTTCCATCCACGCGAATCGCTCGCCGATGCATACGCGCGTCCCACCGCCAAACGGGAAGTACGCGAACTTCGGACGATCCTGCTTCGCCTCCGGGGTAAACGCACGGGTCGAAGCGCTCGGGATCGGGATAATAGCGCGGGTGCCGGTGCATGACGTAGGGACTCACGAGGCAAATAGAGTTCTTAGGTACCGCGTAGTTGTAGATGCGAGTGTCCGTCTTCGCCATGCGTCCGATGCCCCAAGCTGGAGGATACAGCCGCAGGCTCTCCGCGAGCACCATTTCGGTGTACCTGAGATTCGGCAGGTCGGCATACGTCGGGAGTCGTCCCCCGAGCACTTCCTTGATCTCCGTGCGCAGCCTTTGTTCGACATCCGGATTCTGCGAGAGCAGGTACCACGTCCACGTTAAAGCCGTTGCCGTTGTCTCATGTCCCGCGAGAAAGAGCGTGATGGCTTCATCACGAACCTGACGGTCGGTCATTCCACCCGACCCTTCTTCATCCGTGCTCAGCAGAAGCATGGAAAGCAGGTCCCCGTTATCTACTCCGCTCTTTCGGCGCTCGTTCACGTGCCGATAATCGTGCGGTCGAGGAACTTCATCGCCCGCCGTGCTCGAAGAAATTTCGGAAACGGCAGCGCCTGGATTACAGTCGAGAACGGAAGTGTCAACGTGCCGAACATGCCCAGAACGTCCGACAAGGCCTGCCCGATGTCGGCTGCTTCGCTTTCGACATCCTTGCTGAACAGTGTCAGCCCGACGATGGCGAGAGTGATGCGCATCATTTCTGCCGCCATGTCGCGAGTCTCTCCGGCCTTCCATCGCGCCGAGCCCGCGTCAGCGCATGACGCATCGTGTCCGCGTACGACATTAGCCGGTCACGATAAAACGCGGGCTGGACCAGGCGCCGTTGCCGAAGGTGGAAATCGCCCTCACTCGTCAGCAGGCCCTCACCGAGCAGCCGCTTCGCTCGCTGGAGGACGCGGCTCTTCATAAAATTGCGGTGGCCATTGATGAGAACGTCCTGAATGAAGTCAGGCCGGTTCAGCAGATACATGTCCGAGGCCGGTCTTGAAGTAGACGATGTCGCCGTACTCGCGAGCGAGATGCAGCAGGAAATTCGCAGGGTCGCGACGGTATTGAAAATAAAAACCGGATATCGGATGACCAGGCGGACCGGGAGGACGCCCCAAGGTATTCGAGTGCGTCACGTCAATCCGGTTGCCAAAGAGGCAAAGGGCATTTTGGTTTATGCAAACCGGCTGATTCCAGGCAAACAGGACACAAGCAGGAAGCTTCGTCTCCGTCCGGCACGAGGCCAGCCGGCGGCCGAGTCATGCACCAGCATAGACCGTCTGGCTTGCACTCGAAGCAGGAACCGCACCGGGGACAAAGGGCCTGCGGCATTATCTCTTGACTATTGTCACGATGGCCTGGGCCTCCGCAGATCGGCCTTCTCCGACAGGACCAACCTTTTCGCTGGTTTTGAACTTTACGGATATCCGCTCGATGGGCAAGCCGGTTGTCTCGGCGAGCCGCGCACGAATGTCCGATCCATAATCCTTCAACTTGGGACGCTCGAGAATCACCGTGGAATCGATATTCGAGATCTGGTAAGCCTCCAACGAGGTCACAGGCATGCCGGACGAACTGCAAGCTGTCCGCTCCCTTCCATCGCGGGTCGGTATCCGGAAAATGCATTCCAATGTCCCCCAAAGCAGCGGCTCCGAGAATTGCGTCCGTAATCGCATGGGCGAGCACATCTGCATCGGAATGGCCTTCCAATCCAATCTCGGAGAGCACGACATGAACACCGCCGAGGACCAAAGGCCGGCCGGGAGCAATCCGATGATTGTCCTGATCCCAAACCGGTTCGGATATCCACGATCAGGAGGCCTTGCGCTCGGACATCTCCAACGAATTCGGAACAGGTGAGCCAGTTCCATGTCGGTAGGTCGGGTAATCTTGATGTTCCGCTCGCTTCCGGCGACGACGCTGACTTCCACCTGCTTGTTCGACCAGGCCGGATTCATCCGTTCCGATAAACCCGTCCTCGCGGGCTTTCTGAAACGCCTCGCGGACAAGGCTGTACCGAAACACCTGAGGTGTTTGTGTCAGAACCAGTCTTTCGCGGGTCAGTGTCTGGCGAACTTTGTTCAAATGAACGAGTTTGACGGTGTCCACCGGCACGATTCCCACAATAGCGGCACCGGTTTCCCGCGCTTCCTGAATGACCCGTTCAATCGTCGGAACGTCGATGAAGGGGCGTACGGCATCGTGAACGGCTACCAGGTCCGTATCCGGCGCAGGCGCCGCCAGCGCATTCTCG
This sequence comes from Bryobacteraceae bacterium, assembly GCA_963833675.1. Taxonomy (GTDB): domain Bacteria; phylum Acidobacteriota; class Terriglobia; order Bryobacterales; family Bryobacteraceae; genus DASQDN01. The sequence goes on along the minus strand of CAWHYW010000002.1, from coordinate 107 downwards.
ACCGATTGTTGGCGTGATTCACCGCCTTCCACCAGACGAATCGGTTTCACTTGTGATTCGGCCTGAAGTAGATCGGATGCCCAGGGGAGGTCTTCAGCTCGAATCGC
>CAWHYW010000001.1:0-68579 GCA_963833675.1 Bryobacteraceae bacterium | reverse complement strand
AGTGCGTTCTATGACCCAGGAAGATGCCGACCGGGTGAACAATTCGACGACTCTCGAAGTGGTTGCAGCAGGCTGATTCGATCCTGGTTCCAACCAATCAGAATCGGGCGCAGGACGAACGGTATGTCACGGCCAACCTGGAAATGATGGATTCCGAGGAGCCAGTATTCAGACCCGCACCCGTGACGGTGACTACGACATTAACGATCTTCAAGGCAATGTCGATATCGATAGCGAACGATCCGGAGTGCGGGTCCAGAATCTCGGGGGTAGTTTGCATGTGGATGGTCCGCGGAGCAATATGATTTTAACCCAAGGAGTAAAGGGCACAGTGGACTTGCAGGGTCGTGGCAATGACGTCGAACTCGAAAGCGTACAGGGCCAGGTCACTATCGACGGATCCTGGGGAGGGGAACTGCATTTTCGCGATATCGCGAAGCCCCTCCGAGACTCCAAGGCATGCAGGCCGAGCTACAGGTTCAACGTGTCAACGGCGAGATGCGTTCTGGGTCGGGGCTTCTTCAACGGTGAATCTGTAGACTGGACCGATCGTGCTGCGGGGACACAACAAGGGCTGCTGCGACGTTCATCTGAGCAGACTACACGTCATCGTTGGATCTGACACTGCAACGCGGTGATGTTGACCTGCGTCCTGCATTACCGCTTTCCAAGACGGACATTGAAGTTCGGAGTGGAAATGTAGATCTTGCCATTCCGCGCGGAGCAAAGTTCACGCTCAAGGCTCGCGTTGATAAAGGTGATATCGAAAACGATTACGGCGATCCCTGCGGCAGACAAGCGAAAGCAGAGGGTCCACACTCGTCGGAGGTGTGGGCGACGGGCCTGCGGTGAGCATAACGAGCGAGCGAGGAACCGTAACGATCCGCAAATCGGAAGAAGCTCCACCGAGTTCGCCTTTGACACCGCAGCCGCCGCCCCCGGCCCGGGTAAAGCCGACGAGAGCGGAGAGCAACTGAGCGAGATCGTCGGCTATTGACTGTTGTCATTCTGGGGTGCGGCTATACGGGGGAGCATGTCGCGCGGAGAATGATGAGATACAGATCGCGCGTCATCTGCACGTCGCGGGATATCAACCCGTTTGGCCCGCCTCCGGGACGCAGAGCTTATCGCGCTGGATACTACCCAGCCGTTTTCGCTTCGATTTCGTTCCTTCGGAAAGCCTCGTGCTCCACTCGATTCCTCCCCCCGGGAACAGCGATCCAGAGGCGATCGTAACCGCCCTGGGCGATAGGCCGAAGCGATTGGGTCTATATCTGTCCACGACGGGTGTTTACGGCGATCAGCGCGATGTCTCTGAATTATCGAGTCCCGCGCCGCTGCACGAGCGGCATTGGCAAAGATTGCGAGTGGAAGAGGCTGTCCTGAACTCCGGAATTTCGTCCGTTGTTCTTCGCCCGGCGGCCATCTACGGTCCCGGACGAGGCATTCACGTGAGTGTGGCTGAAGGACGGTTCCGCCTGGTTGGCGACGGCAGTAATTTCGTCTCGAGGATTCACGTCGAGGACCTGGCGATCCACATCGAGCGGGCTCTGCTGACCTATATTTCGGGAGCCTGGCCGGTCGCGGACAACCACCCGTGCACATCCCTGGAGATCGCGAAATATACCGCCAAGCTGCTCCGCATCCCGCTTCCGGAACAATCCCCTGCCGAGGACGTACATTACACGCGCCGCGCCGACCGCCACGTGGATGGGACCGCCATTCGGAAGGCGCTAAATGTGACGTTGCAATATCCCTCGTATCGCGAAGGCATACCGGCCGCATTGAAATTTCTTTAGAGATTCGCTCAAGCACCCGTTCGGGCAGTCGAAAAGCTTTGAGGATGGCAGTCGAGTCGCGCATTCCCGAACCGGCACAGCAGCAGGATGCGTTCACCCTGATGCATCAGTTGCAAGCGTTGCAACACGCCTTCGATTCTTCCGACCGCAAAGCTTTCGAGAGTGCGCTGCAGGCGAGCGAACATCGATATCGAGAGCTCTTCGATAATGTCCTCAGCGGAGTGTATCGGATGACTCCGGATGGCGTGGTCGTCCTGGCGAATCCGGCGCTCGCAAAAATGCTCGGCTATACGCAAGCCGATACGACGGTTATCCGGCGACTCGATTCTGAAGCATTTGATCGGCGGCTGGAGCAGGAAGGCGAAGTGCACGGGCTCGAATCGACATGGACCCGTAAAGATGGCGGACACATTCTGGTTCGAGAGACCGCAAAGGCCGTAAAGGACCTCGGCGGCAGGACGGTCTTCTACGAAGGAATTGTCGAAGACATCACCGGCAAAAGGCGCGCGGAGATGTTTGATCGAGAATGTCGCCAGGTGCTGGAAATGGTGGCCCGGAACGAGGCGCTGAATGAAATCCTATTGCGGATCTCGGCGCTGCTCGAGGGGCAAGGGCCTGGAAGAACCTGCTGTATCGCGCTGCGAAAAGACGGAAGGCTCTATCCGGTTCCGGGTTCTCGACTGCCTGACTACCTGTGCCGGACGGGATTGCCGGTCCGAGCCGGACATGGCGCCAGCGCGCACGCCGTACACACCCGCAAAACGGTCATCGTGAGAGATGTGGCAAACTCCGAGGAGTTCTCGCACGTGCGCGAGCTTGCCGAAGAAATGAAGATCGGATCAGCGTGGAGTACACCGATCTGCGCGGATGGCGAGGCGCAAGGAGCAATCGCAGTGTTCCGCCACGATACGCAGGAGCCGGACACACAGGAAATCCATATGGCCGAAACCGCCAGCCGGTTAGCAACTGTAGCAATTGAGCATCGGCGGCTTTATGAGAACCTCCACCGTCAGGCGACAAGGGACACTCTGACAGGCCTGCCCAACCGTTTCGTCTTCGAACAGAGCCTGGCGGAATCGCTCCAGGAAAATGCGAACGTTGCACTCCTCTGGATCGATCTGGACCGGTTCAAGGAAGTCAACGACACTCTCGGACATCGAGTGGGCGATGCGCTGATTCAGAAAGTCGCGGAACGTCTGTCCGAGTGCGCGGAAACGAGCGCTCTCGTCGCGCGAACCGGTGGCGATGAATTCGCGATTGTTCTGAGTCCTTCCGAGAGCCGTCCTTACGCCGAGGCGTGCGCCCTGCGCGTGCTCGCGGCGTTGCAAGGAGCTTTTGAGGTAGAAGAATACGAGCTCTTTGTCACCGCGAGTGTCGGAATCAGCGTTTTCCCAAGCGATGCCCTTACCTCGATCGAACTGCATCAAAAAGCGGACGCGGCCATGTATCGCGCCAAAAGCCGAGGGCGAAACTGCTACGCCTTCTACGATGCAAATCTGGAACGCGGGGCGAAAGAGCGGCTCGAAACTGAAACCGGTTTGCGACGCGCTCTCCAAAATGATGAGTTGAAGCTGTTTTACCAGCCGCAAGTAGATTTGGACGGAAATCTCAAGGGTATGGAGGCGCTTCTCAGATGGGAGCATCCCAAACGGGGCTTGATCGCGCCGGCCGATTTCATCCCGATTGCTGAGGAGACTGGTCTGATCGTGCCCATCGGTTCCTGGGTGATCCGCGAGGCGTGTCGTCAATGTGCGGAATGGCATCGCGCCGGTTACGCGGGTCTGAAGGTCGCGGTGAATGTGTCGGCTTTACAGTTCTATTTTTCCGACTTGTTGGAGATTGTTAGAAGCGCGTTGACCTCCTGCGATCTGCGACCGGAGTGCCTAGAGTTGGAGTTGACAGAGAGCCTCATCATGAGGAACTCGGATGATTCAGCGAAAGAGCTTCAAAGGCTGCGTTCGTTAGGAGTCACAGTGGCAATCGACGACTTTGGCACCGGGTACTCGTCTTTGAGTTATCTCAAGAAGTTGCCGGTAGATCTGCTCAAAATCGACCGCTCATTCCTGCAGGACGTTGATGTTGTCAGCACATGCGCGCTAATTCAAGCGATTACTGCACTCGCGCACAGCATGGGCTTACGGGTCGCGGCCGAAGGCATCGAAACGCAGTTACAATTTGATTCGATCCGCCGCATCGGTGTGGATCTGGCCCAGGGCTATCTTTTCGGTAAGCCGATGCCGATAGAGATGGCCACTGGTTATCTGGAAACGGCCTACGCGAACTGATATGGAGCCATCTTAGGGACGGCAAATACCTCTTTCACTCTTTCGCACGAAGTCGATCAGATGCAGTGCGGGTGAGGAATTGCATTCAGCGCCGATTCGATCCAACGCCTGCTTTAGTTTGAGCCCCGACTTATAGAGGAGCCGGTATGCTCGCTTCAAATCCGTGATGTCCGTGTCAGGGACTCCGGCCCTCTGAAGACCCACGGTATTGATCCCCACAGGGGTGATGTCGAAGCCCGAATATAGAAAATATGGAGGCGCGTCCGCATTTACGCGCGTGTTCCCTCCGATCATCGCCAGAGTTCCAATCTTCGAGAACTGGTGGATCACCACGCCGCCGGATACGAAAGCACGGTCTCCTATATCGACATAACCGGCAACAAGGGCGCAACTCGCGATGACAGCGTCATTGCCGATCGTCGCGTTGTGCGCAATATGACCCGACGTCATGATGTAGTTGCCATTGCCGATCGTCGTCTCACTCTCTGGTTTTGTGCCACGAGAGACCGTGTAATGCTCACGTATCTTGTTGTCGTTTCCGATTCGCAGATAACTTCGTTCGCCGGTGAAATTCTTATCGAGTGGGTCTGTCCCAAGCGCCGTGCCTGCTGAGATTTCGTTTCTGTCGCCCATGGACGTCCAGCGTTTCACGTAGACGTATGGCTCCAGAATGCATTCAGAACCGATGACGACATCGCATTCAATCACGCAAAACTCTCCGACAATACAGCGGGGCCCAACGACGGCGTCGGGATGAACGCGCGCAGTGGGAGCAATGCGCGCAGACGGGTCGATTGGCATTCCTTTGTATGATACAAGCGTGCTGGTTAGGCAAATCGCTGCGTTACTCGCGGCTGAGTATCAGGGTGAGGGAGAGCGAGAGATCCATGGAGCGGCGCCGCTCGAAACTGCGTGCGCCGACGAATTGAGCTTCGTTGGCAGCCGGAAACTATTCGAAGCTGCACGGCATTCGTTGGCGGGCTGCCTTATCGCCACAGCCGAATATCCTGCCGCGCCTGAGCAAACGGTTGTCCGATCGCCTCAACCTCGCGCGGCGTTTGCTGCTGTTCTTGCGGAGCTTTACCCCGATAGACGCCAAGATGCCGGTATTCATCCGACAGCAGTGATTGCGGCCGGCACCCGAATTCATCCGAGTTGCTCGGTTGCGCCGTATGTCACCGTCGGCGCCGGAACGGAGATCGGTGAAGGAACGATCATCGGGCCAGGCTGCGCAATCGGAGAACGCGTACAAATCGGCAAGGATTCCCGCCTTCATGCGCGAGTAACGATCTACGCCGATGTACGCGTCGGAGCTCGCGCTGTGTTGCACTCGGGTTGCGTCATCGGCGCGGACGGGTTCGGTTTTGCGCTCGCAGGCGATCGCTACCAGAAGTTTCCACAAGTTGGCCGGGTCGAGTTGGGCGATGACGTGGAGGTTGGAGCGAATGCCTGCATCGATCGTGCCGCTCTCGGAGTCACGATGATCGGTGAGGGTACCAAAATCGACAATATGGTTCACATCGGCCACAACTGCCGGATCGGCCGCCACGTCGTCATTGCGGCCCAGACCGGGCTGTCGGGTGGCGTTGTGGTTGAAGACTACGCTGTCATCGGCGGCCAGGTCGGGATTGGCGACAAAGCGCGGATTGAATCCAAAGCGGTCTTGGGATCGGGAAGCGGAGTGTTAACGTCGAAGATCATTCGATCCGGTCAGACCGTTTGGGGAACTCCCGCGCGGCCTTTGAAAGAGTATCTGCAGCTCTTGGCGAACCTCTCGAAGATTACAGAACTTCGGGCCGATGTTGCGGATTTGAAGAAACGAATCAAGTGATCCTTGTAGTGGGTGGTAGCGGCCGGAAGGTGGGCAAGACAACCGTGGCTTGCGAAATCATCGCAGCAACGCGAGAAGCCAATTGGACCGCTATCAAGATAACGCCTCACGCGCACGAACGCAGCTTGCATGGCGACACGGAACGCTATCTCGAAGCCGGGGCGGCAAAGGCTCTGCTCGTCGGTGGCAATGAAATTCTCGATCCACCGACGGGTAACACTCTGATCGAGTCCAACAGCATCCTGGATTTGATCGAGCCGGATCTGGTCGTCTTTGTCGAAGGCGGAGGCGAGTGGAAATGTTCGGCCTCCCGTGTGGCTGGAAAAGCGCAGTATGTGGTCAACGGGCATGCCACGCCTGAGTTGATCGAGCGTGTACAGGAGCTTATTCGGACCAGATAGGAGATGTCGCACGTTTCATCGCGGCGGCGGAGTCTCGGCGGAAACGCGCTTGAAGCACACGTACGATGGGTTGACCGACGCGCGCGAGGGTTGCTTGTGGCCACGAGACTGCGCGGATCCGGTACATGACATCAGTGCTCTGGGGATCGATGAAGACCTCGAACAACTCTTCCCCACTTTCGGCGTGGTTGGTCAGTGTTCCGTAAGCAAACCCGAAGCGAGGCTCACCGGCAGCGCCACCAACACAATAGAGCACCCGAACACCGTTTAGAGACCAAAACCCGAGATGGCGAATCAGGACCGCCGACACGGTTCCGACGTTTACACCCGTTTGCCGGGGAAAGGCCTCTACCCACCCGATATCGAACTGCCTCCATTTTATGAGGGCATCACGCGCTCGCTCAAACTCCTCTTGGCCCTGCCCGATTGCAAAGACTTGTTCCTCGAGTTTGCCATGGCCGTTTGGTTCCTTTAGAAGGCCCACCGGCCCGTACGACAGCGGTAGTTCGCGCGAATCGTCAAGGAAGCAGTCGATGTCGTGTTGGGATGGGCGTCGCGTCAGGAACATGGATGCATCAAGCTTCGGCAGGAGTGCCAAAGAGCCCTTCACGTATCAATTCGTCCATCGACATTACGAACTGTCGAATAGGCGGCAGACGCAGCGTGAGCGCTGCGGGCGGCAGCATTCGTTGCGTCAACGCGACGAGCGCCGCGGTCGCGCTTTGTTTGGGTGTCTTGTCGAGAAGCCACCACAACAGCACCCCGAGATGCAGAAGATATAAGACCCTGCCGAGTGCAGCAGCCAACGACGGCTTCGGCGCGTCGGCCGAAGAGGTAACCGCGTCCTCGAAGACGCGCTGTACCCGCTGACGCGAGAACGCCGTTCCCGCGGCGAACACTCCGTCATCGGGGTCGCCAATGAGCACTGGGATCAGCGCACGCAGAGCGAGACGGTGCGGCTGAAGAACAGTCAAGCTTGTTTCGAGGGCAAAGATAAAACGGTCGCGCCACTTGCCCGGTCGCATGCTTGCGGCCTGACTGGCGTAATCCGTCGAGAGTTCCTCATAAAGTGCGATGATCACCGCCTGCTTGCTCGGGAAATACCGATACAGCAGGCCGACGCTGACACCCGCCTCTTTGGCGATATCACGCAGGGTCGTCGCCTCGTAGCCGCGTTGTGCGATCATCCGCATCGCTGTTTGATACAGGGAGTCTCTGGTTTCGATGCCGCGTGCGGTTTGGCCTCGCGGTCGGCCGCGTTTTGGAGGCTTGACATTTTCGCTGAACATGTTCATTAATATTAATGCTTGGTTAGCTTGCCGATGCAAGCAGTTTTGAAGGCACACGGCGTACACCTCGTGCTGCGGGAAGTCTGAACAGTGTCTGATTCCACGACCAGAATTTCGAAGGCGCTTCGTTGATTAAGGAAAGCGCGTGAAGATCGTGATTCCAGGCGGATCAGGACAAGTCGGGACCGTTCTGGCCCGTGCACTTCACGCGGAGGGTCATGACGTGGTCGTCCTTAGCCGACGACCACAGATTCGCCAATGGCGAGTGGTCGGGTGGGATGGGTCCAACCTGGGTGTCTGGCAACGCGAGATCGACGGTTCGGATGTCGTGATCAATCTCACCGGCCGCAGCGTCAACTGCCGATACAACGCTGAGAATAGGAAAGAAATCCTGGAATCGCGTGTCATGTCCACGCGTGTTGTCGGAGAGGCGGTCCGCCGGGCAGTGCGACCGCCTCACTTATGGCTTCAAGCCAGCACCGCCACAATTTATGCCCACACATACGACGAAGCTAACGACGAACATTCGGGCGTGCTCGGAGGCAGCGAATCGAGCGCTCCGGGCTCGTGGCGATTCAGCATCGGCGTCGCTCGGGCGTGGGAGGGGGCGTTCGATGAGGTCATCACGGAAAGCACCCGCAAAGTTGCTCTCAGATCCGCGATGACCTTGAGTCCTGATGCTGGAGGAGTGTTCGACACGTTCCTCGGGCTCGTGCGACACGGTCTCGGCGGCAGCGCGGGCAACGGCCGGCAATTCATGTCCTGGATTCATTACGAGGACTTCGTCGCGGCTGTTCGCTGGCCGATCGATCGGGATGAGATCGACGGCGTCGTAAACGTTTCGTCACCGAACCCGTTGCCGAACGCAGAGTTCATGCATCAGCTCCGAGAAGCTTGGGGCGCATCGTTTGGTTTGCCTACTCGGGAGTGGATGCTCGAGATTGGCGCGGTGTTCATGCGCACAGAAACCGAGCTTATTCTAAAAAGTCGCCGCGTGGTGCCAGGCCGGTTAATGGAAAACGGCTTTATATTTAGATTTCCCAGTTGGAGTGACGCGGCGCGGGACCTGTGCCATCAATGGAAGGTTCTGCGCGGAGCCTCGGTGGCCTAAATGAGAGTTCAGTTGCGAAGACATCGGGTTCACCGGGGGGAGCGGGTTACGCTAAGACTACTGTTTGACATCTCGTTTATTCAGGCCGATCAAAACCGATGAGGCTGCCAAATCCTGAGCGAACGGTGGTAGACATCAACAAACTCAGTGACTATTGCCTGAACCCGAAACATGAGGACGGGAAGCACAAGGCGAAGGTCTTCGCGGCCGCCCTAGGCCTCAGCCGGAACGATGCAGAATGGTTACGGGGTCGCCTTCTCGATATCGCGTACGACGAGGCTATTCTCATCGGGGAGAGCAGGTTTGGCAGACTTTACGTGATAGAACTCCAGGTTGGAGAATCCCCGAGGCGCCGCTATGGTCAGGAGCGGCTGGATCGTAAGAACCGGTGAAGATTTTGCGCGGCTCACAACCTGTTTCGTGCTAAAGGAACCAGGAAAGAGGACATGAAAGCAATACCGCTGTTGGCACCAGTAGCTTTGGTTGTCGATTTGCCGGAACAACAGCTTACGCGTGGCCAGATGGGTACCGTGGTTGAGTACGTCCACGCCGGCAATGAGGATGCCCTGCTCGTGGAATTCTCCCGATGATGGCGGTCAGACCTATGCACTCGCCGAGGTTCAACCCGAGCAGCTTGTTGTCCTGCATCGTCGCGAGATAGAGGCTGCATAGAACTGATTGGGTGAACCGCTTGTGTCGTAGCGCATTAACCGCCGGACGCGGAAAGTTCTCGTCGGCAAGGAATCTCACGCTGTCTTGAGAGGATGAAGTTTTTCTTCGCGCAGCAGTCGCTCGCGTAGGCGAGGCAAGCCCGGATGTCCTCTTCTGCAAGCCCTGGATAGCTGGTCAGGATTTGCTCGTGGCTCCAACCCGCTGCGAGGACGTCGGCTACCATTTCGACCGAGATGCGCGTGCCGCGAATGACCGGCTTTCCCGTCAGAATTTTGGGATCGACGACAATGCGATCAGTCTGTGTCGTAGCAGTAGATTCAGCCTGAAGCTTGAGTGAACTGGTGGACCTGGTCGGGTTCGAACCGACGACCTCTTCCATGCCATGGAAGCGCGCTCCCAACTGCGCCACAGGCCCACTAGAGAGGGACTACCGAGTATGTTACCACAGCGGGTCCAGGCCGTAATCTACACTGGTCGCGGTGAGCAATTCCTCCGCCCGAGCGGTGGTCGTGGCCGGACCGACCGGGTCCGGTAAGTCCGATCTGGCCCTTAACTTAGCCGAAGCGATTGGCGGAGAGATCGTCAATTGCGATTCGGTACAACTCTACCGTTACATGAATATCGGGTCGGCCAAGACCCCGGTCCCCGAGCGCCGTGGAATCCCGCATCATCTCATTGACATCCTGAATCCCGATGAAGTATTTACCGCCGGAGATTACATGCGGGAAGGCCGGTCCGTGCTGCGCGATATCTCGGCAAGAGGCAAGGTCCCGATTGTGGCCGGGGGAACCGGATTTTATCTGCGGGCGCTTCTCGATGGACTCTTTGAGGGTCCTCCCCGTAACGACGACCTCCGGGGGCGACTCAGCCATCGAAATCCGGGCAGCTTACATCGATTGCTACGGCGTCTCGATCCCGACGCTGCGCGCCGTATTCACGCCAATGACATGCAAAAATTGGTTCGAGCCTTGGAGGTTTGTATCCTGGCGCGCACTCCAATCACGCGCTTGCATTCCCATAGCCGGATTCCGCTCAGTGGCTTCGATGTGGTCAAGATCGGACTCGACCCGCCTCGCGAGCAATTGACCGAACGCATTCACGCTCGTTGCCAGCGCATGTTCGATACGGGCCTGATCGAGGAAACTCAGTCGATTCTTGCGCTCGGATTTCCGGCCTCATCGAAGGCGCTCGAGTCGATTGGGTATCGCGAGGCGGTACTTCACCTGAGCGGGGGCCTCTCCCTTCCGGAAGCGATCGCACAAACGCAGATCGCGACCAGGCAATATGCGAAACGACAGCGCACCTGGTTCCGCCGTGAACGTGAGATGAACTGGATCTGCGACTTCGGCAACCAGTCTCGGACGTTTCATGACGCAAAACGTCTCGTGAACTTATCAAATAAATAATTTTTCAGAAAACCGGCATTTCGTTTCGCAACGAAAGGTTATTTTCCGCGTAATAGATTACCGAGGTACACAATCGATGAAAGCATTCCTACTCTCTTTCGCAACATTGGGCCTTGCCATCGCGAGCGCCGCCGGCAGCTATAAGATTACGCTTTTCCAGCCTTCTATAGTCGCTGGGACCGAACTCCAGCCGGGAGTATACAAGGTCGAGGTGAAGGACAACACAGCTGTCATTTCCAAAGGTAAGCAATCTGTAGAGGCTCCAGTCAAAGCCGAAACCGCCGATTCCAAGTTCGCCAGCACGACAGTGCGGTACAAGAACGGAGACGGCAAGTATCGCGTTGACGAGATCCGCTTCGGCGGCACCAATACGAAAATCGTATTCGCCAACTGATCTAGTCCTCCCCGCGGACCGGCGCGTTACAATCAGGCATATGAAGTTTCTGCAGGCCGTGGTATTCGTGTGCCTGTGCGCCGGTCCATCCCTAGCCGATAATTTTCTCGTACTTCCATTTTTTAATATTGGAAAGTCGAATAATCTCGAGTGGGTCGGAGAAAGTATTTCCGAGACGATTCGGGAAGCTCTGGCGTCAGAGGGCGTACTAACGCTTGACCGCGATGCCCGCGAGGAAGCCTATCGCCGGCTCTCGCTGCGGCCGTATTCACATCTGACGAAAGCCACGGTGATGCGACTGGCAGAATCGCTTGATGCCGACCAGGTAATCTTCGGGAAGTTCGAGGTTCTCGACCCCGATCCGGGCGCGAATGGCAAGACGAAGGGAACGCTCCGAATCAATGCGGAAGCGATCAATTTGAAAAAAGCAAGGCTGGGCCCGGAATACGCGGAGACAGGGGCTCTGGAGGAACTGGCGCGTCTGCAGACACATCTTGCATGGCAAAGTCTCCAGTTCGTTCGCCCTGAACGCCATCTGACGGAAGAAGAGTTTCGTCAAAGGCAGCCTGTGGTTCGCGTCGATGCGATCGAGAGTTACATTCGCGGTCTGCTGGCTACCTCTCCCGACCAAAAGCTCAAGTACTTCACACAGGCCGTGCGCCTGGAGCCCGCATACTCTCATGGGAATTTTGAACTCGGACGGCTCCAGTTCCAGCGTAAAGGCTACCGTCAAGCCGCCGAGTCGCTTCAAAAGGTCTCATCGGCAAATATCCACTATCGCGAAGCTACGTTCCTGCTCGGTCTTTCGAGATTCCATCTGGGAGAGTTTTCCGCCGCCGAACAGGCCTTTCAGATCGTGGCGCAACAGGTGCCCTTGAACGAGGTGTTGAATAACCTCGGAGCCGCACAATCGCGACAAAACAAGGCGGGAGCGCTCGATAACTTCAAGAAAGCTCTTGAAGGGGATTCGACCGATCCCGACTACCATTTCAACGTTGGGTATGCGCTTTTACAAAGCGGCGAGATGGACGCTGCCGCGGAACGCTTCCGTGCTGTCCTCGCCCGGCGTCCTGATGACACGGATGCCACCACACTACTCGGCCGGTGTCTCCGTAAACAGACTTCGAAGACGCCACCCCGCAGCGAAGGCCTCGAGCGGTTGAAGCAGAATTATGAGGAGTCTGCATACTGGCAATTGAAGGCTGTCCTGGAACCGAAACGATAGACCGGGCAGATATAATCAATTTTCATGCTCGAAGCCTTTGGGCTCTCGGATCCTGGCTGCGTCCGGTCCAATAACGAGGACTACTTTCTGCTTGCTCCCTCGCTGGACCTCTACCTTGTCGCAGACGGGATGGGCGGAGCACAGGCTGGCGAGCATGCATCGAAGTTAGCGGGTGACACGGTTGCCGATTTCGTCTGGTCGGCTTCCGAACGGTCGGGAGATGTTCTTTTGCGCGCGTTAGCGGAAGCAAATCGCCGCGTCATCGATGCCGCGGAATCCGATCCTACTCTGCATGGCATGGGGACCACCATGACTGCCGCATTGAAGATCGGGCCGGAAGTCCTAATTGCAAACGTCGGCGACAGCCGGGCTTACGTATATTTGAGCGATGAATTGCACGTAATTACCGAAGATCAGACTTGGGTAAACGAGGTCGGCAGGAGACTCGGAATCGGCGAGGAGCAGCTCAAGGTCCACCCGATGCGTCACATGCTCACCATGGCTATCGGTGTAAGCCAAACACTCCGAATCCATTCGTACGCTGTTCCTTTGGAAATCGGGGCCCAATTCCTCCTGTCGTCAGACGGATTGCACGGCGTAGTGGACATCGAGACGATTCGTGAGATTCTTTCTTCGGGCGAGCCACTAGTTAGCAAGTGTCACGCTCTAATCGAAGCCGCCAAAAGGGCTGGCGGCCCCGACAATATAACCGCGGTGTTGCTGGCCGTCGCATAGTTTTCGCTCGGGCTGTTGCCGCCCTGCTGCTTTTTGTCTCCCCATCCTACTCACAGAATCTGATTCGGATCCAAGTCCTTGAAGGAGAAGGCGTGGTCAATACCGCTGGATCCAGGAGCAACAGGCCGATCTCGGTTCAGCTCACGGATGAGACAGGTCGTCCCTTGGAAGGTGTAGCCGTGAGCTTCCGGATGCCGGAAGAAGGTCCTGGCGGAGCCTTTGAGAGCGGCATGAAAACCGAGATCGCGATCTCGGGCGCGGAAGGCCGGGCAGCGGTTCACGGCATACGATGGAACAGCATCGCGGGACCTTTCCAGATCCGAATTACCGCAGCAAAGGGCGAATCGCGGGCGGGAGCAATCTGCTCGCAGTACATCTCAGACACTCCGGTGGCAAAATCGCCTCGATCGGGCGGCTCCGGTAAGAAGAAGTGGATCGCAATTGCCGCAATCGCGGCTGGCGGAGCGGCAGCAGGCCTGGCTGTCGGAAGAGGAAGTTCGTCAAGCCAGACAGCTTCACCCTCCACCGCTGGGCCCGCAGTTCAGATCGGTATCCCCACAATCACTATAGGAAGACCTTAATGACTCGGCGGTTTTGTCTATTTCTGTTCGCCGGAGCGGCAGGGGCGCAGTTACTGCGGCCTCGCATCGGCTATATTGTCGATCGCAAACGGTCACTTCGTCCCGTCGAGGGAGTCGCCGGCGCATTTGTTTTGGGACCTGCGGTTGACAGCGATATCGTCTCAGCGGCCTTTTCCGGCAAATCACTCGTGATTAAGAAAGATCGAGAGTTGATCGTCGATGGCGAGACTTTTGAAGCGCCCGGCGGAGCAGTAATCGTTACGTTCACATCCCACGGCTTGGTCAATGAAGTTTTCTTTCAAGAAGCTAACGAGCTATGGCGCCGAAGCGGCGGAAAGTTCGAGCGCTCGTCTGCGGCGCCAATCGAAGCGACCGCCGTGATCCAAGACGGCGAGTTCTCCTTGAACGGAGTGCCTGTCCGGCTGCAATCTCGAGCCCAATCCATATCGCAAATGGGTGACGGTTGGTGGGTCATCTATGCAGAAGATCGCGTGTTCGCTGTTCGCGATGAGCACGTATACGAATTGCCGGAGGACGCCGCATGATCCGGAGTCTTGCGCTCTTCGTAACGTTAGGGGCCGCTGCCTCTGCGCAGGTGCAGCTATTGGTAGTTGACGCGCCCGGCTCAGAAAAGTCGGTCGCCAATTTGTACCAGGTCGGATCGGCTGCTGTCGGCGATCGCGTGGATACGATTTTCCGAATCCGAAATACCTCGCAAGCATCCTTGGTGATTCGCACGCTCACGCTTGGCGGAACTGCGTTCTCCATGTTTGGACAACCCTCTCTTCCCCATACGCTTGCTCCCGGACTGAATATGGACTTCACCGTCCGATTTTCACCGCGCGACTTTGGTTCGTACAGCGCCAATCTGAGTGTCAACGGATCAGCGCTACTCCTGACGGGCACGTCAGCCGCTGCGCCGATTCTGTCAGCCGACGGCAACGCGCTGCAATCCGGCTCCTCTGTCGATCTGGGTTTGGTAGAACGCGGAACGACGTCATCTAAGAGTTTCCACCTCGAGAACACAACTTCCGAACGGGTTCTGGTCCAGACGGCCACCTTGACCGGCAAGTATTTCCGGCTCGCGCAACAGCTGTCGCTGCCGATTGAACTCGCGCCGCACACTTCCGCGGATTTCGACATCGTATTCGCTCCCGAAGCATCGGGTGTGTTCCAGGGTGCTCTGGCTCTGGATGGACGTACCTATCGAGTCACGGCGGCCTCGAACGAACCGCCCTTTCCGAAGCCGGCCATTGTGGTGGACCTTCCCAATCCGACCAGTGGACAACAAGGGCGCGTTTCCGTGCGCTTCGGTCAAGCGTCGCGCGCAATCGGATCCGGCAAGTTGACCATGACCTTCCAACCATCGGTTGCCTCTAGCGTTGATGACGACGCTGTAAAGTTGCTGCGGGGCGAACGGGCCACAACGTTCAGTGTCCAGGAAGGAACGGACACTCCGGTTTCCGAACTCACCTTTCAAACCGGGACTACGGCAGGTACCATAGTGTTCACGGCCGAAGTGGGCGGCTGGAGTGTCAACACGAGCGTAGTTATTGCTCCCGAGCGTATCCGAATCGACAAGACTCGCGCGGTAAGAAACGGATCGATGTTGGAAATTGAAATCACTGGATATGACAACACACATGCTCCGGGCCAATTGAGCTTTACGTTCTATACTTCGAAAGGCTCCGTGGTCCAACCCGGCGCAATCACCGTTGACAGCTCCTCTGAATTCCGCAAGTACTTCGATAAAGTCGACGTTTGGAGGCGCGTTTACATTGAAAGCAGTGTTCCCGGTCGCTGGTCAGATTACTGATATTGGTTCTGTCGAGGTTGAGTTGGCGAATGCTTCAGGCGCGACTCGAAGTGACAAAGTTCAGATTCAATGAAGCCGATTGCCCTAACCATCGCCGGTTCCGACCCAAGCGGTGGCGCCGGCATTCAGGCTGACCTCAAGACGTTTCATCAGTTCGGCGTCTACGGTGAGGCGGTGATTACGCTGCTCACCGTGCAGAATACTCGCACTGTCAGTCGAGTCGAGTGCGTGACGCCGGATTTAGTGACTGAGCAGTTGCAAGCTGTCTTGGATGACATACCGCCACATGCCGCGAAGTTGGGCGCTCTGGGGAACGCCGCGATTGTCGATGCCGTGGCGTCGCTTGCGGAAGAATTTACGTTCCCGCTAGTTGTGGATCCGGTGATGATCAGCAAACATGGAACTCCTCTCATCCCGGAAGATGGCAAACGAGCTCTGCTCGGCCGCATTCTTCCAATAACGTACCTGCTGACGCCAAACCTTCCTGAGGCCGCTGCATTAACAGGCCGGGAAGTGACCACTCGCGATGATATGAAACGCGCAGCGGAGAGGCTGTACGCATCCGGCGCGAAGAATGTCCTGATTAAAGGCGGACATCTCTCGGGGACCGCGGACGATCTCTTACTAGCTGACGGGAAGTTTCACCAGTTTACATCGGACCGCATCGAGACAGTCCATACTCACGGCACGGGTTGCACCTACTCGGCCGCGATCACGGCTGGTCTGGCGAAGGGAGATTCCCTAATGGAGGCGGTGGGGAAAGCGAAGGAATTTATCACGCGCGCGATCCGAACCAACCCCGCGCTAGGCCACGGAGTTGGTCCAGTAAATCATCACGCCTAGTATTTCGGTACGGTTGGGTCGACCTTATCGCTCCACGCGAGAATGCCGCCCTTCATGTTTCGAACGCGCTTGAAGCCGGCTTGCTTGAGGAAATCGACCGCCTTCGCGCTTCGCATCCCGCTCTTGCAATGAGCCACGATTTCATCCGCTGTATTCAGTTCGTTGACTCGCTTCGGGAGTTCTCCAAGTGGAATCAGCTTCGCATACGGGATATTACAGATCTGATACTCGTGCGGTTCACGAACATCGATCAGAACGAAGTTATCTCCGCGATCGATCTTTTGCTTCACTTCCGTAGACTCAATATCGCCGGCGGTTTCGACAACAGGTTCCTCACCGCGGCCGAGGCCGCAAAATTCCTGGTAATCGATCAGCTTGGTTACAGTGGGATGATCTCCGCATACCGGGCACTCAGGATTGCGACGCAGCTTCAACTCGCGGAAGCGCATAGCGAGGGCATCGTACAGTAAAAGCCGTCCGACAAGCGGCTCGCCTGTTCCCAGGATCAGCTTCACCGCCTCCGTCGCCTGAACTATACCGATCATGCCGGGCAGGATGCCCAGAACGCCGCCCTCGGCGCAACTCGGTACAAGGCCTGGAGGTGGTGGTTCCGGATATAGGCAGCGATAACACGGACCATCCTCATAGGCGAAGACGGTAGCCTGTCCTTCGAAACGAAAGATCGATCCGTAGACATTGGGCTTCTTCAACAACACGCACGCATCATTTACCAGGTATCGGGTCGGGAAATTGTCAGTCCCGTCGATCACCATATCGTAATCCTTAATGATGTCGAGCGCGTTATCGCTGGTCAGCGGAGCTTCGTACTTGTCAATCTGTACGTAAGGATTAATATCGAGCATCGTCTCCGCAGCCGAGTCGAGCTTCTTGCGGCCGACGTCCTTGGTGCCATGAATGATCTGACGCTGCAGATTCGTGAAGTCGACGGTATCGAAATCGACGATTCCTATACGTCCAATCCCCGCTGCCGCCAGATACATCCCGAGGGGCGCCCCAAGTCCTCCGGCGCCAACGAGAAGCACCTTGGCCGCCTTGAGCTTCAGTTGGCCATCCATGCCCACTTCGGGCATAATCAAATGCCGGCTGTAGCGCAGGACCTCTTCCTTCGAAAGGGTCGGCGCCGCAACCGGAGTTTCAACCGCCATAACTGCCCCCGGCAATGCTCGGGACAATCGACAAAGTGTCGCCGTCCTTCACAGAGGTCTTGTCTTTCTCCAGGTAGCGAATGTCTTCGTCGTTCAGATAAACATTTACAAAACTTCGCAGTTTACCTTCGTCGTTGAACAGGTGTTTGCGTAGATCGGCGTGCTGCGTTGTCAGCGCCGTAAGCACTTCGCCGACGGTCGAGCCATTCAACTCGATGGTGTCCTTCTTGTCGGCGTACTGTCGTAGGGGGGTGGGAATTAAGACTTTGGCCATATCAGTTCTTCTTTGTCCGCTTTAGTCTGGTCCGGATCGGGTAGGAAGCTGTTTGCGTGATCGAACTCGCCCCGCTTGATCGACAACACGACAAACGAGTACCACGGGCACGAGTTCTCGAGATCGGTTTTTGAGAAGTATGCGTCACAATCGGGATGGGAGTGAAAGATCCCAATGAGATCGAGACCGCGCTGCCGGGCTTCGGAGTCCGCTTTCAGGAGATCCTCCTGCCGCAGTTCGTATCGCGCGCCTTTCTCGCCCGCGAACGCGTTAACTAGCGGGACCGCGACACTCACGACTTTCTCTGAGCCGTCAATCGCCCCAATCATGGCGCCGCAGCATTCGTTCGGGTATGTGCTTTCGGCGTGAGAAACCATGACGTCCCACGCGTCCGATTCGATTCTAATCATCCCAGAAGTGTTCGCTTAAGTATTTGTCCGCGCCATCGCAGGCGATCGTAACGATTCGCGCGTTCTCCGTTTGACGTGCAATCTCGAGAGCCGCCACAACGTTGGCGCCGGTCGAAATACCGACGAGGAGTCCCTCTTCACGCGCCAGCTTTCGTACCATTGCGTATGCGTCTTCCGTCTCGATCCATACGTTGCCGTCGGGCAGGGATCCGTCGTAAATTCCAGGCACAATCGCGGTCGGCATGTGCTTGAGTCCTTCCAAGCCATGGAATCCGGAGGATGGCTGCGCGGAATAGCATTTCACCTGAGGCGCATCCTGATGCAGACGCCGGGTTACGCCCATACATGTGCCGCTGGTGCCCATCGAAGCGACAAAGTGCGTAAGTTTTCCTTCGGTTTGTTCCAGGATCTCTACGCCCGTGCCATTGAAGTGAGCTTGCCAGTTTGCCGGGTTATTGTATTGATCGGGATAGAAGTAGATGTCGGGGTTAGCCTTATATACTTCACGGCACTTGCGAATTGCTCCGTCCGAGCCCTCTCCGGGCTCCGTTAGGATCATTTCAGCGCCGTAAGCCTTGAGAATGCGCTTCCGCTCCAGCGATGCATTTCCCGGAAGACAGAGCTTAACCTTGTAGCCCCGGGCTGCGCCGATCATTGCGTACGCGATCCCGGTATTGCCGCTGGTCGAGTCCAGGATGACCTTGTCCGGAGTGAGAAGTCCGCGCCGTTCGCCGTCGAGCACCATGTTGAGGGCCGGACGATCTTTCACCGAGCCACCCGGATTACGGGATTCGTCCTTCACGAATATCTCGGCGCCCGGAACCATTGCGCTGATCTTTTCGAGGAATACCAGGGGCGTATTTCCGATCTGCGCTAAGAGAGAGTGGTCAGAGACGCCGGAAACGCGGGTCGTCGGCAACGCTGCGATCATGAAGTTTCTCAATTGTACCAATCCCCTTCAAGATTAGGGGGATTGATAAAGTCTTTGATGCTTGGTAAGTCCCGTAGGATGCCAGTATGGCGGAGAGACAGGGATTCGAACCCTGGATAGAGTTTCCCCTATACACGCTTTCCAAGCGTGCGCCTTCAGCCACTCGGCCATCTCTCCGCAGCGTAAGTGGGCTGTTGTTAGTTTAACAGCACCTTGTCAGAAGCTGTAGCTCTGGTAAACATACATATACTGCGGGTCTACGGCGGGAGTTGTGCGGCGGATGAACTCCCCGGAGAAGAAATAGCCGTATCCTGCACCGGTCGTCCAACCGGATTTCTTATAGGTCACAAAGAGATCCGCCTCCTGGCCTATATGTCGCCCGTCGAGACCTGTTGTCGAGCGTGCGACGGCGCGTCCCGAACTGTTGTAGGCGGCATCGCGCGGGTCTGCGAGCCAGGAGTTGTTATACATGACATTGACAGCGAACGATTTGGTCCAACTCCAGACACCAAGCGCCTTTACGTTTCGAACATTCTTCCAGCCCAGAACGTCTGCATGTCCCAATTTGTCGTGAGCGGCTGGAAAGAGTTGATCGAATGTGCTGATTCGATCGGATCGTATCCCGCCGGAGGCGAATTTGTATTCGCCGATCACGTCGAGCGCACGGCCGGCGAGTTTAGTCTGCTTACCCACTTGAAGCGCCCACGCGTTAGCGCGCTCCGGTACGGGGCCTATGTCACCGACCTGACCGATGATCTCGGCGCTATACCGGAAGCCGTTCACAATCGGTCCAAACACCCGGGTACCGAAGGTGTTCGTAATCGCGCGACCGCTTCCGTTGAAACCGCCCGGACGGTTCTGATGATGCCGTAACAGGTACAGGTCCGTCGACACATGCTTATTCAATTCGATGGTGTTATATGTACCGACCACTCGGTCGCCCAACACAGGATAGTTCCAGCCATCAGTTCGAAGTTTCACCGGGGAAATAAAGAGTCCTTCCAACCGATATTTGCGGCCACGCCAAAAGACTCGAGCGCCGTCGTAAATTCGGGGAATGTATGCCCACTGCGGCGATCCGATCAACCGTGTGTCGCCAAGATTGACAGCTTGCCTTCCGACGGCCGCGCCGAATCCCTCCTTGGTATCCGGCCGTAGCTCGATGTAAGCCTCGTGCAGATCCATAGGATCGCGGGCAGAACTCGGAGCCGGAGTGCCATACAGGGGAGCTCGGGCGTCCATCCCCACCGCTACGAAACGAACCCATTTCACGGGTTTGTAGCTGATACCGATGCGGAAGCGGGTGAAGTCGGCAAAAAGGTCCGGATCGACGCCGAAGGATTGGCCGGGGCGATTTTCCAGACGTGAGCGCAACTCGAAAACCAGTTGGATCTGGCCATCCGTTCGTTCGCCGATAGCGGTATTCAGATCCTTACCGGCGTCCCAGGAAGCGAACACCAAGCTACAGGCAGACAGTCCGAGAAGAATCGTCCGAAACAATTTCCATGCTAGCAAGCGCTGGAGACCAACTTGATCAGACTTTAAGTACGTGAGTAATGAACTGATTTGCCGCGAGACCGCCGAGGTAAGCGAGGACAGTCATGTAACTGAACTGGATTGCCGGCCACTTCCATCCCCCTGTTTCTCGCTTGACGACCGCAATTGTCGAGAAACACTGCATCGCAAATGCGAAAAAGATGAGAAGCGCCACCGCGCCACCCATGGTCAGATCTTTACGAAGCGCCGTTTGCAATTCCATGGACTGCGAAGTGCCATCCATGCCGTAGAGGGTCCCTAGCGTTCCTATGATGACCTCACGCGCCGCGAGCGAGGTTATGAGGCCGATACCTATCTTCCAGTTGAACCCCAGCGGCTGAATGAGCGGCTCCACTGTCTTTCCTATATACCCAATCACGCTCTCTTCGATTGCCGGCGGTTTGCCATCGTGTACCGGCAAACTCGCGAGGCACCACAGGACGATCGCTACACCTAAGATGACGGTTCCAGCGCGACGGAGGAACACTTTTGAGCGATCTACCAGACGCAGGCCGAGCGATTGAAGCGTGGGCCATCGGTACGGAGGCATTTCGAGAACGAACGAGTTTCGCTCGCTTTTCAGCACTGAGGATTTCAGAATGCGGGCTGTGAACAACGCGGCAAGAAATCCGAGGATATAGAGTCCGAGCAGCGCGGCGGCTCGGGTCGTGATTGGTCCGAACAATCTCGTGTCGGGAAGGAACGCGGCAATGAGCAGCGCATAAACAGGTAATCGCGCGGAACACGTCATGAAAGGAGCGATCAAGATGGTTGCTACGCGATCGCGCTTGTTTTCGATTGTGCGCGTGGACAGAATCGCCGGTACTGCACAGGCATACGCGGAAAGCAGCGGAATGAAGGACTTACCCTGCAATCCGGCTCGCCGCATCGTGCGATCCGCGATGAGAGCGGCGCGCGCAAGATAACCGGAATCCTCCAGAATGCCAATGAAAAGGAAGAGCAGTAGAATCTGCGGAAGGAAAACGACAACCGAGCCGACACCAGACCAGATGCCATCGACAATCAAAGACTTCCAGACTCCGTCCGGCAGGATCGTACTCATATATTGGCCGGATATCTGAATGACTTGCTCGATCATCTCCATTAGGGGCTTGGCGCCGGTGAAGATACTTTGAAATACCGCCATCACCACGACCGCAAAGATGATCGGCCCCCATAGAGGATGGAGAAAGAGGGAATCAAGACGGCGCGTCCACCGCGATGGGGCCGGCGCCTGATAGGCAGCTTTTGACCCGATATGGGCTGCCCACTGTCTGCACTTCGGCGCATCCTGGAGTATCGGTAGTTGCACCAAAGGTTTCGGAGCATGACCTGCAACTGCGCTGCCTTCAAGAAATTGGAAGACCTTCTCGATTCCGTCTCCCTTTGCCGCGCTGATCATGGCAACTGGCACGCCCAGATCGCGCGATAGAGCGGAGGTATCCACCTCACCGCCGCCGTTGCGAAGGTCGTCCGCCATGTTGAGGATCACCAGAGTGGGCAAATCCAGCTTCAGGATAGGAGCCGCCAGCACCAGATGCCGCTGCAGTCGAGTGCAATCGAGAATCAACAGCAACGCATCGGGTCGATTTACACCTGGCATTCGACCCTTGAGGACGTCGTGCGAGACCTTTTCATCCTCAGAGCGCGGCGTCAGGCTGTATATGCCTGGCAGATCGATGAGAAGCACGTCGCGATTCGCAATCCTGGCGCGACCGGTGTGCTGCTCAACTGTCACGCCGGGAAAGTTGGCAACCTTCTGTCTAAGGCCGGTAAGCCTGTTGAAAAGAGTCGATTTTCCGGAATTTGGTGGACCTACGAGAGCAACCGTGTATGGCGCGGAGGTATTCCCGTTGCGCGAGGGAGGCGAATATAATCCGGTTGCGGCTGCGCAACCGTGGCAATCGCTCATAGCTTCACATCTTTACGAGTAAGTGCGCGGCAGTCTCCCTGCGCAGAGCGATCTCGGACCCATCTACGCGGAATACACGAGGATCGCCACCAGGGGCGCAGCGGGCGGCAGTGACAGTCATGCCAGGAAGAAAACCTAATTCCATCAGGCGCGTTGCGAAGTCAGTCGGCAGGTCAATATGTTCGATAACGGCGGCTTCGCCCTCACGAAGATCTGCCAGACGACGCGATGTATTCGATGCTGCCGCAGCAGCAGCCCGGACGGATGCGCGCCTGTTGAAACTCAGTTGCATGTCTCTATATTGTGATCCCACGAAACAGACCGTGTCAAGCGGGTGTTCGCCCAGCCGACACTGAGATGCAGATGAAGTCCCCTAGGTTCTTCCCAGGGTTTCTCCATGGCTATAAATACTAGTAAATGCTACAATTCATCCGGTGCCTGAGATCGCTCCGAAGGCAGTTTACTCGCGAGAAGACGTCCGGCGCTTGTTGGACCTCAGCGAGCGCCAATTGCGCGGATGGGAAAAGCATCGGCTGATTCCGCCGATGGAGCGATTTGCGTTCAGCGATCTGATTGCGCTCCGAACACTGACGAAGCTCTGCGAAGACCGCATTCCCCCGGCCAAGATTCGTAACGTCCTCAGTGCCGTGCGTGAACGGCTTCATGACATCACTGACCCACTGAAACAATTGCGGTTGATCTCTGATGGCCGCCGGATCCACGTACAGGTCGGCGAGCATGCGATGGAGCCCATCTCCGGACAATTGCTGCTCAACTTCGATGAAGCCGAGTTGAAGCGTCTCCTAGCGTTTCCGGACCGAAAGAAAACTGACGAGGGTCGTGGTCGCCGCGAGTCAGAGAAGTGGTTCCAGCGCGGATTGGAATGCGAACAGACCGGCGCCGTGCAGGACGCCATAAAAGCATATGAGAGCGCAGTCGAGCTCGACCCAACCTCCGCCGGCGCGTGGCTAAACCTGGGCACGATCTTCTTCAACAGCCGACAGTTCTCAAAGGCCGAGACTTACTATCGTAAAGCCCTGGAAGCCGATCCCAAGTACGCTCTCGCGCAATTCAATATTGCAAACCTCTATGACGAGCGTGGGGACTATGAGCGAGCGCTTCGTCACTATCAGGAAGCAGTGAGACTGCATCCCGGCTATGCAGACGCGCACTACAATCTTGCGCTTCTTTTTCAGGGTAGCGGTCAGGTGATGGAGGCGGTTCGGCATTGGAAGACGTACCTTAAGCTGGACCCGAACTAGCTCCTGGGCCTCGATCGCACGCCGGGAGTTGGACAAGTTGCGACGTTATACGGTTGTCTCCGGACGTCGTACAGGCGCGCTCGAACGTCAGATGCTCGAGTAGTCCCGGACGACTTTTCTTAGCTGATCGTTACGATTTCGTCGAAACCCTCCTCCGTCGCCGGCGGCTCCAGTTGTTTCGCGCTGCGTAGAATTGCCGGAACTGGAATCGCCTTTTTGTCCTTCCGATGATTGTTGCGGCCAATCGCGGTTCGGACGGGAGTGGCAAAGAAATACGCGATCACTCGAAAGCCGGCCGCCTTCGCTTGCCGGATACATGGCGCCCTTCCTGCCCTGCTGATGTTGGTATCGTCGATGACGAACGATCGCTTCGAGCGGAGACATTCCTGGATCAATTTAGCCTCGCGTTCGGCAGTTCTTTGAATATCGCGACTGACGTGTTCGTGAGTCGCCGCGAAATGCTCATTGAAGTATGTGGTCTTGCCGGAGCCTTGCAGACCAATGAATATTACGGTCTTCCGCCATCGCTCCAACTTGGGTGGCCGCACGCCATGTCTGGTCGCTCCGCGCACGGGAACGTAGGATAGCTCCTCGCCCGAATGCGCGCGACGCAACATAAGTCCGCCCCGGCTCATGTCACCGCGGCCCACGAAGTCGACCGGAAACATCAACCGGTCACCTAACAGCTTCAAGAAGCGGGCCTGTGTACTTTCCACTTGCAATGCTGCCGAGCAGCACATAGAGACATGCCGGCCCGGCATATTCATCCACCAGTCTCGCTGCTGTCAACAGAGCATCCCGATATGCGGCATTGTCTTCATCGACAGGAACATCGGCGATCGCGCGTAATTGCTCGATATTGATCGGCGTGTCAGGAGGAATTAGACCTACGCCGGGCACGATCACCAGCGCTGGGGGAATTCCCGGAGGGGAGGCGGGAAAAGCTTCGTGCATACGTCAATTTACCCCGGAAATACAAGCCGCTGATGAAAGCGTAAACCTCGCCGATGGTGGCAATACCCTGCCTAAGCCTTACGGCTACATCGAAGCTTGCCTGCTCCCGCAAGAGCATCTGATAACGTGGACCGCCCGCTCTGGCAGGAGAGAGCAGAAAAACACTCGACCCGATTGCAGAGAACCCTCCATAGCGTCACTCGTAAGGCCATGCGGGCTTACTGAATAGTCCACCATCCACCCAGATCGTTTGGCCGGAGATGAAATCTGCCGCATCGCTTGCCAGAAATGCGACCATGCGTGCGACATCAACCGGTTCGCCGATGCGACCGAGCGGGGTCAGCTTCGACCATGTCGCTCCGTAGTCTCCGGCTTCGTGTTTGGTGCGCTCGATTTCGATCGCTCCCGGCGCAACGCAATTCACACGAATCTTGTATTCGCCCAAGCTCGACCGCGGCGACTTTGGTGAACATTTCGATTCCTCCTTTGCTGGCCGTGTAGTCGACCAAGTGCGGAAAGGCAACCTTGTTGCAGCCGGAACCGATGTTGATGATGGAACCGCCGCCGGTTTCTTTCATTTTCCGCGCTGCGCGCTGCGTACAAAGAAATGTGCCTTTTAGGTTGGTGTCGATCACTCTGTCCCACTCGGATTCCTGCAGATCGAGAAGAGCTTTCCAGGTCTGCACGCCGGCGTTGTTCACCAGGATATCTAGCCTGGGAAAACTTTCGCCTACAAAAGCGAACATTCTGTCGACGTCTGCCGGGCTTCCCACGTTCGCCTGAATTATTTCCGCTGTTCGTCCGATTGCGCGGACCTCAGCGACAGTAGCTTCGGCGCCTGCTCGATCTGAGTTGTAGTTGACGGCAATATTGCATCCGGCTTTCGCCAGTTCGATTGCGATTCCCTTTCCAATACCCTTGCTTGCGCCTGTGACTAGTGCGACTCGGCCCTCAAGAGGCTGATGACATGCGAACAGTTTACAATTGCTTCGCGCGCCGAACCGTCTGGCGCCGATACAATCAGAAAGGACTGTCTTCCGTCGCAATGGATGGCGGCGCAAACTCAGGAGGTGAGCGGCATTGGCTGTAAAGGTGTTGGATGGCGCGCAGGTCTACGAGCCGACAGAGCGGTGGACCGTTAGCGACGCGGCGGAGTTATATGACGTTAATGCCTGGGGGAAAGGATATTTTTCTGTAGGCGCGAACGGGCACCTCTGGGTTCATCCGAGCAAAGAAATCTCGCGCGGCATCGACCTGAAAGAACTGGTCGACAAACTCGTGCTTCGCGGCATCCACCCGCCCATCCTTCTTCGTTTCGGCGAAATACTGAAGCATCGCCTGGGAGAAATTCATGGCGCATTCCAAAACGCCATCCAGGAGCACGGCTACAAAGGCGATTACCGTTGCGTATTTCCGATCAAGGTCAACCAGCAGCGGCAGGTCGTTGAGGAAGTGTTCGAATACGGCAGGCCGTACCGCTTCGGACTCGAAGCCGGATCGAAGCCGGAACTCCTGGCGGTGATGGCGTTGGCCGACAACGATACGCCAATCATCTGCAACGGCTTCAAGGATGACGAATACATCGAAATGGCGATGCACGCCAAGAAGATCGGCAGGCAGATCATCCCGGTGGTGGAGAAATTCACGGAGCTCGATCTGATCATCAAGCACGCCGAGCGGATGGGTGTCAGGCCGGTGATCGGTGTGCGAGTGAAGCTTGCCAGCCGGGGTTCCGGGCGTTGGAAGTCATCCGGCGGGTACCGCTCCAAATTCGGACTTACTGTCAGCGAAGCGGTTCGCGTTCTCGAGACTCTTGCGCGATCTCGGCATGGCCGACTGCATGCAGCTTTTGCATTTCCACCTGGGCAGCCAGATTACGAATATCCGCCAGGTGAAGGGGGCGGTGAGCGAAGCGATTCGCGTCTACGTCGAGCTGAAGCGCGCCGGAGCCGGCCTGCAATTCATGGATGTCGGCGGCGGCCTCGGGATCGATTACGACGGATCGCAGACCGATTTTGAATCGAGTGTCAACTATACGTTGCAGGAATACGCTAACGATGTGGTCTATCACATACAAAACGTATGCGATGAAGCGGAGGTGCCGCATCCCACGATCGTTACGGAAAGCGGCCGCGCCGTCGCGGCGTATCACAGCGTGCTGTTGTTCAACGTTCTCGGCGTAAGCGAATTCGGGGAAGTAAATATGCATCAGGAACTCCCCGAAGAGGCGGAACAGCCGCTCATCGGATTTACTCGAAACGTACAAGTCGTTAAGTTCGAAGAACCTGCTCGAGAGCTTTCATGACGCTCAGCAGGCGCTGGATGCGGCGCTGAACCTGTTCAGCCTCGGTTACCTGCCATTGATTCAACGCAGTCTTGCGGAGAATTACTACTGGGCCATATGCCGTCGCATTCAGAAGATGGCCGGCGAACTCGATTATTTTCCGGAAGAGTTGGAGGGACTGGAGAGTCTGCTCTCGGACACGTATTTCTGCAACTTTTCTCTTTTCCAGAGTATGCCGGACAGTTGGGCCGTGAAACAGCTGTTCCCAATAATGCCGATCCATCGTTTAGGAGAGCCGCCGACGCGGCACGCCGTGCTGGGCGACATCTCCTGCGACTCCGACGGCAAAGTGGACCAGTTTATCGATCGGCGGGACGTAAAGAAGACATTGCGTCTGCACGCTCTGAATGGGCGGCCATATTACCTGGGCGCTTTTCTGGTGGGCGCTTACCAGGAAATATTAGGAGACCTGCACAATCTGTTCGGAGATACCAACGCCGTTCACGTGAACATCGGAGAGAACGGCGAAGCTCTGCTGGACGCTGTTATTCGAGGCGACACGGTTCGGGAGGTGCTCGATTACGTTCAATTCAACTCGAATATGCTGCTGGAACAATATCGGCGCGATGTAGAAGCGGCGCTGCGCGAAGGGCGAATCGGGTATGAGGAATCCGGTCGCTTACTACGATTCTTCGAACAGGGCCTGAACGGGTACACATACCTCGAGGATGCCGCCGAAGATGGCGCCTAGTCCTCGATATCAGGTGGTTTCGGGTGCTTTGGTTTCTTGCGCGTGTCCCTGGGTTCGATTGGCCGTGAAGCCTTAACCGTTCCGACACGTTCGCGCGCCAGTTTCCGAACTTCTTTCTTTTGATCGAATGCCGGTTTCTTGGGCATCGCAGAGTTCCTTGAGGGCTACCTGTATATTTCGCTACAATGGTCAGTGTCACATAGGTAAGGAGGCCGAATGAGATCACTAGGCTTGCCTGAGCTTCTCATCATTCTCGGTATTGCGGTTCTGCTCTTTGGCGGACGGAAAATTCCCGAGGTGGCGAAAGGTTTAGGAGAAGGAATCCGGAACTTCAAGAACGCCTTGAAGCACGAAGAGGCGAGCACCGACGAGAAGAAGCAGGCATAGCGGCTTCCGAACTGCCCGCACTTTGGGCTAGTTTCCAGCGGTTGACGACGACATACCACGGCCCCGCAGCACGATTGCGGGGCTTTTGCTTTTGGGAACTGGGGCGAAGGCTGTATACGCGGGCCGTCGCCCCGGGCACAATTACTTCTTTGCGGCCTTCGGCGGAACGATCGAGTCCTTTACCGACTTGGCGATTCGGAACTTGACCACTTTCTTGGCGGGAATCTTGATCGATTCGCCCGTTGAAGGATTGCGTCCGAGGCGGGCTTTGCGTTCTACCCGCACCAGGCGGCCGATACCGGGCATCACGAACATGCCCTTCTTCTTTGTCTCGCGAACTGCCATCTCCGTGTACTTTTCCAGGAACTGTTTGGCGACTTTGTTGCCCACACCGGTCGCTTCCGCCAGTTCTTTGACGATTTGCGTTTGCGTCATGCGAGTTGCTTCAGCCATAGTTGATCTATCTGTTCTCCCTTCAGAAAAAACATTGCCGCGCGATTTTGTTTGATTGTTGCTCGCGTAGCGGGGTCGAGATCATCATAAGGCAGGCAGACAGCGGATGTAAAGAGCAGAAGCCCGAAAAATGGCGGTTTTGCGGGCATTTTTCACACGAGAAGCCATGAAAGGCCCGTCAAACCACTATCTCACCATTCAAAACGGGCCCTCAGAGGAATGTTTTGCTTACGAAACGGCCGCAACAGAAGACTCAGCAGCCCCAATTCCCAGCTTTGCGCGAACAGCAGCATCGATGCGCTTTGTCATTTCAGGGTTCTCGCGAAGAAATTGCCGGGCGTTCTCGCGCCCTTGTCCAAGCCGCTCGCCGCTGAAGCTGAACCACGATCCGCTCTTCTCGACCACGCTGTGAGAGGCTCCCAGGTCTAACAGGTCGCCTTCGCGCGAAAAGCCGTAACCGTGAAGGAGATCGACTTCCACCTCACGAAACGGAGCGGCTACTTTATTTTTGACCACCTTGACCTTTGTTCGATTACCGACGATTTGTTCGCCATCCTTCAGAGCCGCGCCGCGCCGAACCTCCATTCGGATCGAGGCGTAAAATTTTAGGGCCTTGCCGCCGGTCGTCGTTTCGGGATTACCGAACATGACGCCGATTTTCTCGCGCAACTGGTTAATGAACACGAGACAGGTATTCGTCCGAGCTACCTGGCCTGTCAGCTTTCGCAGAGCCTGCGACATCAGGCGCGCCTGCAAGCCGACGTGACTGTCTCCCATCTCCCCTTCCAGTTCGGCCCTCGGCACCAGGGCGGCAACCGAGTCAACGACAATCAGGTCGACTGCGTTGGTTGCTACGAGAGCGGAGGCGACCTCAAGCGCCTGCTCACCGCTATCCGGCTGCGAGACGATCAGATTGTCCACGTCAACGCCCAGCGAAGAGGCATACTTCGGATCGAGCGCATGCTCGGCGTCAATAAACGCAGCGTAACCGCCCGCCTTCTGGGCTTCGGCAATCAGGTGCAGTGTCAGTGTGGTTTTGCCGGATGACTCCGGACCGTAGATTTCAATGACACGGCCGCGCGGCACACCGCCTACGCCGAGCGCGTGGTCAACCGAAAGCGAGCCGGTAGAAATTGTCGTGACGGGGATCGCATTGCGCGATCCCAGCAGCAGCACCGCTCCTTTGCCGAACTGCTTGTCCATCTGCACGAGAGCGGTCTGTATGGCCCGCCGCCGTTCCTCTGAATTCATGTAAAAGCCTCTCGGAGAGGAAGTGGCGGGTTTGCTGCGAAATTCTCAGCCGAAGAATTTGCCGAAGATATTCGCCGGAGGCAAACCTTCTCCCGCATCCTGTTCGGGAACCGACTCGCTTTCGTCGTATCCCGTGAAGCACCGCAGGATGCCGACGACGGCTTCCAACTGCCGGTTGCTTAACTGATCCAGCATGGAGTGCGCCGACTCCTTGAGTTCCTTCCGATCCATGCGCTTATTGTCGCCGATGCGCATGTTAGAGTTGAAAATGCTGGAGCTTTAGCTCAAGCCGACCATAATTCAAGAGGGCGCGTAGCTCAGTTGGTTAGAGCACCTCGTTTACACCGAGGGGGTCCGGGGTTCGAGTCCCTGCGCGCCCACCATTCGATCGCCCGCCCAATGTCCAGACGTAGATTTTTCGTCCCGCAGGTGTCGGAGGCCCACGCGGAGATTGCCGGAGAGGAAGCACGGCACCTGACGCAGGTGTTGCGGGTCGAGCCCGGCCAAATGTACGAGATCTCCGATAATCAGTCGGTCTACCTGGCAGAAATCGAGTCTGCGCGAAAGTCTCTGGTGGAGTTTCGAGTGCTTGAGCGTTTGGCCGATCCAATTTCCCAGATCCCAGTTGTTTTGCTTGTCGCGCTTTTCAAGTTCGATCGTCTCGAGCTTCTGCTTGAGAAGGCAACGGAACTCGGTGTGACTTCCGTGCGGTTCGTGCGAGCCGAACGCAGCGATAAAGGCCTCGAGAAAGCCGCCGAAAAACGCATCGAACGGTGGAGACGTATCGCGATGGAAGCAAGCCAGCAGTCGCGGCGGCTCCGTATACCCGATTTGTACGAACCCGTTCGATTCAATGAGGCCATCCTCACACCAGCGACCAGTAGGTTATTCCTGGATGAAGACCGTACAGGGATCCCCGTGATCGAGGCCGTACCGCGAACCGCTGAATCCGTAGCTTTGCTGGTGGGACCCGAGGGCGGGTGGCCGGAACACGAACGCACCGCGGCTCGCAACGCAGGTTGGACATCGGTATCTCTTGGCGAACACATCCTTCGAGCGGAGACGGCAGCCATCGCAGGCCTGGCCGTGGTGAACGCTATTCTTCGCCGGTAGCCGGATTGTCAAGCTCCCACATATCTCGCATACAGACTTCGCGCAATCCCGATGTCCGTGGTTCCTTTAATGATTGCTCTTCCATCGGAGAATACGGTCATTTCATAGGGCTGGGGAAAGAAGCGCAACGCGAATTCGTTTGCGCGAACGTCGCCAAGCGGCTCCAGGCTCCGGCGCAGCGCGTGGAGATCCAGCGGTCGCATCCGTTCATGAATCTGTACAGCGTTCCGGCCACAGAGACTGACGGGAGCGCGTCTCAAGGAATTGAGATACTCGAAGTTTCGCTTCGCGCACGCGCGGCACTCGGGGTCTCGGGACGGCTGCGGGATTTGACGAATAAATCCCATCCATATATCAATGGTCGTGATGCGCTGTGCCGGTTTCACGCCGGCCAGGATCTTGGTAGCTTCCGCGCATTGCAGCGAAGCGACCAGAGATGTAACGGGGTTGAGGACGCCCGCCGTCTCACAAGTTGGTTGGGCGCCACCAGGAGGCTGAGGGTAGACACATGCCAGGCAGGCCGTCTCACCCGGTACTACCGGCATCACAATGCCGTAACTTCCGACCGCGCCGCCGTAGACCCATGGGATGCCGCGGCTGACCGCGTAGTCATTGATCAGATAGCGAGTTTCGAAGTTGTCACAGCCGTCCAGTATAACCATCGCGCCTTGCAACAGCTCTTCAACATTGGAGGGGATAAGATCGGCAATATGTTGCTCGACGACGCACGCCGAGTTGACAGCGCGAACGTGGGTAGCGGCAGCCGCGGCTTTCGGAAGACCATGTTGAGCATCGGTCTCGTCGTACAACCACTGACGTTGCAGATTGCTGATTT
This sequence comes from Bryobacteraceae bacterium, assembly GCA_963833675.1. Lineage (GTDB taxonomy): Bacteria > Acidobacteriota > Terriglobia > Bryobacterales > Bryobacteraceae > DASQDN01. The sequence continues at coordinate 36,672 of CAWHYW010000001.1, read as the reverse complement.
CCACGTAATCGCGGTCGATCAGGATCAGCCGTCCAACTCCAGCCCTCGCCATCGCCCCAGCGTGAAAACTTCCGAGCGCGCCGCAGCCGACAATTGCAACGCTGGACGCCAACAATTTCTCCTGCCCGATGACTCCAAGACCTTCGAAACGGATTTGGCGCGAGTAACGGTCGCTCTGGTCAGGAGTCATACAACCCGATGGTAACAGCGCCTGCGCTACCACACATGGCACTGGCGCTGCTTGTCGGATTGACGTGGTTACCGCTTCCTGCACTCCGAGCGCAGGCGAATCGATTTGAGGGCCAGTTAATTCGAAGCGTGAAAGTAGAGCCGGCTGGGGACGTCCTGGCGCCGGCCGAACTGGCGGAAAAGTTATCTGCGTTGAAAATCGGCGCGCCGCTAGCAATGGCTGATGTTCGCACCAGCATTGAACGCCTGTATGCGTCCGGGCGTTATGACAATATCGAAGTGGATGCGCAGGAAAGCGGCGACGGAGTCGCTCTCACCTTCAATACAAAACTCGCGAGTTTCGTCCGCAATGTCACGGTTCTGGGTGTCCAGGAACCGCCAAGCAGAGGCCAGCTCGTCAACGCAACCAAGTTGGGGCTCGGAGAGCCGTTCTCCGAGGGCCAGGCGCGGCAATCCGTAGAGAATTTGCTGGAGATTCTCCGATCGAATGGGTTTTATCTGGCGAAAGTGACACCGGAGATTACTCCGGCTCCAGTGCAGCAGGTAGACCTCAGTTTTAGCGCCGATACGGGCGACCGCGCGAAGTACGGAGAGCCGGTGATCAAGGGCACACCCAATAAAACCAGGGAGGAGATCATCAATGCGACCCGCTGGAAACGATGGTTCGGGCTCCTCGGGTGGCGGGAGATGACGGAGACGCGCACGCAACAGGGGCTTGATCGTATCCGGCGACGTTATCAGAAGAAGGAATACCTGATGGCCAGGGTCAATCTCGACCAGATGGAATACAACCGGGAAGAGAATCGCGTCACTCCGGTGCTCACCATCGACAGTGGACCAAAGGTAATCGTTCGAGCCAGGGGGTCGCGGATTTCCCGAGGCAAACTTCGCGAACTTGTGCCGATTTTCCAGGAGCAAACTGTCGATAAGGACCTCCTTGTCGAAGGCAAGCGCGAATTGACCGAGTATCTACAGTCGAAAGGTTATTTCGAGGCGCAGGTCGACTTCGACATGAGCAAGACACCTCAGCAGGAAGAAACCATCGAGTACTCGTTGTTCCCCGGCGATCGTCACAAGCTTGTGGCCGTAGAGATAAATGGCAATAAATACTTCTCGAGTGAAACAATTCGCGAGCGAATGTACACAATGCCGGCCAGCCTCCTGCGGTTTCGCTATGGAAGGTTTAGTCAGGATTTTTTACGCCGCGACATCAATGCAATTCGCGCGCTATACCAATCGAACGGATTTCGCGATGTCGAAGTTACAAACCAGATCATCGATGACTATCAAGGCAAAGACAACGCAGTAGGATTGCTGTTGAACATCAACGAAGGCCCGCAGTGGTTTGTGTCAGGGCTCAAGATCGATGGCTTGAACGCCACCACCACCGAAGATGTTCGAGCACTGGTTCAGTCGAGTGAAGGTCAACCTTTCAGCGATCTAAACGTGGCCACGGACCAGGAGACGATTCTCAATTACTTCTACAACAATGGCTATCCCGATGCGACCTTCGAAGCGACGGTCACTCCCTCGGGCGAGCCCCAGCGCATGGCGTTAGTCTATGTAATCCATCCCGGCGAAAGGCAGTTCGTTCGGGACGTGCTCATCAGCGGGCTCACACGGACCGACGAAGGACTGGTAAGAGAACGGATCCGCAACCTGGAACCTGGAGACCCCCTTTCTCAGGGCAGCATGATTGAAAGTCAGCGACGCCTTTACGATCTGGGCATTTTCGCGCGCGTCGATACGGCGCTACAAAACCCGGAAGGGGACACGGACCGAAAGTACGTTCTGTATCGACTCGAGGAAGCGCGCCGCTACTCGCTGACTGGCGGATTCGGCGCACAGCTTGGACGCATTGGGCGCGGGATTCCGACGCTGACGACTCCGGCCGGCGCACCGGGATTCAGCCCCCGTGTTTCTTTCGGTATCAGCCGCGCGAATTTCCTCGGACTCGGCCACACGGTCCTCTTTCAGGGCCGTTTGTCCAATATCCAACGGCGCGCTCTTGTGAACTATAGCGCGCCTCAGTTCAAGGGCAACGATCGCCTGAGCTTATCGTTCACCGGCCTTTACGATGACTCGCGCGACATCCAGACTTTTAATTCGCGCAGAGTGGAAACTTCCGCCCAGCTTGCGCAGCGGCTAAGTAAAGCGAACACGATTCAATATCGTGTCGCATATCGCAGAGCCGACGTTAGTGAACTAAAGATCACGCCGGCACTGATTCCGCTGTTCTCACAGCCGATCAATCTCGCCAGCATCTCGACGACATTCATCCAGGATCGGCGAGACGACCCCGCCGATCCTCACCGCGGTGTTTACAATACACTCGACGTGGCGATTGCCGCGAATTTATCCGGATTTGGGCCGAATTTCACAAGACTATTGGGCCGCAACGCCACATATCACCGGCTTACGCGAGACGTGATCCTTGCTAGGTCACTCAGTTTCGGTGTGATAAGCCGTGTCAGTGCCGGCGAGGTGCCGTTACCCGAGCGATTCTTCGCCGGAGGCGCATCCTCTCATCGCGGATTCAATGAAAATCAGGCGGGCCCCCGAGATCTGCTTACGGGGTTCCCGATCGGCGGCGAAGCTCTACTTATCAACAACACCGAGATACGCTTTCCGCTACTGGGCGATAACATCGGTGGGGTTTTATTCCACGACGCAGGAAACGTCTACTCCGATCTGGGGAGTATCTCGTTCCGGGTAAATCAGCGCGATCTTCAAGACTTCAATTACATGGTGCACGCTGTCGGAGTGGGATTTCGCTATCGGACGCCGGTAGGACCGATCCGCATCGATCTCGCATACAGTATCAATTCCCCCCGATTCATGGGACTAAAAGGCACCTATGACCAGCTATTGGATCCCAACCTGACCGGTGTGCAATACGTGGAGCAGCGGATCAGCCGTTTCCAATTCCACTTTTCGCTAGGGCAGCTTTTCTGATGCGGAATCTTGCGGCCGTTCTTATTACTTGCCTCGCGCTTCAGAGCGAGATGATCGACCGTATAGCGGTTACGGTCGACAATCGTGTCATTGCGGAAAGCGAAATCATCCGGCAAATTCGTATCACCGCCTTCCTCAATGGCGAGCCGCCGGATTTTAGCGCCGCAAACAAGAGAACCACCGCTGATCGACTGGTGGAGCAGGCGCTGATCCGCCGCGAACTCGAAACAACTCGGTACGCTGCCCAAGGCGCCTCCGCCGCAACAGAGTATCAGGAGCTGAAGAAGAAGTATCCAGACGAAGACGCCTACAAGGCCAGCCTTGCAAACAACTGGAATCACAGACAAAGACGTGCAGGAGGCCCTTCAATGGCAAGCCGTCCTGCTCGAGTTCATCGACATGCGCTTCCGGCCCGGCGTCCAGGTTCCGGAATCGGACGTGCAAGATTACTATAACCAGCAGGTCTCGCAAAGTCCCGGCAAGTTGCCGCCATTCGAAGAGGCGCGAGAAAGTATAGAGGAGATCCTGACTTCGAGGCTCGTCGATAATGCTGTTGATCGCTGGCTGGGGCAGGTGAGGACCCAAACTCGAATCAAGTACACACAGGAGGTGTTCTGGTGAACCGTCCTGCGAAGTGGGCCGTCTGGCTGACATCAGGTATCGTTGCGCTAGTCCTGATTCTCGGGCTGGCCGCGGTATTGATTTTTCCCAGCTCGTGGTTCCGTGACAAAGTGCGTGACCGCATGGTGGCGGAAATCGAGCGCGCAAGCGGTGGCAAGTCCGAGATTGGAACATTTCGCTTCGACTGGAAGAACCTTACGGCTGAAGTTGCGCCATTTGTGCTCCATGGAACCGAGCCTTCCTCGGAGCGCCCGCTATTCCGTGCCGAATCGATACGGGTCGGCTTGAAAATCGTTTCGATGATGAAGCACGATATCGATGTCGCTTCCCTCGTAGTTGAATCGCCTCAAATCAACATACTTATCGACGCACAAGGCAAAACAAACTTTCCCGAACCTCAGATCAGGAAGTCGCCATCTGGAAAGAGTCCCGTCGAACGGCTGGTAGATCTCGCGATAGCGAAGATCGATTTGAAAGATGGATGGCTGCGGTTTGCCGACCAAAACATTCCTCTGACCATCCATGGGGCCGATCTTCAAGCTCACTTGGATTATTATGCGCGAGACCTCAGCTATCGAGGCGCCGTTGCTATGAAGAAGGTGAATCTCGAGAGCGCCAAGACCCTACCGCTCATCTTTGATGTCGACACCACAATCGGCCTGTACTCGAATCGAATTCAGGTGGAGTCTGCTCGTCTCGCGTTCGGAAGCACCGAAGCGCACGGCACCGGGTCTGTTACCGGTTTCAAAGATCCGCAAGTCAATTTCGATGTTCAGGCGAAAGGGTCTCTGGCCGACCTCGGCCGGCCCCTCCGTGTGCCCATACAGCACACCGGTGATGTCGCATTCGAGGGTAAAGTCGCCTACAACAACCGTGAGCAACTAACGATCACGGGACATGGACGCGGATCCGGCTTGGCCGTCCACGAAGGCCAAGTGCGAATCGACGACATCACAGCGAGCTCTGACGTTCGCTTCACGCCCGCCAAACTGGAATTGCGCGACACGCGTGTGAAGGCTCTCGGCGGAAACTTTTCGGGTATGGTCGACTTGCTGGACCTCAAGAAATATAAGGTAAACGGCAAGATCGACAATATCTCGGCAGCTGCCGCGACCGGGCTCGTAGGCATCGAACGCTCTCCTTATAGCGGCCGCATCTCAGGGCCGGTAGAAGTCACGGGCACCATTGGCTCGAAAGACTTGAAGGCCGGTGGCAATTTCAATATCAACCCCGTCGCTACCGGTACATCTGTACTCGGTTCTGTGCAGGTCGCCTACGATCAGCAGACTGATTCGATTCAGCTTGGCAACTCGCAGCTTGTGCTTCCCTCAAGCCGCCTCGACATCAGTGGAACCCTTGGCTCCGCGTTGAAGGCCCACCTAGAGACGACGGATCTGAATGATCTGACACCTGCGCTCCGAATTTTTGAAAATGCGCCCGATAAACTGCCGCTCACACTGCTAAAGGGCGGCGCCGCAGTATTCGACGGAACCGTCACCGGACCAACGCAAACCGCCGCGATCGCCGGTACGCTGACTATCACGAATTTCGAAATTCGGAGGCAGAAGATCGATCGATTCGTGGCGCAACTCGATTCGAATGCATCGGGCGCTCAAGTGTCGAGCTTTGCGTTAGGACAGGACACTCTGAAGCTGGAAGGGTCGGCGAACATCGGCTTGCAGAATTGGAAATTCATCGATGCCGCTCCGTTGAAAGCTAACTTGAAATTGCAAGGAGCTTCCGTGGAGAATCTGCTTGCTACAGCAGGGCAGAACTTACCCGTGACTGGGCAACTCAGCGCGACTGCCGTCGTGGATGGAACTGCCGGCGATCCGCGCGCGGCCCTCAAATTCAATGTCGAGCAGCCCTCAATTTATGGAGAAAAGTTCGATCGCGTGCACGCCGAAGTGCGCTACGCCGGAGCTGGTGTCGAAGTCATCAGCGGCGTCGCCGATTTGGGAAAAGCACGGATTCTTCTCACCGGCGCGTTCGAGCATCCCGTTAACGACTATAAGAATGGCCGGATTCGATTCGACGTCCACACACAGGATTTCGCCCTGGAGCGTGTAGCGACTATTCAGAAAATGCGGCCTGGAGTTCGTGGGGGTTTTGAAATCAAAGCAAACGGATCGGCGGACATCAGGAACGGCGATATCGATCCCGATAAACTCGACGGACTGTTTGCCATGCGTGACCTTGTTGTCGATGACCGCGCCGTAGGCAGTTTCACTGTAGATGCGAAGACGGAGGCGAAAGAGTTGGTCATGGGCATGGCCGGCAATCTTCGAGGCTCGCAGGTTCTCGGTAGAGGGGGCTTCAAGCTCTCGGGAGACTACTCGGGCAGCGGCTCGGTTCAATTCTCACCGATGACGATCTCCACATTGCAGGACCTCGTGATGGCAGCCAAGGGCAGAGAGCCCTTGCCCGTCCAAGGCAGTCTGGAAGGAAAGCTGACATTTTCAGGGCCGGCAAAAACGCCCACCCGTATAAACGCTCGCTTGGAGATACCCACTTTGCAGATAGCTCCAGCGAGACCTGGGTTTTCCGCAGCACAGGTGGCGGAGCTCACTTTGCGAAACCCCGACCCGATTGTTATTGACTACGACGGTAAGGTCGCCCAAATTCGCAGCGCACATCTGGTCGGGAAAGAAACCGATCTCCGCGCCTCCGGCGTTCTCAACCCGAACGAAAAAAGCCCGTGGGATCTGCGCATTGACGGAACCCTCAATCTTGGAGTGATCCAGGACTTCAATAGTGATATCGTCTCGTCAGGAAACGCGACCATAGCCGCATCAGTGCGAGGATCCCTGCTGGATCCGCAAGTCGCCGGTCGAATGGAACTGAAGTCAGCGTCATTCAACCTGGCCGACGTCCCGAATGGTTTGGATGACGCGAACGGCGTCATTCTGTTCGACAAGCGCCGGGCCACGATAGAGAAACTGACGGGCCAGACGGGCGGCGGCGCGATCTCCATTGCGGGATTTGTGGGCTTTGGCGCGCCGGAGTGGACCTATCGCTTGCAGACGCGCGCAGACAACGTGCGTATTCGCTATCCCGAGGGAGTAAGCACAACAATCAGTTCGAATCTCAGCTTAACCGGGACATCTTCGAAGAGCATCTTGTCCGGCGTCCTCACAATTCGCCGCGCCAGCTTCAATCCGCGTACAGACATCGGAGGCATTCTCGCCGCCTCCGCCAAACCGATTGCGACGCCCACAACTCCCAACCTGATCCTCCGCGGAATGCAGTTGGATGTACATATCGAAACCGCGCCCGGCTTGCAACTCCAAACCTCGCTGACCAGCAACCTGCAAGCGGAAGCCGACCTCCGCATCAGAGGCACAGCCGCAAAGCCCAGCCTCATTGGGCGTATTGTCGTAAATCAGGGCGATGTACAGTTCTTCGGCAATAAATACACCATCAATCGAGGTGAGATCGGCTTCTACAACCCGGTGAAGATCGAACCGGTGCTCGACATGGACCTTGAGACGCGCGTGCGCGGCATACTCGTCACCATCAACTTCACCGGTCCTCTGAGTAAGCTGAACGTATCTTATCGATCCGACCCACCCCTGGAATCGACCGAAATCATCGCGTTGCTGGCTGTAGGTCGTGCACCGGGTACCAATACCTCTCTTGCCTCCGGTCAAACAGTGGTAAGCCAGAACTTCCTCAGCTCCGGGTCGAATACCCTTCTTGGGCAGGCTGTCACGGCGCCCATCAACGGCCGTCTCCAGCGATTCTTCGGCGTCTCGCGATTGAAAATCGATCCGCAACTGACCGGTATCAATGCCGTTCCCCAAGCGCGGCTTACTGTGGAGCAACAGGTTTCCCGCGATGTGACGCTGACCTACATAACGAATCTCTCGCAGGCGAACCAGCAAATTGTTCGACTCGAGTGGGACATCGATAAAACATGGTCGGTTGTTGCTCTGCGGGAAGAGAATGGCGCATTCGGCATAGACTTTTTCTTTAAAAAGAGACTTCGGTGAAACTCCGCACCTCGCAAGGCAAGTTGAAGATTGAGCACAGCATCATTGATGGTGTTCGCGATCTGTTGAAGGTGCTCCTGGCCGAACATCCTGAGACGATTCGCTCGGTGATTCCCGGCGTAATCAAACCCGTAAGAGATGCAAAGGGAAATGTGCGCATACGTGTGACCGTGCCAACAACCAATGGCTGGAAGGCCATCGCGCTTAGCTCCGGCGCGCGACAGGAGCTCTTCATCAGCACGACACTTTCCAAAGACGAATTGGAGAGCGTTCTCAATGAACTTTGCCGCCGTTAGGGCTGCAGGTTCGCTAAAATAGATCCACCTATGTCGGGAAGCGCAGGGCCTACTCCTCAGCAGGAAGTCACGAACCTTCTCTTCGAATGGAAGCAAGGTAACAAAGCGGCGATGGATCTGCTGACGCCGCTTGTTTACAATGAGCTTCGTCGTCTCGCCGAGAGATACCTTCGCAACGAGCGTTCGGCGGCAACATTACAGCCCACTGCCCTCGTGCATGAAGCCTACCTGCGACTCGTCGCCCAAAGCATGCCCGATTGGGAGAGCCGGGCGCACTTTTTTGGCGTAGCGGCTCATTTAATGCGCCAGATCCTGGTGGATCATGCCCGAAAACATCGGAGCGCGAAGCGGGGCGGAGGAGCCGAGAAGTTAGCGATCGACGAGATCGTAGGATTGGGAACCGAGAAGCCTGCCGATATCATCGCTCTGGACGACGCCCTCAAAGCTCTCGCGGAAATCGACGAGCGCAAGGCCAAAGTGATCGAGCTGCGGTTTTTCGGCGGTCTCAGCGTGGAGGAGACTGGAGTAGCCTTAGGAGTTTCGCCCGCCACTATTGGCCGCGAACAGCGCCTTGCGGAAGCCTGGCTCCATCGCGAACTCAGTAACGCAGGATGAACAAGGCCGACCGGTGGAAAACGATTGAGGACTTATTCTACCGGGCTCTTGAAATACCCGAATCGGAGCGTACAGCGTTTATCGAATCCCAAGCCGGCGGCGATAGCGAAATCGTACGCGAAGTCCTCTCGTTGATCGATAGCGATACCGCCGCGTCGACCGGCTCCTATGCCGCTGCGGCAGTCAAAAAGGCGCTCGTCAACTTCCACGCCGCGGAAGACGCGGCGAACGCCCCGGGCGCCGTGTTGGACAATACCGCCTGATCGAAGAAATCGGCCGCGGGGGAATGGGTACGGTTTATCTCGCCTCACGCGATGACGATACCTACCAAAAGAATGTAGCGATCAAGCTTGTCCGCCGTGGCATGGATACGGACTTCATCCTGGCGCGCTTTCGACGCGAACGGCAGATCCTGGCCTCTTTGGAGCACCCCAACATCGCCCGCCTCCTGGATGGCGGCGCGACAGAGGATGGACTGCCGTATCTGGTGATGGAATACGTGAAGGGCGTGTCCATCGCCGAATACGCGGAGAAGAACGAACTCACAATCGAGCAGCGGCTCCGCCTCTTCCTGCAGATCTGCGATGCCGTCGAATACGCGCATCGTAACTTTATCGTCCATCGCGATCTGAAGCCGGGCAATATCCTCGTCGACGAGACGGGCACGCCGAAACTCCTCGACTTCGGTATCTCGAAGCTGCTTGTTTTCGACGGCGCGAATACAACGGCGACCATTACGCATGGCGTCCGCATGCTCACGCCCGACTACGCGAGCCCGGAACAGATCCGGGGCGAAGCAATCACATCCTCAGCGGACGTGTACTCGTTGGGCGCGGTCTTATTCGAACTGCTTACCGGAGCCAAGCCTCACCGCATCGACAAGCCAACTCAGCAGGCAGTAGAGCATGCGATCTGCGATGTTGAGGTTCAGAAGCCGAGCGAGGCGGCGCGAGCGGAAGGCCGTCACCTCGTCGCTCGCAAACTGCGGGGCGATCTCGACAACATCCTGATGCTCGCGATGCGGAAGGAAGCGCGCCGGCGATACGCGTCGGTGCATGATTTCTCGTCCGATCTTAGGCGTTACCTGGACTTTCTCCCAGTCTCCGCGCGTCCGGACTATCTGGTATACCGCTCGAAGAAGTTTCTCCGGCGCAACTGGGGGCCGGTGACGGCGGTCGCGGCGGTGATTCTCGTTTTGCTGATCGGTGTGCTGCTGGCGCGGCGCGAGGCGCAGATTGCTCGCGCTCATTTCGATCAGGTGCGCCGGCTCGCCAACACGTTTGTTACAGGGATCCATGACGAGATTCGGAACTTACCCGGATCGACACGGGCGCGGCAGATGATCGTGAAAACCGGCCTGGAGTATCTCGAGACCCTGGCCGCGAGTTCGCAGGGGGATATCGATCTGCAGCGCGAAGTCGGCGCCGGTTACATGCGGATCGGAGATGTACAAGGCAGTGTGCTGGAGGCGAACCTGGGCGACACAAAAGGGGCGCTGACGAGTTACACCAAAGCTCTGGAGTTGCTCGAGAACGTTGCGCGGCAACGTCCCGACGCTCTGGATGTTCAAAACGATATGTTAGTGATCCACCGTAGAATCGGTGAGATCTACAGTTACACAAAGAGCACTGAGGCCGCGTTGCGGACGTACGCAAACGCACGAGCCGTCGGCGAAAATTTTCTGGCGCACGCTCCGGACAATGAGCGGCTTCGAAGAAGTGTCGCAGACCTCTACCAGGCGCAGGGTCGCACATTGCGCTTCGCAGAGGATCTCAGCGGCGCCCTAGTGGCATCCGACCGCGCTCTGGAACTTTATCGGTCCCTGGCTGACCATAATGCCGATGACCTCACATTGAAGAAGGACGAGGCTGATGCTCTAACGAACTCCGGCATGGCGCTCGCGAGGCTCGCTCGAAGGGAAGATGCAATCGGCAACTTCCAGGAAGCTATTAACAACTTCGAACTCCTCACTGCGCGCGAGCCTGCGAATGCGACTTGGAGGCGTGGGTTGATGCTCGCCTACAGTCATATGGGCGATGCCCTTAGTGAGACTGGAGTAGCAAAGCCGAGCGAGATGCCCGCAGCCCTGAAGGCGTACGTGCATATGTATGACGCGGCTCGACAGCTCCATCGGGCCGATGAGGCAGATTTTCGGGCGCTCACGGATATCGGGATTGCGGCGATGAGAGTGGCGCGCGCCTCACCTACGGAAGGGCAGAGGCTTGAGAAATACGTGGAGGCGCTAGGCTTCTTACAGAAGGCCGCCCGAATTCAAAAAGACTTGATGCTGGATATGAATACCGCATACACGGAGACACGTATCGGTGAAATCCTTCACGCGAAAGGAAACATCCAGGACGCGAGTGGCTATTTCAGAGATGCTGTGTCCATCGGAGAGAGACTGTTGGCGATTGAGCCCAAGAACAGCAGTGTTCGTCGCACTCTAATCGAGGGAATGAGAATTCTGGGAGAGGACGCCGCGAAACGGCGTGATCGGCGGGAGGCAATTGAGTTTCGGAACAAGCTGATTCATTGCGCCGAAGAAGTCAGATCTCAGGACGCCACTCCTAGAGTTCAAGCATTGATCGCCCGAGGATATGCCGGCGCCGCGGCGATTGACGCTGCGCTGGGTGACAAAGCTCGTTCCCGACAGTGGTATCAGCGCTCGCTTACTGAATTTCGGAAGCTGCAGAGCCTTCCGACCTTCTCGTCGCGCAAGGAAATGCAGGAAACGGAGGCGGAGTTCGCGAGATTATTGAAGTAATCGAAGCGTTCTCTAGGTGTTCCGGATCCAGTAAACGGGACCGATGACTTGCTCAGGCCATCGCCCGCCCTTAAACTGCACACCGATCTTGAAGCCGCGCTCGCATGGGTTGCAGTATTCCACGATCATCTCCCGTACGATGTTCGAGACGTGGAGCGATCCGCAGGTTCCGGGCGCCAACTCGGTATTAAGGAAGACGCACGCTCCCGAAACCGATAGATTTTCCAGGACGCATTCGATTTCACCGAGATCCTGCTGCGTCAATTTTGCGATTGCTGCGGTGCGGGCGCGAGGCTCTCGCCTTCGATCGCGATTCGCATTCCTGATCTTCGAATGCTTCGAGACATTCTTGGCCAAAGCTGTGATGGAATCCATGGGTAGTTCGGTGTGTTTTCTCAATCTCCGCCGGCCGGAATCGGAATTCAGATCGCGACCGGCAGAGAATCAACGTTAAGGTTAGTTAGCAGCCGCTGGATTTGCGCTTGCGGACAACCAGTCCCAAAGCCGCCATCGCCGAGCCCATCAGTCCCATTGTCGCCGGTTCCGGAGTTTCTGCCGGTTGACCTGCCGTTACGATCTTGCCGTCGTAGAGCAATCCGAAAGGACCGCCGTCCCGCTGGTAAACACCAAAAGTCAGCACGTTTTCACCCACCTTGAGATAAGGAGCTATGTCGATGTGAAGACCTTCGCCGGGCTCACAACCGATGGCGCCGCCCGCGCACGCGCCATCCTGAACGCCGTTCGGTACCTTGATGATGTGATTGTTGACCGCGACGCCCGCCGTGTCGTCAGCCCACACGTTCAGAATGCTGCTGATGATCTGAGCATTCTCGAGCGTGAAATATTCGAAAAACAGCGCAGTCGGAAACAGAGGAAAGGCAACAACGTTTTTTGGTGTTACGGTACCTGGTGTGCCGGTATCGGCATAGCTGATCCAGCTGCCCCCACCTGGATGGTTCTGTTCCCACGCCGGATGTACGCCGATGTTGACATTGCTGTCAAAAGATGCGCCGTGTAAATTGAATTCGTTAATTCCGTCGCCGCTCGCAAAAGATAGAGTGCCTGCGGATACAGTAATTGTGCTGGCAAAAGCCAGAACAGCTAAAAGAACCGTTTGTTTCATGAATCAATTCAAACAGTTAAACGAATTGATTCCAATAGAACACTCGGTCAAATTAAAGTTCTATTCCGTCAGGGTAATTGGGTTGGAGCGATATGTTTTAAGCCCCGGAAAACTCCGGGCCGGGTAGTATTCCCCCGCCATCTACCGGACTTTTTCGACAAACTGGCCGGTGCTGGCGTTCACGTATACCGAGTAACCGCTCGAAGCCACCGACGTCCCCCAAATTACTCGCCACGTCAGAAAGGGATACCGGCTCTTTTGCTCTAGAAGAAATGTCACCGGAATATCGGGATTCTTCTGCATATAATCGGCGCTTTTGGAGACAGCCGTATCGTACGCTGTTACCGAATCGGTTTTAAATGCCTGAACCGGCCATGCGGTGACTTGCCCTTTAGGGCCGCTGTAGCCTTCCTCGAGCCCGGCGAAGACGCCCTTGTGGATCGTGTCTTCTTCCACTACCGAATACGTGTAGGTTCGAGATTTGCCCTTGCTCGGCGATACCACCGTCACAGCCCAAGCCCCTCGTTTCCCGCCTTCCGGTTTCACTCCGTTGACGGGCAGATCGCGGATCTGCATACCTAAGAGATCGGGAGCCCAGGTTCGGGCAGTTAAAAATACCTGGTGAAATGCGTATTGCGCTCCGACGGGCTCAGCCGGCTTCTCCGGCTCTTTCGCTTTCTTTGGCGGCTCCGAGCAGCTGACAGTCAGCAGAAGCAATGGCGCGCATGCGAGGACTGCTCGACGCGTGGACATGCATTTATAGTACTTGGAAGAATGTGAGCTGCTAAGATTCGACCGCATTTGTGGTAGCTGCAGGGGCTGCCTTTTTTCGGGCCCGCGTGGCACGCTTTTCCACCGGCGGTTGACGGTCGCTCTTTTTGAGGTTGGGTATAACGATGGAGGAGATGAATTTCTTCTCGCCGTGCTCATCGAACTTAATAACGATATACTCGTCGTTACAAGACACAACTGAACCCAAGCCGAACTTCTGATGTTCCACCTGGGCGCCTTGTGCGAATGCCGGTTTCGTCGCCATCGTGCAGTTATCCCTTCTAATCCATTCTAACAAATCGACTTATTTTTGTCGAGCGCTCATTTCAAACCGATTCAGCGTCTATTCTCGTAACTGGAATCCTATGAACCGCGTCCGTCCCTCAGTGAAATCGTCGCTCATCGTCTTTTGCACGGCGTTTGTTGCGCTGGGCGCCACCCGTGCCGATCGCTATGCTGTTCTCCTCGAAGGTCCTCCGCTTGCCCAACAGTTTACGGTCGCGAAATTTAAGAATTCCAAGGCAGCCCTGGATGTGAGAGCGGCAATCAACTCGTCCCAGGCATCCGCCCGCGCGGCGATACAGCAGACGGGAGCTCGAATTACCAGCGCAAACCAGCTCCTCGTGAATGCCCTTTTCGTTGAGGCGACTCCGGAACAGGCAGCGCAGCTCCGTCAGATGCCCGGTGTGGCGCTTGTCGACAAGCTTCGTCCTATGAAGCGTCACCTCAACCGCGCTTTGGACCTGATGAACGTGCCGACTGCGTGGGGCTCCCTCAATGGTGAATCGAACGCCGGAGCTGGTGTCAAGATAGCGGTCCTTGATAGCGGCATCGATCAAAATCACGCCGCGTTTCAAGAAAACGGGTTGCAATACCCGGCCGGATTCCCCAAGGGAGACTCCGGCTACACGAACCGCAAAGTCATCGCCGCCCGAAGCTACGTCAACATGCTCGTCGGAACCGACCCGCAGTTCACTCGACCGGACGATCTGTCTCCGCGAGACCGCGTTGGGCACGGTACAGCGGTTGCGATGATCGCGGCCGGCGGCCGGAATACCGGCCCTGTCGCGACGATTACAGGAGTGGCGCCCAGAGCGTGGCTCGGTAACTACAAAGTTTTCGGATCACCGGGGGTCAACGGGCAATACACGTACGACGATGTTATCATCCAGGCGCTGGAAGATGCCGCAGCCGACGGAATGGATATCGCTGTGCTTTCGCTCGGCGCTCCGGCCGTATGGGGACCACTCGACCGCGGCGGGACGTGTGAAAATCCCGGCGAACAACCGTGCGACTGGCGCGCCGATGCCGTCGAAAATGCAGCCCGGCTCGGATTGACCATTGTGGTTTCTGCCGGCAACGACGGGGATATTGCCACGCAATACCCCGGATACAACTCAGTTCACACCCCAGGATCAGCTCCTTCCGCGATTACTGTCGGCGCCACGACGAACTCACATCTCCTATATCAAAGCGTGCAGATCCCAGGCGCCAACAGGCTTCCGACCCTGTTTGGCAATGGCCCGCTTCCGAGTTCTCCCCTTACGGCTCCATTGAAAGACGTATCGAAACTGCAAGACAACGGACGAGCGTGCTCACCGCTTACTAACGGATCACTCTCCGGCTCCATTGCCCTGATTGAGCGTGGCGATTGCGCCCTTCACCTCAAAGTCTTGTATGCGCAGCGTGCCGGAGCGCTCGGAGTCATCATCTATCAGGGACCAAACATCCAGGGTGTCTTCAAAATGGACACGCTGCAAGAAACCGGCATTCCCGCAGTACTCGTCGGAAACACCAGCGGTACGACGCTCAAGAATTACGCGTCGAATACGCCCAATGGGAATGTGACACTTGATCCTGCGATCTACGAGAGTGCGACGAACGAGTTCGATACCATCGCGTTCTTCTCTTCTCGAGGTCCATCGATTCGGGAAAATGCCATTAAGCCCGAACTGGTTGCGGTCGGTACGGATCTATATCTGGCCACCCAGAAGTTCGACCCCAATGGCGACATGTATGATCCCACCGGCTACACAACCGCGCAGGGGACAAGCTTCGCGGCCTCCTTTGTGGCCGGCGCTGCGGCGCTCGTGAAACAGAAAAATCCGCAATGGAACTCTGCGCAAATCAAATCTGCAGTCGTGAATACTGCGACGTCTGTCATTCAGGATTATGACGAGAATGGCAACCGCATTCAGGCAAGTGTCCTTGATATCGGCGGCGGAAAACTGAACGCCGATGCAGCAATCCGCACCAATGTGACCATCGAGCCCGCAACTCTATCGTTCGGAGTGTTCACATCTACTCCGCCGTCACAGAATCTACGAATCCGCAATTCTTCGAACAGTGCTGTGTCGCTCACCCTGCAGGTCCGTTCGAGCTTCGGACAGCCCACGCTTCTCACGTTGGACCGGAGGAACATCGATCTTCCTGCAGGCGGGGAAACCACAGTTACGGCCCGTTTAGACGGCTCCAAACCTTCACCCGGAATCTATGAAGGCGCCATCAACATCACAGGCGCGGCGGTCGATCTGCATGTGCCCTATCTATACTCAGTCGGAGATGGCGTCCCGTTTAGCGTGGTTCCACTCGGAGGTGTCGGATTTGAAGGCGAAGTCGGGCAGCTAGTCCGACTGACATATAAGGCGGTTGATAAATACGGTGTACCGGTTCCTGATGTTCGCACCGTGACCCGCGTGCAGTTGGGCGGCGGCAGTGTGAACCAGCAGAGCAATACGACCGACGATCTCGGTATCGGCTATGCGGATGTGAACCTGGGAAGTCAGTATGGGGATCAGGAGTTCTACGTCGCTGTAGGTAACCAGCCCAACTTCGGCGTCTACTTCGATGGACGCGCACGGCTTACACCGACCATCAGTTCTGGCGGAATTGTGAATCTGGCGAGCGGCCAGATCGGGCAAGGCGTTGCTCCAGGATCATACGTCAGCATCTTTGGCCGTGCGCTAAGCGAAGTTACTCGCGTGTTCAGCACGCCATATCTCCCGCTTGCGCTTTCGGGTGTCAGCGTTAGCTTCGATGTGCCTTCCCAAAAGCTCAGCCTTCCGGCCCGCATTCACTTCGTCAGCGACGGACAAATCAATGTGCAAGTCCCGTGGGAACTGCGGGGCGCAACCAGCGCAGTCGTGAAGGTCAGCATCGCGGATACGTCAAGCGATGTCATCACGGTTCCCATCAACGATTACGCTCCCGCCGTATTTGAATACCCTGAGCCGTCGAGCGGCCGGACCCTTGCGGCGGTGCTCGATTCGAGCTTCAATTTGGTGGGTACCGGGAGGCCAGCCAAACGGAACGATGTCGTTCAGATCTATGTCAACGGACTGGGCCCGGTCGACAACCAGCCGGCGAGCGGAGACCCAAGTCCCTCGCAACCTTTAGCCACGACTCGAGTTTTACCGGAGGTCACGATCGGTGGACAGCGAGCGGAAGTGTCGTTTAGCGGGTTGACACCAGCCATTGTAGGTCTTTATCAGGTGAATGCACGCATTCCTGCGGGTGCGGCCTCCGGGTTGCAACCTCTGGTTATCACAGCAAACGGGATCGTTTCCAAATCCGTGATGATTCCAATTGAATAAAGGTCGGTCATAATTGACCGATAGGTAAAGCGGGAACCACACGTGAAGCGCTTTTTATACGCTTGGCTGGTCGCCGGAATCGTTGCCCTGAGTTCAGCAGTCGCCGAGGATGTACCCGGACAGTTCATTGTCGAGCTGGCATCGGATACCCCCGCCGCTCTTAGTTCCAAAATTGTAAGATCCGCCATTCGGCAGGAAGCGGTAAGGTCGGCTCAGGCACGAGTACGGGCTGTGTTGGAATCGAAGAACGCGCAAGTGCTCGCGAGTATCGGAACCGTGATGAATGCCTTGGTCGTGAAGGCGGACGACGCAACGATGCTTCAGAACACACCGGGAGTCGCTCACGTCTATCCTGTCCGGCTTTATAAGAAGCTTTTGGATCGTGTGGTTGTGATTCATAAAGTGAATGTCGCAGGCGATTGGATCGGGGGCGCTGAGAACGCGGGAGCGGGAATGAAGGTCGGGATCATCGATACCGGTATCGACGTCTCGCACCCCGCCTTTCGAGACACCGGGTTCACCATGCCAGCGGGATTTCCGAAGGTGAATAAGGATACGGACAATCGCTATACCAACAACAAGGTCATCGTTGCGCGGAACTACGATGCCCAACTGGGCGCAGCCGCTGCCGACCGCGACGGTCACGGCACTTCTGTTGCGGCAATTGTGGCGGGCCTCCGGAGTGATGCTCCGCGAGCGGCAATCGCGGGGATCGCGCCGAAAGCTTATTTGGGCAGTTACAAGGTCTTCCCCGATGGCGAAGAAAATGCCCCGAGTTCAAACGTATTGAGAGCGATCGATGATGCTGTCGCCGACGGGATGGACATCGTCAATTTGAGTCTCGGCGGATTCCCGGCCGAATCGCTCGATTCGGATCCTCTCGTACAAGCAATCGAAAACGCAACGAGGGCCGGCGTCCTTGTTGTGGTTGCAGCAGGAAATGAGGGTCCGGGACTGAATACCATCAGCTCGCCCGCGACGGCGCCGTCGGCGATAAGCGTCGGCGCCTCATCTTCCGATCGTATTTTTGCGGCGAGCGCATCTATCGATGGCTTCGAACCTTTTCTCGCTGTCGCCGCCTCGCAGTTCCGAAGTGTTGATACTGTGCGTGCGCCCCTGATCGACGTTTCGTCTCTTGATGAGAACGGCATGGCTTGCGCGGCATTGCCGGCGGGCAGCTTACAAGGCAAAATCGCGTTGATTCTGCGAGGAACATGCTTCTTCGAAGACAAGCTGAACACGGCGCAACAAGCCGGAGCTATCGCCGCCATGATCTATACTGATGCCGCTCGCCCGGATGCTATTACCATGAGCGTGGGGACAGCGACCCTTCCCGCCGTGATGATCGGCTACGCCGATGGGATTCGCGCGAAAGATCGTTTGGCTGCAGGCGCCGTCGATACATCGGTGGATTTCACGACACAGGCCCGGCCCATGAATCCATGGCGGCTGGCAGAATTTACGAGCAAAGGCCCGAGTGTAAATCGCACGATCAAGCCTGACCTGCTGGCTGTCGGGACTTCGGTTTACACAGCCCAGCCGACCGTAGACGGGCAGCCGATTTACGCTGTCCTCAGCGGCACCAGTTTCTCGTCCCCGATTGTGGCCGGGGCCGCCGCATTGTTGAAAGCCTATCGGCCGGGCCTGCGCCCGGATCAATACAAGTCGCTGCTGGCGAACAGCGCCGCGTCATTTGCATCCGATCAGGATGTGCTTCCGATTCAGCATACGGGAACGGGCCTCTTGGACGTAGCCGCGGCTGTGCGGTCTACACTTGCTGTCGCTCCCTCAGCGATCAACTTTGGTGTTGGTGGCGGAACGATTAACTCGACGCAACGCTTCGTCGTGCAGAACTTCAGCAGCACAGCAGATACATTCGCAATCACTGCAACGGCTCTCAAGGATGGCATCCTACCGGAGATCACGCCAAACTCGGTCGCGCTAGCGCCAGGAGCCACTGCGGAAGTTTCGATCCAACTCAGCGGCGGCAATTTGCCCGCTCGCGCGTACGAGGGTTCGATCGTCCTGCGAGGGACTCAAACCGATGTGACGACCCGTATTCCTTATTGGTATGCGGCAACGGATCGCACACCCGCTTCGATTACCGTCAGCGAAGCTCCTGCCACCGGACGGCCCTCGAGCACCCAGGATTTCCTGGTCAGAACCCTCGACGCGGCAGGCGTCTCAATCGACATAGAACCCACAGTACGCGTCATATCGACGGGCGCCGGCGCGAGGGTGTCTCTCGTCGAGTCGGTTGATTCCCGTTATCCCGGCTTCTATCACGTCCGGGTCAGGTTGAGCAGCGAGAGCGGAGATAACGTGTTTGAGATTCAGTCCGGCGAGGTGACCAGCAGAGTCACTATCAGTGGATCCTGATCGCCTCGTCGAGCGCTCCGGTCAATTTGAGAGATTCGTAGAGCCTGCGATAACGGCCTCGCAGATCGCTCCGATAGCTTTCGATATCACGTCCGTTTTGCCGTGCTTCCGCTACCATCTGCTCTTCGGAATCCTTAATCCCGCGCCAGGCTTTGCCGCCGATAGCCGCGAGAAAAGCTTCATCGTACTCGAACCCAAAGTCCGTCAGACTCGCGAGCGGTAGGTCGTAGTTGTTCGCGAGCCCCATTTCAGCGAATGGAAACCCGCCTGCCCAGTCCGTGTGGTAACCAATCTTCATGTTCGATGGGTTAACGGACACTTGCGCATGGGTGACGCAAAACTCCGGACGGATCTTATATTTCGAGCGCAACAACTGAGTCAGCAGCCTGCCCGCGTGGATTTGTGCGCTGGTGACTGCGCTCCCCTGCGCCTCGAAAGCTATGGCCAGGAAGCTGGCATTCAAATTTACAAACGCCCATCGACCATTCGCCCATAGCGAGTTTCCGGCATGATGAGCTGTATCCGATTCGTCGACAACTCGGAATACCCGACCGAAGCGATCGATCACGAAATTGTAGGAACGGTTGTCACGGATATGCGTTAGCAACGATTTACTAAGTCGCTGGAGGTTCGCGTTCTGCTCCGGGTCAAACGGCGCTTGCGGGCTCTCCGTTGTGTGATAAACAATTCCTACCGGCTCCGACTTCCAATCTTCGGATGGACGCATACCGGCGCTTCGGTCCAGGATCTGATAGAACCGTCGTTCATTCTGAACACGGTAACTGTCGTCTATGCGCAGTCCGTTGCTGTACCACTCGTAGCCCTCGGCTTCTTCGGCCAGCCAGACATTGCCGACATTCTCGGCAGGCCGGTTTCGTCCCGCTGTCGGAAATGGCTCAAATCCGATCATCGTGTGGGAGACGTCGGACACAACGATCGCATCTGGCAGCAGAAATATAAATGAGCAGCTGGCCAGAGTTATGTACAGCAGACGACGCCATAACGGCTGCTCCGGCGCAGGCGTATATGCCTTCACCGTCCCCCACACCGTTCGTGTTTCTGCCGGCATTGCCCCTTACGATCTATCGGAACGCTTCGAATCCGTAGATATAAGGGGAACGTCGTCAGTGACAGAGCCTCACATCCCTAGTACTCCTTAAGTCCTCCGCGCTGAAGCGTTATGCTGTTAGCGCTATGGACACCATTGCATGGCGCCCGGACCGACAGACCCTTGAGCGCGCGCAACTTACTCGCTTCCTTCAGTTTGCGGGCTGCGCAAATTTCGAGGAGCTCTACCGGAGTTCCATTGAAGACATCCCCGGATTTACAGCTAAGGTTCTTGGATTCCTTGAGGTCCGCTTCCGTCGGCCATGGACTCGGATGCTCGACCTTTCAGAGGGGCTGCCGTGGGGCAGATGGTGCATTGGCGGTGTCCTCAATATTGCGGATTCCTGCTTGAGGCACCCGCCTGAACAGACCGCCATCATCTGGGAGGGAGAAGAAGGCGCAACGCGATCGCTTACGTATAGTGAGCTGAAGAAGCAGGTCGATGTCGCCGCCGCTGGACTCCGAGCGCTCGGTGTCAAAAAGGGAGACGCGGTTGCGATCCACCTCCCGATGCTTCCGGAAACCGTAATCGCGCTCCTCGCAACGGCGCAGATCGGGGCCGTCGCGGTCCCGCTATTTTCAGGCTACGGTCCGTCGGCGTTGGCTTCGCGGATTCAGGACGTGGGTGCGAAAGTGGTCATTACCTGCGATGCATTCCCGCGCCGCGGAAAGTCCGTACCCGCGAAATCGGTAAGCGACCAAGCCATCCAGAGCTGTCCGTCAGTCCGGCACGTCATCGTGGTCAACCGCATGGGAGGCGCGTCGGGTCTGACCTGGGACACCCTGAGTGGAAGCGACGCAAGCACTGAAGAGACTCAGGCTGAAGACCGGCTATCGTGCTATATACATCCGGAACTACCGGCCGGCCCAAAGGAATCCTCCATTCTCATTGCGGTTTTCCCATCAAATCCGCGCAAGACATGTGCTTCGGGACGGATGTCGGACCCGGGACACGCATCTGCTGGATCACCGATATCGGCTGGATGATGGGTCCATGGCTTCTGTACGGCGCGCTCATTCTTGGCGGCACAGTCGTACTCTATGACGGCGCGCCGGATTTCCCGGACCCCGGTCGAATGTGGGCATTCTGCGACCGTCATCAGGTGGAAGTGCTTGGTATTTCACCGACATTGGTCCGCTCGCTGGCGGTCCATGGCTCCGATCCGGTTCGCGATCATAAATTGGGTTCGATTCGTATTTTAGCCTCCACCGGCGAGCCATGGAATCCGGATCCCTGGTGGTGGCTGTTTGAAACCGTCGGCGAGTGTCGAGTGCCGATCATTAACTATTCCGGCGGTACCGAAATTTCCGGTGGCATTCTGATGGGCAATCCGCTGCTGCCGATCAAGCCCTGCTCCTTTCCCGCTCCATGCCCGGGCATTGCGGCCGATGTTGTCGACGACTCCGGCCATCCGGTCACGACCGGCGCGGTGGGTGAGTTGGTGATTCGCAAACCCTGGATAGGGATGGCCCGCGGCTTTCTCCACGACCCGCGGCGTTACCTTGAAACTTACTGGTCGCGGTGGCCGGAAATCTGGGCACACGGCGACTGGGCGAAAAGAGACGCAGACGGCCATTGGTACATTCTCGGCCGCAGCGACGACACGCTGAAAATTGCCGGCAAGCGGATAGGTCCCGCCGAAGTGGAATCCATTCTCGTGTCGCACCATTCTGTAGCCGAGGCAGCTGTCATCGGGGTGCCCCATGATTTGAAAGGCGAATGCATGCTGGCCTTCGCCGTCGCAGTCCCTGAAATACAGCAAACACCTGAGCTCGCAGATGAACTTCGCGCGCTGGTCGCAGAAGCATTAGGCAAGCCGCTGCGACCCGAGGCGGTCCATTTTGTCCCTGCTCTGCCACGTACACGAAACAACAAGGTGATGCGGCGCGTCATTCGAGCGGCCTACCTCGATCAGGACGCCGGGGATCTCTCCGCATTGGAAAACCCGGTGGCGGTCGAGTTCATCCGGCAGGCCAGAGAGGCGCCACGATGACAGCCACAAATCCGCTGAAGATCCGCAGCATACATCACGTCGAACTGTGGGTTGGCAATGCCAAGCAATCGACCTATTTTTATCGGAATGGGTTAGGGTTCTCCCAATTCGCCTACGCCGGGCTGGAAACCGGCAGCGTTCGATCACCAGCTACGCGTTGCAACAAGGCAAGGCACGGCTCGTGCTAAGTACCTCCCTCGAACAGAACGGTTTCTTTGCCCAACATTTACGGAAACACGGCGATGCCGTTCGCGACATCGCCTTTCACGTAAGTGACGCGGACGAAGCTTTCCACCAGGCCGTTAGCCGCGGGCACAGCTCTGGAGGCTCCTCGCACCGTGACCGACGAATACGGCAGCATACGGCGGGCAGCGATCCAAACATATGGCGATACGATCCACTCTTTGATTTCCTACCAGGAGTATTCGGGGCCATTCCTTCCCGGTTTCCAGCCAGCCGACGCGCCGGGCAGCGAGGCCGGGATCCTGCGCATCGACCATATCGTAGGAAACGTGGAACTCGGACGCATGAACAAATGGGCGGATTGGTATTCGAGGGTACTCGGCTTCCATCGCTACATCAATTTCGACGATAAGGACATTTCCACCGAATATTCCGCGCTGATGAGTATTGTCATGTCAGACGACTCGCAATCCGTCAAGTTCCCGATCAACGAGCCTGCGGGAGGGCGTCGCAAAAGTCAGATCCAGGAGTATCTTGATTACAACAGTGGACCAGGAGTGCAGCATATCGCCCTCCAGACCAAAGATATTGTCCACACAGTGTCTGCGCTTCGTGAGAACGGCGTTGAGTTTCTCGATGTGCCCGACACATACTATGAAGCCCTTCCTGCACGGGTCGGAGATATTCACGAGAACCTCGGCACGATTCGCGATCTGCGGATTCTGGTCGACCGCGACGAAGAAGGCTATCTGCTTCAACTCTTCAGCAAACCCGTGGAAGACCGGCCTACACTGTTCTTTGAGATCATCCAGCGAGCAGGAAGTGGCGATTCGGAAAAGGAAACTTTAAAGCTCTATTCGAAGCGATCGAGGCTGAACAGGCCCGACGCGGCAATCTCTAGGAGGCTAGATGCCTTTCTACCATCAGATGGGCGAAATTCCCCCGAAGCGTCACTCCGTGTTCCGGCAAGCCGATGGCCGCCTTTATTACGAGGAACTCATGGGCAATAAAGGATTCGTCGGACCATCGTCTCTGCTCTATCATCTGGAGCGCCCGACGCAGGTGTTGCGCGCCCAGGAGTTCAAGACCTTGCAATGGGAGAACGAAGAACTCCATCACCTCCGGCACCGCCACTTCCGATCACATAATCTGACCGCGGGGCCGAGTCCGACGCTCGACCGCGTACCGATTCTCTATAACCATGACGTGGCGCTCTCGCTCGTGATGCCCACGCAGGAAGACCGTTTTCACTATCGAAATGCGCAGGCCGATGAAGTCGTATATGTCACCGAAGGTGAAGGCGTCCTGGAAACGCTTATAGGCGAGTTGCCATTTCGTCCGGGAGACTACCTGGTAATTCCTCGCGGTATTCTTCATCGCTATCGCCTGAACGGAAGCCCGCACTGCTTTCTGGTCATCGAGAGCGCAGGATACGTTCGTACCCCTAAGAGATATCGCAACGAGCACGGCCAACTGCTCGAACAGGCCCCCTACTCCGAGCGCGACATCCGGCGACCGCAGAAACTCTTTACTTCGGACGAGAAGGGCGAGTTTCGACTTCTTGTGAAGAAGGATCAGCGGCTAACCGAATTTGTCCTCGATCATCACCCGTTCGACGTGATCGGATGGGATGGGTACTACTATCCGTGGGCATTGAATATACATGACTTTGAGCCGAGAGTTGGCCGCTTTCACCTGCCACCTCCGATTCACCAGACGTTTGAAGGGGACGGATTTGTCATCTGCTCCTTTTGTCCGCGGCCCTATGACTTCGACCCGTCCGCTGTGCCGGCCCCTTATAACCATTCGAATGTCATGTCGGACGAGGTGCTGTATTACGCGAACTCGGAGTTCATGAGCAGGAAGGGCATCGAGTACGGATCGATTACTTTGCACCCGGACGGCATCCCTCATGGGCCTCATCCCGGCCGGGCCGAAGACTCCATCGGTAAGTCACACACCGACGAGTTGGCGGTGATGGTGGACACGTTCCATCCGCTTCATGTCAGTAAGAAGGCGCTGGACGTCGAGGATAAGGAATATTACCAGTCGTGGCTGGAGCGTTAAAGAGCTGGGTGCGCGCAGCGAACGAGCCCGGCTGCGACTTCCGCTCGAAAACTTACCTTACTGCCGGTTCAATGGCGGAAAGCAAGGTGTGGTTATCGGCGACTCCGTTTTGGAGATCGCCGAGTACAATCGCGACATCTCACTCGTTGGTTACGAGAGGATTCTGTCGAGCGGCCGTACCTGCATCGCGTCTCGGACTTGAATTTGAATTACCAGTCGATATTGACAATTACACTGACTTTTACGCATCAATCCATCACGCCACCAATGTGGGCCGTCGGTTTCGGCCCGACAATCCTTTGCTTCCGAACTATAAACATGTGCCGATCGCGTACAACGGTCAGCGTCATCAGTGGAAGTCAGTGGAACCACTATCCGCCGCCCGTATGGTCAGTTGGCGGAGGGCTGCTTCGGGCCAACACAGGAGCTCGACTATGAGATGGAGCTTGGCGTCCTGATATCGAAGGGGAATGCGTTGGGTGAGCCCATCGCAATTGCGCAAGCGCACGAAAGAATACTCGGCTTCGTTATCGTGAATGATTGGTCGGCGCGGGATATCCAGCGCTGGGAGTATCAGCCGCTCGGCCCCTTCCTAGGGAAAGTTTCGCAACAACAGTCTCTCCCTTCCTCGTCTCTCCCGAGGCTTTGAAGCCTTATCGAATTCCCATGCCCCAAGGGCAAGAACTGCTCCCGTATCTCAAGCCGCCCGGTTATCTCTACGACATCACAATGGAGGTCTACGTGAACGGCTCGCTAGTGGGGCAGACCAATACACGAGACCTCTACTGGACGTTCGAACAGATGATCGCGCACCACACATCGAACGGCTGCAATCTCGAGGCGGGTTTTTTGCTCGCATCGGGAACAGTGTCCGGCCCAAACTCGTTCGGCTGCCTCCTCGAATCCGGCCTTGATTACTTAAAAGACGGCGATGAAGTTATCCTGCGCGCCTATGCTGCAAGGCCGGGACTGCCCCGAATCGGCTTCGGTGAATGCCGCGGAAAGATTCTACCTTCCGATCAAAAATAGAATTTCGCCGCAACCTATAACTCAACAACTTGGTCTCACTGCACATTTGGCTCGTCCAGACTCAGTACTGATTGCTCGATTTTGAGGATACTGATCGAACAGATATCGCAATGGCAGCGCTATTAGACCAGAAAGACCAAGCACGAAAGTTGAGGGTTCTGGAAGAAAGAGATCCGCTCTGTATTCACTTGTCAAATTGATCGTTTGTAGCTGGGCCCGACTGACATTATTGTTGCCGATGGATTGAACTAGCACAAAAAATTGCATCTGCTGTTTTGCCAAACCTCTACTCAGCACATCGTAGTTCAGCACTATCGGATCGTAGAGGGAGAATTGGTGATGATCTAGATCAGCGCCGCCGAATGCTGGACTTGCTGCTAGCCATGTCTGAACCCACGGAGCATAGTCTCCAAGAGGAACCAGCGTCATGGTAGCAGTATGGTAGTTCGCTGGCTGGGCAGACGATATCCAGTAGTTCAGTATTACGTCAATTCCTATCAAGTTGGTGAGTCCGTCACCCGATAGTGCCATTGAAAACCGATCGGTTGTGCTGTCAAATGACAGGTCAATTTTGTTGGGATCGATCTGTGTTTTCAGGTCTATATAGTCAACGTCAAAGATCTTCCAGGTATTTGCGGAAATACAGCCTTCAGAGCCGAATGCAATAAGGCTGTTTAGATTATTCGCCGAGGCACAGTCCGGCTGTGCCCAAATCGTAGCAGCCGTGCCGAGTGACATGCAGATAAAACGCAAACCGCATTCCGAGACGATTCATCACTGTACGATATTACACAGAGCCGGCCAGCGCAAACATACCACGAGATGTATGCGTCGGAGGCGATTAACTAAAGACTTTGAAGAGCTAACTGCTCTTCCGTAGGTTCGCTTCAACAAAACCACGGCTCTTCCATGTACGGAATAACCGTGCGCGGGAGTAGTCGGAAGTCCTGATAAAAGGGTCGGCCGTGAGCAAGTTCCCAGATCTCATAAAAACTCTCGGTGCGGGACTTCCGGGCAGCGATGCCTGAGCGTACAACTCTGCTTACACGCTCCGCGAGTTGATCTATGGCAGGATCGGGATGATGCCACGGATGCACAAGCTTCTTCTCGTCAAATGTCACGACTACCTCGCGGATCTCCGCCAGTTCAAGCAGACGAGACGAGGCCGGGATGAATAGTCGCAAGCTCCACTGCACGGATGCGACATTTTCTTCGAGGCCCAATTCGCGAATCGCGTCGAGCAAATCACAGAATGATCTGGTCGTCGTCCAAGGCGTAAATGGAATAAACGTAGGCGCGAGCGTAACACCGGCGCGACGGAAAAGTGCGGCTGCATTAAGGAAATCTGCTCGCGTGTGGCCTTCATTGAGTTTCTCGAGAATATCGTCCTGCACCGCTTCAACTGCAGTCGTCACAAATAAACAACCTGTGTCTTTCAGAGTCGGAATCAATTCGGATAGCCAGCAAATGCTCGACCTTCGCCGTGAAGTCGTAGGTTATCGAGGGAAACTCAGCATGAAACTGCTCGATGATCCGGTTGGCGTGTTTCGGTCCATTTAGGAAGTCCGGATCGCCGAATGTGATGTGTTCGGCTCCTGCGGCAATCTGACGGCGAATATCCTCGAGCACGACCTCAGGCTGCACGATTCGGAATGTTCCGTTGTAGATCGGAACGACAGGACAGTGGCGGCAAAGGTGCTTACACCCCGGCTCGCCTCGGTGTACCCCACTCGCCGTTTGCCCGAATTCAAGACCAACTTCGGGTAGCGCGACAGCACGGGCAAATGTGCTCGATCGGGCACTAAAAAGGATAGTCGCTCTAACGATGTCTCCGAAATTGGAACGAGGGCATCAGCAAGCCGCGTCAGGTCGGATTCGAACTCTCCTCCCAAAATGCTCTCTACGCCAAGTTGGCGAAGATAGCTTTCGTTGAACGGCGCGTATAACCCATAGCAACAAAGGTGAGCATTGGGATTGAGGCGACGCACACGTTCCACACGGGCACGGCGAGGCGTGTCGCAGTGTGCATCGGAAGATAGAACGCCACAAGGTCGGCGTCGGGACTTGAACCGACGGCAGGCTTCCTACCGAAAGATCGGCGCACGTAACCTTGTGTTCGCGCGCTCGAAGCCAAGCCGCCGGAGAAGCCAGTCCGAACGGTTGATGGCCAAGTTCGTAGGTGGAGATGAGACCTACCTTCACCGCCCACCAGTGTCACACGTCCATTGCTTGGAGAAATATAGCGCGCAGGCGCGTTCCAGATTTGGTTTAGTGATCTCCGGCGGGCGGCCTTCATAATGGCTGATCGAGGCGATGATATCGCACATGTCATTTGGATAGCAGGCGCGCAACTCCACCCGTCCCTCCCGCAGACACAAGTGCCGGAGATATTCATCCGAACCGGTTTCGGCTGGGAAGTTTCGGCCCTGCACAACGCGGTGGAATATGGTGTCGAAGACCTCCGCTGACACCGCCTCCACGTAGATCTTGTTCTGGATGCGCCGCAAGAATGCTTCATCCGCGAGATCGCTGGGTTCGAGGTTTGTCGAAAATAGACCCCTAACCTCGAACGGGATCTGGAATTTGACGCCATACCGCAGAGAGAGATAATCCACGCGGCGATCAAGGGGAACAATCCATCGATTCAGTAAGTCACGTGGCGACATCAGTTGTCGTCCGAAGTCGTCAATGATGAAGATCCCGTTGTTCGCCTTACCTGAAGCGGCGACGCATAAATCCCTGACGACTCATCTAGTCTCAGTTCCACCATGCTGGGGATCAATTCGCCACCGACCACGATGCAGGGCCGGCGACAAAGCATCCATCGCTGATCGATGGTTGGATCATCATGCTCCAGCTTGTGATGAACAACCGGGTCATATAAGCCGATGACCTGACCGTCGACCTCCACTGCATACGGAATCAGACCGCGTCGTGATACACGCGCAGCATTCGTTCCGCCAGGCTCGTCTTGCCGTTCCCGGTGGGGCCGTAGATAAAGATCGATTTTTGCGAAATCAGCGCCGGGCCGAGGCTGTCCAACAGACGATCGGTGATAATCAAGTCCGAAAAAGCTTCGCGCAGCGCTTTGCGCGTGATGTTGACCTGCGCCGCTTGCATTCTGGTCGCCGAGTGATAGTCCTTCAAGGCCACCGGACACGCCCCCGCATACTGGGTGACCTGAAACCGCTCGGATGCAAGCTGCTTACCCGAGCCGGAGAGCGAAAAGTTGTAATCGTTCCCGATCATGCCTTTGATTTCAACGAGTTGCTGTTGACGCATGTGGCGGAAAACCGTGTCAATGATCGGTACCGAGACCTTAAGCTTGTCGCTGAGAGAAGCCAGAGTGGAATAGCCCTCCAGCAATAGGCGTCGCAGCATCAGATCGAGAACGAGCGCCTGCGAGACCCCCAAGTCTTCAATATTTTGGGGAGGAGCGGGAGCAAACGCCGGACGGACTGGTGCAAACGTAGCCATTGAAAGGATCATCGGTAAGCCGGAACGCGAACTTTATAAGCCATCGGTCGGCGGAGAGATACACGCCTGGGCGTCAACGTTCGTCATTACTGTTTGAGGCTTTTCAGGGTCTTTTTGCTCTTGACAGTCGTGTTCTGTCCGCTTGTATCAGGCGGCGGAACAGGCGTATCCGCGCGTCAACTGGCAAAGCAGGCCCGGAAATCCGAGAAAGAAGGAGATATTCCGCGGGCCTATGTGTTGTACGCGCAGGCTGCGGCCGCCGATCCTGGGCACACCGATTATTGGGTGCGCGCCGAAGCTCTCCGCACCAGGGCGGCGAGAATCGCCAACGTGATGCCCGTTTTTGCGGTGTCCACCGATTCGGGCGATGGGGCCGCGGAAGAACCGCTTCCCTTGGCCACTCCGAAGGAGGTTGAAGAAGCTCGAAAACCTCAACCACCCTTTGAGTTGAACGCAAACCCGAGCCTCCACGATTTCGACCTTCGAGCCGATTCGAAGACCCTGTTCGAACAAGTAGCGAAGCAGTACGGTATGGATGTGGTTTTCGACGGCGATTATCAACCGGTCAAAGACATCCGTTTACGGCTAACACAAGCGGATTACCGGGAAGCCCTCTATACGCTGATGACCGTGAGTAGCTCGTTCATCGTGCCGATCAGCAATCGCGTCTTCATGGTTGTGAAGGACACGGAACAGAAGAGGCGCGAAACCGAGAATCACGTTGCCGTCACGATTCCGATTCCTGAGCCGGTTACCCTTCAGGAGGCACAAGAACTCGGACGATCCGTTCAACAGTTGATGGAAATTCAGCGGTTCGCCATCGACTCGGCGCAACGGCTCGTCATCTTCCGGGATCGCGCTTCAAAAGTTCGCCCGGCCGAGGCTGTACTCTACCAGCTCATGCATCACAAGCCGGAGGTCGCGATTGACGTTGAATTAATCAATGTTACAAAGACTACATCGCTCGGCCTGGGCCTGGACCTGCCAGCCGTATTCCCGCTTGTGCCGTTTGGCGACATTGGCCAGCATCTTCGTTTTATCCCTCCGGGCTTTACGAATTTCCTCACTTTTGGGGGCGGACTGACCTATCTGGGAATCGGCATAACGTCGATGAACTTGCTCGCCACGTGGAGCAAGTCAGTAGGCCAGAGCATCTTGAAAGCGGAAATTCGGACCCTCGACGGACAGGCCGCAAATTTCCACGTCGGTGACAAATATCCCATCATGACTATGGGCTATTTCGGCAAAACGGTACCCGGAGAGAAGGTATACACACCACCGCCGTCATTCAACTTCGAAGATCTTGGCCTCGTTTTGAAGATCACTCCCAAGGTGCATGACAGCAGAGAAGTATCGCTTGATGTAGAAGCGGAATTCAAGCTTCTGGGCAATACCAATTTCAACGGGATTCCCGTAATCTCGAATCGCAAATTCCTCAATCATGTCCGGCTCCGATTCGATGAGTCCGCCATAGTGGCCGGCCTCATGAACAACACTACCGCCACAGCGCTTAGCGGTCTTGCCGGAGTAGTTCGCATTCCTGGGATTGGCCCGCTCCTTGGAAGGACGACGAAGGATCACGATCAGGGTGAACTGGTCCTCGTGATCCAGCCGCGTCTGCTCAGTCTGCCGGCCTCGGAGACTGTTCCGCGGCCGATCTTCATCGGCGCCGAGTCCCGGCTGCTGACACCGATGTAGATCAGCGAGTAATGATGTACGCGACGCCGCGCGCGACCTCAATCCTGTCTACGTGTTTGTGCAGTGCGAATGGCTGTCCAATTTTGGCATCCGGGTAGTTCGGCTTTAGATAATTCTCAATAATGAAGTCCAGCGTGGCGCCCTCAATCGCAATGCCCGAGATCTCTACCCGCTCCAGATCCACGGTTGCCTGTCCGCCACCCGACCTAATCCGGGTTGTAACCGCCACTTCGCGTTCGCCTTCGAAAAGCTTACGCATCAGCCAATTCGTCGACTTCCCCTGTGCGGAACGCAGTTTGAGGAAGTCGATCAGAGCGCGACCGGTTGCTGTGTTGCCGCTAAGTAATTCCACACTGGGATTGCGAACACCCGGAGGACCCACTCTCGGGAGTTCCGTTTGGACGTAGGCATTGATTTCCGCGGAGGTGAGCGTGACTCGAGTGCCGGGTTTCGGAGGCTGCTTGTCCAATGCCTGAAATTTACGCTTTGCGCTGAGGTAATCCGATTGCGAGACGCTGGCCAAGCCGGCGAGAGACAGTACTAGCACAAGTGCGGCAAGCGTTCTCATATAAATACGACTCGTCCCGGCAGTTTACGGTTTCGAACGCCACGCGTTGACAAGTTGAACTCACTGAATGAAGATAGGTGCATCAACGAATGACACGAATTATACTCACACTACTCTCATTAGCTTACGCGGTTCATGCCGAAACGGCAGCCGAAAGATTAGAGAGTTCCGCCGCCGTATTTAAAGAGATCATGGCTACCTCGGATCGGGCGATACCGCAGGACCTCCTGCAGAAGGCCGAGTGTGTAGTAATCGTGCCCGGCATGAAGAAAGGAGCGTTCATCGTAGGAGCCAATTTTGGCCGCGGCTACTTCACATGCCGTAAGGAGAAGGCAGGCTGGTCCGCTCCCGCGGCGGTCCGGATGGAAGGCGGAAGCTTCGGATTTCAGATCGGCGGTTCGGAGACCGATGTCGTGATGCTGGTATTGAATAAGCGGGGAGCCGAAAAGCTTATGTCCAGCAAATTCACTCTCGGGGGAGATGCGTCCGTTGCGGCAGGTCCTGTTGGCCGGACATCGACCGCCGAAACCGACGCGCTGATGCACGCCGAAATGCTGAGCTGGTCGCGCAGCCGCGGCGTGTTCGCAGGCATATCGCTGAAAGGAGCGACGCTGCGACCTGATGACGACGTTAACAAAGACCTTTACGGCAAAGATGTCAGCACGCGGGATATCGTGTCAAAGCAGCCCGCGTCGAGCGGCCGCTTCGCTGATCAGCGCCTTGAATCGCTATTCGGCTCGTAAATAATCAGATCATCCACTCCATCGGTTCAGCGGTCGAAAACTCGATCCATCCTTGAGGCGGTAGCGCATCCATGGGCAAGCCGCCTTGCCAAAGCGAGAGCTGGAATCGCACTTCCTGGCCAATCGCAATCCCGGCAGATGCCAGCGAAAACCGTACTTCGCAGACTTTTCCAAATGAGCTTTCGATACCATTGGAAGTTCCGCTGAGGGGCAAAGTGTGAGACACGGTCGAACTCCCCGCCGCTGATTGCACATTCAGGCGCAGCTCCGTACCTTGGAGGTTGGAGTTCTCGACGAAATCGAGGCGCAGAAACAGACTTTGGCCGTCGCTGCCGTACCGAAGTTCATGTACGAAAAAGCGCTGCCCGTGCATAGCGCCCGTTCGCTGATCCACGCGATATACTCCGGAACCGAGCCACTCAAAGTAAGACGTAACCTGCCCATCAACTATGGCCTTGACCGGGCCGGTCGGCGGCTCATGGAACTCCGTGGCCGTGAACTTGAGGAGTGTCCTCGATAGATCTTCCGGAGGTGTCAAGCCAAGAGCTGTGTAGACATTCGCTAAATGATCACGAAAAAGCTGATCGAACTCCGGACGGTTCGCGGAATCATGCTCCGGACCATACCACCAGTTCCAGTCGCTTCCCTCGGCAATCAGCAACTCTTCATAAGCGAGATGCTTTCGCTCTTCCGATATCGCCGCTCCCTCCGGCGAATGAATGACGCTGTCGTATGTCTGACGCGCGCGCAAAAGGTATTCCCAGGCCTTGTTATCTTCCTCCGCGCCGATCCAGACATCGAAATTCGCATTGATCCAGGAAGCTGGGAAGATCCCTTGAAGCTCCTGTTCCTGTACCCGTGAGAGCGCATCGGACACTGTAACGGCAGACATATCGTGGTCGTTACTGATACGTCGATAGAGTTCCCTTAGAAATGGCCTGCCACCGAGCTCATAGTATTCCCAGGCGTTTTCCCCATCGAGAACGATCGGTACAAGCGCATCGCGGCCGCTGTGCAGGATCGGCCGGCAGTTGTCACGAATGCGGTCGAGGAAATGTCCTGCAGCTTCGCCGGCGCCCATTCGCGCGTACACGAATCCGATCAAGTCGCTGAGGTAATGATCACGGAAGATCCCGTGCATCTGGTGCTCGCCCTGCTTCCACAAGTAGGGTCGGTACGTCACAGACGGAACAGGATCCTGTCTGAGCGTGCGGCCAAGGACTCCGTTGTCCGTTGCGAACCATTGGAAACCCGTCTCTGCGGCCAGGTGCAACACTTCATCCGAAACCGATCCCTCCGATGGCCAGAGACCAGCCGGATGAATACCGATGCGGTTGTCCATGTAGACGCACGAGGTTTGCAGCTGATGTCGCGCGTCCTGCGGGTACCGGAACCGGGGCGGGAGAGGCACATAGGGGTGAGCCACTTCCGCTATCTGGCTATCGCAGATGAGCGGCAGTATCGGGTGATAAAACGGGGTCGTGGATACTTCGATCTGCTTACGGGCGGCGAACTCGCGGTAAACCGGGATTACCTTGCCGATCACCTCGATCTGCTTGCGGCCGAGCACTTGCTGCTCGTCAACTGTGAAATCACGACCTTTGCGGACCAAGCCGGAAACGTCCTTGTCGTTTTCCAAAAACTCTTCATCGAACCATGCCAACTGGGAGAGTACCTGCAGATCGCGAAACGCCTGACGATTCATCAGACGGCGCGCCCGGCTTGCATTTTTTCCGGAGGAAAGCCATTGATCGAAGAGTTCGCCATATCGTGGGTATCGATAGATCATCCGCGACGGATTCGCCTGAAAAAAATACTGGAGGATGAAGGACTGCTCGTTTTCGGTGAGCTGCTCGGCGGGTTTCAGAGCTGTTCGCAGAAATGGATCGACCGCGAGGCCGCTCGCGTATTCCTCAATCTGCACCAGCATGGAAGGAACCAGATTGAAGGTCTGCCTGACCTCCGGGAATTCCTCGAGCACCTTTACCATCCCGTAATAGTCCTTGAGCGCGTGCATGCGCGTCCATGGCAGCCTATACTCGCCTGTCATCAGGTCCTTGTAGAAGGGCTGGTGCATGTGCCACAGGAAGCAGACGTAGATGTGCGGCATCAGCGCGAGAAGTAACTCCTGACCGGAGCGGGAGGCTCCGAATTCCGAATCGCGCGCCAGAGGATGTCGTTCAGTTCGTCATCATCGATTTGATCCGCTTCGGTGAAATCCAGACGAGCAGATCTGGCAGCCGTGGCCGACAGTTCCGGATTTCGATCGTCAAGAGGAATGCGCGCAGGCTCGGCCGCATAAGGGCGTGCATCGGGCTTTGCCGTGAAGGCATTCGACATCGGTCTGGCGCCCGCATCGAAGGTCGTCATTGGACGAAGGCCGACGATCAACTCCATCGTTCGCAGCATCGAAGTCGTGTTGTACATCGAGCTGTCGATGAAGCCTCCGCGCCGTGTATAAGGGGACAGGATAAATGCGGGAGATCGATGCGAATCGACATGGTCCGGTCCATTCTGCGCGTCATCTTCGAGGACAAAGATCGCTGTTTGCGGCCAGAATTTGCTCTTTGAAACCGCCTCCACGATCATGCCCAGCGCGGCGTCGTTATCCGCCATTGCTGACAATGGGGCAATCTTACCGGCCGCGGTTCCAGACGTATGATCGTTGCCGAGCCGCATAAACATCAGCTTCGGCATCGTCCCGCTCCTCTCGAATTCCTGCAGATCGGAGATGAAGACCTTGGCGCGATCGATATCGAGGTAATTCAGATCGAAGGCGCGATAGTTCATGTTCGTGTATTTTGCCAGCAGCGGATCACGCAGGCCCTCAATCTGACGCCCTCCTGCCGCGGGCTGGGCAAGGTTCGTGGCCCAAAATCCGTAATTCCGAATAGTCAGTCCGGCGGAAACAGCATTCGTCCAGATATAGCCGGCGGGTGGCAGCGCCGCCGGTTCACCGCCCTCGTAATCGTAGTGCTTTCTTCGTCCTCCATAACTGTTCGGCCACATCTTTTGAACGTAGTCGCTTGCGATCGCAGCCGTCGACCAGTTATGACCTTCGGCGCTAACGTCGGAATTGACGTAGAAATTGTCGAAGAGCACGAATTCGCGCGCGAGCTTGTGGTGATTCGGTGAGGACGTCTCGCCAAAGAGCGTCAAGGAAGGATCGCCATTTCCTTTGCCGAGATCGCCCAACACCTGGTCATAGGTTCGATTCTCTTTCACGATATAAATTACGTGCTGGATTGGCGAAGGGCCGCCCGGCCGCGCGGGTACCGGATTACCGGCGGGAACGTCGGCCTGCTCAAGCCGTTCGTCCCGATATGAAGAGTTGCTTAGAACAGTCTTGGTGTAATTCTCCAGAGCTTCTTCGTTGAATGGATCGATCACTGAAGCTGTGCCGGTCTGCAGTCTTGCAACGTACTCCACAAGAGAGCCACCCAAGTGCACAGGAGCGGGGCGAACGCTCGGATTTGGGCCTTTTGGGTTCGGGAAGCTGCGCAGTCCGCGGCCGTTCAAAATCACCAGGCGGCCATCCGCGAGTGATCGGACAGCCGTTGGATACCATCCGGTGGGCACGAAGCCAAGTACCGAGCTCGATGCTTCGGAAATGTCCACAACTGCTATAGCGTTCGCATCTGAGCAGACCACGAAGAGCTGCGATTGATCCGCATTCATCGCGAGCGCGGTCGGCGTCATGCCCGCGGGCTGCCGCGAGGTCATGGCGACGTTGATGGACTCGATCATTTTTAGATCTTTGCTCTCCGACACACCCACGACATAAACGTTGTTCGTATTGGCGGCCGAGACAAAGAGACGCCCGGTCCACTGCGCCTGTTCTTCACCGGTCTCGTTCGATTTTCGGGACCGCCAAACGAGATCGGTTGGATGCTGGCCAAGGCGCACGACGTCCAGCCGCTGTCCGTTGACGGCGTTGTGATGATAAAGAGACCCGTCAGCCCAACTCGTCACGAAATATGACTTGTTGTCGGGGTGAACCAGGACTCGATAAGGACGGCGACCCGTCGCGAATTTCTCGATGACTCGCCCGGACTGCAAATTAATCACATGAATGGCGTTGTGATACAGACCGGCCGCGTAAAGTATGTGCCCATCCGGAGACACGGCCACGTCACCAATAAAATCCGTATGCGTTCGCTTGTCATCGGGAACAATCTGAAAGGTACGCGCACGCTCCAGCTTGCCGTCGGTCCAGTTGAACTCGTAGACACATGCGCGAGATCCGCCGCCCACATACACATGCTTGCCGTCAGGGGAGAAGGTCAATCCCAACCAGCCATCCTCTAGCGGTGCACGACTCGTCTCGTGCATCGTGTCGACTTGCAGGACGCTGACAGAGGGCGGCTTGTAACCGCCGTTCAGGACGAGCAGATACTTGCCATCCTTGGACATCGCCGATGACATAGGAAACGTATCGAGTTGCACCTGCTTGCCTGCCGGCTTCAGCTTCCATCCACTGTTTAGAAGAAATCCTCCACCTTCTAGAG